>NZ_JAUHIS010000001.1:0-1857500 GCF_032381435.1 Bradyrhizobium sp. SZCCHNR1002
CCCCCCCCCAAATCACCTAAGGGGAGTGAATCACCGTCCGTCAGCTAACGGAATCCATTTATGAGTACAGAACCTAGTCCTGGAGCTAGTCCTATGGCCAAAGCGGAAGTGGAAGTGATCACGTCGGAGCGGCGACGGCGGCATTGGTCGCGGGCTGACAAGGAGCGTGTCGTCGCGGCGGCGTTGCAGCCGGGCACGACGATCCTGGGCGTGGCGCGAGCGTTCGGTGTGCATTCCAGCCAGGTGTTCCGCTGGCGCCAGCAGCTGTGTGGCAAGGAGGCGTCGCCGCCCCGCTTTGCCGCGGTGGCGATCGCCGCCAATCCGCACGCGGCAACAGCCTGCACGCAGGGGCTGATCGAGGTCGAGATCGGGACTGAGGCCAAGATCCGGATCAGCGGCGCGGCGGATGCCGCGACGGTGACGGCGGTGATCACGGCGCTTCGGGCAGGCTCGCGATGACGATCCCGATTCCCTCCGGGACCCAGGTCTGGCTGGCGACCGGCCATACCGACATGCGCAAGGGCTTCGACGGCCTGGCGCTGCTGGTGCAGGAGACGCTGAAGCGCGATCCGCATGGCGGTCATCTGTTCGTGTTCCGCGGCCGCAGCGGCGGCCTGATCAAGGTGCTGTGGCACGACGGCCAGGGGATGTGCCTGTTCGCCAAGCGGCTGGAGCGCGGCCGCTTCATCTGGCCAAAGCCTATGGACGGAGCGGTGACGATCACGCCGGCCCAGCTCGGCTATCTGCTTGAAGGCATCGACTGGCGGCATCCGAAGCGGACGTGGCGCCCGGAAGCTGTTGGTTGAGCGCTCGAACGTAACGGCACTGATGCGTGCCGGGCGGAGCTGTGATTCCATCCCTGTCGATGATCACAGCCGATTCGCTCCCCGATGATGTCGCGACGCTGAAGGCGCTGGTGCTCGCCGGCCAGGCGGCGCAGCTTGCAGCGGAATCCAAGGCGCGCAATCTCGAAGCCGAGGTCCGCGCCCGCACGCTGCTGATCGAACAGATGAAGTTCACGATCGCCAAGCTCAAGCACCAGCAATATGGACCGTCGTCGGAGCGCGCCTCGGTGCTCGAACAGCTCAAGCTTGACCTCGCCGATCTCGAGGAGGATGCGTCGGAGGCCGAAGCCGAGGCGCATCTGGCAGCCGAACGCGCCAAGGCCGCGAAGATAGGCGTGCAGCCATTCGAGCGGCGGCGTCCGGCGCGGCGGCCGCTGCCCGAAGACCTGCCGCGGGAGCGCATCGTGCATCCGGCGCCGACCAATTGCTCATGTTGCGGCGGCGACAGGCTGCGCAAGATCGGCGAGGACGTGACCGAGACGCTGGAGCTCGTGCCGCGGCAGTGGAAGGTGATCCAGCATGTGCGTGAGAAGTTCTCCTGCCGCGCCTGCGAGGCGATCACGCAGCCGCCGGCACCGTTCCATCCGATCTCACGCGGACGTGCCGGACCGCGTTTGCTGGCGCATATCCTGTTCGCCAAATACGGGCTGCATTTGCCGCTCAACCGGCAGAGCACGACGTATGCGCATGAGGGCATCGCGCTCGATGTCTCCACACTCGCGGACTGGGTCGGCGCGGCGGCTGCGACCTTGATGCCGCTGGTCGAGGCGATCAAGGCGCATGTCCTCGCTGCCGAGCGCATCCGTGCCGACGACACCACCGTGCCGGTTCTGGCCAACGGCAAGACGCGCACCGGGCGCGTCTGGACCTATGTCTGTCAACCGGCGTTCAAAATTGACCCCGGATCGGCGTCCAACTTTGACCCCCTGGTGCCACGAGTCCTGGCGGTAGCGCTCGCGGCGTTGGAGCTGGTCGGGGTTGCGGAGACGCCGCGAGCGCGGGTTGGGATATGATCGTCGTCGCGGCTCTTGTAGCGCCAGCTGTCGTTGCCGGTTTCGATGATGTCGCAGTGGTGGGTGAGGCGGTCCAGCAGTGCGGTCGTCATCTTGGCATCGGTGAAGACAGTCGGCCATTCGCCGAACGACAGGTTCGTGGTGACGATCACCGAGGTGCGCTCGTAGAGGCGGCTGATCAGGTGGAACAGCAGCTGGCCGCCGGACTGGGCGAATGGCAGATAGCCGAGCTCGTCGAGAACGACGAAGTCCATGCGGGTCAGGTGGTCGGCGAGCCGGCCTTGCCGACCATTGCGAGCCTCGGATTCCAGCCGGTTGACGAGGTCGACGACGTTGAAGAAGCGGCCGCGGGCACCGGCACGGATGCAACTGCGGGCGATGGCGATGGCCAGATGCGTCTTTCCGGTCCCGGTGCCGCCGATCAGGACGGCGTTACGCTGCTGAGCAAGGAAGCTCCCACCGGCGAGATCGCGCACCAGAGCTGCATTGATCGGCGTGCCCTCGAACTGGAAGTCGCCGAGATCCTTGGCCAGCGGCAGCTTGGCGATGGTGAGCTGGTATTTGATCGAGCGGGCCTGCTTCTCGCTAATCTCGGCCGTCAGCAGATCGCCGATGATGCGCTGGGGTTCATGCTGACGCTTGACGGCATTGGCCATGATCTCGTCGAAGGCAGCCTTCATGCCATGGAGTTCGAGCTCAGCCATGAGATCGAAGAGTTCGGATCGTTCCATCAGACGGTTCTCCTGAGGTTGTCGTAACGGGCGCAATCGGCGACCGGGGGCGTGGCGAAGGGTCAGTGCGGCGGGCGTGAAGATGGAGGGAGGCGGTTCCGGATCGCGCCGGCGCGCCAGGATGTTGAGGATGACGTCGGCGGAGTGGACGCCCTCGGCGATCGCCTCGGTGCAGGCAGCCTCGACCGCCGGCAGGCCATCGGTCAGCACGGCGGTGAGGATATCGACCATCTGCCGGCCGCCATCGTCGACACTGGCAAGCCTGCGCCGCACGCGCTCCATCGCAGCCGGCAGCACCCAGTCCTTGAAGGGCGCACCGTTGCGCAGGGCTCCGGGCTTGCGGGCAAGCACCGGGACGTAGTGCCAGGGGTCGTAGAGCGTCTCGCCTCGGCCGAACGCGCGGCTGTGCTCAGCGACGATCCTGCCGTCCTGGCGGATGACGATGCGGTCTGCATAGGCATGCACCTCGACCGGGCGGCCGACGGCGCTCGCCGTCACCGAGTATTTGTTGTTGTCGAAGCGGACCAGGCAGGTCTTCGAGACCGAGGCCGGCACCGCATGGAAGCCGTCGAACTGTCCGGCATAGGGGACGAGCTTGGGGCGTTCGGCCTCGAACACCTCCCAGATCGTCTGCTCCGCCAACTCGGGATGGCGATGCGCCTTGGCGTAGGCGATACACTTGTCGAGCAGCCAGGCGTTCAGCTCGTCGTAACTCCTGAACCGCAGCCGGGGCGTGAAGAAGCGCTCGCGGACCAGGCCGACCTGGTTCTCGACCTGGCCCTTCTCCCAGCCGGAAGCGGGCGTGCAGGCGACTGGCTCGACCAGATGATGGCTGCACATCTGCAGGAAGCGGCGATTGTATTGTCGGTCCTTGCCGACGAACACCGTCTCGACCGCGGTCTTCATGTTGTCGTAGATGCCGCGACGGCAGGCGCCCTTGAACAAGGCGAACGCCCGGTCGTGAGCGTCGAACACCATCTCCTGCGACTCGCGCGGATAGGCGCGGACGAACAGCATCCGGCTGTGACAGAGCCGGACATGGGCGACCTTCACGGTCACCGTCACCCCGTTCAACAGAACGATCTCGTGGCTCCAGTCGAACTGGTAGGCCTCACCCGGCGCAAAGCTCAACGGCACATAGGCCGCCGCCGTGGCCTCACCGTGTTCCTTGGCCCAGCGCCTGGCGTAGCGCCGCACCGCATCATAGCTGCCGTCATAGCCTTGGCCGCGCAGCTCCTCGAAGATCCGGATCAGCGTCAGCTGTTCGCGTGACGCCTTCGCCGCGTTGGCCGACAACAATCGCTCGAGCTCGTTCGTCCATTGCCCAAGCTTCGGCCGGGGCTGCACCACCCGCTCGTACTCGAATGATGTCTCGCCCGACCGCAGCACCTTGCGGACGGTGTTCCGCGAGACATTGAGGTCACGGGCAATCTCCTTGATCGTCTTGCCCTTGACGAAGTGCTCGCGCCTGATGCGCGCAATTGTCTCCACAACCAGCATCCCCCTGACCACCCGCTTCAACCCGAAGCGGGCAGCCTGCTACGGCCAACAATCGGGAGGTCAATTTTGGACGCCGATCCCCCAGTCTAGGGGGTCAAATTTGCACGCCGGATAACAGGAGCAGCAGTCTGCTGATTCGTGGCTTCCCAGGCTTCCGGCATTTGGGCGGAGCTGCAGGCAGAGGGTGATATCGGTGCATGTTCTTGGGGTAAAATAGACGACCGCAAAAGCCTTTGTTGGTCCGGTAAACTAGCAGCACCTGCTAACCCTTAGGACGGGGCGAGCCACCGTTCTGGCAAAATTGACCGCTCGCCGATCGGGAGATCGGATGCGAGTGTGGACTTGACCCTTTAAGTTCGGACATGCTGGAAAAGTCGTAGCGCTTCAATCTTGCTCCGAGCGGCATTTTGTCCGAATGCGCCTTGGAAGTATTCAGGGGCCGACACCCTTCCAAGCTGAATACGAGGGTTCGATTCCCTTCACCCGCTCCAGCCTTCACCCGTTCCAGACCGTCCAGCCAACTAGATGGCGCCGACTCTGCTGGAGACCGGTCAATCGCAATAGATCTGATTGCCGATCCGCCGGCATGACCTGCCATCGCTGAAGGTGGTGGTGTTCCCGATCGTCTGCGAGGATGTGCCGTCGCTGTAGTAAGTGTGACTGCCGATCTGCTGCGAGCTCGTCCCGTCACTGTTGTAGGTGAAGCGTCCGACCTGCTGCGACGAGGTGCCATCGCTCCAATAGGTGTTGTTGCCGATGCGCTGCCCGGACATGCCACCGTCGCACACGACCTGATTGCCGATGACTTGGCAGGTCTCAGCCTGGACTGCGGTCGCTGCCAGCAGGAAGGCGATCGTAAGGACGTGGCGCATGACGGTGTCTCCTGGCGTTGCGATATCCAACCGCAACCAATACGCTAGTGCAATAGAGAGCAATCGGGAACGTCAGGCCGTCATCGCGCGGCGGCGCCGATGCCGGGCCTGCGTGCTGCTGCGCCGCCCTTGAACGCCTTCATCTGACCGCTGAGGAAGCGCAGCAGATGACTTGCCGCATGTGGCAGCTCGCGGCCGCGCCGGGTGATGACGCAGGCCTCGCTCGAGGACAGCAGGCGGCTGTCGACCGGCATCGCAGCGAGCGAGCCGTCGGCGAGATCGGCGGCAATGGAGAACGCGGGGAGCAGCGTCAGGCCGAGGCCACTCTTGACGAAGTGACGGAGCACGTTGATCGAGCTGGTCGTGAGCTTCGGCGCCAGGGCGATGTGCTCGGCGGCTTCTGCCAGCGCGACGATCTGGCGGGTGCCGTAGCTTGGATGCATCAGGCCGAGCGGATGGTCGGCGAGCTCGCGCAGGCGCAAGGGGCGGCCGAGCCGCACCAGCGGATGATCCGGCGGCGTGATCGCGCACAGCGGCTGGCGGCTCGCCGTGGCGATCCGGATGCGCGGATCGGCTGAGGGATTGAACACCAGGCCGATGTGATAGCGATCCTCGGCCACCGCGTTGACGACCTCGTTGGTGCCGGCGAGATCGAACGCCATGGTCAGATCGGGATGGCGCTGCCAGAACCGGCCGAGCGGGCCGGACATCAGGTCGCTCACGAAGCCTTCGCCGAGCACGATGTCGACATGGCCGCGCTTGAGGCCCACAAGCTCGCGCAGTTTCGCAACCGTGTCGGCCTGGTCGGCCTGCCAGTGCCGGAAGCGCTCGACCAGCAGCGCGCCAGCTTCGGTGGCGCGGATGCCGCGGCTCAGCCGCTCCACCAAGGTCAGCCCGAGCTCCTTTTCCAGCAGCGCGATCTGGCGGCTGATCACCGAGGCGTTGATGTCGAGCGCTTCGGCGGCGGCGCGAACGGAGCCGAGCCGGAGGGCTTCGTAGAGGTAGTGCAGTCGGTGGTGGTCGAGCAGGGGCGAGGTCACGGCAGATCCGAAGCGTTGACTTCAGGTCAACATTAGCGTGGCAGGCCGCTGATGTCTGCCGCAAAACGCGGCTGTTACGTTTCCGGGGCAATCGGAACAGGAGGCGACGTGACCGCGGTCGGCATCATCGGACTTGGCAACATGGGACGCGGCATGGCGCTGACGCTCAAGGGCGCGGGCTTTGCCGTCACCGGCTACGACGCAGCCGAGGCGACGCGCACGGCGCTGGCCGCCGAGGGAATTGCGCTCGCGGACGGCATCGGCGCGATCGTCGCCGCCGCCGACATCGTCATTCTGTCGCTGCCCACCGCCGAGATCGTGGAGCGCGTCGTGGAGGGGGCTGGCGGCATCCTCACGCATGGCCGCGCCGGTGTGGTCATCGTCGATACGTCCACCTCCCATCCCGAGACCTCGCGCCGGCTGGCGGAGCTGCTCAAGGCGCGCGGCATGGGCTTCGTCGATGCGCCGGTCAGCGGCGGACCGAAGGGCGCCGCGACCGGCACCATGACCATGGTGATCGGCGCCGAAGACGAGGATCTCGCGCGCGTGCTGCCGGTGCTGGAGCGCATGAGCGCCAAGCGCGTGCATGTCGGCGGCGTCGGCGCTGGCAATGTCGCCAAGATCGTCAACAATCTGCTGTGCGCCGCGCATCTGCTGACCGCAGCCGAGGCGCTGCGTATCGCTGAGGCCGCCGGCGTCGATGCCTTCAGGCTGCTCGAAGGGGTGAATGCCGGCTCGGGCCGCTCGGGTGTCACGCTGGTCAACGTGCCCAATTGGATCCTCAACGGCGCGTTCGATTCCGGCTTCACCATGCAGCTGATGCGCAAGGACGTCAGGCTCGCGGCGCAGTTCATCGGCGAGCTCGGCCTCGCGCTGCCCATCGCCACCGACACCGCGCGGATCTGGGCCGACAGCGCCGCCCGTATCGCCGATGGCGAGGACTTCAACCGCATCGTCGAGCTGCAGCTCGGCCCGATCTCGAAGCCGTGAGAGTGCAGCCATGACCCATTTCATCGATCCCCGCCTGCGCACAGCCGCGCTGCCTTTCTGGCCGCAGTTCGAGATCATCGGGTCGCATGTCGGCGGCACGTTCGTCATCGGCACCGGCGCGACCGTTACCGTGAACGATCCCGCGACCGGCAAGGTGCTGTTCAGCTATGCCGATGCCGGCGCCGATGTCGCAGCCATGACGGCGCAGGCCGCGGTGGCCGGGCAGGCGGAGTGGGCGAAGTTCACGGCTGCGGGCCGCGGCCGCATCATGCAGGCCATCGCGCGGGCGATCCTCGCCCACGCCGAGCCGCTCGCGCAGCTCGAAGCACTCGCCGCCGGCAAGCCGATCCGCGACACAAGGGGCGAGGTCGCCAAGGTCGCGGAGATGTTCGAGTACTATGCGGGGTGGGCCGACAAATTCCACGGCGACGTCATCCCGGTGCCGTCGAGCCATCTCAACTACACGCGCCGCGAGCCGATGGGCGTCGTGCTGCAGATCACGCCGTGGAATGCGCCGATCTTCACCGCCGGCTGGCAGATCGCGCCCGCGATCAGCATGGGCAATGCAGTGCTGCTCAAGCCGTCCGAGCTGACGCCGCTGACGTCCCTGGTGCTCGCGGTGATCGCCGAGGGCGCGGGGCTGCCGAACGGCGTCGTCAACGTGCTCGCCGGCTTCGGCCACACCACGGGGCAGGCGGCGCTGGAGCAGCCCGCTGTAAAGAAGGTCGTGTTCGTCGGCTCGGTGCCGACGGGCCGCCTGATCGGCGAGGCCGCGGCGCGGCGGCTGGTGCCGTCGGTGCTCGAGCTCGGCGGCAAGTCCGCCA
This sequence comes from Bradyrhizobium sp. SZCCHNR1002, assembly GCF_032381435.1. Classification (NCBI taxonomy): domain Bacteria; kingdom Pseudomonadati; phylum Pseudomonadota; class Alphaproteobacteria; order Hyphomicrobiales; family Nitrobacteraceae; genus Bradyrhizobium; species Bradyrhizobium sp. SZCCHNR1002. The sequence goes on from NZ_JAUHIS010000001.1 coordinate 7,816, forward strand.
ACATCGTGTTCGCCGATGCGGATCTCGAACGCGCTGCGATCGGCGCGCAGGCCGCGATCTTCGGCGGCGCCGGCCAGAGCTGCGTCGCCGGTTCGCGTCTCCTGGTGCAGAGCGCAGTGTATGACCGCTTCGTCGATCTCGTGGCCCAAGGCGCAGCCAAGATCAAATGCGGCGATCCGCTGTCGGCGGAGACCGAGATTGGCCCGATCAACAACGCCAGGCAATATGATCACGTACTGTCGCTCATCCGTGAGGGGGCGGCGGAGGGCGCCGAGATCGTCGCCGGCAGCAATGGTGAGCGCGCGGACAGCGGCTATTACGTCAAGCCGACCGTGCTGAAGAACGTCACCAACGCGATGGGCATCGCGCGCAGGGAGGTGTTCGGCCCCGTGGTCGCGGCGATCCGCTTCGAGACCGAGGCGGAGGCGATCGCGATCGCCAATGACAGCGAGTTCGGTCTTGCCGGCGCGGTGTGGACGAAGGACGTCGCGCGCGCGCATCGCGTTGCAGCGAGCGTGAAGGCCGGCACGTTCTGGATCAACTCCTACAAGACGATCAACGTCGCCTCGCCCTTCGGTGGCTACAACAACAGCGGCCATGGCCGCTCCTCCGGCGTCGAGGCGCTGTACGAATATACGCAGGTGAAGAGCGTGTGGGTCGAGACCGCGGCCGAGCCGGCGATCGCTTTCGGCTACGCGCCTGGCGTTCGTGAATGAGACGATGTCGTGAATGAGGTGCTTGCGCCGACGAGGCTGCATGGCATGATCGGTGCAAGAACTGCGCGCCCACGGAACGACGAGCCAGTTCCGAAATAAGGAACATAATCATGCCGCGCTTCGTCAACGTCGCCATTGGTCAACTCGGCCCGATCGCCAGGAGCGAGTCACGGACCGCGGTGGTTGCGCGGTTGATCGCCCTGATGCGCCAGGCCCACGCCAATGGCTGCGATCTCATCGTCTATCCCGAGCTCGCGCTCACGACCTTCTTCCCGCGCTGGTACATGGCCGATCAGGCGGAGATCGATTGCTATTTCGAGCGCGAGATGCCGGGGCCGGAAACGCAGGCCTTGTTCGCGCTCGCGAAGGAGCTGCGCATCGGATTTTGCCTCGGCTATGCGGAGCTGACCGTCGAAGACGGCATCGTGCACCGCTACAACACCGCCATCCTCGTCGACAAGGACGCGCGCATCGTCTCGAAATACCGCAAGGTGCATCTGCCGGGTCATGCCGAGCACGAGCCGTGGCGCAAGTTCCAGCATCTGGAAAAGCGCTACTTCGAGCCCGGCAAGAGTTTCGGCGTGGCCGATGCGTTCGGCGGCGTCCTCGGCATGGCGATCTGCAACGATCGCCGCTGGCCGGAGACCTATCGCGTGATGGGGCTGCAGGGCGTCGAGATGGTGCTGATCGGCTACAACACGCCGGTGCACAATCCGCCGGCGCCGGAGCATGACGACCTCTCGCTGTTCCACAACCGCCTCGTGATGCAGTCCGGTGCCTATCAGAACGGCACCTGGGTGATCGGTGTCGCCAAGGGCGGCATCGAGGAGGGCATCGACCACATCGCCGGCAGCTGCATCATCGCGCCGTCGGGCGAGATCGTCGCGGCCTGCGCCACCAAGGGCGACGAGATCGCTTTGGCGCGCTGCGACCTCGATCTGTGCAAGTCCTATAAGCAGACGATCTTCAATTTCGACGTCCATCGCCAGCCGCAGGCCTATGGGATGATCGTCGAACGCAAAGGCGAAAGGCTGATGGCCGATGGATCGCCGGTGAAGAAGCAGTGATGCAAGGCCGAGACCCCTCCACGAGTCATTCCGGGGCATCGCGCAGCGATGAGCCCGGAATCCATAGCCACAGGCAGATGTGCGGGGCACGCAGGCAGTGACATCTCGCTCCTCCAACGCCCGCCTGTGGCTATGGATTCCGGGCTCGCGCGGCCGCGCGGCCCGCCCCGGAATGACGGGAGGAGAGAGTGGGCCTTGCGTCCCATGCCTCATTTGCGTTCAAATGAATGCACGCGACGCGCATGGCATGGGCCTTGCTTACAATTTCGGCAATTGAACTCAGGCACGTTGCATCAGGAGAGAACATGGATCGCAGAACGGTATTGAAGGGATTGGCGGGCACCGGTGGTCTGGCGCTGACCGGTGGGTTTGCGGCGCCGGCGATCGCGCAGGGCGCATCCGCGCGCACCTTGCGCTTCGTTCCGCAGGCCAATCTCGCCAATTTCGATCCGATCTGGGGCACGCAATATGTCGTGCGCAACGCAGCGGCGATGGTGTGGGACACGCTGTACGGCATCGACGATCAGTTCGTGCCGCAGCGCCAGATGGTGGAGTCCGAAGAGGTCTCGTCCGACGGCCTGACCTGGACCTTCAAGCTGCGCTCCGGCCTGAAATTCCATGACGGCGAGCCGGTGCTCGCCAAGGACGTCGTGGCCAGCCTCACGCGCTGGTCGGCGCGCGACCCGATGGGCCTGATGCTCAAGGCGATCCAGAACGAGCTGACCGCGGTCGACGACAAGACCTTCAAATGGGTCTTGAAGCAGCCTTATCCAAAGATGCTGTTCGCGCTCGGCAAGGGCAATGCGCCCTGCGCCTTCATCATGCCCGAGCGCATCGCGCAGACCGATCCGTTCAAGCAGATGTCCGAATATGTCGGCTCCGGCCCGTTCAAATTCGTCAAGGGCGAATGGGTGCCGGGCGCCAAGGCGGTGTTCGAGAAGTTCACCGACTACGTGCCGCGCCAGGAGAAGCCGGTGTGGCTTGCCGGCGGCAAGCAGGTGCTGGTCGATCGCGTCGAATGGGTGATCATGCCGGACCCCGCGACCGCGGCCGCCGCGCTGCAGAACGGCGAGGTCGACTGGTGGGAGAACCCGATCACCGATCTCGTCCCGGTGCTGAAGGGCAACAAGAACATCGGCGTCGACATCGGCGATCCCCTGGGCAATGTCGGCGCGTTCCGCATCAACCATCTGCATGCGCCGTTCAACAATGTGAAGGCGCGGCAGGCCATCCTGATGGCGATGAGCCAGGAAGACTACATGCGCGCGCTCGTCGGCGACGACAATTCGCTGTGGAAGCCGCTGCCTGGCGTGTTCACGCCCGGCACGCCGCTCTACACCGAGGAAGGCGGCGACATCCTCAAGGGCAAGCGCGACATCGCCGCCGCTAAGAAGCTCTTGGAAGAGGCCGGCTACAAGGGCGAGCCGATCACCTGCGTGGTGGCTCAGGACCAGCCGATCACCAAGGCGTTCGGCGACGTCACCGCGGATCTCTTGAAGAAGCTCGGCATGAATGTCGATTTCGTCGCCACCGATTGGGGCACGGTCGGTGCTCGCCGCGCGCTGAAGACGCCGCCTGCGCAGGGCGGCTGGCACATGTTCCACACCTGGCATGCCGGTGCTGATTGCATCAACCCGGCCGCCTACAACGCGCTGCGTGCCAACGGCGACAAGGCGTGGTTCGGCTGGCCGACCAGCGAGAAGGTCGAGACGGAGATCACCAACTGGTTCAACGCCAAGTCGCTCGACGAGGAGAAGGTGATCGCCGGCAAGATCAACAAGGCGGCGATCGACGACGTGGTGTTCGCGCCGACCGGCTTCTTCCTCGGCTACACCGCGTGGCGCAAGAACGTCTCCGGCGTGACCAAGGGGCCGATCCCGCTGTTCTGGGGCGTGTCGAAGACCGCATAAGGCGCTGAACTCACATGCTCGCTTATGCGCTCCGACGCGTGCTGTCGACCTTGCCGGTGATGGCGATCGTCGCGCTGTTCGTCTTCAGCCTGCTGTACATCGCGCCGGGCGATCCGGCCGTTGTCATCGCCGGTGATCAGGCGAGCCCGGCCGACGTCGAGCGCATCCGCGCCAATCTCGGACTGGACCAGCCCTTCCTGGTCCAGTTCGGCAGCTGGGTGTGGCGCTTGCTGCACTTCGATCTGGGCACCTCGATCTTCACCAACCTTCCGGTGGCCTCGATGATCGCCCAGCGCATCGAGCCGACCTTGTCGCTGATGATGGTGACCCTGTTCCTCACCGTCATCATCGCCGTGCCGCTCGGCGTGATCGCGGCGTGGAAGGCGGGCACATGGATCGACCGCGTGATCATGGCCTTCGCCGTGTTCGGCTTCTCGGTGCCGGTGTTCGTCGTCGGCTACATCCTCGCTTATGTGTTCGCGCTGAAATTCGACCTGCTGCCGGTGCAGGGCTACACGCCATTGTCGCAAGGGTTCTGGCCGTGGCTGCAGAACCTGATCCTGCCCGCGGTCGCGCTCGGCTGCGTCTACATCGCGCTGATCGCGCGCATCACCCGCGCCGCGATGCTCGAGGTGCTGCAGCAGGACTACATTCGCACCGCGCGCGCGAAGGGGCTGGGGCAGGGCGGCATCCTGTTCATCCACGCGCTGAAGAACGCCGCGGTGCCGATCGTCACCGTTGTCGGCATCGGCATCGCGCTTCTGATCGGCGGCGCCGTCGTCACCGAGAGCGTGTTCGCGATCCCGGGGTTGGGCCGCCTCACCATCGATGCCATCCTGCGCCGCGACTATCCTGTCATTCAGGGCATCGTGCTGCTGTTCAGCTTCGTCTACGTGCTCGTCAATCTCCTGATCGACATCACCTACACCCTGGTCGACCCGAGGATCCGCTATTGACCGCCACGACCACAACCTCTCCACCGCCGGGCCTCGTCGTCGCGCCTCGTCTGCCCGATCTGATGGCGGCCCCGAAGATCCGGCGCGGCGCCGTCGGCTTCCTGCGTAACCATCCGACGGTCGCGATCGGCGGCGCGCTCTTGCTCGTGCTCGTGATCATCGGCGTGTTCGCGCCGTTCCTGTTCACCGTCGATCCGACCGCGATCGCGCCGGCCAAGCGCACGCGGTTGCCGTCGGCGGATTTCTGGTTCGGCACCGACGCGCTGGGACGCGACATCTATTCGCGCGTGCTGTACGGCACCCGCGTCTCGCTCACGGTCGGCCTCTCGGTCGCTCTGGCGGCCTCGCTGATCGGGCTCGCGATCGGCCTCGTCGCCGGCTTCCTGCGCTGGGCCGACGGCGTGCTGATGCGCTGCATGGACGGGCTGATGTCGATTCCGCCGATCCTGCTCGCGGTGGCGCTGATGGCGCTGACCCGCGGCAGCGTCGGCAACGTCATCCTCGCCATCACCATCGCCGAGATCCCGCGCGTCGCGCGCCTCGTGCGCGGCGTGGTGCTGAGCTTGCGCGAGCAGCCTTACGTTGACGGCGCCGTCGCGTCGGGCACGCGCACGCCGATGGTGATCCTGCGCCACATCCTACCGAACACCACGGCGCCGATGCTGGTGCAGGCCACCTACATCTGCGCCAGCGCCATGATCACCGAGGCGATCCTGTCCTTCATCGGCGCCGGCACGCCGCCGACCATTCCGTCTTGGGGCAACATCATGGCCGAGGGCCGCGCGCTGTGGCAGGTCAAGCCCTACATCGTGTTCTTCCCGGCCGCGTTCCTGTCGATCACGGTGCTGGCCGTGAACCTCGTCGGCGACGGATTGCGTGACGCGCTCGATCCGCGCATGGCGAAGTCACCATGAGCGGGGTGATGTCAAAATTTGACGGCCGAGTTGGGGCCTCGCCCTTCGAGACGCTCGCCTCCGGCGAGCTCCTCAGGGTGAGGGGTGGGAGCGTGCGCTGTGGGGACCCTGATCATGACAACGCTGCAGCGCCGATCTCGGACCCCGACCCTCATGGTGAGGAGCGCCGCGCCGAGTTGCCCTTGATCGCGGGCAGTTGCAATGCGCGGCGCGTCTCGAACCATGAGGCCCCACTGTCACCGCATGCGGCCTCACGCCACGGCCCGGAGCTGAACTGATGCCGCTGCTCGAGGTCGAGAATCTCCAGGTCCATTTCCGCACGCCGACCGGCATCAACCGCGCCGTCGACGGCGTGTCGTTCCACGTCAACCCTGGCGAGACGCTCGCCATCGTCGGCGAATCCGGCTGCGGCAAGTCGGTCACGTCGATGTCGATGATGCGACTGATCCCGGAGCCGCCCGGCAAGATCGCGGGCTCGATCAAGCTTGAGGGCAGGGACATCCTCACGCTCTCCGACCGCGAGATGCGGAGCTTGCGCGGCAACGACATCTCGATGATCTTCCAGGAGCCGATGACGAGCCTCAATCCCGTGCTGACCGTCGGCCGCCAGATCGGCGAGACGCTGCGGCTGCATCAGGGGCTCGACCAGGCGCAAGCCGAGGCCCGCGCCGTGGAGATGCTGACCTTGGTCGGCATCCCCGAGCCGGCGCGCCGCGTGCGCGAATATCCGCACCAGCTCTCGGGCGGCATGCGCCAGCGCGTGATGATCGCGATGGCGCTGGCCTGCAATCCCAAGCTCCTGATCGCGGACGAGCCGACGACAGCGCTCGACGTCACCATCCAGGCGCAGATCCTCAAGCTGATGCTCGAACTGAAGCAGCGCGTGGGTGCCGCGATCATCCTGATCACCCACGATCTCGGCGTCGTCGCCGAGGTCGCCGAGCGGGTGATGGTGATGTATGCGGGCCGCAAGGTCGAGGAAGCGCCGGTGAAAGAGCTGTTCCGCTCGCCGCGCCATCCCTACACGCAGGGCCTGCTCGGCGCGCTGCCGAAGCTCGGCTCCTCGCTGTCGGGCGAGACCAAGCGCCTTGCCGAAATCCCCGGCCAGGTGCCGGACCTCAAGCAGCGCATCGACGGCTGCGTTTTCGCCGGCCGCTGCGCGCTCGCGACCGACCTTTGCCGCCAATACGCGCCGGGGCTGGAGCAGAAGGCCGCGCATCACATCGCCGCCTGTCATTTCGCCTTGAAGGAGCAGGCTGCCGCATGACCATGCCGCTGCTCCAGGTCAACGACCTCAAGAAGCACTTCCCGATCTCGGGCGGCCTGTTCGGTCGCACCAAGAGCAAGGTGCACGCGGTCGACGGCGTGTCGTTCGAGATCGCGCGCGGCGAGACGTTGTCGCTGGTCGGCGAATCCGGCTGCGGCAAGTCCACCGTCGGCCGCGCGATTCTACGGCTGTTCGACATCACCGGCGGCCAGATCGTGCTCGACGGCCAACGTATCGACGATCTCGGCCCGCACCGGCTGCGCGAGATGCGCCGCCGCGTCCAGGTCGTGTTCCAGGACCCGTTCTCCAGCCTCAATCCGCGCATGCGGATTCGCGACATCCTCGCCGAGCCGATCAACAATTTCGGCCTCGCCAAGGACAAGGCCGAGCTCGACGCGCGCATCAAGGAGTTGATGGAGATCGTCCGCCTGCCGCGTGACGCGGTGAACCGCCGTCCGCACGAATTCTCCGGCGGCCAGCGCCAGCGCATCGGCATTGCCCGCGCGCTCGCCGCCAAGCCCGACCTCATCGTCTGCGACGAGGCGGTCTCCGCGCTCGACGTCTCCGTCAAGGCGCAGATCGTCAACCTGCTGCAAGATTTGCAGCGCGAGTTCGGCCTCGCGCTGCTGTTCATCAGCCACGACCTCGCCATCGTCGAGCACATGACGCACCGCGTCGCCGTGATGTATCTCGGCAAGATCGTCGAGATGGCGCCGAGGCGGCAGATCTTTGCCTCGCCCGGCCATCCCTACACCAAGGCGCTGCTGTCGGCCGTGCCCGTCCCGGAGCCCGGTGCCGAGCGCACGCCCATCATCCTCAAGGGCGACGTGCCGAGCCCGGTCAACCCGCCCAAAGGCTGCCGCTTCAACACGCGCTGCCCCCTGGCCTTCGACCGCTGCCGCAGCGAAGTGCCGGAGCTCAGGCTCAAGGGCGAGGACCAGTGGGTGGCGTGTCATTTGGAGAATGCGTAAGCTTGTGCAATGCTACTATCTGGGTCTGAATCGCAATGACTTTTCTTCAAGGCGCTTTTGTTAGAAGTCGATTCCCTATACAGACTTAGTTCGAAATCAGTCGCGATCTTTAGGATCTTTGGCCTTGCGCGACCGATATGCAGACAATTCTAGACGTCGCAAATCTGTCTGATCTTGCAGCAATTTCAAGTTTCGATCGAGAATATCTGCCGTCCACAGCTCTTCAGCAATTTCTTGATCTTTCGCTGGAAACGAACGAAATTCAATCAAGCTAAGTTTGTTTAGCTCTTTAACGCGAAGCAACTCGGCTTCTTCCCGATCGTTTAGAGATCCATCCGCATCTTGATCGAAGTACTTGAGTGCTACCTTCTTATAAAGATCCATCTTGGCTCTCCGGCAAGACTAGACTTTGATATTTTAGTTGAGCGCGTTCTAGAGAGGTTCTGTTTTCATTCCAACGCGAGGCCGTCGCAGGGTGGGGATGCCGCAGAATTGCGGATGCCTCACGATTTAGATGTTCTCTCAGGCCTGCGTACAGCCGATACTTCTCAAAGGTCGTCGAGTTGTCAGAGGCGTGGACCTCCTCAATCTTCTCGGTTTCACCGATCAAATAGAGGGCGATGCTGGCGTTGTTGAGGCAGTCGGCAATCCAGATTGGATTGTCTGGGTCACGTCCTTTAAGAAACGCAGAGAGTTCTCGATCGAAGATGCGGCTTCCGCAGATGCTTTCCGAAAGGTATGTGGTCGAGTATAGGATTTTGGTCAGTCCAATAATGCCTTTTGTTGTAAGATAAAGAGGGACATCATTTATATGTCGAGCATCAGTGCTTCCGTCCCATTTAATCAATTCAGTTCGAATTAGGACAAACAAAATGAAATTGAATGCTGGTTTAGGAAGACAGTATCCCAGGTTCTCTATGAATTGTCGCACCTCTCGTGAATTGCATCGATTGTTGAAGTAGACATATTGGAGTACTCTGATGAGCAGCAGTATCGCGGGCTGTCTTTGGGATTTCGAGGTAATTTCATAGTCGTAGAAATAATTGAAGAGACATCCAAAGTTCCCGGTCTCCTGATCTCGGTCCTCAATTTGGGGAATTAATTTCTCAAAGCTATTTTCATTGAGTAGCTCTGTTGCGCGTGCGGCGTCGAGTTGTAGCTTTGGAATGAGTTGGCGCGTTTCGTTCAGGAATAGATCTTCAAATGCTAAGTGCCTAGGGATGTCCCTTATGTTGTTAGTCTGCGCTAGTGATGTCCATATCGTCTTTATGTCAATTCCGGATGCCTCTCGATCAAGGCTTATGCTTCCTTCCGATACTGATCGATAGAGACTTGAGGTGAGCGTCTGGCGAATATGTCGCTTCATGCTGCGCGCGTTTGAGCCGAACAAGAATGCCATATGACTAGAGGCGAGCATGCCTGTTCCGTCGAATACGTGCTTATCAATGCCTCGAAAGATGTCGGCTGTAAGCTCTTTCGATCGGTGAATAGTTGGATCCGAAGATTGAGTTATGTATTTAGCAATGTTGTCTACTAGTTGGTCATACTTTGGAGGAATTATCCAATATCGTGGATAGTCGACCGGACGTACGCCGCTGCTTGTGATGCGTGCTCTCAGGTGGTCAAATGTTGTGTCTCGGAGATAGAGAAGGTAGTGATTGTCGGTGTGAAATTTGAGTGGTTGAATGCGCTCTGTTTTTTCGTGGAGGCCTTTCAAGAGTTGGATTAGTGGCACGATCGGAGTGGGAGCTTGCTCGTCGAACAAGAAGTGTTCGATCCTTGTGCTATCAAATCCGTCAAATGAGATTGCATATTTTAGGCCTAAGCTGGCGGATGTGTGCTTCAAGAATTCAAATCTATATGCATCATCGATTTGATCAGCGTACTTTTGGTATTGGAGTCGAGTTCGCGAGTCTATCGGGGTTCTTTGCCCGTCAATGGTGTCTTTGCGGCTAGCCTCATGCAATTTTCGAAGTGAGTTTTCGGCTGTCGGTGCGAGTTTTGCGTCGCCAATGAGGCGAATGATATCGTTATCGCTGATCAGTCGTGATCCAAAGACGAAAAACAGCAAATCTCTGAACTGGCATTGTCGCATTTGGTTGAAGAATTCGAGGTCGATCCTCTCGAGCTTTGAGGTGCGTTTATTATATTTCGAATATTCGAAACGAGTGGGTATGATCCTGTGCTGCCAGAAAAGACGTAGGCAAACGGAGAATAACGACTTGCTGAAGAGGGTCTTCCCGGATCCCGTTGGTCCTACCAAAAAATTCACAGTAGGAGTCCCGGTTTCGGAGTTCTTCTGTATTCGGGAATTAAGATCTCTAAAGATAGCGCAAAACGCGCGGTCAACTTTGTGTTCGTCTTCAATGTAATTTCCGGGTAGGCAATTTATGGTTCTGGAGATGTTCGAGTTGAGGCTGTCATCGTCGATCTGCGATCCGTAGCGGCGCGCTAAGTAGGCCCGGAAAAACGTTTCCGCTGATTCAACTGTAGCAAACTTGTAATGATTCAGAATGTCGTTGATCGGCGTGCCGAACGGTAAGTCGTCGGGACATCTTTCAATTCTCGTGAGCGCCTCGCGCGATCTGCGGATATCGCTGTGGCGGTATCGACCTAAAATACGCTGATGAACTCGCGGTAGGTCGTTAGACGGCGGGAATGGGGTGTGGAAGATTGTTGTCATTCAATTATGATCGAAATAAACTTTTGTCCCAAACGCGTCAGGGTGGTCTTCTGATCAGATTGATTTATCAATTGGAATAGTCGGAGTCGATCCAGGGAGAAATCGTGAATTTCTTTCATGTCTGGCGTATTGAGTCTTATCTCGTGCAGCGTTGTTGCGAGGTCCAAGGATGGTCGTGCTGAGTTTGGAAGTTCGGAAAGGCTCGCAAGTAATGCGAGCTCATAGGATGTAAGAGTTTCGCATATATCTAACAGGTGAGATCGTATGACTTCTGATGGATCTTGTTCGGGGGCGTCGTAAAGAATCTTAGCCAGAAGTGGAACCTTAGGAAGGTCGACCTTCCTTGCAATATTTATTGCTTTTTCTAGCAGCAAATCTGAGTAGGCCGTTTCTTTCGTGTTCTCGAGTTGCGCTACTCTTTCAAAGAGCTCATCTATTCGTCGACCTTGGTGCGCGCTGAGCTGCGCCTCGACTAATACAGAAATGCTCTCTCCAACGTATGGAACTAGCGGTATAAGAGCGCGCAATGTTCGTCCGGGTATTGACTCGGCCGCGCGCAGAGCGGGGCTCGGTCGTGTAGTTTTTGATGTCGGCAAGTCGCTGTTGTTCAATGGAGCATTCTCCCGGAGAGCGTCACCTTCCGAAATGTGGCAAAATATAGGCGTGGATTCTGTCGTATGCAACCGGAAAATGAGTGGCGCAGGCAGAGTTCGCGTTGGTGGAAACTATGTGTTCTCAGGTCGGTTGGGGCGTGGCTTCGGCCTGATGCCTGACGGTCTACCGATTTACGCCTAGTCGTTGACGTGAGGTTCTGGCGGATTGGCAGTCCATGCGGGGTGTCAAGAGCAACGGGAGCAAGCGAATTCGTCGTTTGTCCCCGCGTAGTGGGCAGGTCACTGAGACTTGACAGGGCCAGCGCGGTAAGGGGCCGCTTGGATCAGTTACCGTTTGGCACCTGTCTTCTGGACCCTATGTGTCTTCCGCAATTCAGGCATCGCAGCTATTAAATTTTTGCGGAGCGGCTTCGGTTGATCCTGTGCGTCGTGCGGCTCTTAGGCCACACAGGAGTGAACAAAAGTCGGTGGGGCTTGCGTTCCCAGGCCCGTGCATTGTCACCGCCCGACCCGGCGACTAGAAATTGATCCGGTTGAGGAATTTCCAATTCGCGCCGCGCCGGGAACCATGATGCCCCGCCGGCCTGTCCCCGCGTTCGATGAGGCCGCCATGCATCTCGCCCATGATCCGACAGCACCCGCGGCCGCCCAGATCAGCTTCGACCAGTTCCTGGCCGTCGACATCCGCGTGGGCACCATCGTCGCCGCCGAGCCGTACCCGGAGGCGCGCAAGCCGTCGCTGAAGCTGGCCATCGACTTTGGCCCGGCCATCGGCACCAAGCGCTCCAGCGCGCAGATCGCCTCGCTCTATGATCCGGCCACGCTGGTCGGCCGCCAGGTCGCGGCCGTCGTCAACTTCCCGCCGCGCCAGATCGGCAAGTTCATGTCGGAGGTGCTGACGCTCGGCTTCCCGGACGAGGCCGGCAATGTCGTGCTGTTCAAGCCTGACAACGCCGTGCCCAACGGCGCGCGGCTGTTCTGAGCGGGGACGAGACCGTGGATATGCTGCTGGAACCTGTTACGCTGCCGCCATTCCCCGAAGGCATCCGAATTTCCTTGAGGCAGATGCATCTTCTCCAGGCTCCCATGGGCGGCACCCTGGTGACCGGCGGCGCCACCTTCCGCGTGTTCGCGCCGCATGCCAAGGCGGTCTACGTGTCCGGCCCGTTCAACGACTGGACGCAGGATGCGAGCTGCCGGCTGGCGCCGATCGGCAATGGCCATTGGGCGATCTTCATCCCCGGCCTGAAGGACGGCGACGCCTACATGTACTTCGTCGAAGGTGAGGGCAATTCGGGCTACAAGCGCGATCCGCATGCGCGGCTGCTCACCGTCGATCCACCGTTCCCGCAGGCGCATTCGGTGCTGCGCAATCCGCAAGCGTTCCCCTGGCATGATGCGGATTTCACGCCGCCGCCCAACAACGAGCTGGTGATCTATCAGCTTCATGTCGGCACGTTCGACATGAAGGCCGGCAATCCCGACGGCTGCTTCTTCGACGTCATCGAGCGCGTGCCGCATCTCGCCAAGCTCGGAATCAACGCCATCGAGCTGCTGCCGGTGCAGGAATTTCCGACCATGTTCAGCATGGGCTACAACGGCACCGACCTGTTCAGCCCGGAGACCGATTATGGCGAGGCGGAGGAGGCGCATCTCGCGGCCTATTTCGCGCGCACCAACGAGATCCTGACGGCCGCCGGTGCTGCGCCTTACGCCGATCTCGGCGTCGTCAGGCATTGCGACGACCAGCTGCGCGCGCTGATCGACGTCTGCCATGTCCACGGCATTGCCGTGCTGTTCGACGTCGTCTACAACCACGCTGGCGGCGGCTTCGACGAGAACAGCATCTGGTTCTTCGATCGCCAGCCTTACGGCGATCCCAACCGCAGCCTGTATTTCACCGACCAGGGTTGGGCTGGCGGCCAGGTGTTCGCCTATTGGAACGCCGACGTGCGGCAGTACCTCGTCGACAACGCCATCATGCTGTATCGCGAATATCACGCCGACGGCCTGCGCTTCGACGAGGTCAGCGTGATGGACCGTTTCGGCGGCTGGGCGACCTGCCAGCAGCTCACCGAGGCGCTGCGCGCCGAGAAGCCGGACGCGATCCAGATCGCCGAATTCTGGCCGGTGAATCCGTGGGTGGTGAAGGACATCGCGCAAGGCGGCGCCGGTTTCGATGCGACCTGGAGCGACGGCCTGCGGCTCGCCGTGCGCGGCGCGATTGCCAGTGCCGCTGGAGGGGCGGGGGCTCAGGTTGCCATGCAGCCGATCGCCGCCGCGATCGCCGACCTCAGCCTGAGCAATCGCTGGCGCGCGGTCAACTCGATCGAGAACCACGACATCGTGTATGCCGGCCGCGAGCCGCGCATCTCGCGTCTCGCCGATCCGATCGACAGCCGCTGCTGGTACGCGCGCAGCCGCTGCCGCGTCGCCACAGGCCTGTTGCTGACCGCGCCGGGCATCCCGATGCTGTTCATGGGCCAGGAGCTGTTCGAGGACCGGCCGTGGAGCGACACGCCCAGCCTGGACACCACGATCCAATGGGCGCTGCTCGACGGCGAGGACAAGATCACCGCCGATGCGATGCGCTTCACATCCGAGCTGATCGCCATCCGTCGCACCCACCCGGCGCTGACTTCCGAGGGCTGCGCCATCGTCCACGTCCACGACGCCAACCGCGTCCTCGCCTTCCACCGCTGGGATGGAAAGGGCGACGACGTCATGGTGATCGTCAGTTTGAGCGAGACGCCATGGCGCGACTACGCCATCGGCTTTCCGGCCGGCGGCACCTGGCACGAGGTGTTCAACAGCGACGTCTACGACAATTGGGTCAATCCAGGTGTGGTGGGCAACAACGGCGCGGTGAATGCGAACGGCCCCGCGCTGCATGGCCAGCCGAATTCGGCGATGGTGACGATTCCCGCCAATGGCGTGCTGGTGTTCGCGCGGAGCTGATGCGCCGCCCGCGCTCTCTCCGTCATTCCGGGGCGCGTCGCGCAGCGGCGCGAGCCCGGAATCCATAACCACAGGCTGGCGTGTGACGCGAGATGATCGTTGAGCCGATCCTCGACAAACAACCGGTCGTGGTTATGGATTCCGGGCTCATCCGCGCTGCCTCAAAATGGCTTCGCCATTTTGCGCGCGAATGCCCCGGAATGACGCGTGGAGAGAGCGTGCAACCCCTGCGCAGAGCGATATGCGCGAGGAGATCCGAACTATTGCCGCCATCATTGCGAGCGCAGCGAAGCAATCCAGGGTGGTGGGCGGGACTCTGGATTGCTTCGCTGCGCTCGCAATGACGTGGTGAGAGCGGGGCGCGACATCGGCGAAGTCATCTGCAGGGCCGGACTACACAATCAATCGCCCCTGCCGCTCCGCAATGCCAATCACGGCCTCGGTCCCGGCATTGAAGTCCAGATGATCCGCCTCGATGCCATCCGAGAAGATCACGCCGTTCTCCGGCATCAGCGAGCGCAGGCGCAATGTCTCGCCGCCGTCGAGACCGCCGCACACCAGCGACGTCTGCGACGTCTTGCTCGGAAACGGCTCGCGGACGGCAAAACGCAAGGCGCGGGCGTCCCAGGGCAGGGCGGTGTAGTCGCCGTCGCCATGGCTGCCATAGCGGCCCGCGATCGCCAGAGCACCGGTGACGATGCTCTTGAACCAGGCGGTCGAGCCGAGGCCGGTTGCCACGATCAGCCCGCTCGACGACTGCCGCTCCTGCCGCTCGCGCGTCGCAATCTCGTAGCGCGCCGACACATGCGTGCGCGCGCCGATGAAGAGGTCGTTGACGGCATAGAGCACCTGGCCGTCGGCGAGGCTGGCGCGCGCCATGGTCACCACCTTGGCCGCGCGCTTGTCGGCGGCGACCTCCGGCAGCAGGTTCGCGAGATCATCCGGCGCGAACGGCAGCAGCACGCCGTCATGGCGCAGGGAGTCCGGGTTGAGGCCGAGCAGCGGCTGGCCGTCGAGATATTTCATGGTGTTGGCGACCAGCCCGTCGGGCCCGAGGGCCGCGACGATGTCGGCGGGGCCGAAGATGAAGTTCGGCAGGAAGCCGCGGTCGACGATCTGGTAGCGGCCCCAGCGCTCCAGCGTCTGCGTCGCCGTGGCGCGCGCGGCCTGGTAGGCCGCGTGCTCGCGTTCGTAGTCGGAGAAGTCGGCGCCGAGATGCTCGACATAGAAGCGGGCCTGGTCCGCGGTGAGGAATTTTGCGATCAGCTCCTCCAGCCGCGTTCTCCTGGTGACCAGGATCACCTTGCGGTCATTGCCGGACACGGGGGGCCTCCGCGGGCTTCTGCATCAGGCTGTTCAACAGCTCCGGCGAGACGTTCAGCTGCCCGATCTTCTCGGCCTTTTCGGCGAGGCCAGAGAACGCCTGCGCGATCAGCTGGCCCGGCTGCATGCCGGTCGCGGCCAGCGCCTGGATCACGCGGGTGTCGACACCCTCGAAGATCTTCATCAGCGCGCCGACGCGATAGGCTTCCGCGTCCGCCAGCGTGCGGGTGTTGGCCGCGTTCAGCGACACGAAGTCCTTGCGCTTGGCCTCCAGCCCGATGTCGGCGACCATGCCGGCCTCGCGCAGTTCGTTCTTCTTGGCGGCCACGCTGGCTTCCGCATCCATCTGCGTCTCGCGGATCGAGCGCTTCTTCTGCTCGACCGCGATCTCGGTATCGAGCTCGCTCTCGCGGATCGCCCGCTCGCGCTCGACCGCGAAATTGCGCCGGGCGAAGATGGCTTCGTCAGCGGTCTTCAGGATCGCCTCGCGCGCCTCGGCTTCCAGCGCCTTGGCGGTCTCCGGCGTCGGCTTCACCGCACGGACGGCGACGCCGAGGATCTCCAGCCCGAGCGCATCGATGTCGGCCCGTTGCTTCAGCCCGGCCGCGATCGCCTCCGCGATCCGGTCAGAGGCGCGCAACGCTTCCCGGAGGGTCATGTCCTTGACCGCCTGCTGCGCCAGCACCTCGACCGCGCCGAGCACGCGCTGCGGCAGTTCCTCCGGGTCGTCGGACTCGTAGGTCTTGCCGTCGCGCTTGAGCGTGAAATTCAGCATCGCCGCCGCCTTCTTCGGCTCGCCGATGCGGTAGGTGACCTGGCCCTGGATCGTCAGCGTCTGAAAGTCGCGGGCGATCTGCTGGAAGATGAAGGCGGCGTCGCGGCTGCCGATGGGAACCGCGACCAGAGAGGTGGCGGGTCCGTAATAGAAGGTGGAGAGCCCGGCGCCTTCCTCGACGATCGTGCCGGCGCGGTACTTGAGCAAATAGGTGGTGGGCTGGGCCTTGATGAAGCGTAAGCCGAACATGGCGGCCTCCTGACGTTTGATGGCGTAAGTGTGTCACGCCAACTAAGTAAGTTGGACAGTACAACTAAGTATGCTAGTGTCAAGCGGCAAAATCGAAGGGGGCGTCGGTATGGCAGGACGGCAGGGACCGGGAACCGGGGCGGGGGAGCCGGTGCAGAGCGGGGCCAAGAGGCGCGCGCTGGATTTCCCACGGCCGCTGACCACGGTCGACATCGTCATCTTCACGATCCGGCAGGAGGCGCTGCATGTGCTGCTGGTGCGCCGCGGCCGTGCCGAGGGTGAGCCGTTTCCGGATGCGCAGGCGCTGCCGGGCGGATTCGTCGACGTCGCGAGGGATCGCGACCTCGAGGCCTGTGCGCGGCGCAAGCTCGCCGAGAAGACCGGCGTGGTCAGTCCGTATCTCGAGCAGCTCGGCAGCTGGGGCAGCGCCACGCGCGATCCGCGCGGTTGGTCGGCGACGCATGCCTATTTCGCGCTGATCCCGGCCTCAGCCGCGGAGACGGCGCTCGCGGCCGATGCGCAATGGTCTCCGCTTCAAGGCGCGAGCGTGAAACCGAAGCTCGCCTTCGATCATCAGGAGATCCTGCAGGCCGCCGTGCAGCGGCTGCGCAACAAGGTTGAATACACCTCGCTGCCGGCCTATCTGATGCCGGAGGAGTTCACCTTGCCCGAGCTGCAGCGGACCTACGAGATCGTGCTGGATCGTCCCTTGGAAAAGAGCGCGTTCCGCACCCGCATGCTCTCAGCCGACCTGATCGAGCCGATCGACAAGATGCGCAAGGGGCCGAACCGGCCGGCGCAGCTGTATCGGTTAAAGGCTGCGGCAGCGCCGGTGTATTTCGCGCGGACGTTCAACGCGCCGGAGTGAAGCTCTTGTAGCCCGCATGAGCGAAGCGACATGCGGGGTCCCACGCGCTGCGAGGGTGGGCCCGCCTGCTTCGCCACCGTCATTGCGAGCGAAGCGCGCTTCGCTCGCAATGACGGGGATGAGAGGATAGTGCGCCGCGCGACCGCTCGCGCCGCGTGGCGCAAGGCTTGGTCAGGCCGAGAAGTCCACCACCAGCGACTTGCTGGTCGAGCTCGACGAGCTGCTGCCGTTGGCGCTGTAGGACGAGGTCTTGCTGCTGTTCGAGCTCTGCAGCGCCTCCAGCAGCTTCTTCAGGAGCTCCTCGACCTGGGACGAGGAGTCCGACGACGTCGATGACGAGGTGCTCGACGTGGTGTCGGTGCTGGACTCATCGTCGCTCGGAGGCGGACCGGGCGGCGGACCACCGGCGCCACCTGCGCCGCCCGGACCGCCGGAGAAGGCGTTGGCAAATACGTTCTTCAGCTCGGTCGCCTGGTCCGAGGTCAGCTTGCCGCTGTCGACCTCGCTCTGGATGAGATCGTCGATCTTCGACTGCATCTCCTCGGGCGACGGCGGTTTGCTGGAACTGGTCGACGCCGACGAGCTGCCGCTCTGCAACGCGGAGTCGATGTCGTCGAGCGCCGAAGACAGCGCGGTCTGGTCTGCGGAGCTGACCTTGCCGGCCGAGACTTCCTTGGTGAGCTCCTGCTTGAGCAGGTCGAGCGGCGAAAAGCCGGTCATGGAGGAGGCGGAGATCGACGTCATGGCATGCTCCGAGGGTTGCGACATCAAACCTGCCTCCAGGTGGGGCTCGAACGATTAACGGCTGCTTGTTCCATGTGTACGGATGTGTCTGGACCCGCCGCGCACACAAAACGAAGCAAGAAAGTCGACCGACTGGCGCGAATTCCGGATGTGTGCACCAGAGCTTGCCCCGCGCCCGCCGTCATTCCGGGGCGCGCGAAGCGCGAGCCCGGAATCCATCGGGCGGCAGAACGTGCGGATAAATGGATTCCGGGCTCGTGCTGCGCACGCCCCGGAATGACGACCTCTCCTGGAGAGGCGGCTCACCTCCTGTCCCGGGCAAGGCCGCATGCCGAGAGCGCAGTGCTCGGACGGCCGAAATGGTGTATCCGCGAGTGACTGGCGGCGCCCCGCGGGGCATGTCCGCCACAAGGAATAAGATCCCGGAGGAACATTCATGTCGGCCCTGCCGCTGTCTGGCATCAAGATTCTCGATTTGACCCGCGTGCTGGCGGGGCCGCTCTCCGCCCAGATGCTGGCGGATCTCGGCGCCGAGGTGATCAAGATCGAGCGGCCGGGTACCGGAGATGACGCGCGCGCCTTCGGCCCGCCCTACCTGAAAGACCCCGAGGGCAAAGCCAACAACAACAATTCGTTCTACATCTGCGCCAACCGCAACAAGAAATCGGTCACCGTCAACATCGCCTCGCCCGAGGGCCAGGAGATCATCCGCGCCCTCGCCAAAGACTGCGACGTGTTCATGGAGAACTACAAGGTCGGCGACCTCAAGCGCTACGGCCTCGACTACGACGCCATCAAGGCGGTCAATCCCGACGTGATCTACTGCTCCGTCACCGGCTTTGGCCAGACCGGGCCGTACGCGCCGCGCGCCGGCTATGACGCGATCTTCCAGGCCATGGGCGGGCTGATGAGCGTCACCGGGCACATGGACGGCGAGCCGGGGGCGGGGCCGATGAAGGTCGGACCGTCGATCGTCGACTACATGACCGGCATGAACACCTCGATCGGCATTCTCTCGGCGCTGTATCACCGCGACGTCAATGGCGGCGGCGGCCAGCATGTCGACGTCTGCCTGTTCGACACCGTGATCGCCTCGCTGTCGCATTACGCGCAGATCTTCCTGATCAACGGCAAATCGCCGCCGCGGCGCGGCACCTGGGGCAATGGCGGCATGCCGGCCGGCGTGTTCCGCTGCACCGACGGCGAATTGATGCTGGTGGTCGGCAACGACGCGCAGTTCGCGCGCACCTGCGCCGTGCTCGGGGCGCCGGAACTCGCCACCGATCCGAAGTTCGTCAAGAACAACGACCGCGTCGTCAACGGCAAGGAGATCATGGCGATCTTCGCCGGCCTGTTCCTGAAGAACTCGGTCGCGCATTGGCTGGAGGAGCTGGAGAAGGCGGGCGTGCCCTGCGGTCCCGTCAACGACTTCGCCCACGTGTTCGCCGATCCGCATGTCCGTTCGCGCGGCATGGAGGTGAAGGTCGATCACCCGTTCGAGCCGCAGCTGTCGGTGATCCGCAACGCGCTGACGTTCTCGGGCACCCCGATCACCGACTACCGCGCCCCGCCATTGCTCGGCGAGCATACGCAGGACGTGCTGGCGGGGCTCGGCTACGACGCGGCGAAGATCGCGGCGTTGAAGCAGCAGGGCGTGGTGTAGGGCGCGACAATCGCGGCATTCCCCGGTGTCGTCCCGGCGAACGCCGGGACCCATAACCACCGGCCGCGGTGCTGATCCTCTCTCCCCGCGTGCCTCAAGACGGATCACGCGGTATGGGTCCCGGCGTTCGCCGGGACGACCCGTGGAGAAAGTGTGCCTCAGTTGTGGCGGTGGTGACGGTAGCGCTTCGCCTTGTGCCTGGGCGCGTGATAGCGCGGCTCTGACACATACGGAGCCGGCGGCGGCGCCCCGAGCTGCTGCCGCGACTCCTGCAGGCGGCGCTGATAGCCCGGCGAGTTCATGATGTTGGCGGCGGCGCCGCGCGCCAGCACCGGCTCGCTGGCCGTCAGCAGCGCGAGGGATGATGCGACGAAGGCGAGCAGCATTTGCGGTCTGTGCGTCACGGCGAGACTCCATGATGAAGCGCGGGATCTCGTAGTCCGGATGAGCGATGGTGACATCCGGGTTCGCCACGACCGCCGGTGATGACCCCGGATGTCGCTACGTTCATCCGGGCTACGGAGTGCGCGCGGCGATCCTGGCCTTCGACTTTGCCGCCGGCACGCGCGTGGTCAAGCCGAGCACGGCGCCGCGCACGACGCGGTCGATCACATCCTCGACATCGTCGAGGTCGCATTGTCCGTCGGACAGCTTGGTGAGGCGCTCGCTCTCGCGGATGGTGTGATGCGCCATGGCCAGCGCGAAATGCAGGCCCCAGAACAGGTCGACTTCGGAGCTCTCCGGCAGCGCGCGCTTCATCGCTGCGGCGAATTTCCGCAGATGGTCGATTTCCTTGTTCTTGATGCGGCGAATTGGCGGCACCGATTCGATCGAGGCGCGGATCATGAAGCGCGCCACCGGCGAACGCTGGTTCTCCGGCCCCAGGCAGCCGCGCAGGATCGGGCCGACGAGGGCGCGCAGGATGGCGCCGATCTCGGCGCGGCCGCCGCCGGCGTCTTCCGCCGCCCGCAATTCGCGCAGCCGCTCGCGGTTGAGCGCGATCGAGCGCGTCACGAACAGCTCGGCGATCAATTCGTCCTTGGAGCCGAAATGATAGTTCACCGCGGCGAGGTTGACGTTGGCCTCCGCGACGATGTCGCGCAGAGTCACGTCGGAGAAGCCGCGCTCGGCATAGAGCCGCTCCGCCGCCACGAGGATCGCAGTCCGGGTCTGGTCGGTCGCCATAGGGTCCCCGTTGCGTTTCAAACGATTGTATGAAACTATTGTTTGAGACGGCCGGAATGTCAATCGCGGTGCTTCCGCGCGGCGAGATTTCGGCACTGCAGCGACGATCCCGGAGAAACCGTGCCGCGCAAGATCGCTCTTGCGCTGACGCGGCCAGCGGATCGACACTGCAGCAAAACGCGGCCAGGAAACACCCAAGGAGAGTCCCATGGACTTCACGATGTCGGCGAAGCAGCAGGAATGGCTGGAGCGCGTGCGCAGCTTCATGACCAAGCATGTCCGCCCGGCGGTGCCGATCTACAAGCAGCAGGACGCCGAGGGCGACCGCTGGAAGGTGATCCCGATCCTCGAGGACCTCAAGGCCAAGGCGAAGGCCGAGGGCCTGTGGAACATGTTCATGCCGCCGTCGCCGCACGAGGACGACGAGTTCCGCGGTGCCGGCCTGACCAATCTCGAATACGCGCTGCTGTCGGAGGAGATGGGCCGCATCTCCTGGGCCTCCGAGGTCTTCAACTGCTCGGCGCCGGACACCGGCAACATGGAAGTGTTCATCCGCTACGGCACCAAGGAGCAGAAGCGCAAATGGCTGCGCCCGCTGATGGACGGCGAGATCCGCTCGGCGTTCCTGATGACCGAGCCGGCCGTGGCCTCGTCCGACGCCACCAACATCGAGACCCGCATCGTGCGCGACGGCGATCACTACGTCATCAATGGCCGCAAATGGTGGTCATCGGGTGTCGGCGACCCCCGCTGCAAGATCGCGATCCTGATGGGCAAGACCGATCCGTCCGCCGCCAAGCATCAGCAGCAGAGCCAGATCCTGGTGCCGCTCGACACCCCCGGCATCAAGGTCGAGAAGATGCTGCCGGTGTTCGGCTTCGACGACGCGCCGCACGGCCACGCCCAGGTGCTGCTCGAGAACGTCCGCGTTCCGGCGGAGAACATCCTGCTCGGCGAGGGTCGCGGCTTCGAGATCGCGCAGGGACGTCTCGGCCCGGGCCGCATCCATCACTGCATGCGCACCATCGGCAAGGCCGAGGAGTCGCTGGAGAAGATGGTGCGCCGGCTGATGACGCGCCAGGCGTTCGGCAAGAAGATCATCGAGCATTCGGTGTGGGAGCAGCGCATCGGCGAGGCGCGCACCAACATCGAGATGTGCCGGCTGCTCTGCCTCAAGGCCGCCGACATGATGGACAAGGTCGGCAACAAGACCGCGCAGGGCGAGATCGCCATGATCAAGGTCGCCGCCCCGAACATGGCGCTCAAGATCATCGACGACGCCATCCAGGCGTTCGGCGGCGCCGGCGTGTCCGATGATGCGGGTCTTGCCAAGGACTACGCCAACATCCGCACGCTGCGCCTGGCCGACGGCCCGGACGAGGTGCACAACCGCGCCATCGCCCGGCTCGAGATGAAGAAATACGCCAACGAGCCGCGCCACTAAGTGTAGACTCGTAGGGTGGGCAAAGCCTCCGTCGTCGCGCGAAGCGCGATGATGGAGGCGTGCCCACCATTTCGAGTCAAAACAAGATGGTGGGCACGCTTCGCTTTGCCCACCCTACCAATGTCAATGTGCAGCGGTGACTCACCACTTGCGTCATTCCGGGGCGACGCGCAGCGTCGAACCCGGAATCCAGAGATGAGTTTGACAAGATCGAGATTCCGGGTTCAGCCCTCGCGGGCTGCCCCGGAATGACGAACAGCCAGAAGGGAGCCTCGTCGTGGCCGACGGCGTCAAGAAGGACGAAGAATTCTCCGGCACCAAGCCGGTCGAGGAGCGGCATCGGTTCGACGAGGCGAGGCTCGCGGCGTGGATGGCCGAGCATGTCGAGGGCTATGCCGGCCCGCTGACCGTGCTGCAGTTCAAGGGCGGCCAGTCGAACCCGACCTACCGGCTGAACACGCCGTCGCGCTCCTACGTGCTCCGCCGAAAGCCGTTCGGCAAGCTGCTGCCGTCGGCGCATGCGGTCGATCGTGAATTCCGCGTCATCGCGGCGCTCGGCAAGCAGGGCTTTCCGGTCGCCAAGGCCTATGCGCTCTGCAACGACGATAGCGTGATCGGCTCGGCCTTCTACATCATGTCGATGGAGGAGGGCCGGGTGTTTTGGGATCCGACCCTGCCGCATGTCGGGGCTCCCGAGCGCCGCGCGATCTTCACCAGCAAGATCGAGACGCTGGCGAAGCTGCACACCTACGATCCCTCAGCGATTGGCCTCGCCGATTTCGGCAAGCCCGGCAACTATTTTGCCCGCCAGGTCGACCGCTGGACCAAGCAGTATCGGGCGTCCGAGACCGAGCATCTGCCGGAGATGGAGAAGCTGATCGAGTGGCTGCCGCGCACCTTGCCGGTGCAGCAGCGCGTCTCGATCGTGCATGGCGATTATCGCCTCGACAATATGATCTTCCACGCCTCGGAGCCGCGTGTCATCGCGGTGCTCGACTGGGAGCTGTCGACGCTGGGCGATCCCATGGCCGACTTCACTTATCTGCTGATGCAGTGGATCATGCCCGGTCTCGCCGGCGTCGACCTCAAGGCGCTGAACATTCCGACCATGGAGGAGGCGGCGGAGATCTATCGCGGCGTCACCGGCACCGAGCTGCCCGACCTCAACTGGTACTTCGCCTACAATCTGTTCCGCCTCGCCGGCATTCTCCAGGGCATCATCGGCCGCATCCGCGACGGCACCGCCGCCAACGACAAGGCCATCGAGTCGGTCAAGCGCATGGTGCCGATGACCAAGCAGGCCTGGGAGTACGCGCAGAAGGCGGGTGCGGTGTAGCCTCTTGGAGCCCGGATGAGCGTCAGCGACATCCGGGTTCTCACGTGCTGCTGCGGTGAACCCGGATGTCGCTTCGCTCATCCGGGATACGCGCGACACACCCTCTCAGCGGCCACCGCCGCCACCTCCACCGCCGCCGCCCCCACCGGCCGTCGTCATCGCACTGCTGTAGCGCGGATCGGTCTGCTTCATGTAGATCGGCGACGTGTCGGTGCTCTTGCGGCGCGGGCCCTCTTGCACGTGTTGGTAGGTGCCGCAGGAGCCCCATGAGCTCAGCTCGCACGGCGGCAGGCTGGGCTGGCGCGCCTGGGCGCTGGTTGCAGCCGCCCCGGCCGCGAGGGCGCCGATCAGGGTGAGCAGTCGCAGTTTCGATAGTCTCGACATCTGATTCCATCCTTCGGTTTGGCGAAGCCGGAAATGGTCCGCTTGCGAAGTTCGACGGAGCCTCGGGGCAGGCGGTTCGAAGAGGCGCGCTGAAAAAAACCCGCCAGTGCCGATGTCTGCGGTTGAACCGGACTGCTGCTCGCTGCGACATGACGCGGTCGCGCCGTCAAAGAAAGTTTGCGAGCGCGATCAAGACGATCGTCTCGATCAGTCCGGGCGGACGAAAGATTTTGCTTTCGCTTTTTCGGAATTTGTGCTTTGCTGTGGTCATCCCGCCTCACTCGGAGGGGCGTTGCGCGCGATCGTCACGACACGCGAGGCGGGGAGGCGATGGCCGCGATGGAGCCGCAGCGTGTCCTTGCGATGCGCGGACGAACGGCTCGGCGCGGACGTGAAGTCGCAGGGTCCTGATACCCCGACGCTGGTATCAAGTCGCGTTGGCCTGAGCGCCGCGCGGTGATGGTGGCCAACGAGCCCGGCGCACCAGGGAGACTGCGTATAAGCGTTAAGACCGTCGCGCAGGGAAGGCCGGGTGTTCTCGGCTGCACCTGTGGTACCTGCCGCCTGCATTTTTTTCGCAGGCGGGCCGCAGGCGTCAGCCGACGCCTGGCCTTCCCTGCGCCCTTCGATTGGAGGGCGGCGACGATCGGATCACTCGGGCGTGGATGCGCCGCGGGAATGTATGCGCATGTCTATCCATTTTCCCGCGAACTTTTTGTGTGTCGCGATGACGCTAATCTCATGTTCGTCATGCCCGGGCTTGTCCCGGGCATCCACGTCGTTCCGCATATGCCGCTCGACGTGGATGGCCGGGACGGGCCCGGCCATGACGGAGGCGAGAGGAGGGGCCGTATCGGCGCCCTCGCAAAGGGCCAGAGCGCTAGATCGGCTTCCCCGCATACGGCATCGACGCGGTGAGGCCGCCATCGACCGGGAACGCCTGGCCGTTGACGTAGGAGGCTTCGTCGCTGGCGAGGAACAGGGCCATGGCGGCGATCTCGTGCGGCTGACCGGCGCGCTTGAGCGGATTGAGCTGGCCGATCTTGCCCTCGGTGCCGCGCTCCTTGGCGCCGTCGAAGATCGGCTTGGTCATGCCGGTCTCGATCAAACCCGGACAGACCGCGTTGATGCGCACGCCGGTGCCGGACAGCGAGTAGGCCGTGGTCTGCACCAGGCTGATGACGCCGGCCTTGCTCGCGGCATAGGGATGGCCCGAGGCGCCCGACTTCAGGCCCGCAACGGAGGCCGTGCAGACGATGGCGCCGCGCTGCTGGCGCACCATGTGCGGCATCGCGTATTTGACCGCGAGGAACGGGCCGATCAGATTGATGCGCAGGATCTCCTGCCAGTGCTCGACGGTCTGCTCGGCGATCGGCTTCAGCCCGCCGGAGATGCCGGCATTGGCCCAGATCACGTCGAGCTTGCCGTAGGTCGCGACCGCGCGATCGATGAAGCCGGAGACATCGGCCTCGGAGCCGGCGTCGGCGAGCACGGCCTCCGCAATGCCGCCCTGCTGCTTGACCATCTCGACCGTCTCCTTGACGGCCTCGCTGCGATCGACCGCGATCAGCCGCGCGCCTTCCTTCGTGAACATCAGGGATGCGGCGCGGCCGATGCCGCTGCCGGCGCCGGTGATGATGACGGATTTGCCTTCGAGGCGGCCCATGTTTCCTCCTGCTTGTTTCGTGATCAGTTGCGTGCCGCGCAACGGAATTCAAACATCGTTTCAAACGTGCTGAGATCGGCAAGCGGCTTGAGACGACTGAGGCCTTCACGTACAGCGAGAGACCGGCAGAGGGAAGGGTGAGCGATGACGAGTGATGGAAGCAAGCCTTCTGTGGTCACCACGCGCTGGTGGTGGGTGCGCCACGCGCCGGTGCGCAGCGACGGCGGCAACATCTACGGCCAGTCCGACATCGCCTGCGACACGGGGGACCGTGAGGTGTTCGAAGCCGTGGCCAAGATCCTGCCGCGCAGCGCCGTCTGGTATGCGAGCAACTTGATGCGCACGCATCAGACGGCGGAGGCGATCTGGCAGGCCGGCTTTCCGCGCCCGGCGGACATGATCAAGGAAGCCGCCTTTGCCGAGCAGCATCTCGGGCAATGGCAAGGCATGAACCGCGCCGCCTTTCTGGCGAGCCGTCCCGCCGGCAGCCATTGGTTCGCCGCCATCGACGAGCCCGCGCCGGGCGGCGAGAGCTACATGGATCTGTATACCCGCGTCATCGCGGCGATCGCGCGCATCACGGTGGCGGAAGCCGGTCGCGATGTCGTTGCGGTCGGCCATGGCGGCACCATCAAGGCCGCAGTCGGCCTGGCGCTTGGCGGTCTCGTCGAGAAGGGGCTCGCGTTCGACATCGACAATTGCTCGGTGACGCGACTCGATCACATCCAGGCCGGCGACGTCAGCACGTGGCGCCTGCCGATGGTCAACCAGCAGCCCTGGATCGCCGACGCCGCGCACCGCGCGATGCATCAGCCGGCCGGGCCGGAGGTCACGACGAGCAAGCTGGCGTGAGGAGACGCGCGGGTGTTCGACAGGTCGCATATGGGTGGTGAGCCTCTCAGTGCACCCGCACATTCAACTGTCATCGTCCGCGGAGGCGGACGATCCAGTACACGCCGGCCTCCCGGGTCTCACGACCGCCGCAGCGTACTGGATGCTCCGCCTGCGCGGAGCATGACGGCGGTGGGTGGAACGGATTCCATCCGCCTCACGACAAATGTCGACCCGATAACGACCTAACAACAACCTAGGAGGACCTCCCCATGACCCTGTTCGACATGACCGGCAAGGTGGCCGTCATCACCGGCTCCACCCGCGGCATCGGTCTCGCCATCGCCGAGCGCATGGCCGAGCACGGCGCCAAGGTGGTGATCTCCTCGCGCAAGGCCGATGTCTGCGACGCCGTCGCCAAGGAGATCAACGAGCGCTTCGGTGCCGGCACGGCGGCTGCGGTCGCCGCCAACATCTCCAGCAAGGAGAATTTGCAGAACCTCGTCGACGAGGCCAACCGCATCTACGGCCAGATCGACGTTCTCGTCTGCAACGCCGCGTCGAACCCGTATTACGGACCGCTCGCCGGCATCTCCGACGATCAGTTCCGCAAGATCCTCGACAACAACATCGTCGCCAACAACTGGCTGATCAGCATGGTGGTGCCGCAGATGATCGCGCGCAAGGACGGCTCGATCATCATCGTCTCCTCGATCGGCGGCCTGAAGGGCTCGACCATCCTCGGCGCCTATGCGATCTCCAAGGCCGCCGACATGCAGCTGGCGCGCAACCTCGCCTGCGAATACGGCCCGCACAATGTGCGCGTGAACTGCATCGCGCCCGGCCTGATCAAGACCGATTTCGCCAAGGCGCTGTGGGACAATCCGGACAATCTGAAAGCGTCGACCGCCCGCTCGCCGCTGCTGCGCATCGGCATCCCGGACGAGATCGCCGGCGCGGCGGTGTTCCTGGGCTCGGCCGCCGGCAACTTCATGACCGGCCAGACCATGGTGATCGACGGCGGCGCGACGATCAGTTGAGGTCGACGCTGTCTCTGCGCTCTCCGTCATGGCCGGGCTTGTCCCGGCCATCCACGTCGAGCGGCGGGTGTCGATGCGCGTGGATGCCCGGGTCAAGCCCGGGCATGACGACGGAGAGAGCATACGTCCCTCACTCCACAGACACTCACCACTGTCGTCCCGGCGAACGCCGGGACCCATAACCACCGGCCATCATGAGGCAGGCAACTGGCAGTGACATCCCTCGACAGATCACGCGGTATGGATCCCGGCGTTCGCCGGGATGACGGTGGTGGGTGTCGCCAGATCCGGGCATACGACGCAGCCGGCTCACTCCACCGCCGCGTACACGACGTCGCGCACCAGCGTGCGCAGATAGTCCCGCTGTCCCGGAGCCTGCGCCATGAACACGCAGAACAGCTCCTCCTTCGGGTCGATCCAGAAGAACGTGCCGGCGATGCCGCTCCAGAAGAAGGTGCCCACCGAGCCGGGGAAGGGGGCGATGCCGGCGTCGCGGCGGACGGCGAAGCCGAGGCCGAAGCCGTGACCCGGCGACAGCAGGGTGCCGACCGTCTTCACGTCGGGGCCGAGATGATCGGAGGCCATCAGCTCGAGCGTCTTGCGGCCGACCAGCCTGACACCGTCCAAGCTGCCCTTGTTGAGCAGCATCGCGCAGAACCGGGCGTAGTCCATGGTGGTCGCCACCAGCCCGCCGCCGCCGGATTCCATCACCGGTTGCTCGGTCATCTTGAACAGGTTCACGGCCTCGCCGGTCCACGGGTCCTTGGCAAACGGCTCGGCCAGCCGGCCGGCATTGGCCTCGCTGGTAAAGAAGCCGGTCTCGTTCATGCCGAGCGGCTTCAGGATGCGCGCGGCCAGGAACGCGCCGAGCGATTGCCCGGAGACGACCTCGATGATCCGGCCGAGAATGTCGGTCGAGCGGCTGTAGTTGAACTCCGCGCCCGGCTGGCAGATCAGCGGCAGGCCGGCGACGATCGAAGCGTGCTCGGCGTTGGTGATCTTGCGGCTGCGCACGCGCGACTGCTGGTAGAGCTGGTGCACCGGCCCGGTGCCGGTGTGCTCATAGGCGAGACCCGACGTGTGGCGCAGCAGGTCCTGCACCGTCATCGGCTGCGCCACCGGCACGAGCTCCAGCTTGCCGCCCTTGTCCACGCCGACCTTCTGGTCGCCGAATTCCGGGATGAACTTGGCGACGGGGTCGGACAGCAGCAGGTCGCCGTCCTCGGCCAGCATCATGATGCCCAGCGAGACGATCGGCTTGGTCATCGAGAAGATGCGGAACAGCGAATCGGGCCGCATCGGCGTGTCCTGGTCCGGCGCCTGCCGGCCGATGGCGTCGAACCAGCCGATCCGGCCGCGGCGGCCGACCAGCAGCGTCGCGCCGGGGATCGTGCCCTTGTCCGCCTCGCGCTTGAACGCGTCCGAGGCCCGCTGCAGCCGCGCCGCGGACAGTCCGAGCGCCTCAGGCCGGTCATCCGGCAATGGCAGGCTCAGGGAGCGGAGCGCGGACAGCGGCATGCTGGGGGCGGGGGACGGGGTCATGGGCTCTCCCTCGAGCAGTGTTGTTCTGGGCGATGTTGTCGGTTTGCATCAAGTCTGGCGCGGAAGTTGTGGTCTGACCAGTCGATTTGCCCGATTGCACCCTTGCATTCGGGGGGAGGTCTATGCTTCAAAGCGGCCGAACCGGCGACGCTGTCCCGGCTCGCTAGGAGTGTAGCTCAATTGGTAGAGCACCGGTCTCCAAAACCGGGGGTTGGGAGTTCGAGCCTCTCCACTCCTGCCAGCGAGATCAAGCACTTAAAGCCAAAATCGACGACGACAGTTTGCCCGGGGCCCGCGATGCGCGAGCCCCGAACGCGTTTTGGCGGGTCCTTATTGTTTCACGTAAGGACAATTGCCGTCCTTCAGCGGCCGGAACACCTGGTCGCCGGGCACCTCCGCCAGCACCTTGTAATAGTCCCACGGGCCCTTCGATTCCTCCGGCTTCTTGACCTCGAACAGGAACATCGAGTGCACCATGCGGCCGTCCTCACGGACGAAGCCGTTGTCGGTGAAGGCGTCGCGGACCGGGGTCTCGCGCATCTTGGCGAGGACAGGCCTGGTGTCGCGGGTGCCGGCGGCCTTCACCGCGTTGAGATAGTGCAGCGTGGCGCTGTAGGTCGCGGCCTGGTTCATGGTCGGCATCCGTTTCATCTTGTCGAAGAACTTCTTGCCGAAGGCGCGGGTGCGGTCGTTGAGGTCCCAATAATAGGCCTCGGTGATGATCAGGCCCTGCGCCAGCTTCAGGCCGAGGCTGTGGATGTCCGAGATGAACATCACGATGCCGGCGAGGTTCTGGCCGCCGGCGACGATGCCGAACTCGGCCGCCTGCTTGATGGTGTTGATGGTGTCGCCGCCGCCATTGGCCATGCCGATGATCTTGGCCTTGCTGGCCTGCGCCTGCAGCAGGAAGGACGAGAAGTCCTGGTTGTTGAGAGGATGGCGGGCGCTGCCGACCACGGTGCCGCCGGCTGCGCGCACGACGTCGCCGGTGTCGCGCTCGATCGAATGGCCGAACAGATAGTCCGCGGTGATGAAGAACCAGGTCTTGCCGCCGTTCTTGACGATGGCCTGGCCGACCGTGTGCGCATTGCCATAGGTGTCGTAGGTCCAGTGCACGGTGTAGGGCGAGCAGGATTTTCCGGTGATGTCGGAGCTTGCGGCGTCCGTCACGATCATCAGCTTCTCGAACTGCTTCGACATCTCCATGCCGGCCAGCGCAGTGGCCGAGGTCGGCATGTCGATGATCATGTCGACGCCTTCGTTCTCGTACCATTTGCGGGAGATGGTGGCGGCGATGTCGGCCTTGTTCTGGGCGTCGGCGCTGATGATCTCGATCGGCTTGCCGAACATGGTGCCGCCGAACTCCTCGACCGCGAGCTTGGTCGCCTCCAGATTGCCCTGGCCGCCGATGTCCGAATAGACCGACGAGAAGTCGCCGAGCACGCCGATCTTGAGCGGCGCCTGGGCAAGGGCAGGGATGGCGGTAAGGGTGAGGGCGGCAAGGCCGGCAACGAGACCGACGGCGGCAAGGCGCGTCCGTCCCTTGCCCGTGGCAAAGGTCATGGGGTTCCTCCTGATTGTTCTTGTGCCGGTGAGAATGAGCGGGCGCCGCAGGCCCGGCAAGAGCAGGAAACCCTCCGCAACGGGCATTTCGTCGCGGCACCTGCTCAACCTGCCGTGGTGTGGAAATGGCCTGCCGCGGCACGAAAAACCGGCGTGAGGCGGGTCCAGCGGACCTCTGCCAAGCGAATGACCGGGGACACCCGGCCTGCCCTTATCTTGACCTTTGACCGCTCCGACAGTAGATATCGACAACCTGCAGCCGGCCCGCGGACAGCGGATATCCGGCGCGGCTTTTCACTCCCCGAACAAGCGAGCCCGTGGTTTCCGGCTCATCTCTCCGACAAGAGGGTGGGCAGCGGTCGGCTGTTCGGTTTTCCCAGTCAACTCTTCAATCGTCCGATGACGGACGAGGACCCCTGACGATGGCTACAAGCCCGTTCAAATTCCTGCAGGAAGTGCGCTCGGAGACCGCCAAGGTCTCGTGGCCGAGCCGTCGCGAGGTCACCATCACCACGATCATGGTGTTCGTGATGGTGGCGCTGGCCTCGGTGTTCTTCTTCGCCGCCGATCAGATCATCCGTTATCTCATCACCCTCGTGCTGGGCATCCACTGATGGCAATCGCAACGCAAAGCTCCGACAAGCGCTGGTACATCGTCCACGCCTATTCGAACTTCGAGAAGAAGGTCGCGGAGTCGATCCGCGAGCAGGCCAAGCAGCGTAATCTCGAGGATCTGTTCGAGCAGGTGCTGGTGCCGATCGAGAATGTCACCGAGGTGCGCCGCGGTCGAAAGATCAACGCCGAGCGCAAGTTCTTCCCCGGCTACGTGCTGGTGAAGATGAAGCTGACCGACGAGGCGTTTCATCTGATCAAGAACACGCCCAAGGTGACCGGCTTCCTCGGTGCCGAGAACAAGCCGATGCCGATCTCCGAAGGCGAGGCGATGCGCATCCTGAACCAGATGCAGGAAGGCGTGGAGCGGCCGAAATCCTCGGTGTCGTTCGAGATCGGCGAGAACGTCCGCGTCGCCGACGGCCCGTTCGCGTCCTTCTCCGGCGTGGTCGAGGAAATCGACGAGGCCCGTTCGCGCGTCAAGGTCGCGGTGTCGATCTTCGGCCGCGCCACCCCGGTCGAGCTGGAGTTCAACCAGGTCGAGAAGGTGGTGGGTTAAGGCCGGCGGCTTCGCCCTCTCCGCCGTCATTCCGGGGCAGCCCGAAAGGGCTGAGCCCGGAATCCATAACCCCAAGCGGGTTTGGGACGGCGAACTGCCACTTCTGAGGTGCCCAACACAGCGCCCTGTGGCTATGGATTCCGGGCTCGCCCTGACGGGCGCCCCGGAATGACGGGAGGAGGGAGCTCGCGTGCTCCACCCTTTCCTTTTCGTCCGATCTCGTGTATCGGGCGCCCTTCGCTCCCCAAACGGGGGGCGATTTCGTTCGTGGGAGGCGCGGCCGGCTTTGCCAGCCGGACAAAGCGCGCCGGACCACGGTCCCAAACCTCGCCCAAAGGGTTTTGTCGCCCGGAGGGCGGTGCGTTCGCATCAGGCAAAAAGCGCGAACGCGTTGGAGAATCACAATGGCAAAGAAAGTAACCGGTTACCTGAAGCTTCAGGTCCCGGCCGGCGCGGCCAACCCGTCGCCGCCGATCGGCCCCGCGCTCGGTCAGCGCGGTCTCAACATCATGGAGTTCTGCAAGGCGTTCAACGCGCAGACCCAGAAGGAAGAGAAGAACACCCCGATCCCGGTGGTCATCACCATTTACGCGGACCGGTCCTTCACCTTCGAGATGAAGACCCCGCCGATGTCCTTCTTCCTCAAGCAGGCCGCCAAGATCCAGTCGGGCTCCAAAGCCCCGGGTCGTGACAAGGCCGGCAAGGTGACCAAGGCGCAGGTGCGCGAGATCGCCGAGAAGAAGATGAAGGACCTGAATTGCGACTCGATCGAGTCGGCCATGAAGATGGTCGAGGGCTCTGCCCGCTCGATGGGTCTGGAAGTTGCGGGGTAAGCGGCCATGGCGATCGGAAAGCGTTTGAAGAAGGCCCGCGAGGGCATCGACCGCACCAAGCTCTACCCGCTTGCTGATGCGATCAAGATGATCAAGGAGCGGGCCGTCTCGAAGTTCGACGAGACCATCGAGGTCTCGATCAACCTCGGCGTCGATCCGCGTCACGCCGACCAGATGGTCCGTGGCGTCGTGATGCTGCCGAACGGCACCGGCCGTACGCTGCGCGTCGGCGTGTTTGCCCGCGGCGCCAAGGCCGACGAGGCCAAGGCCGCCGGTGCCGACGTGGTCGGCGCGGAGGACCTGGTCGAGAAGGTTCAGAACGGCAACATCGACTTCGACCGTTGTATCGCCACCCCCGACATGATGCCGCTGGTCGGCCGTCTCGGTAAGGTGCTCGGTCCGCGCGGCATGATGCCGAACCCGAAGATCGGCACCGTGACCATGGACGTCGCCGGCGCCGTCAAGGGTGCCAAGGGCGGCTCGGTCGAGTTCCGCGTCGAGAAGGCAGGCATCATCCAGGCCGGCGTCGGCAAGGCCTCGTTCGCCGAGGACAAGCTGGTCGAGAACATCAAGGCGCTGGCGGACGCGGTCGTGAAGGCCAAGCCGGCGGGCGCCAAGGGCACCTACGTCCAGCGCGTCGCGGTGTCGTCGACGATGGGCCCGGGCGTCAAGGTCGAGCCGGGCACCGTGCTCGCGTAAGCGGCCTCGCATGAGTTAGTGAGGAAGGGCGGGATCGTCGAACGATCCCGCCCTTCGCATTTTGGAGTCCGCAGCCGCGATGCCCGACAAGGTCCTGATCTACTCCCGCTTCCCCAAATCCCTCACCCAGCGCTTCGCCGACCGCTTCGACCTGCTCGACACTGGTGGCAGGCCGGCGGACGAGGTGTTTGCGGCGGAGGAGGTGGCGCAGGTCCGGGCGCTGATCACGGCCGGCGCCACGCGGCTCGGCGCGGAAGAGATGGACCGGCTGCCGGCGCTGGGGGCGATCGTCTGCTACGGCACCGGCTATGACGGCGTCGACCTGAAGGCGGCGGCGGCGCGCAGCATCGCCGTCGGCCACAGTCCAGGGGCTAATGCCGCGGCGGTCGCCGATGTCGCGGCGATGCTGATGCTGGCGAGCACGCGGCGGCTGGTCGTCGCCGACGCCTACGTCCGCGACGGCGGCTGGGCTGGGTCCAAGCCGTCGCCGCTGATGAAGCCGCCGCCGAGCCTGGCCGGCTGCAGGGTCGGCGTCTACGGCATGGGCGAGATCGGCCGCAAGATCGCGGCCCGCGTCGCCGCGTTCGAGACCGATGTCGGCTATTTCAATCGTACCCGCTACGACGACCTGCCGTATCAGTCTTTCCCGAGCCTCGATGCGCTCGCCGAATGGTGCACCGTGCTGATGATCGCGGTCCGCGCCAGCGCCGAGACGACCCATGTCGTCAATGCTGAACTCCTGAAGAGGCTTGGGCCCGACGGCCATATCGTCAACATCTCACGCGGCTCGGTCATCGACGAGCGCGCGCTGCTGGCGGCGCTGAAGGACGGTGTCATCGCCGGCGCCGGGCTCGACGTGTTCGAAACCGAGCCGCATGCACCGGATGAACTGACGGCGCTTCCGAATGTCGTGGTGACGCCCCATATCGGCGGCAACACGCGGGAGTCGCATGTCGCGATGCAGGCCTGCGTTGTCGCCAATCTCACCGCCTTCTTCGCCGGTGAGACATTGCCTTACCAAGTCAAGTGATCAGTTCGCGGCGGCGTTCTCCTGCCTCCGAAATCGTTCCGCGCAGTCGGAGAAATATTCTGACGCACTGCACATCTCTGTGAGTTGCGAGTCGTTCTCGAACGCTTCTAATCATTGCTATTCGTGGATGAAGAGCGAGGGCGGCAATGGCGGCGTTCACCTTGAAGATCAACGGGCGGGAGCATCAGGTTGATGTCGATCCTGGGACGCCCTTGCTTTGGGCCATTCGCGACAATGTCGGGTTGACCGGCACGAAGTATGGCTGCGGCGTCGCGCAGTGCGGCGCCTGCACCGTCTATGTCGATGGCCAGACCGTCCGCTCATGCTCGTTGCCCGTCTCGGCGGTCGGAAAGAGCGAGGTGACCACGATCG
Source organism: Bradyrhizobium sp. SZCCHNR1002 (assembly GCF_032381435.1). Taxonomy (NCBI): domain Bacteria; kingdom Pseudomonadati; phylum Pseudomonadota; class Alphaproteobacteria; order Hyphomicrobiales; family Nitrobacteraceae; genus Bradyrhizobium; species Bradyrhizobium sp. SZCCHNR1002. The sequence goes on from NZ_JAUHIS010000001.1 coordinate 42,590, forward strand.
AGGGGCTGGCATCCAAGGAAGCCGTCGCCGTGCAGAAGGCATGGGCCGCGCATGACGTGCCGCAATGCGGCTACTGCCAGTCGGGACAGGTGATGAGCGCGGCCGCGCTGCTCGGGCTCAATCCCAAGCCCACCGACCAGGACATTGATCTGGCGATGAACGGCAACATCTGCCGCTGCGCGACCTATGTCCGCATCCGCGCCGCGATCCATTCCGCCGCCAAGTCGCTGGAGGGCTGACCATGAATGCACATGTGAAGCCTGCTGCCTCGACCGCATTGTCACGCCGTTCGCTGCTGAAAGCAGGGGCAGGCCTCGTGCTCGCCACCTATGTCGCCCGTAACGGTGTGGCTTTCGCGCAGGACGGCGCCGCGGCCAAGTCCGTCAACATCGCACCGAACACGTTCCTGGTGATCGGTCAGGACGACACCGTTACGGTGTTGTGCAAGCACATCGAGTTCGGGCAGGGGCCGTTCACCGGCATGGCCACCCTGGTGGCCGAGGAGCTCGATGCGGATTGGTCGCAGATGCGCGCCGATCATGCGCCCTCGAATCCGGTGCTCTACAAGAATCTCTTGTTCGGGGTGCAGGGCACCGGCGGCTCCAGCGCGATCGCCAACTCCTACGAGCAGATGCGCAAGGTCGGCGCCGCCGCCCGCGCGATGCTGGTGGCCGCGGCCGCCGACGAATGGAAGGTGCCGGCCGAGGAGATCACGGTCGAGAAGGGCATCATCAAGCACGCTTCGGGCAAGCAGAGCGGTTTCGGCGCCCTGGCCGCCAAGGCGATGCAGCAGCCGGTGCCGGCGAACCCGCAGCTCAAGGATCCCTCCGCGTTCAAGCTGATCGGCAAGGAAGGCGCCGTGACCCGGCTCGACAGCGTGGCGAAGTCGAACGGCACGGCCGAGTACACGCTCGATATCAAGGATCCGGGCACGTTGACCGTGCTGGTGGCGCGCTCGCCGCGATTCGGCGGCAAGGTCGCCTCGTTCGACGCGGCGGCAGCCAAGGCCGTGCCCGGTGTTGTCGACATCAAGGAGGTGCCGAACGGCGTTGCCGTCTATGCCGATGGATTCTGGCCGGCCAAGACAGCTCGCGAGCTGCTCAAGATCACCTGGGATGACAGCAAGGCGGAAATGCGCGGCACAGCGCAACTGCTCGAGGAGTTTCGCTCGCGCGCGAACAAGCAGGGCGCGCTGGTCAAGCAGGAAGGTGATGTCGACGCCGAGATCGCCAAGGGCGGCAGGCTGATCGAGACCGAGTTTGTCTTTCCGTATCTGGCCCATGCGCCGATGGAGCCGATCAACGCGTTCATCCATTGGAAGGGCGACACCGCCTCGGCGCGCTATGGCAGCCAGTTTCCGACGCCCGATCATGCCGCGATCGCCCAGGTGCTCGGGCTGGACATTTCCAAGGTCGAGCTCAAGACGATCCTGGCCGGCGGCAGCTTCGGCCGGCGGGCACAGCAATCGACCCATGTCGCGCTGGAACTGGCGCAGGTCGCCAAGGCGATCGGGCCGGGACGGCCGGTCAAGCTGGTATGGACCCGCGAGGACGACATGCGTGGCGGCTACTACCGGCCGTTCAGCCTGCATCGCATGCGCGGCGTGGTCCGCGACGGCAAGATCGTGGCGTGGTCGGACACGATCGTCGGCCAGTCGATCATGAAGGGCTCGCCGTTCGAGGCGATGACCATGAAGAATGGTCTCGATTCGACCGCCTATGAAGGCTCGAACGAGATCCCGTACCAGGTGCCGAACTTCCGCTGCGACCTGCATCAGGTCGATGTCGGCGTCCCCGTGCTGTGGTGGCGCTCGGTCGGCCACACCCACACCGGCTACGCCGTCGAGGCGTTCGTCGATCAACTGCTCGAAGCCGCCGGTCAGGACCCGGTCGAGGGCCGGCTTGCCATGATGGCTGACAAGCCGCGCCATGCTGGCGTGCTCAAGGCGGTTGCGCAGCTCGCCGACTGGAAAGGCGCCAAGCTCGAAGCCGGCCGCGCCCGCGGCGTCGCCGTCGTCGAGAGCTTCAATACCTATGTGGCGCAAGTGGTCGAACTGTCGATGGGCCAGGAGGGACCGGTGGTTCACAAGGTCTGGTGCGCCGTCGACTGCGGCGTTGCCGTCAACCCGGACATCATCCGGGCCCAGATGGAGGGCGGCATCGGCTTTGCGCTCGGCCACATCCTGTATGCGCAGCAGCCGCTCGAGGAGGGCCGGCCAGTGGCGGGCAATTTCGACAGCTACCGCTCGCTGCGGATCAACGAGATGCCGCAGATCGAGGTGACCATCGTGCCGTCGACAGAGAAGCCCACGGGTGTGGGCGAGCCCGGCGTGCCGCCGCTCGGACCGGCCGTCGCCAACGCCATGGCGAAACTCGGCCTGCCGCGACCCACGCAATTGCCGATCCGGCCGGGAGATACCGCATGAGAGTGGTCGGAACGGGGACGCTGGCGCTGCTCGCCGGCAGCTTGGCCGCGGTTGCGATCGCCGCTTATCCGGGGCTGCAGCGCGCCGACGCCGCGCCGGAGGCGGTCCGCATGGCCGCCGGGCTGAAGCCGGTGACGGATTTCGCCAAGATCAAGAACAAGGACGAGCGCGCGGTGGCGCTGTTCGAGGAAGCCGGCAAGGTGCTCCAGTCGCCGCGCTGCATGAACTGTCATCCGGCCGGCGATCGCCCGACGCAGACCGACAAGATGCTTCCGCACCAGCCGCTGGTGGTCCGCGGCGAAGCCGGCATGGGAGCGCCAGGCGGACTCGCCTGCACCACCTGTCACCACGAGGCCAATTTCGACGCGGCACGTGTGCCCGGCAATCCAAAGTGGCAGCTGGCGCCGATCGAGATGGCCTGGCAAGGCCGCTCCCTCGGCCAGATCTGCGCGCAGATCAAGGATTCGAAGCTCAACGGCGGCAAGACCATGGCTCAGCTGGTTCACCATATGGCTGAGGATGAGCTGGTCGGCTGGGGCTGGAATCCGGGCGCGGGGCGGACGCCGGCGCCGGGAACCCAGAAGCAGTTTGGTGAGCTGATCAAGGCCTGGGCCGACGCCGGAGCAGCCTGTCCGAAAGGGTGAGGCGGGATCGCGCCACTGCGCGTGATTCCCGGTAGCCTCGGATGCGCTCAGCGACATCCGGATTCTCCGGCCGGCACGTGAGGTTCGCATGTCGCTATGACCGACGGGCGTCCCGCGCGCCGGCTGTCGCGCATGCGAGCCTATGGGCTTTCCGGCATGGCCAATTGGTGCGATTTTTGCTCCTGGGGGTCTTGGCAAGTCGCCACTGACCCGTTAAAGAACCGGCTTCCGGGCGGGCTGGCTGTTGCTGGCGCGCCCGTGCGCGCATTCCGACAGCCTAGGGAGCCAGCATTCCTTTGAGGATATCCGTTTGGATTTCTCGGAAGGAAGAAGGATCTTTCTGCTCTCGAATGCCGCAGGGGAGGTCGGTCCGCCGATCCCCTCGAATCCTGTCCGAGACTGCAGGCGCCGGCGCGGAAGTCAAATTTCCTCAATGGCTTAATCATTCAGCCTGCATAGACGGGTGAAGACCGGATTTCGGCATGTCCTCTGCGCTCGTCGCGGTGGCATGCAGGTTTGGTTCGAACCTCGACACTCCCAGGGCCGGTCAGGCCCTCGGGAAGGGCAGGCTATTCATCGTCGTGCTGCCTGACGTGTCCTTTGGGGTTCTAGCGTCCAGAGGTCGGGTTTGGTGGGCGGCGGGTTTAACCCGGCGGTCCCGCTTTCGGGCGAAGGCCGCCAACCGGAGAGAGCTTGCTGTGGAACGAGCGGCAAAGAAAGAGGCGGTCGAGCAGCTGCACGAGGTCTTCAAGACCACGGGCGTTGCCGTCGTCGCTCACTATTCCGGCCTTACCGTGGCTCAGATGCAGAACCTGCGCAAGCAGATGAAGCAGGCTGGCGCATCGGTGAAGGTCTCGAAGAACCGTCTCGCCAAAATTGCTCTTGAAGGCACGGACGTCGTCGGCATCGGTTCCCTGTTGAAGGGGCCGACCGTGATCGCAACTTCGAACGATCCTGTCGCGGCGCCCAAGGTTGCCATCGAATTCGCCAAGGCGAACGAAAAGTTCGTCATCCTCGGCGGCTCGATGGGCTCAACCGTCCTGAATGTCGACAGCGTCAAGGCTCTCGCCTCGCTGCCGTCGCTGGACGAACTGCGCGGCAAGCTCGTCGGCCTGATCCAGGCTCCGGCGACCAAGCTGGCCCAGCTCGCCAACGCTCCCGCGGCCAAGGTCGCGCGCGTCATTCAGGCTCATGCCTCAAAGGGCGAAGCGGCCTGACGCCCTTCGCAAACACTCACAACCTGGTTTCGAACCGAACCAAATCAAGGAAGTACATCAATGGCTGACCTGCAGAAGATCGTCGACGACCTCTCGGCCCTCACCGTTCTCGAGGCCGCTGAGCTCGCCAAGCTCCTGGAAGAGAAGTGGGGCGTGTCCGCCGCGGCCGCCGTGGCCGTCGCCGCTCCGGGCGCTGGTGGCGCCGCTGCCGCTCCGGCGGAAGAGAAGACCGAGTTCACCGTTGTCCTGGCTTCGGCCGGCGACAAGAAGATCGAGGTCATCAAGGAAGTCCGCGCCATCACCGGCCTGGGCCTGAAGGAAGCCAAGGACCTCGTCGAGGGCGCTCCGAAGCCGGTCAAGGAAGGCGTCAACAAGGACGAGGCCGAGAAGATCAAGGCTCAGCTCGAGAAGGCTGGCGCCAAGATCGAGCTCAAGTAAGCGACGGCTTCTTGCGGGGCGCCGGGCCGCCTGACGGCAAGGCGCGGCGCTTCCAAACGAATTTGGTGACCGGGTGGTAACATCGCCCGGTCATCATAAAGACAAAGACGATTGCGGGGGTATCCGGATCGGCCGGAATCGTTGCAAAAGGCGTGCAACGAGGAAGTCCGCTGCGGGCCGAACACGGAAAAGTGTGGAGATTTGGGGACGTCGCTCTCGAATCTCGACTAATGTCAACCCATATTGGGTTGGCAGCACGAAAAGCCGGTTTTGACGATGGAGTGGCGTTTCCGTCGTAAGCCGTTGGGAGATAGGCAATTTCGGGCTTTTGCAGTCCGTGACGAGATGGTTCTGACGAGCGGGTGCGTCCTCGCGCCTCGCGCGTCGTTTTGCGTTTTGGCGGTCTGAAGAACAGATCTGGGACGTTTCCGTTCCGCGTTCTGTCCCTCAGACCTTCGAAATGGATCGAAATTCAACCCGGGATGGCGGTGGCAGCCGCTGTTTCGGAAGGATCGCCCCTCCGGGCGACGACATGAGAGGCCACGATGGCGCAGCAGACATTCACCGGTCGCAAACGCGTTCGCAAGTTCTTTGGACACATCAAGGAAGTCGCGGAGATGCCGAACCTCATCGAGGTTCAGAAGGCATCCTACGACCAGTTCCTGATGGTCGACGAGCCCACGGGCGGGCGGCCGGACGAGGGCCTGCAGGCGGTGTTCCGTTCGGTGTTCCCGATCTCCGACTTCTCCGGCACCTCGATGCTCGAGTTCGTCCGCTATGAATTCGAGCCGCCGAAATACGACGTCGACGAGTGCCGCCAGCGCGGCATGACCTTCGCTGCGCCGCTCAAGGTGACGCTCCGCCTCATCGTGTTCGATATCGACGAGGAGACCGGCGCCAAGTCGGTCAAGGACATCAAGGAGCAGGACGTGTACATGGGCGACATTCCGCTCATGACCATGAACGGCACCTTCATCGTCAACGGCACCGAGCGCGTCATCGTCTCGCAGATGCACCGTTCGCCCGGCGTGTTCTTCGACCACGACAAGGGCAAGACCCATTCGTCGGGCAAGCTGCTGTTCGCCGCCCGCGTCATCCCGTATCGCGGCTCCTGGCTCGACATCGAGTTCGACGCCAAGGACATCGTGTTCGCGCGCATCGACCGTCGCCGCAAGCTGCCGGTGACGTCGCTGATGTTCGCGCTCGGCCTCGATGGCGAGCAGATCCTGTCGACCTTCTACAAGAAGCTGATCTACAAGCGCATCAAGGAAGGCTGGCGCGTTCCGTTCGACGCCAACCGCTTCCGCGGCTACTCGACCGTCAACGACCTGATCGATGCCGACACCGGCAAGGTCGTGCTCGAGGCCGGCAAGAAGCTCACCGTCCGTGCCGCCCGCCAGCTTCAGGAGAAGGGGCTGAAGGCGCTGCGCATGTCGGACGAGGAGCTGCTCGGCAACTACATCGCCGAGGATCTCGTCAACCCGAAGACCGGCGAGATCTACGCCGAGGCCGGCGACGAAATCACCGACAAGCTGTTCAAGGTGCTGAACGAGCAGGGCTACAAGGACCTGCCGCTGCTCGACATCGACCACGTCAATGTCGGTCCTTATATCCGCAACACGCTGTCGGCCGACAAGAACATGACGCGTGAGGACGCGCTGTTCGACATCTACCGCGTGATGCGTCCGGGCGAGCCGCCGACGCTGGATTCCGCGCAGGCGATGTTCCAGTCGCTGTTCTTCGATGCCGAGCGCTACGACCTCTCCGCGGTCGGCCGCGTCAAGATGAACATGCGCCTCGAGCTCGATGCGCCGGATACCCAGCGCACCCTCCGCAAGGAAGACATCCTGGCGGTCATCAAGACCCTGGTCGACCTGCGCGACGGCAAGGGCGAGATCGACGACATCGACCATCTCGGCAACCGCCGCGTCCGCTCGGTCGGCGAGCTGATGGAGAACCAGTACCGCATCGGTCTGCTGCGCATGGAGCGCGCCATCAAGGAGCGCATGTCGAGCGTCGACATCGACACCGTGATGCCGCAGGATCTGATCAACGCCAAGCCGGCCGCGGCCGCGGTGCGCGAGTTCTTCGGCTCGTCGCAGCTGTCGCAGTTCATGGACCAGACCAACCCGCTGTCCGAGATCACCCACAAGCGCCGGCTGTCGGCGCTTGGACCGGGCGGTCTGACCCGCGAGCGCGCCGGCTTCGAGGTGCGCGACGTGCATCCGACGCATTACGGCCGCATCTGCCCGATCGAGACGCCGGAAGGTCCGAACATCGGCCTGATCAACTCGCTGGCGACGTTCGCCCGCGTCAACAAGTATGGCTTCGTCGAGACGCCGTACCGCAAGGTCAAGGACGGCCGCGTCACCGACGAGGTGGTGTATCTGTCCGCCATGGAGGAAGGGCGCTACCGCGTCGCGCAGGCCAACGTGCCGCTCGATGCCAAGGGCCGCTTCACCGAGGACCTGGTGGTCTGCCGTCACGCCGGCGAAGTCGTGCCGATGACGCCGGACAAGGTCGACTACATGGACGTGTCGCCGAAGCAGCTCGTTTCGGTCGCTGCGGCGCTGATCCCGTTCCTCGAGAACGACGACGCCAACCGCGCGCTGATGGGCTCGAACATGCAGCGCCAGGCGGTGCCGCTGGTTCGCGCCGAGGCGCCGTTCGTCGGCACCGGCATGGAAGGCGTGGTGGCCCGCGACTCGGGCGCCGCGATCGCGGCGCGCCGCTCGGGCGTGATCGACCAGATCGACGCGACCCGCGTCGTCATCCGCGCCACCGAGGATCTCGATCCCACCAAGTCGGGCGTCGATATCTACCGGCTGATGAAGTACCAGCGCTCGAACCAGTCGACCTGCATCAACCAGCGTCCGCTGGTGAAGGTCGGTGACATCGTCAAGAAGGGCGACATCATCGCTGACGGTCCGTCGACCGATCTCGGCGAGCTCGCGCTCGGCCGCAACGTGCTGGTCGCGTTCATGCCGTGGAACGGCTACAACTTCGAGGACTCCATCCTGCTCTCCGAGCGGATCGTGAAGGAGGACGTCTTCACCTCGATCCACATCGAGGAATTCGAGGTGATGGCCCGCGACACCAAGCTCGGTCCGGAGGAAATCACGCGCGACATTCCGAACGTGTCGGAAGAGGCGCTGAAGAACCTCGACGAAGCCGGTATCGTCTATATCGGTGCGGAAGTGCGCGCCGGCGACATCCTGGTCGGCAAGATCACGCCGAAGGGCGAGAGCCCGATGACGCCGGAAGAAAAGCTCTTGCGCGCGATCTTCGGCGAGAAGGCCTCCGACGTTCGCGACACCTCTCTTCGTGTTCCCCCCGGTGTGCAGGGCACGATCGTCGAGGTCCGCGTGTTCAACCGTCACGGCGTCGACAAGGACGAGCGTGCGCTGGCGATCGAGCGGGAAGAGATCGAGCGTCTGGCCAAGGACCGCGACGACGAGCAGGCGATCCTGGACCGCAACGTCTACAGCCGTCTCGCCGACATGCTGGACGGCCGCCAGGGCATCTCGGGGCCGAAGGGCTTCAAGAAGGACACCAAGATCACGCGTGCGGTGCTCGACGAGTATCCGAAGTCGCAGTGGTGGCTGTTCGCCTCGCCGAACGACAAGCTGATGGCCGAGATCGAGGCCATGCGGAAGCAGTACGACGAGTCGAAGAAGGGGCTGGAACAGCGCTTCCTCGACAAGGTCGAGAAGCTGCAGCGTGGCGACGAGCTGCCGCCAGGCGTGATGAAGATGGTCAAGGTCTTCGTCGCCGTGAAGCGCAAGATCCAGCCGGGCGACAAGATGGCCGGCCGTCACGGCAACAAGGGCGTCGTGTCCAAGATCGTGCCGATCGAGGACATGCCGTTCCTGGAGGACGGTACCCATGCGGACATCGTGCTGAACCCGCTGGGCGTGCCCTCGCGCATGAACGTCGGCCAGATCCTCGAGACGCATCTCGGCTGGGCCTGCGCGGGCCTGGGCCGGCGCATCGCGCAGACGGTGGATGCGTATCTGTCGAAGCAGGACGTCAAGCCGCTGAAGGAGACCCTGAAGCGCATCTACGGTGAGGACGAGACCATCAAGTCGCTCAACGACAACGAGTTGATCGAGCTTGGTCACAATCTGAGCCGCGGCGTGCCGATCGCCACGCCGGTGTTCGACGGCGCCAAGGAGGCCGACATCGAGGAGATGTTGAAGCTCGCCGGGCTCGACGCCTCGGGTCAGTCGACCGTCTATGACGGCCGCACCGGCGATGCCTTCGACCGCAAGGTCACCGTTGGCTACATCTACATGCTGAAGCTGCACCACCTGGTCGACGACAAGATCCATGCGCGTTCGATCGGTCCGTACTCGCTGGTCACCCAGCAGCCGCTGGGCGGCAAGGCCCAGTTCGGCGGCCAGCGCTTCGGCGAGATGGAGGTGTGGGCGCTCGAAGCTTACGGCGCGGCCTACACGCTGCAGGAGATGCTGACGGTGAAGTCGGACGACGTCGCCGGCCGTACCAAGGTCTACGAGGCGATCGTGCGCGGCGACGACACGTTCGAGGCCGGTATTCCGGAATCGTTCAACGTGCTGGTCAAGGAAATGCGCTCGCTCGGCCTCAACGTCGACCTGCACAACTCCAAGCTCGGACCGGCGCCGACGTCGGAAGCCGCCGAGTAGTTCAAGACATCCGGCCCGGCCGTCCCTGACGGCCGGGTGCCGGCGCCTTCTTCCCGCGGGTCGGGGCAGGACGCCGTCTGCCAAGAGATTTTCGAATTTGCGGCTGACCCCCGATCGGTCCGCGAGGAGAATACGATGAACCAAGAAATTATGAATCTCTTCAATCCGACGACGCCGGCTCAGGTCTTCGACCAGATCCGGATCTCGATTGCGTCTCCGGAGAAGATTCTGTCCTGGTCCTACGGCGAGATCAAGAAGCCGGAAACGATCAACTACCGTACCTTCAAGCCGGAGCGCGACGGTCTGTTCTGCGCCCGCATCTTCGGGCCGATCAAGGACTACGAGTGCTTGTGCGGCAAGTACAAGCGGATGAAGTACAAGGGCATCATCTGCGAGAAGTGCTCGGTCGAGGTGACGTTGTCGCGCGTCCGGCGCGAGCGCATGGGCCACATCGAGCTCGCCGCTCCCGTCGCGCACATCTGGTTCCTGAAGTCGCTGCCGTCGCGCATCGGCCTGCTGCTCGACATGACGCTGAAGGATCTCGAGCGGATCCTGTACTTCGAATACTACGTCGTCCTCGAGCCGGGTCTCACCGCGCTCAAGGACCGTCAGCTGCTGTCCGAGGACGAGTATCTCAAGGCGCAGGACGAGTACGGCCAGGACAGCTTCACCGCCATGATCGGCGCCGAGGCCATCCGTGAGCTGCTGCGCGGCCTCGAGCTCGAGAAGCTCGAGCAGACGCTGCGTGCCGAGATGCAGGAGACCGACTCCGACATCAAGCACAAGAAGCTCGCCAAGCGCCTGAAGATCGTCGAGGCGTTCCGCCACTCCGGCAATAAGCCGGAATGGATGATCATGACCGTGGTTCCGGTGATCCCGCCGGATCTGCGGCCGCTGGTGCCGCTCGACGGTGGCCGCTTCGCGACCTCGGACCTCAACGACCTCTACCGCCGCGTCATCAACCGCAACAACCGGCTGAAGCGGCTGATGGAGCTGCGCGCGCCTGACATCATCATCCGCAACGAGAAGCGCATGCTTCAGGAAGCGGTGGATGCGCTATTCGACAACGGCCGCCGCGGCCGCGTCATCACCGGCGCCAACAAGCGTCCGCTGAAGTCGCTCGCCGACATGCTCAAGGGCAAGCAGGGCCGCTTCCGTCAGAACCTGCTCGGCAAGCGCGTCGACTATTCCGGCCGTTCGGTCATCGTCGTCGGTCCGGAGCTGCGCCTGCATCAGTGCGGCCTGCCGAAGAAGATGGCGCTCGAGCTGTTCAAGCCGTTCATCTACTCGCGGCTCGATGCCAAGGGCCTGTCGACCACGGTCAAGCAGGCCAAGAAGCTGGTCGAGAAGGAGCGCCCTGAGGTCTGGGACATCCTGGACGAGGTCATCCGCGAGCATCCGGTGCTGCTGAACCGTGCGCCGACGCTGCATCGCCTCGGCATTCAGGCGTTCGAGCCGGTGCTGATCGAGGGCAAGGCGATCCAGCTGCATCCGCTGGTCTGCTCGGCCTTCAACGCCGACTTCGACGGCGACCAGATGGCCGTGCACGTTCCGCTGTCGCTCGAAGCGCAGCTGGAAGCGCGCGTCCTGATGATGTCGACCAACAACATCCTGCACCCGGCGAACGGCCAGCCGATCATCGTGCCGTCGCAGGACATCGTGCTCGGTCTGTACTACGTCTCGATCATGCGCGAGGGCATGCCCGGCCAGGGCATGGCGTTCGGCAACATGGCCGAGCTCGAGCATGCGCTGCACGCCAAGGCCATCCATCTCCACAGCAAGATCAAGTACCGCTGGGAGGGGATGAACGAGGAAGGCAAGATCGCCAAGCGCTGGATCGAGACCACCGCTGGCCGGGTCATGCTCGGCAACCTGCTGCCGAAGCATCCGCGCGTGACGTTCGAGGTCATCAACAAGCTGATGACCAAGCGCGAGATCTCGGGCGTGATCGATCAGGTCTACCGTCACTGCGGTCAGAAGGAGACGGTGATCTTCTGCGACCGCATCATGGCGCTCGGCTTCTACAACGCCTTCAAGGCGGGCATCTCGTTCGGCAAGGACGACATGGTCGTGCCGGCCGGCAAGTGGAAGATCGTCGACACGACGCGTACGCTGGCGAAGGATTTCGAGCAGCAGTACAATGACGGTCTGATCACCCATGGCGAGAAGTACAACAAGGTCGTCGACGCCTGGTCGAAGGCCTCGGAAGAGATCGCCAAGGAGATGATGAAGGAGATCTCCGTCACCAAGAAGACGGCGACGGGGGCGGATGCCGACATCAACTCGATCTACATGATGTCGCACTCCGGTGCCCGCGGTTCGCCGGCCCAGATGCGTCAGCTCGCCGGCATGCGCGGCCTGATGGCCAAGCCGTCGGGCGAGATCATCGAGACGCCGATCATCTCGAACTTCAAGGAAGGTCTCTCGGTTCTCGAGTACTTCAACTCGACCCACGGCGCCCGCAAGGGCCTCGCGGACACCGCGTTGAAGACCGCGAACTCGGGCTACCTGACCCGTCGTCTGGTGGACGTCGCGCAGGACTGCATCATCACGCAGGACGATTGCGGCACCCATCTCGGCATCAAGATGCGCGCCATCGTCGACGCCGGCACCATCGTGGCCTCGCTCGGCTCGCGCATCCTCGGCCGCGTGCCTTGCGATGACGTGCGTGATCCGGCCACCGGCAATGTGCTGATCAAGGCCGGCACCTTGATGGAGGAGAGCCACATCGACGCCATCCAGCAGGCTGGCGTGCAGGAGGTGAAGATCCGTTCGGCGCTCACCTGCGAGCTCGTCAACGGCATCTGCAAGATGTGCTACGGTCGCGACCTGGCCCGTGGTACTCCGGTCAACCATGGTGAAGCTGTCGGCGTCATCGCCGCGCAGTCGATCGGTGAGCCGGGCACGCAGCTGACGATGCGCACGTTCCACATCGGCGGCGCCGCGCAGCTCAACGAGCAGTCCTTCGTCGAATCGAACTTCGAAGGCAAGGTCGTGATCCGCAACAAGGCGATCGCTCGCAACAGCGAGGGTCACCTGATCGCGATGGTCCGCAACATGGTGGTTGCGATCGTCGATTCCGACGGCACCGAGCGTGCGACGCATCGTATCCAGTACGGCGCGCGCATGCATGTCGACGACGGCGACACGATCAAGCGCGGCCAGCGCATCGCCGAGTGGGATCCGTACACCCGTCCGATCCTCACGGAAGCGGAGGGTACGATCGGGTTCGAGGATCTGACCGAAGGCCTGTCGATCTCGGAAACGCTCGACGAATCCACCGGTATCGCCAAGCGCGTGGTCATCGACTGGCGCGGAACGCGCGGTGGCGCGGATCTGCGTCCGGCGATCGTGATCAAGGGCAAGGACGGCAAGGTGCTCAAGCTCGCCCGCGGTGGCGATGCCCGCTACATGCTGTCGGTCGACGCGATTCTGTCGGTCGACGTCGGCTCGACGGTCAAGCCGGGCGACATCCTGGCACGTATCTCGACCGAGAGCGCCAAGACGCGCGACATCACCGGCGGTCTGCCGCGGGTGGCGGAGCTGTTCGAAGCGCGCAAGCCGAAGGATGCCGCGATCATCGCCGAGATCGCCGGCACCATCCGGTTCGGCCGCGACTACAAGAACAAGCGTCGCATCTCGATCGAGCCGGTCGACAAGACCGAGGAGCCGCGCGAGTACCTGATCCCGAAGGGCAAGCACATCCATCTGCAGGATGGCGACATCGTCGAGAAGGGTGACTTCATCGTCGAAGGTAACCCGGCGCCGCATGACATCCTGGCGATCAAGGGCATCGAGGAGCTCGCGGCTTATCTGGTCAACGAGATCCAGGAGGTCTACCGGCTCCAGGGCGTGCTCATCAACGACAAGCACATCGAGGTGATTGTCCGTCAGATGCTGCAGAAGATCGAGGTCACCGACCAGGGCGACACCGACATGATCGCCGGCGAGCAGGTCGACAAGATCGAGTTCGACGCGCTGAACGCGAAGGCCGTGGAGGAGGCGAAGAAGCCTGCGACCGGCAATCCGGTTCTGCTCGGCATCACCAAGGCGAGCCTGCAGACCCGGTCGTTCTTCTCGGCGGCTTCGTTCCAGGAGACCACCCGCGTCCTCACCGAGGCGGCCGTCAACGGCAAGATCGATCCGCTCGAGGGTCTGAAGGAGAACGTCATCGTCGGCCGTCTGATCCCGGCCGGCACCGGCGCCTCGATGGCTCGCATCCGCGAAGTCGCTCTCAAGCGCGACAAGCTGATTCTGGACGAGCGCGAGAAGCAGGCGGCGATCGTGCCGTCGCAGCCCGAGCCGCAGCCGCTGGCGTTGCCCCCGGCGGAGTAAGCGAACGAGCGGCGAGCCGGCCAGCGGTGCCTGGTTCTGCCGCGCGTTCATCGAGCATAGAAAAAGGCCGGCTTTTGCCGGCCTTTTTTAACATTATCTTCTCCTGTTGCAGCGCTGCACCTTCCTTGTTCATCTTCCCTTCAGGGAAAAAGGCGCTTCTGGGAGCGTCTGATCCGCCGACATGATGTCCGTCGACCGCGATGCGATGCGCTGATTTGCTCAGGCGCAAACCATGCGGAGAGCGGTAGGTTATGGCTGGTCGGGCGCCGAGGGTGGGTGGCAGGACCCGCGACATGGACGACCGGCAACGTCGCTGACAGCCGGAGATGGCGGAACTTCGATGCTTGACCTTGCGATTGTTGGTGGCGGTCCGGGCGGCCTGATGAGCGCCTGGTACTTGAGGCGGAAGCTCGGCGATCTCTGCAAGGTGACGATCTTCGAAGCGTCCGACCGGCTCGGCGGCAAGATCGTCACGCGCAAGTTCGACAGCGCGCCGGCCATGTATGAAGCGGGTGTCGCCGAGATCTACGACTACTCGATGACCGGCCCCGATCCGTTGCGCGAGCTGATCCAGCATTTCGGCCTGCAGACGATCCCGATGGACGCGTTGCAGGTGCAGCTCGATGGCGAGCTGCTCGACGACGTGCCGGGGCTGCGCCGCAAATACGGGCCGAAGACGGCGGCCGCCGTCGAAGCGTTCCGCAAGCGTTGCGCCGACGTGATGTCGCCGGTCGAATATTACGAGGGCGTCGGCGCCCATGACAACGAGCACCCCTGGGCCTACAAGACCTGCGAGGAGCTGCTCGACGAGGAGGTTGAGGATCCCACCGCCAAGCGCTTCTTCAAGGTGATGTCGCGCTCCGACCTCGCGACCGAGGCCCACAACACCAACGGCCTCAACGCGCTCAAGAACTTCGTGATGGATATCGACGACTACATCGGTCTGTATTCGATCCAGAACGGCAATGAGCAGCTGATCGAGTGCCTGCGCTCCGAGGTCGACGCCGACATCCAGCTCAATCACCGCGTGCTGCGCATCGGCAAGACCGAGCAGGGTCGCTACCGGCTCAACATGATGAACGGCAAGGGCCCCGAGACGCGCGAGTTCGATCTCGTGCTGGTCTGCCTGCCGCATTCCTGGCTGTCGACCGTCGGCTGGGAGGGCGAGAAGCTGCGCCAGTCCATGATCAAGCACATCGCCTATTTCGACCGGCCTGCGCATTATCTGCGGGTCTCGATCCTGTTCGACGAGCCGTTCTGGGGCGACCGGATCCCGGGGTCCTGGTTCATGTCGGAAGCGTTCGGCGGCTGCTGCATCTACAACGAGGGCTCGCGCCACGACGTCGGCAAGCACGGCGTGCTGAACTGGCTGATCGCCGGCTCCGATGCGCTCGCCTTCGCCAACCTCTCCGACCAGGAGCTGATCGATGCCGCCCTGAAGTCGCTGCCCGCGGCGCTCGGCGACGCTCGGGCGCACTTCATGGAAGGCAAGATCCACCGCTGGCTGTCGTCGGTCAATGCGCTGCCCGGCGGCCTGCCGGTGCGCGACGTCATGACGAATCACCGACCCGAGCCGAAGGAGCATCCGGGGATCGTGGTGGTCGGCGACTACCTGTTCGATTCAACCCTGAACGGCCTGCTGGACTCGTCCGATGCCGCCACCGACATCATCCTTACCGAGATGATGCGGCTGCGCCGTGCCCGCTCGCAGGCCGAAGCGCCGCTGTCGGACAAGATCGACCGCGACTATTTCGACAATTATCGCGGGCAGGGGCCATACGCCGAATCATGGTCCCACTTCACCGATCCGGACTATCTGACCAGCCTGATCAAGATCGTCTGGAACCGTGCCAGCAAGGGCAAGGGCTACAAGCTCCTGGTCGCGGGCTCGGCCAGCGGCGAACTGATCGGCGCGCTGCGCGAGCGCGGCATCGATGCCTGGGGCGTCGAAAACAACCGCTACATTCACGGCAAGACGCCGAAGGCGCTGAAGAAGTACAACAAGCTCGGCTCGATCACCGACCTGCCGTTCAAGGCCGGCGAGTTCGACTTCGTGTTCGAGACCAGCCTGTGCCATCTCGGCGACAAGCAGGTGGCCCGGGCGATTCGCGAGCTCAACCGGGTGGTCAAGACCGGTCTGGTGTTCGGCTCGATCACCTCGGACATGGCGCCGGCGCTGGTCGACCGCTACGACCTGCTGCGCGGCGTCAAGAAGCTCGGCACCTGGTGGGAGTGGTCCGAGCTGTTCTTCGGCAACGGTTTCGATCTGGCGATGCACCGCCGCGACTGCACCGACGAGGTCTGGGCTGCAACCCTGGCGGCCAACAAGGGGCCGGGCCAGTGGTATGCCGACGCGGACAGCCTGCGCTATTCGTTCTTCGACAAGGTCGAGGACGACGAGGACTGATAGCGGATGAGCGGCTGCGTGGGCCGCTCGTCGGCGCCCTGGTCGCCAATGAACTGTGCTGATTGCGCGACAGCGGCGCGCCGTGCTCGCCGCCGCTGCGGCACCATGTCGCGAGAACGCTGGCGGCAGGCCAGCACAGGTGTTAAAGCCGGGCCGCTTTAGTCCGTGACGGCCAGATGGGCCGTGCAGGATCGGTTCGTTGAATGGCGCCCAAATCTTCACCGCCGGAAAATCAGAAGTCCGGGTCGGCAGCTGATGCTGCTGATGATCCGGACAAGCGCGCGATGACGGCTGCGGCCAAGCCCGCGGTTCCAAAAGCAGGAACGCCGAAGGCGACGGCGAGCGACAAGGCTCCTGTCACCGACGACGATGATGACGAGGATGAGGACGGCGAAGAGACCGCTCTCGATCTGGACGACGATGACGACGACGAGGATCTCGTCGTCTACACCGCCCGCGAGGCCGCCGGCGCGCTGGCGACGATCTACGGCTTCGTCTCGCCGCTGCTGGCGAAATACAAGAAGATGCTGGCCTTCGTGACGATCGGCGTCCTGATCGAGACGCTGTTCAACGTCATCATGCCGCTCAGCCTGAAGTTCCTGATCGACGATGCGCTCGGCGAGGAGGATTTCGAGGCGCTGTACCGCATCCTCGGCGTGCTGGCGGCGGCCGGCATCTTCACCTCGATCGTCGCCGTGCTCTACGAGCGCTGGGATGCGCGCCTGGCGGCCGGAATCATTTCGGATGTCCGCACGCGTCTGTTCGATCACGTGCAGAACCTGCCGGCAGCGTATTTCCAGCGCACCAAGCGCGGCGAGATCCTGTCGCGCTTCTCGGTCGACATGTCGGCCTTCGAGGGCGTGGTCAAGACCTTCGTGAACAGCGCAGCCCTGCCGCTGCTCGAGCTGATCGCCGGCATCATCCTGATGCTGTTCCTCAACTGGCAGCTCGCCGCGGTCGCGCTGCTGGTGTTTCCGATCACCCTGATCGGCCCGCGTATCCTGACGCCCAAGGCGGTGCATGCCAACTACGAGCAGAAGCTCAACGAGGCCACGCTTCTCGGCGTCATCCAGGAGAACATCGCCGCGCAGGCGGTGATCAAGGCCTTCAGCCTGCACCGCAAGGTGTTCGGCTGGTTCTCCTTCCGCAACGACGAGGCGCGGCACAAGATCGCCGACGCGATGTTCCTCTCGACCATGGTCGAGCGCTCGGTGACGATCGCGGTGCTGCTGCTGCACCTCGTGGTGCTCGCCATCGGCGCCTATCTCGCCACCAAGGGCCAGATCACGATCGGCACCTTCGTCACCTTCGAGAGCGCGTTCTGGGAGGTATCCTACAACATCGCCCACGTCATGCATTTCGTGCCGGTGTCGATCTCCTCGGCGGCTGCGATCCGGCACATGCAGGAGCTGCTGGACGAGCCGACCCGCGGCGCCGACCGGCCGGGCGCGCCGGATCTGCCGCGCATCAGCCACGACATCACGTTCGAGCGTGTCGGCTTCACGTATGAGGGCAGCCAGACGCCGGTGCTCGACAATCTCAGCCTCAGGCTCGATGTCGGCAAGCGAATCGCCATCGTCGGCCCCTCGGGCTCGGGCAAGAGCACGCTGCTCAACCTGATCCTGCGGCTCTATGTGCCTGATGAAGGCCGCGTCACCATCGATGGCGTCGACATCCGCAAGGTGACGCGCGATTCGCTGCGTGGCAGCATGGCGGTGGTGTTCCAGGAGAACATGCTGTTCAACATGTCGCTGCGGGAAAACATCCGGCTGGGCAAAGAGGGGGCGACCGACGAGGAGGTGGAGGAGGCGGCCAAGAAGGCCGAGATCCACCGCTACATCATGAGCCTGCCGCAGAAATACGACACCCTGGTTGGCGAGCGCGGCGACACGCTGTCCGGCGGCCAGCGCCAGCGCATCGCGATCGCCCGGGCCATCATCCGCAATCCCTCGGTGCTGCTGCTCGACGAGGCGACCTCGGCGCTCGACCAGACCACGGAAGCCGCGATCAACCGCACCTTGCTCAAGGTCGCCAAGGGGCGCACCATGATCTGGTCGACCCACCGCCTGACCTCGGTGGTCGAGATGGACGAGATCATCGTCATCTCCGGCGGCCGCGCCATCGAGCGCGGCAGCCATGCCGAGCTGCTGGCCAAGAACGGTACCTATCGCAAGCTCTGGGACGACCAGGGCCACCAGCCGAGCCGGCTCGCTCAGGCGGATGACGACAGCGACGACGAGGACGACCTCGAGGACGATGAGGACGATGAGGAGTGACCCGCAGCCCGCATGAGCGCAGCGACATGCGGGGTCTCACGAGCTTTTGGTGAGACCGCGGATATCGCTGCGCTCATTCGGGCTACGAGAACCCGCCTGGAGCCCCGCGCTTTCAAGCCGGTGCCGCACGCCGCGGCCGAGCGAGACCGCAAATCGCGCCCAGCGCTGCGCCAGCCAATACGGGCCGGTGCCGATCGAGACCTCTCGGAAACGCCAGGCCTTGTCGAGCGACCACGCGTCGCAGGCTGTCTTGACCGGGTCGTCGTAGAACGCTGCGATCTTGCCCTCGCTCATCCCGTCGGTGGCGAGCCAGCGCGGGATGTGCACGTTGCACAGGCGCTCGACATCGGTGAACACCTTGTCGGAGCCCGTACCCGTGACCGGGCAGGTCGTGCAGAAGGCGTCGCCGATCAGGACCACGCCGGGCATGCGATAGCCGCTGTTGATGATGAGGTCGGCCGGACGGACCTTGACCTCGCCGGTCACGGCGTAGTCGCCGGCGATCCGCTTGAGTCCGGGCAGGGCGGCCTGCAGCATCTCGACCGGGTTGTGCCGGACCGTCCTCAGCCAGGGATCATCGGCCTCGCGATAGGCGAAAAGATTGGCCCGCATGCGGTCGCCGATCGGGAACAGCGTGACGTAGGGCACCCGGCTGCTGGCCCGCTCCTGGAAATAGGTCATGGCCGGAAACGGGAAGGTGGGGCGCCCAATCGGCACCAGATCGAAGCCGACCGAGATCGAGTGGGCTGGGCTGGTGATCCTGCGGGTGATTCCCAGCATGTGACGCAGCCCGACATTCAGGCCATTGGCGAGCACGACCAGACGGGCGGAGAGGGTCTCTCCGTTCGACAGGGTGACGGATTGGCGGTCTTCGCTGGGGTTGATCGCGACCGCCTTGGCGACGATTCGCGCGACGGCGCCGGGAATTTCCTCCCGGACCGCCGCGACCAGCGCATCGTACATGATCCCGTATTGATGGACCGGCGCCTTGTCGAGCACGTAGCCGAATCGCGCGATCCAGTTCTCGGACGCCAAGGTCGCCCGGCGCAGCGCCAGGTCGGCACCCCCCGTGCGCCGGAAGCGCGCGATCTGCTCGGCGCCGGAAATCTTCTCGATTCGGAAGTCAGGCGGGTAGACCGCATGCGGATCGACCAGAACCGTAGGCATGCCTGCCCGCCCCAGCATGCCGGCCGCAATCGAGCCCGCCAGACCGCCGCCAATGATCGCAATGTCGGTATATCGGGTCACCGGATGCCTCGTTGCGGCGCCATCCTTGTCCGCCAAAGCCGAACAAAGCCTTAGCTCTGTTGTTTCAGCCTGTTGCTGAGGGTGAACGGAGGGATTCGCCGGACGCCAAGGCCTGCCGGGCTGCGGAGCGTGCAGGCCCGGCGGGCGGCAGCCCAGGTGACCGTCAGGCGCTTTGTCTCGCGCCGGCATCACTGATAGCGGTTCTTGCCGGGAGACCAATCTTGCAGCGACAACATGGACTTGAAAGGCAGCATTGAGTGAATAGGTGAGGCTCACCTGATGGCCGGCACCGAGCGGGCGATGGGTTGCGGTGGCCGGGTCCCGAAAGAGCGGTTTGCGCGTCCTGCGGCGTCGTTTTGCTTGACTTGGGGTTTTACCGCTTATAAAAGGCCGGCACTCAACGACAGGCGGTGAGCTTCGCCAGCGTCGGTACGGATCACCCGGACCGCCTCTAACAGGGCAAGACGGGCACCAGCCTCGACGAATGCCGCTCAAACGCTGTCGATCATAGCTAGGCAATGCCAAAACGATATTAGATCTCTCGAGCTCGTTCTCTGGAGACCAATTTCGGATGCATGACCTCGGTAGGCCGCCATCAGCGCAAGCTGAAGGGTGGTGATCGCGGTCCTCTGTGGCGTCAAGCGCTTTCCGTTCAGCGATGAATGGTTGGCGCGATTTCGTTTTGCGCGGGTTTTTCGCGCGAGGCGGCCCGGTGAGGCGGGGAACCTCAAACAGAATTTGCGGAAGCCGGTCACGGTCTCCGTTCGAACGTTGAGAAGGGTGAAGGCCAAGATGCCGACGATCAACCAGCTGATCGCAAATCCGCGCGAAGTGCAGAAGTCGCGCAAGAAGGTGCCGGCGCTGCAGCAGTCGCCGCAGAAGCGTGGCGTTTGCACGCGCGTCTACACCACGACCCCGAAGAAGCCGAACTCGGCGCTTCGTAAGGTCGCCAAGGTGCGCCTGACCAACGGCTTCGAGGTGATCGGCTACATCCCGGGTGAGGGCCATAACCTGCAGGAGCACTCGGTGGTCATGATCCGCGGCGGCCGCGTCAAGGACTTGCCGGGCGTGCGCTATCACATCCTCCGCGGCGTGCTGGATACCCAGGGCGTCAAGAACCGTAAGCAGCGTCGTTCGAAGTACGGCGCGAAGCGTCCGAAGTAAGACGTTCGAGAGAAGCGGGAACAGATCAGATGTCGCGTCGCCATTCAGCCGAAAAGCGTGAAGTGCTTCCGGATCCGAAGTTCGGGAACATCATCGTCACCAAGTTCATGAACTCGGTGATGTACGCCGGCAAGAAGTCGGTCGCCGAAGGAATCGTCTACGGCGCATTCGGTATCATCGAGGCCAAGACCAAGCAGAGCCCGCTGACGGTGTTCGAGCAGGCGCTGGAAAACGTCATGCCGACGATCGAAGTGCGCTCGCGCCGCGTCGGTGGTGCGACCTACCAGGTGCCGGTCGAAGTTCGCTCGACCCGCCGGCAGGCGCTGGGCATTCGCTGGCTGATCTCGGCGGCCCGCGACCGCAACGAGAAGACTATGACCGAGCGGCTTTCGGCGGAGCTGCTCGATGCCTCGAACAATCGGGGTAACGCCGTGAAGAAGCGTGAAGACGTGCACCGGATGGCGGAAGCCAACCGCGCCTTCTCGCACTACCGCTGGTAACAGCGGCCCGAACGGAAATCAGGGAACAGATCCATGCCCCGCCAACACGCCATCGAAGACTATCGTAACTTCGGTATCATGGCGCATATCGACGCCGGTAAGACGACGACGACCGAGCGCATCCTGTATTACACCGGCAAGAGCCACAAGATCGGCGAAGTGCACGAAGGTGCCGCGACGATGGACTGGATGGAGCAGGAGCAGGAGCGTGGCATCACGATCACTTCCGCTGCCACCACCGCGTTCTGGAACGGCAAGCGCCTGAACATCATCGACACCCCCGGCCACGTCGACTTCACCATCGAAGTCGAGCGTTCGCTCCGCGTGCTCGACGGCGCCGTGTGCGTGCTCGACTCCAACCAGGGCGTCGAGCCGCAGACCGAGACCGTCTGGCGTCAGGGCGACAAGTACAAGGTGCCGCGCATCGTCTTCGCCAACAAGATGGACAAGACCGGTGCCGACTTCTTCAAGTGCCTGGCCGACATCGTCGACCGCCTGGGCGC
Organism: Bradyrhizobium sp. SZCCHNR1002; assembly: GCF_032381435.1. Lineage (NCBI taxonomy): Bacteria > Pseudomonadati > Pseudomonadota > Alphaproteobacteria > Hyphomicrobiales > Nitrobacteraceae > Bradyrhizobium > Bradyrhizobium sp. SZCCHNR1002. Next base: position 64,411 of record NZ_JAUHIS010000001.1, read on the forward strand.
GAAGCCGGTTGCGATCCAGCTGCCGATCGGCGCCGAGAACAACTTCAAGGGCTGCATCGATCTCGTGACGATGAAGGCGATCGTCTGGAACGACGAAGCGCTCGGCGCGAAGTTCGACTACGCCGAGATCCCGGCTGATCTGGCCGATCAGGCCAAGGAATATCGCGAGAAGCTGGTGGAAGCCGCCGTCGAGCTCGACGACGATGCCTTGACCGCGTTCCTCGACGGCAAGGAGCCGGACGAGGCGACGCTCAAGAAGCTGATCCGCAAGGCGGTGCTGACCGGAGCCTTCTATCCGGTGCTGTGCGGCTCGGCCTTCAAGAACAAGGGCGTTCAGCCCTTGCTCGACGCGGTCGTCGACTACCTGCCATCACCGCTCGACGTGCCCGCGATCAAGGGCACCGACGACAAGGGCAACGAAGTCGTGCGCAAGGCGGACGACAAGGAGCCTCTGGCGCTGCTGGCGTTCAAGATCATGGACGACCCCTTCGTCGGCACCATCACGTTCTGCCGCATCTATTCGGGCATCCTGACCTCGGGCACCGGCGTCGTGAACTCGACCCGCGAGAAGAAGGAGCGCATCGGCCGCATGCTGCTGATGCATGCGAACAACCGCGAGGACATCAAGGAAGCCTATGCCGGCGACATCGTCGCTCTCGCAGGCCTCAAGGAAGCCCGCACCGGTGACACGCTGTGCGATCCGTCCAACCAGGTGATCCTGGAAAAGATGGAATTCCCGGAGCCGGTCATCGAGATCGCGATCGAGCCGAAGTCGAAGGCCGACCAGGAGAAGCTCGGCGTCGCGCTGGCGAAGCTGGCCGCGGAGGATCCGTCCTTCCGCGTGTCGACCGACCACGAGTCGGGCCAGACCATCCTCAAGGGGATGGGCGAGCTCCATCTCGACATCAAGGTCGACATCCTGAAGCGCACCTACAAGGTGGATGCGAACATCGGCGCGCCGCAGGTGGCGTTCCGTGAGCGCATCACCAAGCCGGCCAATGTGGACTACACCCACAAGAAGCAGACCGGCGGCACGGGCCAGTTCGCGGCCGTGAGCCTCGTGGTCGAGCCCAACGAGCCGGGTGGCGGCTACGTGTTCGAGTCCAAGATCGTCGGTGGTGCCGTTCCGAAGGAATACATCCCCGGCGTCGAGAAGGGCATCGAGAGCGTGCTCGGCGCGGGCGTGGTTGCCGGCTTCCCGGTGGTCGACGTCAAGGTCGCGCTGGTCGACGGCAAGTATCACGACGTCGACTCGTCGGCGCTGGCCTTCGAAATCGCGTCCCGCGCGGCTTTCCGCGAAGCGCTGCAGAAGGGCAAGTCGGTTCTGCTCGAGCCGATCATGAAGGTCGAGGTCGTGACCCCGGAGGACTACACCGGTTCGGTCATCGGCGACCTGAACTCGCGTCGTGGCCAGATCCAGGGCCAGGACATGCGCGGCAACGCCAACGTCATCAACGCGATGGTGCCGCTCATGAACATGTTCGGTTACGTGAATAACCTGCGCTCGATGAGCCAGGGTCGCGCGACCTTCACGATGCAGTTCTCGCACTACGCTGAAGCGCCGGCCAACGTGTCGGCGGAAGTCCAGAAGAAGTTTGCCTGATTGTCGCGAGCTCAAGTTAGCGACTGAACGGAGAGTCAAATGGCCAAAGCTAAATTTGAACGTAACAAGCCCCACTGCAACATCGGCACCATCGGTCACGTCGACCATGGCAAGACCTCGCTGACGGCTGCCATCACCAAGATCCTGGCCGAGACGGGCGGTGCGACGTTCACTGCCTACGATCAGATCGACAAGGCGCCGGAAGAGAAGGCCCGCGGCATCACCATCTCGACCGCTCACGTCGAGTACGAGACCAAGAACCGCCACTACGCGCACGTCGACTGCCCCGGCCACGCCGACTACGTGAAGAACATGATCACCGGCGCCGCCCAGATGGACGGTGCGATCCTGGTCGTGTCGGCCGCTGACGGCCCGATGCCGCAGACCCGCGAGCACATCCTGCTCGCCCGCCAGGTCGGCGTTCCCGCGCTGGTCGTGTTCCTCAACAAGTGCGACATGGTCGACGATCCGGAGCTGCTCGAGCTGGTCGAGCTCGAGGTTCGCGAGCTGCTGTCGAAGTACGAATTCCCGGGCGACAAGATCCCGATCATCAAGGGCTCGGCTCTGGCCGCTCTGGAAGATTCGGACAAGAAGCTCGGCCACGACGCCATCCTCGAGCTGATGCGCAATGTCGACGAGTACATTCCGCAGCCGGAGCGTCCGATCGACCAGCCCTTCCTGATGCCGGTCGAAGACGTGTTCTCGATCTCGGGCCGCGGCACCGTGGTGACCGGCCGTGTCGAGCGCGGCATCATCAAGGTCGGTGAGGAAATCGAGATCGTCGGCATCCGTCCGACCCAGAAGACGACCGTCACGGGCGTCGAGATGTTCCGTAAGCTGCTCGATCAGGGCCAGGCCGGCGACAACATCGGTGCGCTGCTCCGCGGCACCAAGCGCGAGGACGTCGAGCGCGGCCAGGTGCTGTGCAAGCCGGGTTCGGTCAAGCCGCACACCAAGTTCAAGGCTGAGGCTTACATTCTCACCAAGGAAGAGGGCGGCCGTCACACGCCGTTCTTCACCAACTACCGTCCGCAGTTCTACTTCCGCACGACCGACGTGACCGGCGTCGTTCACCTGCCGGAAGGCACCGAGATGGTGATGCCGGGCGACAACATCGCGATGGAAGTGCACCTGATCGTGCCGATCGCGATGGAGGAGAAGCTGCGCTTCGCCATCCGCGAGGGCGGCCGCACCGTCGGCGCCGGCGTCGTCGCCTCGATCATCGAGTAACAACAGCGAATAGGGAATGGCGGGTGGCGAATGGAGATCATCCATTCGCCGTTCGCTACTCGCCACTCACTACTCAAAGAAAGATACGGCAATGAACGGCCAAAATATCCGCATCCGTCTCAAGGCGTTTGACCATCGCATCCTCGATACGTCGACGCGCGAGATCGTCAACACGGCGAAGCGGACCGGCGCGCAGGTTCGCGGACCCATTCCGCTGCCGACCCGCATCGAGAAGTTCACCGTCAACCGTTCGCCGCACGTCGACAAGAAGAGCCGCGAGCAGTTCGAGATGCGCACCCACAAGCGTCTCCTCGACATCGTCGATCCGACCCCGCAGACCGTCGATGCTCTCATGAAGCTCGACCTGGCCGCCGGCGTCGACGTCGAGATCAAGCTCTAAGTTTTTGGATTCACGTTCGCTCTTTCGCGGACATAGAGAAGAACAGGAAGCACGCCGATGCGCTCCGGAGTGATCGCACAAAAGGTCGGGATGACGCGGGTCTTTACGGAGACCGGCGAGCATATCCCTGTGACCGTGCTGAAGCTCGGCAATTGCCAGGTGGTCGGTCACCGCACCACCGAGAAGAACGGCTACGTCGCGCTGCAGCTCGGCAGCGGCAGCCGCAAGACGGTCTACATGCCGAAGGCGGAGCGCGGCCAGTTCGCGGTCGCCAAGGTCGAGCCGAAGCGCAAGCTCGCCGAATTCCGTGTCAGCGAGGATTCGCTGATCCCGGTCGGCGCCGAAATCCAGGCCGACCACTTCGTCGTCGGCCAGTTCGTCGACGTCACCGGCACCTCGGTCGGTAAGGGCTTCGCCGGCGGCATGAAGCGCTGGAACTTCGGCGGTCTGCGCGCCACGCACGGTGTGTCGATCTCGCACCGTTCGATCGGTTCGACCGGTGGCCGTCAGGACCCCGGCAAGACCTGGAAGAACAAGAAGATGCCCGGTCACATGGGTGTCGACCGCATCACCACGCTGAACCTGCGTGTGGTGCAGACGGACGTCGAGCGCGGCCTGATCCTGGTCGAAGGCGCGGTGCCCGGCTCCAAGGGTGGCTGGATCTCGGTGCGCGACGCCGTGAAGAAGCCGCTGCCGAAGGAAGCGCCGAAGCCCGGCAAGTTCAAGGTCGCGGGTGAGCAGGCTGCCGAAGCGCCGGCCGTGCAGGAGGGCGCATAAATGGAACTGAAAGTCACCACGCTCGAGGGCAAGGAAGCCGGCTCCGTCCAGCTGTCCGACGCCATCTTCGGTCTGGAGCCGCGCGCTGACATCATCCAGCGCTGCGTCCAGTGGCAGCTCAACAAGCGCCAGGCCGGCACCCACAAGGCCAAGGGCCGCGCGGAGATCTGGCGCACCGGCAAGAAGATGTACAAGCAGAAGGGCACCGGCGGTGCTCGTCACGGCTCGGCCCGCGTGCCGCAGTTCCGTGGCGGTGGCCGTGCCTTCGGTCCGGTCGTGCGTTCGCACGCCACCGACCTGCCGAAGAAGGTCCGGGCGATGGCGCTGAAGCATGCGCTGTCGGCGAAGGCCAAGGACGGCGATCTGGTCGTCCTGGAGAACGCCACGCTGGAGGCGGCGAAGACCAAGGCGCTGATCGGTCATTTCTCCGGTCTCGGCCTGACCAACGCGCTGATCATCGACGGCGCCGAGCTGCACAACGGCTTCGCTGCTGCTGCCCGCAACATCCCGAACATGGACGTGCTGCCGATCCAGGGCATCAACGTCTATGACATCCTGCGCCGTCAGAAGCTCGTGCTGACCAAGGCGGCGATCGATGCGCTGGAGGCGCGCTTCAAATGAAGACCATCGATCCGCGCCACTACGACATCATCATCGCGCCGGTCGTGACCGAGAAGGCGACGTTCGCCTCCGAGCACAACAAGGTTCTGTTCAAGGTGGCCGCCAAGGCGACCAAGCCGCAGATCAAGGAAGCGATCGAGAAGCTGTTCGACGTCAAGGTCAAGAGCGTCAATACGCTCGTCCGCAAGGGCAAGACCAAGGTGTTCCGCGGCAATTTCGGTTCGCAATCGGACAGCAAGCGGGCGATCGTGACCCTCGAAGAGGGCCACCGGATCGACGTCACCACCGGACTGTAAGGCTGAGCTGCCATGGCACTGAAGACATTCAATCCCACGACGCCGGGCCAGCGCCAGCTGGTGATGGTCGATCGTTCGGCCCTGTACAAGGGCAAGCCGGTCAAGGCGTTGACCGAGGGCAAGCAGTCGAGCGGCGGCCGCAACAACACCGGCCGCATCACGGTTCGCTTCCTCGGCGGCGGCCACAAGCAGTCGTACCGCACGGTCGACTTCAAGCGCGACAAGGTCGACGTTCCCGCGACCGTCGAGCGCCTGGAGTATGATCCGAACCGCACGGCCTTCATCGCCCTGGTCAAGTATCAGGACGGCGAGCTCGCCTACATCCTGGCGCCGCAGCGCCTGGCGGTCGGCGACACCATCGTCGCCGGCAACTATGTCGACGTGAAGCCGGGCAACGTCATGCCGCTCGGCAACATGCCGGTGGGCACGATCGTCCACAACATCGAGGTCAAGATCGGGAAGGGCGGCCAGCTCGCGCGTTCGGCTGGCACCTATGCCCAGATCGTCGGTCGCGACCAGGACTACGTGATCGTCCGCCTGAACTCGGGCGAGCAGCGCCTGGTGCATGGCCGCTGCCGCGGCACCATCGGTGCGGTGTCGAACCCGGACCACATGAACACCTCGATCGGCAAGGCCGGCCGCAAGCGTTGGATGGGCCGTCGCCCGCACAACCGCGGTGTCGCGATGAACCCGATCGACCATCCGCACGGCGGCGGCGAAGGCCGTACATCGGGCGGTCGTCACCCGGTCACTCCATGGGGCAAGCCCACCAAGGGCAAGAAGACCCGCACCAACAAGTCGACCGACAAATTCATTCTCTTGAGCCGCCACAAGCGGAAGAAGTAAGGAACGACGGACATGGTTCGTTCAGTCTGGAAAGGCCCGTTCGTCGAGGCGTCGCTGCTCAAGAAGGCAGATGCGGCGCGCGCGTCCGGCCGTCACGACGTCATCAAGATCTGGAGCCGCCGCTCGACCATCCTGCCGCAGTTCGTCGGCCTGACGTTCGGCGTCTACAACGGCCAGAAGCACGTGCCGGTGGCGATCAACGAAGAGATGGTCGGCCACAAGTTCGGCGAGTTCTCGCCGACCCGCACCTTCCACGGCCATTCGGGCGATAAGAAAGCCAAGAAGGCTTGAGGATTAAGCGATGAGCAAACCAAAGCGCGAACGGAGCCTCCCCGACAACGAGGCCAAGGCTGTGGCCCGGATGCTTCGGGTGAGCCCGCAGAAGCTGAACCTGGTGGCGCAGATGATCCGCGGCCGCAAGGCGTCGGCAGCCCTCGCCGACCTGCAGTTCTCGCGCAAGCGGATTGCGGTCGACGTCAAGAAGTGTCTGGAATCGGCGATCGCCAATGCCGAGAACAACCACGAGCTCGAGGTCGACGATCTCGTCGTCTCGCAGGCTTTCGTCGGCAAGGGAATCGTGATGAAGCGCTTCTCGCCGCGCGGCCGTGGCCGTTCGGGCCGAGTTTTCAAACCGTTTTCGCAGCTGACGATCATTGTTCGTCAGGTCGAGGCGAGCGCTTAAGTCGGGCGCTGGGAGAATACGATGGGTCAAAAGATCAATCCGATCGGTCTGCGTCTCGGCATCAACCGGACCTGGGATTCGCGCTGGTTCGCCGGCAAGGCCGAGTACGGCAAGCTGCTGCATGAGGACGTCAAGATCCGCGAGATCCTGCACAAGGAGCTCAAGCAGGCGGCTGTCGCCCGCATCGTGATCGAGCGTCCGCACAAGAAGTGCCGCGTCACGATCCACTCGGCGCGTCCCGGCGTCGTGATCGGCAAAAAGGGCGCCGACATCGACAAGCTGCGCAAGCGCGTCGCCGACATCACGTCGTCTGACGTCGTCATCAACATCGTCGAGATCCGCAAGCCGGAGCTCGATGCCACGCTGGTCGCCGAGTCGATCGCGCAGCAGCTCGAGCGCCGCGTTGCGTTCCGCCGCGCCATGAAGCGCGCCGTGCAGTCGGCGATGCGTCTCGGCGCCGAGGGCATCCGCATCAACTGCTCGGGTCGTCTGGGCGGCGCGGAAATCGCCCGCATGGAGTGGTATCGCGAGGGCCGGGTGCCGCTGCATACGCTGCGCGCCGACATCGACTACGGTGTGGCCACCGCGTTCACGACCTTCGGCACCTGCGGCGTGAAGGTCTGGATCTTCAAGGGCGAGATCCTCGAGCACGATCCGATGGCACAGGACAAGCGGATGAACGAGGGTGGTGGCGAAAGCCCGTCGCCGCGTTCGCGCCGCGACGCGGCCTGATCGATCAGCCGCGACAAGACAGGTTTGAGGGCTCAAAGCCATGATGCAACCAAAGAAGACCAAGTTCCGAAAGGCGCATAAGGGCCGTATCCACGGCGTTGCGTCCTCGGGCGCGACACTGGCCTTCGGCCAGTTCGGGCTGAAGGCGATGGAGCCGGATCGCGTCACCGCGCGCCAGATCGAGGCCGCCCGTCGTGCGCTGACCCGTCACATGAAGCGCGCCGGCCGCGTCTGGATCCGGGTGTTCCCGGATCTGCCGGTGTCGAAGAAGCCGGCCGAAGTCCGCATGGGCTCCGGCAAGGGCTCGCCGGAATTGTGGGTGGCCCGCGTCAAGCCGGGCCGGGTGATGTTCGAGATCGACGGCGTCAGCAACCAGATCGCGCGCGAGGCGCTGACCCTGGCCGCTGCCAAGCTGCCGATCAAGACGCGCTTCGTCGAACGCATTGCGGAGTAATGGTCATGGCCGAGATGAAGATTGCCGACATTCGCGCGATGAGCCCCGACCAGATGGACGATGCGATCGTCAATCTGAAGAAGGAGCGCTTCAACCTTCGTTTTCAGCGCGCCACCGGGCAGCTCGAGAACACTGCTCGCCTGCGTGAGGCGCGCCGCGACATCGCCCGTATCAAGACCATCGCCGCGCAGCAGCGCGCCAAGACGAAGTAAGAGGCTCGACATGCCGAAACGGACCCTCCAGGGCGTTGTCGTCAGCGACAAGCAGGCCAAGACGGTGGTCGTGCGCGTCGACCGGCGCTTCACCCACCCGATCTACAAGAAGACGATCCGCCGCTCGAAGAACTACCACGCCCACGACGAGAACAACGAGTTCAAGCCGGGCGACATGGTCTGGATCGAGGAGAGCAAGCCGATCTCGAAGCTGAAGCGCTGGACCGTGGTCCGCGGCGAGCATAAGAAAACCGCCTGAGTCGTGAGACGCGGCCCTGATTGAAGGGGCCGGTTTCGCTTTCGGGATCAGAAAAGGCGCAGCTTTCCTGCGCAGCAGATGAAGAGGACGAGGTGCATCAATGATTCAGATGCAGACCAACCTCGACGTGGCCGATAATTCCGGCGCACGCCGTGTCATGTGTATCAAGGTGCTCGGCGGCTCGAAGCGCCGCTATGCCACCGTCGGCGACATCATCGTGGTGTCGATCAAGGAAGCCATTCCGCGTGGCAAGGTGAAGAAGGGCGACGTCATGAAGGCCGTCGTGGTGCGCGTCCGCAAGGACATCCGCCGCGCCGACGGCTCGGTGATCCGCTTCGACCGCAACGCGGCCGTTCTGATCAACAACCAGTCGGAGCCGGTCGGCACCCGTATCTTCGGGCCGGTGCCGCGCGAGCTGCGCGCCAAGAACCACATGAAGATCATTTCGCTCGCGCCGGAGGTGCTGTGATGGCTGCCAAGATCCGCAAGGGCGACAAGGTGATCGTCCTGACCGGTCGCGACAAGGGTCGCACCGGCGAGGTGTTCGAGGTGCGTCCCGACGCCGGCACGGCGCTGGTGCGCGGCATCAACCTGGTGAAGCGTCATCAGAAGCAGACGCAGAACCAGGAAGGCGGCATCATCACCAAGGAAGCGCCGATCAACCTGTCCAACGTCGCCTACGTCGGCAAGGACGGCAAGCCGACGCGCATCGGATTCAAGATTCAGGCGGACGGCAAGAAGGTCCGCGTTGCCAAGAGCTCGGGAGTTGAGATCGATGGCTGAGACCGCATACACCCCGCGCCTCCGCACGGAATACGACCGCACGATCAAGAGCCAGCTGACCGAGAAGTTCGGCTACGCCAACGTCATGCAGGTGCCGCGGCTCGACAAGGTCGTGCTCAACATGGGCATCGGCGAGGCCGTGAACGACCGCAAGAAGGCGGAGACGGCGGCGGCTGACCTGTCGCTGATCGCCGGCCAGAAGGCGGTCGTGACCTATTCGCGCGTCGCCATCGCGACCTTCAAGCTGCGCGAGAACCAGCCGATCGGCTGCAAGGTCACGCTGCGTAAGACCAAGATGTACGAGTTCATCGACCGCCTGATCAACGTCGCGCTGCCGCGCGTCCGCGACTTCCGCGGCCTGAACCCGAAGAGCTTCGACGGCCGCGGCAACTACTCGCTCGGCATCAAGGAGCACATCATTTTCCCCGAGATCGACTTCGACAAGGCCGGGGAGAGCTGGGGCATGGACATCACGGTGTGCACCACCGCGACGACCGACGACGAGGCCCGTGCCCTTCTGACCGCATTCAATTTCCCGTTCCGGCAGTGAGCAGCTGACTTTCGAAGCTTCTCAAACGCGGATACCCAGGAGCCAAGCATGGCAAAGAAGAGTTCAGTCGAGAAGAACAACCGGCGCAAGCGGATGGCGAAGAACGCCGCCCCGAAGCGTGCGCGGTTGAAGGCGATCATCGCCGACAAGACCAAGCCGATGGAGGAGCGCTTCGCCGCGACCCTGAAGCTGGCCGAAATGCCGCGCAACTCGTCGACCACCCGCATCCGCAACAGATGCGAGCTGACGGGCCGCCCGCGGTCGAACTACCGCAAGAACAAGCTGAGCCGCATCGCGCTGCGCGAGCTCGGATCCAAGGGCCTGGTTCCGGGCCTCGTGAAGTCGAGCTGGTAAGGAGGGTCGAACATGTCAACGCACGATCCCATCAGCGATCTGATCACCCGCATCCGCAACGCGCAGATGCGCTCGAAGTCGAAGGTCTCGACGCCGGGCTCGAAGATGCGCGCCAGCGTGCTCGAAGTGCTGAAGTCCGAAGGCTACATCCGCGGCTACGCCACGGTGGAGCATCCGTCGGGCCGCAGCGAGATCGAGATCGAGCTGAAATATTTCGACGGCGAGCCCGTGATCCGCGAGATCGAGCGCGTCTCCAAGCCCGGCCGGCGCGTCTACACCTCGGTGAAGAACCTGCCGCGCGTGAACAACGGGCTCGGAATTTCTGTTTTGTCGACGCCGAAGGGAATCATGGCCGACCATAGCGCGCGTGACGCGAATGTCGGCGGTGAAGTTCTCTTCACGGTGTTCTAAGAAGGATTGAGCCATGTCACGTATTGGCAAGAAGCCTGTGACGGTGCCGTCCGGTGTGACGGCCTCCGTCGACGGACAGACCGTCAAGATGAAGGGGCCGAAGGGCCAGCTTCAGTTCATCGTTCATGACGACGTGGACGTGAAGTTCGAGAACGGCCAGGTCAAGGTTGCCCCGCGCGCCGAGACCAAGCGCGCGCGCTCGCTGTACGGCACCGCCCGCGCCCAGATCGCCAACCTTGTGGAAGGCGTGACCAAGGGTTTCGAGAAGAAGCTCGAGATCACCGGCGTCGGCTACCGTGCCGCGATGCAGGGCAAGAACCTGCAGCTCGCGCTCGGCTACAGCCACGACGTCGTCTACCAGATCCCGGAAGGCATCACGATCGCGGTGCCGAAGCCGACCGAGATCACGGTCACGGGCATCGACCCGCAGCGCGTCGGCCAGGTGGCCGCCGAAATCCGCGCCTACCGTCCGCCGGAGCCCTACAAGGGCAAGGGCGTGAAGTACGCGGGTGAATTCATCTTCCGCAAGGAAGGCAAGAAGAAGTAACGGAGCCGGACATGTCGAGAGCAAAGGTTACGAATGCCCGGCGCAAGCAGCGTGTGAGGCTGTCGCTGCGCCGCTCCGCCGGCGGCCGTCCGCGTCTGTCTGTGTTCCGCTCGTCGAAGCACATCTACGCTCAGGTCATCGACGATCAGAAGGGCGAGACGCTCGCCTCCGCGTCGTCGATGGAGAAGGAGATGCGCGCGGCCGGCAACACCGGTGCCGACATCGACGCGGCCAAGGCGGTGGGCAAGCTGCTCGCCGAGCGCGCTGTGAAGGCCGGGATCAAGGAAGTCGTGTTCGATCGCGGCGGCTATCTCTATCACGGGCGCGTCAAGGCGCTGGCCGACGCGGCGCGCGAGAGCGGGCTGAGCTTCTAACATCAATGGATATGGGCGCGAGAGCCCCTCAGAAGATTGGATAGCACCATGGCAGGTGAACGGGAACGAGGCGGTCGCGATCGCAAGGAGCGCGAGGAGCGCGACAGCGAGTTCGTCGACAAGCTCGTCCACATCAACCGAGTCGCGAAGGTCGTGAAGGGCGGTAAGCGCTTCGGCTTTGCGGCGCTCGTCGTGATTGGCGATCAGAAGGGCCGGGTCGGCTTCGGCCACGGCAAGGCGCGCGAGGTGCCGGAGGCGATCCGCAAGGCGACCGATTCCGCCAAGCGCAACCTGACCCGCGTCGCGCTGCGCGAGGGCCGCACCCTGCACCACGACATCTTCGGTCGTCACGGTGCGGGCCGCGTCTATCTGCGTGCGGCTCCGGCCGGTACCGGCATCATCGCCGGCGGCCCGATGCGCGCCGTGTTCGAGACGCTGGGCATCCAGGACGTGGTGGCGAAGTCGATCGGCTCGTCCAACCCGTACAACATGGTGCGCGCGACCTTCAACGCGCTGAAGCACCAGGACAGCCCGCGCTCGGTCGCTGCCCGCCGCAACATCAAGGTGTCGACCCTGCAGGCCCGCCGCGTCGGTGGCGATGCCGAGGCAGCCGCCGACTAACGAACGCGCGCCGCCTTTGGCAGGCGCATCTCGGAGTGAGCACAATGGCTAGCGCCAAGACGATCAAGATCGAGCAGATCGGCAGTCCGATCCGCCGGCATCACTCGCAGCGCGAGACGCTGATCGGGTTGAAGCTCAACAAGATCGGCCGGGTGACCGAGCTGCCGGATACGCCGGCGGTCCGCGGCATGATCACCAAGGTTCATCATCTCGTCCGCATCGTCGACGAGAAGTAAGGAGAAGGGCGATGAAGCTCAGCGATATCGCCGACAACGCCGGCGCGCGCAAGAAGCGCATGCGCGTCGGCCGCGGCATCGGCTCCGGCAAGGGCAAGACCTCCGGCCGTGGCGGCAAGGGCCAGACCGCACGCTCCGGCGTGCGCATCAAGGGCTTCGAAGGCGGTCAGATGCCGATGCATCGCCGTCTGCCGAAGCGCGGCTTCAACAACATCTTCGCGCTCGATTTCGTCGAGATCAATCTCGACCGGATCCAGCAGGCGATCGATGCCAAGAAGCTGGACGCCGGCAGTGTGATCAACGCCGAGTCCCTCGTGAAGTCGGGCGCGCTGCGCCGCGCAAAGGACGGCGTGCGTCTGCTCGGCCGTGGCGAACTCACCGCGAAGATCAACATCGAGGTGCATGGTGCCTCGAAGTCGGCGATCGCGGCGGTCGAGAAGGCCGGCGGCACCGTCAAGCTCCTGGCTCCGGCCAAGGACGAAGGCGAAGCGGCGTAACTTCTGCGTCATCTCCCTGGCTTCGGTTCACGCCGAAGCGGGCAGGGCGATGGACAGACTGCGCCTGCGCACCAGATAATATCCGACGTCTGCCCAAGCCCCGCGAGCCCTCGCGGGGCTGATGCGGTCAAGAACGGGCGGCGGGAGAAAGCTAGACATGGCCTCAGCAGCGGAACAACTTGCGGCAAACCTCAATTTCGGCGCGCTTGCAAAAGCCGATGAGCTGAAGAAGCGCATCTGGTTCACCCTCGGCGCGCTGCTGGTCTACCGCCTCGGCACCTATATTCCGCTGCCCGGCATCGACCCGAACATCTGGGATTCGGTGTTCCGCACCCAGGCCGGCGGCATCCTCGGCATGTTCAACATGTTCGCCGGCGGCGGCATCCACCGCATGGCGATCTTCGCGCTGAACATCATGCCGTACATCTCGGCATCGATCATCATCCAGCTCTTGACCACCGTCTCGCCGCAGCTCGAAGCCCTCAAGAAAGAGGGTGAGGCGGGCCGCAAGATGCTGAACCAGTACACCCGCTATCTGACGGTGATCCTGGCCGCCGTGCAGTCCTACGGCATTGCGGTCGGCCTCGAGGGCGCCGGCAATGTCGTCGCCGATCCCGGTCTGTTCTTCCGCCTGTCGACTGCGATCACGCTGACCGGCGGCACCATGTTCCTGATGTGGCTGGGCGAGCAGATCACCTCGCGCGGCATCGGCAACGGCATCTCGCTGATCATCCTCTCCGGCATCGTCGCGGAGCTGCCCTCGGCGCTCGCCAATATGCTCGAGCTCGGACGTCAGGGCGCGCTGTCGACCGGCCTGATCCTGATCGTCATCGTGATGGCGGTCGCCGTGATCGCCTTCATCGTGTTCATGGAGCGCGCCCAGCGCCGCCTCCTGATCCAGTATCCGAAGCGTCAGGTCGGCAACAAAATGTTCGAGGGCCAGTCCTCGCATCTGCCGCTGAAGCTCAACACCTCGGGTGTGATTCCGCCGATCTTCGCCTCGTCGCTTCTGCTGCTGCCGACCACGGTCGCCAATTTCAACGCCGGCAAGGGCCCGGAATGGTTCCAGTGGATCACCACCCAGCTCGGCCACGGCCGCCCGCTGTTCCTGGTGCTGTATCTGGCGCTGATCCTGTTCTTCGCGTTCTTCTATACGGCCATCGTATTCAACCCGACCGAGACGGCCGACAATCTGAAGAAGCATGGCGGCTTCATCCCAGGCATCCGGCCGGGTGAGCGCACTGCGGAATACATCGATTACGTGCTGTCGCGGATCACCGTGCTCGGCGCCATCTATCTGGCGATCGTGTGTCTGATCCCGGAAATTCTGATTTCCTACGCTTCCGTCCCGTTCTACTTTGGTGGCACTTCGCTTCTGATCGTGGTCAGCGTTACGATGGATACCGTGGCGCAGGTTCAGGGTTATCTGCTCGCCCATCAGTATGAGGGGTTGATCAGGAAGTCGAAGCTGCGGGGGCGTCGCCGCTGATCGCGGCGGATCCGCGCCCGGGAACCAAAAAGCCAAGAACAAGGTGTGCGGGAGGTCGCCCACCGTGTGCCGGGGGGCGAAATTCGATGAGACTCATTCTTCTGGGACCGCCCGGTTCGGGCAAGGGCACGCAGGCGCAGCGCCTGGTACAGCGTCATGGCATCGTCCAGCTGTCGACCGGCGATATGCTGCGTGCCGCCGTGGCCGCGCAGACGCCGATCGGGCTGAAGGCCAAGGACATCATGGCGGCCGGCGGCCTGGTGCCGGACGAGGTCGTGGTCGGCATCATTGCCGACCGAATCGAGCAGCCTGACGCGGCGAATGGTTTCATTCTGGATGGCTTCCCGCGAACCGTGCCGCAGGCCGAGGCGCTGGACGCGCTGCTCAAGCAGAAGCAGATGAAGCTGGACGCCGTGATCGAGCTCCGGGTCAACGAAGGCGTGCTGCTGGAGCGGGTCGAGCGCCGGGCGGCCGAGACGCGGGCTCGCGGCGAGGCGGTCAGGGCGGACGATACCCCGGAGGTGCTCACCAAGCGCCTGGCCAGCTACCGCGATCAGACCGAGCCGCTGATCCACTATTATTCCGACCACCGGATGCTCGCGACCGTCGACGGCATGATGCCGATCGAAGAGGTGACCGAGGAGATCGGCCGGATCCTGGCCGCCGTCGGCAAGAGTGAGGGCAGCCGGGCGGCCAAGAAGGCGAGCCCGGCCAAGCGGAGCGCCAAAGCTCCGGGCAAGGCTACGCCGGCGAAATCGGCCAGGAAGGCCGCCAAAATGGCTCCGAAGGCGGCTGCCCCGGCAAAAAAGGCCGGAAAGACAGCCAAAAGGGCGGCCAAGACTGCAACAAAGGCCGCCAAGGCGGCTCCCAAGAAGGCCCCCAAGGTTTCGAAGAAGGCCTCAAAGGCCGCCGCCAAGGCGGCTAGCGGAACCCGGAAAACCTCTGCAAAGGCACCAAAAAAGCGCGCCAAGAGGTGATCGAATCTTGTAGGGGCGGTTGACGACCGCCGTGTGAATCCATTAATAAGCCCGCATCCAAGTCGGATAGTTTTCCAAAGATGCCGGGCCCTTAGGGAATCGAGGGGTGGGCGTCTTGTTCGCGTTTGCGGACGCCTGCCCGAGATAGCGAGAACGAAGGCCGGTCCGTCCTTGGATCGGTGACAGGAGAGAAGTCCGTGGCCCGTATTGCCGGTGTCAACATCCCGACCAATAAGCGCGTCCTGATCGCGCTCCAGTATATCCATGGCATTGGCCCGAAGATCGCGGCCGACATCATCGAGAAGGTGAAGATTGCCGAGGATCGTCGCGTCAATCAGCTGAGCGACCAGGAAGTCCTGCAGATCCGCGAAGTCATCGACCGTGACTACGTCGTCGAGGGCGACCTGCGGCGCGAGACCGGCATCAACATCAAGCGGCTGATGGACCTCGGCTGCTATCGCGGCCTGCGTCATCGCCGTGGCTTGCCGGTGCGCGGTCAGCGCACTCATACCAATGCGCGCACGCGCAAGGGTCCGGCCAAGGCGATCGCCGGCAAGAAGAAGTAATTTCGCGAGTTGCTGATAGCGAGTGGCGAGTAGGGGAGATCCCTATTCGCTACTCGCTATTCACCATTCGCGTTTCTGGTGTAGCCGCTGGCACTACGGCGGCGTTGAGATCTCGAGAAAGGTACCTATATGGCCAAGGAAGCCGCACGTGTCCGTCGTCGTGAGCGCAAGAACATCGCCTCCGGCGTCGCCCACGTGAATTCGTCGTTCAACAACACGACCATCACCATCACCGATGCCCAGGGCAACACCATTGCCTGGTCGTCGGCCGGCACGATGGGTTTCAAGGGATCGCGCAAGTCGACCCCGTATGCTGCGCAGGTCGCGGCGGAGGACGTGTCCAAGAAGGCCCAAGAGCACGGCATGCGCACCCTCGAAGTCGAGGTTGCCGGTCCGGGTTCCGGCCGTGAGTCGGCCCTGCGCGCGCTGCAGGCCGCGGGCTTCACCGTCACCTCGATCCGCGACGTGACGACGATCCCGCACAATGGCTGCCGTCCGCGCAAGCGCCGGCGCGTCTGATGTGAAGATGTGAAAGAGGCGGACAGCATGTCCGCCTCGTCATGCTTTTGAGACATTTCGGTTGCCGCGATCTGATGCGCGGTTCTCCAACGCCAGTCAGTCAGATTCCATGACCGGCCAATGGGTGAAACAGTGACGATCCAGAAGAATTGGCAAGAATTGATTCGGCCGAACAAGCTCCAGGTCACGCCGGGCTCCGACGCGACCCGTTTCGCCACGGTGGTCGCCGAGCCGCTGGAGCGCGGCTTCGGCCAGACGCTGGGCAATGCGCTGCGCCGCATCCTGCTGTCGTCGTTGCAGGGCGCCGCGGTGCAGTCGGTGCACATCGACGGCGTGCTGCACGAGTTCTCCTCGATCGCCGGTGTCCGCGAGGATGTCACCGACATCGTGCTGAACATCAAGGACATTGCGATCAAGATGCAGGGCGAAGGCCCGAAGCGCATGGTCGTGAAGAAGCAGGGCCCGGGTGCCGTCACTGCCGGTGACATCCAGACCGTCGGCGACATCGTCGTGCTCAACCCCGACCTGCCGCTCTGCACCCTGGACGAGGGCGCGGAGATCCGCATGGAGTTCACGGTCGCGACCGGCAAGGGCTACGTCGCCGCTGATCGCAACCGTCCCGAGGATGCGCCGATCGGCCTGATCCCGGTCGACAGCCTGTTCTCCCCGGTCCGCAAGGTCTCCTATAAGGTCGAGAACACCCGCGAGGGCCAGATTCTCGACTATGACAAGCTGACGATGACGATCGAGACCAACGGCGCGATCTCGCCGGAGGATGCGGTGGCCTATGCCGCCCGCATCCTGCAGGATCAGCTCAACGTGTTCGTCAACTTCGAAGAGCCGCGCAAGGAAGTCGCCCAGGAGATCATCCCTGACCTCGCCTTCAACCCGGCCTTCCTCAAGAAGGTGGACGAGCTCGAGCTGTCGGTGCGTTCGGCGAACTGCCTGAAGAACGACAACATCGTCTACATCGGCGACCTCGTGCAGAAGTCGGAAGCGGAGATGCTTCGCACCCCGAACTTTGGCCGCAAGTCGCTGAACGAGATCAAGGAAGTGCTGGCCCAGATGGGTCTGCATCTCGGCATGGAAGTGCCGGGCTGGCCGCCGGAGAACATCGACGAGCTGGCCAAGCGCTTCGAGGATCACTACTGAGCGAATAGGGAGTGGCGAATAGCGAGTAGGGGAATAGCGAACTGGGACGACACCATTCGCTACTCGCCATTCGCTACTCGCTCTCTTGGGCGAACGCAGGCAGCCCACCTGAGCAACATGTCCGACGAACCGTCGCGGCAGATTGAAATGAAGGACTAAGACAATGCGTCACGGCAAGGTTCATCGGAAGCTCAACCGCACCGCCGAGCATCGCAAGGCGATGTTCGCCAACATGTGCGCCGCGCTGATCAAGCACGAGCAGATCGTCACCACGCTGCCGAAGGCCAAGGAGCTGCGGCCGATCGTCGAAAAGCTGGTCACCCTCGGCAAGAAGGGCGGCCTCGCCCTGCGCCGTCAGGCGATCGCCGAGATGCGCGACGTCGACCAGGTGAAGAAGCTGTTCGACGTGCTGGCGCCCCGCTACAAGGACCGCAACGGCGGCTACACCCGCATCATCAAGGCCGGCTTCCGCTACGGCGACAACGCCGCGATGGCCGTGATCGAGTTCGTCGATCGCGACGTCGATGCCAAGGGCCAGGATTCCGGCCCGGTGCAGGAGACCTCGGAAGCCGCATAAGCGACGCTCCGATTTGAGTTTGCCAGACGGCGCCTTCGGGCGCCGTTTTCGTTTGAGGGACGCCCGGGCCAAAGGCGCCTAGTACGCACTGGATAATCGGCCAAATGGACTCGCGTCCATTTTGGCCGCGGTTCTGACTGTTGATGGCCACCGCAGTCTCTCCGCGCGTCATTCCGGGGCGCGCGGAGCGCGAGCCCGGAATCCATAGCCACAGGCAGCTCTGTGGGGCAGGATGTACGTGGCTCCTATCTTCGAATGCCGAGACGTTCGTGGTTATGGATTCCGGGCTCATCGCTGCGCGATGCCCCGGAATGACGTGTGGATGGAGATGAGCCATCTACCAACATGCGCGCCGCATCCTGGTTGCCCGGTCTTATTCTTGAGGATCAGCTCTGCGTGCAGCGCGTTGGGGTCGGCGCAACGGCGACCTACATGCGCTCCTCCAGCACAACGGAGAGCTGCTCATGCACATCGATCTCACGGGAAAGACCGCCCTCGTCACCGGTTCCACCGCCGGCATCGGCTTTGCCATCGCCAAAGGGCTGGCCGCATCCGGCGCCGAGGTGGTCGTCAACGGCCGTGCCCAAGGCCGCGTCGACGACGCTGTGGCCAGGCTGAAGCAGGCGGTGTCCGGCGCCAAGCTGCGTGGCGTCGTCGGCGACGTCGCCCAGGTCGACGGCGGCAATGCCATCGTCACGGCGGTCCCCGAGGTCGACATCCTCGTGAACAATGCCGGCATCTTCGAGCCGAAGGACTTCTTCGACATTCCCGACGAGGACTGGAGCCGCTTCTTCGAGGTGAACGTGATGTCCGGCGTGCGCATGGCGCGCGCCTACATGCAGGGCATGCTGAAGCGCAACTGGGGCCGCATCATCTTCATCTCCTCGGAATCGGGGCTGAACATCCCGACCGAGATGATCCACTACGGCATGACCAAGACGGCGCAGCTCGCCGTCTCGCGCGGGCTCGCCAAGCTGACGCGCGGCACCGGCGTCACCGTCAATGCGGTGCTGCCGGGGCCGACGATGTCCGAAGGCGTCGAGACCTTCGTCAAGGATCTGGCGCGGCAGAACGGCCAGTCGGAAGAGGAGGCAGCAGCGTCGTTCGTCAAGCAGCACCGGCCGGCCTCGTTGCTGCAGCGCTTCGCCAGCGTCGACGAGATCGCCAACATGGTGGTCTATGCCGCATCCCAGCAAGCGTCCGCCACCAATGGCGCGGCGCTGCGGACCGAGGGCGGCATCATCGACACCATCGCCTGAGGGCCCGGCGATGTCCGCCTACGTCATCTCCGAGGTCGAGGTCCGGGACGCCGAGGTGATGGAGCGCTACCGCAGTCTTGCTGCGCGATCGATCGCGCAGCACGGCGGACGCTATCTGGTCCGCGGCGGGCCCGCCGAAATCATCGAAGGCGGGCCTCCGGCCAAAACTCTCATCATCGTCGAGTTTCCCTCGATGGCGCGGCTGCGCGAATGGTATGCGTCGCCCGAATATGCCGAGGCGCTCGGCGTGCGCCGGAAGGCGCTGGACCGCCGGCTGGTTTTCGTCGAGGGTATTGCACCTGCGTAGAGACCGGATCGCCCCGCCGATGCTGAAGATCACCCCCCGCCGCAAGCGTTGGCTCAAGCTGACCTCGGCGCGCTGGCAGCGGCGGGTGCTGTTCGTGGTTGGCGGGCTGGTGGTGGGGGCGGCGGCGGTCGCTCTGGCGGAGCTCGCCGATCAGGCCCAGCTTGCCTTCAACTGGTTGCTGTCGACATCGCGCTATGCCTCGCTGATCGTGACGCCCGCCGGTTTTGCGCTGTCGGTCTATCTGACCCAGCGCTACTTCCCGAACGCGCAAGGCAGCGGCATCCCGCAGGCGATCGCTGCGCGGCATCTGTCGGACACGCGGGCGCGCAGCCCGCTGGTGTCGATCCGGATCGCGATCGGCAAGGTGCTACTGACCCTGCTGGGGCTATTGTGCGGCGCCTCGGTCGGGCGCGAAGGGCCGACGGTTCAGGTCGGCGCCTCCATCATGTTCGCGCTCGGCCGGCTGTCGCCCCGGCGGCAGCCTGGTCTGATCCTGGCCGGCGCAGCGGCCGGGGTCGCGGCGGCCTTCAACACGCCGCTCGCCGGCATCGTGTTCGGCATCGAGGAGATGAGCCGCGCCTTCGAGACGCGGACCTCCAGCCTCGTCATCGCCACCGTGATCGCCGCGGGCCTCACCTCGCTGGCGCTGATGGGCAACTACGCCTATTTCGGCACGACGCCGATGGCGCTGGGCAAGGGCATCGACTGGCTGGCGGTGCCCGTCTGTGGCGTGGCCGGCGGCGCCGCCGGCGGCCTGTTCAGCCGCATCCTGATCGGCATGGCGCGCGGGCTGCCGGGGACGATCGGCCTGTTCATCAAAGGCCGGCCGCTGCTGTTCGCGCTCGCCTGCGGCCTCGCCGTCGCGCTGTGTGGGCTCGCCTCCGGCGACACGATCTACGGCACCGGCTATGCGCAGGTGAAGGCGGCGCTGGAGACCGGCACGCCGCTGCCGGTCGATTTCGGCGCGCTGAAGTTCCTCGCCACCACCTTCGCCGCGATCAGCGGCATTCCCGGCGGCATCTTCGCGCCCTCGCTCGCCGTCGGCGCGGGTATCGGAGCCAATGTCGCCTCGTTGTTCCATCAGACCCCGCTGGCGCCGATCATGCTGCTCGGCATGGTCGCGTATTTCGCCGGCGTGGTGCAGGCGCCGATCACCGCCTTCGTCATCGTCACCGAGATGACCGACAACCACGCCATGGTGGTGCCGCTGATGATGGCTTCGCTGATCGCCTACGGCACGTCGCGGTTGATCTGCGAGGAGGGGCTCTATCATGCGCTCGCCAAGGGCTTTGTGGCGAAGGCCGAGGCGGCGCAAGCGGCGCCGTGATGCTGCGGTCGTGAGCAGGCTGATGCTTGATTGAGCGCGGTCGCCGCGGCTCGCGTTCCACAACAACGAATTCTGCTGTGAGTTCAACGTCAGCCCGTTGGCACACGGCTTGCGTAATTGACCTCAGCGCAGAGCTTCGCTCTCATGGGTTGGCGTGCCCATCGTCGGGATCCCCGTTGGGTCGGTGGGACGATGTCGAGATCGCGCCCGCCGTCGATGGAGCTATCAGCTCGTCACCCCTCATGGGTCCATCCCGTCGTCATGGATGGAGACTCGCATGTGCGATCGTGACGGAACGTTTTATCGCAGCTTCTCTCGCCGTAACTTCATCAAGACCTCGGTGGCCGCAGCCACCGCCACCGTGGCCATTCCTGCTCATCTCGCAACCTTGCTGGCGCCGACGTCGGCAATGGCTGCGACCGTCATCAAGGCGACCCATGGCTCCGGCTTCTGCAACATGGGCATCTTCCTCGCCAAGGAGCGCAACCTCACGGTGGCCGACGGCGTCGAGCTCGAATTCGTGGTGACGCCGTCGAACACCGAGATCACCACCATGTTCGGCGCCGGCCTCGTCGATATCTCGATGATCCCATATTCCAACTTCATGACGCTGTACGACGCCGGCGCACCGGTGAAGATCGTCGCCGGCGGCGGCGTGCAGGGCTGCATCATCGTCGCAAAGGACGGCATCAAGTCCGCCGCCGATCTCAAGGGCAAGACCTTCGGCACGTTCCAGGCCGACACGCTCGAAGTGCTGCCTTATGACTATCTGAAGAAGGCCGGACTGTCGTTCAAGGACGTCGACATCAAATATCTCGACACCTCGCCGGAGCTTGCGCAAGCCTTCATGGCCGGTGCGCTCGACGCGATCTGCCACATCGAGCCGTATGCGACGCAATGCGTGCAGCAGCGTAAGGGCGCGACCGTGCTGTCCGACGGCACCGACCTCTACGGCAAGGGCTATTCGGACTGCGTGCTGGCGGCGCGCACCCCGCTGATCGAGAAGAATCCGGCGGCGGTGAAGGCGGTCATCAAGGCGCTGATGGTGGCGCAGAGCCAGGCCGAGGCCGACAAGGGCGCCGCGCTGAAGGACACCGTCGGCAAGTATTACAAGACCTCGATGGAGGCGGCGATCGACGCCTCCTCGAAGCAGCCCATCGTGGTCGACCAGCGCAGCCAGACCCAGTTCATCATCGACCGCGGCGTCTCGATGAAGGAGCTCGGCTACGTCAAGAAGCTGCCCGACCAGGGCGCCTTCGACTGGTCGCTGCTGGAGGCCGTCATCGCCGACAACAAGGCGCTCTATGAGGGGCTGAAGCTGAAATCGGCGTGAGGGATCGTTGGCCTCATGGTTCGAGACGCGTCGCAAGTGCGACGCTCCTCACCATGAGGGTCTCTCTCAGCGCAAACAGACCTCATCCCGAGGAGCCCGCCGGAGGCGGCCGTCTCGAAGGATAGTCACGTCATCATGGCCAGTCACACCACGGCATTGCGGACCTCAGCCCATGGCCCTTGAAACCACGGTCGCGTCGCCAATGGCGCGCTCTTCTTCGCCTCCCATCAGCTCGCGTAACTGGCGCAAGGCCCAGCGCCAGCTCGTCGCTCTCGGCTGGGGCGTGATCTCCATCGGGCTGTTCGGCGCGATCTGGGAAGCGCTGTGGTATTTCGGCAAGATCAACCCGCTGTTGCTGCCGCCGCCGCATCTGTTCCTGCAGGACGTCCCGGGCACGCTGAAATTCTTCGACCGCTCCAACCGCGTCGGCTCGGTCGCTTCGGGCGGCGGCGCCGGCGCGCTGGCGATCACGATGTTCTGGACCGTGTTCCGCGTCTTCACCGGGCTCGCGCTCGGCTTCGTTAGCGGCGTTGCCGTCGGCGCCGCGCTGCACTACGTGCGCTGGCTGCGCAACCTCCTGATGCCGACGGTGCTGCTGCTGGCGCCGATCTCACCGGTCGCCTGGCTGCCGGTCGCGATCTTCGTGTTCGGCATCGGTGACGTGCCGGCGATCTTCCTGGTCTTCATCACCGTGTTCTTCACCATCGTGCTGTCGACCTCGGCGCAAATCGAGAGCGTGCCGGTCAACTACATCCATGTCGCCCGTATCATGGGCGCGACGCAGACGCAGCTGTTCTGGCGCGTGATCCTGCCGGCGATCCTGCCGAGCCTGTTCATGACCCTCAGGCTCAACCTGTTCGGCGCCTGGATGGTGGTCCTGATCGCCGAGACCGTCGGCGTCGGCACCGGGCTCGGCCAGATCATCTCGATGGCGCGCGCGACCTTCAACGCCAAGCTCGTCTTCTTCACCATGGCCGTGATCGGCGCGCTCGGCTTCCTCAGCGACTGGGGTCTGCGCCAGATCCAGCGCCGCATGCTGTGGTGGGTGGCGCCGAGCAGGGGAGGGGTGTGATGGCGCGTCCGGCCGTCTCCATTCGCAATGTCGGCAAGACCTGGGACGTCGAGGGCCGACCTCCGCTGCGCGCCATCGACGAGCTGTCGTTCGACGTCGCGCCCGGCGAGTTCGTCGTGCTGCTCGGCCCGTCCGGCTGCGGCAAGTCCTCGCTGCTCTACATGATCGCGGGGCTGGAGAGCGTGAGCGATGGTGTCATCGAGGATGACGGTCTCGCCATCGCCGGCCCGTCGCCGGAGCGCGGCCTGATCTTCCAGGAAGCCTCGCTGTTTCCCTGGCTGACCATCCTCGACAATGTCGCCTTTGGTCTCGCCATCCGCGCCGAGCTGCCGGAGCGGCGGCGAGAGAAGGCACGCGAGATCCTGCGCCGCGTCGGGCTCGGCGACGTGCTCGACAAGAAGCCGGATGAACTGTCCGGCGGCATGCGCCAGCGCGCCGCGTTCGCCCGCGCGCTCGTGATGCAGCCGAAAGTGCTGATGATGGACGAGCCGTTCGCCGCGCTCGACGTCCAGACCCGCGCCAAGCTGCAGGATTTCCTGCTGCAGATCTGGCAGGACAGCCGCGCCTCGGTGCTGCTCGTCACGCATTCCATCGACGAGGCGATCAGCCTCGCCGACCGCGTGATCGTGTTCACGGCGCGGCCGGGCCGGGTCAAGGAGATCGTGCCGATCGACCTGCCGCGGCCGAGGCCGACGCGCTCGCCGCGCTATCACGAATATCGCGACTATTTCACCGAGCTGCTCGCCGCCGAGGTCGACAAGGCCTTCGCCGAGCAGTCGGGCCTGTGAACCGGACAGCGGGAGGAGACAAGATGACTGATGTGTTGGTCGGGGCGAAGTGGGTCGTCTCCGGAATCCAGGATCGGCACACGCCCGTCGTGATCGAGGATGGGGCGGTGCTGGCCCGCGACGGCGTCATCGTGGCGGTCGGATCGTTTGCCGAGCTGGAGCGGCTGGCGCCGCAGGCGACCGTCAAGCGCCATCCGAACCACGTGATGCTGCCGGGCTTCGTCAATAGCCACCACCATGTCGGGCTGACGCCGTTGCAGCTCGGCTCGCCCGATCATGCGCTGGAATTGTGGTTCGCCAGCCGCCTGCCGGCGCGCCGGATCGATCTCTATCTCGATACCCTGTACT
This sequence comes from Bradyrhizobium sp. SZCCHNR1002, assembly GCF_032381435.1. Classification (NCBI taxonomy): domain Bacteria; kingdom Pseudomonadati; phylum Pseudomonadota; class Alphaproteobacteria; order Hyphomicrobiales; family Nitrobacteraceae; genus Bradyrhizobium; species Bradyrhizobium sp. SZCCHNR1002. The sequence goes on from NZ_JAUHIS010000001.1 coordinate 88,610, forward strand.
CGGCCTTCGAGATGGTCGCCTCGGGCGTCACCACCGTGCAGCACATTCACGGCTGGATGGCCGGCGGCTTCGACGCCATCCACGGCGCCGCCACCAAGGTGCTGCAGGCCTATCGCGCGATCGGCATGCGCGCCTCCTATTGCTACGCCGTGCGCGAGCAGAACCGGCTGGTCTATGAGGCCGACGAAGAATTCTGCGCCCGGCTGCCCGCGCCCTGGAACGAGCGGCTGGCCGCGCATCTGAAGGCGCAGCAGGTGCCGTTCGCGGACTACATGAAGCTGTTCGATGTGCTCACGGCCGAGAACGCCGGCGAGACGCTGACCCGCATCCAGCTCGCGCCGGCCAATCTGCACTGGTGCACCGACGACGGCCTCGTGGCGCTACACGAGAAGTCGCGCGCCGCCAAGGTGCCGATGCACATGCACCTGCTGGAGACCGCCTATCAGAAGGAATATGCGCGGCGGCGCACCGGCAAGACCGCCGTGCGGCACCTGCATGACCTCGGCGTGCTCGGCCCGCACATGACGCTCGGCCACGGCGTCTGGCTGACCGAGGAGGACATCGACATCGTCGCCGACACCGGCACCTGCATCTGCCACAACTGCTCGTCGAACTTCCGGCTGCGCTCGGGGCTCGCGCCGCTCAACGTCTGGGAGAAGAAGGGCATCACCATCGGCATGGGCCTCGACGAAGCGGGCATCAACGAGGACCGGGACATGCTGCAGGAGTTGAAGCTGGCGCTGCGTGTCCACCGCACGCCGGGCATGGACGACGATGTGCCGACGGCGCCGCAGATCGTGCGCATGGCCACCGAAGGCGGCGCCAAGACCACGGCGTTCGGCGACAGCATCGGCAGATTGGAGCAGGGCCGGCTGTTCGATGCGGTGCTGATCGACTGGAACGCGGCGACCTATCCGTTCCAGGATCCGGATATCCCGATGCTGGATGCGCTCGTTCAGCGCGCCAAATCGCAGCACGTGGCGGCCGTCTATGTCGGCGGCGACATCGTCTACGCCGACGGCCGCTTCACCCGCATCAACCGCGACGAGGTGCTGGCCGAGATCGCCGACATCCTGGCCAAGCCGCGCACCGAGGAGGAGGTCGCCCGCCGTGAGCTCGGCCTGGCGGTGTTCCCGCACGTCAAGCAATTCTATGACGGCTATTTCGATGCGGCCGCGCACACGCCGTTCTATCGGACGTCGACGCGGAGCTGATTGGTGAGTGGTCGTCATCATCACGGAAAAGGGCGTCGTCTCTCCACACGTCATTCCGGGGCATCGCGCAGCGATGAGCCCGGAATCCATAACCACAGTCCGATGTGATGGAGCGAGACAAAGCTCTGCCCGTGCCTCACAACGCATTGCTCGGTATGGATTCCGGGTTCGTGCTGCGCACGCCCCGGAATGACAATCCGGAGAGAGCGCGGGCTTACATTCGGCACCGGCGGCAATCCGCGCTCTCAGGAACTACTTCCGGAACGGATCGGGGCGCATCAGAAGCTTGCCCGAAATCGAGTTCGGCACCTCGTAGGGCGAGCCGATCGACAGCACGTGGCTGAGCGCGATCAGCCGGTTCGGCAGCTTGGCCGGCGGCGGCGTCTGGAACGAGTAGGACGTCGGGTTGTGGCACAGGAAACAGTTCAGCACGTTCTTGATCGGCGTGTTGTCGGCCTGCTGCACGAAGGTCTCGGCGGTGGCGTTGGCGAGATTGACCGAGCCGACGGCATTGGTCTGGTTGCTGTTCAGATTGTAGGAGTTCGGCAGCATCCACACCGTGCCGTCGAGGCTGTAGCTGGCGAAGGTCGATTGCGGGCCCTTCAGGTTGGACAGGAAGCCCTGGGCTTGCGCATTGATCGCGTAGATGTTGCCGACGCCGTTCGGCTGGTTCTCGCCGCCGGTCTTGTTCTCCAGCACGACATTGGTCACGGGCGTGAGCTTCTGGGTTGCGGGATCGAGCGTCAACTGCGGCCGGCTGGCGCCGGGCTGTGCTGCGATGTTGACCTGCGAGAACGGCGTGCGGCCCTTGTACAGCGTGTAGCTCTTCGGATCGGAGCGGCTCGCCGACGGCTCGAAGGTGTTGTCCGGCGTCTGCGGCGAGTTGTTCTTCAGCTCGAACGTGCCCCACAGGAATTCCGGATGGTTCTCGGTGTAGCCGACCACGTGCAGTCCGATCAGCGCCACGGTCACAGTGACGAACTTGCCGGCCACCGGCTGGATCGTGATCTGGCCGGGCGTGATCTTGTTCTCCAGCACCGGCACCTGTGCCTGCGTCGTGTAGGCCCCGGCGGGCGGCGCCTGGTTCGGATCCAGCCGCAGCCATGTCGCCTTGAACACGGCATCACCCACCGCGAAGGACGAGCCCGCCGGCTGGCTCTGATAGCCGCCGGTCACGATCAGGTTCTTGCGCGCGGTGTTGAAATAGGTCTGGTTCATGTGAACCGAGGCATAGACCGGGTAGCCGTTCTGGGCGACCAGCATGTTGCCATCAGCCTGGACGATCGCGCCGGCGCCTTCGGTGAAGCCCGCCGCGCCATGGAAGACCTGCGCGCGGGCCGCCAAGGTCAGCGGCCGCAGCTTCGGGGCACCGGCGTCATCGGCATTGCTGAGCAGCTCGGCCGGCGTCGCCAGCGTCATGAAGCGCGGCACGTTGCTGCCTGATCCCGGATCCTTGACCAGCGCGGTTGCCCAGACGAATGCTTCCCACGACCATTGGTGAAAGTTGCAGTCCGGGGTCGGGATCGTCTTGGTATCCGAGGTGGGGAAGGCGGCGTCCGGCTTGAGATACTGGCCGAGTCCCTCCGACCAGCCGAACGCCGGGCAGTTCTTGGCCGGCGGCGGCGCCGCCGCGTTGGCCGGGCTGAGCGCGCCGGCAAGTCCGCCTGCCGCCATCGTCGTTGCGAAAGTCAGGGTGAGCCACTGAATGGTCTTCATGGCCAATCTCCATGTGATGCGCGCGCTGGAATGGACCCGCGGGGGAGCGGTGATGGTCTGCCGCGAAGTCCGGCCGCCGAGCGCCGTCAATGATGTTAAAAATGATTCATTCAAAAGTAGTGCGCCGTGAACATGCACTCAAAGGTGAGATTTGCAAGACCGGCATTTCACGCATGCCGAGATTTTTTTCCGGAGCATCTCGACGCCGGGACCGGCACATCCTGCCGGACGGCGGGGCGACGATCGGGCGTCCGCCACATGATCGAGTGTGAGTGCGCGCACGGTCGTCGCCGTCGATCTCGCTCATCCTGCCGGCCGTTCGCTGGAGGAGTGCGGACAATGACGTCTTCACGCCGGTGGACACCACCCCACAGGAGAGTGACATGAAGTCCATCATGACCGGTGCACTGCTGCTCGTCATCACGTCGGGAGCGAGCTTTGCCGGCACGCCGCTGATCGACGCGCGGCAGAATGCGCAGTCGCATCGCATCTACAACGGCATCGCCTCGGGCCGGCTGACCTATCCGGAGACGCAGCAGCTGGTCCGCGGCCAGATCCACGTGCAGCGGCTGGAGAACCGCGCCAAGGCCGACGGCGTGGTGACGCCGTTCGAGCGCGCCCGCATCAACGTCGCGCAGTCGGTGCAGGGCGCGCGCATCTTCTGGAAGAAGCACAATTAGGCGGATCTCGCCGTCGCGACGACAACTGCGTAGCCCCGGATGCGCGTAGCGACATCCGGGTTCGCGTCGGCAGCGCGTGAGACCCCGGATGTCGCTACGCGCATCCGGGCTACGGGCTCCTAATAGGTTGCGCGGCCGCCGGAGATGTCGAACACCGCGCCAGTCGAGAAGGAGCATTCCTCGGAGGCGAGCCAGGACACCAGCGCGGCGAGCTCCTCGACGAGAACGAAGCGGCCCTTCGGAATCTTCGACAGCATGAAGTTGATGTGCGCTTCCGTCATCTGATCGAAGATCGCGGTCTTCGCCGCGGCCGGCGTCACCGCGTTGACGGTGATGTTGTGCTGCGCCAGCTCCTTGCCGAGCGACTTGGTCAGCGCGATCAGGCCGGCCTTCGAGGCGGAGTAGTGTGCCGCGTTCGGATTGCCTTCCTTGCCGGCGATCGAGGCGATGTTGACGATGCGGCCATAGCCCTGTTTCAGCATGACGGGCACGATGGCCTTGGCGCACATGAAGGGCCCGTCGAGGTTGATGCGCAGCACCTTGCGCCATTCCTCCAGATCGGTCTCCCACACCGTCTTGTTGATGCCGGCGATACCGGCATTGTTGACCAGGATGTCGATGCTGCCGAACGCGGCCAGCGTGGCATCGCGCGCGCCTTCGACAGCCGCGTTGTCGGTGACGTCGACCTTCAGCGCCAGCACCTCGGATCCGATCTCCTGCGCAGCCTTTTCGGCCAGCGCAATGTCGTGATCCCAGATCGCAACCTTCGCGCCCGAGGCCTTGAAGCGCTCGGTGATGGCCCGGCCGAAGCCCTGCGCGCCGCCGGTGACGACGGCGCAGCGGTTGGCGAGATCGATGTGGTTCATGGTGTTTCCTCTCCTAACAACCCCGCCTCTTGCAGCGCGAGCGGTGCGCTCCCTCTCCCCGTTCTTACGGGGAGAGGGCGGGGTGAGGGGCAGACGCACGGGTGGTGTGCGTGGTTGGACCTGTACCCCCTCACCCGGATCGCATCTGCGATGCGATCCGACCTCTCCCCGCAGGCGGGGAGAGGTAAAGACCTACAACGTCCAGCCGCCGTCGATGGTGTGCGCGACGCCGGTGGTGAACGCGCTCTCGTCGCTGGCGAGATAGACGGCCAGATGCGCGATCTCCTCGGCGGTGCCGAGCCGGCCCATCGGCTGGCGCGAAATGAACATCTCAAGCCCGTTGGGGCCGGCGGCCGCGGCGCGGCCGAGCATCGACGGCGTCTCGATCGTGCCGGGGCAGATGCAATTGCAACGGATGCCTCGACCGACGAAGTCGGCAGCGACCGAGCGCGTCACCGCCGCCACCGCGGCCTTGGTCGCCGCGTAGACGTAGCGGTTCGGCGCCGCCTTGAACACGCCGGCGGCGGAGGCGATGTTGACGATGGCGCCACCGCCCTGATCCAGCATCTTCGGCAGGAAGGCGCGGATCGTGCGATGCATCGACTTCACGTTCAGATCGAACGAGAACTCCCAATCGTCATCGGAGCAGTCGAGGATTGTGCCGTTGTGCACGAAGCCGGCGGCATTGAGCAGGATCTCGACCTTGCCGACCCGCTCGGCCATGGCGTTGACGGCCGCCGTGTTGCGCACGTCGAGCGTCGCGACCTCGGCGATGCCTTCGCTCTTCAGCGTGGCCAAGCCCTTCTCGTCGATGTCGGTCGCGAACACCGTGGCGCCTTGCCGTGCGAAGGCGATGGCACAGGCGCGGCCGATGCCGGCAGCGGCGGCGGTGACAAAGGCGCGCTTGCCCTTGAGGCGGTCGGACATGGGGTCTCCCTGGGATGGCTTGTTTGTTAGTTGCCGTCATTCCGGGGCGCCCGAAGGGCGAGCCCGGAATCCATACTCCCGATCGTGGTTATGGATTCCGGGCCCATCGCTTCGCGATGTCCCGGAATGACAGCGGATGGTTCAGTGATTATGCCTGGCCACGCCGACGGTGCCAGCAATGTTCTGGTACCGCGTCGCGAGCTCCATGCAGGCGCCGGTGGCCTGCTGGCCGACGGTGTTGCGGTAGAGCTCCTGCCATGGCGTCTGGTTGGCCGGATGCGGGAAGCCGCCCTTGGCCTTCAGCTCGGCGCGACGCTTGGCGAGCTCCTCGTCGGAGATCAGGATGTTGGCCGATCCCTTGTTGAGGTCGATCCGCACCCGGTCGCCGGTCTTGAGGATCGCAAGGCCGCCATCGGCGGCGGCCTCCGGTGAGGCGTTGAGGATCGACGGCGAGCCCGAGGTGCCGGACTGCCGGCCGTCGCCGATGCAGGGCAGGGACAGGATGCCGCGCTTGATCAGCGCCGCCGGCGGCTGCATGTTCACCACCTCGGCGCCGCCGGGATAGCCGATCGGACCCGCGCCGCGGATGAACAGCACGCAGTGCTCGTCGATCGCCAGCGCCTCGTCGTCGATGCGGTCGTGATAATCCTCGGGCCCCTCGAACACGATCGCGCGGCCTTCGAAGGCGTTCGGGTCCTTCGGGTTGCTGAGATAGCGGTCGCGGAATTCCTTGGAGATCACGCTGGTCTTCATGATCGCGGAATCGAACAGGTTGCCGCGCAGCACCAGGAAGCCGGCGTCCTTCACCAGCGGCTTGTCGTAGGACCAGATCACGTCGTTGTCCGGCTTCGGCGCGGCGCGGCAATTGTCGCCCATGCTGCGGCCGTTGACGGTGATGACGTCCTCGTGGATGCGCTTGTGGCGCATCAACTCGCCGATCACGGCCGGCACGCCGCCGGCGCGATGGAATTCCTCGCCGAGATAGAAGCCGGCCGGCTGCATGTTGACCAGCAGCGGCACGTCGTGGCCGACGGTCTGCCAATCGTCGATGTCGAGCTCGACGCCGACATGGCGCGCCAGCGCGTTGATGTGGATCGGCGCGTTGGTCGAGCCGCCGATCGCGGAGTTCGCGACGATGCAGTTCTCGAACGCCTTGCGGGTGAGAATGTCCGACGGCTTCAGGTCTTCCCACACCATGTCGACGATGCGCGTGCCGGTCTCGTAGGCGATCTGGCCGCGTTCGCGATAGGGCGCGGGGATCGCGGCGCAGCCGGGCAGGGACATGCCGAGCGCTTCCGCCAGCGCGTTCATGGTCGAGGCCGTGCCCATGGTGTTGCAATGCCCGACCGACGGCGCCGACGACGCCACGATCTGCATGAACTCCTCATAGCCGATCTCGCCCGCAGCGAGCCGCTCGCGCGACTTCCACACCACGGTGCCGGAGCCGGTGCGCTGGCCCTCGTGCCAGCCGTTCAGCATCGGCCCGCCAGAGAGCACGATGGCCGGGATGTTCACGGTGGCCGCTGCCATCAGGCAGGCCGGCGTCGTCTTGTCGCAGCCGGTGGTCAGCACCACGCCGTCGAGCGGATAACCGAACAGGATTTCGACGAGGCCGAGATAAGCGAGGTTGCGGTCGAGCGCCGCCGTCGGACGCTTCCCGGTCTCCTGAATCGGATGGGTCGGAAACTCCATCGCGATGCCGCCAGCGGCGCGGATGCCCTCGCGGACGCGATGTGCCAGCTCGAGATGGTGACGGTTGCAGGGCGACAGATCGTTGCCGGTCTGGGCGATGCCGATGATCGGCTTGCCCGACTGCAGCTCGGCGCGGGTCAGGCCGTAATTGAGATAGCGCTCGAGATAGAGCGCGGTCATGCCCGGATTGTGCGGATCGTTGAACCACGCCTGCGAGCGCAGCTTGCGGCTCTTGTCAGCGCCGTTGCCGGCATGTCCGTTCGATTTTGTCATTCGTTTCCTCCCGCAGTGCAAAGGTGGCGATGCCGGTCTGGTGGGGGTGCCTCACGCGCGTCGAGACGCGAGATGAAGCACCGCGGTCAGATGCAATGGCCTCCGGTCGCCCAGGCTTCTTTGTTCAACGCGTCGTTCGGCCGCGTGGTTCTAGATCACCAATTTTGGTTGCGCTACCATTTTGTTCCTGTGGCGCGGCCGGATGCCGGCTGCAGGTTCGCGGCAGCCCGTTGCAACGTCGAGCTCTGCCGTTCGATCACCTCGAAGCCGAGATCCACCACGCGCTCGGCCACGGCGCGCCCTTCGATCTCGTCCATGATCATCGTCGCCGCGCGCAGGCCCATCTCGTAGCGATTGGTGCGAACGCTGGAGAGCGTCGGGACGGCCGATGCCATGAATTCCATGTCGTTGAATCCGACGATCGCGACCTGCTCGGGCACGGCGATGTGCCGGCGCTGGCATTCGAACAGCACGCCGAGCGCAAGGTCGTCATTGGCGCAGAACACCGCATCGAGGTCCGGCGCCTTGAGCAGGAGATCGGAGAACAGGCTGCCGCCCATCGTCGTCGAGGTCGGGACCGCCGTGGTGACGATCAGGCGCGGATCGAACACGGACGCCTCCTTCATCGCGTTCTGATAGCCCTGAAGACGGCGCTGCACCCTTGGGTCCATGCGTGCGCCAAGAAAGCCGATCCGTCGGCACCCCTGCGCCAGCAGATGCGAAATGGCAGCATGACAGGCATCCGCGTGGGAGAAGCCGATCATCATGTCGATCGGATCGGCGCCGAGCTCCATGATCTGCACCACCGGGCAGTCTGCCGCCTGCACGATGGCGCGGCCCTCCGCGGTCTGATCCACGCCGGTCACGATCAGCCCGGCCGGCTTCTGCATCAGGAACAGCCGCAGCAGGCGCTCCTCCTGCAGCACGCTGTAGCGTGTATTCGCAAGTTGGATGCTGTAGCGGCTGCCTTCGAACGCGTCATAGATGCCGCGCAGCACGTCGGAGAACACGTTGTTGGTGAGGGACGGTATCAATACGCCAATCACCTCGGTGCGCTGCGATGCGAGCGCGCGCGCGGCGAGGTTGGGAACGTAGCCGAGATCCTTGGCGGCACTCTCGATCCGCAGCCGGCGGCCGGCCGACACCGTGTCGGGATTACGGAAGAAACGTGACACCGTAATCGGACTGACGCCCGCCAAGGCCGCAACCTCGGTCAGCCGCACTTTGCCCGGCTCGTTACGTTTCCGTCCCATGCGATTGCTCATAGCATAGGCGAACGGGCAGACAAGCGATATTGACAGCGCTATCACGCGGTTGCTAAGCGAAGCATTGCGGAAGCGATATAAACTGCCGACAATGTCTTCGAAGCTGGTCGCCGGTTCCGGACGCAGCCAGACGATCGAAGGCAGCCAATAAAACAGCCAGCAAGAAGACTGCCAACAAGACAGCCAATAACACGTCAACAAGACCAGCAGACCAAGACTACGCAACGACAAGCGGCCAGATCAAACGGCCGAGAACAACGGTCAGGATGCCGCCGGCATGCAGCAAATGCAGCCGGTCAATGAGGAGGAAATTGATGTCGTCGGTGCAAATTCGCGACGTGCGCAAATCGTTCGGCGGATTCGAGGTCCTGCACGGCGTGACCATCCCCATCGAGGATGGCGAGTTCGTCGTGCTGGTCGGTCCGTCGGGCTGCGGCAAGTCGACGCTGCTGCGCATGCTGGCAGGCCTCGAGAACATCACCTCCGGAACGATCTCGATCGGTGAGCGCGTCGTCAACAACGTGCAGCCGAAAGAGCGCGACATCGCGATGGTGTTCCAGAACTACGCGCTGTATCCGCACATGACAGTCGCCGACAACATGGGCTTCTCGCTCAAGCTGCGCGGCGCGCGGCCCGAGGACATCAAGAAGGGCGTCGCGCGCGCCGCCGAGATCCTGGCGCTGACGCCGCTGCTCGACCGCTATCCGCGCCAGCTCTCCGGCGGTCAGCGCCAGCGCGTCGCCATGGGCCGCGCCATCGTTCGTGATCCGCAGGTATTCCTGTTCGACGAGCCGCTGTCGAACCTCGACGCCAAGCTGCGCGTCGCGATGCGCACAGAGATCAAGGAGTTGCATCAGCGGCTCAAGACCACCACCGTCTACGTCACCCACGACCAGATCGAGGCCATGACCATGGCCGACAAGATCGTCGTGATGCATGACGGCATCGTCGAGCAGATGGGCTCGCCGCTCGATCTCTACGACAAACCCGACAACCAGTTCGTCGCCGGCTTCATCGGCTCGCCGGCGATGAACTTCCTCAACGGCCATCTCAAGTCCAACGGCTCGGTCTATGTCGAGACCGACAACGGCGCCAAGCTGCCGCTGCTGTCGGCGCCGGCGGCATCCGACGGCCGCCCGGTCGTGTATGGCGTTCGCCCCGAGCATCTCGAGCTTGCCGATGACGGCATCGAGGCCGAGGTCGTGGTCGTCGAGCCGACCGGCTCGGAGACCCAGATCGTCGCCCGTATCGGCACCCAGGACATCATCGCGGTGTTCCGCGACCGCCACGAGGTCAATCCCGGCGAGAAGATCCATTTGCGCCCGCGCGCGTCGGCGGCGCATCTGTTCGACAAGGACAGCGGCCGGAGACTTTGATCCGGTCGCGCGACGCAGACCTAAGAACCAAAACGACCGAAAAATCGGCAACGAACAAAACAAGCAATACTCAACGGGAGAAAACTTCAGATGACCTATTTCCCCACCGATCGACGTTCTCTGCTCAAGGGCGGCGCGACGCTGCTGGCGGCTGCGGCGACGATGTCGGCAGAGGATCTGCTCGGCTACGCCAAGGCGTGGGCGCAGACCTCGCCCTTCAAGCCGGAGCCCGGCGCCAAGATCAACATGATGCGCTGGAAGCGCTTCGTCGAGGCCGAGGACGTGGCCTTCATGAAGATCGTCGACGCCTTCCAGAAGGCCAACAACGTCACGATCAACGTCTCCAACGAATCCTATGACGACGTTCAGCCCAAGGCCTCCGTCGCGGCCAACACCGGGCAGGGCCTCGACATGGTGTGGGGCCTCTACACGTTGCCCTTCCTGTTCTCCAACAAATGCGTCGACATGACCGATGTTGCCGACTACCTCGGCAAGAAGTGCGGCGGCTGGACCGACTCGGGCAAGGCCTACGGCATGCTCGACGGCAAGTGGATCGGCATCCCCGTGGCGGCGACCGGCGGTCTCGTCAACTACCGCATCTCGGCCGCCGAGAAGGCCGGCTTCAAGACGTTCCCGAAGAATCTCGCGGAGCTGTCCGAGTTCTTCAAGGCGATGAACAAGAACGGCACGCCGGGCGGCATGGCGCTGGGCCACGCCTCGGGCGACGCCAACGGCTGGACGCACTGGGCGTTGTGGGCGCATGGCGGCAACCTGATCGACAAGGACAACAAGGTCGTCATCAACTCGCCGGAGACCGCCAAGGCGCTCGAATACGTCAAGGGCCTGTACGACAATTTCGTGCCGGGCACCGCGTCCTGGAACGACTCGTCGAACAACAAGGCGTTCCTCGCCGGCCAGCTCTACGCCACCGTCAACGGCATCTCGATCTACGTCACCGCCAAGAAGGAGGCGCCGCAGATCGCCGAGGACATGAACCACGCGCATCTGCCGCCCGGGTTGGACGGAAAGACTCGTGAAATGCATCTCGGCTTCCCGATCCTGGTGTTCAACTTCTCCAAGTACCCGCAGACCTGCAAGGCGTTCACCGCCTTCATGCTGGAGCCGGAGCAGTTCAATCCGTGGATCGAGGCGGCGCAGGGCTATCTGTCGCACTTCCTGAAGGGTTATGACGCCAACCCGATCTGGACGGTCGACCCGAAGAACACGCCGTATCGCGAGGTCGCGGCGACCGCGACGACGCCGGCCGGCCTCGGCAAGCTCGGCGAGGCGGCTGCGGCTGCGATCGCCGACTTCGTGGTGGTCGACATGTTCGCGAACTACTGCACCGGCCGCGAGGACGTGAAGACGGCGATGGCGACCGCCGAGCGGTCGGCCAAGCGCATCTTCCGCTGAGGCGGGCGCCGATCTCGTAGGGTGGGCAAAGGCGGCGCGCCGGGGGTGGAGGAGAGAGCCAAATCTCCCGCGCGCCGCGCCGACTCTACGGCTTACTCACTGCCGTCATTGCGATGAGCCGAAGGCGACGAAGCGATCCAAATTTTCCTGCTTCGGCCCTGGATTGCTTCGCTTCGCTCGCAATGACGAAATTGGCGTTGATCCGTCCCGAACACCGGTGGGCATCTCGGGTTGCCCACCCCCGGTTCGAAGGGAGCTGCTCGATACATGAGTACCATTCAGACCTCGCTGCCATCGGGCGCCGCCGTCGGCGAGCCCTCGGCATGGTCGCGCCTGAAGACCAACCGCAACGTCATCGCGCTGTGGTTCATGCTGCCGGCGGCAGCCTTCCTGATCCTGTTCCTGGCCTATCCGCTGGGGCTCGGCGTCTGGATGAGCTTCACCGACGAGAAGATCGGCCGTACCGGCGTCTTCGTCGGTCTTGAGAACTACGAATGGCTGTGGGACGATTCGATCTTCTGGCTGTCGGTGTTCAACACGCTGCTCTACACGATCGTGGCGAGCGCCATCAAATTCGCAATCGGGCTGTATCTTGCGCTGCTGCTGAACCGGCACATGCCGTTCAAGGCGATGATCCGCGCCATCGTGCTGATCCCGTTCATCGTGCCGACGGTGCTGTCGGCGATCGCGTTCTGGTGGATCTACGATTCGCAGTTCTCGATCATCTCCTGGTCGCTGATCAAGCTCGGAATCATCACGCAGAACATCAACTTCCTCGGCGACACCTCCTGGGCGCGCGCCTCCGTCATCATTGCCAACATCTGGCGCGGCGTGCCGTTCGTCGCGATCACCCTGCTGGCCGGCCTGCAGACCGTCTCGCCCTCGCTGTATGAGGCCGCGACGTTGGACGGCGCCACCAGCTGGCAGCGCTTCCGCTACATCACCTATCCGCTGCTGACCCCGATCATTGCGGTGGTGATGACGTTCTCGGTGCTGTTCACCTTCACCGACTTCCAGCTGATCTGGGCGCTGACCCGTGGCGGCCCTGTCAATGCCACTCATCTGATGGCGACGCTCAGCTATCAGCGCGGCATCATCTCGGGGAGGCTCGGGGAGGGCGCCGCGATCGCGACCGCGATGATCCCGTTCCTGGCGGCGGCGATCGCGATCTCCTGGTTCGGCATGCAACGGCGCAAATGGCAGCAAGGATCAGACCAATGACCGACACCACGCTGCAAGCCAAGGCGTCCACCACGGCCGGCTCCGACGAATCGGAGGGCATGAGCTATCTGGAGTCGCTGCCGCGGCGGCTGATCACGCTCTATCTGCCGCTGTTCATCATCCTCGTGGTCCTGCTGTTCCCGTTCTACTGGATGGGGCTGACCTCGATCAAACCCGACGAACAGCTGATCGACATGGAGAAGTACAACCCGTTCTGGGTGGTGCATCCGACCTTCAAGCACATCTCGAAACTGCTGTTCGAGACGCAATATCCGCGCTGGCTGTGGAACACGATGTATGTCGCGGTCGGCGCCACCACGCTGTCGATCTTCGCCTCGGTGCTCGCGGCCTATGCGATCGTGCGGCTGCGCTTCAAGGGCGCCGACACTGTCGGCGTGCTGATCTTCTTCGCCTACCTCGTGCCGCCGTCGATCCTGTTCATTCCGCTGGCCTCGGTGATCCAGGCCTATGGGCTGTTCGACTCGCCGCTGTCCCTGATCCTGGTCTATCCGACGCTGCTGATCCCGTTCTCGACCTGGCTCTTGATGGGCTACTTCAAGACCATCCCGTTCGAGCTCGAGGAATGCGCCCTGATCGACGGCGCCAGCCGCTGGCAGATCCTGGTCAAGATCGTGGTGCCGCTCGCGGTGCCCGGGCTGATCTCGGCCTTCATCTTCTCGTTCACCTTGTGCTGGAACGAGTTCATCTACGCGCTGACCTTCCTGCAGTCGACGCCGAACAAGACCGTGCCGGTCGCGATCGTCAACGAGTTCGTCGACGGCGACATCTACAAATGGGGGTCGCTGATGGCCGGCGCCCTGGTCGGCTCGCTGCCCCTCGTGATCCTTTACGCCTTCTTCGTCGAGCATTATGTGTCGGCCATGACCGGCGCGGTGAAGGAGTAGGGCGGTTTAGTTAGAAGCGATTTCGATGTCGCCGCATCGACGGTGCACCCTCTCCCCTTGTGGGAGAGGGTGGTGGCGCGCGAAGCGCGCCGCCGGGTGAGGGGTCTCTCTCCGCGAAGGCGGTGCGTGTGGGAGCAACCCCTCACCCAAGCGAGTCTGCGGCACGGCCGGTGTAGCCCTCTCCCACAAGGGGAGAGGGCGCAGTAATGTAGACCGCATTCGCAATGGCCATCACCGCGGGTTGTGATCAGACAAAAAGAAACAAGGAGCATCCCCTTGCATATTCTCGTTCTCGGCGCCGCCGGCATGGTCGGACGCAAGCTGGTGGAGCGGCTGGTCCGCGACGGCCGCCTCGGCAATCACGCCATCACCCGCATGACCCTGCAGGACATCGTCGCGCCGTCCAAGCCCGACACGTCGATCGCCGTCGAAACCATCGCTGGCGATTTCGCCGTCCCCGGCTTCGCCGAGAAGCTCGTCGCTGATCGCCCCGACGTCATCTTCCATCTCGCCGCGATCGTCTCCGGCGAGGCCGAGCTCGATTTCGACAAGGGCTACCGCATCAATCTCGACGGCACGCGGATGCTGTTCGACGCGGTCAGGCTGATCGGCGACGGCTACAAGCCGCGGCTGGTTTTCACCTCCTCGATCGCGGTGTTCGGCGCGCCGTTCCCCGCGGCGATCGGCGACGAGTTCGTCAACGCGCCGCTGCTCAGCTACGGCACCCAGAAGGCGATCGGCGAGCTCTTGCTGGCCGACTACAGCCGCCGCGGCTTCTTCGACGGCGTCGGCATCCGCCTGCCGACCATCTGTATCCGCCCCGGCGCGCCGAACAAGGCGGCGTCCGGCTTCTTCTCCAACATCCTGCGCGAGCCGCTGGCCGGCAAGGAGGCCGTGCTGCCGGTGTCCGAGGACGTCCAGCATTGGCACGCCACGCCGCGTTCGGCGGTCGGCTTCCTGTTGCATGCCGCGACCATGGACACCGCCAAGATCGGCCCGCGCCGGAACCTGACCATGCCCGGCCTGACCGCGACCGTCGGCGAGCAGATCGCCGCGCTCCGCCGCGTCGCCGGCGACAAGGTCGCCGACCGGATCAAGCGGGAGCCGGATCCCTTCATCGTCGGCATTGTCGCCGGCTGGCCGCGGAACTTCGAGGCCAAGCGGGCCCGCGAGCTCGGCTTCACCACCGAGGAAAAGACCTTTGACGACATCATCCGGATTCACATCGAGGATGAGCTCGGCGGCAAGTTCGTGGCCTGAGACCGCCACCAGCCTCTGGACTCGCATGGCGCAAAGCGCCATTTGAGGGCAGGTAGACATTCGGGAGAGACAGCATGACCGCCAGCATCGTCGGATGGGCGCATACGCCGTTCGGGAAGTTCGACGCCGAGACCGTCGAGAGCCTCGTCGTCAAGGTCGCCAATGAAGCGCTGGCGGATGCCGGCATCTCGGCCGGCGACGTCGACGAGATCGTGCTCGGCCATTTCAACGCCGGCTTCTCCCCCCAGGACTTCACCGCCTCGCTGGTGCTGCAGGCCGATCCGGCCTTGCGCTTCAAGCCGGCAACCCGGGTCGAGAACGCCTGCGCCACGGGCTCCGCCGCCGTCCACCAGGGCATCCGCGCCATCGCCGCGGGTGCCGCCAAGATCGTCCTCGTGGTCGGCGTCGAGCAGATGACGCGGACGCCTGGGCCCGAGATCGGCAAGAACCTGCTCAAGGCGTCGTATCTGCCGGAGGACGGCGACACGGTCGGCGGCTTCGCCGGCGTGTTCGGCAAGATCGCGCAGGGCTATTTCCAGAAATATGGCGACCAGTCCGACGCGCTGGCGCTGATCGCCGCCAAGAACCACAAGAACGGCGTCGCCAACCCGTTCGCGCAGATGCGCAAGGATTTCGGCTTCGAGTTCTGCCGCTCCGAGAGCGAGAAGAACCCGTATGTCGCCGGCCCCCTGAAGCGCACCGACTGTTCGCTCGTCTCCGACGGTGCCGCCGCCTTGGTGCTGACCGACAGCGAGACGGCGAAGTCGTTCGCCAAGGCGGTCAATGTCCGCGCCACGGCGCATGCGCAGGACTTCCTGCCGATGTCCAAGCGCGACATCCTCGCCTTCGAGGGCTGCACCGTCGCCTGGCAGCGCGCGCTGGAGAAGGCGGGAGTGACCCTGTCCGACCTCTCCTTCGTCGAGACCCATGACTGCTTCACCGTCGCCGAGTTGATCGAGTACGAAGCGATGGGCCTGACGCCGCGCGGGCAGGGCGCCCGCGCCATCAAGGAGGGCTGGACGCTCAAGGACGGCAAGCTGCCGGTCAATCCGTCCGGCGGTCTCAAGGCCAAGGGCCACCCGATCGGCGCCACCGGCGTCTCCATGCATGTGATGACCGCCATGCAGCTCACCGGCTCCGCGCCGGAAGGCATGCAACTCCCCAACGCCAAGCTCGGCGGCATCTTCAACATGGGCGGCGCCGCGGTGGCCAACTACGTGTCGATCCTGGAGCCGGTGAAGTAGGCCGCCACTCCATCCTCCGTCATTGCGAGCGCAGCGAAAGCGATCCAGGGCCAAGCACTCGGCTCTGGATTGCGTCGTTTCGCTCCTGTCAATGACGGTGGTGCGTCCTTCCAGATGGCGTATCGGCTCGCCCGCTCATCTCTCCTCCTCGTCATTCCGGGGCATTCGCGCGCAAAAATGGCGCAGCCATTTTTGAAACAGCGCGAATGAGCCCGGAATCCATAACCACGAGCGGGCGTGGGATGAAGAATAGCGCCACTGCCAGCTCGATCCTCACGGCAGGTGGTGGCTATGGATTCCGGGCTCGCACTCCGACAGTAGGCCGACATGGGTCGGCCTGCTGCTGCGCGCGTCCCGGAATGACCGCGGGGTGAGGCTTCGGTCCCAACGTTCAGCTCGTGCTCGCTGCCGCCTTTCGCACCTTGTTCAGCTCCGCCACACCTTCTCCTCGCTGAACCCCAGCTCGGCGAAATCCTTCGTCCGCAAGCCGGCATCATCGGCCGGAAAGAACTCATCCAGCTGCGGCGGCTTCACGGCCGTCGCCGACAGCATCGCATGCGCCTGGCCGCGGTGGTGGATGTCGTGCTGGAACAGATGCAGCAGCAGGCGGTCGCAGCGCTCGTTCTGCACGCGGGTCTCGCGGTTGATGCGCACGGTGTCATCGAGCCGGGCCGGCGTCAGCGCCTCGCAGAAGCCGATCAGCCGGCGATCCATCGCGCTCTGCGCTTTCACGAGATCGGCGAGGCGCGGGAACGGCACCTGGTCCTGCCAGGCCATCGGGCCGAGCCAACCTCCCTCCAGCGCGTCGACGTAAAAGAGGTCGATGATGTAGATGTGGTTGAGCGTCTTCTGCAGGCTCGGGAAGAAGCCGGTGCGCTCGGCCGCGAACTCCTCGGCGCTGAGCTGGCCGCAGGCGCTCAGCAGCCGGTGATTGGCCCAGGCGTTGTTGTAAGCGAAGGCACGAAAAGTCTGGACGAGATCGGCGGGCATTGCGTCTGATCACCCCGTGATGGCTCGTCGCCGATCATACGGAACGGATCGCGCCCTTCACCACCGATTTCGGCTCCGCGCGGCGCATCATCCCCACCCGCGTGACGGAACTCTGCCACAATTGGTCGCGGTGCATCGCCAGGCCTCCCGTGCAACAAGTTCAGATGCCGCACGACACACCCCTCATCGCGACCATCGTCGCCGGCCTCGGATTGGCCTTCGTCTTCGGAGCCCTCGCGCAGCGGTTCCGCTTTCCCCCGCTGGTCGGCTATCTCCTCGCCGGCGTAGCCGTAGGCCCGTTCACGCCCGGCTTCGTCGCCGACCAGGCGCTGGCGACCGAGCTCGCCGAGCTCGGCATCATCCTCCTGATGTTCGGCGTCGGCCTGCATTTCTCGCTGAAGGACCTGATGTCGGTGCGCGCCATCGCCGTGCCCGGCGCGGTCGTGCAGATCACCGTCGCCACCCTGATGGGCATGGCGCTGAGCTGGGCGATGGGCTGGTCGATCGGCGGCGGCCTCGTCTTCGGCCTGGCGCTGTCGGTCGCCAGCACCGTGGTGCTGCTGCGCGCCTTGCAGGAGCGGCGGCTGATGGACACCGAGCGCGGCCGCATCGCGGTCGGCTGGCTGATCGTCGAGGACCTCGCGATGGTCCTGGCGCTGGTGCTGATCCCTGCCTTTGCCAGCCTGCAGACCGGCAATGGCGACGTCGCCGCCGCCGATCCGCTCGCCGCCCGCTTCGGCCTGGGCTTGACCGGCGTGCTGCTGCTGACCTTCGCCAAGATCGGCGTGTTCATGGCGGTGATGCTGCTGGTCGGCCGCCGCCTGATCCCGTGGATCCTGCACTATGTCGCCCACACCGGCTCCCGCGAGCTGTTTCGTCTGGCGGTGCTCGCGATCGCGCTCGGCGTCGCGTTCGGCTCGACGAAACTGTTCGGCGTGTCGCTGGCGCTCGGCGCCTTCTTCGCCGGCATGATGCTCGGCGAGTCACCATTGAGCCAGCGCGCTGCGCAGGAATCGCTGCCGCTGCGCGATGCCTTCGCGGTGCTGTTCTTCGTCTCCGCCGGCATGCTGTTCGATCCGGCGAGCATCATCCGCGAGCCCTGGCCGCTGCTCGCGACGCTGTTCATCATCCTGTTCGGCAAGTCGATCGCCGCGTTCCTGATCGTGGTCGCATTCCGCCATCCGGTCTCGACCGCGCTGACGATCTCGGCAAGTCTGGCGCAGATCGGCGAGTTCTCCTTCATCCTCGCCGAGATCGGCGGCGCCACCAACCTGCTGCCGAAAGCTGGCCGCGACCTGATCCTGGCCGGCGCCATCATCTCGATCATGCTCAATCCGCTGATGTTCGCGGCGCTCGACTGGCTGCTGCCGCGGCTGGAGCGCCGGCGCGATGATCCGGCCATGCCAGCCGCAACGCCGCCGGCCGAAATCCCGGTGACGGATCTGACCGAGCATACCATCATCGTCGGCTACGGCCGCGTCGGTCGACTCGTCGGCGAAGCGCTGCAGCAGCGCGGCCACGTCTTCCTTGCGGTGGAAACATCGGATGACATTCTCAAGCAACTGAAGGACGCCGGCATCGAGACCATCACCGGCAACGCCGCCCGCAGCAACGTGCTGCGCGCGACCAACCCGTCGGCGGCCCATGCGCTGGTGATCGCCATCCCCGAGGCGTTCGAGGCCGGCCAGATCGTCGAGCAGGCCCGCGCCGCCAACCCCGCTCTGCACATCGTGGCGCGCGCGCATTCGGACGCCGAAGTCGAGCATTTGAAATCGCTCGGCGCCGACATGGTCATCATGGGCGAGCGCGAGATCGCCCGCGGCATGATCGAGGAACTGGACACGCGGCCACCTGATCCGGCGCCGGAGCTTGTGCCACAGCGGGCGGGGGAAGGCGTGCAGGCGTGAGCGGATCGTTCGGCTCCGTGGTTGGATGTCTGACACGGCCGTGGCCTCATGGTTCGAGACGCGCCGCTCCATGAGCGGCTCGTCCCGGTCAGCTCGCCGTGCCCGCGGCGCTCCTCACCATGAGGGGGCAGCTCGGAAATCATCGCGGCGCCCGAACCATGGGCGGCGTGCTCATAGACAGAAGGCGGACGCCTGAACCGATTGGTGCTTGCCGCTTTGCCAGACCGGTTTCGCCCCTCACCCTGAGGAGCCCGCCCGCAGGGCGGGCGTCTCGAAGGGCGAGGCCTCGACCTTCGCATGGTCGGGTCTTTGGGCGAGGCGTCATCGTCCGAAGACGCGCTGCGATCCCTGCGACAAGCGGTTCGGAGCCTGCGCCGGCAGCCAGAATTCGCCTGCGGGATCAAGCCGATTTGCCCTGTCCAGTCCTGCCGCAAAAAATAATCCTGTTTCCATTTTTCAGAAATCATGCTTTGATGCCGTCATCCTGCTTCGCCACGAGGGGCGCTTCGCGATCGTCACGAACGTTGAGGCAGGGAGGCGGTGGCCGCGACGTGTCGCAGCGTAGCTTGTCTGCGCGGACGAACGGCATGGCGCGGACGCGAAGTCGCGTGGTCCCGGCATCCCGGCATCCCGACGCTGATGCCAAGCCTGAGGGGCATGATGATCCCGAGGGCGACGGTGGCCAAAAGCCGGTGCACCGAGGAGAGCGCGAAGTAAGCGTGAAAACCATCGCGCAGGGAAGGCCGGGTCGGTCCGGCTGAACCTGTGGTTCTCTCCCCGTGCTTTTCTTTCGCACGGGGGCCACGGGTGCCAGTCGGCACCCGGCCTTCCCTGCGCCCTCTGTTTCAAGAGAGGGCGGTCGGATCAGCAAAGCTCGGACAGATCCTGTCGCGAGGCCGGTGATGCTTGCGCATCTGTTGCACGCGGACCTTGACTCACTCCGGCATCATCTCGCCGGAGCCGCCGAACTCGGCTGGAAAATCCTTCAGCTTCGGCAGCCCGTCCTTGATCGGCAAAACGCTCTCCGCGTAGTTGACGTGCACGCCGGGCGTGAACTTCAAGGTCGGGATGGTCGCGGCATAGACGTCGATCATGCCGAGCGGCGGGTGGTCGGTCATCAGGTGACCGCCGCATTTGGTGCAGTATTTGCGGTGGCTCATGTCGGTCTTGTGATAGGTGCCGATCGCTTCCGCGCCCTTGGTCACGCGCACGTTGGCGGGCTTCCATAAGGTGAAGGCGTTGACCGGGCCCGCCGACCACGAGCGGCAGGACGAGCAGTGGCAATAGCCCATCGCCTCCGGCTCGCCGTCGGCTTCGAGCTCGACCGTGCCGCAGAAGCATTTGCCCTGATACAGCGTCATGACAGCGTTCTCCCTCACTGGTGTTCTTGGATGTTGGACGGACATGCTGACACAGCTTGGCGGCGAAAGGGAATCGCAGAATGGAGCTGATGGCACGGAACATCTGGTGCGATGCAACGGCCCGGGTGCGGCCGTGATCCGCGCGGCGGAATGTTGCGACAGCGCGCTCGCGCGCATGGCCCCATACGCGCACACCCGCTTGCTCCGGAACCGACTGTGCCGTTAGCTCTGTCCATAACAACGAACCAGGGAGCCGACGCCGCGATGGGACCGCTTGCGGGCATCAAGGTCATCGACATGACCACCGTGCTGATGGGGCCGTATGCCGCCCAGACGCTCGGCGATTACGGCGCCGATGTCATCAAGGTGGAATCGCCGGAGGGCGACGTCACCCGCAAGATCGGCCCCTGGCGTCATCCCGGCATGGGGCCGGTGACCCTCAACACCAACCGCAGCAAGCGCGTGATCTGCCTCGACCTGAAGAAGCCGGCCGGCCGCGAGGCGGTTCTGCGCATGGTCAAGGACGCCGACGTGCTGCTCTACAACATTCGCCCGCAGGCGATGGCGCGGCTGAACCTCGGCTACGACGTGATCTCCGCGCTCAATCCGCGGCTGGTCTATGCCGGCGTGTTCGGCTTCGGACAGAACGGCCCCTATGCGGCCAAGCCCGCCTATGACGACCTGATCCAGGGCGGAGCGGCGCTGTCGCACCTGATGGCGGTGGCCGGCGACGGCACGCCGCGCTATGTGCCGAACGCGCTGGTCGACCGCATCGTGGGACTCACCGCCGTCGGCGCGATCTGCGCCAGCCTCGTGCATCGCGACCGCACCGGCCGCGGCCAGCGCCTGGACGTGCCGATGTTCGAGACCATGTCGGCCTTCATCATGGGCGACCACATGGGTGGGCTGACCTACGAGCCGCCGCTGGACAAGGGCGGATATGCGCGGCACCTGTCGCAGGACCGCCGGCCCTACAAGACCGCCGACGGCCATATCTGCGTCATCGTCTACAACGACAAGCAATGGGAGGCGTTCTTCGAGGCGTCCGGCCGCACCGACCTCCGCGCCGATGACCGCTTCAACAGCTTCGCCCGGCGCGCCGCCAACATCGATGTCGTCTACGCCGAGTTGGCGCGCATCTTTCAGACCCGCACCACGGCGGAATGGACCGCGCTGCTCGACAGGGCCGACATCCCGGTCATGCCGATGCACGATCTCGAAAGCCTGCTGCACGATCCGCACCTCGTCGCGACCGATTTCTTTCCCGTCGTGCAGCATCCGACCGAAGGCCCGATCCGCAGCACCCGCGTCTCCGCGACCTGGTCCGAGACCAGGGCCGAGCCGCAGCATCTGGCGGGGCGGCCGAACGAGCACGGCGAGGAGATCCTGCGCGAGCTCGGCTTCTCGACGGACGAGATCGCCGCGATGATCCGCGACGGTGTGACGATGCCCCGTCCGGCGGCAAAGGAGTGAGCAGATGGATTTCGCGCTCTCCGCCAACCAGGAATCCATCCGCGATGCGGTGGCAAAAATCTGCGCCGATTTCGACGACGCGTATTGGCTGAAGAAGGACAAGGAAGGTGGCTTCCCTGCCGACTTCCACAAGGCCCTGGCGGACGCCGGCTGGCTCGGCATCTGCATCCCCGAGGAGTATGGCGGCTCCGGCCTCGGCATCCTCGATGCCGCGATCATGATGCGCACGATTGCAGAGTCGGGAGCGGGCATGAGCGGCGCCTCGGCGATCCACATGAACGTGTTCGGTCTCAATCCCGTCGTCGTGTTTGGCACCAAGGAGCAGTGCGCGCGGATGCTGCCCGGCATTGTCGACGGCACTGAGAAGGCGTGTTTTGCAGTCACCGAGCCGAACACCGGCCTCAACACCACGCAGTTGAAAACCCGCGCCGTGCGCAAGGGCGACCGCTACGTCGTCAACGGCCAGAAGGTGTGGATCTCGACCGCGCAGGTCGCCGAAAAGATCCTGCTGCTGGCGCGCACCACGCCGCTCGAGGAGGTCAAGCGCCCGACCCATGGGCTCAGCCTGTTCTACACGGATTTCGACCGCAGTCGCATCAAGGTGCACGAGATCGAGAAGATGGGCCGCAAGCCGGTCGACTCCAACGAGCTGTTCTTCGAGGACTTCGAGATCCCGGTCGAGGACCGCCTCGGCGAGGAGGGGCGAGGCTTCGACTACATCCTGCACGGCATGAACCCCGAGCGCATCCTGATCGCCGCGGAAGCCGTCGGGCTCGGCCATCTTGCGCTGTCGCGTGCCTCGGCCTATGCGCGGACGCGCAACGTCTTCAACCGGCCGATCGGCCAGAACCAGGGCATCCAGCATCCGCTGGCGACGAACTGGATGGAGTTGGAAGCCGCGTGGCTGATGGTGTTGCAGGCCGGCTGGCAATACGACCAGGGCATGGCCTGCGGCCCGGCCGCCAACGCCGCGAAATATCTCGCGGCAGAAGCCGGCTTCCACGCCTGCGAGCAGGCCGTGATGACTCACGGCGGTTTCGGCTATGCACGCGAGTATCACGTCGAGCGTTACCTGCGTGAATCCCTGATCCCCCGTATTGCCCCAATCAGCCCGCAACTGATCCTGTCCTTCATTGCCGAGAAGGTCCTCGGGATGCCGAAATCGTACTGAAGACGAGTTTGACGATGACATGCCCGCACTCCCTCCCTACGTCATTCCGGGGCGCCCGAAGGGCGAGCCCGGAATCCATAACCCCAGGGCGATGTCGTGAGGCGGGATGCCAACCACGTCTGTGCCTCACACAGCATCCGGTGGCTATGGATTCCGGGCTCATCGCTGCGCGATGCCCCGGAATGACGGAGCGCGTGGCGCGATGACCTACATCACCGGCACCGGCCTGACCTCGTTCGGCCGCCACGATGGCCGCTCGTCGCTCGACCTGATGAGCATGGCGGCGCAACTGGCGCTCGATGACGCCGAGCTGACGCGTGATGACATCGACGGCATCCTGTGCGGCTATTCGACGGTGTCGCCGCACATCATGCTCGCAACCGTGTTCGCCGAGCATTTCGGCATCACTCCGTCCTATGCCCATGCGGTGCAGGTCGGCGGCGCCACGGGGCTCGCGATGGTGATGCTCGCGCATCACCTGGTCGAGGCAGGCGTCGTCGAGAATATGCTCGTCGTCGCCGGTGAGAACCGCCTGACCGGCCAGAGCCGCGACGCCTCGATCCAGGCGCTGGCGCAGGTCGGTCATCCCGGCTACGAGCTGCCGCTCGGTCCGACCATCCCCGCTTATTACGGCCTCGTCGCCTCGCGCTACATGCACGAGTACGGTGTCACCGAGGAGGACCTTGCCGAATTTGCGGTGCTGATGCGCACGCACGCACTGGGTCATCCCGGCGCGCAGTTTCATGAGCCCATCACGGTTGCCGACGTGATGGCGTCGAAGCTGGTCGCAAAGCCGCTGAAGCTGCTCGACTGCTGTCCGGTGTCCGACGGCGGCGCAGCCATCATCGTCAGCCGCGAGCCGACCGGATCGATTGCGATCAGCGTGCGCGGCTGCGCCCAGGCGCACACGCATCAGCATGTCACCGCGGCTCCGGCTTTGAGCAAGCTCGGAGCGGAGATCGCGATCGAGAAAGCCAAGGCCGCTGCCGGTGTCGCGATCGCGGATGTCGACTATGCCGCGGTCTATGACAGCTTCACCATCACGCTGTGCATGCTGCTCGAGGATCTCGGTCTTGCCGGCCGCGGCGAGGCGGCGTCGCGAATCAAAGCGGGGCATTTCAGCCGCGACGGCGCCATCCCGCTCAACACGCATGGCGGTCTGCTGAGCTACGGCCACTGCGGCGTCGGCGGCGCCATGGCGCATCTCAACGAGGCGCATCTGCAGATGACGGGGCGGGCGGGACGCCGCCAGGTGCGGGAGGCCGCGCTGACGCTTCTGCACGGCGATGGCGGCGTGCTGTCGTCCCATGTCAGCATGTTCTGGGAGCGGGTGCGATGAGGGAAGGAGACGATTGGACCAAAGGCGTGGCGGCGATTCGCTATCAGCGCTGCGCGTGCTGCGCCCATGTGCAGTATTTCCGCCGAGACTTCTGCGCGGCCTGCGGCTCGCTGGCGCTCACCGACCACACCGCGAGCGGGGAGGGCACCGTCTACGCGACGTCGCTGGTCTGCCGTGCCGCGACCCCGGAGACCCGCGCGTATGTGCCCTACAACATCGTGCTGGTGGACATGCGCGAGGGCTTTCGCATGATGGCCCATGGCGACCACGATCTGACGATCGGCGACGCCGTCGCGGCGCGCTTCACGGCCTTTGCGGGTGGCACGGTGCCATATTTCGGAAAGAGGGCATGAGAATGTGTGGCCGCGCGACGTCGGGAGACGCGGGCCGCGGGCGGCCGAGGCGGGACGATACGCCATACAAATTCGTCCCGACCCGGATCGCCGCGCGATTGACGCAATACTGGTACGCTACGCCTACTAACTCAAACGCAACTCAACTCGGTCGTTCGCGTGAGCAATCAAGCCCACAATCCTACCTACGGGCGATGAAGAAACTGCGACGCAGAACCTCCAGACAGCCCTTCATCGCCCGTAGAACAGGACGCTGGCGATGACGATCATCGAGGTCACCGCCAGCATGTGCGCGAGTGCTTCCGATGTCGCCCTCTTAGTGGCTTCCTTCATGCCGTTTCCTCCCTGGACTGGACACGACTCTCCGTTGCGCGAATACACACGCGACGGCGGCTGGAATTTTACTCGGAACACCCCACTTCGACGTTCGCTTTGCGAGTCCCCACTCGGCGTTCATCGACGGTTCAGAACATCGTCGGGCAATGCGGCGCGAATTGGGCTCGCTTATGGTTGTCCTGCGACCGTGTTCCGGTAACGTTTGGGCGAGACCGTACAAATACGAGTGATGAGAAATGTAGTACCGAAGCTATCAAATGCTGTGAATTGCAACCTTGAGTATTTATTTGCATCTTCTACATGCGACGCTTCGATGACCGGCTTAGTCGGCAGCGAGCAGATTGAGCCTCGCATTGGCGATCGTGAGACGCTCCGCCAGCAATTGCGCCAGATTGCGCATGATGCGCTCGCCCGCTTTCGGATGCCGCACGCGGAAACGCTCGAAATCCGCAAGCGTGATCTCGAAGGCGGTGGCCGAGAAATCGGCGGTCACGTCGGCGGAGCGCACCGGGTCCAGCAGCGCCATCTCGCCGAAGCATTGGCCCGCGGTGAGCGTCGCCAGCCGGATGCCGTCGGACAGCGTGACGTGGACGACACCGGAGCGCAGGAAGAACAGCGCGTGTGCCGGCTCGCCGGAGCTGAGAATGCGCTCGCCCTGCTGATAATGCCGGATGATCGCCAGCGCCGCGAGCTCATGGCGCTCCTCTTCGCCGATCCCTGCAAGCAGCGGCTGCTCGGCGAGCTCGGTGGTTTCCAGAAAGTCGATCGCGCCGCCGTAGCGGTAGACGATCTGGTCCTCGGCCCATTCGATCGCGGTGTCGAGCAGGTAGAAGTCACGCACGTTCCTGATGTCACCGGTGCGCGCGGTGATCTCCTGCCATTCCGGCGACGAGCGCCGGATCCCGGACAGCACGACGGTCACGTGGAAATCGGCCAGCTCGTGAAACAGCTCGGCGAGCAGGCGCAGGCCCGCTTGTGTCATCGCGGTGACGCGGTGCAGGTCGAAGATCACGAATTGCGGGCGCGCGCTGGCGGCGAGCTGCCGCGAGACATAGTCGACATTCGAGAGCGACAGCGTTCCGACCAGCTCGAGCACGCGCACGGCATCGGGATGTGCGGCCAGGATATCGCGCTCCTGGGCGCGGCGGCTGCGTCGCGACGGATTGGCGCCGATGTCGTAGTCGGCGATGATCGTGGTGCGCGCATCGTCGGAGCGGTTCAGCATGTGCAGGCCGTAATGCGCCGACAGCGCCTCGCACACCTTGATGCCGCGCACGCTGTTGCCGTGGCCGTCGAGCCGCGGCGAGTAGCTGCCCAGTCCGAGGCGCGCCGGCAGGCTCGCGAGGATGCCGCCGCCGACGCCGCTCTTGGCGGGAATGCCGACGCGGTAGATCCATTCGCCAGCGAAGTCGTACATGCCCGAGGATGTCATCACCGAGAGCGTCCGCGACACCGCATAGGGCGTCACCACCTGCTGGCCGGTGACGGGGTTGACGCCGCGATTGGCGAGCGTCGCCGCCATGATCGCGCAGTCGCGCGCAGTGACCAGCACGGCGCATTGCCGGAAGTAGACCGCGAGCACGTCGTCGACGGATTCCTTGATGACGTCAGAGGTGCGCAGCAGGTAGGCGATGGCGCGATTGCGATCGCCGGTCGCGGATTCAGAGGCGAATACCGCATCGTCGACGTCGAGCTTGCGTCCGGCAAAGCGGCCGAGCGCATCACGGATGGTGTCGAAGGCGTCCGCCTGCCGCGCCTGCCGGAGCAGGCCGCTGCAGGTGATGGCGCCGGCATTGACCATGGCATTGAACGGATGATTGTCGGCGTTCAGCCGGATCGAATTGAAGGGGTCGCCGGACGGCTCCACACCGATGACGCGCTCGACCGCGTCCGAGCCGAGAATATCCAGCGCGAGCGCGAACACGAATGGCTTCGACATGGACTGGATGGTGAACGGCACGCGGCTGTCGCCGACCTCGTAGACGTGACCGTCGAGCGTGGCGAGGCTGATGCCGAAATGCGCCGGATCAGCCTTGCCGAGCTCCGGGATGTAGTTGGCGACCGCGCCGTCGTGATCGGACCAGAAGTCGGCGTGGCAGCCCGACAGGAAGCGCTGCAGCGGTGGCATCGCGGCGGACGCCCAATTCTGCGGGTTCTGGATGGGCCTCGGGTGTCGGGTGGTCATGGGCAGCTCGGCGGGAACAAGATCTGGAGCCGGTTATGTCGTAGCCGGGCCGGGGCAGCCAGCCCACACTTGTCGCAATGCTGGTCAAATGCTGTTGCTGCTCACCGATTGGGCGAAGCGGTGGCATGGGCCCGCGCCATCGGAGCTGGCGAGCGAGCTGCCGGAGCACCGCAGTGCCGCGCTTCGGAACTGCCATCACCGCCATGGTTGGCATGCCAGTGCAGATTGCACCGCGATTCCGCGTCTTGTGCCAACACGCTGAAGAACAGCAGCTTTTAGAGAGGGTCTATGGTTGTGACGGCAAAATTGCTGCGGTAGCTTGTTCGATAAGCGGAATATCATTCCGCAGGACGGAATTGGTGGGAAACGCATGGGACGACGGTCTGAGCGATTGAGCAGGGCGGGCATGCTGCCCGGAGATCTCGCCGGGGAAGGTGAGGTCATTCAGGTGGTGTCGCGAGCGTTCGACGTGCTTCGCTGTTTCGAGGGGCACGATTCGCGGCTCGGCAATCTCGAAATCTCGAACCGCTGCGGCCTGCCGCGGTCGACGGTGTCGCGGCTGACGCACACACTGACGCGCATGGGCCAGCTGGTCTATCTGCCGCGCGATCAGAAGTACCGCATCGGCCCGAGCGCGGTTGCGATGAGCACCTCGATGACTCGCGGGCTTCAGCTGCGCAACCTGATCCGCCAGCGTCTGCAGGATGTCGCCGAGCAGTTGCCGGGCACCGTCGGCTTCGTCATCCCCGATCAGTTTCATCTGGTCTATCTGGAGTTCGGCCGCGCCGCGAATGCGCTCGGCCTGCACGAGACCACTGGCAGCCGCATCTCGATGGCCTCGACGGCCGCGGGGCATGCGTATGTCGCTGCGCTCGAGCCGGAGATCGGCGACGCGCTGCTCGCCGAGATGGAGCGCGAGATGCCGGATGCGGCGAGTCTCTTGCGGCCGCGGCTCGAGCACAACAGGCAGTTCCTGAAGGAGCATGGCTACGTGGTGGCCTGCGGCCTCTGGAGCCCTCATATCAACGGCCTGGCGCTGCCGGTGTGGTCGCCGCAGTACCAGACCAACGTCGTGCTGACGATCGGCCTGCTGTCGGCGATGTATGACGAGCAGCGTCTGCACGACGAGGTCGCTCAGCCGATGCGCGAGCTCGGCCGCAACATCGCGGCCCTGCTGCAAGGCGCGGAAGCCGATGTCTTTAACAGCCGGATGGAAAGGAAGCCGCTTCCTGTGACGGCGAAGACCAATCATAAGAAGACCATCACCGGGGCAGGGGGAACGAATGAGTTGGCAGCCGGAGCTCGAGGAATTGGCCCGGCGCGAGGCCTTCGCGCGGGAGATGGGCGGGCCTGACAAGGTCAAGCGTCAGCACGACCAGGGCCGCCTCACCGTTCGCGAGCGCATCGACGGCGTCGTCGATCCCGGCAGCTTCCACGAGATCGGCGCGGTCGCCGGTCTCGGCGACTATGACGAGCAGGGCGAGCTGAAGCATGTGACGCCCGCCAATTGCGTGTTCGGGCGCGCCCGCGTCGACGGCCGCACGGTCGTCGTGGTCGGTGACGACTTCACCGTGCGCGGCGGCTCGGCCGACGCGTCGATCGCGGCGAAGCCGCTGATGGCCGAGGAGATGGCGCACGATTTCCGTCTGCCGATCATCCGCATCATCGAGGGCTCCGGCGGCGGCGGCTCGGTCAAGACGATCGAGACCAAGGGCGCTGCCAATCTGCCCGGCGGCATCGGCGGCAATCGCTGGTATCGCTACACGACCGAGAACATGTCGCTGGTGCCGGTGGTCGGGCTGGGTCTCGGCTCGGTCGCGGGGCTGGGCGCGGCACGGCTGGCGGCGAGCCACTATTCGGTGATGACGCGGCAATCGGCGATGTTCGTCGCCGGCCCGCCGGTGGTGAAGCGGCTCGGCCAGGACCTCGGCAAGATGGAGCTCGGCGGCGCCGATATCCAGACCAAGGCCGGCGGTGTCGACCATGCCGTCGATACCGAGGCGGAAGCCTTCGCCTGCGCGCGGCGTTTTCTGTCCTATCTGCCGTCCTCGGTCTACGAGCTGCCGCCGACCTTGCCCTGCACCGACGATCCGCAGCGCACCGACGAGCAGCTGATCAGCGCCGTGCCGCGCGATCGCCGCCGCGTCTACAAGATGCGGCCGATCATCGAGTCCGTCGTCGACAGCGGCTCGTTCTTCGAGGTGGCACAGAACTACGGCCGTCCGCTGATCGTCGGCCTCGCGCGGCTCGAAGGCCGCGCGGTGATGGTGCTGGCGAGCGATCCCTATCACTTCGGCGGCTCATGGACCGCGGATGCCTGCCAGAAGGTGATCCGCTGGGTCGACTTCGCCGAGACCTTCCATCTGCCGATCGTCTATCTGATGGACTGCCCCGGCTTCATGGTCGGCCTGGACGCCGAGAAGGCGGCGACCATCCGCCATGGCGTGCGTGCGATGGCGGCGGTCAACCAGTCGACCGTGCCGTGGTGCACGGTGATCGTACGCAACAATTTCGGCGTCGCCGGCGTCGTGCATCAGCCGGCCGACCGGTTCTCGATGCGCTATGCCTGGCCGTCGGCCCATTGGGGCTCGCTGCCGCTCGAAGGCGGCATCGAGGCGGCTTACCGCGCCGAGATCGATGCAGCGCCCGATCCAAAGGCCAAGCTGAAGGAGATCGAGGAGCGGCTGACCAAGCTGCGCTCGCCGTTCCGTTCGGCCGAGAAGTTCTGGGTCGAAGAGATCATCGACCCCCGCAAGACGCGCGCGCTGCTGTGCGAGTTCGCGCGTCTCGCCGAGCCGCTGCGCACGCCGGGCCCGCCGACCGCGATGACGACGCGGCCGTGATGTTACGCCGCGGCAGGCTTCGCCTGCCGCGCGATGGCGAGCGCAAGCAGCGCCGCGATGATGCAGAGCGCACCGGCGATGAAGAACGCCGGCAGGTAGCTCTGCAGCAGCGTGCGCGACAGGCCGGCGCCGAAGGCTGCGGTGCCGGCGCCGAGCTGATGTCCGGCAAACACCCAGCCGAACACCAGATTGGCGCGCTCCGGCCCGAACCGCTGCGCCGTCAGCCGCACCGTCGGCGGCACGGTCGCGATCCAGTCGAGGCCGTAAAACATCGCGAACAGCGACAGGCCATAGAACGAGAAGTCGGTGAACGGCAGGAACAGCAGCGAGAGTCCGCGCAGGCCGTAGTACCAGAACAACAGCCAGCGATTGTCGTAGCGGTCCGACAGCCAGCCCGACACGATGGTGCCGACGAAGTCGAACATGCCCATCGCGGCGAGCAGGCTTGCCGCCTGGACCTGCGGGATGCCGAAGTCGAGGCACATGGGGATCAGGTGCACCTGGACCAGGCCGTTGGTCGAGGCGCCGCAGATGAAGAAGGTCGCGAACAGCATCCAGAACACCGGCACCCGCACCGCATCGCGCAGGGTGCCGAGCGCGGCGGCGAGGATCGGCGTGGTCACAGGGGCGGGCGCCGCGATCGGATCGGTGCCGTTGTCGCCGAATGGGCGCAGACCGAGATCGCTTGGCCGGTCGCGCATCAAGAGCAGCACGGCGGTCGCGGAGACGCCGAGCGCGAGGCAGACCAGCGCCAGCGCCGTGCGCCAGCCGAGCCGTTCGGTGAGGCTGGCGAGCAGCGGCAGGAACACCAACTGCCCGGTGGCGACGCTGGCGGTGAGGATGCCGACGACGAGGCCCCGGCGCGCGACGAACCACCTCGTGGCGATGGTCGCGCCGAGCACCAGCGCGGTCATGCCGGTGCCGAGGCCGATCACCACGCCCCACAGCAACACGAGGTGCCAGACCTCGGTCATCGCGAGCGAGGCCAGCAGCGCCGAGACCACGATCAATTGGGCCAGCAGCGTGATGTTGCGCAGGCCGTAGCGGTTCAGAAGGGCGGCGGCGAACGGTGCCATCAGCCCGAACAGCACGAAACGGATCGACAGCGCCGAGGAGATCTCCGCGGTGCTCCAGCCGAACTCGTGCTGCAAAGGCACGATGAACACGCCGGGCGCCCCCACCGTGCCGGCGGAAACCAGCGCCGTGAAGAAGGTGACGGCGACCATCACCCAGCCATAGTGGATGTTGCGCCGTCCGAGGGCTGCGGCAAGCTGATTGGAGATCATGCGGTTCTCGTGAGGCTAGGAAACGGCGTCCAGTCTGGCAGACGGCGCAGGTGACATAAATGGCAAAGTTCCCTCGTTTCAGGACATCACGGCCGCTCCACCGCGATCGCCGTGGCCTCGCCGCCGCCGATGCACAGCGCGGCGATACCGCGTTTCAGGCCACGGGCCTGCATCGCATGCAGCAGCGTCACGATCAGCCGCGCGCCGGTGGCGCCGATGGGATGGCCGAGCGCGCAGGCGCCGCCATTGACGTTCAGCTTGTCGCGGGGAATGCCGAGGTCGCGCTGCGCGGCCATCGCGACGACAGCGAACGCCTCGTTGATCTCGAACAAATCGACGTCCTCGACGCGCCAGCCGACCTTGTCGAGCAGCTTACGGATCGCCGGGATCGGCGCCGTCGTGAACCATTGCGGCTCCTGGCTGTGGGTCGCGTGCCCCTTGATCTCGGCGATCACGGGAAGGCCGTCGCGCTCGGCGCGTGATCGTGCCGTAAGCACGAGCGCCGCGGCGCCGTCGGCATTGGCGGAGGACGCCGCCGGCGTGATCGTGCCGTCCTTGCGGAAGGCCGGCTTCAGTGCCGGAATCTTGGCAGGATCGACCTTGAGCGGATGCTCGTCATGGGTGACCAGCCGCGGGCCGGATCTTTCCGTCAGCGTGATCGGTGCGATCTCGGCCACGAACGCGCCGCTCTCGACTGCCTTGCGGGCGCGCGTCAGCGTCTCGACAGCGTAGGCGTCCTGATCGGCACGGGTGAACTGATAGGCTTCGGCGGTGGCCTCACCAAAGTCGCCCATGGAGCGGCCGGTGTCGTAGGCGTCCTCCAGCCCGTCCAGCATCATGTGGTCGAGGATGCGGTCGTGGCCGGCGCGATAGCCGCCGCGCGCCTTGGCCAGCAGATAGGGCGCATTGCTCATGCTCTCCATGCCGCCGGACACGACGATCTCGGCCGAGCCGGCACGGATGATATCGTGCGCCAGCATCGTCGCCTTCATCCCGGAGCCGCAGACCTTGTTGATGGTGGTGGCGCCGGTCGCATCGGGCAGGCCAGCGCCGCGCGCGGCCTGTCGTGCCGGCGCCTGCCCCTGTCCGGCCGGCAGCACATTGCCCATCAACACCTCCTGCACCGCGTCAGCGGAGACGGCCGCCCGTTCCAGCGCGGCGTTGATCACGTGCGCGCCGAGCCGGTGCGCGCTGAGCGGCGACAACTCGCCCATGAAGCGGCCGAGGGGCGTGCGAGCGGCGGACAAGATGACGACGGGATCGGACGATGCCATGGCTGGCTCCCTGATTGGATTATCATCATCATATAATGTCGCCATGGAAAAGAAAACCCCGGCAAGTTCTCTCAACATCTTCCGAAGACGACGCGACATTGCCGGGGGCTGCAGTCGGAAACTTTGCGAAAATTGCGCCCTAGCGCTTGCGATCGATGAAGTGCTGCATCAGCCGCTTGGGCTCGTCGGTCAGGAACGATCGTCCGAAGGCGCCGATCGACACCTCGATCGACTCCTTCAGCGGCAGATCCTCCCATTGCCGCAGCAGGGCCTTCTGCGCCCGCAATGCTTCGGGACCGCAGGCGAGCAGCGATGCAATGACCTTCTCGACCGCGTTATCGAGCTCTCCTTCGGCCGCAACCAAGTCGACGAGTCCCCAGGCGAGCGCGGTCGGCGCATCGATCGTCTCGGCTGTCATCACCAGCCATCGCGTGCGGCCCCAGCCGATCAACCGTGGCAGCAACGCGGCATGAATGACCGAGGGGATGCCGACGCGCACCTCGGGCATGCCGAATCTGGCGTCATGGGAGGCAACTCGGATGTCGCAGGCTGCCGCGACTTCCAGGCCACCGCCGAGGCACCAGCCCGGCATTCGCGCGATCACGGGCACTGGAAAGTTCCGAACCGCCTCGCATAGTCCGGCCAGGCGCGAGATGAACGCCTCTGCCGAGGCTTGATCGAGCGTCGCCATCTCCTTGATGTCGGCGCCGCCGATCATGCTCTTCTCACTTTCTCCCGCCAGCACGAGCGCGCGAATGCTGGCGTCGGAGGCGAGTGATTGCAGTCCGGCTTGTATGCCAAGGATGGCCGCCGAGCCGAGAATGTTCAGCGCGCCGGCATGGCAGATCGTCAGCCGGACCACGCCGCGGGCGTCGCGACTCACGCCGCAGTGAGAATTGAGCATGTCCATGGCCGGCCTCGTCGGGTTGTTGGGCGTGAAAGTCGCGGGAATAAATCAGGCCAGCGAAGTTGATTTAGATCAACTCGAATTCATCAAATAGCTGCAGCGAGCAGGGCGCAGAGCTGCTATTGTATGACCTCAGACATTCAATGGGACGGCAATGCGCTACTCTCCGGAACACAAGGCGGAAACCCACGCGCGAATCGTGCGCAAGGCGTCAGTGCGGCTGCGGGAGAAGGGCGCTCACGGGGTCGGTGTTGCCGATCTGATGAAAGAGGCCGGGCTCACCCATGGCGGCTTCTACGCCCATTTCGAATCGCGCGAGGCGCTGGTCGTCGAGGCGTTCGGCTATGCGATCGACCGTTCGGTCGAGCGCTGGCGCAAACTGTTGGAAGAGCTGCCGCCACAAAAGCGGCTCGCCGCGATCGTCGACGGCTACCTGTCGCCCGAGCATCGCGATGATCCTGGCCATGGCTGCGCGGTGCCGGCGCTCGGCGCCGAGATCGCGCGCGAGAGCGCCAGGACGCGCAAGGCTTTCGCAGCGAAGCTGGAAGAGCTGATCGACCTGTTCGCCGATTACATCATCGACGTGCCGCGCAAGACCGCGCGCAAGCGGGCCTCCGCGATGCTCGCGACCTTGATGGGGACCATCGTCATGGCGCGGGTCACCGGAAGCGGCCAATTATCCGACGAGATCCTGAACTCCGGACGCGAGGTGGCTCTGGCGATCGCCACGGACGGTGCGCCGGCCGGCAAGCCGCCGGCGCGGGGGGCGGCGAAGAAGGCGGCAAAAAAGCCGGCGTCCGCGAAGCGCTGAGCCTGTGGCCCGCGGGGGGCGCCGCGTCCGAGCGCGCGTTTGACGGGGAAGCGAAGGGGCGGCATTTTCGCAGCGCCGGTCAGCGCTTAGACCCTTCCCAAACGCCGCAAAGACTGCAAGATGCCGGCCAAATCGGCACTGCTTACCCCTTGCGGAGGATACCCATGCGTTCGATCGGTCATTTCATTGGCGGCAAAGAGGTCAAGGGCACGTCTGGACGGACGGCCGACGTCTTCGAGCCGATGACCGGTGACGTCCAGGCGAAGGTCGCCTTGGCCTCGCGCGCCGAGCTCCGGGCCGCCGTGGAGAATGCCAAGGCCGCGCAGCCGGCCTGGGCCGCGACCAACCCGCAGCGCCGGGCCCGCGTGATGATGAAGTTTTTGGAACTCGCCCAGCGCGACTACGACCAGCTCGCCGAGCTGCTGGCACGCGAGCACGGCAAGACCATTCCGGACGCCAAGGGCGACATCCAGCGCGGCCTCGAAGTGGTCGAGTTCGCCTGCGGCATTCCGCACCTGATGAAGGGCGAATACACCGAGGGCGCCGGTCCCGGCATCGACATCTATTCGATGCGTCAGCCGCTCGGTGTCGTTGCCGGCATCACGCCGTTCAATTTCCCGGCGATGATTCCGATGTGGAAGTTCGCCCCCGCCATCGCCTGCGGCAATGCCTTCATCCTCAAGCCGAGCGAGCGTGACCCGGGCGTGCCGATGAAGCTCGCCGAGCTGATGATCGAGGCCGGCCTGCCGCCGGGCATCCTCAACGTCGTCAACGGCGACAAGGAGGCGGTCGACGCCATCCTGGAGGATCCCGATATCATGGCGGTGGGCTTCGTCGGCTCGTCGCCGATCGCGCAGTACATCTATGAGCGCGCCGCTGCCCACGGCAAGCGCTGCCAGTGCTTCGGCGGCGCCAAGAACCACGCCATCATCATGCCCGACGCCGACCTCGACCAGGCGGTCGATGCGCTGATCGGCGCCGGCTACGGCTCGGCCGGCGAGCGCTGCATGGCGGTCTCGGTCGCGGTGCCCGTCGGCAAGACCACTGCGGATCGGCTGATGGACAAGCTGATCCCGCGCGTCGAAGCCCTGAAGATCGGCACCTCGGTGGATCCGTCGGCCGATTTCGGCCCGCTGGTGACCCGCGAGGCGGTCGAGCGTGTGAAGAACTATGTCGATATCGGCGTCAAGGAAGGCGCGACGCTCGCCGTCGACGGCCGCGGCTTCAAGATGCAGGGCTACGAGAACGGCTTCTACATGGGCGGCTGCCTGTTCGACAACGTCACCAAGGACATGCGGATCTACAAGGAAGAGATCTTCGGCCCCGTCCTATCGGTTGTGCGTGCCAAGGATTACGCCGAGGCGCTGGCGCTGCCGTCGGATCACGACTACGGCAACGGCGTTGCGATCTTCACCCGCGACGGAGACGCCGCGCGCGACTTCGCGGCCAAGGTCAATGTCGGCATGGTCGGCATCAACGTGCCGATCCCGGTGCCGATCGCCTACTACACCTTCGGCGGCTGGAAGAAGTCGGGCTTCGGCGACCTGAACCAGCACGGGCCGGATTCGATCCGCTTCTACACCAAGACCAAGACCGTCACCTCGCGCTGGCCGTCCGGCGTCAAGGAAGGCGCGGAATTCTCGATCCCGCTGATGAAGTGACGACATATGGGAGCCGATGACGGCTCCCATTTTCGTCATTGCGGGCGAAGCGACGCAACCCAACCCAGGGCGTCGTCCATAAGTCTGGATTGCTTCGTCGCTTCGCTCCTCGCAATGACGGGGGCCGAGGACACGTCAACGAACAAAAACTTGGAAACGCGGAGAACGAATGCAGTTCGCTCTCGATGAGGATCAGATCGCGGTGCGCGAGATGGCGCGCGCGTTTGCGGCCGAGAAGATCGCCCCGCATGCGCTGCGCTGGGACGAGGAGAAGCATTTCCCGGTCGATGTGATGCGCGAGGCCGCCGCGCTCGGCATGGGCGGCATCTACATCCGCGACGATGTCGGCGGCTCCGGCCTGTCCCGGCTCGATGCCGCGCTGATCTTCGAGGCGCTGGCGACCGGCTGCCCGACGGTGTCGGCCTTCATTTCCATCCACAACATGGCGTCGTGGATGATCGACACCTTCGGCACCGAAGCGCAGCGCCAGGAATATCTGCCGAAGCTCTGCCCGATGGACCTGATCGCGAGCTACTGCCTGACCGAGCCGGGTGCCGGCTCGGACGCCGCCGCGCTGCGCACGCGCGCGGTACGCGACGGCGACGACTACGTGCTCAACGGCCAGAAGCAGTTCATCTCCGGCGCCGGCGCGACCGACATTCTCGTCGCGATGGTGCGCACGGGCGCCGATGGTCCCGGCGGCATCTCCACCCTCGTGATCAATGCCAAGACCCCTGGCGTGTCGTTCGGCGCCAACGAGCGCAAGATGGGCTGGAATGCACAGCCGACCCGCGCCGTGATCTTCGAGAATGCGCGTGTGCCCGTGGCCAACCGGCTCGGCGAGGAGGGTATCGGATTCAAGATCGCGATGGCCGGGCTCGACGGCGGCCGCCTCAACATTGCGGCGTGCTCGCTCGGCGGCGCGCAGGCGGCGCTCGACAAGACGCTGGCCTACACCAAAGAGCGCAAGGCGTTCGGCAAGCGGCTCGATGAATTCCAGGCGCTGCAATTCCGCATCGCCGACATGGCGATTGAACTCGAGGCGGCGCGGACGTTCCTGTGGCGAGCAGCGGCGGCGCTCGATCGGAAGGATCCGGATGCGACCATGCTGTGCGCGATGGCCAAGCGCTTCGGCACCGATGTCGGCTTCGATGTGGCCAACCAGGCGCTGCAGCTGCATGGCGGCTACGGCTACCTCAGTGAATACGGCATCGAGAAGATCGTCCGTGATCTGCGCGTGCACCAGATTCTCGAAGGCACCAACGAGATCATGCGCCTGATCGTGTCGCGCAAGCTGATCGAGGGCGCGCGATGAGCGACGTCATCGAAGGCGATCTGATCGTTCGGCGCGAAGGCTCGGCGGGCATCATCCGGCTGAATCGCCCAAAGGCGATCAACGCGATGACGCTGGAGATGTCGATGGGCATCGACGCGGCGCTCGATCAATTCGAGGCCGATCCTGCCGTCGCGGTGGTGGTGCTCGAAGGTGCGGGCGAGCGCGGGCTTTGCGCTGGCGGCGACATTCGCGGGCTCTATGAGAGCTCGAAGGTGAATGGCGACCTCGGAAAAGTGTTTTGGCGCCAGGAATACATCATGAACGCGCGCATTGCGGCGTTCCCGAAGCCCTATATCGCGTACATGGATGGCCTCGTCATGGGTGGCGGCGTCGGCCTGTCGGCGCATGGCCGGCATCGCATCGTCACCGAGAAGACCAAGCTCGCGATGCCCGAGGTCGGCCTCGGTTTCTTTCCAGACGTCGGCGGCACCTGGCTATTGGCGCGTGCGCCGGGCGAACTTGGCGCCTATTTCGGTTTGACCGGGCAGACCATGAATGGTCCCGACGCGATCCACGCGCGCTTTGCGGACGCCGTGGTGCCAACGGAGAAATGGCCGGCGCTGCGTGAGGTCCTGACCAAGGTCAGGCCGGGCACGCTCTCGGTCGAGATCGATCGGCTGATCGCAGGCTTTGCCGCGGGTGAGGCCGCCGGACCTGTCGCTGCGCGGCAGGCGAAGATCGATGCATGGTTCGCCCACGATAAGATGCACGATATCTTTGCGGCGCTGGAAGCCGATGGCTCCGAGCTTGCGTCGTCGACTCTGAAGACGTTGAAAGAGAAGTCGCCGCGCGGCATGGTGGTGACGCTCAAGCTGCTGCGGCTGGCGCGCGGAGCGACATCGTTGCAGGAGTGTCTGGTGCGCGAGTATCGCGCGGCGCTCGAAGTCTTCCGCAGCGACGATTTTCGCGAAGGTGTGCGCGCCGCGATCATCGACAAGGATCGCAATCCAAAATGGTCGCCGCCGGATGTCGATCAGGTGACGCCGGAGATGCTGGCGCCGTATCTCGCCGAGATCGGCGCCGACGAGCTGACATTTCCGCAAACGAGATAACAAGCAGTCGAGGGGAGAGAACGAACCATGGCAACGATCGCATTCATCGGCCTCGGCAACATGGGCGGCCCGATGGCCGCCAATCTCGTCAAGGCCGGCCACAAGGTGGTCGCGTTCGATCTGGTCGAGGCCTCGCGTGCGCAGGCCAAGGCCGATGGCGCCGAGATCGCCGACAGCGCCGTTGCGGCGGTGAAGGGCGCCGACGCCGTCGTCACCATGCTGCCGGCCGGCAAGCATGTGCTGGCGGTCTGGAACGAGATCGTGCCCGCGATGGCGAAGGGCGCCCTGATCATCGA
This sequence comes from Bradyrhizobium sp. SZCCHNR1002, assembly GCF_032381435.1. Lineage (NCBI taxonomy): Bacteria > Pseudomonadati > Pseudomonadota > Alphaproteobacteria > Hyphomicrobiales > Nitrobacteraceae > Bradyrhizobium > Bradyrhizobium sp. SZCCHNR1002. Next base: position 127,243 of record NZ_JAUHIS010000001.1, read on the forward strand.
TTCCTCGACCATCGACGTCGAGAGCGCGCGTGCCGCGCATGCGCTGGCGGCCAAGCATGGCATTGCGGCTGTGGATGCGCCGGTGTCCGGCGGCACGGGCGGGGCCAAGGCGGCGACGCTGACCTTCATGTGCGGTGGCGAGGAGGGCGCATTTGCCGCAGCCAAACCGATCCTCGAAAAGATGGGTAAGAAGATCGTCCATTGCGGCGGCGCGGGCGCAGGCCAGGCGGCCAAGATCTGCAACAACATGATCCTGGGCATCTCGATGATCGCGGTCGGCGAGGCCTTTGCGCTGGGCGAGAAGCTCGGCCTGTCGCATCAGGCGCTGTTCGACGTTGCCTCGACCTCGTCGGGCCAGTGCTGGTCGCTGACGTCCTATTGCCCGGTGCCGGGCCCGGTGCCGGCCTCACCGGCCAACAACGACTACAAGCCGGGCTTCGCCACCGCGCTGATGCTGAAGGATCTCACGCTGTCGCAGGATGCTGCGAAGGCCGCCGGCGCGGCGACCCCGCTCGGCCAGCACGCGCAGGAGATCTACAAGGCGTTCGACGCAGCCGGCCATGGCGGCGTCGATTTTTCGGGGATCATTCAGCACGTCCGCAAGCTCGCCGGGACCAATTGATGACGACATTCAAGGACGCACGCGCGTTTCTGCTGGCGCATCGCACCGACTACGATGCCGCCGTGAAGGGTTTTCGCTGGCCCGATCCGGTGCCGTTCAACTGGGCGCTCGACTGGTTCGATGCCGAGCTCGCCTCCGATCCCGAGAGCCGCGAGCGCACCGCGCTGTGGATCTTCGATGCCGCGCAGGATCGCCAGACGAAGCTGTCCTTCGCCGCGCTGTCGCGGCGCTCCAACCAGGTCGCCAACTTCCTGCGTGCGCAAGGCTTGAAGCGCGGCGATCATCTGCTGCTGCTGCTCGGCAATGTCGTGCCGCTGTGGGAGACGATGCTGGCGGCGATGAAGCTCGGCGTGGTCGTGATTCCAGCGACCACGCTGCTGACGACCGACGAATTGCGCGACCGTCTCGAGCGTGGCCGCGCGAAGGCTGTCGTCGCCGCGCAGGACCAGGTCGCGAAGTTCGCCGATCTCGGCGCGGATGATTTGGTTCGGATCGTCGTGGGGACGACGACATCGGCCGGCTGGCTGCCGTTCGAGCAGGCGGCCGATGCCGCCGAGGCATTCACGCCGGATGGTCCGACACAGCCTGATGATCCGATGCTGCTGTATTTCACCTCCGGCACGACGGCCAAGCCGAAGCTGGTGCGGCATAGCCATCGCAGCTATCCGGTCGGCCATCTCTCGACGATGTACTGGCTCGGGCTGCAGCCGGGCGACGTGCATCTCAACATCTCCTCGCCGGGCTGGGCCAAGCACGCCTGGAGCTGCTTCTTCTCGCCGTGGAATGCCGGCGCGACCGTGTTCGTGGTCAACCAGCCGCGCTTCGACGCCAAGGGGCTGCTCGCGATCATCAAGCGCTGCGGCGTGACGACCTTGTGCGCGCCGCCGACAGTGTGGCGGCTGTTCATTCAGGAGCATCTCGCCGACTTCAAAGTCAGCCTGCGCGAGGCGTGCGGCGCCGGCGAGCCGCTCAATCCCGAGGTCATCGATCAGGTCCGCGCCGCCTGGGGGCTGACGATTCGCGATGGCTACGGCCAGACCGAGACCGCCGCGATCTGCGGCAACTCGCCGGGTCAGAAGCTGAAAATCGGCTCGATGGGTCGGCCGTTGCCGGGCTACCGCGTCGAGGTTGCCGACATCGACGGCAATCTGGCGAGCGAAGGCGAGATCACCTTGGCGCTGACGGGTGAGCGTCCGGCCGGGCTGATGCAAGGCTATCAAGGCGACGACGGCAGGCTGTCGGGCGCGGACGGCACGCGCTATCGCACCGGCGACGTCGTGTTCCGGGACGAAGAGGGTTACCTCACCTTCGTCGGTCGCTCCGATGACGTGTTCAAATCCTCCGACTATCGCATCTCGCCGTTCGAGCTCGAGAGCGTGCTGCTGGAGCACGAGGCAGTGGCCGAGGCCGCCGTCGTGCCGAGCCCGGATCCGATCCGGCTCGCGATCCCCAAGGCCTATGTGTTGCTGACATCAGGCGCGGAGCGATCGCGCGCGACGGCGCTGTCGATCTTCGAGCATCTGCAGGCGCGTCTCGCACCGTTCAAGCGCATCCGCCGGCTCGAGCTCGTCAGCGAACTGCCGAAGACAATCTCCGGAAAAATCCGCCGCGTACAGCTGCGCCGGCTCGAGCACGAGGACAACCGCACGGACCATCTGCGCGGCACGGAATTCAAGGAAGAGGACTTCCCGGAGTTGAAGACGCGGCCGTCCGGGCACGAGGTATAGGGAACGCATGAACCAGATCTGGAAGAAGCCGCCGATTTCGCTTGCAGCCTATCAGGCCATGGTCGGCCAGGAGATCGGCGTGTCGTCATGGCACGTGCTCGATCAGAAGAGGATCGATACCTATGCCGACGTGATCGAAGATCATCAGTTCATCCATGTCGATTCTGGCAAGGCCAAGGCCACGCCGTTCGGCACCACCATCGCACACGGCTTTCTGACGATGTCGCTGCTGTCGGTCATGTCCTACGAGGTCATGCCGGCGATCGAGGGCACGGCGATGGGTGTCAATTACGGTTTTGACAAGCTGCGCTTCATTTCGCCGGTGAAATCAGGCAAGCGCGTGCGTGGCCGCTTTGTGCTCGCGGAAGCCACGCTGCGCAAGCCTAAGGAGTTGCAGTCGCGCACCAACGTTACGGTCGAGATCGAGGGCGAGGAGAAGCCCGCGCTGGTCGCCGACTGGATTGGACTGATCTATCTGAGCTAACACTCTTCGTCACAACCCCACTCTTTGTCATCGCCGGGCTTGACCCGGCGATCCATCAAGACCGAGAGTCTTTCGAAGTGGATGGATGCCCGGGTCAAGCCCGGGCATGACGAGCTGAAACCGTAGGGCAGATCATCATGGCAATCAGATTCGACGGACGCGTCGCCATCGTCACCGGCGCAGGGAATGGTCTCGGGCGCGCGCATGCGCTGGGGCTGGCGAGCCGCGGCGCCAAGGTCGTGGTCAATGATTTCGGCGGCGCGCGCGACGGCACCGGCGGCTCGATGACCGCGGCGGAGACCGTGGTCGAGGAGATCCGGAAGGCCGGCGGCACCGCGATGGCCGACGGCGCCGACGTCTCGAACTTCGAGCAGGTCACCGCGATGGTCGAGCGCGCCACCAAGGAATGGGGCAGCGTCGACATCATGTGCGCCAATGCCGGCATCCTCAGAGACAAGTCGTTCGGCAAGATGGAGGTCGGCGATTTCGCCAAGGTGCTCGACGTGCATCTGGTCGGCAGCTTCTACTGCTGCAAGGCAGTGTGGAACGGCATGCGCGAGCGCAACTACGGCCGCATCGTGCTGACGACGTCGTCCTCCGGCCTATTCGGCAATTTCGGCCAGGCCAATTACGGCGCGGCCAAAACAGGGATGGTCGGCCTGATGAACGTGCTGGCCGAGGAGGGCCGCAAGACCAACATCCGCGTCAACATCATCTCGCCGACGGCCGCGACCCGCATGACCGAAGAACTGCTGCCGCCGCAGGCGCTGCAGCTGATGAAGCCGGAATCGATCACGCCGGCGGTGGAATATCTCCTCGGCGAGGACGCGCCCACCCGCACCATCATGGGCGCCGGCGCCGGCTCGTTCGCGGTCATCAAGATCCTGGAGAGCGAAGGCATCAACCTGCCCCCGGAGGAGTGGACGCCGGACGCGATCGCGGCGCACTTTGCCGAGATCAGCGACATGTCGAAGGCGCGGGCCCTGCAGGGTGCGTTCGAGCAGACGCAGAAATATGTCTCGCAGGCCGCGGCCCGGTTGGGGATCAAGCTTTAAGGCGCGAAGCCTGCCCCACACTCCGCCGTCATGGCCGGGCTTGACCCGGCCATCCATCACTTTTGGCACAGAACGCTTGGAGAGACGTGGATGCCCGGGTCAAGCCCGGGCATGACGACTTTTTGCATAACGACGGGCGCGGCCTAAACTGGCGACATGTCATCTTCAAAACAAATCGCCGTCATCGGAGCCGGCCCGGCCGGGCTGATGGCAGCCGAGGTGCTGGCCGAGGGCGGAGCCAGCGTCACCGTCTACGACGCGATGCCATCGGTAGCGCGCAAGTTCCTGATGGCGGGGCGAGGGGGCCTCAATCTCACGCATAGCGAAGAGCTGGCGGCATTCCTGTCGCGTTATCGCGAAGCCGCGCCCTGGCTTGTGCCGGCCATCCAGGCTTTTTCGCCGCAACAACTTCGCGAGTGGTGCGAAGCGTTGGGCCAGCCGACCTTCGTCGGCTCCTCGGGCCGCGTGTTTCCGGTTGCGATGAAAGCCTCGCCGCTGCTGCGCGCCTGGCTGCGCCGGCTCGACGCGCAGGGCGTGCGCTTCGAACTGCGGCATCGCTGGACCGGCTGGGACCAGCAGGGCCATCTCATCTTTGCAACGCCAAACGATCCACATACCATCGCAGCCGATGCGACGGTGCTCGCGCTCGGCGGCGCCTCCTGGCCGCGCCTCGGCTCCGACGGCGGCTGGGTGCCGATCCTCGCGGCGAAAGGCATCGCGATCGCGCCGCTCCGTCCGGCCAATTGCGGCTTCACCGTCGCCTGGTCCGACATCTTCCGCGACCGCTTCGAGGGCCAGCCGCTGAAGGGCATCGCGTTGTCGTTCGGAGAGCACAGCAGACGCGGCGAAACCGTGATCACGCGCAACGGCGTCGAGGGAGGCGCCGTCTACGCGCTGTCGGCCGAGTTGCGCGAGGCGATCGCTGTTCATGGCGAGGCGACGCTGCACGTCGCGCTGCGGCCCGATGTCGAGGCCGCTGATCTGATCAAGAAGCTCTCGGCCCCGCGCGGCAAGCAGTCGTTTTCGAATGTGCTGCGCAAGTCGCTGCAATTGTCACCGGTCGCGATCGGTCTGCTGCAGGAGGCGGCGAAGACACAAGGCCCGGCTCTGTCGTCGCTGTCGCCTGATCGCCTTGCGGCGCTGATCAACGCCGTACCAATCAAGCTGACAGGCACCGCCGGCCTCGCCCGCGCCATCTCCAGCGCCGGCGGCATCGCGCGTGATGAGCTCGATGCCGACTACATGCTGCGACGACTGCCGGGCGTGTTCGCCGCAGGCGAGATGCTGGACTGGGAAGCTCCGACCGGCGGTTATCTGCTGCAAGCCTCGTTCGCGACCGGCGTTGCCGCAGGGAAGGGCGCGTTGAAGTGGCTTAATTTGTAGGGTGGGCAAAGCGCAGCGTGCCCACCATCGATCGGCGTATTCGGCGGCAATACGGTGGGCACGTCATCGCGACTTGCGTATGACGCAGTACTACAGCCGCCGCCTTTGCCCAGCTTACGATTTGCCGCGCGGCCAGCTACGAACATCGCTGTCATTCCGGGGCGCCCTGAGGGCGAACCCGGAATCCATAACCACGATCGGGCGTATGGATTCCGGGCTCAGCCGCTGGCGCGGCTGCCCCGGAATGACGGGTAGAGAGGGTTGCGCCCTTACCGCAGCTTGCCGCGCGCCGCGACCGGCAGCGTGCCCAGGATCTCTTCGCCGCGGACCATCACGACCTCGTCCATCATGTTGACGACGACGCAGACGTGGTTCGGCACGATGCGGACGACGTCGCCGACATTGGGGCGCGTGTTGCTACGGGAGAGGTCGAGGAAGCCGTGCTCCTCGGCGAAGCGGGCGATCTTCGCTTCCGGGTGCTCGAGGATCAGGCCGTGGCCATCGAGGCCGCCCGTGTCCGTTGTCAGCGTCTTCGAGCCGGCATCGAGGATGCCGCGCTCGGGCGCGGCGCGGCTGACGACGGTGGAGTAGATGTGCAGCGCGCAGTCATCCCAGGTGGCAACGCCGGCGGCGACCTGCATGCGGTCGTTGTAGATGTAGGTGCCTGGGCGGTGCTCGGTGGCGCCCTCGAGCTTGCCAAGATTCTTCAGGTTCGGCGAGCCGCCGGTCGAGACGATGCTGGCCTCCAGACCTTCGGCGCGCACGCCGGCCAGCGCCTCGTCGTAAAAGCGTTGCGCCTCGTCCCAGCCGCTCTCGGTCGGATACAGCATGAAGCCGGCGAAGCGCAGGCCGTCGCTGGCCTTGATCTGCCGCGCCAGCTGGATCGCCTCGGCGGGCGTCTCGACGCCGGCGCGCTTGCGGCCGGTGTCGCATTCGACGACGACCGAGAGCGCGCGGCCCGACTGCTTGGCGGCCTGCGGCAGGCCGGCAATGACCGTCGCGTTGTCAGCGGCAACGGTCATATCGGCCTTGGCCTGCAGCGCGGCAAGCCGCGCCATCTTCTCCTCGCCGATCAGATTGTAGCTGATCAGGATGTTGGCGATGCCGGCGTCGGCCATGATCTCGGCCTCGCCGATCTTCTGGCAGGTGATGCCCTGCGCTCCGGCCTCGATCTGCAGCTTGGCCAGCACCGGGCTCTTGTGCGTCTTGATATGCGGCCGGTTGGCCACGCCGGCAGAGTCGCATTGCGCCTGGATGCGCGCGATGTTGCGCTCCACCTTGTCCATGTCGATGACGGCGCAGGGCGTGCCGTACTCCCGGGCGATTTTGGCGGCGAGCAGGGTCGTCATGTTGTTAGCTCCATCATCAACGGTGGCAGCGTGTGCCATCAATCGTAGGGTGGGCAAAGCGAAGCTTGCCCACCGTCTTCTGTTGCGCAAGGATTCGGTGGGCACGGCGCGTGCGCGCCTTTGCCCACCCTACGGCAGCGTCATCCGCCCTCGATCTCCTCGCGCAGCACTTCGAGCTCCAGCCAGCGGTCTTCGGCGGCGGTGAGTTCGGCTTGCGAGGTGGCGATGGCGAGGGACGCGGCATCGAATTTTTTGCGGTCCTTGGCGTAGAGTGCGGGGTCGGCGAGCACGGCCTGCTGCTTGGCGATCTCTCCTTGCAGCTTGGCGATCGTCTTCGGCAATGTTTCCAGCGCGTGCTTTTCGTTGAAGGACAGCTTGCGCTTCGGCGTACTCGCGGGCTGAGCTGCCGCCGGCTTGGTGTCCTTCTTTTCTTCAGCCGCCTTGTCTTCGGCTTTCTTGGCGTGCTCGCGCTTCAGATCGGCGCCGCGCTGAACCAGCATGTCGCTGTAGCCGCCGGCATATTCCTGCCATTTGCCGTTGCCCTCGGGCACGATCACCGAGGTGACGACGCGGTCGAGGAAGTCGCGGTCGTGGCTGATCAGGATGACGGTGCCCTCGTAGTCGCCGAGCATGTCCTCGAGCACATCCAGCGTCTCGAGGTCGAGATCGTTGGTTGGCTCGTCCAGCACCAAGAGGTTCGACGGCTTGGCCAGCGCGCGGGCCAGCATCAGCCGGCCGCGCTCGCCGCCGGAAAGCACCTCCAGCGGCGTGCGCATCTGCTCACGCGAGAACAGAAAATCCTCCATGTAGCCGACGACGTGCTTCGGCTTGCCGGCGACCATGACGTGATCGCCGCGGCCGCCGGTCAGCGCCTCGGCGAGCGTGGTGCGCGGGTCAAGGCTCTCGCGGTGCTGGTCGAGGGTCGCCGTCTCCAGATTGACGCCGAGCCGGATGCTGCCGCTGTCGGGCTCGCTGCCGCCGGTCAGCAGGTTGACCAGCGTGGTCTTGCCGGCACCGTTGGGGCCGACGATGCCGATGCGGTCGCCGCGCTGGATGCGGATGGAGAAATTGTCGACGATCTTGCGATCGCCATAACTCTTCGATGCGCCCTTCGCCTCGATCACCAGCTTGCCGGACTTGTCGGCCTCGGCGGCGGCGAGATTGGCGGCGCCCGCGGTGCCGCGATAATCGCGGCGCTGCTGGCGCAGGGCATGCAGATTGGCGAGCCGCTTGACGTTGCGCTTGCGCCGGCCGGAGACGCCGTAGCGCAGCCAATGCTCCTCGTTGACGATCTTGCGGTCGAGCTTGTGCTGCTCGCGCTCTTCCTCCGCCAGCACCTCGTCGCGCCATGCCTCGAAGGCCGCGAAGCCGCGATCGATCTGCTTGATCTGGCCGCGGTCGAGCCAGGCGGTGGCGCGCGACAGATTGGTCAGGAAGCGGCGGTCGTGGCTGATCAGCACCAGCGCGCAGCGGCGGCCGTCGAGCTCGTTCTCCAGCCACTCGATGGTGGTGAGGTCGAGATGGTTGGTCGGCTCGTCCAGCAGCAGGATGTCGGGATTGGGCGCGAGCACGCGCGCAAGCGCCGCGCGGCGCGCCTCGCCGCCGGAGACGTGCGCGGGGTCTTCTTCGCCCGTCAATCCGAGCTGCTCGACGAGATAGCGCGCCTGATAGTGATCGTCGCCAGGCCCGAGCCCGGCCTCGACATAGGAGAGCGTCGTCGCATGGCCGGAGAAGTCCGGCTCCTGCGGCAGATAGCGCACGGTGGCGCCGGGCTGCACGAAGCGCGTGCCGCTGTCGCAATCGACCAGACCCGCGGCGATCTTGAGCAGCGTTGACTTTCCTGAGCCGTTGCGGCCGATCAGGCAGACGCGCTCGCCGGGCGAGACGGAGAGCTCCACGCCTTGCAGCAGCGCGGTGCCGCCGAAGGTCAGGCGGATGTCTTTCAACTGGATGAGGGGCGGCGCCATGTCGCTTAGCTCTGTTGCTGGACCCGCGCGGCGCGTTGGCGCTGCACGCGGCGGATCGTGGTGTCGAGGGTGGAGAGGAACGTGGAGCGGTCGCGCGGCGTGAACGAGCGCGGGCCGCCGGTGACCTCTCCGGAGGAGCGCAGATCGGTCATCAGGTTGCGCACGGCGAGCGTCATGCCGATCGACTCCTCCGTGAACGGCTTGCCGTTTGGCGCGATCACGGCGCTGCCGGCCTTGACGCAGCGGCTCGCCAGCGGAATGTCCGCGGTGACGACGATGTCGTCGAGACCGGTGCGCTCGGCAATCCAGTCGTCCGCCGCATCCATGCCGCTGCCGGCCGCGATGCGCGTGATCAGGGGATCGTCGGGCACGCGGATGAAGCCGCCGGCGACGACGATCACCGGCAGGCCGTGCCGGATCGCGACGCGGTAGATTTCGTCCTTCACCGGGCAGGCGTCGGCGTCGACATAGATGGTGGTTGGGGCGGTTTCGGTCGTCATCGGGCCTTCATTCGGGATGGCCGGTTGGTACTCCATCGAGCCGGGAATTGCGAGCCAAACGCTGCGCTTGCCAGGGGCTTTCCTGCCGCTACCATCGCCGAAAAGGGTCGAAGGGAGGCAAGGATGTCCGGTGAAATCGCGCCTTACGCGGTCGAGGCGTTCAACACGGCCAAGCAGTCCGAGAACAAGATGCACGACGACGGCGTGGCCCGCCGCTTCGGCTTCGCCGGCGGCCTTGTGCCCGGCGTCGAGGTGCTGGCCTATATGCTGCACCAGCCGGTCGCGCGCTGGGGGCGTGCGTTCCTGGAACGGGGCCTGATCGAGTCGCGCTTCATCAAACCGGTCTACGACGGCGAGATCGCCGAAGTCAGGGCGAGCGAGGAAGGGGAGGGGCTCGGCCTGGAGGTGATCAGTCAGGGTCAGCTCTGCGCCACCGGTTCCGCAACGCTGCCAACGGCCCCGCCGGATGTGACGCTGGCGGACTATCGCGATGTTCCGCCCGCAGCCGTGCGGCCGCCGATCGGCGCAGACTCGTTCGCGGTCGGTAGCCTGCTCGGCACGGCGCCGCGCGCCTGGCCGGGGCAGGCGGCCACGATGTATCTCGACGAGATTCGCGAGCGCGATCCGATCTATGCCAACGAGCGGCTCGGTCATCCCGGCATGCTGCAGCGGATGATGAACCGGCTGCTGGTCGACAACGTCGTGCTCGGTCCGTGGATCCACGTCGGCAGCCGGATGCAATTGCTGGCGGCGATCGCCGAGACCGACGAGATCACGGCGCGGGGACGGGTGACCGCCAACTACGACAAGAAGGGCCACCGCTTCGTCGAGATCGACGCGCTGGTGGTTGCGGACGGCGATCGGCCGCTGGCCCATTGCCGTCACGTCGCAATCTACCAGCCGCGCCCGCAGGCTTGACGGCTGCGTCATGGCGTCGCCGCTATCAAGACGATTTGATCATTAATAGTGAGGCCGTTCATACGCAATCTAAAATTGTGTATGCTTCCTTCTGCCCGTCATGTGAAGGGGCGAGGATCGGTGAGCGTATTCGACGAACACGGTGTGCCCGCCAGCTGCGTCATATCTGGGCATGCCATGACGAGGCGTGTTCTGCTCGGGAGCGGCATCGACGAGGTCTGCGGCAGCAGGGGCGAGTTTGCCGTGTTGGGTCGACACGCATTTCCGGTGCCGTCAGCACGATCATGAAGGATCAGAGGGGACCCGAAGCTGGCGATCACGCCTGGCGGGAATTGGCCAGGATGAGCCGGCCGTATCTGGAGGTCGCCGATTTCCTCGTGAGCTATGCGCAGCGGCTGGCCGAGTTGTCGCGCGCAGCGACGGTTGAGATCGCGGTCGCCGATCTCGGGCGCATCGTGCTGTCGAGATCCGGGACCGAGACGGTGCAGGACTGGCTCAGCGAGCGGGATGGCGGTGCTGCGGCGGCCTCCGAGCGCGAGCCGCGACGGGCGCCGGAGTGGCGGCTCGAACCGACGCCATCCGTCACAGTGCCGCTGGTCTATGCCGATGTGGGGATCGGCCGCCTGAACCTGGCCTGGGACCGGCGGCGGAGCGGGTCGGACCTTTCTGAGGCGCTGGCGGATTGCGCGCGCCAACTCGCCTTCGTGGTGAAGCGCTACGAGGTCTGCGAATGGGCGCGGCAGCGCCTCGGCCGCTCGCTGTTGCTGGTCGGCGCCAGCGATGCCGTGCGCAACCTGGAAATTTTCGTCGAGAAGGCCTCGCACAGCGATCTGCCTTGCCTGCTGCAGGGCGAGTTCGGAACCGAGACGCCGTATCTGGCGGCCGCCATCCATTGCTGTGGACCGCGCCGCGATCTGCCGTTCGTGCAGGTCAATTGCGCCCAGCCGCGCGGGGCGCCGCAGGACTGGTTTCGGCAGGCCGAGGGCGGCACGCTGTTCTTCAGCGACATCGACATGCTGGCGCCGGGCCTGCAGAACGAGCTGCCGCAATACATGCATTCCCGTCTCGGACAATGGCTCGACGTCTCCAGCACGACGCGGGTGCGCGTGATCGCGTCCGCCAGCGGCGATCTGCCCCGGCTGGTGGCCGAGCGTGCCTTCGCACGTCAATTGCTGGCGGAGCTGGATTTCCTCCCGGTCAGCGTGCCGCCGCTGCGCGAGCGCAACGATGACATCGAGCCGCTGGTGATCGCCGCCCTCGAGGGACATGGTCACCGCGCAGAGGACAAGATCAGTGCGGAGATGCTCGAACTGTGCCGCAGCTATGCCTGGCCCGAGAACGCATTCGAGGTGGAGCGCGTGATCGCCCGGCTGGCGGTGATGACCGGACGGGCCAGGATCCGCGCCGACGACGTCAGGCGCTATTTTCCGGCGCTCCACGCGCAGGCGGAGCAGGCCGCGGCGCCGGCGACGCCCGTGGTCATGGCGCCGCCGGCACCCGAGGCCGTTCTCGAGCCGATGGTCGCGCCAGTGCCGGTGTCGGATGGCGGTGGGCCCGACGACTGGGTCCATCACGTGCTCAACAAGGACGTGAAGGCGCTGTCGCGCCTGCATCCCAACCTCCGCAAGGCTCTGATCTATCTGGTCGACCATTACGCCGAGCCAATCCGGCTCGACACGCTGGCAAGACAGGCCCATGTCAGCCAGTCGCATCTGAGCTTCCTGTTTCGCCATAGCCTGCAGACATCATGCAAGGCGATGCTGTCGCGCATCCGGGTCGAGAAAGCCAAGGAGCTCTTGGCCACCAATGCGCGGCAGCCGATCACCGACGTGGCGCTGCAGGTCGGCTTCGCCGATCTCAGCCATTTCGAGAAATACTTCCGCCGCCAGGTCGGCCGCACCCCGCGCGAGTACCGGCGCATGGCGGCGGAGTGAGACATGTCCATCGGCCTCGCGTGGCCATCGCCATTGTCGTCATCAGAGAGTTCTTGTCAGCCGTCGTGCTCAGGGAGATAATGCCAAGTGAAGCAACCCTCGCGCGAGATTTCGGAGGTCGCAGATGTCGTCCAGCCAGAGTGTGTTCGACGGCAGTGAAGCAGAAGCTTCGACGAGATCGCAAACCCCGGGCGCGCGACGATCCACATCGTCCGATCGATCATCAGCGTTCGATGCCTTTGAGCCGCAAGCCGCCGGAGTGTTCGATGAACCACGGTCCGGGATGCCGCATCGGGCTCGGTCCGTCCCGGATCGAAGCCGACATGGCGATCTCTTCTCGGATCTGGGATCGGATGTGTCGGTGCCCGGTCGCGTTTGCGGCCTTGGCTCGCTTCCGCAGGGTGCAACCCGTCAGACACGACTGCCGGCCGCACCGCGTCCTGTGAAGGTGCTTGCTGAAGGGTCGGCAGGCCTGAGCCCGGATGGAGGCGACATCTTCGCTGAGCGCTCTTCCGAGACGTCGCGTCGGTCCCGGCCGGTGGCAGGTCTGAGCCCAGGCGAAGACCTGTTCTCGGACGTGTTCGCGGCTGTGCCGGCGCCCGGTTCGGCCCGCAGCCCCGTCCCAGTGCCACGGGCCGCGGCCCATCAGGGAGCGCTATCGCGATCAAAGTCGTCCGTTGCAGGTTCGCGCGTATCGCATCCGACGCGGCTGCTCGCTGATGCGTCGCCGTCGAGATCCGCCTTGCGTTCGTCAGCAGGATCGAGCGTGTTCGACGATGATCCGCCAAGCGAGCCGCGGCGCTGCCGCCTGGTTCGTCTCCGAAGGACCGCGCGGCGCCGGCGCATGGTCGTCATCGACCGGTCCGGAGTATGACAGCGGCCTCGGAGGGCGGCCTGGGAGAAGAGGGTATTACGCGTCCAGCCGCGGATGCTCTCAGAAGCTGTCACCCGGGCCGAAGAGCTGCTGATTGACCCGCGGTGTGCCGACCTTGGGCATGCTCTCCATCGTGGTCTTGCCGATCGCGGATTTGTCGATCGCGGATTTGTCGATCTCCTTGGCGGCTCGCCATTCCCCCTCGCTGCCCGAAAATGCGAGATAGAAGGCGATGCCGCCGACCGACAGCACGCGGTTGAAGATGTAGTTGACGTCGTCCGGCTTCCAGCCAGACATGCCATCATCCGCGGATTTTTCGATGGTGACCGCGAGCATGAAGGCGCCGCTGTCCACGTAGATGTTGCGGCGGCCCTCGTCCAGCTTTTTGAGATCCTTCTCGACCTCCGACATGAAGGTCGGCGCACTCTGCTTTGCCGTCTGAGCCTTGATCTCGACGAGAATTTGATACTTCGTCAACAATTCGGGGTTGAGCAGGAGATCGACCCGCCAACTCTCCTGATGGTAGACGCTCTGCTCGCGGGCTATCTGTCCCTTGTATTTGGCCTTGAGATATCCTGCGAGATCGGCCTGTAGCCAAGCCTCGTAGCCTCCATCATCGAGCGCCGTCACCAGCTGCAGGCCGGCGATGCCGCGGTCGTTGGCCCAGGCCAGCAGGCCTTCACAAAATTCTTTCTCATTCATGATCTGGTCCTCGAGGCGCAAAGCTGCCTTGCGGTCTCAAGCGGGACTCGGCACGCCATCGCCTGGGTTGCAGCTGGGCGCGACATCGGTGATCGCGGCCGGAGTCATTCCAGCGCCAGCACATGGACGATGCCCTCACCGCAGCGTTGGCATTTGTAGTGGCCGTCATCCTGCGTGCCCCAGTGGAATACGCCGGCCTCGTCGTAGCTTCCGAGATGCGCCTCGCAGGCGACGAAGCCGCATCGGCCGCATTGCCCCGAGCCGGAACGGATCGGGGCCTGACAGACGAAGGGAAAGCTTCCTCCCTCCTTCTTCGTCCGCATCACCCAGCCGCGGCACGTCGAGTACGGCACGGTCGCCAGTTGATCGACCTGGTTCTGATGCAGTCCGGCAATCGTCACGGCGACGAAGGCGAGGTCTTCATCCCACACCTTCGAACATGAGAACATCAGCGGCCAATCCGGCACCGTCTGAATCTGCTGCTTGGCCGCTGGCCCGAGATACAGCCTGAGAGCCCAATGATCGGTGTTCCACCAGTTCTTGCTGCGGACGATCACGTTGTAGCGGCTGTCGGCATCGAACGGAATCGGTTCGAGCCCGTTGACGCGAAGCATGATGCGGACGAGACATTCGAGAAACTCCGTCTGGGGCGCGCAGTCCTGTTCGAGCTCAGGTCCTTCCATGGTTGCCTCCCGCAACAACGCCGCCATGCGCTGGAGATCGACGGCGTTTCCCTCCTGCGGATATTGCTGAGCGGCATCCTGCTTGATGCCCAGTGGATAGCCCATCGCGTCCGTGTTCAGCACGTTTGCGATGATGCTGCTGTTGCTCTTGAAGTCGTCAACGGTCAGCGTTCCGCCGCTGAGCACCCAGTTCCAGCACGCATACTGATAGAGCGGACCGGTGATGGTGTTCGGGACCTGCTGCCCGTTCCGTGTCCGCTCGTAGCTGAACAGCCGGCGTATGACGGCCATGGGAAGGTTCGGCATGGAAGTCTCCCAGAGTTTCGTATCAGTCGATCAATGGTCCATCGGCTGGCGCGTCAGGCCCAGCCGGCCTTCTGCAAAATCGTCGTTGCGGCTCGTTCACCCGAGTAGAAGGCGCCGTGAATCGTGCCGTAGGCGTCCACCCAGGTGGCTTCGCCGGCGAAAAGGATTCGTCCCCCGCCATGCGGCTTGCCGAGCTCCAGCCGCGCATTCAGCGCCGTCGGATCGTTGGCATTGCCGCCGTCGTAGCGGGTGAACGAGTAGGCGCCGCGGATGTGAGGCTGCATCGACCAGTTGGTGAGCATGGGTTTCTGGAGGGGGACGATCTCCGCGGGCGCGTAGGCTGCATTCAGGACCTTGAACAGCGCGGCAACGACCGTCTCGTCGTCCATCCTGTCGAGCATGTGAGCGAAGTTGCCGGAGGCCACGCAGATCAACGCCTGCGGCGCCGTCGGCAGGCGGAAATATTGCCAGCAGCCTCCCAGTGCGCCGTCGTGGACATAGTAGTCGCAGCTCGGCGCGATCGCGTCCGGCATCTGCTTCGGACAGAACGCGACCTTCTTGTAGGATCCGAGCAGCACATAGGTCAGGGCGGTGGTCCGCTCGAAGGTCAACGGCGGCTCGAACGCAATGCCGGCGATTGCGCTGCAGGGCACGGTGACGATGCAGTAGTCGTAGTCGCCGACCACCTGCTCGCCGGCGCAGATCCGCACACGATTTTCGGCAGTCAGCAGCCGGACGGCCGAGACGACGGTCGCGGGGTGGAGCGTCAGCGTGTCGGGAAAGCTCTTTTGCAGGCTGCGCCCATAGGCGTCGACGAGGGTGCCGATGCCGTTCTCGACGAACAGAACCTCGCCGCTGCCTTCAGCCTGTCGCTCCCGGTCGGCCGCGATATATTGCCAGGGCTCGGCGGATTCCGCGATCGATCCATATTGGCTGGAGCCGAGCGCAAGCGCGGCATCGGCGCCCGACGTGGGGGATTGGGCGATCGGAGCGGCGTTGCGGGACTGAATAGCCGCCGCGTAGCTCTCATCCAGCAGCGTTTGCACCTCGTTGATCCCAGGGGTACCAAGCCTGTTCTGCCAGACGCCGTCGAGCTGGACGCGGTAGTACGTCCCGGCGGCCTTGTCGTCGCGGGGAAGCAGCTCGAAGTCCAGCGACTTCGCGATCCCGGTCCACGGATTGACCTCGGGGTCCTGAATGAACTGCGGTCCCAGATCGAAGGGAAACCCCTGATCCGGCCGGGTCCAGGCGCGGCCGCCGAAGCGCTCGTAGGCGTCGACCAGAGTGACGTGTTGCTTGTTCTTCAGCAACAATTGAGCTGCCCCGAGCCCTGCGCAGCCGCCGCCGATGATGACGACCTTGACCATGTTCGTCAGTCCTTGGTGGAACGATCGAGGGAGGCGGTATCGCTCCCGGCGCGTTCAGTTCATGTGCGACGCCGTCCCCTTGCCTGCGCAGAGGCGGCGCCGCTTTTCAGAGCCTTGCCCTGAGCTGTCGGGGCGGCCTTGCGAGGACCGCGGCCTCCATCGCGATCAACGTGCCGAGCGTCTCTGCGAGCTTCCAGCGCGTCGCCCATTCACCGACATCGGCTGCGCGCCCACGGCACCAGGGTATCAGCTCGAGCAGACCCAAGACGGCGAGCGGTCCAACACGGTTGAGAACGATATTGCTGCTGAGGCGCGGACGCAGCGAGAAGCGGATCAACAGTGGGCAGTAGCTGGTCGTGCCCAGTGGCAGGGATGTCTTGGCAAACACATTGACGGTGTTGAGGGGGGCGATCTTGCCGACGATTCCGAAGGCCGGGATCTGGCTGGCAGCCTGTTCGACCATCTGGGCAAAGCTGGTGAGCTGCGAGTCGGAGATCTCGCTTTCGCTCACACATGTCTCGTAGTGCAGGTCGATGGCGGCAAATTCGGCGGGAATGACGTTGCCCTCGATCGTCGGTGACGCGAAGAGACGGTGGAGATTGGCGGCATAGCTTCCTTCCGCCACGGCCAGCACTTTCGGTGCGACGGCAACCTGGGCCGTGAGCCCGAAGATGGCCGCGTTCTGGCTCAGGACGAATCTCCCGCGCTCCGCGAGATGCGTGACCATCATGGCGGAGACGGCGTCACACCACTTGAACACCAGTCCTGCCTGCTTGATCTCGCTCTCGCTGGACATGCCATCGATCAGATCCTTGAGCGTCGCGCTGTTCACGACATCGAATGCCTCGGCAAGCCCGGGATCGAGTGCGAGCTCGTAGGCGACGCAGAACTGGCCGAGCAAAATCCACGCGAGATTCCGAATGCGCGGGAGACCGACACGGGAGACCTGCTGCTGGCACAAGACGAGCCCGGCGGTCGTTACGAACCCTTGTTCCCATGCCACGTAGAACTGCGCATCGTCCGTGCCCAAGACCTCCAGCAGCCGCGCCAGCCGCGTCTCACGCTTGTTCGCCGAGGGGGATATGCCGGCGTCGGACTCCCGGATGACGTCGATCAGATCGTCGATGAAGTAGCTGGCGCCCGGATACGGAACGCCATTGACCGTTTTGATGCTTCGGCGGACATGCCGCCATTGTTGCAGGAGCTCGATCGTATAGTAGCGCGGAATGCCGACGTCGATCAGCTCCGCCTTGCAACTGCCTGACGGCTTGTCGGCGATCTCGCGCCAGACGCTTTCCAGCGAAAGCAACGGATCCAGACTCAAGGCATTCTCGTCGATCGTGTCCTGCCAGGCGAGCACGAAGACGTTGTCGATCACCTTGTCGAGGGTCTCGACCGAGCTGGCCCTTGTCCTTGCATAGGTCTCCGTGGAGACGATGAGGGAGGGGGCATTGGCCATCAGATTGGCGGAGAATATGAAGTTGTCGCGCAGCAGCATGTTGTCGACAATGGCGCGAGTCCGCTCGTAGAGTTGCCACCACTCGCCCGGAGGCAGATAGGGATCGATGAGGATCTGCGTGTCCCAGTCGTTTTCACCGCGCTCGGGCGTGCCCAGGAGATAGGCCAGGCCGCGACCGCCTTTAAGGAAGAAGACGACCTTGCCGTCGAGCTCACGTGACAAGGCGGCGATCATCCGCTGCAGCAGCTTGAACAGCCAATCCTGCTCATTGTGCATGAGCTTCGTCAGTTGGGAGCTTGCAATGCTGCGGTAGATGCCGTCTTCGCTCCTTCTTACGAGAAGGCTATAGGGAACGAGAAGACGCAGAAGGAAGAAGTGCGGTATGGCCTCGTTGTTGGTCACGATGCAGAAGCCGTGGACGATGCTGTGCAGTGCGTCGCTTACGGCAGTGAGATTTCTCAGGCAGGTGCCGGCGGCGGCGCGCGCTTCGTCAACTAAGGCGCCTGGTTTGATCTTCGCGCATTCGACCGGCACCGCCTTGCACATTTGAATGCAGGTCTGCAGACATGTGATGGTCTGCATGCTCGGATCGAGGTCGATGAGGTATTGGCAGATCTTCACGAACTCCTTTGCGATATCTTGTGCGCGGGCACCGATATTGATGAGATCGCCCCCCTTTTTGTAGGCTTCGACGACCTCGTACAGCTGCTTCGACTGCGCATTGACATTGTCACGAGCGTTCTGCGCATCTCCTCCGGGCGGAAGTGGACCCGTCTCGATCCGAAAATATTGCTCCATCAGCAGGCTTGAGCGCAGCTGGCGTTGTTTGGCGGAGCTCTCCCGCGCGCTGAGCGCCGCGATGGCGTCCGGATAGGGAGGCCAGTAGAGCGGCAATTCTGGTCCTTTCCGGACCCACCGGATCGTCAGGTCGTGATGGTCGTTCACATAGTCGATCGTGACCGGAGCGGGCGGCTGCGATTGCGCGATGATCTCCGTGACCGTTCTCGCCATCAGCCCGAGGGCCTCGAGGGCCGCGTCATCCTTGTCGCAGAGCGTGCCGGGCATGCGTCGTGTTCTCCGTCCGCGGCGCGCCAGCTCAGGATGCTGCTGCGGTGCGCTGTATCGGCGGCTGGCTCGCGGCCATCGCGGCGCCGATGGAGCGTTCGGCGGCGATGACGCTTTGCTCGGCGGCCTCCTGGGCCTCGGCGATGATGGCGCGGCCCGCGGCGGCCATTGCCGACAGCTGGCGGTCGGTGAAGCCCGTGGCCTGGCGCGTGGCGATGATCGAGGCTGCGACGGCCTGTTCGGCGGTCTCGACCGTGGGCGAGGCGTATTCCATGGGAGGAGGCAGCGGCTCGACCTGCGGCCGGCGCGACAGCATGGCTGCCTGCGTCGCTGCCATCTTGCGCTCCATCGCGGCAGCCGTCCGGCCGACCGCTTCGTTGAAGGCGTGCTGAGCCGCGGCGATCGCCCGCGCGGCCTCGGCGAGGCGGTGCTCGATCTGATGGATGGAATGGGACGACAGCGGAGGCGCGGCCGGCTCGTCGATCTCGCTCACGGTCTCGTCCTCCGCCGTCTCCACCTGCTGCTCGATCGCGACCACCTCGTCGGCGCCGCTCTCGATCAGCTCGGCTTCGAGCTCGGCATGGCGGGCGAGGTCTGCCGCCGACTGCTCCTCGATCTGCTCGACGAAGGCTTCGGGCAGCATCGGTCCGGCATAGGGATTGTCGAGCAGGATGTCGGGCTCGTTCTCGGACGACGAGGTCGGGATCTGCTGCTGCTCGCTCATGATGGCCTGCCTCTCGGATGTCAGCTCTTTTCGGCGGGCGGTGCGATCCGCCGGAATTGGCGCAAGGTGATGTCGCCGTCGGCGCCCAGGTAAAGCTCGGCGTAGAGGTTGCCCGACTGCGTCGGCAGGATGCAGGAGCGACCATCCTGACTGATCCGGCCGGTCTTGGGATGGTTGGCGGACAGGAACGACTGGGCGTTGGCGAGATACAGCGTGACGACCTGCTGGGCGGCCGCGCCGGTCTCCTGCGTGAAGGTCGTGCTCTCGATGATGCGGCAGACGCCCTCCGACAGCCGGGCGAAGCCGAGCCGCCGGCCCTGGCGCAGCCAATTGTTGACGGCGGCCGCGACCTCGTGCGGCGGCACCAGGCCCTTGACCTGCGGGCAGTCGAGCGCACCGAACATCAGCGGCAGCAGCGTCTGCACCGCGGCATTGGCCTGTGAGAGGCGCTGATCGGCGGAGCTGGCGGCGCTCTTGAGCTTGGCCGTCAGCGCCATGTAGATGCGGTAGTAGTCGCAAAATTCGTCGGGCGTGCGGGCCTGCTGCACGGCGAATGCCGCCGCGTCGTTGCGGATGTCGGGGTTGCCGTCCTGCGGCTGTGGCAGCGCGATGAGCTCCCACAGCGCGATGGTCTCGTTGAGGCCGAGGCACTGGAACACGGGCGCTGCCGCGACGCCGAGCTGCGTGAGCAGGGCCGGGACCGCGGCGAGGTCCGATTGTCCACGTATGCCGTGGGCACTGAGGATGCTCTCGGTCTGGCTCGCCGTCGCCGCATCCTGTGCGCCGGTCTCCGCCTTCGCGAGCGTGCGCAGGTCGCCGAGATTGAAGGTCAGCAGCTTGACCGGACTGACCTGCAGGCACAGGCCGGGCAGCAGCGCTAGCGGCGAGCCGTGCAGCCCGTCCTGGATCTCGGCCATCATGCTGGTTTCGTCCGGGAAGCTGTAGCTCGCGGTCGGCGCGCGCACCGCCCAGTCCAGCCATTGCACTCCGCCGTCGATGAACGCCAGGACCACCGCCCCGATCTCGGAGAGGCCGCCGCGGCCTTGGATCAGCCTGTTTGCGACCGTCACCGTCATGACATCACCCCGACGGGAAGTTCTTGAGGATGGTGGAGGCGGCGGCGCCGATCTGCGCGAAGTCCTCCGTCGCCGATTTCATCATGCCCTGCGCCGTCACCAGCGCTTCGGCATATTTCGGCTCGCCGGTCGCCAGCAGCTGCGCCATGGCGACGCCGGAGGCGGTGGTGGCGATGGTCGAGACGTTGCGCAGGGCGTCCGCCGCATCCTGGATCGCGATTGCCGCCGATTGCGCCACCGACTGATAGGCCTTGCCAGCGCCGCTGGTGAGCACGACCTGCGGCGCCATGGTCGCCTTCTGGACCTGGTTGATCACGTCGATGATCTGGGCGTCGACATTGCTCGGCATCTGCGTTTCCTCAACCGAACCGGCCGCCGCGGCAGGGGAGCGGCATCCCGGATCATGATGGTCTCGTCAGGTTGTCCGGCCCGGGGCCTGGCCGGAGGCGATCAGGTTTTGGGCGGAGCCGGCGGCGTGCCGCCGGCCTCGGTGATCAGCTTGTTGAGATCGTCCTGCGCGGTCTGTGCCAGGCTGTTTGCGGTCGCGGCCTGCGCCTTCAGCGTATCGATCGCGGTCTCGGCATCGGCATAGGCGTTGGCGATCGAGGTGCCCGGCGTAGGCGGGGCCGACGGCGCCGTGCCGCCGGCATCGGCGACGATCTGGTTGAGATCCGCGGTCGCGGTCTGCGCGAGGTTCGAGGCCGCGCTGGCCTGCATCTTCAGGGCCGTCACCGCGCTTTCCGCTTCGGCGAAGGCCGCGGCGACCGCCGCGCTGGGCGAGGTGTTGGGCGGCGGTCCGGGCAGCGGATCGACCGAGGGCGGCGGAGGCTTCGGCACGGGCGGCGGTGCGATCGGAAACGGCACCGACAGCATCTTGGCGCAGGCCGCCGTCACCGCTGCCGAGCCGATCACGCTCGCGCCCTGCTGGCGACCGATGGCATTGTGCATCGCCATGCCGAGCGTCTCGACCATCACGGCGTCGAGCAGCCCGAAGGCCTGCGAGGGAGACTGCCCGGTGAGCAGCGTGACCACGCCGGTGGTCGAGTCGATGATCTGGCTGTTGACCGTCCCCGGATCGTTCATGTCACGAGCTCCCTTGCGCGATGATCATCGCCAGGACCTGCGCGAGCGCCGCGCCGGCCAGGACCTGGCCACGTTGCTGATTGGCCGCGGCGTTCGCCATCGCGAGCCCGAGGCTGTCGGCCATCGCCACATAGGTCATCCCCATGGCGACGGATGGCGCGAGCCCGACATTGACCACGTTGCCGTCGACCACGGCCGTCAGCGATGCGGATGCAGTTGGCACGGCGAACCGCTCCGTTGGCAGCGCGCACGCCTGCGGCTAGCCGGCGGCACCGTCGATGGACGGCCTGCTACACCAGGCCGAGCACCTTCTCGGTGGCGATGCCGGTCGTCCCGGTATCGAGCGTCAGCAGCGTGGAGATGCCCTGCGTGGTCGAGGCCTGCATCGTCACGTAGGACTGCTGCTGGTTGTTGGTCGCGTTGTGGGCCGCGTTGGACAGCGCCTGGCTGGTGGCGATGAACAGATTGCCCATCGCGACGGCCGGCGCATCACCGAGCACCTTGGTGTTCACCTGGCTGATGGAGTCGGTGATCTGACTGTTGACGGCGGTCGGGAATGCCATGATGTCTCTCCTTTGCGAGTGCTGTTGACGTAGGGTCGTCTCTCGATCGGCCAGGCGTCACGCGGGACGATGCCTAGCTCTTCAGGATGGTCGACGTCGCCAGTCCGGTCGACGCCGTATCGAGCGAATACAGCAGCGCGACGCCTGCCGTCGTCGCTGCCTGGGCAGTGACGTACATCTGCTGCTGCGCCAGGGTGGCGTTATGCGCCGCATTCGCCAGCGCCTGCGCCGTCGCCTGGTACAGGTTGCCCATCGCGATCGCGGGTGCCGTACCGAGCACCTGGACGTTGCTCTGGGTCACGGAGTCCGTGATCTGACTGTTGACTGCCGTGGGAAATGCCATCTCACCAGCTCCCTGGGATCGTTAGGCGCGTGCCAAGATCGGGCGTGACCGGTCCCGCGCTCGTGCTGCGTCAGGACGACAGGATGTCCTTGGTGGCGACGCCGGTGGCGGCGGTGTCGAGCGAGTAGAGCGTGGCGACGCCCATGGTCGTTGCCGCCTGCGCGGTCACGTAGCTCTGCTGCTGCGAGTTGGTGGCGTTGTGGGCGGCGTTCGCCAGCGCCTGCGCGGTCGCCTGGAACAGGTTGCCCATCGCGATCGCCGGCGCGTCGCCGAGCACCTTGGTGTTGGCCTGGGTGACGGAATCGGTGATCTGATTGTTGACTGAGGTCGGGAATGCCATGGCTTGGTCCTTTCAGGTGGAAGGCGATCGAGGTGGTCGGGAAGCAAACTGGTGCGGAGCGCGCGTCAGCTGGTCAGAGGCCCTTGACGCCAGTGTTGAGGATGTCGGCGGTTGCGACGCCGGTGGTCGCGGTGTCGAGCGAGTAGAGCGTGGCGACGCCCATGGTGGTCGCGGCCTGGGTCGTCACGTAGCTCTGCTGCTGCGCATTGGTCGCGTTGTGCGCGGCGTTGGCCAGCGCCTGCGCCGTGGCCTGATAGAGGTTGCCCATCGCGATCGCGGGCGCATCACCGAGGACCTTGGTGTTGGCCTGGGTGACGGAATCGGTGATCTGGTCATTGACCGACGTCGGGAAAGCCATCTCGTCCTTCTCCCTGTTTGAACCGAGATCCACCTCGTGACGCATCGCGCGTCGTTCGGCGTGGCACCGGCGTCCGGGCGTGTCCCGAGGATGCCAACCGGCGTTGCAACAACCCTAGGGAGAGCTGAACTCGCGCGATAGTCGAAAGGGATGGAACTCAGGGACAAATCCGGGAGAAAACGGCCGGGTCGTTCCGTCGATTCTGCCGCAATTCAGCGATCTGCCCGTACGCGCACGACGGGATTTCGGTGGCATGCCTTCTCGGAAACGGGATCAGCCGCCCAAGCCCATGATCGGTGTCAGCGAGAGCAAGTCGCGAATGCGGCGGCTGCGGTGTTCGCCAAGCGGTCTTCCGGCTGCGCCGTCATTGCGAGCGCAGAGAAGCCATCCAGACTGCCGCCGTGGCAAGATTCTGGATTGTTTCGCTGCGCCGCTGCGCCCGCAATGCGGTCAAGACGGAGGAGAGGGCAGGGATCGATGCGGCGAGCAGGGTGCAACAGCCCCCGCGCGTTTCCCTGCAATGCGGAGGCGACTACGCTGCCGTCTTTGCCTTGCCGTCTTGGATCGCGCGCCACAGCTTCTCGGTCGTCAGCGGCATGTCCAGATGCTTGACGCCGTAGTCCGACAGCGCATCGATCACCGCGTTGATCACTGATGCCATGGATCCGGCGCAGCCGGCCTCACCGCAGCCCTTGGTGCCCAGCGGATTGCTCTTGGCGGGCACCGGATGGTTGTCGACCGTCATCATCGGCACGTCGGAAGCGCGCGGCAGCGCATAGTCCATCAGTGATCCCGTGATCGGCTGGCCGCTCTCGTCATAACGCAGATGCTCCATCAGCGCCTGGCCGATGCCCTGCGCCACGCCGCCATGCAATTGCCCGGCGACGATCATCGGATTGATGACGGTGCCGAAGTCGTTGATCGCGGTGTAGCCGACGATCTGCGCTACGCCAGTATCGGGTTCGATCTCGACCTCGCAGACATGGCAGCCGTTGGGGAAAGTCGATTCGGTCGCGGTCGAATTGTGGTCGACGTCGAGCGAGGCCGGCACGCCCTCGGGCATCTTGCCCTCGCGCATGCGCCGCGCCAGCTCCATGATGTCGATGCTGCGGTCGGTGCCGGCGATGGTGAACTGCCCGCCCGCGAACTCGATGTCGGCCTCCGAGGCCTCCAGCAGATGCGCCGCCGCCTGCTTGCCCTTAGCGATGACGAGCTGCGAGGACTCGACGATGGCCTGGCCGGTCGCCGTGATCGAGCGCGACCCGCCGGTGCCGTTGCCGAACCGCACGAGATCAGAATCGCTCTGCTCCAGCCGCACCTTCTCGAAGGGAACACCGAGCTGCGCCGACAGCACCTGCGCGAACGGCGTCGCATGACCCTGGCCGTAATCCAGCGTGCCGGTCGTGAGCGTCACGCCGCCATCGGCATCGAAAGTGATCTTGCCGAGCTCTCCGCTCGGCGGCGCGGTGACCTCCAGATATGAGCCGACGGCGATGCCGCGCAGCTTGCCGGCCTTGCGGCTCTCGCGCTTGCGCTTGGCGAAGCCGGCATAGTCGGAAACCTGTAGCGCCTTTTCGAACACCGCGGCGAAGTCGCCGGAATCATAGGTCACGCCCGAGGCCGCCGGGAACGGCATCTGGCTCGGCTTGATGAAGTTGCGCTTGCGGATGGTGAGACGGTCGATGCCCATCTCGCGCGCTGCGGTGTCGATCAGCCGCTCCATGAAGTAGTTGGCCTCGGGGCGGCCGGCGCCGCGATAGGCGCCCATCAGGGTCACGTTGGTCAGCACGGTCTTGATGTCGACGCCGAGCAGCGGTGTCTTGTAGACGCTGGCGAGGTTCTTGCCGGTGTTGAGCGACAGCGGCAGCGGCGCCACGCCCATGATGTAGGCGCCGAGATTGCCATAGCCGGAGAGACGCACCGCGAGGAACTTGCCGTCGGCATCGAGCGCCAGCTCGCCATGGATGATCTGGTCGCGGCCCTGGCTGTCCGACAGGAAGGCGGTGGTGCGCTCGTCGCGCCATTTCACCGGCTTCCCCAGCGCCTTGGCGGCATGCAGGATGCAGATATATTCGGGATAGGAGACGTTCTTCATCCCGAACGAGCCGCCGACATTGGTGGTGACGATGCGAACCTTCTCCGGTGCGACGTTGAGGATCTTGGCCAGCGTCGCCTTGTTGCCGGACACGCCCTGCGTCGGCACCTGCAAGGTGAATCGCTCGCTCTTGCCGTCGAACGCGGCCAGCGCCACGCGCGGCTCCATCGACACCACGGCGACGCGGGTGTTGACGATGTCGAGCTTGGTCACGTGCGCCGCCTTGGCGAACGCCTCGTCGATCTTGGCCGTGTCGCCATAGTGGTAGTCGAGCGCGACGTTGTTCGGGATGTGATCATAGAGCTGCGGCGCGCCCGGCTTGGTCGCCTCTTCGGCATTGGTGACGGCGGGCAGGGGCTCGATGTCGACCTCGACCGCTTCGGCCGCGTCGCGGGCCTGCGCCGCGGTCTCCGCCACCACAAAGGCGACGGGATCGCCGACGAAACGCACCTTGTCGGTGGTCAGTGCGGCGCGGTTGGTCTGCAGCAGCGGCGAACCGTCCCGGCTCTTCAGCGGCAGACCGCAGGTGAACGGGCCGTAGGCGGCCGCCGCCAGGTCGGCGCCGGTCCAGACGCCGAGCACGCCCGGCATGGCCTTGGCCGCCGTGGTGTCGATGCCCTTGATGATGCCGTGAGCATGGCTGGAACGCACGATCCAGGCATGCGCCTGGCCGGGCAGGTTGAAATCGTCGGTATATTTGCCGTGCCCGCGCACCAGCGTGTCGTCCTCCTTGCGCCGAACCGGCTGCCCGACGCCGTATTTCTGCAGCGCAATTGCGTTTTCGAGGGAGGCGGGGGAGGTGTGATCTTGCATGGATGAGGACCCAACGGGCTGGATTGGTCGCAAATGCGGGCTGTTCCCAGATAGTGCAGCGCCCGCGGCCGGACAACGGTTGATTAGGAATGGTGCATCACGCCTGATGGAGGGGCTGTTGCGCCGGCGCTATCCACTGATAATGTCTCGGGAAAGAGAACTTCCATCTGGGCCGGTTCGGCCAGCGGAAAGACATTTGAATGATCAATGACACGCGGCTGCGGGAGAGTCCCACGCCGCGCGGGAACCTGGAGCCCGGCTTGCGTCCGGGTCTGGACGTCGCGACCACAGCCTGCGCCAGCCATGGCAGCAGCGTGTATGCGGCCCTGGACCTCGGAACCAACAATTGCCGGCTCCTGATCGCCTGTCCGTCGGGCGACAGTTTTCGCGTGGTCGACTCGTTCTCGCGCATTGTCCGGCTGGGCGAGGGCATCTCGACCACCGGCTGCATCAGCGATGCGGCGATGGATCGGGCGATTGCCGCCCTTTCGATCTGCCGGGACAAGATCCAGTCGAAGAAGGCGCGGCGCCTGCGCCTGATCGCGACGGAGGCCTGTCGGGCGGCGGCCAATGCCGAAGGGTTCCGCAGCCGGGTGGCGGCGGAGACCGGCATCGAGCTCGAGGTGATCGACCGCGAGACGGAGGCGGCGCTGGCCGTCAAGGGCTGCGCGCCGCTGCTCGATCCTGGCGGGCGCGGGGCCATCCTGTTCGACATCGGCGGCGGTTCCAGCGAGCTGGTCCGGATCGAGCGTGATCCGTCGGATCGCAATGCCGAGCCGCGCATCAAGGCCTGGATGTCGATCCCGCTCGGGGTCGTGACCTTGGCCGAGCGCTTCGGGGGTCGTGACGTGACGCCGGAGATCTACACCGCCATGGTCGATGCGGTGGCCGAGCATGTCGGTCCGTTCGCGGCCGAGAATGGCGGCGATCTCGCCGGCATGCATCTGCTCGGCACCTCCGGCACGGTGACGACGCTCGCGGGCATTCATCTCAACCTCGCGCGCTATGATCGTCGTCGCGTCGACGGCATCTGGATCAACGATGCCGACATCACGACGACCATCGGTAAGCTCCTGGCCATGAGCTACCAGGAGCGCGCCGAGAACAATTGCATCAGCATCGACCGCGCCGACCTCGTGCTGGCCGGCTGCGCCATCCTCGACGCCATCCGGCAATCCTTCCCGCTGCCGCGGCTGCGCGTCGCCGATCGCGGCCTGCGCGAGGGCATGCTGGTCGAAATGATGCGCGAGGACGGCGCGCTCAGGACGGCGTGAGTTCTTCACCCTCCCCTGGAGGGGGAGGGTCGACTCCCATGAGCGCAGCGAATGGGAGTCGGGGTGGGGTGAGCCCCACGGGCAGTCTTGCCGTGGCTCACCCCACCCCGATCGCTCGCTTCGCTCCCGATCGACCCTCCCCCTCCAGGGGAGGGTGAACCAAATAGTGGCTGTCGGACCTTGATCATCGACCGATCCTACGTCGTCGGCATCCGGTCACGACCATCGAGAAACACATGGCAAAAGACACCACCGGCCGCATGCATGTGCAGGTCAAGACCGGGGGCAAGCGCAAGCTGTCCTCGAAACTCTGGCTGGAGCGGCAGCTCAACGATCCCTATGTGGCCCAGGCCAAGCGCGACGGTTATCGCTCACGCGCCGCCTACAAGCTGCTCGAGATCGACGACAAGCATCACCTGCTGAAACCCGGCATGACCGTGGTCGACCTCGGCGCTGCGCCCGGCGGCTGGAGCCAGATCGCGGCGCGGCGGGTCGGCGCCGAGGCGGGCAAGGGCAAGGTGATCGCGATCGACCTGCTGGAGATGGGCGAGATCCCCGGCGTGACGTTCACCCAGCTCGACTTTCATGCCGCTGACGCGCCCGAGAAGCTCCGCGCGATGCTCGGCGGCCGCGCCGACGTCGTGATGTCCGACATGGCGGCCAACACCACCGGCCATCGCAAGACCGACCAGCTGCGCATCGTCGGCCTCGTCGAGCTCGCCGCGCATTTTGCCGGCGAGGTGTTGAAGCCGGGCGGCGCGTTTCTCGCCAAGACGTTCCAGAGCGGCGCCGACGCCGAGCTGCTGGCGCAGCTCAAGCGCGATTACGCCAGCGTCCGTCACGTCAAGCCGGCAGCCAGCCGGCAGGGTTCCTCCGAGCGCTACGTGCTGGCGATGGGCTTTCGCGGCGGAGAGCAGACCGACCTGTTGTAAT
Organism: Bradyrhizobium sp. SZCCHNR1002; assembly: GCF_032381435.1. NCBI lineage: Bacteria > Pseudomonadati > Pseudomonadota > Alphaproteobacteria > Hyphomicrobiales > Nitrobacteraceae > Bradyrhizobium > Bradyrhizobium sp. SZCCHNR1002. The sequence goes on from NZ_JAUHIS010000001.1 coordinate 155,240, forward strand.
GGCGTCATTGCGGCTTTTGCGCCCTGGCGATACAGAGCAGGGGAAATCACCGTCTCGGGAATCGGCCTGGGCCGGCGAGACGTCGAGTCCGGAGGTCCTGCATGCGTGTCCTCAACTGGAGCGCCCTCGTGCTGGGTTTGGCGGTCGGGTCCGTCCTGTCGGGCGCTGCTCACGCCCAGGCCTACGATCCGCGCTATCCCGTGTGCATGAAGGTCTATGAAGGCGGCCGGTTCGGCGGTGGCGAGTGGATCGACTGCAGCTATACGTCGCTGCCGCAATGCCGCGCGACCGCGTCGGGCCGGGCGGCGATGTGCGACCTCAATCCCTTCTATGCCCCGCCGCAGCCGCCACCGCGCCGCGCGCATCGCCGGCATCACTGAAACATTTCATGACGGAACGGCCGTTGCCGTGCCGCGCGATCAAGCTCAGGATCCGGGACCTCATCGCAATCGGGCTGCCGCAATGCCGCATCGTTCTATCATTTCGCTCGTGATGCTCCTGCTGCTGCTGCCCGCGGTTGCGATGGCCGCGCCGTCGCACAAGCGCAAGGCGCACCGCTGGCAGGGTTACGGCTTCCTGCCGGGCTACAAGCAGCCGCCGAACAACAGCCTGCCGCTCTATGCCGACAAGGAGGCGATGCGTAACGGTCCGCCACGCGGCAGCCGTCGCCACTGGTATATCGACGGCACGCCGAAATACATGCTCTACAACGGCGAGTGGCACTATTTCGGCCGTCCCGGCTTCTACCGCGGCCAATACAATGGCGGCAGCTTCGGTCCGTGCTGGACACGGACCCCGATCGGGATGGTGTGGACCTGCGGATAGTCTCCGCGATCCAGAATTCGCTGCCGCATTGCGCAACCGCTGCGGGCGCGCAGGCTGGTCCGATGGCCCGGATGCGCGCGACAACCATTCCTGTCTGGACAGGGGCCGGGTTTCCCGCTGAAATGTCGCACCTCTGAGCCAAGAACCTGAGAGCCAAGAGAAGAAGCGCGAGCCGCTCGTTCGGCCCACCGTGGAGGATTGCCTTGAATTCGTTCCGTACGCGTCTGTTCGGCGCAGCCATCGTGTTGACGTCGCTGGCCGGTGCTCCGGCGATTGCCCAGCAGCTCGAGCTCAAGGTGATGGCGCCGGCCGCGCCCGGCGGCGGCTGGGACCAGACGGCGCGCGCGATGCAGCAGGCCTTCGTCGCATCCGGCGTGGCGCGCAGCGTCCAGGTCACCAATGTGGCGGGGGCGGGCGGCACGGTCGGCATCGCGCAATTCGTCAACGGCGCCAAGGGCGACGGCAACCAGCTGATGGTCAACGGCTTCGTCATGGTCGGCGCGCTCGCCATGAACAAGTCGCCGGTGACCCTGGAGCAGGTGACGCCGATCGCGCGGCTGACCGAGGAGATCCAGGTCATCGTCGTGCCGGCCAATTCGCCGATCAAGACGGCGCAGGATCTCGCGACGGCCCTGAAAGCCGACATCGCCAAGGTCACGTTCGCGGGCGGCTCTGCGGGCGGCGTCGATCACGTGATGGCCGCGCTGTTCGCGGGCGCCATCGGGGCCGATGCCAAGAAGGTCAACTACATCCCGTTCTCGGGCGGCGGCGAGTCGCTGGCGGCCATCCTCGGCGGCAAGGTCACCGCCGGCATTTCCGGGCTCTCCGAGTATGACGGGCAGATCAAGAGCGGCAAGCTGCGCGCGATCGGTGTGTCCTCCGAGAACCGCATTCCCGGTGTCGACATCCCGACCTTCAAGGAGCAGGGCATCGACCTCGTGCTCGCCAACTGGCGCTCGGTCGTGGCCGCGCCCGGCATCACGCCCGAGCAGAAGAAGACGCTCAGCGAGGCCGTCGAGAAGATGGTCAAGTCGGATGCGTGGAAGGAAATCCTGAAGCAGAAGGGCTGGGATGACGCCTACCTTCCGGGCGACGCATTCGCCGAGTTTCTCAAGAAGGAGAACGTCCGCGTCACCGACGTGCTGAAGTCGGTCGGTCTCGTCAAATCATGACCGACGGCGTCGGCACGGAAGCTCCGGCGCGCGGCGTCGACAAGGCCGGCATCGTGATCGCGGCGCTGCTCGCGGCGGTCGCGCTGGTGCTGGTCTACGATGCCAATCAGATCCCTGCGACCACGATGTACGGCATGGGGCCGCAGGTGATGCCGGTGGTGATCGCGATCGGGCTCGGCATTTTGGCGCTGGCCAATCTGATCGATGCCCTCAGGGGCAATCTGCCGCCTCGCGAGAGCTCCGATCCGTTCGCGGTGCTGCTGATCCTCGTCGGCCTCGCGCTGCTCATCGGCATCATCGGCTTCGGCGGCGGCTTCATCCTGGCGACGACGGCGCTGTTCGTCACGACATCGGCCGCGTTCGGCCGCCGCGCCTTCGTCATGGATCTCGTCATCGGCGCCGTGCTGACGACGCTCATCTACGTCGCCTTCGACCGTCTCCTCACCCTGAGCCTTCCCGCCGGTCCGCTCGAAAGATTGTTGTGATGGATACCTTCGCCGCGCTCGCGCATGGGATGGCGATCGCCGCCCAGCCCATGAACCTGCTCTATGCGCTGATCGGCGTCTTCCTCGGCACGGCGGTGGGCGTGCTGCCGGGCATCGGGCCGGCGCTGACCGTCGCGCTGCTGCTGCCGGTCACCTACAAGCTCGATCCCGGCGGCTCGCTGATCATGTTCGCGGGCATCTATTACGGCGGCATGTATGGCGGCTCGACCACCGCGATCCTGATCAACACGCCCGGCGAGAGCGCCTCGATGGCCACCGCGCTCGAAGGCAACAAGATGGCCAAGGCCGGCCGCGGCGGCCCGGCGCTGGCGACCTCGGCGATCGGCTCGTTCGTCGCAGGCACCATCGCCACCATCGGCCTGGCATTCCTGTCGCCCTATCTCGTCGACATCGCCGTGCGCTTTGGCCCCGAGGATTATTTCGCACTGATGTGCGTCGCCTTCATCACGGTCTCCGCGACCTTCGGCGACTCGCCGATCCGCGGCCTCACCAGCCTGTTCATCGGTCTGACGCTCGGCCTTGTCGGCATCGACAAGCTCACCGGACAGGCACGGCTCGCCTTCGGCGTGCCGGAGCTGCTCGACGGCGTCGAGGTGACGACCTTGGCGGTCGGCCTGTTCGCCGTCGGCGAGGCGCTCTACGTCGCCTCGCGCCGGCATCACACCGAGGAGAAGATCGAGGCCATCAAGGGCTCGCTGTGGATGACGCGCGAGGACTGGAAGCGGTCCTGGAAGCCCTGGTTGCGCGGCACCATGTTCGGCTTTCCGATCGGCGCATTGCCGGCGGGCGGCGCCGAGATTCCGACCTTCCTGTCCTATTCGACCGAGCGGCGGCTAACGAAATATCCGGATGAGTTCGGCAAGGGTGCGATCGAAGGCGTCGCCGGACCCGAAGCGGCCAACAACGCATCGGCCGCCGGCACGCTCGTGCCGCTGCTGACCTTGGGTCTGCCGACCTCGGCGACCGCCGCGATGATGCTCGCCGGCTTCCAGCAATATGGCCTCAATCCGGGCCCGCTGCTGTTTGCCGAGCGTCCGGATCTCGTCTGGGGCCTGATCGCGAGCCTGTTCATCGCCAACACGATGCTGCTGGTCTTGAACCTGCCGCTGATCGGCTTGTGGGTGCGGTTGTTGAAGATCCCGACGCCGTGGCTGTACGCCGGCATTCTCGTGTTCGCGACCATGGGCACCATCGCCGCAAAGCCATCCGTGGTCGAACTGTCGATGCTGGCCGGCTTCGGCGTGCTCGGCTTCCTGATGCGGCGCTTCGATTTCCCGATCGCGCCCGTCGTCGTCGGCCTCATCCTCGGGCCGATCGCCGAGAGCCAGTTGCGGCGTGCGCTGGCGATCAGCCTCGGCGACCCGATGACGTTGCTGCAATCGCCGATCTCGGCGACGCTGCTGGTCGTCGCGCTGATTGCGCTGATCGCGCCGTTCGTCCTGAAGGGCCTCGGGCGCTTCAAGGCGAATGAGGATTGAGGGAGGCCAGACCACCGGTTCGGTGCGGCCCATGATATGTGCGGTGGCGTCACTATGAGGCTCACATTCATGGTCGTCTTGGCGATGGCGCTGTTGGGCAGTGGGGTCGCGACGCAGGCTGAGGTTTCGTTCTGTCCGGGACTGATGAAAGCGGTTGCACCGAAGCTCGCGGCCCGGGAGGCGGTGTTCATTCGCAGCTACGAGCCGGCCGATGGTGATGGGGAATTGCCGCTTGGCCTGTCCACGACCGCTTTCGTCTACGACAACGCGCTCGCCGCGATCGCGCTTGTCGCATGCGGCCACGTCGATCAGGCGCGGACGATCGGCAACGCCCTGACGCATGCGATGTCCCATGATCGCAGCTTCGACGATGGCCGGCTGCGGAATGCCTATCGCGCTGGTCCCGTGGGTTCTGGGGCTGCGCTGCTGCCGGGCTGGTGGGACGATCGACACAAGATCTGGGGCGAGGATGCCGCACAGGATGGTACTGCGACAGGGAATGTCGCCTGGGCGGCGCTGGCGCTGCTGACCTTGCACCAGGCAACTGGAGAGGCGGCGTATCTGTCCGGCGCGCGGCAGCTGATGGACTGGATCCTCGGCCATGCCGCGAACGGGTCCGAGGGCTTCAGCGGCGGTTTTCACGGCTATGATCCGCAGCAGGTGCGGCTGACCTGGATGTCGACCGAGCACAACACCGACGTCTATGCGGTCGCCGCGTGGCTGGCACGCCTCACGTCGGAGCCGCGCTATCTGAACGCCGCCAAAGCGGCGCGGCGGCTGCTCGATCGCGCCTTCCAAGGCGATCACTTCCTGCTCGGCACCAAGCCGGATGGCAGCCTCGCGGACCGGAATCTGCTCGCGCTCGACGTTCAGCTCTGGCCTTGGATGGCGGTCCCGGATGCGCTCGACTGGCGCAAGGCACTCGGTTTTGCTGAACGAAATCTCGCCGTAGACAATGGCTTCGACTTCAACGGCGATCGCGACGGCGTCTGGGTCGAGGGCACGGCGCAAGCCGCGCTGGCCTATCGCGTGGTCGGCGACAAGGCCGCGGCTCAGCGCCTGCTGGCGGGCATGCGCAACGACCGGACGTCCTCGGGGTTCCTGAACGCGACGCGCGGCGCGCGCGTGACCACAGGTCTATCGATCGATCCCAGCGGGAACAGCACGATCCCCGATTTCTTCTATTTCAAGCGGCCGCATCTCGGCGCGACGGCCTGGGCGGTGCTGGCGGAGACCGGCTGGAACCCGTTCACCGGTGAACAGGTGCCCTGACGTTCCGAATATCGTTGCGCAACGACCCCCTTTGGCTCGCGAGCCTCGGTCAGGGGTGATTAAGACTAACATCAAAATGCCCGGTATCCGGCGCCGAAGACAGACGGCACCGGAAGGCCACGTGCGATATGTCTCGTTGGAGTGCCGCGCGGGCGTCGCAGGGATGATGGACCGGACGCGCTGCGCGAGGGCAGGGCCTATCGGGCATGGATGCTGGAACGCAGAGGGCTTCGGCTGACACCACGCGCATGGTGTGGATCGACTACGCGCGCGGCCTCGGCGTGATCCTGGTCGTCTACGGTCATGTGCTCGGCGGCCTGGTGCGCCCCGGGATTTTTCCGGACGGGGCGCTCGCGCGCTGGATGGACTACACGCTCTACACGTTCCACATGCCGCTGTTTTTTTTCCTGGCGGGCTTGAACGTGCAGCACAGCCTGCGGCACGGCGCGCGACCGTTCCTGAGCTCCAAGCTCTGGACCATCGCCTATCCCTACGTGCTGTGGTCGCTGATCCAGGGCGGGACCACGATGCTGCTGGCGCGGGATGCCAACATCCCGATCCATCCGAGCGATCTCGCGGCGATCTGGTATCGCCCGATCGCGCAATTCTGGTTTCTCTACGCGCTGATGCTCTGCCACCTGGTTGTGGTGATCGTTCCGTCGCGGACGATCCTCGTATCGCTCGCCTTGGCCGGTTTCGCTGTGTTTCTGATGCTTCCTGTCCGTCCCGATCTCGCGCTGACCTTGCATCACCTGCCGTTCTATGTCGCCGGGCTGTATGGCGCCCGCCTGATGGCGGAATGGCGCCCGCGGGGCTGGCCGCTGCTGATCATGATTGCCGCAGCGTTCGCCGCTGCGGTGGCGCTCGGCGGGGAGCTGTCCGGCATGGACGCCAACGGCCTTGCCTCGCTGCCGGCGTGCGTGCTCGGGATCGCCGGCATGGTGGTGCTGTGCCGGCTGCTCGACCCCGCGCATCACCGCTGGCTTGCCGCCGTCGGCATTGCGTCGATGACGATCTATGTGCTGCACATCCTCGCCGGCTCGGGCATGCGCATCATCATGCTCAAGGCGCACATCCCGACTTGGCCCTGGCTCTATCTGTTGGCCGGAACCGCGGCGGGTGTCGTGCTTCCTCTGATCGCCCATGTGGTCTTGCAGCGGCTTCATTTGCTCGCGGTCTTCGGGCTGGCCCCGCCGGGCAAGCGTAAGCCGCGATCGGCCGCGATCGCGCCACGCGTGGCAACATCGGATCAGGCGCCGGTGTGATGTTGCTGGGTCGCGGCGCTGTACCGGCTCCGTCCGGCCGTCTGATCGATCGGACAGGCCATCGCGACCAGCATCCAGAACAGCGCAGAGACCTCGCCCGAGGAGATGCTGGTCAGCGGCAGCTGGATCAAGAGCGCGCTGATGGCGAGCGCGCCGAGCACGACGCCCTCGCGCGTCGGCAGCCGCCAGGCGGCGGCGGTGGCCGTGAGACCAACCCAGATGTAGGCCGCGAGGCAGATCAGCCCGACCGGGATGCCCATCGTCACCCAGCTTGCGATGATCTGGCCGTCGATCGGCATCGCGCCGGCGACGCCGACGTCTGTGATGGTGAAGCCCGATCCCAGCACCATGCTGTTCGGCGCGTTCCACAGCATCACGAACTCGTCGAGTCGCTCGCTGCCGCTGCTGTCCTGCGACACGCTGCCGAGCGACTCGAAACGGGAGGTGATCACATCCGCAAACGGCGTGAACAGGACGGTGACGACCACCGCGGCCAGCAGCCCGATCGTCAGCGACAGAGAGCGCGTTCGCGTCGCGGGGAAGAACAGGCAGAACAGGACGCCGACGGCGAGCGTGATCCAGCTGGTGCGATAGAGCGACAGCAACAGGCCGAGCGCCGCCGGCGCCATCGCGATCATCGCCAGCCAGCCCGGCCGCAGGAAGCCGACCAGCAGCAGGCCGGTGGCCGTGAAGGTCGCATAGCTGGCGGGTCCGTTCATCGTGCTGAACACGCGCACCATGTAGGGCAGCGGATAGCCGGCGGAGGTGATGCTGGCATTCACCATCCAGAACCGATCCCAGTTTTGCGGATCGACATATTGCCAGATGCCATAGAGGCCGGTGAGCGGCAACACGAGCATGAACACGCGCGTGATCGCATCGATCAGCACAGTGTCGGATCGGGCCTGCTGCTGGAGTGCGATCGCGTAGAGCACCGGCGCGGCCCATTTCATGCCGCCATTGGCGGCATTGAACCAGTCGTTCTGGAACATCGACAGCGCGCCGCCGTAGAGGATGCAGGCCAGGATGATGAACGGCGGCACCAGCCACGAATTGCTCGGTCCGGTTCTGCCCGCGGGCGAGAGGATCAGGCTCGGGATCGGCATGAGGATGAACAGCAGCGGGCCGCTCAGCATGATGCCCGAGGAGTCGAAGCCTGCGGAGATGTCGACCAGGCGACGCACGAACGGGGCAAAGGCGAACAAGAGGATCGCCGACTGCACGTGAGCGGCGGCGCTGCGGCGCCACGCAAACCAGCCGGCGGCGGCGCAGCCGAGGATGAAGGCCGGTCTGACCAGTCCGCCGAGGACGGGACCGGCGAGCGTCGCTGCCAACAGCAGAAGCACTGTCGGCCAACAATCCATCGCCAGGGCGGCGAGCGGTTGCGCGTCGATTCGGCTTTCCTTCATGGTGGCAGACTATAATGGAAAAGCCTGTGTCCGACCTCTCCTCGCACGAGCGTCTCGGATTGTCCTGCCTCACAACCCCCGTCATTCCGGGGCAAGGCCGCAGGCCTTGAACCCGGAATTTCGAGATCGTCTGGCGTCGACCATGTCGAGATTCCGGGTTCAATCCTCAACGCATAGACGCTTCGCGGCTGCGCATTGAGGATTGCCCCGGAATGACGGTGAGCAACGTGATCGTCCGATTCCTCGTTACATGGTAGCCGAACTCTCCCTGTCGATTGGGCTGGAGCTGATGCGAAGCATATTGATGTCAATCGTTGCCGGGCTCGGGTTGGTCTCTTTGCCCGCCACGGCCGGTGCGGCGGAGGTGCTGCCGCCACGCGATGTCTGCCAGCCGACCACCGCGGCCAAGTCGCGCGACGGCAATTGTGCTGCTTGCGCCGTCGGCGCGATCTCGACGCGACCGAGCTTTCAGGCGCTGGTGGCGCAGGTGCGCGCGCGCCGCGCCGCCTTCGACGACATCGATCGCCGCATCGACGGCGCAAGTGGCGACCCGGAGGTGCAGAGCCTGCTGAAGGAGCGCAAGCTCGCGCAGGCACTGTACGGGTCGGATGCTGATTTCATCGCGGGCGGCAACGCCTCGCGTTGTCTCCTGCCTGACAACGAGGAGGCGCGCAGCGCGGCCACGCCGGTTCCCTGCAATGCCATTCCCCGCGACGGGCTGGTGGTGCTGCTGACCGCAGGGCAGTCGAACATCTCCAATGCCGGCGCGCCCGATCCAAGCGGACAGCTCTATCAGCCGCGTCACCGCTTCTACAATTTCGACCGCTTCGACGGCCGCTGCTATGTGGCCCGCAATCCTTTGCTGGGCACGACAGGCGACGGCGAGAACGTCGCCACGCGGCTCTCGGACGAACTGATCGATCGCGGGCTTGCGAAGACGGTGGTGATCGCGCCCGCCGCGATCGGAGGCACCTATGTCGAGGAGTGGCGCGCCCGCGGCGGCAAATATTTCGAGGTGCTGCTTTCGACATTGGCCGGCTTGCGCGACGCCGGTCTCGAGCCGAGCGCCGTGCTCTGGCATCAGGGCGAGAGCAACGCCTTTGCGTTCTCGACCAATGGCGCGGAGGACGGCACGCAGCTGCAGGTCAGCGCGACGATGAAGGAGGCGGCGCGGCTGTCCTATTTGCGCAACGATCTCGAGATCATCGCGGGCTTGCGCGCGGCCGACGTGACCGCACCGATCTTCATCGCCAAGGCGACGCTCTGCGGCACCATTCCTGACGAGATCATCCGTTCCGCGCAGGCAGCCGTGCCGAACCCCTCGCTCGGGGTTTATCCCGGTCCGGACACCGACCAGATCGGGCTGCCGCTGCGCCACGACCGCTGTCACATGAGCCGCGCCGGCACCGAGCTGCACGCAAAGATGTGGGCCGATCGCCTGGCCGACTACTGGAAGTCCGCCCCGCGGAAGCCCTGAGCCGCGGCACTCAGCCGAGCTTCTGATCGCGCGCGTCGTGCGTGGTCTCGCTGGCCGACTTCGTCGCAGCCTTCTCGACGCCTTTCTCGGCGCCCTTGCGGCTGGCGATGGCAGCGACCTTGCGGCCCGAGATCTCGCTGCCGGCGTCATCCGGCATCTGCCAGAAGAAGAATGACGACAGCGCCGAGGTGATGGCGACGACGATGAAGGCCGGGGCGAAGGAGGCGGCGGTGAGCTCGCTCGCGCCATGCGCCCACATCGTCGTTTCAACTGAAAATGCGCCGACCGCGACGCCGGCGGAGATCGCGAGCTGCTGGTTGACGCTGGTCAGCGTCGTGGCGCGGCTCATCTGCGCGGTCTCGACCTCGGCATAGGCCACCGTGTTGATCGCGGTGAACTGCAGCGAGCGGAAGAAGCCGCCGACGAACAGGATGATGACGATCAGCAAGAGCGGCGTCGCCGGCGTGAACAGCGCGCAGGCGGCGAGGAAGACCGAGCTGACGACGGCGTTGACCGTCATCAGATGGCGGAAGCCGAAGGCCTTGATCAGCCGTGCCGCCAAAGCCTTCATGCCCATGGCGCCGGCCGACGAGCCGAACGTCACGAGGCCGGACTGGAACGGCGATAGCCCGAAGCCGAGCTGCATCAGCAGCGGCAGCAGGAAGGGCAGGGCGCCGATGCCGAGCCGGAACATGAAGCCGCCGACGATCGAGGCGCGCAACGTCGGCAGGCGCAGCAGCGAAAAGTCGAGCACCGGCGAATTGGTCCGCCAGGAATGGCGCACATAGAGCGTCATCGAGATCGCGCCGATCGCGACGAGGCTGCCGACCACCGACCATGGCAGCAGATTGAGCCCGGCGACGGAGAGGCCGAAGGCGAGACCGGCGAGGCCGATGCCGGCGAGCACCATGCCATAGAGGTCGAACGGCTCGGGATTGTCGCTCTTGATCGGATCGATGAAGCGCAGCGCCATGATGATGCCGACGATGCCGATCGGGATGTTGATCAGGAAGATCCAGTGCCAGGAGAAATAGGTGGTGATGAAGCCGCCGACCGGCGGCCCGATGACAGGGCCGATCAGCGCGGGGATCGTGACCCAGGCCATCGCGCCGACCAGCGCACTCTTGTCGACGGAGCGCAGCAGCACGAGACGTCCGACCGGCGTCATCATCGCCCCGCCCATGCCCTGCAGGATGCGCGCGAACACAAAGTTCTCGACCGAGTTGGCGAGCGCGCAGCCGATCGAGCCGATCATGAACACCGCGACCGCGCTGGAGAACACGCGCCGCGCGCCGAAGCGGTCGGCGGTCCAGCCGCTCGCCGGGATGAACACCGCGAGCGACAACAGATAGGACGTGATCGCGAGCTTCAAGGTCAGCGGGCTGGTGCCGATATCCTTGGCGATGGCCGGCAGCGAGGTCGCGATGACCGTGGAGTCCATATTCTCCATGAACAGGGCGGTGGCGACGATCAGCGGAATGATTCGTTGCTTGTTCATCGAATCCTGGGAGAGCGAAGGAGGCGGGCCGGCGCCGGGGCTTTAACACCCTGCGACGAACGGGGCCATTGCGTGGGCGGCATGGCCCCCCAAATGCAGCGCGACGCTGTCGCGTCCTGTGGTTTGGGAGATGTGCCGATGATCTACCTGCTCGCCGCTCTGGTGCCGCCGCTGGGTCTGCTGCTCAACGGGCAGCCGTTCGCGGCCATCTTCAACCTGCTGCTGTGTCTGGTCTGCCTTGTGCTCGGCCTGTTCTTCCACGTGCTGCTGCTGGTGCCCTCGGCGCACGCTCTGATCGCCGTCCACATGCGGCGTGAGGACCGGCGCCACCGTGAGGTGGTCGACGCCATCCGCCGCTACGGGCCGCCGCCGGGCGCCTGGCGCTAACGGCGGAACTTCTGCCCCGGAATCGGGGCTTTGGCGACCTTTTGTTGCGCATCTGGGGCCGATCCGGGCCGTCTTTCGCAATCGCGGGAGGAGGGCGGATCGGCCCTTTGATTCGTCACAGGCCCATGCTATCGACCCGCGTCAACCCCACCGATGGGCTCCGATTCGACGGCGAGGCATGGTCTCGACGGCGGCGCCGCTCATCCTTAAATCCCATCGCGGCCGTTACGGCCGCAGACAAGGAGTTGACGATGGCGACCGTCCAGACACTTCGCGAAGCCTTTACCTTCGACGACGTGCTCTTGAAGCCGGGCCTGTCCGATGTGCTTCCCTCCGAGGTCGACATCCGCTCGCGCGTGACGCGCGAGATCCCGCTGAACATTCCGATCATGGCGTCCGCCATGGATACCGTCACCGAGGCGCGCATGGCGATCGCGATGGCGCAGGCCGGCGGTGTCGGGGTGATCCACCGCAATTTCGATCCCGAGGGCCAGGCTGCCCAGGTGCGCCAGGTCAAGAAGTTCGAATCCGGCATGGTGGTGAACCCGCTGACGATCTCCCCGGATGCAACGCTCGCCGACGCGCTGGCGCTGATGAAGGATTACGGCTTCTCCGGCATCCCCGTCGTGACCGGCGGGTCCAAAGGCATCCCCGGCAAGCTGGTCGGCATCCTCACCAACCGCGACGTGCGCTTCGCCACCGACCCGCGGCAGAAGATCTCCGAGCTGATGACGCATGAAAACCTCGTCACGGTGCGCGAGGGCGTCGGCCAGGACGAGGCCAAGAAGATCCTGCACAAGCACCGCATCGAGAAGCTGCTCGTCGTCGACGATCAGTACCGCTGCGTCGGCCTGATCACCGTGAAGGACATGGAGAAGGCGGTCGCGCATCCCTTGGCCTGCAAGGACGCGCAGGGGCGGCTCCGCGTCGCCGCCGCGACCACGGTGGGCGAGGGCGGCTTCGAGCGCACCGAGAAGCTGATCGAGGCCGGCGTCGACCTCGTCGTCGTCGACACCGCGCATGGCCACTCCTCGCGCGTGCTGGAGGCGGTCAACCGCATCAAGCGCATCTCCAACGCGGTGCAGGTGATCGCCGGCAACATCGCCACCCGCGACGGCGCGCAGGCGCTGATCGATGCCGGCGCTGACGCCGTCAAGGTCGGCATCGGCCCGGGCTCGATCTGCACCACCCGCATCGTGGCGGGCGTCGGCGTGCCGCAGCTCACCGCGATCATGGATGCGGTGGAAGCCGCCAAGAAGGCCGACGTGCCCGTCATCGCCGATGGCGGCATCAAGTTCTCCGGCGACCTCGCCAAGGCGCTCGCCGCCGGCGCCGACGTCGCCATGGTCGGCTCGCTGCTCGCCGGCACCGACGAGACGCCCGGCGAAGTGTTTCTGTGGCAGGGCCGCTCCTACAAGGCCTATCGCGGCATGGGCTCGGTCGGCGCGATGGCCCGCGGCTCGGCCGACCGCTACTTCCAGCAGGACATCAAGGACACCTTGAAGCTCGTGCCGGAGGGCATCGAGGGCCAGGTGCCGTACAAGGGCCCGGTCGGCAACGTCATGCACCAGCTCGCCGGCGGCCTGCGCGCCGCCATGGGCTATGTCGGCGCCAAGGATCTCGGCGAATTCCACAGCAAGGCCGAGTTCGTCCGCATCACCGGCGCGGGCCTGCGCGAAAGCCACGTCCACGACGTGACCATCACGCGCGAGAGCCCGAACTATCCGGGCGGGGCGTAAGCCACACGCCCGTCATTCCGGGGCAGCACGACGCGCAACGCGCGGCGCGCTGAACCCGGAATCTCGATATTGTCTTGCGCAATCACCTGCACACCTCACCTCTGGATTCCGGGTTCGCGCTGACGCGCGCCCCGGAATGACGGAGGAGAGATCATCATTCCCTCGGCAACCATAAGAACATCAGGAGGAAACACCATGTCCCAAGCCAAGCGCATCGTGCTCGCCGCGCGTCCCGTCGGCGAGCCCAAGCCGTCCGATTTCCGCCTCGAGGAGCACGCCGTGCCGACGCCCGGCGCCGGCGAGGTGCTGCTGCGCACGATCTGGCTGTCGCTCGATCCCTACATGCGCGGGCGCATGAGTGACGGGCCGTCCTATGCGCAGCCGGTGCCGGTCGGCGGCGTGATGGAGGCGGGGACGGTGTGCGAGGTGGTCGCCTCCAACAATCCCGGCTTCAAGCCCGGCGACATCGTGCTGGCCCGCGCCGGCTGGCAGACGCACGCGATCTCCGACGGCAAGGGTCTCGCCAAGGTCGACCCGAGCCTCGCGCCGATCTCGACCGCGGTCGGCGTGCTCGGCATGCCCGGCATGACCGCCTATACCGGCCTGCTCGACATCGGCCAGCCCAAGGAAGGCGAGACCGTGGTCGTCGCTGCCGCCTCCGGCGCGGTCGGCTCGGCCGTGGGGCAGATCGCCAAGATCAAGGGCGCCCGCGCCATCGGCATCGCCGGCGGCAAGGACAAATGCGACTACGTGAAAAAGGAGTTCGGCTTCGACGACTGCCTCGACCACCGCGATCCCGATCTCGCCGCCAAGCTGAAAGAAGCCTGCCCGAAGGGCATCGACGTCTATTTCGAGAATGTCGGCGGCCCGGTGTTCGAGGCGGTGTTCCCGCTGTTCAACGCCTTCGCCCGCATGCCCGTCTGCGGCCGGATCGCCCATTACAACGACACCCAGGCCGTTGCACCGAAATGGGCCGGCAGCCTGATGCAGCACGTGCTGACCAAGCGGCTCACCATCCGCGGCTTCATCGTCTCCGACTTCGCCGACCGCCGTGACGCCTTCCTGAAGGACATGTCGGCCTGGGTGCGCGACGGCAAGGTCAAGTACAAGGAGTTCGTCACCGAGGGCCTGGAGAACGCGCCTGACGCGTTCATGGGCCTGCTCAAGGGCGCCAATTTCGGCAAGCAGCTGGTGCGGGTCGGGCCGGACAAAGCCTAAACCCAAGGCCTGAGCCACACTTGATGTGAAAGTTCAGCGCGGCCGTAAAATCACGGGAACCACAGCCCCTTATCGGGAGTCCTGATGGAACCGGTTCATCCAGAGGGCCCGGCAGCATGCCGGGCCTTCGCCATTCCAAGGGGGATTGTCGATGTCGCTGCCCATGGTGCTGCTGCCCGTCTTCGTCGAGGTCGCGCTCACCTTCGCGCTGCTGTTCTGGAATAAGAGACGCGGCCAAGCCACGGACGCCGCCGACGAATTCGGCCTGCCGACCCTGTTCTACGCCCTGATCGCGATTGCGCTGCCGCTGCGCCATGCCGATCTGGTCATCGTGCTGCTGTCCTGGGTGTTCGTCGTCACCCGCTTCGTCAATGCCGGCTTTATCCGCGGGGCAGACAAGCGCGGGCTGGCCTGGACCGCCTCGGCCCTGGTGCTGCTGGCGATGTGGCTGTATTTCGCCCTGAAGATGCTTCTCCTGATCTGAGACTGGATTCCTGAATGACCCCCGCCGCCCGGCTGTCCGCCGCCATCGACATCATCGAGTCCATCGAGTCCCTCAGGGCGCCGGCGGCCAAGGCACTGAAGGATTGGGGCACCAGCCACCGCTTCGCCGGCTCCGGCGACCGTGCCGCCATCGCCGGCCTGGTCTGGGACGTGCTCCGCCGCCGTGCCTCCAGCGCCTGGGTGATGGAGGACGATACCGCGCGGGCGCGGGTGCTCGGCATGCTCAAGCTCGAGCGCGGCCTGGACGTGCCGACCATCGCCGCGATGTGCGACGGCAGCCGTTTCGCCCCGCCGCCGCTGTCCGCGCAGGAGGAGAAGGCGCTGGCCTCGCGCACCACCGAAGGTGCGCCGCCGCCGGTCGCCGGCGACTATCCCGACTGGCTCGACCCGTATCTCGCCGCGGTGTTCGGCGACGACCGCGTCGCGGAGGCCATGGCGATGGCCAGCCGCGCGCCGCTCGATCTGCGCGTCAACACGCTGAAAGCCAAGCGCGAGAAGGTGCAGGCTTCGCTGAAGCATCTCGGCGCTCAGCCGACGCCATGGTCGCCGCTCGGCCTGCGCATCACGCTCGGGGCCGACGCCCGCAATCCCGGCGTCCATGCCGAGGAGGATTTCATCAAGGGAGCGATCGAGGTCCAGGACGAGGGCTCGCAGCTCGCGGCGCTGTTCACCGCCGCCAAGCCCGGCGAGCAGGTCATCGACCTCTGCGCCGGCGCCGGCGGCAAGACCTTGGCGCTGGCGGCGATGATGGGCGGCAAGGGCCGCCTGATCGCCACCGACGCCGACAAGCGCCAGCTCGCCCCGATCCACGAGCGTCTCTCCCGCGCCGGCGTCCACAACGCCGAGATCCGCACCCCCAAGGGCGACGCCGACCCGCTTGCCGACATCGAGGCCTCCGCCGATCTCGTCGTCATCGACGCCCCCTGCACGGGCACCGGCACCTGGCGCCGCAATCCCGACGCCAAATGGCGCATGCGCCCCGGCGCGCTGGAGATCCGCCTGAAGGACCAGGCCGAGGTGCTGGAGCGCGCCGCCGCCCTGGTCAAACCCGGCGGCCGCATCGCCTACATCACCTGCTCGGTGCTCCAGCCGGAAAACGGCGACCAGGTGCGGGCGTTCGTCTCCCGCCACCCCGAATTCACCATCCAGCCCCCCGACCAGACCGCCACCGTCCTCTGGGACAAGGCGGAGGCGTTCGCGGAAGTCGCGCTGAAGTCGGAAGAAGGCTTGCTGATGACCCCCCGCCGCACGGGGACGGATGGATTCTTCGTGTCGGTCTTGAAGAAGCAGGCCTAGCCCTTTCCGCCGTCCGAAAGTCTCTCCGCCGTCCAAGCTCTTTCCGCCGTCATTGCGAGCGAAGCGAAGCAATCCAGAGTTCCGCCCGCCACCCTGGATTGCTTCGCTACGCTCGCAATGACGCGGGGCAGGCAGTTGGGCCAATCCACTCGCAAGAGCGGGGCAAGCGGCCGCGGCACCCTCCGCTGTCGTCCTCCGCGAAAGCGGGGGACCCAGTATTCCACCGCCGGCCGTGGCCGGCCGAGACGTCGCGGCGTACTGGATACCCCGCTTGCGCGGGGGATGAGGCCGGTGCCACAAGCCCACCGTCATTCCGGGGCGATGCGAAGCATCGAACCCGGAATCCCGAGATGGCAGGGCAAGACAATATCAGGATTCCGGGTTCGGCCGCTTCGCGACCGCCCCGGAATGACGTGGAGGAGGCGGCATCCCCTCAGCCAAAGGGTTGCGAGTCCCCCCGCAGCGGCGTAATTCCTTGCCATGACAGCCCCAGCCAACAACACCCCGACCGCCGCCGCCACCGACACCTCCGTGGCCGCGCTCCACGACAAGATCCTGATCGTCGATTTCGGCAGCCAGGTCACGCAGCTGATCGCGCGCCGGGTGCGCGAGGACGGCGTGTATTGCGAGATCGTGCCGTTCCAGAAGGCGGAGGCCGCCTTCCGGCAGATGAACCCGAAGGCCGTGATCCTCTCCGGCGGCCCCGAATCCGTCCACGAAGAGGGCTCGCCGCGTGCCCCGCAGCTGATCTTCGAGTCAGGCGTCCCGGTGATGGGCATCTGCTACGGCCAGATGACGATGGCCGCCCAGCTCGGCGGCACCGTCGAGGGCGGCCATCACCGCGAATTCGGCCGCGCCGACGTCGAGGTCAAGACCTCGAGCCTGCTGTTCGACGGCGTCTGGCAGCCGGGCGAGCAGCACCAGGTGTGGATGAGCCATGGCGACCGCATCACGCAGATGCCGCCGGGTTTCTCGGTCGCCGGCGTGTCGCCGAACGCGCCCTTTGCCGTGATCCAGGACGAGACGCGCAAGTATTACGGCCTGATGTTCCACCCCGAAGTGGTGCACACGCCCGACGGCGCCAAACTGATCCGCAACTTCGTCCGCAACATCGCCGGCCTCGGCGGCGACTGGACCATGCACGCCTTCCGCGAGGAGGAGATCAAGAAGATTCGCGCGCAAGTGGGGAAGGGCAAGGTGATCTGCGGCCTCTCCGGCGGCGTCGATTCGGCCGTCGCCGCGGTGCTGATCCACGAGGCGATCGGCGACCAGCTCACCTGCGTGTTCGTCGATCACGGCCTGCTGCGCCTCAACGAGGCCGAGACCGTC
This sequence comes from Bradyrhizobium sp. SZCCHNR1002, assembly GCF_032381435.1. Lineage (NCBI taxonomy): Bacteria > Pseudomonadati > Pseudomonadota > Alphaproteobacteria > Hyphomicrobiales > Nitrobacteraceae > Bradyrhizobium > Bradyrhizobium sp. SZCCHNR1002. The sequence continues at coordinate 172,615 of NZ_JAUHIS010000001.1, forward strand.
GTCGATCTCTTCCGGCACCACTACAACATCCCGCTGGTGCATGTGGATGCCTCGAAGCTGTTTCTCGGCGAGCTCGCGGGCGTCACCGACCCGGAGCAGAAGCGCAAGACCATCGGCAAGCTCTTCATCGACGTGTTCGAGGCCGAGGCCAAGAAGATCGGCGGCGCCGATTTCCTGGCGCAAGGCACGCTCTATCCCGACGTGATCGAGAGCGTCTCCTTCACCGGCGGCCCCTCGGTGACGATCAAGTCGCACCACAATGTCGGCGGCCTGCCGGCGCGCATGAACATGAAGCTGGTCGAGCCGCTGCGCGAATTGTTCAAGGACGAGGTCCGCGTGCTCGGCCGCGAGCTCGGCCTGCCGGACGTGTTCGTCGGCCGCCACCCGTTCCCGGGCCCGGGCCTCGCCATCCGCTGCCCCGGCGAGATCACGACCGACAAGCTCGACATCCTGCGCAAGGCCGACGCCATCTACATCGACGAGATCCGCAAGGCCGGCCTCTACGACACCATCTGGCAGGCCTTCGCGGTGCTGCTCCCCGTCAAGACCGTCGGCGTCATGGGCGACGGCCGCACCTACGACTACGTCGTCGGCCTGCGCGCCGTCACCTCGACCGACGGCATGACGGCGGATTTCTATCCGTTCGACATGAAGTTCTTAGGCAACACGGCGACGCGCATCATCAACGAGGTGAAGGGCGTGAACCGGGTGGTGTACGACGTGACGAGCAAGCCGCCGGGGACGATTGAGTGGGAGTGAGCTAGGCCGTCATGATCTGCTCATTCGCCGCAGGAATGCGCCAGGGGCCTTAAACGCCCGCGATCTCCTCGAGGTTGCCGATGCTGAGGGCCAAGCGGTCGATGCGGGTTACCGTGAGCACGTCGTCCATGGAGGAAGTCAAAGACGGCACGCATCTCCTCGAGGCCTCGAACGCCTGCTGTGCTTTTCCAGAGCGGATCAGATCATAATCGGTCGCGCGCAATGCGGTTCTTGGACATCTTTTGGTCGGTGGTGCTTACGCGGGCACACCCGATGACAACCATACGAGCACCTTATCCAATTAGGTATTGAACTCGTGGAGAATTGTGCATCGCACTCTAAAAGAGCATTCTACTAAGACGGCTTTTGTGCCTCAGGTCAGCGTTTCGCGAGGGTGAACCCAGCCGGACAAGGTCTCTAGTGGCGAGGCTCAGGCACCCTGCATCTTCTCGGCTTTCCACCGGTCCAATCGGGTACTCTGGTTGCGTTGCTATTTGTACGAGTGCTATCTGTGAACTCGTAAGAGGGGGCAGTAAATGGCACGCAAGGGAAGCGCTACTTCGGAGACCATCGCAGAGGCAAATGAAAAGGTTGAAAAGGAGGTTGCGCGACGGAAGCGCACCGTCCGCAGCTTCCCGGCCGCTCCCTTCGAAGATAGCATTGATTTTGTGAAAAGCATGTTCCAGTTCGGAAGCGGGGAAGCCGTCCGCAGGTTGTCGCTGTTCGACCATATCGGCAAGTCACCCGATAGCGGCGCGAGCCGCATGCTCGTAACAAACGCGAACAAGTATGGGCTCATCAAAGGCAATTATGCAAGCGAGACGCTCGAATTGACCCAAGATGGGGTGCGCACTGTTGATCCGCAAATACCAGCGCGAGACCAACTACGCGCAAAGATCAAGCTCGCAATAGAGGACATCGAAATCTTCGCAAAGCTCCATGAACGGTTTGTGGGCAGGGCTTTGCCAGCAAAAACGGCTCTGGTCGATACGGCTGTGGAGTTGGGCGAAAGCAGAGATGCCGCTCCTGAGGCTGTCGAAACATTCATTCTTAATGCGCGATATGTCGGCCTCTTAGCAATGCTGTCTGGAGCCGAACGGCTCGTTTCTAAAGACGCCGCGGTGGATGCCATCCAGCAGCCTCCGGGGCAGACGATCTTGGGAGCGCTTCCGTCATCGGTTCTACCACCCACAACTCCACCCCCCGCCGGTGCTGTCATCACGGCAGATCATGCCAAATTCGAATCCACCTGCTTTTACATCAGTCCGATTGGCGCCGCTGACAGCGAGTATCGCCAACATTCCGACCTGTTCATGGGCACGCTCATCGAACCGTCCGTAGCATCGTTCGGCTTATCACTGGTGCGTGCCGATCAGATAGACAAGCCGGGAATGATCACCAAGCAGATCATGGAATTTCTGGTCAAGGCCCGGCTCGTAATTGTTGATATGTCTTACCACAATCCTAATGTGTTCTACGAGCTAGCCATCCGTCATATGATGAGATTGCCCATCGTACAGATTGTTCGAAAAGCTGACACGATACCATTCGACGTCAACCAGATGAGGACAGTTATCATCGACACGTCGGATATCTATTCGTTCGCGCCGCGGATTGGCACCTATCAAACGGATATATCCTCACACATCAGGCGAGCGCTCGAAGCTCCTGAGGCGGTCGAGACCCCAATATCCACTTTCTTTCCGACCCTCCGTGCGGTGCTCGGATAGACACGCTCGATACTGAAAAAGCCATGCGCCTCCTCAAGCGACTCGGGACAAAGAAGCGAGGGCTGCTCCGCAGTCTATCTTCGAATTCTTCTCGGAAGCGACGCAGGATCACATTGGTACCAGCGAGATGAACCGGCAGGAACGTCGAAAGGCCGAGGCATTGGAGAGAAAGTCGCGCCGCCTATTGAAATTGCGCTGCTCTGGCTGTGATCGTGTCGGGCTGCCGATGACAAAGGAGCATTTCTTTCCGCAGTGGCTCATTGAGAGTGCGAAAGTGCACCATGAAGGAATTACTTGGCTTGATGGACAAACAATAGACCCGGATAAGGCGACCATACCGCTTTGCGCACATTGCAACGAGACCTTCGGAACTTCACTCGAAGGGCCGGTGGCTGAAATATTTCGGCAGTTGGAGCAGGGAACGGCCCTAAGTGAAGATGAGTCTGAGTTGCTCGTGCGTTGGTTGTGGAAATTCGAAGGGTTGCAGTGGGCCGCTGCGACCAACAAACCAGAGGGACTGTATACGCGCCGTTACACTCTTCGCGAGAGAGCAGCGGAGGTAAATGCCTTCAACGAAGTCCGGACAGACATGTTGCTGGCAGTAGCGCTCACCCACAGGAACGATCCAGACTTTCGCGACTGGCCCATGGGCCTCGATACTCCCCCGAGCGAGAATGCGCTGACTATGAGTGGTGTCTTCGGCCGCGTCGCCCTCATCTGCTCACTGGCTGAATTCGCAGACGAAATCCCTGACGTCTATGGTAAGTATCATTTTGGCGCTCCAATCGGCGAAAGAAACACCAAGGTGTTCTTGCCGCCGATGTCATTTCCGTTCTCGGAAGGGGCAATCAACACAACCCGCGAGGTTGGACTGCGGCTCACTTTGCTGCACGACGAGTGGGGGCGCAGAGGATGGTTGCGGAGGGACCAAGGCGTGATCATCCCGACGCGTCCGCGAGTGGAGCTACCCTCGATCCGAAAGGCGTACTGAATTGCGTTCAGGTCGAAAGTGGTCACAAGTGATGGTGAGATGGCATTGGTAGCTCAGGCGAGTTTCATTGCGCGGGTTTTGTCTGTCGCGTTGTTCCTGGTGCGTCATTCAAGTCATATAGTTAAACTGTTTTATTTCGAGCTGGATTTAGGCCTGTGCCCGACGGGCAATCCTTGCATGCCACGCATGCGCCAAATGCCCGTCGTGCCAGTTTGTCGCGCACTCATCCCTTGTCACGTCGGGCAAATCACCCTCACATTCTCGCGCATCCCGGCTCGCTGAAGAGGGACGTTTCGCGATCGTCATGAAGCGTCGAGCCGGAGAGGCGACGGGCGCGTTGCTCTGCAGCCGGGGGTCACAGCCCGTGCCGACGAACGGAGCGATGCGACGGCGAAGTGGCGTGGTCCTGGTCTCCCGACGCTGAGACCAAGCCGGTGGTGATGATCCACTGGTGACGGGGGCAAGACAGCCGGTCCCCGGGGAGAGCGCCTATAAGTCGCAAAACCGTCGCGCAGGGAAGGCCGGATATTGGGCTGAACCTGTGGTTCTGCCGCGTGCTTATCTGCTGCACGCGGACCGCGGGTGTCAGCCGATACCCGGTCTTCCCTGCGCCTCTTCTTCGACAGGAGAGGTCGATCGATCGCAAAGCTCGGGCGCATGCGGCCGCGAGGCGGCTCAGTCATGCCTGCTGTTTGAAACGTGGAGAAGTCTGCCGTGACGATGTCGCGCGCCCGTGCGGCACGGGAGCAGGTCGTTGACGGTGCACAGGACCTCGAGCCTTTGGCGCCGCGGCTCATCCGGTCGGCGCGATCCAACAGCGCCGCCGCGTGCCGTCTTTATCGCGGCCTGTCGCGCCGCATCTCGTCCTGCCGCATCGGCATCGCGTCGACGCGCTTGAACAGCGCGTCGGCCGAAACAGGCGTGTCCGACGTGAAGGCCGTGTGGCCGTCCTTGCCGATCAGCGTGACCTTGAAACGGCTGACGTCGCTGCCGAGCGCCGCGCGAAGCTCGCGAGAGGCGGCGCTGTCGTCAACGGCGTCGAGCAGCACGATCGCGCGCTCGGACATGCCGGCTTGGGCGGCGTCGTAGATCCGGCGCTGCTGCTGTGCTGCGGCGTCGTCGGGGCCGGTCACGACCAGGAGCCGGTTCTTCCATTTGTACCGGTCGAGCGGGGAGGCGTCACTCGGGTTGGGCATGGCGATGAATCCTGCGAGGATCGCGGTCGTGAGCAGATGCCGTCGCATGGTCGGGGTCTCCTGATGGCTCTCGCCTGAACGGCGGCGGCAGCGGGCCGGATCTCCGGTCGTGCCGCCTGCCTCCGCTCCGGCCAGCGCGGCCCGCTCTAGCGGTTGCCCTGGTCCTCGACCGGGACATCGTCCCAGGGCCGATAATACAGCTTGCTGCAGGCCTCGCGCAGGACGCCGCCTTCGATCGTGATGTCGTCGCGATAGGCGTTCGCGACGAATTTGAGCGTGTCGACATGGCGCGCCTCGAAATACATCTGGTGCACGTCGTCGCGGCCGGCGCCGAACACGATGCGGCCGACCTTGCTCCAGATCGAGGCCATCGTGCACATGCCGCAGGGCTGCAGGGTGGTGTAGAGCGTAGCGCCGCGCAACTCGCCGTCGTCGAAGCCGCGGCCGGCGGCGCGGATCGCCTCGATCTCGGCATGCGCGGTGGCGTCGTGCTTGGCGGCGACATGGTTGCGCTCGGCGGCGATGATGTCGGAGCCGAGCACGATCACGCAGCCGATCGGCGACAGCGACGGGTCAGCACCGTCCTGGGTGGCGACCTTGATCGCCTCCTGCATGAAATGCTCGTCGGTTTTCAGGTTCGGCACGATCGGGCGCTCAGGCTGCGAGCTGCTTCATCTGGGCGATCTTCGCCTGCAGGCTCGCGCGCTGCCGGGTCAGCGTGGCGGTGGTCGCGGCATCATCAGCGCAGTCCTTCAGCGCGTCGTCATATTGGCCAAGGATCTGCTCCTCGCCGCTGACGAAGGACGACAGCGCATTGGTGCCGAGGCCCGTCAGGGCGGAGCGGACGCGGATGACGGTCTGATGCACCGTCGACATGAAGGAGCCGGACTCGTCCGGCGTCTCGCCCATCCGACGGAGCGCGTCATGCAGCTCGGCGTGATCGCGCTCCTTGAGCGCGATCATCTCGGCGAACAGCGCCTTGAGCGCCGGCGTTTCGGCGTCCTTGGCCGCTTCCTGATAGCCGTTGCGCGCATCGATCAGGGACGTGTGCAGTGTCTTCAGGCTGTCGGCAGCCATTGTCGCCTCGCGGGTCCGTCGTGTCTGATGTGTGGAAATTTCGACGGGGACAATCCGGATTTGCCGGCTTTGTTCCGGGGCTGCTGCCTTCCGCCACGGGGGTGGGTGACGTCTTCGCGGCCGGAGTCGTTGCACGCGCTCACGCCGCCGCAAGTGGTTGCCCGGGGTAGGGCGGCGTCGTAGGCTCAGCGCGCGGAGCGACGGGCATGATCCCGGACCGGGGCGGTTCAGGACATGGTGTCGGCGCTGATGTCGCGGAGGACGGCGCGGGTGATGGATGAAGACGACCGGAGCGGACAAATCGCCCTGATCGAGTCGCGGATCGAGCAGCTTGCCGAGATGGCCGAGCGGTGTCGAAAGTTCATCCTGGCTTCGAAGGTCCTGATCGCTGCCGGCGCCGCCTTGCTGCTCGGCGCGGTGCTCGGCCTGCTCGGGTCCAATGCCACCGCGCTGCTCGGCGCCATCGCTGCGGTGCTGGGTGGCATCGTGTCGCTCGGATCGAACGTCAGCACGCTGCGGCAGACAACGGCGGCGATGGCCGAAGCCGAAACGCTGCGCTCGGACCTGATCGGCAGCATCGACCTTCGCCTGGTCCGCGACGCCAGGCGACTCGGAGCGTAGCTTGCCCGTGCGGTGAAGCCCCCTCAACGCTCCTCTTGCATGATCTTCTCGAAGCGGAAGAAGTCGCCGTCGTCGGGCATGCCCTCCAGCGGCGGCCGATGCGGCAGCGGGTTGTGGGCGTTGTAGTATTCGACGATCCGGAAGCCGCATTTGTTGACGTAGAAGTGGATGTTGCGCTTCTCGAAATACGGCGTGAACGTCTGCCAGACCTTGGTGTCGGGGTAGCGCGCCTCGATCGCCCGCCACGCGCGCTGCCCGATGCCGCGGCCATGCTGCCGGAGCGAGATGTAGAACAGGTCGAGCGAGTTGTGATGCGACACCGGATCGATGCTCAGGACGGCGCCGCCGACGCGTCTTCCGTCGAGCAGGACATGATAGGTCGCCGCGCCCGGTGCGGTGAACGACTGCTCGATATCGTCGCCGGAGGGGATCGCCTGCTCCGGGACCGAGCCGATCTCGTCCGTCAATGCGGCGGAGAAGGCCTCCTGCAGTTCCTGCTTGAAGGCCGGCAGATCCCGCTCGTCGGCGACCTCGAGGGTTACGTGGCCGTCTCCGCTCTCGTGTTGCAAAACCAGTCCTCGCTGCAAGATGCCCCGTGCGATCCGCCGCCGGGCGCGGCGATATCAACGCGGTGAAGCTTACCGCCGTCTGACACGGCGATCGCAGCGAAGCGTGGCGCAATTCACCCCATCGTCGCCAGCCGCACCGCCAGCGCGCAGGCGCGGTCGTATTCGTCGAGGTTGATCCACTCGTCGATCGTGTGCGGCTCGTTCTGGCCGGTCCCGAAGGTGACGGTGGGGATGCCGTGGCGGACCATCCAGTTGGCGTCGAGGCCGCCATTGCCGGCGCGCAAGGTCGGCGTGGCGCCGATGTCGGTGACGGCGGCGGTGGCGCGCTTCACGACGGGCAGGGTGTCCTTCATGCGGAACGGATGATAGTCGGTCTCGGCCTTGAACTTGACGCGGCCGGACTTGCCCTCGCTGTTGGTGACCTGCCTGGCGGCCTTCTCGAACGCCGCCTTGTAGGCCTTGGTGATCTCGCGGATGAACTTGGCGTCATGGCTGCGGCATTCGCCGCGGACATGGACGTAGTCGGTGACGACGTTGGTGGCATCGCCCGCGGGGCGGCCTTCGCCGCCGGTGACCGGGCCGACATTGCTGGTGCCTTGTCTGGCGTCCTTGCCCTTGCCCTTCACCACCTTGCCGAACCAGCCGCCGGCTTTGACGTCGGCGAGCGCGAGCGCCAGGATCATGGTGGCGCTGATGCCGCGCTCCGGCGCGACGCCGGCATGCGAGGCGCGGCCGAAGATCTCGACCTCCCAGCGGTCGGCACCGACGGCGCCGATGGTGACCGACGAGGCCGAGCTGCCGTCGAAATTGAACGCCATCTCCGGCCCGCCGAGGTCGTCGGTGTTGACGTGGCGCGCGCCGTAGAGCCCGCTCTCCTCGCGCACGCAGAACAACAGCGTGATCGGCGGATGATCGAGCTTCTGCCGGACGAGCTCGGCCGCGAGCGTCACGAGGATGCCGCAGCCGCAGCGGTTGTCGCCGCCGAGCGCGGTCCTGGCCTGGTTGACGATCTTGCGGCCCGTGATCTTCGGCTGCGCGCCGGCGCACAGCGGCACCGTGTCCATGTGGGTCATGAACATGATCCGCGGCTGATTGTGCCGGCTGCCGCGTCCCGGCAGCTCGACGATCAGATTGCCGGTCTCGGTCGGCAGCGGAATCCGCGTATTGGCATCGTCCAGCCGCATCGCCTTGGCCGGCACGCCAGCCTGCTTCAGCGCCGCCATGATCTCCCGCCCGATCGCCTTCTCCTGACCGGTCACGCCCGGCACGGCGAGAAAGCGCATCAGGCGATCGGTGGCGGCGGCGGTGTCGACGGACATGGCGAATCCCTGGTGCAGCGCGATGGACCAGCATCGCTCCCGCGGCGGCGCTGTGCAAGGAGAGCCGCTGCAACACGGCAATGCGCCACGTGACGGGGACAGCCGCCGGTCAGTTGCCCGTCATGCCGACGATCCCGTCGACCCCAACGTTATCGCAGCCGCGTCGTCGCACCGGGCCGATGCCGGCACGCGCTTGATCCACATCAACGAGGCAGGCTTGCGTGAGGAGCACAGTCAAAGAGAGGTCCCGAAATGCAGCTGTTCAATTCGACCAGGAACTACGGCGCGATCCCGCAGGCGCTGCATTGGTTGACGGTCATGCTCGTGGCCGTCACCTGGGCGCTCGGTGTCTTCGGCGACATCTTGCCCAAGGGCGCAGCGCGCGACTCCGGTCTGCTCGTGCATGTGACGGCCGGCAGCGCGATCCTCATCGTTCTTGTGGTCCGCCTGGCGTGGCGGCTGGCCGATCCATCGCCGCCGCCGGAGGCGCGCGAATTCGCGACATGGATGGGGAAGTGGCAGGATCCGGCGGCGCGTCTCGCGCACTACGTGCTCTATGCGCTGCTCTTTGCCGTGCCTGTCGTCGGGATCGTGCTGCAGTTCGCCCGCGGAGATGCCTTGCCGTTGTTCGGTATCGCCGAGATCGCATCGCCCTGGGCCAGGGACCGCGCGTTCGCCCACAACGTCAAGGAGGTCCATGAGCTTCTCGCCCATGCCCTCGTCATCGTGGCCGCCATGCATGCGGCGGCCGCGCTGATTCATCACTGGATCTTCCGGGACCGGACGCTGCTTCGCATGCTGCCTCACGCGGACAAATAGGGAGACGGCACGTCAGCCGCGAATGACCGCTCGCGGCCCGCGCGCCTCAACCGCTGCAGCCGAACGGCGCGCCATCGCGATCCGATCGATCGCTCCGCTCGGGCTTCTGTCCGCCAATGCCACACGGACACACGGCCGGGAGACTCGCTATGCTGGAGTATCACGTCAACGCCCGACGGATCGACGCGCATGAAAGCGTCGCAGACTGCAAGGATGCGACCGTGGTGCTCGACACCGATGTCAAAGGACGGCGGGACGCGTTCAATCCTGCCGAGCTTCTTCTCGCGGCGGTGGCCGCCTGCATGATCAAGGGAATAGAACGCGTGACGCCGATGCTCAAATTCGATCTGCGCGGCGTCGACGTGCGCCTGACCGGCGTCCGTCAGGACAGCCCGCCGATGATGGCCTCGATCGACTACGAACTGATCGTCGACACCGACGAGGACGACCGCCGGCTCGAGCTGCTGCATCAGAACGTCAGGAAGTATGGGACGATCTCCAACACCGTGGCGGCCGCAACGAAGCTCCACGGCGTGATCAGGAGAAAGACATGAGCCGCCTTCGCGTCCATCCCGAAAATCATCTGGTTGCCCGGATCGGATGGCTCAGGGCGGCCGTTCTCGGCGCCAATGACGGAATCATTTCGACCGCCAGTCTGATCGTCGGCGTGGCGGCGGCGGCGGCGACGCGAAGCGACGTGCTAATCGCCGGCGTCGCGGGTCTGGTCGCCGGCGCGATGTCGATGGCCGCCGGCGAATATGTCTCCGTCAGCTCGCAGTCGGATACGGAGCAGGCGGACCTTGCGCGCGAACGCAAGGAGCTGAGCGACAACCCTGCGTTCGAGCTCGACGAACTGGCCGAGATCTACGTCAAGCGGGGCGTCGACGCGTCCCTCGCGCGGCAGGTGGCCGGACAGTTGATGGCGAAGGACGCGTTGACGGCCCATGCGCGCGACGAACTGGGGATCTCGGAGATCACGGCAGCGCGGCCGATCCAGGCGGCGCTGACCTCGGCCCTGATGTTCTCGGTGGGGGCCGCCATGCCCTTGCTGATGGTCGTCGTGTCGCCTGCGAACGCGCTCGTGCCGATCGTCTCCGCGGCTTCGCTCGCCTTTCTCGCGGTGCTCGGCGCGATCGGCGCCAAGGCCGGCGGGGCCAACATTCCGCGCGCCACCGTCCGCGTGACATTCTGGGGCGCTTTCGCTCTGGCGCTCACCGCCGGCATCGGGAAGCTGTTCGGGGCCGTCGTTTGAAGCGGGGGTAACGCCTGCGCGACGGCCACGAGGCCGATGCTCGGGATGCGACGTCTCACCAGCCTATCGAGGCGATCCGGTTGCAGCGATAGCAACGAAAGACGCGGACCGCCGCGGCGCCCATCACGGCGGGCAGGTCGCCGAGGTAACGCGCGCACCCTTAACGCGCACCCCGGTCGCCAGTCCGGCCCCGTCTCAGCACATCGCCGCCCGCGGTGGCCGACTGGCAACGGCGCGAACGGCCGCTGTGCGAGCATCGGAGTCGGGCCGGCCGCCGCGATGAGTTGCAGTGCAACTCAGTGGTTCAGCGCCTGCACGCCGTCATGGACCTGATAGACCACCTTGCCCTCACGCCAGGCGAAGGGCGCGGCGGGATCGCGGCAGACGATGCCCGATTCGGGAATCAGCTTGTCGCACAGCATGATGATGATGTCCTGCAGCGGAGCCGATGTGTCGTTCTCCTCGGTCATCCGATCGATCGAGATCTCGCCGCCTTCGACGCCGTCGTCGATGTGGACGATGAAGATCTCCTCATGGCCGTGAATGCCATGCGCCGTCACCCGGAACACTTCGCCCTTGTATTCGAATTCGCGAACCATCGTTTCCACCCTTGCCGTGTTGTTGATTGCCGCAAGCGGGAGCGGAAACTAGGAGTGCACGTTGCGAGGGTCAAGAAGAGTCGGTGTCGGGAATCCGACAAAATGCAATGGCGCTGCGAGGCGCTTGCAGATGTTGTTAGTTGCGTCGATGCAGAAAATCTGCGTCGGTATTTGTTGTCGAACGGTGCCGCGTCGCTGAACGGGGTGTGGCCTCATCGCGGCGGAGGGACGGTCCAGGAATCCGCGCATTGGCGTCGGGCCCACCGCCTCGGCCGGCACCCAGGCCTGCTTCAACGCCGCCTTGATCTCCCGCTCCGATCGCCTTCTCCTGTCCGGCTACGCGCTGGACGCTGAGATGAGGGCGTTCGGTGGCGGCGGTGGTGTCGACGGACATGACGCGACTCCCGCGATGGGCGGTGGGCCGCGAGCATCCAGCCCTGTGGCCCGTTGCGCGAGGGGGGCCGGCGCATGGGCGCTGCCTGACTCTTTTGCCGTGCCTCGATCGTCTTCACTTCATCTGGACATTGGAGCCTGATCATGAGCCTGAAAGACAAGACGATCGTCGTGACCGGTGGCAGCCGCGGGCTCGGCCTGGGCCTGGTGGAGGCGCTCGTCGCGCACGGCGCCAGGGTTACCGTGGTGGCACGCGGAGCCGAGGCGCTGAACGCTGTTGCAGCCCGTCTCGGCGTGGCCACGATCGCGGCCGACGTGACCGACGAAGCCGCCGCGCACCGCATCGTCGGTGACGTCAGCCCCGACGTCCTGGTGCTGAACGCCGGCACGACGCCGCGCATGGGCCGGCTGGATCGGCTGAGCTGGACGGATTTCTCGATGGTCTGGGAGACCGACGTCAAGGCTGGGCTGTATTGGCTGCAGGCGGCGCTCAGGCTTCCCCTCAAGCCGGGCAGCCGAGTCCTGATCGGATCGAGCGGGGCGGCGGTGGCCGGTTCGCAGATGTCGGGCGGTTACGCCGGCGCCAAGCGCATGCTGTGGCTCATGGCGAAATACGCCAATGGCGTATCGGCAGAGAAGAAGCTCGGCATCCGCTTCCAGGCGATCGTGCCGCGGATGATGATCCTGGGCACCGGGGTTGGTGACTCGGCTGCGGGCGCCTATGCGAGATCGATGGGCATCACACCGGAGCAGTTCGTCGCCCGCTTCGGCGCCGCCATGCCGCCGCGCGCGTTCGGCGAACGGGTGGTCTCGATCCTGGAGGAACACCAATTTGCCGATGGCGTCGCGTTCGGGCTCCATGGCGACGCCGGTGTGACCATCATGGAAGGGGCGGCAGCTTGAGCGCAGGCCGACATTCTCCCGACGAAGGGCGGCGGGCCGAGCTCGCCGCCCTTGCGGAGCAGCTGCGGCCCGAGCTCCATCGCTACTGCGCACGCCTGATGGGTTCGGTCATCGATGGCGAAGACGTCGTGCAGGATACCCTGGCGAGGGCGCTCGCCGCCTCGGATGAGAGGCGGGACATCGGAGTGCTGCGCGCCTGGCTGTTCCGGGTCGCCCACAACCGGGCGCTGGACCTGCTGCGCAGCCGTGCGATCCGGACGACCGAACCGATGGAGGCCGCCGGCGACGTCGCCGACGACAGCGCGCCCGATGCCGTGGAGATGATGATGCGCGAGGAGGCGGTCAGAACGGCGGTGTCACGCTTCACGGAGCTATCGATACCCCAGCGCAGCGTCCTCATCCTGAAGGACGTGCTCGATGAGCCGCTGGCCGACATCGCAGTCCTGCTCGATCTCACCGTGGATTCGGTGAAGGCGCATCTCGCCCGCGGACGCGCGCGTCTCGCCGAGATCAACGCCGTGGCCGGCGCGCAGCAGGCGGCCAGACCCGCATCCGATGCGGTGGCGCGCTACGTCGCCCTGTTCAACCGGCGGGATTGGGACGGCCTGCGCGCGCTGCTTGCCGACGACGTCAGGCTGCACCAGTCCGCCCATCCCGTGCGCCTCGGGGCGGCCGATGTCGGCATGTTCTTCGGCATCTACGCCACGATCGACGGGATCTGGCTGGTCCCGGCCTGGCTCGAAGGCCGCGAGGTCATCGCTGTGTTTGAAGACTGCGCGGACCCGAAGCCCAGCTACATCATGTGGCTGGAGTGGCGCGACGGCAACATCAGCGTCATTCGCGACTACCGTTATGTGCGCTATGTCATCGCCGATGCGGAACTGGCGCTGGCGGCGGACTCCGAGCAGGGGCGGCGGTGACGGCGGCGGCGCCACTCACGGCCGCACCCGGAAGGGCAATCGCATATGGCGGTGGGGCTTGGAGCGGGCAGCACGAGCCCCGCCGTCCGTCGAGACACCCGCCTTCGGCGGGCTTCTGGTCGATGTGCAGGGCCGGTGTCGGCAGCCGGCCGAAGCGTTCCCAATCCGGAGTCGCGGGACCCGCCGGCCGGCCATGACTCTGATTCCGCGACCAATTCCGAGCTGTGGAGGCCGCCTCGCGCGACCGAAAGCGGCTTTTCGGTTCCGAAACAGCCGTGTTAGAAGGCCGCCAACATTCACGGCATGGGAACGGGCGGACGCGCATGAAGGATATCCTGGACACCCTCGAGGAGCGGCGCAAAGGCGCCAAGCTCGGCGGCGGCGAGAAGCGCATCGAGGCGCAGCATGCGCGCGGCAAGCTGACGGCGCGCGAGCGCATCGAGCTCTTGCTCGACAAGGGCTCGTTTGAGGAATTCGACATGTTCGTCGAGCACCGCTCGACCGAGTTCGGGATGGAGAAGACCAAGGTTCCCGGCGACGGCGTCGTCACCGGCTGGGGCACGGTCAACGGCCGCAAGACCTTCGTCTTCGCCAAGGATTTCACCGTGTTCGGCGGCTCGCTGTCCGAGACCCACGCGCTGAAGATCACCAAGCTCCAGGACATGGCGATGAAGGCGCGCGCGCCGATCATCGGCCTTTACGACGCCGGCGGCGCCCGCATCCAGGAGGGCGTCGCGGCGCTCGCAGGCTATTCCTACGTCTTCCGCCGCAACGTGCTGGCCTCCGGCGTGATTCCGCAGATCTCGGTCATCATGGGCCCGTGCGCCGGCGGCGACGTCTATTCGCCGGCCATGACCGACTTCATCTTCATGGTGAAGAACACCAGCTACATGTTCGTCACCGGCCCCGACGTCGTGAAGACCGTGACCAACGAGGTGGTCACCGCGGAAGAGCTCGGCGGCGCCTCGGTGCACGCGACGCGCTCCTCGATCGCCGACGGCGCCTTCGACAACGACGTCGAAACGCTGCTGCAGATGCGCCGTCTGATCGACTTCCTGCCGTCGAACAATTCGGACGGCGTGCCGGAATGGCCGAGCTTCGACGACATCGAGCGCGTCGACATGTCGCTGGACACGCTGATTCCGGACAATCCGAACAAGCCCTACGACATGAAGGAGCTGATCCTGAAGGTCGTCGACGAGGGCGACTTCTTCGAGATCGCGGAAGGCTTCGCCAAGAACATCGTCACCGGCTTCGGCCGCATCGCCGGCCGCACCGTCGGCTTCGTTGCCAACCAGCCGATGGTGCTGGCCGGCGTGCTCGACTCGGATGCCTCGCGCAAGGCCGCGCGCTTCGTGCGCTTCTGCGACGCCTTCAACATCCCGATCGTCACCTTCGTCGACGTGCCTGGCTTCCTGCCGGGTACCGCGCAGGAATATGGCGGCCTCATCAAGCACGGCGCGAAGCTGCTGTTCGCCTACTCGCAGTGCACGGTGCCGCTGGTCACCGTCATCACCCGCAAGGCCTATGGCGGTGCCTTCGACGTCATGGCCTCCAAGGAGATCGGCGCCGACATGAACTATGCCTGGCCGACCGCGCAGATCGCGGTGATGGGCGCCAAGGGCGCGGTCGAGATCATCTTCCGCGCCGACATGGCGGACCCCGACAAGATCGCCGCCCGCACCAAGGAATACGAGGACCGCTTCCTGTCGCCGTTCATCGCCGCCGAGCGCGGCTATATCGACGACGTGATCATGCCGCACTCCACCCGCCGCCGCATCGCGCGTGCGCTCGCGATGCTGCGCGACAAGAAGATGGAAATGCCGGCGAAGAAGCACGACAATTTGCCGCTGTAGGCATTCGCGAGAGCGGTCGTCCGCGCGGTGGGGCGGCGAAAAAGTCATTGCGAGCCTAAGGCGTGGCCCTGGGCCGCTTCGCTGCGCTCGCAATGACGGCGAATGTGGCGCTTGCTGAGAAACACCCTAGCGCGCAACTGCGTCAGGCGTGCCGAACGCGCTCCACACCCACCGTCATTGCGAGGAGCGCAGCGACGAAGCAATCCAGAGCCTCGCGGGGGGCTCTGCACGGCTGCACTCGCCTTGCGGAGATTGCGGCAATCTGGCGCCGGTTCCGGCCCTGGCGTTAAGCACGTGGCTTAACTAACCTTTAATGATGGGTTTGCGGGAACTGGGCCGCTGGCCTAGCTTTGATGGTCAAGGCAGGCGAGTGCGTAGAGTAGAGGTCGCGTATCATGGCTGATAGAACATCGGCGTTTCCTCATCGAGTTTGGGTTGCCTGCGCAGGGGCCGCCGCGCTGATGCTCTCCGCGGGGACCGCCTCGGCCGGGTCTGGCGCTGCGGTGGCTGCGCCGGTCGCTGTGGCTGGGTCGGGCCAGGTCGTAGCGCCGGCGCCGGGCGTGCGGCCCTTCGTTCGCCACCACCACCGCGGCATTCGCTCCTATCTGCCGGCCGCCGGCGCCTTTGCGTATGGTGGCACCGGCGAGCCCGTGATTCAGCAGATCCCCGAGCACACCTCGGCCGACGTGCGTTACACCTATACCTACGACGTGCCCTGGGACTGGGCGCATCGCTATCCGCCGAACGTCGTGCCGTCAGATCGGCCCTACGTCTCGAGCTGTCCGATGCAGACCGTGACGGTGCCGGGCCGCCGCGGCGGCGATCACAGCGTGACGATCACGCGCTGCTACTGACGTCTTGAGCCAGCTCAATGCGAGCCGCGTGACCGGGCGATAGGTTTTGAAGAATACCGACCGGCCTCGCTCGCGCGAGGTCGCCAGGTGACGAGGCCCGGACTCCTAGGCACTCCGGGCCTCGTTGATTTCTGATACTCTCCCGCCATTCGCGAGTCGGGCGGGGGAAGGCTACGATGATCAGACCAACGGCTTGGTCGTGTCGCGTGACGGTGCGTATCTGGCTGGCGCTGGCGCTCTGCGCTTGCGGGAGCGCTGCATGGGCCGACGAGACAGTCACGGTCGGCGGCTCGCGCGTGGCCCTGATCAAGCCGAAGGCGGTGCGTGCCAGCGTGATCCTGCTGCCCGGCGGCGACGGCGCCATCAATGTCGGCGATCACGGCGACATTCGTAGCCTGCTCGGCAACCAGCTGGTGCGCACGCGCAACGCCTATGCCGCCCGCGGACTCGCGGTGATGATCGCAGACGCCAACACCGACCTCAAGGCCGCCATCGACTACATGGCCGCCATCAAGCGTCCGGTCACGGTGATCGGCACCAGCCGCGGCACCTTGCGCGCGGCGGAGGGAATTGCGCGCGGCGCCCGGCCCGATGCGCTGGTGCTGACATCGGGCTTCCTCAGCCCGGAGTCCGGCAGCTCCTCGAACGTGATGTCGATCCTGGGCTCACCGGCGACGCTGCCGCGGACGCTCGTCATTCACCATACCGGCGATGCCTGCAAGGTGACGCTGCCCGCTGGGGTCGATCCCTTCATCAAATGGGCCGGCGGCCGCGCCCGCGTGAAGTGGCTGTCTGGCGGCGCCGAGCAGGGCGATCCCTGTCAAGCCCGCGGTCACCACGGCTTCAACGGCCTCGATGGGCAGGTGGTGTCGCTGGCCGCTGGCTTTCGCTGAACCGCGGATTGCGGTTAGGCTCGGCGACAAGACCAACAACATCCGGAAGCTTCCCATGACGCCAGCCATTTTCGTCGTCCGCGCCACGGTGCCCGATGCTTCGAAACGCGAGGAGTTCGACCGCTGGTATCGCGACGTTCACCTGCCCGATGCCGTCAGGAGCTTCGGCGTGCGCAAGGCGTGGCGGGTGTGGAGCCTGAGCGACCCCGCAGTGCATCAGGCGATGTATCAGTTCGATGATGTCGCCGCGATGGAGCGGGCCGTCGGCGGCGAGGAGATGAAGCGGCTGATCGTCGACTTCAATCGCGACTGGCCCGAGGTGACGCGGACCCGCGAGAGCTTCGCGCTGGCGCAGACCGTCGAAGGTTAAGTCGCGCGATCGACCGACCATGACGAAAGCGTGGCGGCGCCATATCCGCGCCGCACGTCATGTGGTGAGACAGTTCAGCTCACGTTCAGGTGATCAGTCGAATACTGCCTTCATGCTCTGAGCTCATGGATCATGGAGGCGCGCGATGGAACGACGAAATTTCCTCAGATTGGCATTGGGCCTCGGCTGCGTGGCCGCTGCGGGCGCCGCCCTTCGCGCGACGGAATCGATCGCAGCGCCGCTTGCGCCGTCGCCCCTCAACGGTGCGCTTCCGTCAGCAAGAGACATGGATGTGGAGCGCGCGGTGACCTCGCAGGAGGAGGCCGGTCGGCTCGCCCCGGAGCAGGTGCGCGGCGGGCACCACGGGCATCATGGTCATCACGGTCACGGTCATCATGGCGGTTGGCGCCGGCGTCACTGGGGCTGGCGGCGCCGCCATTGGGGCTGGCGTCACCATCATCGGCATTGGCGGCGCCGCTGGCACCGTCGTCATCATTGGTGATCGGCGTCGGAGGCGTGAACTTTCGTCATCACCGTCAAACTACCGTTGGAGCCGCGTCGCGGCGTGTTGAAGGGAAGGAATGAGCGATGAAGACTCTTGCTGCCGCTGCTTTGGCTCTCGGCGTTGGCCTGTTCAGCCTGTCCACGGCACAGGCTGCGCCACTCGCACCGATCACGCCGGCGATGGTGCAGGGCGCCTCGTCCGCCGAGATCATTCAGGTGGCGCAGGGCTGTGGACCCGGCTTTCACCGCGGTCCGCGTGGCGCCTGCCGGCCGCTTTACAACTGTCCTCGGGGATGGCACACCGGCCCCTACGGCAAGCGCTGCTTCCGCAACTGATAACGCCTCGGCGTGACAGTCGGGCAGGGATTGCGCAGCAGCGCGATCCCTGCTGCTGCGCCTGATCCACTTGCTCAGAACGTCGAGCAGCAGTGCGTCTTATTCGGCCGGCGCGTCGCGAAACGCGAGGTGATCCGCATCGGCGATCACAGCGCGTGATCGTCAGTCGCCGGCCGGTCCGAACAGCGCCGCAAAGTGCTTTTCCCCAGCGCGGCTGAAATTCACGATGCGACTGCCGGCCGTGGTGTCGCGCGCGGCCCATTTGAGCTCGGTGAAGCGCTTCATCAGGGCTGCGCCCAGCGTGCCGGCGAGATGATGCCGGCGCGCGCTCCAGTCGAGACAGGCCTTGCAGACCGGCCGCCGCGGGTGCGTCAGCATTTCCGGCGAGATCCTCAAATGTCGCGCAAGGAAGTGCTCGCCCTCCTCGGTGAGGATGATCTCCTGCTTGCGATGGCGCACCAGCTTCTGCCGGACCATGCTGTCGAGCATCTGCACGCCGAGATCGCCGGCGAGATGGTCGTAGCAGATGCGGGCGCGCCGCAGCTCCGGCTCCTTGGGCCCGGTACGGACTCGCATGTGGCCGGCGCGCGCCGCGAGACCGGCGAGCTTCTCCAGCACGTCCGCGACATCGGGATCGGCGAGCCGGTAGTAGCGGTGGCGGCCCTGCTTCTCCGGCTCGATCAGGCCGCCGCCCTCCAGCTTGGCCAAATGGGAGCTTGCCGTCTGCGGCGTCACGCCGGCCTCCTGTGCCAGCTCGGTGGCGGTCAGCGCACGTCCGGAGAGCAGGGCGGTCAGCATGTTCGCGCGGGCGGGATCGCCGACCAGCGCTGCAACCATTGCGATATCGGGACCTGATTTCATACTTCGATGCTAGCCGAAGCATTTCCGTCGGGCAAGCAGATAGTCTCGATCATGCCAAACATACTCGAGGTTGTCATGAGCATCACCGTCTTCATCCGCTATCGCATCGATCCGTTCAAACGCGACGTGTTCGAGCACTACGCACAGCGCTGGCTGTCGATCATTCCGCGCTGCGGCGGCAACCTGATCGGCTATTTCATGCCCCATGAGGGCACCAACGACATCGCCTATGGCCTGATTTCCTTCGACAGTCTCGCCGCTTACGAGCGCTATCGCGCGACCTTGCGCGGGGATGCCGAGGGCAGGGCGAACTTCGCGCTCGCCGAGGAGCACAGGCTCATTCTGGGCGAAGAGCGAACATTCTTGCGCAGCGTCGTAGCGGCGCCATGAGAGCGGTACTATGCTGGTGCAACTGATGCGAGATGGGAGAATGACATGGCAGTGACTACCACGGCGGACAAGCGCGCGGCCTTTCGCAAGCTGCATGAGACGGGTTGCTTCGTGTTGCCCAATCCGTTCGATGTCGGCACGACGAAGATGCTGCAGCATCTCGGCTTCAAGGCGGCAGCCTCGACGAGCGCCGGCTTCGCGTGGTCGATCGGCAAGGCCGACACGGGCACGACGCTCGACGAGATGCTCGCGCATCTCGTCGCGTTGTCGGCGGCCGTCGACATTCCCGTCAACGCCGATTTCGAGGGCGGCTTCGCTGATGCCCCGGAAGGGGTGGCCGCCAACGTGGCGCGCGCGGTCGCGACCGGTGTCGCGGGCCTGTCGATCGAGGATTCCACGGGTGACAAGGACGATCCGCTCTATGAGCGCGAACTGGCCGTGGCGCGCATCCGCGCCGCGCGGCAGGCGATCGATGCCAATGGCGGCGACGTGCTGCTGACCGGTCGCTGCGAGGCGTTTCTCTGGGGCAAGCCCGACCTCGGGCTCGTGACCGACCGTCTCACGGCCTATGCCGAGGCCGGCGCGGATTGTCTCTATGCACCGGGGATCAAGACGGTCGAGGAGATCTCCGCTGTGGTGAAGGCTGTGGCGCCGAAGCCGGTGAACCTGCTGATCGGGGCGTCCGGCCTCTCGTTGGAGCAGGCCGCGGGACTTGGCGTGCGCCGCATCAGCGTCGGCGGATCACTGGCGCGAATGGCGTGGGCTGGTTTCATGCGCGCAGCGAAGGAGATGGCAGAGCAGGGCACCTTCACTGAGCTGGCGAAAGGCTATCCCGGCGGCGAGCTGAACAAGATCTTCGGCTGAGAGCAGATCCACGCATGCAGAAAAGCCGCGGACCTGCCGCGGCTTTTCCAATTCAGCAGCTCCAACCGCTCAGTAGCGGTCCGTCCCAATGCCGACGCTCACGCCGGGGGCGCGGATGCCGATGCCGCCGCGATCTTCATAGGTGCGGCGCTCGATGTAGCGCTCGCGCGGGGAATAGGCGTAGGAATCGCGGTCGCGATCTTCGATGATGACGCGACGTTCGCGGTGCTCGCGCCAGCAACGTCCGTTCTCGTTGCAGACCATCCGGACGTTCTGGACGTCGCGCTGCGGGACGGCCGAAACGTCGGGCGAGAGCGGGGCGGCCGAGGCTGCGGTCATCACGAGCGTGCCTGCTGCGGCTGCGAGAGCAAGAACCTTGATCATGTGTCTCCTCCAATCATTGGGTCAAAGTGCCGCACAGCCAATCGGCAAGGGCGTGATTGGTTCCACCCCAAATGTTGTTGGTACGTGATCATCGGCCGGAGCCCGCCTGGTGCTGACAAGGACTCTCTCAAAAAGAAGCAGCGGGTGATTGCTCACCCGCCGCCAGTTGTGACGGCTCATCGCCGTCTGCGAGATAGAGTCGTCGGGCGCGATTATTTCGCGTTGTTGTTCTGGCCGCTCGGTGCCGCCGGCGGCGGGGTCGTGCGATCACCGGCTGCGCCCGTGGTCACGCCAGGCGAACCGTTGGGCGTGGTGGCGGTCTTCGTCGATGCCGATTGCGACGCCGGCGTGGTGCTGGCCTGGTCGTTGCGCATCGACATGTTGTTCAGGCCGTAGAACACCGCGCCGAGCAGGATCGCGATGCCGAGTGCGTAGGCCGCCATGCGGCCGGTCGAAGCGCGTCCTTCCGACAGCTCCGGATCCGGCTGCAGCTGACCATCCATGCGCGCCGCGCGATCGTATTCGGTGCCCGTCATGCCCGCCCCGGTCGGGTCGGCGGCGCCCATGCCGGGGCGCGTCGTCATGTCCGGCCGGGTCATGCCGTCGGGATAACGTTCGTTCGGAAGCCGTTCGTTGGCCATTGCATCCTCCTTGCGATTGTCTGCGGACAACCAGCGCGACCCTGCCTCCGTTCCGCGAAACCTTACGAAATCCCCATCTGGATCGTGTCGCGGCACGCTAAGGTTCCGGGCGCGCCTTTGCGATTCTGGAGCTCTCGATGTGGAACCTGCCGCCGGCTGACAGCGTGTTGCATGTGTTGTCCTGGCTGGCGCTGGCGGCGCAGGCGATGACCGCAGCCCTCGCGGCAGGGCGCCGCAGCATGGACTGGATGGGCGTCTGCCTGCTCGGCGCCATCACCGCGCTCGGCGGCGGCACGCTGCGCGACGTTCTGCTCGGACATTATCCGCTCGCCTGGGTCGAGCGGCCGTCCTATCTGCTGCTGACCCTGCTCGCGCCATTCGTCACCATCGCGATGGCGCGTGTCGTGCACCGGCTGACCACCGCCTTTCTCGTGCTCGATGCCATCGGGCTCGTGGTGTTCACGATGTCGGGCTGCAACATCGCCTGGCAGATGAACGTGCCGTTCGGCATCGTCATCGTCGCCGGGATGATCACGGGCTGCGCGGGCGGCGTGCTGCGCGACATCCTCTGCAACGACGTGCCGCTGCTGTTTCGCGCCGAGCTCTATGCCAGCGTGTCGCTGCTGACCGGCTTGATCTATGCCACGGGATTGTCGCTCGGACTCGGCAGCGGCGTCCTGACGGCGCTGACCTTCGTGTTCGGGCTGTCGTTCCGGCTGCTGGCGATCCGCTACAAATGGAACATGCCGCGCTTCGTCTTCACGGGCGAGGAGCGCGGCTGAGCCGCCGCGTTGTCGCATTGCACAATGACGTCGTGGCAGAATCGTGCATGCCGCAACGCTCCGGTAACCGTTTCCCAGCGCTCGCCAAGCCATGCTGCGCATCATCCCATTTCGCGCCGGCGGCCGTTTCCGACATAAACCGCAAAAGCCGCCGCTGGCCGTCGCCATGAAATTGCGATTTCGGGTGGCTGCCCTGCGCAGGCGAGATTTGTGATGCGCATTCTTCAAAAGCGGACATAAATGATTGGCAGAACGCGCGCTTCCGCCCGAGGGCGGTGAGCTGCGCCCCCGAAAAAGCACGGCAAGAGGGCGGAATGGGCATCAACGAGAGCGAGATCAATCTCGACCAGAAATACACCGCGAGCTCCGGCCACATCTTCCTGACCGGCATCCAGGCGCTGGTGCGGCTGCCGATGGCCCAGATCCGGCGCGACCGCGCCGCCGGCCTCAACACCGCCGGCTTCATCTCCGGCTATCGCGGCTCACCGCTCGGCGGCTACGACCAGCAGCTGTTCTCGGCGCGAAAACATCTCGAGCAGTACAACATCAAGTTCCAGCCCGGCGTGAACGAAGATCTCGCGGCCACCGCCGTGTGGGGCTCGCAGCAGCTGCATCTGTCGCCCGGCGGCAAGTATGACGGCGTCGTCGGCATCTGGTACGGCAAGGGCCCCGGCGTCGACCGCTGCGGCGACGTCTTCCGCCACGGCAATGCTGCGGGCTCGGCCAAGAATGGCGGCGTACTGTGCCTCGCCGGCGACGACCACGGCGCCAAATCCTCCACCGTGCCGCATCAGTCCGACCACGCCTTCATGTCGGCGCTGATGCCCTATCTTTATCCGTCGTCGATCCACGAGATGATTGAGATGGGCCTGCTCGGGATCGCGATGTCGCGCTATTCCGGCTGCTGGGTCGGCATGAAGGTCATCACGGAAACCGTCGAGACCACCGCCGAGATCAACCTCAACGACGAAATGACGCCGTTCGTCATCCCCACGGATTTCGAGCTGCCGCCTGGCGGCCTCAATCTGCGCTGGCCGGACGACCGCTTCGAGCAGGACCGCCGGCTGCAGGACTACAAGGGCTTTGCCGCGATCGCCTTTGCCCGCGCCAACAAGGTCAACCGCATCACGATGGATTCCCCGAACGCCCGCTATGGCATCATGGCGTCGGGTAAGAGCTACGAGGATATCCGCCAAGCGCTGCGCGAGCTCGGGATCACCGAGGAGGTCGCCGCCAAGATCGGGCTTCGCCTCTACAAGATCGGCATGCCCTGGCCGCTGGAGCCGGAAGGCGTACGGCAGTTCGCGGTCGGCCTCGAGGAGATCTTCATCATCGAGGAGCGCCGCGAGATCGTCGAGAACCAGGTCAAGCAGGAGCTGTTCAACTGGCGCGACGACGTCCGCCCGCGCATCGTCGGCAAGATGGACGATCACGACAAGCGCTTCCTGCCATTCGCGACCGAGCTCTCCGTCGCCTCGCTCGCGACCTCGCTGACCGAGCGGCTGCTTCGCCTCGACCTCAATCCCGAGATCAAGGCGATGCTGCGCGCCAAGGCCGACTGGTTCAACGGCCGCGACGCCTCGCAGATGCAGCTGGTGTCGCCGGTGGCGCGCACGCCGTATTTCTGCTCGGGCTGTCCGCACAATACTTCGACCAAGGTGCCCGAGGGCAGCCGCGCGCTGGCCGGCATCGGCTGCCACTTCATGTCGCTGTGGATGAACCGCAACACCGAGACGTTCACGCATATGGGCGGCGAGGGCGTGCCGTGGGTCGGCATCGCGCCGTTCACGGGCGAGGAGCACATCTTCGCCAATCTCGGCGACGGCACCTATTTCCATTCCGGCAGCCTCGCGATCCGCCAGGCGGTCGCTTCCAAGGCCAACATCACCTACAAGATCCTCTACAATGACGCGGTCGCGATGACCGGCGGCCAGCGCCATGACGGCGATCTGTCGCCGCAGCAGATCACCTTCCAGCTCCACGCCGAAGGCATCCGCGAAATCTACCTCGTCTCGGAAAACCCGGACGCATATCCGAGCGACAGCATCGCGCCGGGCGTGAAGCTCGCGCATCGCGACGAGCTCGAGAACGTCATGAAGACCCTGCGCCAGACCAAGGGCGCCTCGGCGATCGTGTTCGTGCAGACCTGCGCCGCCGAGAAACGCCGCCGCCGCAAGCGTGGCACGATGGAGGATCCGCAGCGCCGCGTCTTCATCAACCCGGCCGTCTGCGAGGGCTGCGGCGACTGCTCGGTGCAGTCGAACTGCATCTCGGTCGAGCCGCTGGAGACCGAGCTCGGCCGCAAGCGTGTCATCAACCAGTCCTCGTGCAACAAGGACTATTCCTGCGTGAAGGGCTTCTGTCCGTCCTTCGTCACCATCGACGGCGGCAAGCCGCGCTCGCGCGCGCCGGCCGAGCTCGGCGACATCGGCGAGATGCCGGAGCCGCTGGAGAAGCCCGCGCTCGACCGGCCCTATAACGTCGCCGTCGGCGGCGTCGGCGGCACCGGCGTGCTGACCATCGGCGCGCTGCTCGGCATGGCCGCCCATATCGAGGGCAAGGCCTCGATGATCCTCGACATGTCCGGCCTCGCGCAGAAGGGCGGCGCGGTGCTCAGCCATGTCCGGCTGTCGCAGAACACCGCGGATGTGACCTGCTCGCGCATCGTCACCGGCACCGCCGATCTCGTCATTGCCGCCGACGAGGTGGTGGCGGGCGCCAAGGAGACGATCACGCTCTGCGACTCCGAGCGTACCCATGGCGTCATCAACAGCCATCTGATTCCGACCGCCGACTTCGTGCTCAACCGCGACTTCAACTTCCAGAACCGCAAGGTGACGAGCCTGCTGGAGACCGCGCTCCGCAAGGACGCGACCTTCTTCGACTTCACCAAGCCCGCCGAGGCGCTGCTCGGCGACTCCATCGCCACCAATATGATGATGATGGGCTATGCCTATCAGAAGGGCCTGCTGCCGCTGTCGGCGCAGGCGATCGAGAAGGCGATCGCGATCAACGGCGTCGCGGTCAAGATGAACACCGAGGCGTTCCGGCTCGGCCGTCTCATGGTCGTCAATCCCGAGCGCGTCGCGGGCATGATGACCGGCCAGGACGAGACGGTGCCGCCGAAATCGCTCGACGCCATGACGCTCGACGAGATCATCGCCCATCGCATGACCTACCTCACCGCATACCAGAACGCCCGGCTCGCCAAGCGCTACCGCAAGCTGGTCGACCAAGTCCGCGACGCCGCCGACAAGGGCGGCTATGGCGAGGCGCTGCCGCGCGCGGTGGCGATCAACTACGCCAAGCTGCTGGCCTACAAGGACGAGTACGAGGTGGCCCGGCTGTTCTCCGACGGCACCTTCGAGAAGCAGCTCCACGACGCCTTCGAGGGCGACTACAAGGTCTCCTTCAACCTGGCGCCGCCGATCTTCAACTCAGGCCTCGATCCGCAGGGCCGGCCGAAGAAGAAGAGCTATGGCCCGAGTATGATGAAGACCTTCCGTCTGCTGGCGAAGCTGAAGGGCCTGCGCGGCACGCCGCTCGACATCTTCGGCTACTCGGCCGAGCGCAAGATGGAGCGCGACCTGATCGCCGGCTACGAGAAGGACGTCGCCACGGTGCTGAGCCTGCTGTCGCCGGCCAATGCCGAGATCGCCGCCGAATTCCTGTCGCTGCCCGACAAGATTCGTGGCTACGGCCTGGTCAAGGAGAAGGCCGTGCAGGATGCCAAGGTGCGCTACGCCCAGCTCGCCGCCGACCTCGCCAACCCGCCGCCCGCGCCCCGGCAAATGGCGGCCGAGTAGGGGCGCAGAGGGTGCGCAAAGCGCCGCCACCGGCAGCGCGTGCCCACCATCTCACCGCAGACTCGGAGCCAAATGGTGGGCACGTCGCGCAGCTTCGCGTCGCGCCTTTTGCCCGCCCTACGGATTCGCCGGCTTCAATCCGCCGTCGACTGGCGCATGCCGATCTTGTGGTAGGTTCGGCCGCACGGCGAGATCTCGACGAACGCCTCGTAGAACGGTTCCTCGCTCGGCGAGACCGCAATCAGGTCCGGCCGCAAGCGATACACCACGCGGATGTAGCGGATCTTGTAGCCGAGCAGCAGGTTGGCGAAGGAATTGCCCGGCTGGAAATCCGGTATCGAGCAGCAGTTCGGATGTCTGGCCAGATAGGAGGCCGGGGTCTCGCCTGGCTGGAGATCAGCCATGTCGTCAAAGCGGTGCGCGATGGCCAGCTCGAACAGCTCGCTGTTGGAAAGATATCGGCCTTTCAGATAGCAGAAGCTGGTGACGTTCAGGAAGCTGACGGCGAGGATGCCGACAAATGCGATTGCAGCCCACATGAATTTCGGCTCCGCCATGTTTCTCCGTCGACGAGACTATCTTGGCAGCGACGGGCTCGTGGTGGGGGCCCCCCGCAAATCCGTCGCATTTCGTGAGGAGTTTTCGTGCAGGCTCGGACGGAGACGATGATGTGGCGCACCTTGATGGCACTAGCGCTGCTCCTCACCGCATCGCCGGCGGTGAATGCCCACGAGTTCTCATGGCGAGGGGTGGGTCCCGTGCATCTCGGCATGACCGTCGCACAGGCCGAGCGCGCGCTGAAGGCAAAGCTGGGGCCGGTCTTGCCGCCATTCGCGAGGGATTGCTACGTCACCGGTCGTAGGGACGGGAAAGACAAAGCGCTGTCCTACGTCATCGTCAATGGACGGATCGTCGTCGTGACCGTGTTTCTCCGCGACTATGCGAAGCCGGATCCGGCCGTCGTCGATGCGAACGGGATTGGGGTGGGCGCGACGGAGGCGGACGTTCGCCGCGGATATCCGCAAGTCAAGAAGGAGCTGTCGCCCGACTTCCGGGGCATCAGTCCGGAGCAGGCCGAGGAATTCGCACGCGACCGCGCCCGCCACGGAGTCACCGAGCCGGAGCCCCCGCCGCATTATTGGATGATCGCAGAGGGAAGCGATGGCAAGCGCGCCATCGTCTTCGAGACGCAGGATGGCAAAGTCCTTTCCTTCAGCGTTGGGCTCAAGCCTGAGGTTCTGCTCAACGAGAATTGCATTTGACCATGCCCGTCGTGCAGATTTTGCTTTACGAAAACCAGAAATCATGCTCTATTGTCGCTATCCCGTCTCACTTCGGAGGGGCGTTGCGCGCGATCGTCACGACACGCGAGGCGGGGAGCGATGGCCGCGAGGAAGCCGCAGCGTAGCTTGCTACGCGGACGAACGGTTTTGCGCGGACGTGAAGTCGCAGCGTGCTGGCACCCCGATGCTGGTGTCCCGCGCAATGCGCAAGCATTGTCGCGAATGGTGGCCAACAAGCCCGGCGCACCAGGCAGACTGCGTATAAGCGTGAAGACCATCGCGCAGGGAAGGCCGGGCGTTTCTCGGCTGCACCTGTGGTACCTGCCGCCTGCATTTTTTCTCGCAGGCGGGCCGCAGGCGTCAGCCGACGCCTGGCCTTCCCTGCGCCCTCCGACTGATGAGGGCGAAAAGATCAGCATGACCCGGGCAGAGATGTCGCGGGAACGTGCGCTCACGTGTAGTTCGATATCAGCTCGCTCGCGCCACACCCCCGGTGTCGTCCCGGGCTTGACCCGGGACCCATAACCACAGGCGGGTGTGAGAGTGCTCGCTGATCGACTATCGAATCCAACAACATCTGCCGGTGGGTATGGGTCCCGGGTCAAGCCCGGGACGACGGCGGAGTGAGAGGCGCGATCGCGCGCCATCTCCATCCTGCGGAATATTTTCCACGCTTGCCAAGACTCCTGCGAGGGTTCAGAAAATCTCCAACCATCGGGCAAGAAACGACAGGAAGCGGAGACCGAATTGACCATCAAGGGCAAGGCCTACATTGCCGGGATCTACGAGCATCCGACCCGGCACGCACCGGACAAATCGACCGCGCAGCTGCATGCCGAGGTCGCCAAGGGCGCGCTGGAGGATGCCGGGCTCAGCGCGAAGGACGTGGACGGCTATTTCTGCGCCGGCGATGCGCCGGGCGGCGCCTGGCCGATGGTCGATTATCTCGGGCTGAAGGTGCGGCACATCGACTCCACCGAGACCGGCGGCTGCTCCTATCTGATCCATGTCGGTCATGCGGCCGAGGCGATCGCCGCCGGCAAGTGCTCGATCGCGCTGATCACGCTCGCCGGCAAGCCGCGCACCGGCCCGATGCCGCCGCGCGCCGCCGGCGCGGAAGCCGATTTCGAAATGGCCTATGGCGCCACGACGCATAACGCTTACGGCATGTGCGCCATGCGCCACATGCACGACTACGGCACCACCTCCGAACAGCTCGCCTGGATCAAGGTCGCGGCCTCGCATCACGCGCAATACAATCCGCACGCGATGCTGAAGGAGGTCGTCACGGTCGAGGACGTCATCAACTCCCCGATGATCTCCGATCCCTTGCATCGCATGGACTGCTGTGTCGTCACCGACGGCGGCGGCGCGCTGATCGTGACCACGCCGGAGATCGCCAAGAGCCTGAAGAAGCCGCTGGTGCGGCTGATCGGCCATGGCGAGGCGATGAAGGGCCCGCGCGGCGGCAAGGATCTCGACCTGACTTACTCCGCCGGCGTGTGGTCCGGCCCGCGCGCCTTCGAGGAGGCGGGCATCACGCCGAAGGACATCAAATACGCCTCGATCTATGACAGCTTCACCATCACCGTGCTGATGCAGCTCGAGGATCTCGGCTTCTGCAAGAAGGGCGAGGGCGGCAAGTTCGTCGCCGACGGCAATCTCATCTCCGGCGTCGGCAAGCTGCCGTTCAACACCGATGGCGGCGGCCTGTGCAGCAACCATCCGGTCAACCGCGGCGGCATGACCAAGGTGATCGAGGCCGTGCGCCAGTTGCGCGGCGAAGCCCATCCCAAGGTGCAGGTACCGAATTGTGACCTCGCCATTGCCCATGGCACCGGCGGACTTCTCGGCGTGCGCCACGCCGCCTCGACCTGCATTCTGGAGCGCGTCTGATGTCCGAAGCCAAGAAACTACCGGCCAAACTTCCGGCCCCCGTCACCAACCCCGAGACCAAGCCGTTCTGGGACGCTGCCGCCGAGGGCAGGTTCCTGATCAAGCGCTGCACGTCGTGTGGCGAGGCGCACTACTTCCCGCGCTCGATCTGTCCGTTCTGCTTCTCGGATCAGACGGTCTGGGAGCAGAGTGCGGGCGAGGGCGAGATCTACACCTTCTCGATCATGCGCAAGTCGCCGACAGGGCCGTATGCGATCGGTTACGTGACCTTGAAGGAGGGGCCGTCGCTGCAGACGAATTTCGTGGATTGCGATTTCGATGCGTTGAAGATCGGCCAGAGGGTGAAAGTGGTTTTCAAGCCCACGGACGGCGCCCCGCTGCCGTTCTTCACGCCGGTGTAGGTGAGGCGGCGCAAATGCAGCTCCGCGTCATTGCGAGGAGCGAAGCGACGAAGCAATCCAGGGCGTCTTGCGCGGCCCTGGATTGCTTCGCTTCGCTCGCAATGACGATGGAGGGCGAGCTGTGCACCCCATAACGACTGAGTATGGTGGGCAAAGGCGCGGAGCGCCGTGCCCGCCGGTCTATCAAAGAACGCGGTGGGCACGCTCGGCTTTGCCTACCCTACGAAGAAAGAATTCGGGGAGGCGACATGCCGATCAACTACGATGAGCTGATGGCGATGAAGGCGATCGGGCAGCCCTATGCCTACGGTGATCGCGAGGTGATGCTGTACGCCTACGGCATCGGCATGGGCGCCGATCCGATGGACGAGCGCGAGCTCGCTTTCGTCAACGAGGCCACTGCTGAACCGCGGCCGCTGAAGGTGGTACCGACTTTCGCCTCCGTTGCCGCGTGGGGCGCGGGCCCAGGCGACATGAAGCTCAACCGCGTGCTGGTCGTCGATGGCGAGCGCGACATCACCTTCCACAAGCCGCTGGCGGTGGCTGCGAAGATCACCGCCGACTCCTCGGTGCTCGCCGTCTCCGACAAGGGCAAGGACAAGGGGGCCGTCATCCGCCACCAGACCATCCTGCGCGACGAGAGCGGCGCGCCGCTCGCGACCTTGGTCGCCTCGCGTTTCGCGCGCGGCGATGGCGGCTTCGGTGGTCCGGCCAGTGGCATCCCCGATCCGCATCCGGTGCCGTCGCGTGCACCCGACCGCAGCGTCGAAATTACGACGCGTCCCGATCAGGCGCTGATCTATCGCCTCTGCGGCGATCGCAACCCTTTGCACTCTGATCCCGAATTCGCCCGCCGCGCCGGCTTCCCGCGGCCGATCCTGCACGGCATGTGCACCTACGGCCTGACCTGCCGCGCCGTGCTGCAGACCTATGCGGACTACGACGCGTCGGCGTTCAAGCAGCACGCCGCGCGGTTCTCCTCGCCTGTATTTCCGGGTGAGACCGTGACGGTCGATCTGTGGAAGGACGGCGACGTGATCTCGTTCGAAGCGCGCGTGAAGGACCGCAACGTCACCGTCATCAAGAACGGGAAGACCGTGCTGAGTTAGATTTTCGTCATTCCGGGGCGCGCGTCAGCGCGAGCCCGGAATCCATAACCACGATCGGGAGTATGGATTCCGGGCTCGCCCTCCGGGCGCCCCGGAATGACGGCAGAGAGAACCGCAGGAGGACACGCCCATGGGACTGCTCGACGGCAAGGTGGCGCTGATCACCGGCGCAGGTGGCGGCCTCGGTGAGGCCTATGCAAAGCTGTTCGCGCGCGAGGGCGCGGCGGTCGTCGTCAACGACCTCGGCGGCCCGCGCGACGGCTCCGGCTCGGACCTGTCGATGGCCGAGCAGGTGGTTGCCGCGATCAAGGCCGAGGGCGGCCGCGCGGTCGCCAATGCCGCCGACGTCTCCACCATGGCCGGCGGCCAGTCGGTGTTCGACGACGCCATCCGCCATTTCGGCCGCGCCGACATCCTGGTCAACAATGCCGGCATCCTGCGCGACCAGACCTTTGCCAAGGCGAGCGAAGCCGACTGGGACAAGGTGATCCAGGTCCACCTCAAAGGCACCTTCTGCTGCACGCTGCCGGTGTTCCGCTGGATGCGCGACAATGGCGGCGGTGTCATCGTCAACACCTCCTCGACCTCGGGCCTGATCGGCAATTTCGGCCAGTCCAACTACGGCGCCGCCAAGGGCGGTATCTGGGGGCTGTCGAACGTGCTGGCCATCGAGGGGCGCAAGTACAACATCCGGGTCTGGACGCTCGCGCCGGGAGCGCTGACCCGGATGACCGCCGACCTGCCGCGCTACAAGGAGAACCCCGGCGCGGCGCTGACACCGGAAGGGATCGCGCCGGCCGTGCTCTACATGGTCAGCGCCCTCTCGGGCGACCAGACCGGCAAGGTGCTCGGCGTCTCCGGCCCGCGCGGCGTGCGCGAGTTGCGTATGATGGAAATGGACGGCTGGAAGCCGCCATCCTCGGCCTGGAAGGCGGAGGACATCGCGGCTCATGCAGGGGAGATATTCTTTTCGGAGGACGAGATTCGAAAGTCCGCGCGGCGGTTTTGATGTATGTCTGGCCCCGTTCCGGTGGCCCGCCGAAGCTCGGAGAGCAAGGCGAAAGGTAGGTTCCGGAATCCAGAACGATGATCGGCCAGATCGACTCCGCGCCCTGCGCCGGGCAGCGCCTTGCGGAACGACGCCAGAGAGATTGGAGACCAGACGATGAAGCTCACCGCCGCCGCCAAAGGCACCTTCGCGATCGCGCCGACGCCGTTCCACGATGACGGCCGCATCGACGAGGCCTCGATCGATCGCCTGGTCGATTTCTACGCCGCGGCGGGCTGCGACGGCATCACCGTGCTCGGCATCATGGGCGAGGCGCCGAAGCTCGACGCGGCCGAATCCGCCGAGGTCGCGATCCGCTTCGTCAAGCGCGCGAAGACCATGCAGATCATCGTCGGCGTGTCCTCGCCGGGCTTCGCCACGATGCGCGCGCTGGCCCGCGCCACGATGGATGCGGGCGCCGCCGGCGTCATGATCGCGCCGCCGCCGAGCCTGCGCACCGACGACCAGATCACCAACTATTTCAAGCAGGCCCAGGAAGCTATCGGCGAGGACATTCCCTGGGTGCTGCAGGACTACCCGCTGACTCAGCAGGTCCAGTTCACGCCGGCCGTCATCCGCAAAATCGTCATGGATAGCCCGTCCTGCGTGATGCTCAAGCACGAGGACTGGCCGGGCCTGGAGAAGATCTCTGCGCTCCGTGCGTTCCAGAAGGACGGCTCGCTTAAGCCGCTGTCGATCCTGTGCGGCAATGGCGGCCTGTTCCTCGACTTCGAGATGGAGCGCGGCGCCGACGGCGCGATGACCGGCTATGCCTTCCCGGAGATGCTGGTCGACGTCGTCAAGCTGTCGCAGGCGGGCAAGCGCGATGCGGCGCATGACCTGTTCGACGCGCATCTGCCGCTGGTGCGCTACGAGCAGCAGCCGGGGGCAGGGCTCGCGGTGCGCAAATACGTGCTGCAGAAGCGCGGCGCGATCGCCTCCAGCGCGCAGCGCAAGCCGGGCTCCGCGATCACGGCGGCCGCCAAGGCCGAGGTCGACTATCTGCTCTCGCGCGTCGCGCGCTATGACGCCCGTGCCAACCTGCAACCCCGAGCCACCGCCGCGGAGTAACCATGGCTGACGCTGCCGCCGTTCGTCCCGCCTCGACCGTGCTGCTGCTGCGCGACAGCGCGGCAGCCCGGGAGATCGAGCTGTTCATGATGGTGCGTCACCATCAGATCGAGTTCAATTCGGGCGCCCTGGTGTTTCCAGGCGGCAGCGTCGACAGGGGCGATCGCGAGATCGCCGGCAACCCCGAGCTCTATGCCGGCGATCACGGGCTCGATGCGGAGGCGCTCGGCTTCCGCATCGCAGGCGTCCGCGAGACCTTCGAGGAGAGCGGCATCCTGCTGGCGCGCCGCAAGGGCGCGCAGGCGCTGATCGAGGTGGAGGCCGCCCGCGCCATCGAGGCGGAGCATCGCCTCGCTTTGTGCGAGAGCAAGATCAGCTTCCGCGAGGTGATCGAGGCCCACGGGCTGGTGCTGGCGCTCGATGCCCTCGTTCCTTACGCGCATTGGATCACGCCCGAGGGCATGCCCAAGCGCTTCGACACCTGGTTCTTCCTGGCGGCCGCGCCGCCGGACCAGCTCGGCGCCCATGACGGGCGGGAATCGACCGATTCCATCTGGGTATCGCCGCGCGAGGCGCTCGCCGGCGGCGAGGACGGCCGCTTCAAGCTGCCATTCCCGACCACCCGCAACCTGATCCGGCTCGGCAAGCAGGCCTCGGTGGCGGACGCGCTGGCGACGGCCCGGGACATGCGGGTCGTCACGGTGATGCCGGTCATGACCAAGACCGCCGATGGCGGCCGCGAACTGCGGATTCCGCGCGAAGCGGGCTACGATGGCGAGGTGTTCGCGTTCGGTGCGGCCGGTTAACCGCACACGGCATTTTTCGTCAGACGGATGCCCTGCCGCGCGAAATTGTTCTATATTTGTTCGTAGAGCCGCCCGGCGGTTGGTATATAGTGCGGTTCCGACCATCGGATCCCATGAGTAAACGCGCTGATTTCGGCTTGGCTTGCGACCGACTCCGATCCCTCACGATCGGACGGATGATCTTTGGCAGCTTTTTGCTGCTGCTCGCCGTCATCACCGCCACCAGCATGGCCAGCGTCATCGCGATCCGTCACATCGACTCCACCTTCGCCGAGCTGCAGCGCCTGCAAGGGGTGGGCGATCTCGCCGAGGAGATCGACCAGCGCATGAACGAGCTGCGGCTCGCGGCGCGTGATTTCGTCACCGATCCCGGCTCGCGCTCGGACCGCGTCATGGAGGCTGCGACCGAGCTCAGCGCGCTCCTGAAGAAGACCCGCCTGCAATTGGCGCCGGAGCAGCAGGCGACCATCGACGGCGTCGCCCAGCGGCTCGCCAATTACCGCGAGGGCATCGACCGCATCAGCGCCCTGATCGCGCAGCGTGCAGAATTGCTGACTGGACTTCCGGCGGCGCGCGCGGGTTTCGAAGACGCCATCGCCGGCGTTACCGAGCGCGGCACCGCGCGGGCGCTGTTCCAGGTGCAGAACCAGATCGGCGCAGCCTTGCTGGCGCGCGATCCGGCCGGCGCCGAGCAGGCGGCCCGCAGCATGCGCGCGCTGCCGATCGCTGATGGTACGCTGCGCGCGGCGGCCGACCGCTATGCCGAGGCGATCATCTCCATTGCCGGCACGGAGGACGAGATCGCGCGGCTCGACAAGGAGGTGCTGGGCATCGAGGGCCGGCTGATCGGGCGCGTGACCGAGCTGCTGCGGACCCTGAGCGATAGCCAGGGCAAGGTGCTGTCGCGCGACTTCGCCCGGACGCTCGCGGAAACCAAGTGGCAGAGCATCATCTTCGGCACGGCGGGTGTTCTGATCGGGATTTTTGCCGCGTGGTTCGTGGTGCGCCGGACGGTGAAGCCGCTCGCCTCGATCGCGCGCTCGATCCGGGCTCTCGCCGCCGGCGAGAAGGCGGCGTCGATCCCGCAGACCGACGTTCAGAACGAGATCGGCGACATCGCGCGGGCGGCCGAGGTCTTCCGGCAGACGCTGCAGGACGCCGATGCGGCGCGTGAGGCCGCGGTTCGCGCGCTGGCCGAACAGCGCCTGGCCGAGGAGAGCTATCGCAAGCTGTTCGAGGCGTCGATCGACGGCATCTATGTCACGACACCGGGCGGGCTCGTGCTCAACGCCAATCCGGCGCTTGCACGCATCATGGGCTACGACTCGCCGGGCGAGCTGATCCAGAGCGTCAACGACATCGCCGATACGATCTACGTCCATCCGCTGGCGCGCGAGCGCTACCAGCGGCTGATGCGGCGCGACGGCATGGTGCGCGAGTTCGAATATCAGGTGCGGCGGCGCAACGGCGAAATCCGCTGGCTCTCCGACAGTGCCACCGTGGTGCGCGACGAGAACGGCGAGGTCGTGCGCTACGAGGGCGTGGTCCGCGACATCACCGATCAGAAGCGGGCCGAGGATGCCATCGCCGAGGGACGGCGCTTGCTGCAGCAGGTCATCGACACCGTGCCGGCGGTCATCAACGTCAAGGATCGCGAGCTGCGCTATGTGCTGATGAACCGCTACATGGCCGGCATCTTCAATGTCGAGCCTGAGGATGCGCTGGGCCGCACGACGGGCGAGCTGATGTCGCGCTACGGCGCCAGCAAGACCGACTCCAACGACAAGCGCGTGCTCGCGACCAAGGACGGCCTTGGCTTCTACGAGGAGGAATACCTCGATTCCTGCAACGTGATGCGGCAATGGCTGGTCAACAAGCTGCCATTGCTGGACGCCGATGGCGAGGTCGACAAGATCGTCACCGTGGCGCTGGACATCGGCGAGCGCAAGAAGAGCGAGCAGGAGATGCGCAAAGCCAAGGAGGCCGCCGAGACGGCGCTCCGCAACCTGCGCGAAACGCAGGCCTCGCTGATCGAGGCCGAGAAGCTCGCGGCGCTGGGGCGCATGGTCGCGGGCGTCGCGCACGAGGTCAACAATCCCGTCGGCATCAGCCTGACGGTGGCCTCCGCGCTCGAGCGCAAGACCGAGCGCTTCAGCGAGGCGGTGACGCGCGGCGAGCTCAGGCGCTCGAGCCTCAACGAGTTCATCGAGACCAGTCGCAACGCGGCCGCGCAGCTGGTCGCCAATCTCAACCGCGCGGCCGAGCTGATCCAGTCGTTCAAGCAGGTGGCGGCGGACCGCAACTATTCCGACCAGCGCAGCTTCGATCTCGCCGACCTCACTGAGCAGGTGGTGATGAGTCTGCGCCCCGGCGTGCGCAGACAGAACCTGACGATCAATGTCGATTGCCAGCCCAATCTGGTGATGAACAGCTATCCCGGCCCGTATGGCCAGGTGCTGACCAATCTGTTCCTCAATGCGGTCGCGCATGCGTTCCCGGACGGGCGCAGCGGCGTGATCGAGATCCGGGCGCGCGAGTCCGGGCGCGACAATGTCGAGATCATCTTTTCCGACAATGGCTGCGGCATGAGCCTCGACGTCCGCCGCCGCGCCTTCGATCCGTTCTTCACGACGCGCCGCGACCAGGGCGGCACGGGTCTCGGCCTGCACATCGTCTACAACATCGTGACCAACCGGCTCGGCGGCCGGCTCGATCTCGACTCCGAGCCCGGCGCCGGCACGCGCATCCAGATCATTCTGCCGCGCGTCGCGCCGTTGGAGCAGGCGGCCGAATAGGGACGGACTGAACAAGCATGTGACGCAACGACGTCGATCTCCGGATTGACTCTCACGAAGGCGCGATCGAATCGAAATCTGGCCCGGTTGATGCATCGTCATCGGCGCACCCTGGGGTGGTGCAGGAGCCAGATGGAAATGAGCAGATGGATCGTGTCCCGCGGCCATGCGCCGCATCGCGCTGATTGTTCGGCTGTCCGTCACACCGGTTCAAGGCGGCAGGAGGCCGGACGCTGGAAGCCACCCATCCGGGTCACTGGCGCAGCGCTGCTGATCGCTCTCGCCACGCCGACGCAGGCACGCGACCGCGGTCAATGGGCGAACTCATCGCCGGAGATGAAGGCGTGGTTCGACGGCCTGCGCAGCGGCAAGGGCCCATGCTGCTCCGATGCCGACGGCAGCGCCGTCAGCGATGTCGACTGGGAGAGCAAAGGCGGCCATTACCGCGTGCGCATCGAGGGCGAGTGGCTCGACGTTCCCGACGACGCCGTGATCACGGAGCCCAACCGCGTCGGCCGCACCATGGTCTGGCCGATGCGTGGCTATCAAGGGCTCTCGATCCGCTGCTTCATGCCCGGCAGCATGACGTAGGCCGCGTGCGCGGTGGCTCAGGCGTATTTCTGGTCGCGCTCGAGCAGCTCGATCGAGATGCCCTGCGGCCCGCGAATGAAGCAGATGCGTACACCGGGCCGGATCGTGGTCGGCTCGGTCGTGAAGGTCACGCCCTTGGCCTTGAGAGCAGCGGCTGCGGCGTCGATGTCCTTCACGGTGAGGCCGAAATGATCCAGGCCCTGGTGCGGCGTCAGCGGCGGTTCGTTGACGCCGTCGCCCGGCTCGACCTTGGCGATGAACACGCTGGCACCGCCGAGCTTCACGTCGATCCGCCCCGGATGGCGGACGATCTCGCCGCCGAGCATCTCGTGCAGCCAGCTCGCGGTCGCCTCCGGATCCGGGCTGCGCAGATGAATGTGGTCCCACGTGACATGCAACATCGTCGAGATCTTTCGAAGAGTGAACCGTCTGCGGCGCGGCAGCGTTTCCAAGGCGTTGGCGATGATCCGGATGTTTACCGACTCGTTGCCGGCCGCGCCAGCCCGGCGAACGTACCTGTATCCGGGCCTGCCCTCCAATTGTCGGCTTTGCATGCAACGCTGTCGATGTTTGCCGATTGATGTTCCCATACGCCCGGCCGGGCAGCCGATGGTGCAGACATGAGCGTGGGTCTCTTCCGTTTGCCAGGACTCAAGCTCGGCGGCGCCGCGGCGGCGGCGGGGCGCCGAGGCAACGAGGCTTACATTCCCCTCGGCGCTGCTGTATCCGGCCTTGCGGTGCTTGCGTTGATCATGTGCGGCGCCGTCGGCTGGCTGATCATGTCTGTCGACGACGGCGAACCGTCGGATCCCAGTCTCGCGCGGCTGACGTTGGATCACCCGAGCGGACAGTTTGAGGGCGAGGAGGATGGAACAGAGCCGTCGCGCGGCTTTGCGTCCGTGGTGCCGGGTGTGGCCGACAGCGCCAACGCACCGCCGGCACCGCCATTCGCGGTCAGGTCCGGTCCGAGTCTGATGGATGCCAATGCGAGCCTTGCGCCAGCGATGCAGGCTGCGCCCTCGGCGGCGTTCGATCCGGCCGCTCTGTCCGGTCTGCGCATCAGTTCCCAATCCTGGCGGCGCGGCGGCCTCGGATCAAAGGCGCTGGTGACGTTCACGCTGCGAAACACCAGCGCCTTCACCATCAAGGATGTCGAGATCAACTGCGCCTTCAGCCGGCGTGATGGTAGCCACGTGACGGACCGTCGGCGGGTCGTGCCTGGAGAAATCCGCTCGGGCGGCCGCAGGACCTTCGCCGCGGTCCATGTCGGATTTGTCAACGTTAACGTCAGCACGGCCAAATGCGCGCTGGTTGCAGCGACGAAAATCTAATTATGTCGCGCTAGTTTCCCGCGGTCATTGAACCTGATTGGTCGGGCCGGGAACATACTGTCATGGTCCCCGTTAGGTGGATGGTCGGCTCAGGTGGGCCGACGGAGCGGTGAATTATGCCTATCTTGCGTTATTTTCTATTCGTCGGTGGTACTTTGCTCGCGCTGCTGGTCCTCGCGGATGCCGTGCTTCCCAGCGTACCGTTGCCGACGACTCTGACCTCCGCTTCGGATCTTCCCCCGGTACGCATTCAGTCCGCCCGCAAATGGCCAGAGCGGATCGTGATGGACACGTCGGTCGTGCCGCCGGCGCCTGCGATGATTGCCAAAGTGGAGAAGCCTGCGCCCGTGGCGGCCGCCGCCAAGGGCGACGTGCGCGACGCCTTCGCCCAGATGAATGTCGCCGACACCAAGCCGCAGGCTGTTGCCGCGGTGGGCGTCGAAACGCCTCGGGCGGTGACCAGGATTCCGGAGACCGCGACCAAGCTCTCGGACGCCAAGAAGCGGAAGACCGCGAAAGCTCATCCTGGCAAGCCGATGATCCTGGTGGCTCAGCAGCCGCACGTTGGCGCGTTCTATTCCACCTGGTAACATCCAGTCATTCGCTGCGTTCATTGCTGAGTGTCCGCGGCCGTCCTCGTGAATGAGATCGGGCGCGGCGACGTCTTGGACGCCGCCAGACTGCCTTGATCTTGCGCAAAGTGCGCTCCTTCCGGAGCGCCTAGCGTCACCTCGATGGGAACCAGGGCGCGTTGCCCCGTGGACCCAGGGAGACGCTCAATGACCACCACCCCGCCCAATCTCTCGATCTCGCCGGAGAAGGTCGCCTTCGTGGTGACCAAGGCCCATCAGTACGAAATGGAGGCGGCCGAGCCCGAGCTGCTGGCGGATCTCACCGACGATGACGCGGCTCCGGCAACGGGCGGACGCGGCGTGAACACGGACCGATCAGAGCTCGTCAGCTTCATCAAGGGCCTCAATGTCGATGAGCAGATCGACTTGGTCGCTTTGACATGGCTGGGGCGCGGCGACGGCTCGCTGGAAAACTGGGACGAGCTTCGCGCGCAGGCGGCTCAGGCGCACAACAACCGCACGGCCAGCTATCTCATTGAGACGCCGATGCTCGGTGACTATCTCGAGGAGGCACTGTCGGAGTTCGGCCTCTCGCTGGAAGATTTCGAAGAAAGCCTCTAGCGCATGGCGGGAGCGGCATCGGCTGCGAGGAACGGCGCTGATGCATGGGAATGACCAAGTGATGTCCTCGCTGTGCCATGGCGGGGACTCGAAGGCGGCCCCGCGCTGGGGTCGTTGACATCAAGGAGTAGGCTCATGGACAAGCTGAAGGTTGGGACCGGTGACTGGGTCGTCGTTTGCGATGGGCGCAAGGCGCTGATCCTCGAGAACATCGGCGACAGCATGTTTCCGAACCTGCACACCAAGGAGGTTCATGAGCATGAGAATGAGCGCACCAGCGCTCAAGGAGCCGATGCGCCCGGTTCGGTGCAGCAGTCGTTCGGCCATGCGCGGAGCTCGGTGGAGCAGACCGATTGGCACGATCAGGCGGAACGGGCCTTCCTCAAGCAGATCGCCGACCGCCTGCATCTCGCCGTCCTTTCAGGCGAGACCAAAGCCGTAACGATGGTCGCGTCGCCACGCGCGCTCGGGATGATCCGCGCCGATTATTCCGACGCAGTTCGCAAGGTGCTGCATGGTGAGGTCCACAAGGACCTCGTGAAGCTTCCGGTCTACGAAATCGAGAAGCAGCTGCTGGCCTGAGCCGGCCGTCCGGCGCCGCAAAGACCTTGCCGACCGACATCACCGATCTCTCCTGCAGTCAGGGCCGGCTGTGGGGGAGGTCAATGCGTGCGTTCAAGAGACGCAGCCGTCTCCGGCTCGTTCGGCACCAGGCTCGCGTCCCGATGGACCGTCTCCTTTTCGACGATCTCATATCCGCATTCCTGCAGCCAGGCGATGAGCCGGTCTGCCATGGCATAATCCCATGTCGGGTAGGAGCGTGCGATGACTTGGCGCGGCGTGAGCTTGCGAGACATTCTTAATCCTTCGCGACCTGATCTCGTGATGCTCGAGAAATTCTCGTCGGGTGTCGCTGTTGAACCCCACAACGACGCGCGGGTTCCTGGGTCACGCGACCCGTCGATGCTGCATCGAACTCCGCGCCCTATGCAACGCAGAGCGAGCCCTCTGCGACGCGGGCCGATATGGGTCAGCAGGCGTTGATCGCGGGCGGCTGCAAGTCGTCTGCCGGCAGAACAGCGGACTCATGCAGCTTCTTCTCGACGATCTGATAGCCGCAATGATCCAGCCATGCGATCAAGCGGTCGGCCATGGCGTAATCCCAACTGGGATATGACCTGGCGATGACTTCGCGAACCGTCATTGTCTTAGCCATGGTGTCGACCCGTTGCTCCCTTGCATTTTCATTCGAGTATTCGCGCGCAACCCGGCGGCCGATCTTTCGTCAGCTGTCCGCGCCGTTTCTCCCCGAGGAGGCCTCGATCCAACCCGTCGGTTGTCCTTGTCCCAATTTTTCCGAACTTGTCGCCATGGTGCGGTGAAAATCGGATCGTTTCGTTACATTTGATGGCGAGAGATGACGTTTGTCTTTCTGCCGTGGCGCGGCACCCCGCAACGTTCTCAACTATGGTGAAAACCTTCTCGCCACGGAGTGCCTGACCATTTCGATGGCTGGCTGTGGCGCAGTCGTGCACGGAGCAAGGCGGGCATGTGGCGGGCGGCGCGGTGTTTCGTCACAGGTCCGGTCAACGGTTCGCTTCAGAACCGTGCCTTACTGCGGCGCGCGCTGGGCGACCAGCGCTGGAACAGAGTGAAGCGCTTGAGGTTCTCAGCGGAGAACGGAGACGAACGGCCGTGGAGTGAAGGGAGCGAAGCAATGAGACTGGTAGTGCTGGCCGTGCTGACGACGGGCCTTGCGGCCGGAACGGGTGTGTCGGCCGCCAACGAATCTTGTGGGCCCGGGTGCCATGTCGCTCCCAACGGCGGTTGTGTTGTGAACGGCTGGGAGCAGGGGGCGCCGGTATGGAACGAATGCCCCGCAGGAGCGCGGCCCAGACCGCCTTGCGGCGCGGCATTCCGATGGAGCCGCCCGGCAAGGGCTTGCGTCAGCAAGTGAACGGCGACCCTGGTCCGGGGCGGGGAGTTACAGAGGCTCGGACATGGCCTCGATGTCCAACGTGAACAGGCGCTGCTCGTCCGCATCGTCCGAGCGTGCCAGCACTTGCTCGAGCAGGCCGATCACGGCAGCGGCTCGCGCGTCCTCGTTGGTGTCGTCATAGCTGGTGGCTGCGAGGATCGAACCGTTGGCCTCGCACATCGCCTTGATCTGAATAATCACGATTGCATCCCATGCCGCGTCGGATGTCCGAAAGACTGGCGGCAATCTTGTTAAATTCGCGCAAAATGGTCCGCATAAATCGCCGGTAAGGCCGCACCCTCGCGCCGCGACGCACGGATCCGGGTACCGCGCAGAACGCGCGCTGCTGTGTCAGCTTGCCTTGGCCTGGATCACCTCGCGCGGCGCACGGGTGCCCAGAGCGCGCCGGATCCAAGCCCGCGACGGCGCCTCGACGACCATATAGGTGATCCAGGCGACCGCCGTCGTAATCGCGACGAACAGGCCGAGTCGAAGCGCAAGCTCGAGAACTCCTGGCTGGTCGGGCTTGCCGATCATTGCGAGGCGGATCAGGAATGGGTGCAGCAGGTATATCGAATAGCTGCATTCACCGCCGATGATGATGGCGCGGGACGACAGCCACCGCGCATGACCGTAGCGACTGGTGGCAACGAAGACGATCGAGAACGCCGTGATCTCGATCAGGCGCACGCTGAGCTCGATCGCAAACGACCAGTCGGGCAGGTGCGGTTGCATGAACAGCAGCGCCGGCGCGCAGGCCAGACCCGCGAGTGAGAGCCAGAACAGCACCGTCACGCAGCGTCGTTCCGTGGGGGCCGGATCGGTGCGCGCGCGGTTCTGGTAGATCATGGCCGCGAAGCACCCGGCCAGAAACTGTGCCACGTGCAGGTAGGGCGCGTAGTAGGTCAGCCATTGCATCCCATTGTGCTGCAGGCTCGGCACGAGAGCCCGCAGCATGGCGTCGCCATAGGTGAAGAATGCCGCGATCGTGAGCGCGAACGCCAGGATGTTTGCTGCCGCAAGCCAGATCATCGTCGACAGCCGAACGACGCCGGCCAGCAGAAAGCAGACCAACGGAAAAAGTAGGTAGAAGAACAGTTCGACGCTGATCGACCAAAGGTGTTGGAGGTGCGGAACGACCGCCACCAGCATGGTGCCGTTCTGAACGGGAAACCAAGCCTGCGTCATCGTCAGAATAAAGCCGAGCGAAGGAGCGGAGAGTCCCCGGGCGAGCATGAGGTAGGTGACGATTGCGGCAACGAGAACGGCATACATCGGATAAAGCCGGGCGAAGCGCGCGATCGCGAATTCCCGAATGGCACCTGCGACCGGCTCGGCGTGAAAGCGTCCGGCGTAATTGAGCCAAAGGACAAACCCGCTCAGCACGAAAAACATGGTCATGCCGATGCTGCTGACCTGCGCGATCAACTCCGCCGGCCGGCCTTGGCCCAACGACGGTGCGCCGTGTCCGACTGCGACCGTTGCGGCCGCGACGAAGCGCAGGCCGGTCAGGGATCCAATGAAACGTTGATCATTCACGGGGAGACATCGTCCTCGCATCAGGGAGCCTGGGCGGGCTGCCCTGCATCCATGAGCGCGGTTGTAGGAACGCCGGTGCCCGCAGGCAATCCATCGCCGGTCCGTTGGAGCAAATTCCGCGGAGCAGATGTCTTTGGGGCATTCCGGCGGCGATCCACACGAGAAGGCGGAGGGCAAGCGCGGCCGAACCGTAGGGGGTGATCGTCCATCTAACCTATTGAATAAAAAATGGATTTGATCGTGAATGGGCACGATCGTGCCGGCCCATCTCGCCGCGGGCTTTTCTGGCGACCGCACCGATCAAGCATCGTTGCGACGCCCAGGGATTCCAGCACCTGGGCGGGACCGGCCGTGCATTGCACGGTCGCGCATGAGCCATTCTCAACGACAGGCGACCCGGCGGAACGACGCCGCTCGGCGTGTCTGATTGTTGCGCAGGTCAGATCCGGCCGGTGAGGCGGCTGACCGCATCGTCCGAGGCGGCCCGGACAGCGTCCAGCTTGCACATGGACTCGACAGCGGACCGCGGCTAGTTATCCATTGCGTCATCTCAGACGGTTGTTTGACGTTGCGCGCCTGATCGAGGACGGGAGCCGCCTTGCCCGCTGCACCATCTCAGCTCACCAATCAGACCGTCAACACCCAGTTGACGACGGATTGCAGCGCGCAGGCGGCCGCCACCTTCGACATCAACGAAAGCACCTGGATCACCTTCTTCGTCAACCCTGCGATTCCGTGCTGGATGGCGCTGGTGTCGGTCGGCGAATTTCAGGTCACGCTATCCGAAGACATCAGCGTCGCCAACGTCGTCCTGCGCAAGGGGCTGACCGTGGCCATGAACACGATGGGCTCCTACTACACGGTGACGATGACGGGAACGATCGTCGATTCGGGCAAGGAGAGCAGCTTTCCCGGAGCCGTCTTGGGCTCGTTCACCCGCGCGGCTGCGATGAAGCGTGCGGTGCAGATGCTCCAGATGCAGGGCAGCCGCTGAAAGGCCGTCCCGTTCCGCGCGAAATGTAAACACCAGAATGTTATCGGGCGCGTGCAGAGACTGTGATCTGGCACAATTGACCGTCTCATCCAACTCTGGTACACGCCACAACCTCTGATAGATTTCAATCAGTGGTAGTTTGATCGATATTTGATTCGTTTCAACTGCGTTGCCCGGATCTGCTGCAGGTCTCGGCCTGCGTTATTACAAAATGGGAGATAGCTATGGTCGATCACGAAGCCGTTCGTTTCACTGCTCCTTCGGTCGTCAAGACCCCCACCAGCCCCAACACCGATGTCGTAGCGACGCCGACCGGGGATACGAACAACACCACTCAGCTCGTCTTCGAGTATCAGGGGCGAATCCCTGTCTGGACGCCGGTGGTGTCGCAGGCTCAACCGCAGGTCGTTCTCGGGGCTGACATCACGATCGGCGCAACGACCTGGCGCAAGGGCATCACGGTCCAGTATGCGGCGCTCGGATCGACCCAGTACACCGTGACCATCATTTCGGGGGAGATCGTGGACGATCGTGGCCTCTACTCGCTCCAGGGCGTGACGCTCGGCATCTTCCCGATCAGCTCGTCGGTCAAGGCCGCGCCGTCG
This sequence comes from Bradyrhizobium sp. SZCCHNR1002, assembly GCF_032381435.1. Taxonomy (NCBI): domain Bacteria; kingdom Pseudomonadati; phylum Pseudomonadota; class Alphaproteobacteria; order Hyphomicrobiales; family Nitrobacteraceae; genus Bradyrhizobium; species Bradyrhizobium sp. SZCCHNR1002. The sequence continues at coordinate 216,944 of NZ_JAUHIS010000001.1, forward strand.
GCCGCCGCGTTGCGGACCGAAGAGTACCCGCGTGCGGCGTTCACGGCTCTGCCGACGGTGAACACCCCGACCAGCCCGAACAGCAATGTGGTGACGACGCCGAGCGGCGACACCAACAATACCACCTATGTCTCATTCCAGTATCAGGGGCGGATCCCGGTCTGGACGCCGATCGTATCGCAATCGCAGATCACTGCGGTGCTCGGCGCCGATATCACCATCGGGGCGACGACGTGGAAGGCCGGCATTACCGTGCAATATGCGGCGCTGGGCTCGGCGCAGTACACGGTGACCATCATCAAGGGCGACATCATCGACGATCGCGCCCTCTATTCACTGGCGGGTACGCTGCTCGGCATCTTCCCGATCGGGTGATACGGCCATGGACGCGCTTGCGTCAGCGCAGTTCGAGCAGGTCGGCTCCGCCGCGATCTATGAGACCAGGGTTGCCGGCTCAGTTGGCTGGGCCGGCTACCTGCTCGGCGCAGGTGCGTCGCTGCCACCGTTCATCAACTACGACGACTCGCTGAAGAAGTACGGTGGCAGCTATCTCTTCGCGACGCAGCGGCCCGCCGATCTCGATCGGGATCCCGGCGGGTTCGCCAAGCGCGTTCGTGATTACATCGGCGCGGCGACGGGCAACCGCGCCGTCGTCTGGCTGGCATCGGCGAACCCGGTCGTGTTCGGCGATTTCAAGCGCTATGGCGTCGGCTTCATCAATCTGCCGCCGGTCTACCAGGTGTCGGGCAACCTGAACCTCTGGTTCGCCGGCAACGCCAAGTTCTACGTTCTCGATCAGAGTCGCATCGACATCGATGGCGGGGCTCTGCGCCTGTCTGGTTCGGCGACGAGCTCGCCGCCGTTCATCGGTTTCTCCGGCAAGGGCGACAATCCGCTCGGCATTCGGATCGCGCCGGCCAACAGTCGCATCTACGCCTACGTGCCGTTCAGCGGCGCCAATACGGGCTGTGTGACCTTCGATGGCCTCCTCGATTCCAAGCAGGCCTTCGTCGCCCAGGGATTGGGGCAGGGCTTCCGCTACACCATCAACAACAGCGCCGCGACGTTGCTGCAGGCGGCGCAGTATGCGGCGATGACGGTGGCGGCCTTGCCGGCGCAGCTTTCGATCGCCGGCGCCTTCGACCTGGGTGATCCCGCCAACCGCGTCATTGATGGAGCGCTGCTCGAACAGGGCTATCTACGCTCGGGCTTCGCCATCAAGGCCGCGCCGGCGCTGACCAGCGAATTCCGCACCACCGGCGGACGCGTGGTGCAGCTGACGCCGCTCGGGGCCGGCAGCGCGGATACGGCGCCGGCGCTCGGGGCAGGTGGCTTCGCCTTCGCCACCAGCGTCGCGAAAACGATCGCGACCGATGCCGGCACCGCCTATCTCAGCCTGGCGGGCCAATACGCGCTCAGCGCCGACGGCAGCTCTGGTGGCCAGGTCGCGAAGCTGATGGGCGGACTGTTCGGATCGGAAGCTCTCAGCTTCAAGACCTACGATGCGAACCTGCCTGCCGCACAGAACGATCGTCTCAACGCCATTCCATCAAAGCCCGGCTATGCGCCGGTGTTTCCGTTCGAGACGGCGGATCTCAACCGCCCCGCGAGCGGCGCCGTCGCGCCGCGCCTGACCGACGACTATCAGACCTCCTGGGTGACCATCATCTCCGGAGGCGGTGCCGTCGACTATCTCGCCGAGCCGGAAGGCAGCGCGATCTACGGAGCCGCCGCAGCCGGTGCCCCCGACGACGCGGCGATCCTGCAATCGGCGCCGCCATTCATGCCGCTCGCTCAGGGCAGCGACAAGACATTCCCGCTCGTGCCGTACGGAGCAGCTGCGAGCAGCGGCGTCGACGGCGCGACGCTCGTCCAGTTCGAAAGTCAGATCGTCGCCGCAACTCGCAAATCGCTGATCTCGAGCTATGGCAGCAGGACGTGGTCGGCGCGGGTTCAGGCGGCGCGCGCGCATGCGTTGCACGGCACCCTGGCCGACGGACCCGGTACCGATGGGACAACGCCGCAAGGCTTCATCATCGAGCGCGATCGGGGGACGGGAGCCTATCTGAACGTCAGCATGGCCCAGTCGCTCAAGCAAGACGGCAAGACTCTGCCGTTCGCGCTGTCTCATCCGACTCCGGCGATGCAGGACGCATTGCAGACCAACCAGCTGTTTCTGGTCGCCGTCAATCCGGAACCGTTCGGCACGGGGGCTCAATTCGCCAACACCGTCAACATCGCGGGCTGGACCATGACTGCGGCAGTCGGCGCCGGAGCGTCGGCGACCGCCTATCGTAACGTGATGATCATGAAGTTCTGCTCCGGCTCGTTGCTCGACCGGGTCACCAATGCCAATCGCTGGACCTCGGCCGAGCAGTTCTCGCTGCTGCCCGGTACGCCGCCGGCCACAGCCGCGCTGTCCTACACCGGTCTGTCGCAATGGCTACAGGACTACATCGCAGACGCGATCACCAGGTCGAAGGGCACGTCGGGTCCGTTCTACGAGAATTTCGCGCGCATCGCCCAGGATCCGAACTGGACCGGCGTCATCGTGCTCGCGGCCGATCTCGGCCAACGCGACATGCCGCCGGAGATTGCGGGCCTTGCCGCCGGCATCGACTTCACCCGTTTCAATGCTCATCATTTCGGCTTCACCGTCAGCCGCGTCACCGTCGAGGCGAGCACTGGCAAGATCACGATGCCTCCGGGCAGCTCCAGCCTGTTCGGCCTGATCGACTACGAAGATCCGCGCTATGCGATGAACGTCTCCAATGGCGTCGCGCCTGACGTGCCCGTGCCGGTGCAGATGAGCGGCGATTTCGATTTCACCGTGCTGCAGCTGCAATCCTTGTTCGAGAATGCCAGGCTGACGCGGTTCGACAGCCATGTCCAGCTCTCGGTTGCAGCGCTGTTCGGCGCGCCGGTGTCGCGCCTGTACTCGCGCGGCAAGCCGCAGCCTTTCACTGGGATCGTGCTCAAGGGCAGCTATGTCGATCAGGGCGGCCGTACGGCCTATGTCTTCGAGCAGAACACGACCAACGTGCTGACCAGCCCGTCGAACGTGCTGCCGGCCGTCGCATTCGACCGTGTGCAGTTCAACACGCTCGGCACCCAGGACCAGGGCGCGACGGTGGCGAGCAACTTCCTCGTCTGGGGGCAGCTCGATTTCACCGCGCTCGAAAGCACCACCGGAGAGACGCTCGACCTGCTGTCGTTCGGCAGTCCGCCGGACACGCCGGAGGCGGCGCTTGGCGTCGGCCTCGCCTTTTCCGGTCTCGCCGTGGGAATGACCTATCCGCAGGCGACGCCCGGCGCCAAGCGTTTCCAGGTCGCGACCGGCAATCTCGCGTGGAATCTCAACGGCTCGACGATGCGCGACACCAGCCTGTTCCGCGGCTTCGCGCTGCAGCTGAAGAGCTTCGTCAACGCCTCCGGCGATCAGAAGCCGTCCGATCTGGGCTTCCTGCCGGTGACGTCGCAGCTCAACCTCACTGAGCTGGAGGGGCCCTGGTTCGGCGTCGTCTACGACGTCACGCTGGGCGGACCGGGTGCGCTTGCCTCCGGCGTCGGCTTCCAGTCGCAGTTGCTCGCCGCCTGGTCGCCGGTCACCACCGGCTCGGATACAGAGCATGCGGTCTTCATCGGCATGAGCCTGCCGGGCGCAGCACCCGGCGCCAGCCTGTTCAGCATCCAAGGCGTCATCAAGGTCGCTGTTGGCGCGATCTCGATCCTGCGCCAGCCGGTGCCGACAGCAACGGGGCGCATGCTGGCTAACGACGCTCCGAAATGGTTCTACTGCCTGCGGATCGACGATATCGCCATCAAGATCTTCGGCATCGCCAAGCTGCCGCCGTCCGCCAACATCCAGTTCTTCCTGTTCGGCGATCCCGACAACACCGGCAGTCTCGGCTGGTATGCCGCCTATGTCGCCGACGACAATCCGGGCTGCGAGCAGTCGCTCGCGTTTGCCAAACGCAAGCCCGAGCTGCAGGAGCCGTCATCATGACGCGGATCCTGTTCTGGAACATCGAGAACTTCTCGGTCAACAAGATCTTCTCGGCGTCGATCAAGCGGCAGCGCGGGCACGGCGGTCTCAACGACATGCAGAGCGCGATCCAGCGTCGCGCCGTGATCAACGCCGTGCTCGCCGCCGCGCAGCCGGACATCATCGTCATCATCGAGGTGAGCTCCGGCGACAACGCGCCGAACGCGCTGGCGAGCCAGACCGGCGGGATCAATGCGCTCGCCATGGTGCAGTTCGGGCTCAACAATCCAGGCACGATGGTGGCCGGCGGATGGAACGCAGTGCCGCCGCTCTATACGGGGACCGGCGGTCGCTCGGAGACCGTGGGCATTCTCTTTCGGCGCACCAACAATGCAGGCACGCTCAATCGCTACTTCACCGGACCCAACATCTGGACCGGCGGGCACGCCGGCCTGTCGGTGCCGCCGGGCGGCGGCGTCGCTACGCCCTACAATGGCATGGCGGTGCCGGTCGGCGCCGTCAACGTCAACGGAATGCTGGTGCCGCCGGGGCTTGGCGGTGTGCGGCAGATCCCGGCAGGCGCCCAGCACAATGGCGGTCTCAATGAGGATGTCGTCGCCGCGCGCATCGCCTTCACCACGCCGCTCGGTGCGGGCGTCGCATTCGGCGGGTTGCGCGAGCCGTTCATGGCGACGTTCACGGAGGCCGACAATCTCGGCAACGTGCAGCGGGACATCACCATCTTCGGCATCCATTCCCCGCCCAACAACCCTGCGGCGGCGAACTACATCACCACGCTGTCGACCATCAACGACATCGTAGGCGGCTTGGGCGCCAACGAGACGCGGGTGATCGGCGGCGATTTCAACGTCAATCTGTTCGCGGTGAACGGCACGGCCTCGGGCCTCTACAATCCGCTCACCGGTGGCCCAGGCGCCTATACGCTGCTCGTCAGTCCGACGGCAGTAGGCGTTCCAGTCAATCTGGACCAGTACAAAGGTTATTTCTCCACCCATATCCGCGGCAAGACCAAGACCGCCGCGTCGAAATTCCTGTGGTCCAACGGCGGCGGGCCGGGCCAGAGCTTCTATCCCGGCTACGGCTATGTCGGCTCCAACTTCGTCGCCGCGCCGTTCTACTCGATCGATAACGTGCTGGTCTGGCCGCATAATGGCTTGCACAACTATCAGACCACGATCATGAACACCGTCAGCGGCACGCCGATGAACGCGGTGATGGGTCCGCCGGACAATCCTCCCCCCGGTGCGATCGCTTTGGCCAACCAGTTCACCGCGGCGCCGATGGGCTGGCCCGGCGCACCCACGGCGGCGAACTATCCGGGGATCGGCGGCGCCGGAAATCTGACCGGCTGGAGCAACTACGGACGCGTTCGCAACACCAGCGATCACTTCGGCATCTTCGCCGACATCTGAGGGAGCGCCGGCATGAGCGCTATCGACAATCTCCGCGCCGCAGTCGAAGCCGCTGCCGGTGACACGGCCTTCGCGCTCAATGCCGCGTTCCTGACGGCGGGCCTCGCCGATCCCGCCGTGAAGCTTCCCGCTGACTATGACACGTGGCTGAGCCAGGCCTTCTTCCTCAAGGCCGCAGCCGACTTCAAGGTGACGGTGGCAAAGTCCGACGTCGGCCCGGTCGATGGGACGGCGTTCACGGTGCAATCGGCGACGATCCCGTTCGTCGGTACCTCCGCGCCGCTCGCCGCGAAGGCCACGCTCGTGTTCTCCGTGGACGGCGACCAACTGATCGTGCAGGCCGAGGCGACGCCGTCGAACTGGACCTGGACGAGCAGCTTCGCCTTCATGGGCGGCTTCCCGTTCAATCAGTTCGGCACGCTGAAGAACGTCAGCTTTGTCTTCTCGACGGCGACCGGCACCTACCCATATGGCGACTCCGCAGGTCGCGCCGTGAGCGGCGGCGCCGTGCAGAATTTCGTTGCCAAGGTCGCTCTGCCGGATGTTGCCAAGCCCTTCCTGCTGCTGTTTCCGGGCCTCACCGCGCCCGCGGGTGATCTGCAGCTGAGCGGCGCTCTCAACATGGGCATCTTCAACGGCGAGACCGTGCTGTTCCCGCCGGGACAGCTGCGGGCAGCGATTCAGGACGGCACGTTCAAGCTCGCGTCGCAGTTCACCGTCAAAGACCCAAGCCTGGCTCTGACCATTCCCGCGCCCGATGGTGCGGACGAGGTCGATGGCGTGCTGGTGCTGGCCGATCCCGCCGATCCGGATGCCGGCGATCAGGCGCCGACGCTCGCGATCTCCTCGCAGTTCGACGTCGGCAGCACCGGCTCCTACCAGCTCGACGTCGAGATCACGCCCGGCGCGGACGCCAACTACTCGGTGGCGCTCGCCGTCGTCGAAGGCGGCGCGCCGCTGACGCCGGCGACGGTGATCGAGGTGATGGGCGGCAATGGCGGCTATCTCGCCGCGACGCCCGACGTGCTGCAGCAGTTTCTCGCTTTCGTCGGTCTCAACGGCTTCTCAATCGCCGGCACCCTCGGCCGCTCGCCGACGATCACGGCGGTCTCGATCGAGATCGGGAGCTCCAAGGATACCAGCTGGCAGATCCTGCCGCCGACCGGCGTGCTCGACTTCAAGATCACGAGCTTCTCGCTGCAATGGTCGATGGCCTATCCGTTCGACGGCGCCAAGCGGCAGCAGACCTACGATTTCACGACCGAGTTCGTGCTGGCGCCGAGCGTCTTCAAGGGGCCGGACGGCGAGGGCGACGGCGTGTTCACCGTCCAGTTCACGTCCGCCAAGCAGTTCTATGCGTCGTTTGCCGGGACCGCCAAGCTGAGCGACTTCCTGACGGCGCTGTCCGGCGGGGCCGTCATGCTCGACGTCGAGAATGGCGGCGATTTCGAGCTTGGCGACATCGCGGTCGCGGTCGATTACGGCGCGCAGAGCTTCCAGTTCGATGCGGGTTTCAGCCTGACGCTCAACCTGCTGAAGATCAACGATCAGCCGATCCTTGCCGTGCGCGACGGCACGGTCTCGATCGCGGCGCAGACTCCGACGCAGACGGAGGGGGGCGGCAACGCAACGACGTTGCTGCGGGCCGCGCCCCTTCCGATGCTGCAGACCTCGCGGGCGGTCGCCTTGCAGACCGCCTCGCAGACGCAGTGGAAGTCGAGCGTCGCCGGCTTCCTCGACGTCGGGCCGCTGCACACCAAGGTCAGCGTGACCTATGACGGGTTCGAATCGCCCAAGCGATGGGATCTCGCCGCCTCGCTGGAGGAACCGCTGAAGGTCTCGGAGCTGATCGACCAGTTCTTCTCGCCCGGCAGCGCCTACGGTTTCCCGAGCTTCCTGCCCGGCAATCTCGTCATCGCCGAATTCGGGATCACCGCGACCATTCCGGCCGAGCAGGGCGAGTTGAAGACGAGCTACGACATCACCGTCGGGTTCAGCTGGACGTTCACCTTCGGCGACCAGACCGTCGGCATCGATCCGGCGCGGCTCGGCGTCAGCTATGACGGCAGCAAGCCGGCGCAGCAGCAGTTCTCCGGTTTCGCGCAAGGGACCTGGGTCTACACGGCGATCAACCTCAAGCTCACGATGGGCTACGAGTTCAAGACCACCGAACTGGGCTCGAACAACATTCTGTTCGTCGACTGGGAAGGATTTCGTGCGACGTGGGAGAGCGGCAAGGAGCTGGTCACGTTCAGCCTCAAGGGCTGGAGCATCGGCTCGCTGGTGCAGGCGCTGGTGCGCACGCTCGGCAACCCGTATTTCACGCTGGACTCGCCGTGGGACCTGCTCAACCAGATCTCGCTCGATGCGCTGCGCGTCAACGTATCGCTCAAGAACGGAGAGAGATTCTCGCAGCGCCTGTCGGCCAGCTACGAGTTGTCGAGCCCGATCAATCTCGGTTTCATCAGCATCACTGCGCTGACCTTCCGTCGCGGCACCGACGGCAAGGTGACGCTCGCCATCGAAGGTTCGAGCCCGCTCGTTGCCGACGATCCGGCGTTCAAGAATCTGCTGGATCCGGCCAAGGGGCAGGACGTGCAGAACCTGCCATCGGTGCCCGGCCGCGGCGAGGAATGGTTCAAGCTGTTCCTGCTGGTGCTGGGACAGCGTATCGGCATCACCGGTCATTCCAGCTTCAACAGCACCAAGGAGGTGATCTGCGCGCTGCAGTCCGTCCCGAGCACGACGGGCAAGATGAATCCGGTGGATCCCAACGCGGACCAGGGCGGCGCGCCGGGGCTGCCCTATTACTACCAGTCGAACAACTGGCTCATCGCCGGGCATCTCGGCCTGATGAAGGTCGCCGGCACCTGGTCGATCGATGCCATGCTGGTGTTCAACGACCCCAACCTCTACGGCCTGCGGCTGGCGCTCGCCGGCGAGAAGATGGGCGGGCTCGCCAATCTCGTCGTCGACATCCTCTATAAGAAGATCACCGACGACATCGGCGTCTACCAGATCGATTTCACCTTCCCGGACATCATTCGCAACCTCAATTTTGGCGCCGTCTCGATCACGCTGCCGCAGCTCGGGATCAAGGTCTACACCAACGGCGATTTCTTCATCGATATCGGATTCCCGTACAATCTCGATTTCCGCCGCTCGTTCTCGATTTCGGTGATCGTCTACGGCGTTCCGGTGCTGGGCGCGGGCGGCTTCTACATCGGCAAGCTCTCCAACGCGACGTCGACCAAGATCCCGAAGACCAATCTCGGCACCTTCGATCCGGTCATCGAGTTCGGCATTGGGCTGCAGCTCGGCTTGGGCTACAATTTCGAAAAGGGTCCGCTGAAGGCGGGCTTTGCGCTGACGGTGTTCGGCATCGTCGAAGGAGTCGTGGCGCCGTGGCATCCTTATGACCCTGCGCGCACACTGGCATCTCGCGCGAGCAGCGGCGCGCTGCAGAGCGACTATTATTTCAAGCTGTCGGGAACGGTCGGCATCATCGGGCTGCTGTATGGCAGCGTCGATTTCGCGATCATATCGGCCTCCGTCAACGTCAAGATCGTGCTGTCGATCCAGCTCACCTATGAGAGCTATCGCGAGATTCCCGTGGTCGCCAGCGCCAGCGTGACGATCAGCCTCAAGGTCAAGATCAATCTCGGCCTGTTCTCGATCTCGATCAGCCTGTCGTTCTCCGCGCAGGTGTCTGCGACCTTCGTGATCGGACAGACCAGCACGGCGCCGTGGGAGGTTCAGGGGGGACGGGCCGACGCGCTGCTGATGCAGCGGGCTCACGCGCGCGGACCGGACGCGGTCATGCGGCTGGCGCGCAGCTTGAAGCCGCGTCCAAAGCGGCTCGCGCCGGCTGTCGCGCATCGCATGGGCCTTGCGGCCAGTGCGGGAGACAAGCCCAAGCTGTCGGTGATGGCGGGGGCGCAGTACACCGTGCTTGCTCCGGAGGGCGCAACGGATGCGGCGTCGAACCAGGGCGCTTTCGTGCTCCTGCTTGCGATGGACGCGCCGGATGCCGCTGCGAGCGTTCCGTCCGCCACCAAGACATCGTTCGACGTGCTCGCCGAGGTCTACTTCCCGTGGATCATCGATGCGCTGGGCAACGAGAGCGGCCATGAGGCTGAACTCGCCGAGACGCTGGCGACGTCGGTGACGCTCACCCAGCTGGAGGCCTATGTCGCTCGCCTCGCCGACACTGCCGATCCATTCCTGTCGATCACCGGGCTGCTGCAGTTCCTCGCCGACGGGTTCAGGCTCGACATCTTGAACCCGGCGACGGCTCAGTCCTCGGGGCTGAAGGCCAAGCTCGACGCCGGCTCCGTGCTGTTTCCGGTGTTCGACGGATTGAAGCTGCAAGTCCCCGCCTTGTCCGGTGGCCAGACCTCGCCGATCGCGTTCGAGACGTACGCCACGGCGACGCCCGGCTATGCGACTGCGGTCAGCAACATGTTCGCGCAAGTGGCCGCGGACATCCAGGCTCAGAACAAGGAGATGCGCCGGCTCGCCGCGGAGAACGATGCGAACTCGACGGAGTCGATGGCTGCTCTGGTGTTCGTTGACACCTTCACGCTGATCGCCCGCCAATTGCTCCAGGCGGCGGCCGACGCGCTGAAGAGCTACGCCTATCCGCTGGCGCCGAGCAGCGCCATCGGTGGGATCCTCGACGAACTCAACAGGATTCCCGGCAATGCCTTGACGATTGCTGATGTCGTGCAACCCAATGTCGATCATGCCCTGGGGGCCGGACTGTCGCTGCATATCGAAGGCCTCGAATACGTGGTGCAAACCGGAGACACCCTGCAGAGCATCGCGGACCGCTATTCCGATGCGGTGAAGCCGCCGCGCTGGACGTCGACGCCAGACCGCCTGATCGTCGCCAACCGGTCCCGCCATATGTTGCAGGGAGGCGTTAGCCTGACGCTGACCAACAGCCAGGGCCAGCAGCAGGTTTACGTGACTCGGCAGGGTGACAGCTTCGACGACATCGCGCTGCAGCTCGGCGCTATCTCCATCGACGCGCTCGCTGCACAGAGCGTGCTCTACGGCGCCGTGGGCCTGCTGCAGCCGACCTTACCGCTCGCGATCTGGCCGATCGCCTACAAGACGGAGGGAACATCCGGTCCGTCGTCCGATACGTTGGCCAAGGTGGCGAGCCTGTTCCAGACCACCTCTGTGGCGGTCGCGGATGCCAATCGCGACGTGCCCGGCCTGTTCTCTGTGGAGGCGGAGCGCGGCCTGCTCACGATCGCCAATCTGGAGGCGCAGTCGGTTGCGGCGCTGTGGTCGGCGATCGCTGCCACCGGCCAGGTCGGGCAGACCGCCGGCATGGTCTCGCGGTTCCTCGTCTACGGGCTACGACTGCCGATCCTGGATGGACTGACGCTGTCCAGTGCGTTCCTCTATCCGCGGACACAATCGGGATACGGCGTCTATCAGCTCACCGGCCAGCAGTTTCCGACTCCCAACGCTGCCACGAGCTACAAGATCGACTTCGCGCGCGAGAAGCAGAGCCACGGTGTCCCGCTCGACTTCATCTTGCTGAACGACAGCACCGACCTCAGCATGGAGGTCGATCTGAGCGAGGCCTATGCCGCCCTGAACGTCGTGGTCAGCTGGGCTAAAGCTCCCGGCAATTTCGCGCCGAGCCCGACCTTCGCGGCGTTGCCGCTCGCCGAGCGCCAGCCGCGGCCGTTTACCGCCAGCGGCTATGCGCGCTGGTCGAGCGGATCCGTCGCGAGTCTGTTGGCGCTGACCAATCGCGGCGGGGTGGCCGCGGCCGGTGATGCCGGCGCGCAGGTACAGCCGACGTTGTGGAGCCTGCCCCCGGCGCAGACCAATCTGGTCGCCATGCGCGAGCAGTCGATCCGCGCCGTCATGTCAGATCTCCGCTCGACCTACGCGCTGCTGCCCAAGTTCCAGCCACAGATCGGCCGCAGCAATCCTGCAACGGGACGCACCGACTACGCTGGCATCGCACGGTGGGCCTGGTGCACGCGACTGGACGTTCAGATCAAGCGTCTGCCGGACGCGGCGGCGATCGCTGCCCGGGGCGTCGGTGCCGGCGATCTGCCGAGCGGTCCGGCGTCGTCCCCAACGCTGCCGTTCGTCTATGAGCTGGTGGGACCCAGTTCGGAGGATGCGGTGCGGCTGCAGCGCATCCTGACCGCCATGGACGCGCTGGGCGAAGGCATCGCCTCTGCCGTATTCCTGCTCTACAATCAGTCCGGACCTGGCGCACCGATGCTGGTGACGCCGGCGGATGCCAACTTCCTGGCCTTCATCACCCAGACCAACCTGTCGACCGAGACCAATCCGGCCGCCGCTCTCCGGCTGATGCTGGCGGCCGAAGACGCTCCGCCGCGCGGGATCGCCAATTCCCCGGCGCAGTTCATTCGCCTGATGTGGGAGCTCAGCACGGTCCGCAGCGGCGGCTACTATCTCTACTACGAGAACGTCGAAAGCGGCGAGGGCCTGCCGGCCGCCGTTTTCGACTCGTCCGGCTCGGGCATTGTGACGGTGGTCGTGACGTTCGCGGCGCAGGGCAGCAACTCGTTCGGCACGACGCTTCCCGACTTCGTCAACGCCTTCGTGACGACCGACGCCGTCGATCCGCAAAGCGACCTGGTGCAGACGGTGTCGCTGGCCTCGACCGGCCCAACGGCCCCGGTCGCGGCAGGAGCATCGCTCGACGCGCTCGCGGCGATCTACGGCCCCGGGCCCGGAAGGATCGCCGAGGTCAACGCGACCAGGCCGCTCGCCGCGGACGCGCTGGTGCCGATCGTGGGCGCGGTGCGCCAGCTGACCGACGCGGATCTCGTCCGTGGCGCCGGCGGCGTCATCGATGCGCCGGCCACGCTCGACAAGCTCGCCAAGCTGTTCTCTGCCGGAGCCGTCCATTCCATCACCGGCCAGGACATTGCGGCGTTCAATCCTCAGGTCGCGGTTGCGCTCGCGGCCGTGTTCTACATTCCGCCGCTGACCTACCAGGTCAGTTCCTCAGCCGCGCCCGGGATGAGCTTCGCCGCCATGGCCGCCTATTACGGGTTGGATGTCGACCTGATCGCCCGGGGTGCCAGCGCTGCGCCGGGACTGTTCCCGGTCAATACCGTGCTCGATCTCGATCCGCAGCTATTCTCCCTGCGCGATCAGTTGCCGCCGCAGAACATCGGGTTCTCCCTGACGCGCGAGAACCTCGGTCTGCCGCCCGACGATCCCGCAGCGCCCGACTTCGCCAGGAAGACGATGTACCAGCTCTACACCTCGCTGGCCGCGGGGCTCGCAGGCAGCGTCTTCTACAAGGCGAGTCCGCTGGGCATGCCGTTCGGTCCCCAGGACCATGACGACGATGGGTCCAGCGCCTTCGAGAGCCACGCTCGCTCTGCGAAGACTCGCGGCAGCCGCCTGGCGCAGGTCGCCATTGCCGATCTCGATTATCGCCAATCCATTGGCATCGCTGCGCAGTTCGCGCTGGTCAACGCCGCGCCCAATCCACCCGATCCGGATCTGCCGCCGAAGGCGGGCAATCCCTATCTTGGTGTCGGCACCATGGCGCAGGTCGCGCTGCAATGGCGCGACATCTTCGGCAACACCACCGTGACGCCATTCGAGGCGCCGCCGCAAGGCTATCGCGGCGCGCTCAATGGCGCGGCGGTGCCGATGCTGTATCGCGACGAACTGATCGGGCTGGGGGCCTGGACCAACACCAACGCCAGCTATAGCTACGAGGCCAGTGGCGGGGCCGCGTTCAAGCTCTCTCTGTCTCTCAACGGTGCCGCCTATACCGGCCCTGACGGTGCCGCGCGGGCCGCCGACGATCTCTCGCTTTACACTCGGATCTACTATCAACTGCATCAGGACTATTCGACCAATGTCGCGGTGCACGTGCCGGGCGTGTCCGGAAATGCGGTTGCGATGCGGCTGTCGAATTCGCTGATGGCCAAGCCCGATGTGGATCTCAGCGACGTGCAGGCGGACATCATCCGCGGCTATGTGCGTGCCTGCGTGCTCTACCTCAAGCGGGTGGCGCAGGGACAGACGCCAGCGGCCCCGGCAGCGTTGCTGTCGCTTCCGATCGACGTGAATGCGATCGCCGCCGGCAACATCCTCGAGCTCGATGTGGCGCTCACGCTCAGCCGCAATCCGCTGCTGGTCGATCCGGCGGTGGCAGCACTGCTGGGCGGCACCGGCGTGGCTTCAGCGATCCTGCCGCGCGCCGATGGCGATGGCAACGTCGCCTACACGGTGTTCAGCAAGGCGTTCGAGGCGATGTTCGCCACGGCCGACTGGTATCTCAAGGTCGGGCAGGGCCTGTCCCGCGACGGCGAGGATGCGGCGGACGGAGCTCAGCAGCTCTGGGCCGTCCGTTTCGGCCGGGCGGCCGGCCAGGGCATTCACTTCAAGCTGGGGACATCGCCGAGCTACTTCGCGCCGAAGCCGATCGCCAAGGCGCTTGCAAGCGGCGATGCGACGATCACGCGCTATGACAGCGGCGATTCCGATACGCTGCATCTCGACGGCGTCGATCTGAACCAGTGGTTCCAGAGCGCGTTGGATGCGATCGATCAGTTCCTCTCGGCTGATTACGCGCCGCACGCCTTCATCCTCGACCGGATCGACGGTGTGACCGATCCACTCAAGAACGGCTCGCTCGGCAGCGTGCTGTCGACCAAGGAATTGCTGGCCGATACGATCAGCCTGAAGATCTTGCCGGTGCTGTCGACCAGCGCGGGCGATCCTTCGACCGGATTCGCCGCCAGCGAGAAGCTGCGCCAGCAACTGCTCAATCAGCTCGGCGCAGCCTATCGCGCCGGCGCGGCCGTCGTATTCGGGCTGACCGAGGTGACGGGCGGCGGCGACAACAATCCGGCCGGGCCGCCAAACCTTTACGGTCAGCCGGGCGGTAGCATCAAGGGCGCCGCGGACAATCAGAATTTCACGCTGACACCAACGCGCATCCCGCTCGGAGAGGTCTACGATCCCACCAGCAAGAGCTGGTACGATCCGCGGCTGGCCTTCGTGTTCGCGACCAAGAACGTCGTCGACCAAGCCTATGTGCCGCTCAAATTGACGCTGTCGCTCAGCCATCTCGAATTCGAACGGCGCACCGTCGCCGGCATCGAGGGCTATGTCGATTCGCGATGGCTCGCCTTTGTCAACGGACCATTCAGCTACCCGCTGGCCGGCGACGAGGTCGCCAACATCCCCGTGGTCAATCGCGATCTGCCGACGCCGCCGACCGTCTCCGCGCAGCGGGCACAGCAGCTCACCGGCGAGGGCGCGACGGATCCGTCGAAGCTGAGCGCCTGGAGCTATGCGTTCGACTATCTCTATCAGCAGGCGGCAGCGGATGCGGTGTCCTGCACCGTCGAGTTCAACCGTCCGAATCCGATGACGCTGCGTGGCGCCGCGCGGCTGGACGGCGAGCCGGACCTGTTCACCGCGCTCGCGCAGTTCGTCACCAACTATCCGGCCATCCTTCGCGATCTCAATCAGTCTCTCGTCAACATCGATGGCGCAGAGCCTGATCCGGCCACGCTCGCCGCCGCGCGCAAGGCGACCGCCGCGTTTGCATTGGAGACCAAGCAGATCGCTGATGCCTACGCGCGGGAGACGGTCGGATCTGCGAAGCTTGCGGCTGCGCCGGCGCATGTGATCGTGAAGTTCCTTTCGACGCTCGACGGCACCAAGGACGGACATGCGCGCACCAATCTCGTGAACATCACCATCGATGGCCTGACGGCGAGCTGGGATGCGGCAGCCGCCACGATCTCGAACGGGATCACCACGCTTCCGGCTCCCGTAATCGCGATCGCGCCCGAGCTCTATACGCCCCAGGCCCTGCCGCCAGCGGAGCTGCCGGCGGGGGTGCAGATCGCTTATGTCTATGCGCGTCAGGTCGACGGTAAGACGGTCTATCTCGGCGAAGAGGAGGCGCGTGGGCTGCCCGCCCGAACCGTTTCGGTATCCCCGCTCGATGTGCTGCTGTACCAGAGCGGCTGGGCGTCGGTGTTCGTGCAGCGCAATCTCGCGCTGTTCCCGCTGGCTGATCTCAAGACCACCAGCACCAACCCGGCGTTCCTGTTCCAGACGCCGGAGGTGCGCTTTGCCTCCACGGTCGTTCCACAGCTGAACTACAACGCGTTCTCGCTCGACGCGATGTCGGGCGCGTCCGGCAACCTGGATGCGCGTCTGACGACATTCTTCGCGGGGCTCTATGCCGACGGCAATGGCAGCACCAGCGACGAGGTCGCGATGCAGGGGATGTACAGCTACGAGATCGTGGCCGGCCAGCCGGCAATTCCTCGCGTGCGGCTGCCGATCAACCTGCTGACGCCGACCCCGTCGGTGGTCGATCCAGGTGTGAAGCCGGCCTTCGTGGCCCCGTTCGCGCAGATGATCGACGCTTGGCGGGGGGCGACCAACCCGACGACGTCCGGCCACGCCCGTGTCGAGATCGAGCTGAAGGTCTTCGGCGGCGTCGGCGATGCGACGCAGCCGTTGATCCAGGTCAGCCGGCTGACCCACGACGTCGCGAGCGCCTGAGCGCGCTCGGCCGGCTCCTGTCGGATGCCGCCGCAGCGGCCGCACGAGGGGCCTGGCGCGCTCGGAGAGATTCGAACTGAGCTCCTAACCGATTGATTATATGAATTATTTCGCAGGGGTTTGAATTCGAGGGACAAGCACAGGGACAGGTTGTTCCGTCTTGCAGTTATCAACAAGCTTCTTGTTTAAAGGCTGGTGCGTCGAACAAAGCGTGGGTTGCGGGGAGGGCGCTGTTTGCTCCTATTCAATCGATGGGTCGCTACTGACAGCTACGTCTTCTGAAAGCAATCAGCCAGCAGGGTGAGGCTACTCGCTATTCCGCTAATATCATCGATCGCTCGACTTGGGCTAGCCACAGGCGCATCCGGCACAAAAGCTCCACGACGTTACACTGTGAACTGCCGACCTTGGGCGCCGCTTGTATTTGCTCGCTTCTGAACCTGCAAGCAGACCGTTATGAGCGGTGGTATATCGTTCAGATTTGTTGATTGTTTTTGTTCGATCTTAACCGCGTTCGTGACCGTTTGACCGCTTCGTTTCCGGTGCGAAACAGGTGCGGCTGAGACGCAGCTCGACGTTCAGGCTGGCAATCCTGATGTAGCTAGCTAAAGTTCGATCTCCTCGCATCTAGCATACTGAGCTTGCTATGCCGCACACTGCTCGAGGCAGCGGATCTGTTCCGCCATTCGGAGGGCAGATCTCTCGCGGCCCAGCCGGTCCGCCGGCGGCGGCAGATGTTCGGGGCAGTCCGGCGTCAGGCCACATTATGCAGGCCGGCGTCCACGTAAATAGTGTCGCCGGTCATGCCGGACGCGCCGTCGCCGACCAGGAAGGCGACGACGCGGCCTATCTCGGCGATGTCAACCAGACGATGGCCGGGGCTGCGGGACACGGCGGCTTCGATCAGCTCATCGAAATGGGCAATGCCGCTGGCGGCGCGGGTGCGCAATGGGCCGGGTGAGACGGCGTAGACGCGGATGTTCTTGTCGCCGAGCTCGGCCGCGATATAGCGCACGGCGGCCTGCAGCGAGGCCTTGGCAAGCCCCATGACGTTGTAGTTGCTTACGACCTTGTCAGCACCGTAGTAGCTCATCGTCAGCAGCGCGCCGCCGCTGGTCATCAGCGGCTCGGCGGCGCGGGCGAGCTCCAGGAACGAATAGACGGAGATCCGCATTGCGCGGGCGAAGCCGTCGGCGGAGCAGTCGATGACGCGTCCGTGCAGGTCGTCCTTCGGCGCGAAGGCGATCGAATGCACGACGAAGTCGAGCCGGCCCCAATCCTGCTTGATGCGCGCGAACACCGCTTCGAGCTCGTCCGGCTGCTCGACGTTCAGCGGCAGCAGCAGGCTGGCGCCGATCTGCTCCGCGAGCGGGGTAATGAAGTCGCGGGTGCGCGCGTCGGCATAGGTCAGCGCCACCTCGGCGCCGAACGCTCGCAGCTTGGCGGCGCAGCCGAAGGCGATCGAGCTCTCGTTGGCGACGCCGACCACGAGGCCGCGCCGCCCTTTGAGCATGTCGCCGATCCGGTCGTCGGGATTCCACACGGTCGGCAGCGGATCGGGCGAGCGGGTGGTGTCGGGCATGATGCTCTCCTGTCAGGCGACGTCGCGGATCGCGCCGTTCTCCCTCAGCGGATCGTCCGACACCGCGGCGAGCGCCAGCGGAGGCAGGCCGAACGCCTCGCGCAGCCGCTGCAGGGTGCGGATCGTGTTCGGCTCCATGTCCTCGACGCTGCCCGCGATGAACTCGACCACGTCGATGGCGCGGTTGCGGTCGTCGACATCAGGCAGCAGCTCGCTCAGCGTCTTGATGGCCTGCTCCGGCTCGAACTCGACGATGATCGACTGCTCGCGGATCAGCGCGGCGCGGCGCTCGGCGCCGAGGGAGGCGAACGGCTCGTCCCTAGTCAGCACCTTGGCGGAGCGCTCGAGCCGGTCGCGGCGCACCGAGCCGCGCGATTCCGCGAGCAGGATCAGCATCCGGATCACCGCCTCCTCGAAGCCGCCGCGATCGATGCCCGGCAGGATCGCCTGCACCTCGGGCAGGAAGCGCAGCTCCTTCGGCTCGCGGTGGACGCGCTGGAAGGCGTGGGTCGAGGCGATCGCATCCATCAGCGGCGAGCTGTAGATCGACAGGAACGTCGCCTCGTAGAGGCTGTCGCGGATGTCACGGGCCGCGTCGAAGGCCTGGATCACGCTCTTGGCCCAGAACTGCTCGAGCGCGAGAAACGGGTTCGATGGTGCGGCCGGCGTCCGCGCCGCGCGCGCCTCATCCGCCGCCTCGCGAATGGCTTGTGTCACAGCGTTGTCGTGGCCGAGGGCGCGGCGCTGCAGGCGCGCAGGATGCGTGTCGCTGATCAGTCTGGCCATCTCATCCGTCACCACCGACTGCACCAGCGGGCGGGCGGTCAGGTCGTACAGCTCGGCGCCGAGCTCGGACAAGCGCGCGACGGCGGCAAAGCCGCGTTCCTCGCTGCGGTCGTTGTCATCGATCGCCAGAATGTCGGATATCCTGCGCTCGTGGAACGAGACGTGGAAGCGCGCATCGATGCCCTCGCCGAACTGCTCGTCGATCGTCATCTCGTAGAGCCCGGGCGCCAGCGCCTCGATTGTCTTCATCGTCGAGGCGACCTCGGCGTGCTCCTTCCTCGCGATCGACGACGACACGAAGATGCCGAGATGGCCGACCTTGTCGTGCACCATGTAGATGATCCGCTGGCCGCGGATGCGGATCTCGTGCTCGTCGGCATAGGTGTCGACGATCCAGTTCAGCGCCTGCTGCGGCGGGGTGATGTTGTCGCCCCAGCTCGCGAACACGATGATCGGCGAGCGGATCGCCTTGAGGTCGAGCTGGCGGCCGCGCTCGATGCGAGCCTCGCCGCGCGACAGCCGGTTGCCGATGAACAGCTGCTCGACGATCCAGCGGATCTCCTGCTCGTTCATGAAATGGAAGCCGCCCCACCAGCGCTCGAATTCGAGGAAGCTCGCGCGGTTATTCTCGGGATTGGAATAGAGGTCGAAATACTTACCGAAATAGTTGCGGCCGGGATTGAGCATCTCGAAGTTGGATACGAGGTGCACGCCGTCGAACTCGCCGGCACCGAGATCGGACAGCACGAGTGCCGGCAGGATACCGCCGAGCAGGCCACCATTGTAGCGCATCGGGTTCTCACCGAGCCGGCCCGACCAGTACGCGACCGGCGCGCCGTTGACGACGAGAGGCCCGGTGATGTCGGGATTGGCCGCGGCCAGGACCAGCGTCGCCCAGCCGCCCTGGCAGTTGCCGACGATAATCGGCTTCGGCGCCTCCGGATGGCGGCGATGCACCTCCGCGATGAACTCGGCTTCCGCGCGCATCACGTCGGCGAGTGTCTGGCCCGGCTCGGGATGCGGCCGAAACACGACGAAATAGACCGGATGCCCGTCATGTAGGGCGACGCCGACCTGGCTGTCCTGCTTGAAGCCGCCGATCCCCGCGCCGTGTCCGGCGCGCGGGTCGATGATCACATAGGGCCGCTTCCACTCATAGGTGACGACGCCCGCGGGCGGCAGGATCTTGAGCAGCATGTAGTTGACCGGCCGGGGCAGGCTGCGGCCGTCGAGCGCGACCTCGTGGTCGTAGATCAGGACCGGCGGCGTGCCGGCGGCCTCGTGCTGGGCATCGTTGTCGGCGCGCTCGCGCAGCACGTCTAGCGTCAGGGCCATCCGCTGGCCGGCGTCGATCCAATAGTCCCTGACATGGTCGAGCAGCTTGCCCTGTGCCGCGCCGCTGAACGATTGCGCGAGACCCGCGCCCTCGCTGATCAAATCCTGCACCCGCTTGCCATGCTCGCGGGCGAACTTCTCCAGGTGCCGGCTGAAGCTCTGCGAGACGCGCCGCGTCTGCGTCGTCGTGATGCCGGCCGCGCCGAAGGAGCGGGCAAGCGCGGTGGCGGGGCTGTAGGGCGACGACATCGATGTTTCCTCTGGTCAGGCGGTCAGGCGCGTGAGCGTCATCGAGTCCGCGGGGGCTTGCATCAGGCCCAGGATCTCGGCGGTGTGCTCGGCGATCATGCGGTCTTCATCGGTCGGAATGACGAGCACGGCCACTCGGGAGCCGGGCTGGCTCACGGTTTGCGCGTTGCCCGCATTGGCCTCGCGGTCCAGCGCGATGCCAAGCCAGGCCATGTCGCCGAGGATCTGCTCGCGCACGTGCCAGGCATGCTCGCCGATGCCGCCGGCGAACACGATGGCGTCGACGCCGCCGATGGTGGCGGCGAGCCCGGCGATCTCGCGACGGACCCGCGCAACGAAGTAGTCGATCGCCTCGCGCGCCTCTGGCGCGTCGGACGCCTCCAGCTCGCGCATGTCGTTGGAGAGACCCGACAGGCCCCGCAGCCCGGAATTGTGATAGAGCATGTGGGTGATCTCGTCGGCGCTCATGCCCTTCTCGGTGAGCAGATAGAGCACGACGCCGGGATCGAGCTGGCCGCAGCGTGTGCCCATCGGCAGGCCGTCGAGCGCGGTGAATCCCATGGTCGAGGCGATCGAGCGGCCATCGCGCAGCGCGCAGACCGAGGCGCCGTTGCCGAGATGGGCGATGATGACGCGTCCCGACGCGAGGTCAGGCGCAACGCTGCGCAGCCGCCGCGAGACATATTCGTAGGACAGGCCGTGAAAGCCGTAGCGGCGCACACCCTCGTCGTAGAGCCATCGCGGCAGTCCGAAGGTATCGGCGATGAACGGGTGCTGGCGGTGGAAGGCCGTGTCGAAGCAGGCGACCTGCGCCGCGTCGGGAAAAGCCTGCAGCGCCGCTGCGACGCCAGCGAGATTGTGCGGCTGGTGCAGCGGCGCCAGCGGCACGAATTGCCGCAGGCGTTGCAGCGTGTCGGCGTCGATCACGACCGGCTCGGCATGGTCGGGCCCGCCATGCACGACGCGGTGGCCGATCGCGACGACGTGACAACCCTGTTCGTGTTGCCGCAGCCAGTCGATCGCCAGAAGGAGTGCAGCGCCGTGATCGACCGTGCCCCTGGGCGCATCGATCGGCTGCATCTCGGCGGGCCCGCCGGCCGGGCCGGCCTCGAACGTCGTGTCGTCACCGATATCGTCGATATGGCCTCTGGCGACCGCGCGCAGCGCGCCGGCGCCGATCTCATAGGCTGCGAACTTGATCGAGGACGAGCCGGCGTTGACGGTGAGAATGACATCGGTCATCGGCTACTCCGCCGCCATCGCCTGCGCAGCGCCGGTGAAGGCGCGGCCCTCGCGGCGCCAGTGATGGTAGAGCTGCGCCAGCGCGCAGGAGGCGAGCCGGGCGCGGTCATTGTCGGCGCGGCTGGTCAGCATGACCGGCACGCGTGCGCCGACCACCAGACCCGCGGCTTCGGCGCGCGCGATGAAGGTGAGCTCCTTGGCCAGCATGTTGCCGGCCTCGAGGTTCGGCACGATCAGCACATTGGCGTGCCCGGCGACCAGCGAGGCGATGCCCTTGGTCTTCGCGGCTTCCATGTCGATCGCATTGTCCATGGCCAGCGGGCCATCGACGATGCCGCCCTTGATCTGGCCGCGTTCGGCCATCTTCGACAGCACCGCGGCGTCCAGGGTCGAGGGGATGTTCGGATTGATGGTCTCTACTGCTGAAAGCACGCCGACCCGGGGACGGTCGAGCCCGCAGGCGCGTGCGACATCGATCGCATTCTGGATGATGTCGACCTTGGCCAGCAGATCCGGCGCGATGTTGATCGCGGCGTCGGAGATGAACAGGATCTCGTCGAGGGTGGGTACGTCGAGCGCGAACACATGACTGATCCGGCTCGTGGTCCGCAGTCCGCCATCCTTCTTCACGACCGCTGCGAGCAACTCGTCCGAATGGATCGCGCCCTTCATCACTGCGCCGGCTTCGCTCGCCAGCACCATCGCGACGGCGCGGGCGGCGGCGGCACGATGATCGGTCTCGGGCACCAGCACCCAGCCGCTGATGTCGGCCTCGATCGCGCGCGCCGCCGCGGAGATGCGATCGGGATCGCCGATCAGCACCGGATGGATCAGGCCGCGTTCGGACGAGAGCAGGGCGCCAGCCAGCGAGTTGTGATCTTCCGGGCAGACGATGACGGTCTTGAGCGGCGGCAATTGCGCGGCGAGGTCGATCAGCTTGGCGAAATGATCGGCATGGTCGACGATCAGCGCCGGCAGCTCGCGCACGGGCCTCTCGATCGCGATCATCGGTGCGTCGACCTCGGCAAGCCCCGCGCAGACGAGGTCGCCGGCCTGGTCGGTGATGTCGGCGCGAAACACCGCGATGGGCTGCTCGCGCTTCTCACAGCAGGTCACAGTGATGCGCAGGCGGTCGCCGACATGCACGCGCTTCCTGAA
Organism: Bradyrhizobium sp. SZCCHNR1002; assembly: GCF_032381435.1. Lineage (NCBI taxonomy): Bacteria > Pseudomonadati > Pseudomonadota > Alphaproteobacteria > Hyphomicrobiales > Nitrobacteraceae > Bradyrhizobium > Bradyrhizobium sp. SZCCHNR1002. The sequence goes on from NZ_JAUHIS010000001.1 coordinate 239,271, forward strand.
TTCGAGTGATTGCGAGCGATACAAAGTACCAGTGCCGGGCATGACGTTGCCGAGCACCGCCGAGATCAGCGATCCGACCCACATCGAGGGTGCCACGACATCTTTCGTGCCATGATTGGTGCTCCCGTCCGGCAGCACCAGCGGGTTGGTATTGCCCGAAACATGGGCAAACAGGACCAGGTCCTGAATCGCGCATTTGCGCTCGATGGACGCGGTGTCGCCGACCTTGAGCTCCGCCCAGGTCTTGTTGCGTATGGTCGGTGTCATTTCGCGCTCCGTTGCCGAAAGTCGCATCACTCGACGGCGTCTGTCGGCACGTCTGCTGCGTCTTTTGATGGACGGAGCGGCGGCGTGATACGGCTAGCTCTGGCTATACGATCCAAGCGTGACGGCTGATTGACTGCGTCGTCCGTCAAGCGTTCCGATCGCGGTGCGACCGTGTGTCATCTGCGCTTTAAATCCGCGCTCCACAATCGGGCTTCCCAAGTATGGGGTAACGGGGAGCCACATGGCCGAAATCACAGTCAACCAAGCCGTCGGCGACGAGCGGCCAATTCAGCCGGCCGGACTGCCAAATCTCGACAAGGGCTTCAACCCGCTGACGATGATCCTCTTCCTCGGCATTCTTGCCGCCGGACTGATGTTCGTCGCCTACAGCATCTATGTCGACGTCGACGCTACCGGCATGAAGGTGACCACCTACCTGCCTTACATGCTGCTGTTCGTGGCCCTCCTGATCGCGCTCGGATTCGAGTTCGTCAACGGCTTCCACGACACCGCCAATGCGGTCGCGACCGTGATCTACACCCATTCGCTGCCGGCCGAATTCGCCGTGATGTGGTCCGGTTTCTTCAATTTCCTCGGCGTGCTGCTCTCGAGCGGCGCGGTCGCCTTCGGCATCGTCTCGCTGCTGCCGGTCGAGCTGATCCTGCAGGTCGGCTCCAGCGCCGGCTTCGCCATGGTATTTGCGCTCTTGATCGCCGCCATCGTCTGGAATCTCGGCACCTGGTATTTCGGCCTGCCGGCGTCGTCGTCGCACACGCTGATCGGCTCGATCATCGGCGTCGGCGTTGCCAACGCGCTGCTGCGCGGCCGCGACGGCACCTCCGGCGTGGACTGGAGCAAGGCGACCGAGATCGGCTACGCGCTGCTGCTGTCGCCGCTCGTCGGCTTCCTCTGTGCCGCCGCGCTGCTCTACATTCTCAAATTCCTGGTCCGCAACCCGGCTCTCTACGCCGCGCCGGAAGGCGTCAAGGCTCCGCCGTGGTGGATTCGTGGCCTCTTGATCCTGACCTGCACCGGTGTGTCCTTCGCACATGGGTCGAACGACGGCCAGAAGGGCATGGGCCTGATCATGCTGATCCTGATCGGTACGGTGCCGACCGCCTACGCGCTGAACCGCACGCTGCCGGAGTCGCAGATCGCCAAATTCCAGGAGACGTCGCAGGCGGCCTCCAAGGTGATCGCCGCCAAGGCCGCCGGCTACAACGTGATCGGTGATCCGCGCCCTGCCGTCACGCTCTACGTCTCTCAGCGCAAGATCAACGAGGGCACCTATCCCTCGCTCGCCGTGCTGGTGAAGGATGTCGGCGACCAGGTGCGGACCTACGGCTCGCTGAACAAGGTGCCGGCGGAAGCGGTCGGCAACACCCGCAACGACATGTACCTGGCCTCTGAGGCGATCCGCTTCCTGATGAAGGACAAGGAGAATGACCTCAACAAGGACGAGATCGCGACCCTGAACGCCTACAAGGCCTCGCTCGACGGCGCGACCAAGTTCATCCCGACCTGGGTGAAGATCGCGGTGGCGATCGCGCTGGGCCTGGGCACCATGATCGGCTGGAAGCGCATCGTGGTCACGGTCGGCGAGAAGATCGGCAAGTCGCATCTGACTTACGCACAAGGTGCCTCGGCCGAGCTCGTCGCCGCCGCGACGATCGGCGCGGCGGACGTGTTCGGCCTGCCGGTGTCGACCACCCACGTGCTGTCATCGGGCGTCGCCGGTACCATGGCGGCCAACGGCTCCGGCCTGCAGATGGCGACCGTCCGCAACCTGCTGATGGCCTGGGTGCTGACCTTGCCGGCGGCGATCCTGCTGTCGGGCTCGCTCTACGTGATCTTCAGCCGGATCTTCTGAAGATGCGCGCGGACAGGGCGACGCTTGCAGCCGTGACGGCGCCGCCCCTCGAGGGGCTGGTGTGGGCCTTCCGCTTCACCGCGGACGGCACGCCCCAGCCGCTCGCCAACGACCAGCCGTTTCATCTCGATCACGACGGCTGGTATTGGCTGCACTTCAATCTGGCCGATGCGCGCGCCGTGCATTGGCTCAGCAATTCCGAGCTGCCGCCGGCCGCGCGCGCCTTGCTGCTGTCGAAGGACAGCTTTCAGCAGTTGCATGGCACCGAGGACTGCGTGCATGGCGTGATCGCCGATCTCGCGCGCGACATCGGCGGTTCGACGGAGGAGGCGGGGCGGCTGCGCTTCGTCATGACCGAGCGTCTCTTGGTCAGCGGACGTCATCACGCCCTGCATGCGGTGGACGTAACGCGGCGGTCGCTCGAAGCCGGTCAGCGTGTGCCGAGCGCAGCCGTACTGTTCGAGCGGATCGTGGAAAATGTCGCCGAGGCGATGGAACACATCGTCGACGGATTCGAGCAGCAGCTCGACGAGATCGAGGAGAAGCTGCTGTCGAACGAGGGCGACAACCAGCTTCCCGCGCTCGGCCGCCTGCGCCGGACCTGCGTTAGAGTGCACCGGCATCTGTCCGAGCTGCGCATCGTGCTGCATCGCTTCGACCGCAATGCGCCGTCCGACACGAAGCCCGCGCTGCAGCTGCGCGCCCGCAATCTCGCCGAGCGGCTCGACGCGCTCGATCATATGGTCGTCGAGCTGCGCGACCGCAGCCGGCTGCTGCAGGAGGAGCTTCATCTGCAGATGGAGGAGCAGACCAACAACAGCCTCCGGATCTTGTCGGTGCTGACGGCGCTGCTGTTGCCACCGACGCTGGTGACCGGCATCTTCGGCATGAACACCAAGGGATTGCCGTTCACGGACTCCGAGACTGGCTTCATCTCGGCCGTTCTGCTGATGGCGCTCGCCGCTCTCGGCTCGCATGTCTTGATGAAGCGCATCGGCCTGATCAGATAGAGCGAGCGTCGCGTGACTTTTCGAGCGTCGGTCAGAGTGCAGGTCTCGTCGTTCGCATTTGCATTGCTGGCAGCCTGCACGCTGTGGCCTGGGGCCCGGGCCGACGATCGAGCTTCCGTAGCGGGGCAACAAGATCTCCGGCAGCAGCTCGCTGCTTGGGGCATCCAGTTCAACCTGACCTATATCGGCGAGACCTTCGCCAACCCGATCGGCGGCGTCCGCAACGGCGCGATCTATACCGGGCGGCTCGATATCGGCACGACCATTGACCTGGAGAAGCTGGTCGGCTGGGGCGGCGCGACCTTCCACGCCAACGCCTTCCAGATCCACGGCGACGGCCTGTCGCGCAGCTATGTCGGCAATCTGATGCTGGTGAGCGGCGTCGAGGCGCTGCCGGCCAGCCGGCTCTACGAATTCTGGGTCGAGCAGGCGCTGCTCGGCGGCAGGCTTCAGGTCCGCGTCGGCCAGCAGCCGTCCGACATCGAGTTCATCGACAGCAGATATGACGACCTGTTCGCCAATTCGGCGCTGGGATGGCCGGGGATCACCGGCATCATCCTGCCGAGCGGCGGGCCATCGCCGCCGCTCGCGGTGCCCGGCGTCCGGCTCAAGGCACAGCTGACGGAGAAGCTCGTCGGCTATCTCGCGGTGTTCAACGGCGATGCGGCGCCGCCAGGCCCCGGCGATCCTCAGCTCAAGAATCCACACGGCATCCTGTTCCGGGTGCAGGACCCGCCCTGGGTGATCGGCCAGCTCAGGTACAATTTCGAGCTCGGCGCGACGGCCTTGCCCGGCACCATCGCGGCCGGCGCCTGGTATCATTTCGGCTCGTTCGACAACCAATATCTCGACTCCGCCGGCCGCTCGCTGGCCGATCCGCTCAGCTCCGGAGAGCCGGCGCGGATGCGCCGCAATCAGGGTGTGTTCGGCGTGGTCGAGCAACTGCTGATGCGGAGCTCCGTGGATCCCGCGAAGGGCGCCGGCCTGTTCATCAGGACGTCGGTCAGCCCCTCCGACCGCAACCTCATCAGCTTCTACATCGATGGCGGCATCCAGTTCACCGGCTTCAGCGTGGCACGGCCGGACGACAAGTTCGGCATCGCCGCGACCTACGCGCGGATCTCCCGCGATGTCCGCCGCTACGATCAGGATCTCCAGCTGTCCACCGGAATAGCGACGCCGGTCCGCGATTTCGAAGCCGTCATCGAGGCGAGCTACTCGTTCCAGGTCACTCCCAACGTCGCAGTCCAGCCGATCGTCGAGTATGTCATGCATCCCGGCGGCGGCGCGGTCGACCCCAGCGATCCGACCCAGACACGGCGCATCCGCGATGCGATCGTATTCGGCGTCCGCACCACCGCGGCCTTTTGAGGGCCGATGCTCGCAAGATGCGGCGGCCGCTTCCGGGCGTGAAACTCGCAAATCCGAGGCGCACCGTCATGGGGTTCGGAAAATAAAAAATAGACTTGCGTTTTTCCGTAAGGTGTGGTTTTGTCCGCTCATCCCGCCTCATTCGGAAGGGGCGTTGCGCGCGATCGTCACGACACGCGAGGCGGGGATGCGATGGCCGCGAGAGCTCGCAGCATGTCCTTGTCGGGCGTGCGGACGAACGAGCATTTGCGGACGGTCAAGTCGCGTGGTCCTGGCCTCCCGAAGCTGAGGTCAAGTTCGCGCCGCTACTGACGCGCGGCGCTGACGACGGTGGCCAACAAGCCGGCGCACCGGGGAGATCGCGAAGCAGCCGTAAGCCTGTCGCGCAGGGAATGCCGGAGTGTCGGCTGAACCTGTGGTACCTGCCGCCTGCATTTTCTTTCGCAGGCGGGCCATGGGCGAGGCCTTCGCCCGGCATTCCCTGCGCCCTCCTGCATGTCATGAGGGTATGCGATACGCATGGCTCGGGCTCCATCCGCCGCGAGAACGCATCACCTTATTCCGAACTGAAGACATGCCAGCAGCAGTGCATCCCGGCGCATGGCATGACGTGCGCTCTGCTGTGAATGTGACAATTCAGTGAATGATCCAGCGCAAACACTCTTCATCTGCGGCTGCTACCAACGCGTCGCGTAACGATGACATGGATGATGACACGGGCCCATGAAGACTGAAATCGTCAAAGAGCTCGGACAAGCCGACATCCTCCTGCCACGTCTGGTGGCCGAAGGGTTGGCCGCCAACGATCGCATCAAGCTCCGCCTCAGCGCGTTGCAGGCCGCGGTCCAACATGCAAGAGACCCGCGCGGCGACGTGCCCGATCTCACGCTGGAAAGCCGCGCAGCCGGACTTGCCCACGCAGCCCTGGTCACGCTGATCGGCGGAGCCCATCTCGCCGGCGACGACAAGGTCGTGGCTCCCGGGCTCGCGCCGCTCCTGAAAGGCATCGACAGCGACATTCTCGCGATGATCAGCGCCGTTGCCGCGGGCGACACGGCGAGCGGCCAGCAATTCGACAGACGTCTGGCCTCGATCCGCAGCGCCGGGCATCTGGATGCGACACCGGAGATCGAGATCGCCCGCATCGGCCGGTTGACGGGGGTCGATCATGACGGGCCGGACAGCCTGCACCGGCTGGTGATGGACCTCCACAAGGCGCTGAACCGTCTGGCCGCGAGCCATTCCGAGCAGGTCATCGCCGGCGCGCATGTCTTCGGCGTGCAGGAGGGCGATCGCGCGCCGATCGAAAGCTTCATGCGCGGCCTCGGCGAGACGCGACCGCTCAAGTTCAACCACCCCGGGCTCGATGCCACCGCGATCCGGGCCGGCGAACGCCTGGTGATCCAGAACGACATCGGCACGACGGACGCGCATGTCATCGTCATCGTGGTCACGGCCAGCGCGGTGACGATCACCTACACGGACGTTCACCTGGCCCGCGCGAAATTCTTCGTGTCGCTGTTTGAAGGTCGTGCGCTGAAATGGAGCGGTCTCGACAAGCATGCGGCTGCCGGACTCGAGGACGAGGGGACCTTCTACCTCGTCACGGGATCCTACGAGTATGGCGGACCCGACGATCGCGACGACCTGCTGGCCGCCATCGGGGCGTCGCTGGTGTTCCTGATCGATTGGAACAAGGCGCGCAAGCTGCTGCGCAGCTGGGTCGCCAAGACCGATGCGGTTCGCATTCTAGAATGGGCGGCGCGCCAGCGCATCGGCCACCGCGGCTTCCTGGAACTCGGCGGCAACGAGCTGCTCGGTGCAGCCGTGCGCAGCGCCGCGCCGACGCGGATCGGTTTCGGCGAGCGACTCGATCAGGTGCTGGGACGGGAGGCCGCGATCAGCTTTCTCAAGGCATGCCTGCAGATCTCGACCGAGGCGCTGCTGGAAGGACAGTCGTCGCGACTCGCGCGCGACCGGATCGGCGCTGATCTCGTCAGGCATCTGGACCGCGTCGACAGCGGATTGCTCGCCATGGTGCTGCGGCAGATCGGTCTGTCGCGGGACGTCGCCGCGCTGGTTCAGCAATGCCTCGCGATCAGCGAATCTGGTCCCGTCGCGGTCAAGCAACTCGCGCAGCGGGCCGGCCGCATCGAGCAGAAGGCCGACAGGATCGCCATCGAGGCACGTGCGGAGATCACCCGGCTCAATGCGCGGCCGGTGATCGGCGATCTGGTCGACCGGGTCGAGCAGGCGATCGACGAATTGGAGCAGGCCGCGTTCATCGCATCTCTGACGCCGGGCCAGATGAAGCCGGAGATCGGAGCCGCACTGCAGGCGCTCGCCGGAATTGGGGTGACTGCAACCGAGCATGCAGCGGCCGGCCTCGCCGCGGCGGCCGAGGTTCAAGAGGGCCGCCGCGCGGACTCGGAGGATGCTTTGGCGGCCGTCGCGCGCCTGATGGATGCTGAGCATCAGGCGGATGCGAGGGAGCGCGAGATTACGGCGCTGGTGTTCTCCGGTGGCCTCGACGTCACCGCCTCGCTCGCAGCGCTGGAGCTTGCGCGTGCGATCGAGCGCGCCACCGATTGCCTGGCGAGCTTCGGCCATTTGCTGCGGCGCTATACGATGAGTGACCTCTCGGCGTGAGGAATGATGCAATGACGATCATACGGATTGGCGATGGCCGGCGTGAGCTGCCCGGCGCCGAAGAGGTCGGAGCGAAAGCGGCAAATCTGGCACGGATGGCGGCGCTGGATCTGCCGGTGCCGCCGGCCTTCGTGCTGCCGGTGCAGCTCTGCGCCGACGTCGTTGCAGGGAAGGGCCACGCGACGCGTCAGCTCGTCGACGGTTTGAAGGCGGGCATCGCGTTTCTCGAGCAGGCCACCGGAAAGTCGTTCGGCTGCTCGCGCAATCCGTTGCTGGTCTCGGTCAGGTCCGGCGCGGCGCGGTCGATGCCCGGCATGCTCGACACCGTGCTGAATGTCGGCTGCACGTCGCGGGCCGTGCGCGGCCTGGTGCGAGCGAGGGGGCGGCCACGGCTGGCCTGGGACTGCCGTCGGCGCTTGCTCGAGAGCTATGCGGAGACGGTCATCGGGATGGATCCTGCGCCGCTGACTGAGCGGTTGAACCAGATGATCGCGGCAGAGGGCGTCGCCAACGAGCGTGAGCTGGACAGCGAGGCGCTGGAGCGGCTGGCCTGCGAGGAGCGACGGTTGCTGGAAGATTCCGATGAGGACGGCTGGCTGGAGGATGCTGCGGTCCAGTTGGAGCGCTCGGCGCGGGCGGTCTATCGCTCCTGGACCAGCGAGCGGGCGCGGACCTATCGACAGCTCCAGGGATTGGAGGATCTCCAGGGCACGGCGGTGACAGTGCAGGCCATGGTGTTCGGCAATGGCGGCACGTCCTCGGGAGCGGGCGTTGCCTTCTCGCGCGATCCCTCGACGGGCGCGGACGCGCCGGTGATCGACGTCCTGTTCGACTCGCAGGGCGAAGACGTGGTGTCCGGCCGACGGACGCCGGAGACGGAGGCCGCGCTGTCCCGCACGCTGCCGGACGTCGCACGGCAATTGCGCGCCACGCTGAAGCTGCTGGAGGCCGAGTTCCGCGACGTCCAGGACATCGAGTTCACCATCGAGGAAGGCCGCTTGTGGATCCTGCAGACGCGCGCCGCCAAGCGCACCCCGCGCGCCGCGCTGCGCATCGCAGTCGACCTGGTGCACGAGCAGCTGATCACGCCGCAGCAGGCTCTCGAACGGATGGAAGGTGTCGGTCTCGAGGCATTGACGGAGACCTCGCTCGTCGCGACCGGCCAGCCGGCTGCCGTCGGGGTCGCGGCCTCGGGCGGCGTCGCAACCGGGCGGGCGGCGTTCGACAGTGCGTCCGCGGAGCGGCTCGCGGCATCCGGTGATCCGGTGATCCTGATCCGTCACGACACCAGCACCGCCGACATCGCCGGCTTCGCCGCGGCGTCGGCGATCGCCACCTCCGTCGGAGCTCGCACCGCGCATGCTTCTCTCGTCGCCCGCCAGATGGGGAAGCCGTGCGTCGTCGGATGTGCCGCGCTTCGAATCGATGGCGAAGCGCCGCTGGCGCGGATCGGCGACACCGTGGTTTCGCCGGGCGACTGGATCACGATCGACGGCAATGCCGGCTGCCTGTATCTGGGGCGCGGCGACATCGTTGCGCGGCGGCCGGAAGCCGAGCTTGCGGAGCTGTCGACATGGCGCTCGCTGCACGCCAACAGTGTTTCAGGCGCGGCGCCGGCTGCGTGACTCATGACGTGGGGACAGGGATGAGCGCGATGCGTCGTGCTGCTTCGTGGCGTCTCGTTGTCGCCGCGTTCGTTCTCCTCGCCGGCGCGGCAAGTCATGCCGGTGAAGCTGCCGGAGATGAGCAGCCTCGCTTGTTCTCGATCCCGGCACAGCCATTGGCGGCTGCGTTGCAGGCCTTCGGCCAACTGGCCGGGGTTCAATTGCTGTATGAAAGCAAGTCCGCCGAAGGGCGGCAATCCGCTGCGGTCGACGGGCGCTATACCTCGCATGACGCGTTGATGAGGCTGCTGGCGGGGACGGATCTGAAGGTGCAGTACAGCCGTCCCGGTGCGGTGACGCTGACCCTCGACGCGCCCGCGCGCGTGGAGGGCGCCGCCCCGCGCTTCGGCTCGGACCTGTCGCTGGGCACGATGCACGTCCAGGGCGGACCATCGCGATCGGCGCCGTCGCAGGAGTTCAGCGACTCCGTGCGCATCGACGTCCACAACGCGCTGCGCAACAATCCCAGGACGCGCGACGGCAATTATCGCGCCGTCGTGAACCTGTGGATCAGTTCCGAGCGCACCATCGACCAGGTCATGGTGGCGAGTACGACGGGTGATCCCGGGCGCGACACGGCCCTGGTTGCGGCGCTCCGCGGCCTCACCGTCAGCCGTCCCCAGCCGCCGGGAATGGCCCAGCCGGTGCGGATCGGCGTCAGCGTCAGGACGCACTGACCCCCTGCGCCCCACGGCTCGCCTGATGTTCCCGGCCAAAACTCTTTCAGTGCTGGCCCCGATCGATCGTCTGTTCAGCAGTGAGCCGAGCCGCGACCGGCCGGCGAGCTCGATGATCACGTTGAAGTCAGGAGCGGATGATGGCGCAGGGCAGGTCAACGCAGGCGAAGCGCGCTGCGACGGCGGCGCCGCGCCAATGGCGTGCCTCGCGCTCGTCAAGCGAGATCAGGCAACCTCTGCCCGCTCCGATGATCGCGCTCATGCAAGCCACGCGAGCGGCTCCGGCTCGTTTCCACCGGCTGCTGTGGCTCGGCTGCGTGAGTGCCGTCGCGCTGCTCATGAACGGCGCTGCCGTCCAGGCTCGTCCGCTCGGTGCGTCGGGGGCGGCGTCTGCGGCCGCGGCGGCGAGTGCTGCGGCATCGGCCACCTCTCAGCAGGCGGCGACGATCGCCAAGCAGTCGCAGGACGCCATGACCAGGGCGGCCGCGATGCTCAAGGCGATGCAGGCGGCCCAGGCGGCCGCCCGCAACGTCGCGACGGCCGGTGCTTCGACCAGTCTCGGCAACGGTCTGCCGGCGGTCACCGATGGTCTGTCGCACGGCGGGCTCGTCGTCGATCCGCGCGTCATCAATGCCGCGCAAGCCGGAGCGTCAACCAACTTGTGGGTCGGCGCCGATCAGCCGGTGCAGGCGAGCGCGGCCAACGGGCAGACCACCGTCACGATCAACCAGACCGCGCCCCAGGCCATCATGACCTGGTACCAGTTCAATGTCGGAAAGAACACCACGCTGGTCTACAACCAGCAGGGCAATCCCGGCTGGATTGCGCTGAACCGCGTGGACGCCACCGGCAGGCCCAGCCAGATCCTCGGCAACATCAAGGCCGACGGCACCGTGCTGCTGATCAACCCGAACGGCATCATCTTCGGCGGCGGCAGCCAGGTGAACGTCGGCTCGCTGATCGCGACCACCAACGACATCGCCGGAACATCGGTCGCAGCGGCCGCCTCGGTCTTCTCCGGCGCGAGCCCGAACTACAGCCCGCAGAGCGTCAGCGCGAACGGGACGTCCTATTCGTTCGCGGCGCCGGCCAACGAAAGCAGTGCCAACGACTACTTCGCGCAGAACGGCCTCTTCGTCACGCCGGTCACGAACTCCGGCGTGGCCGTGGCCAGCGGAAGATCTGCCGTGTTCGTGATGGGCGACCAGACGCTGGGATCGGTCGGCGGCGGCGGCATCCTGGTGCAGCCGGGGGCGGACATCACGATCAATGCGGCGGCCTCGACCACCCGCAACGGTTTTCTGGCTCTGATCGGACCGACGGTCACCAATTCAGGCACGCTGACCGCCAACAACGGCCAGATCATCCTGGCGGCCGGAAGCGGCATCGTCCTCACCGAGCCGTCGTCGAGCGCGACGGGCGTGGCGCAGGCCCTGACGGCATCGTCGTTCTCGCCGAGCACGACTCAAGTCTATGTCAACACGAATGGCGACTCTATCCAGCTGTCGCCCGCGGTGGCCACCAAGTCGCTTGCCACGGCGCTGCCCAACGGGGCTCTCGCGACGAACGATGGACTCATCGTGTCGAACGACGGCGCCGTCAGCGTGGTGGCCGACAGCATCCGCCAATTGGGCGTGATCGAAGCCACGACGAGCGTCAATCGGCCAGGCTCCATCCGTCTGAACACATGTTACACGACACCGATCGCCAATGGCGCGATCGGCAGCATCGTGCTGGGACAGAGCAGCCTGACCACGATCCTGCCGGATGAGACCAGCAGCACCATCCCCACCAGCACGGCCACGTCGACCTATTTCGCGGCCAACGTCCAGCCGCAGATCTCGATCAAGGCGAGCGGCGACATCGATCTGCAGGGCAGTGCGGACGGTGCTGGAGGCGCCTTGCTCAGGGCGCCCGGAGCGGCGGTCGAGCTGGCCGCCGGAGTGACGAGCAGTGGCGGGAGCACCGTTGTCGGGACGACCGGCACGGTGTTGCTGGAATCGGGCAGCAGCATCGACCTGTCGGGTCTGGCGGGAGTGGTCCTGCCGACCTCCAACTATCTCCTGACCTTCAAGGTGACCGCCGCAGAAGTCGCCGACACGCCGTTGGCCCGCGGTCTGATCGGCAGCACCGTCACCATCGATTCCAGGCTGAGTGGGACCCGAGCCGACGGCTCGTCCTGGGTCGGCTCGCCTCTGCTCAATGCGCAGGGCTATACAGGTCTCATTCCGAAGACCATCGACGAGCTGTTGACCACGGGCGGAAAGCTCTCGATCTCGGCGGGGCAAAACGCGATCACGTTGCCGGGATCGTCGATCAATCTCTCCGGCGGCTACGTCCAGTATGCTCCCGGGTTCGTCGGCACGACGCGGGTGATCGGATCTAACGGGCGCGTCTACAACATCGGCAGTGCTCCGTCGGATCTCAGCTTCACGGCTCTCGGCGGCTTCAGCGTCGATCACGCCCGCTGGGGCGTCAGCGAGACCTACGCCAGCATCCTGTCGCGCGGCTCCTATGATCCGGGCTACATCTCCGGGCGCGGCGCCGGCAGCGTCGGCTTCAGCGCCGCGGCGCCGATTCTGGAGGGATCGTTCGCCTCGGCGATCGTCGCCGGCGAACGCCAGCGCGCCGGATTGGAGGCCATGCCGAATGGCGCGGGCCTCAGCATTGCCCTGTCGGGCACCAATGCCGCCACTTACACCGTGCTGCTGGAGCCGAAGGCTGACGCCGGACTGGATCCGTTCGGACTGTCGACGTTCAAGCTGGGCTCGTCCTGGACGCCGACGCTGGCCCGGCTTGCCGACGGCACCCAGGCCTTCCCGATCTTCAGCGATCTCCTGACGGACTCCGCCTTCGGCAGCATCAGCATCAACACCGGCAGCAATGCCATGCTGCAGATGACTGCGGACGCTGCCCTCACCGTGCGGCCGGGCGGCAGCGTGACCCTCGGCAATGTCGCGCGGATCGATGGAACGATCACGGCCCGGAGCGGCAGCATCTCCCTGACCGGCTTGACGATCGCAAGCGGCATCCCGCAGTCCGTCGCGCTTCAGGATCTTCTCGTCACCGGTGAACTCAACGTCAGCGGACTATGGGTCAACGACAGCGGTGCCGACCAGGGCTCGCTGCTTGGATCGGCCTATGTCAACGGCGGCTCGGTCACGATCAATACGATCGCGAGCGAGGTCTTCGCATCGGAGCTCATCAGCAGCGGCACGACGACCGCAGGCATGAATTTCAGCACCGGCTTCTTCTACAGCATCACGTCGATCCAGGACACGACGCGCAGCATCAGATTGGCGCAGGGAAGCGTGATCGATGCATCCAGCGGCGGCTATGTCGATCGCACCGGAACGATGAAGAAGGGCGCTGACGGGCTGCCGCTCGGGAAGGGCGGCAGCGTGGCCCTCAAGACCTATGACGGCGCGTCGTTTACCACGCCGATCTACGGCGTCGCGGCGACCGCCATCGGAGGTCCCGCCGGGGTCATTGTCGCGGCGGGAACAGGGTTCTACTACTATGCAGACAACGGCGGCGGAACGACGGTGCTTGCTCCGCTCAGCAATCGCGCCAACACCTATCTCGACGGGAGCATTTTCGCCCAGGGTTTTTCCGGCGGTGGCACGTTCACCTTGCAGGCGCCCTATGTCCAGGTCGGCGGCACCGGGGCCATCTCCTACGGCGCGGGTGAAACCCAGAGCAGCGGCGTCGGCGAGATCAGCCTCCCGACCTCCTTCTTCAATAGTGGCGGCTTCGGCAGCTACGCGCTGATCGGACTGGCGGAAGTCAACGTCGCCGCGAACACCGTCCTGACGCTGAGGCAGTCCAATCTGCTCGCGCCGGCGTCCGGATCGCTCGCCGCGCGGGACACGAGCGCCGGGAGCGCCCGCGACTTCGCGCAGGCCGGGACGGTCGTCGACGGCCTGCGCAAGCCGCTCAGTCTGTCGCTCAAACAATCCGGCATCGATCTGTCGCAGTCCGGATTCGCCACCGTGACCGGCGGCATCGCCGTCGGGACTGGCGCCACGATCACGGCCGATCCCGGCGGATCGATCGACATCGTCGCCGATCAGGCGATCAGCTTCAAGGGCACCATTTCAGCCGGCGCAGGCGCCTCGGTCATGATGGTCTCCAACACTGCGTCCACGACCGTGGCCGGTACTGTCCGGGCGCAGGGCGGGACGATCAGTATCGCGAGCCCGGGAAATCTCACCATCGCGGCAGGGAGCATCATCGACGCCAGCGGCGTGTTCGTGCCGGACCAGACGGTGACCCGCTATGCGACGGGCACGGTCTATGATGGCGGCACGGTGACGCTGCTCAGCAACAACACGGTCGAGGTGCAGCCGGGCGCGGTGATCAACATCGCCGGTGCGGCGGGTGTGATCGAGCTTCCCACCGGCCGCGACGTCGAGAGCAGGGCGGTGTGGAGCAATGGCGGTGCTCTGCAGGTCGGAGGCTTCACCGTCCATCTCGGCGGCAGCCTGTCTGCGGCGGGAGGTTCGGCGCTCGCTGCAGGCGGATCGCTGTCGCTCGGGGATTTCATCCTGCCCGAGACGCTTGCGCCCTACGCGTCGGTCTTCGCAGGCGCGGTCTACAATTCCGACACGCAATCGGTGGTCGGGATCAGGTCGGGCGTTCTCGTGGCCCAGAGCGGATCAGCGACGCCGTCGACGACGGTCACGCTGACCGCCGACATGATCAACAGCAGCGGGCTCGATTCTGTCACCCTTTCATCGGGCGGCTATCTCCAAGGCATCGCAAAGCCGGCGACGATCGGCTTCGCCGGCTCGACGGACATCCATGTGCCCGGATCGCTGGTGCTCCACAGCGGCAGCAATCTCATCAGCATCCTTCCGGCGGGCTCGACCCTCGCCAGCCTGTCCAGCACGCCGGCCAGTGTCGGCGGCGCGACCGTCAGCCTCGACGCCGGCTACATCCGGTTGGCGGGAACGACCGCCGAACAACTGACCTCGTCCCCCGCGGTGAGGAACATCGCGGACGGCACGCTTTATGTCGGCTCCGACGGAGTCTCGCATGGCCGCTTCGTCACGCAATGGATCGACCTCCAGGGCAATCTGTCGCTGGTGAACGTGGCCAATGCCATGCTGACCACGGCCGGCTCGGTGCGGCTGCTGCCCGGCCGCTATGGCAGCGAAACGCTCGTGCCGACGGGCTCGGCGCTCGGCGGCTCCTTCGTCACTCCGGGCCGGCTCACCATCACCGCGGCGGAGATCTTCCCGGCCACGAGCACCGCCTTTCTGCTGATGTCGACCATGAGCGTCAGCGACTCCTCACCAACGCTCGCGATCAAGCAATATGCCGGCAGCTCGCCGAGCGCTCCGTTGTCGGCTGGCGGAACGCTGGTGCTGGACGCGCAGAACATCGAGCAGGATGGCACGTTGTGGGCGCCGCTCGGCAGCATCGTCGTCGGCTTGCGCTCGGCCGCCGACATGCCGCTGGCGGTGACACGGGCGACGGTGTCCTCATCAGCCACGAGCTATTCGGGAGCGCTGGTCCAGACCCAATCGGTCACGCTCGGAGCCGGCAGCCTGACCGCGGTCTCGACCGGCGGGCTCGACATCCCCTATGGCTACACGGTCGATGGTGCCACCTGGTACTATGGCCTCGACCTGAATGCGAACGCGACCACCGCCTCGATAAATCCCGTCACGCAGCAAACGGCGGCGCCGGCGAAGTCGATCAGCATCTACGGTGCGTCGGTCGCGCTCGGCGGCAGCATCGATGCAAGCGGTGGCGGCGACGTCTATGCAGTCGAGTATGTCGCGGGGACGGGCGGGACACGCAACGTCCTTCTGAACTACCAGCAGGTCTCCACGGTCACCTCGAGCGGTACGAGCACCAGTTTTTCGTCGACATATGCCGATGGACGTCAGGTCTATGCGCTGGTGCCGGCCTATGAGGCTCAGGTTGCCGCCTACGACCCGGTCTTCAACTCCTATCCCTATTATTCAGGAAGGAGCGTGACGTCCGCTGGCCTGGTGACGAGCGGCAGCAAGCTGTCCAGCCTCCCGGCTACTGCGATGAACAACGCCACCGGCATCCTGCCGGGGACCTCCGTCACCCTGAGCGGCGGCAATGGAATCGCGGCCGGCACCTACGTGCTGCTCCCGGGCATGTACGCGACACTGCCCGGCGCCTACCGCGTGGTCCAGTACACGACCAGCAATGGCACATCGCCCGGCAGCTTCACTGGTGCCGACGGCTCCGTCTACATGACCGGCTCCCTGGGCAATGCGATCACCGGGTCCCGCTCGTCGCAAACGCTTCTGTTCCAGCTGCAATCGCAGGCAGTGTGGGAGCAATATTCCAAGATCAACATCACCAGCGGCACCAGCTATTTCTCGAACTATACGGTCAACAACGGTCTTGCTCCGACCGCCTTGCCGGTCGATGGCGGTCTGCTCGTGATCGGCGCCACCAGCAGACTGACCCTCGGCGGCAGCAACAATTTCGCTGCCGGCAGCAGCGATCTCGCACCGACGGTCCAGGGCGCCACGGGACAGATCGACATTGCCGCCGCGAACATTGCAGTCGTCGCCAGCGATCGGCTGGGCCAGTTCGGAACCGTCGCCGCCAATGGCGGATTCACGGCCAGCTCGGCGTTCGCCAACTACCTATTCCTCGACGCCGACCAGCTCAGCAGCCTCGGCGCAGGCAGCGTGCTGATCGGCGGCACGGCGTCCGTCGGCTCTCCGGGCTCGGTCACGGCCGTCGCGCTCAATCTCGAGGTCGCCACCGATGCGGAGCATCCGCTCAGCGGGCCTGAGATGATCCTGGTCACCCAGGCCGGCGGCAGCAGAGGGCTCACCGTCGACGCCGGCAGCGTCGTGAGCACGAAGGGCACCGTCTCCGGGACGAGCCGCAACATCGCCTTGAGCGGCGACGGCGCGCTGCTGCGGGTCTCGAACGGCAGCATGGTCTCGGTCACGCGCAGCGGCGCCATTGGCACCGGCAGCTTTGCGATCGGCACGAACGTCGGAACCTCGCAACTGGTAGCCGGCGCCGGCGTCGTGATCACGGCCGGCAACTCGCTGATGATCGACACCAGCGGGTCCGGTGCATTTGCGCCTGATCGCGTGAACGGCGGCGCGCTCGCAGCCGGCGTCACGCTCAAGGCGTCGAGCCTGTCGATTGCAGCAAACACGTTCAATTTCGGTCCCGAAGGATTGGCAACGAGCGGCCTGAATCTGACATCGGCTCAGTTCAATAGCCTGTTTGCCGGTGCTTCCTCGGTGACCCTGCGCAGCAACGCGGGCTTCGATTTTTACGCCCAGACGGGTCTCATGCTCGGTGATGCCGCCAATCCGATCGGGACGCTGACATTCGATGGATCCGGCTTCTACAGCATCGGCAACAACACCGCAGGAGCCAGTGTAACGGATTGCTCGGCCTACTGCGCCACCATCGCGGCCACCAACATCACCCTGATCAACAGCCGCGGCGCATCCGGCGTCAGTTCCGACGCCACCGTCACCGCAGGGGCGGGCGGCACGCTCAATCTCAATGCAGCCAAGGTGATCACCGCAGGCACGGGCGCCAAGAGCTTCGGTGGCTTCAGCAAGGTCAATTGGACCGCGGCCGAGAGCATCGCCTTCGCCGGCACAGGCAGCATCGATGCCGCCGCTGCCACCGCGACGGCAAAGTTCAACCTCAGCTCGGTCGCGATCAGCAGCGCCGGGACCGGCTATACCAGCGTGCCGACAGTCACGATCTCCGGCTCCGGCGGAATGGCTGCGACGGGTACGGCGCTGCTCGGCATCGTGTCCTTCAACGTGTCGACGTCCGGCACCGGAACGGGCTATCGCGCCGGTGATCTGATCACCATCAAGGACTCCGTCACTGGCGCCACGGCGACCGGAACGGCCGTGGTCAGCTCGACGGGCGCGATCACCGGCGTCAACATCATCTCGGGCGGCTCCGGCTTCAGCGGCGTGCTCGCCAATCTCACTTTGACGGTCACGACCGGCGGCTCCAGCGCCGCGATCGGCACCGCAGCCGCGCCGACCGTCGGACTGCAACCGCAGTTCGGCGTCGTCGGCGTGAACGTGCAGGGAGGCGCGGGCTTCACGGGAATTCCAACGGTCGCGATTTCCGGCGGCGGTGGCTCCGGCGCTGCAGCCCAGGCTGTCACGACGTTGGGCTCGCTGACCGTCGCCAATGGCGGCACCGGCTTTACGAACGCGCCGATCGTCACCATCACCGGAGGCGGCGGCTCCGGTGCGACGGCGACCGCGACGCTCGGCGGCTCGGCAGTGTCCGGGCTGACCTTGACCAATGGCGGCACCGGCTACACCAGCGCACCGACCATCTCGGTCTGGGGCGGCTCCGATCTCATCCTGTCGGCGCCAGACGTGGTGGTGAAAGCCGGCGCAAGCCAGACCGTCACTGCTCGCGGCAATCTCGTGATGCAGGGGAATGGCAACAGCACGTTGGCCGGCGATGGCAGCATCAGCGGCAGTCTGGCCCTGACGGGAGCATCGGTCACGGCGAAGAATGGCGTACAGATCGATGCCGCTGGCGGCAAGGTCAGCATGGCGGCGGCCACGGGCGACGTCGTCCTTGCATCGGGCGCTGCGATCAACGCTCCGGGGCTGCGGCTCCAGGTGAACAATCAGCTCGTGGACACGCCGGCCGGCAGCGTGCAGCTGACGTCCAATCTCGGCAATGTCAGCATCGTCGGGGCCAGCATCGACGTCTCCAACCCGTATGCCGGCTATGCAGGTTCGCTCGCGATTCAGACCGGCAACAACGGCGCGACCGGGACCGCCACGCTGGCTGGTACGCTCAGCGGGTCGGCGCGGTTCAACGATCTCGGCGGCACTTTCAGTCTGCTCGCCGGAAATCTGGTCGGTGCGCTGCCGCTCGACGGCACGAGCCCGAACTTCTCCGGCAGCTTCACGGGGACGCTGCAGGCCGGCGACATCGAGCTTGCTGCGGGCACCAGCCTGACCTCGCGCAATGTCCAGCTGACCGCTAATGGCGGCAGCGTCAATGTCGGTGGCACGATCGACGCGCGCGGCCTGAGCGGCGGCCAGATCTCGCTGTTCGGCACGGGAACGTTGCCCTCGGCGTCGGGCTGCACGTCCACCTGTGGCGTGTGGCTCCAATCGTCGGCACGGCTGCTGGCAAGCGCCGTCGGCCAGGGCGACGCCACGTTCGACCGCTATTCCTCGGTCGACCATGGGGCGACCAATCCCAGCGGCGGCACCATCACGCTGGCGACGACCGGAACGCCGACAGTGGGCGCATATGATCCCATCTACGGCTTCCAGCAGGTGTCGAGCGCAAATTCAGGCTGGATCAAGGTCGATGCGGGCGCGCTGCTGGATGTCAGCGGCGGCCCGACGGCCCCGGCCGGCCAGGTCATCGTGCGGGCGCCGCTGCTCAGCGACTACACCGTCAATGTGCGCTTCAAAGGCAACGTCGTGACCAATGGTTCGACGCCCGGCGGCGGACTGGCCTTGAACGCCTACGCAACCTGGAGCACCACCGACACCACGACGGGCGCCACCCATTTCGACGGCATCATCGATCCCGCCGGCTGGTTCGATGGCACCGGCACGCGCGTCGCCGGCACCGTCATTTCCGGCGATACGATCAGCTACAGCACGACCACGACCTACACGGCGGTGCCGACGATTCTGGTCGGAGGCGCCAGCGGCGTGGCCACCGCGATCATGACGACCCAGACGGGAGCGCTGTCGGTCCCGGCCGCGAGCCGAGGGACTGGCTTCGGCACCGCATCTCGCAACAATTGCAAAGGTGGTGGTGCATCGTTCACCTGCTATTCCGATGCAGCCATGACACTCAATGCCGTCACGGTTACGTTGACGGGCGGCGCCGGAGGAAGCGGACTGATCGTCACGGGTGTGACGGTCAGCGCCGGCACCGTCACGACCGTCACCGTGAGCAATACCGCGGCCATCGGCTACACCAGCCCGGTTACGCTGACCGTGACGGGCGGCACGACGGCGGCGACCGTAACCGCGAACCTGCTCTTGGCCGGCCTCGTCGCCACCAATCCGAACACGACCTACGCCACGGCCCCGACCGTCACGGCAAATGGCGCGAGCCTGACGGCCAAATACACGGTCAACCAGCCCTATTCGCTGTCGCAGACGACCAGCGTCGCCCAGGGCATCGGCATCTTCGTGCCGACCACCGCCAATGCCAATCACGTCAATTTCTATCAGAGCACGCTCACCGGCTTCGTCCAGAAGTCGCTGGCGAGCTCGGTCGCTGCGGGGAACGGCGATGCGTTCGACTTTGCCGGTGGCCTCGGCGCCATCCTGCACGTGCGGCCGGAGATCGTTCTGTCGAACCCGTCGACCACGACCAATGCCGGCAACATCACCGTGGCCAGCAACTGGAATCTCGGCGGCGTGAAAGGCCTGGTGAACGCCACGGCCTTCACGGCCGTGAACGGCACTCTGGTCAGCGCCAACACCGTCGTCACCGACGCCGCAGGCAAGCTCCTTGCCAACTACACGAATTACACGGGGCAGCTGGTCGCGACGGCCCAGACGCCGCTGGCCTATCGCACCGCGGCCGGCGAGCCGGGATCATTGACCCTGCGAACCGTCAACGACATTGCGGTCAAGGCGAGCATCAGCGACGGTTTCTTTGAAACCCGAGACTATTTCGGCGGGTCGGTGGCCGTTGCCGACCTGATTGCCAACAATCCCGCGCGGTCCGGCAATGTGGCGGACTACAACACGACGGCGGCCGCGGATCTCATGTCGCGGATTCCGGGCGTCAACAGCGGCTCGTTCTCGATCAACCTGGTCGCCGGCGCGGCGTTCACCTCCGCTCGCGACACCACGGCGAATCCCTACGCGGTGGCTCCCGTGTCCACGCTGACGGCAAGCCGCACCGGGAACGTGACGATCGACGGTCATGTGTATTCGCCGGTCACGACGACGTCGGGAACGACCACGACGACATCTCTCAGGATGATTCCGACACTGGTGCGCACCGGCACGGGAAGCATCACCATCGCTGCTGCCGGCAACTTCCAACTGCTCGACAAGTCTGCGCCGGGCGCCGTCTATACGGCGGGGGTCGCGACATCGACGCCTGCCGACTTCACCGCTCTGACGCTTCCACCTGTAGACAATTGTGCCGGGCTCGCCTGCACGAACGGCTATGTGAACACGCCCACCTGGGCAATCGGCGGCGGCTCCGTGACCATCACCGCTGGTCAGTCGATCGTCGGCATCGAGACGCCGATCAGCGATGCGTCTGGAAATTACGCGAGCTCCATGCAGCTGTGGAGTAACTGGTACTTCCATGGAGGCTGGGGCAACGGCACGGCGACACCGTTCGCCAATTGTACCGCGTTCAACAGCTGCCAGACCGCGGCCTGGATCAACTACGCATCATTCTTCCAGGGCATCGGCGCGCTCGGCGGCGGCAACGCGACGCTATCGGCGGGGAGCGACATCAAGCAGATCGGAGTCTCGCTTCCGGAAACCCTCGTTGTTGCCGGCGGCCTCAACGCCAACGATCCGGCGCACATGATCACCTATGGCGGCGGCAATCTGGTGGTGCAGGCCGGCGGCAATCTGCTGAGCAGCGACTTCTTGGTCGGTCTTGGCAGTGGCCGGATCAAGGTCGGCGGCACGATCAGCGCGGATCCCAACTCGTCGATTTCGGCGGCGCTGGTGACCGGAAACTCTAATGCAACAGCGAAGTCGGCCAATACCTCGCCGACCAGCAAACCTCTGGATCTGATCCTGGCGGTGCAGACCGGCTTCATCAGCGCGGTGGCGGGCGGCAGCATCAACCTGTTGTCGGCATATGATCCCGCTCAGCTCGCGGTAAGCTCCCCCATCACAGTTACCAGCCTGCCGGGCGGAGCCGCCAGCTCAACGTCATCCTGGATGGGCTCGCCGTTCACCACCTACGGCGCCCAGAGCGGGATTTCGCTGACTGCCGTTTCCGGCGATGTCACGTTGGCGACCGCCACAGCGGGCGCGGTCGTGGCGAAGGGAGGCACCGTCACGGGCAGCAACGCGCCGATCGTTTATCCCGCCACGCTCGACGTTGCGGCTTTGAACGGATCGATCGTCATTGGTGGGCAGAGCATCAACATCGTCCCGATCCCGAGCTACGACGGAACGGTCTCCGGAACGCTGGCGCTGATCGCCGCGCAGTCGATCAACTTCGGCGCCGGCTCGGGACTCGTCATGCTTGATCTAGCAACCGGTGCATCCAGCAGGTACGTGCACGGTGGGGCCGGCTCCGCCGCGAACTACATCAATCCGCTCGGGCGGCCGCTTGCGGATCTGACCGAGGCGCTGCACGCCAATGATCCCACGCCCGTCATCATCGCCGCCGGGCAGGACATCACGTTCGCGGGCACGGGTACCCTGACGCTGATCAAGCCCGCCGACGTAACCGCAGGCAACAACATCCTCTCTCAATTCGTCCTCACATCCGTGGTCGACGGTGTTCCGCAAAGCAACGCAGGCAACGCCACCATCACCTTCCAGAACAACAACACCGACGATGTCACCTCGCTGGTGGCCGGGAACTCGATCATCGGCGGGTCCTACACTCTTTATGGTCCGGGATCGTGGCTGGTCCAGGCCGGGCACAACATCGGTCCGCTCCGCCAGAGCGCGAGCGGCTATGCAGGATTGATTGCGGCCGGCAATGGCAGCAACTACGGCACCAATGCCGACGTACCAGGGAAGCTCGTCAAATACCTGCCGAACCAGAGCGCCGACATCTACGTCCTGGCAGGCGTGAAGCCGCGGCTCATGGACTATGCGTCTGCCATCGCCGAGTATGTCGATCCGGTCCGGTCCTCCACCAGTGGAATCGATCTGCTACGGCTCATCGCCGGTAAGCTGAACGACGGAGTTGATCCTGCCAAGAGCTGGGACGATGCCGCGCGGGCGCAGGCTTGGCGTGATTTCAACGCGCTCGCCATCGGCAAGCAGCACGCGCTGGTCGACCAAGCCTTGAGCGACTATTTCGGAACTGGCGCGCGTGCCAACTACGTGGCTTTCGTCAATCAGTACGTCGTGCAGTCTCCGCAGGCCGTCGGGTTTGATTTCCTGGCCGACATCGCCGGCGCGCTCGGCATCAGCAGGGAGGCGGCAAGTGCGAGATTTTCTAGCATCGCCGTCGGAGGCGACATGCCGACCTTGCGCGAAAAGCTCGCGATCGACCGCAGCTTCAACGACTTCCTCATCCGGGTCGGCAAGGATCGCAACGATCCGGCGAGCGCGTATGCCGGGGAGTATGGCCGCGCCTATGCTGCGATTTCGACGCTGTTCCCGGCGGCGCTGGGCTACACCGATAACCGCCCTGTCAACGGCGTCAATGGCGCTGCCAGCCGCGTTGTGACCGGCACGATCTCGCTCGGCGGCTCGGTGCTCGAGACACAGATGGGCAGCGACATCAACATCCTGGTGCCAGGCGGCAACATGAATGTCGGTCGTAATGGACGTGACCTGCTGTCTCCCGTCCAGGAAGGGATACTCACGCTCGCCGGCGGGACGATCCGCGGCTACAGCGACGGCACGATCCAGCTTGCGCAGAGCCGGCTGATGACCATGCAAGGCGGCGACATCGACATGTTCTCCGCCAATGGCGACATCAACGCCGGGCAGGGCTCCAAGACCTATGCGGCAAGTGCGCCGCAGCAGACCATCTGTGACGCCAACGGCTATTGCTACCTGAATCCGACCGGGCTGGTGACCGGTGCCGGTATCGCAGCGCTGATCACGTTGAACGGACAGGACCCGACGAAGAGCAATGTCAACCTGTACGCGCCGACGGGCACGATCGACGCAGGCTCGGCCGGCATCCGTGTCGCCGGCGATCTCAGTCTGGGTGCGGCGCGCATCCTCAACGCCTTCAACATCAATGTGCAGGGCTCTGCGACGGGCATTCCCACGGTGGCGCCGCCGCCGGTGGCGGCATTGACTCTCGGCAACAATACCGCGGCCGCGCCGCAGAAGCTCGCACCGTCGCAGCAGTCGTCCGCGGACGGGCGGGCCTCCATCATCATCGTCGAAGTGCTCGGCTATGGCGGCAGCCAGGCGAACTCTGGCGGTGAGGCCCCCGCGCGCAATGGCGGAGGCGCGACGCCGCCTCAGGGCAGCGGCGCCACACAGCAGGACTGCACCGAGGGCTCGGGGGAGTGTCGGTCCCAACCGTGATGCTTGCTCCGCACCGACGCGGGGGCGGGAACCACGGCTCGCCGGCGCGCTGATCATCACGCGGGGCGCGATGTGACCGCGTTGCTTCGCAGGTTAGCCGGTATCCTCCAGCGCAGGCGTCCATGGGCGCAGGGCAGGGCGGTGCGACGCGTGAGCATCGCTGCGTGACGGCAGCCGGCGCTCCAGCGATCGCTCGAGCTGGCCTGCGCAATAGAGCAGCGCCTCGCGCAACTCGACCTGAATGCGGCGCACGGACACGCGGTGCCGCTGCGCGATCTGATGCACCGACTGTTCGTCGACGAAGGTGGCGAAGACGATGTCGCGCTGGCGCGCTGACAGCTGCAGCAGAATGCGCCCCAGCGCAGCGATCTCGGAGCGGGACTCGACGATGCGAGCCGGATCGGGCGAGTCGTCCGGGACGTCCAGCAGCGCGTCGATCTCGGATGTCGTGAGCCTGCGGTTTTCGGCAACGCGCCGGTTGTTTGCAAGATTGAGCGCAGTCCGGAACAGATAGGCACGCGGGCTTTGGACGGCGCCCACGTCGTTGCCGCACTCCAGGCGGAGAAACGTATCCTGAAGCGCCTCGCTCGCCAGCTCGGTCGAACCCAACCGCCGTGCGAGTCGTCGTTTCAGATCGTCATAGCCATCGATCAGCGCGTTGAGCAGCGCCGCTCGGCCCGAATCCCGCATCTCGGAAACGCCCGCCCCAGGGTGACCTTTCGGAACACGCGGCCGCGAAGGTCTCGTCACTAATAAAGTACCGGCTCACGATGACTGACCCATGACATGTGTTGCGGCACGTGTCTGAAATGCGCGTTGCGCGGGATTGCGCCATAGGCGCTGCTCGCTCTTCGAACATGAAGCGAGATTTTTTCGGAAAGAGATTCGCCGAGACGCGACGTGAATTGTCTCACTACTGCAAGCCACCGATCACAACGATGCGAGAGACTGTTTTGAACCGTCGATCGTCTCAATGACCGCGCGGGTCGTCCGAGAGCGGGATGTCTCGTTCGACTAACAATTAAATGGCGACGGTTCTCTTCCTCGAAGCAGCTGGCATCGCTGCGTCTCGATGGCTCGCAACTCGACTGCAACCTCATGGAGACTTCCGATGACTCATCGCTCTTCCATCGACCGCCTGCGCGGCACCGCCTCGGTGTTCGTGCTGTCGGCTGCTGCGGCTCTCGCCGCAGCCGTGCAGCCTGCTGCGGCTCAGACCGCGGTGTATGGCGGCGGCAGCACGCTGGTGTCGCTCGCCATGCGGCAGGTCATGGACTGCTACAACGCCCAGACCGTGACCAATGACGGCTACAGCTTCTCGCCCAGCTTCGATGCGACGCTTCCTACACCCGGCCTGTTGCCCGGATCTCAGGACGGGGCCAATTGCGGTCAGGTTGGTGCGCTCGGAACGGTCGGTCTCTATGCTGCTGTCGGCTCCGGCGCCGGCCAGCGCGCGTTCATCACCAACGATCCGAAACAGCTGCTGCGCGGCAGCGCGCCCTCGCTGTCTCTGCCGGCCGTTCCGCCGGTCTTCCTCGAGAGCAGCGTCGCGGCGCTCGCGACCTATCCCTACGCACGCGTCGACTTCGGCGCCGGCGACTCGCCGCTTCCGAACACGCTGACCGCGACGGCGCTGACCAACTTCACCCCGGCCAGCAACTGGCAGGATCAGACGGCGATCGCCGCCAGCAACGCGTCCTCGGCGACCACGTATAACGCCGCTGGGTTCGGCCCGGCGATCCAGCTGCCTATGATCGAGGCGCCGGTCGCGGTCGTCGTCAACACCAGCAACACGCCGGTGGCGACCTGGACCGTCAATTCGGCCGGCACCGCAGGCACGCCCGGTTCGGCGATCCAGCTCTCGACCGCTCAGCTCTGCGCCATCTTCTCGGGCGAGGTGCGCGACTGGAGTTCGACGGCCGCGATTGCAGCGCTCGACAATGTCGGCCAGGCTCGCGTGCAGACCTTCATGGACGACAACACCGGGAACGGCGGCGCGGCCCAGGCCTATGTGTCGAACTCGCTGCCGATCCAGGTTGCGTTCCGGTCCGACGGCTCCGGAACCAGCTACATTCTGACCAACTTCCTCGCCAACAGCTGCCCGCAGCTGGACGTCGATGGTTCGCACAACTACGCGAAGATCTTCACCGGTGTTGGTGTCACCTTCCCGAGCACCGCCGTGACGCTCAACAACCAGGTGGCGGGCACCACCACCACCACGACCATCGCCGCCAAAACCAACGCCTCGGCCGCCAATCTGCCGTCGACGACGTTCGCCATCCTGATCGCCAACATCAAGGCCGTGAAGGGCGTCGACGTTTCGACCGGCACGGGCGGCTGGCTCGCCGGCAACGGCACCGGCGAAGTCGCCGACACCGTGAGCAGCAATGCGCAGGATGCCAACGGCAACTACCTGGGCGGTCGCATCGGCTATGTCAGCAACGATTTCGCCAAGCCCTACAATCCGGCCAACGGTGCTCCGGCCTCGGCCAGCATCCAGAACGACGAGCAGCGAGCCCGCGGCATCTATCACCCGGGCGACCTTGGGGAGAGCTTCATCGCGCCGACCCCGACATCGGGCGATAACGCTTTCAAGAGCGTTGCGGTCCCCACGGGCACAACCTATACGGCCTGGAATCTGTACAATCAGGTGTATGTCGCCGGTACAACGTTGGGCGACGGCACGACGGTGGTTCCTGACGACGGTAAGGTGGCCGGCATAAACGTGGTCGGCAAGTCGCAGCTCGGCCTGCCGATCATTGCGGGCGCCTATCCCGTCACGGGCACGACCTTCGCCTATCTCTACAGCTGCTACAACACGGCGTCGGCCCCGACCCGCGTGACCGATATCACCAACTTCCTGTCCTGGTTCTATGCGAGCCAGGATGCGGCAAGCGTGCTCCAGAACAACGGGTTCAATGCGCTGAATGCCAACTTCGCCACGGTGATCAACTCGTCGTATCTGACGGCTGGCAGCGGCACTGCCATCTCCGGCAGCTCGACCCAGGTTGACGGCTGCAGCTCCGTGGCCGTCGGCGCGGGTGCGCAGTAAGCGGTGATTGAGCCGCCTATCGCGCGTTGAACGCGGATCAACTCTCGAGGCCGGGCGCCCTGATCGCGCCCGGCCTTCTCATTTTCGATCGATCTCGCCGACTGCACGTCATGGGTGATCATCTCCTCTGGAGAGTCTGAAACGATTGCATCGCACCTCGACATCTGTTGAATAACGAGATACCACCCTGCTCATTCCGACGACGCTGGCGGTGAAGATCGGATTGAGCTCGATGCGTTTCGACCGCTTAGTTCGTGATGTCCGTCTGAGCGATTGGATGGGTTGAATTCGATGGGACGGGACACGTGGCGATCCGGGCAGTTGGACGAGGTGCCGTTGCACGATTGGCATGCGGCAGCGCCGGCGCTCGGGCTGCGCTCGCTCGCAGCCGTTGCAATGACGGTTCCGGCTCTCTTGGCATTTGGTGTCTATTGGCTGCGCCACACCCCTGCAGGCGACGGTCTCGGTCCCGTCGACAATGTGATGCAGGTCCGTCTGGTCGCGTCGCAGACGGCGGAGACGCCCCATCGGGACGCCGTGATCACCGGGCCGAAGCCGGCTTTGACGAGCGTCTCGAGATCGGATTCGGCGGTCTCTGCTGCGCCAATTGATGTGCCCTCGGGAAACGCTCCATCATCGGAGCCAACATCCTCGCATGCACTGGCAGAGCTGCCGCCCTCTCCGGCATGGGACGCGCCGATTCCCGGTTCGCAACTGGCCCTTGCTCTGACGACGCCCGATCAAAAGACGATGACGTTCGTCCGGAGCGTCAAGTCCCATATCGCGAGATTTCAGTATTATCCGGAGCGCGCCGAGCGCGAGCGCATCCAGGGCACCGTCGGCCTCGTACTCACCCTGCAACGCAATGGCACGGTTACGAAGGTCCGCATCGCTTCGAGCTCAGGGGCAGCGTTGCTCGATGCTGCCGCCGTCGACATGGTGAAAAGGGCTCAGCCGCTGCCGAGCATCCCCGTCGAGTTGCCTGCACAGCTCAATCTCGACTACACGATCGCGTTCGACCTGCCACAGTAGCCGTCCAACGGCCTTGCGAACGCGAGTCGTCACGTAGCTGTCATTCTCCCCCGGTAGGTACATTGGTGGGGCTGAGATCGGTCGGAAAACGGCTGATGTTACGGGGCGGCGTTGTGTCTTACTCGAACAGCAAATCGCTGCGCGATGTGCTCGTAGCTGATTACGAGAGTTTGGCCCGCCGTCTGACGCGTTGCCTTGGCTCACCGGACGTCGCGCGCGAGGCGCTTCATGAGGCGTTCGTGCGGGCCGACCGCGTGTCGGACGCGGTTCCCCTGCGCAGTCCTGTCGACTATCTGTTTCGGATGGCGCTCAATTTGGCAAAGGATCATCGCAAGGGCGAGCGCCGCCTCCTCAACGCTTCGGAAATCGAAGCGATCATGGCCTTGCCCGACGACCGGCCGGGACCGGCTGCCGCGTTCGAGTCGCGCCTGGAATTCGAGCTGTTCGAACGGGCGCTCGCGGAACTGCCGCAGCGAAAGCGCGATGTGTTCATATGCGCTCATATCGAGCTTGTTCCGCATCGTGAGATTGCCACACGCTTCGGCATCAATGTGCGGACTGTCGAATTCGACCTGCAGCACGCCATGGAGCATCTCAGCCGGCGGCTTGGACGCAAGGTCGTGCGTCGATTTGGTCCTCGTGCGTCGTCTCGATCCAACGAACTGGGCTAACGAGGCGCGTTTCCGGCCAGCGGCAGCCTTGCCGCATTCCGGGCAGATACGCTAAGCAACGACGCATTGCGGCTGGAATGCAATTCAAGCCGCTGCCCATGTCGAGATTCAACGTGCAGATTGTTCGATATTTCATTTCGGTCCAGCGCTATGCGGGTCGTCTATCGAATGACCGCAGGGCGTCGCCATGAGGGAGTCGCCCTCTGGCCGCCGAAACAAGCGAGCGACCTGATCTTGATCGCAGGCGACGACGACCGCACGGAAATGGATCAGACCCTGCGTCAGGGCCTGGCATGGGTGATCCGTCTGCATTCCGGGGAGGCAACCTCGGATGACGCCGCGGCTTTGACGTCATGGCGCGAACGGAGCCCCGAGCATGAGGCTGCATTCCGACAGGCTGTCATGCTGTGGCGCCGGTTCGGTGATGCGACCCGCCAGCTCGCCGCGGACCCGGCCTTCGCTCAGGTCGATGCTCGGCGCGCGCCTGCGTCCCGTGCCGCGATCGGTCGCCGCGCGCTGATCGGAGGAGCCATGGCGACCGCCGCGTCGCTGGCTGCGGGATACCTGGTGGTGCGCCCGCCCTTGGAACTCTGGCCTTCACTGCAGGAGCTGTCGGCGGACATGCGGACAGCCAAGGGCGAGCGGCGCAGCGTTGCGCTGACCAGCGACGCCTCGGTCGTGCTGAACACCCAAACCAGCATCGCGCTGCGGACGGTAGACGGGCCGCGACGGTTCGAACTGCTCTCAGGAGAGGCGGCCGTGCAATGTGCGCCGGCAGCGCAGGACCCGGTGATCATTGATGCAGCGGGCGGGCGCGTCACGGCCTTGCATGCCGATTTCAATCTGAAGTGCCTGGGCGGCGTCGTGACCGTCTCTTGTCTCGACGGCAGCGTTGACGTCGCCTGCGGCGGGCGAGGGACCAAGATCGTCAAAGCCCAGCAGGTCTCATACACGGTCGACCACGGACTGGGATCGACCTCCCGGCTGGACGTCGACGCCGTCAAGGCCTGGCAGAACGGCCTGCTGATCGTCCGTGATTGGCCGGTGACCCGCTTAGTGGCCGAGATCAACCGCTACCGCCCGGGCAAGATCGTGGTCATGGACGAGCAGCTCGGACGGCGCATGATCTCGGGCACCTTCCGTCTCGATCGCCTGGACGACTTCATCAGTCAGGCCGAGAGCCTTTTCGGCGCCAAGGCGCGGCCTCTGCCGGGAGGCCTCGTCCTGCTGAGCTAACGCGCCTCGCTGGATGAAGATCCGTGCCGTTCGCAAGTCCTCTGGATTCTGCACGGCGCATCGCCCCACGAGCAGGTCGCTCGCTCGGTATATCTTCTCTTGACCGATCCAGCCAAAGTGCCGTGACCGCAGCCGCCGAGGGTTGCCCTCATGCAGGTGTTGTACGAACGCCGACCCAGGGCCGGCGAATCGTTCCGCTTCGTCGAAGCAATCGTTAAGAAATCGATTCAGTCTCGCGCGGGTCCGATCGTCTTTCCGACCGAGGCACCATGGTCGCGGCTTCCCGTCGCGACGTCATGTGCGTGCCGGTTGATGAGCGGACGTCGGTGCGGGTCAGAATGGAAGAGGAGAGGGGCGGGCGCCGCTCCGCGCGTCCGACGTCGTTCGGCGCGGAGGTCGTCGTGCTGGCTGCCGCCGTCCTGGTCGGCGGCTGTATTGCTCCCGCGCGGGCCCAGGCGGCGGGAGCATCGCCGGCTGCTGCGGGCGCCGCTCCGGCCAGGCCTGCTCCCGGCCCCGCATTGCGCTTCGATATCGATGATTTTGCGGTAAAGGGAGCGGAGAAGCTCACGCAGGTCGACCTCGAAGAGGCGATTTATCCCTTCCTCGGCCCGAACAAGACCGCCGACGATGTCGAGAAGGCGCGTGCGGCGCTCGAGAAGGCCTATCACGACAGGGGCTTTCAGACCGTCTCGGTCGAGGTGCCGCCGCAGAATCCAGCCAATAAAGTAGTCGTGCTCAACGTGAGAGAGCTGAAGGTCGGCCGCCTACGCGTCAGGAACTCGCGCTATTTCGATACTGACAAGATCAGGGAGGGCGCGCCATCGCTGAAGGAGGGCTCGGTCCCCAATTTCAACGATCTCACCAAGGACATCTACGGTCTCAATCAATGGCCGGATCGCCGCGTCACGCCGGCGCTGCGTGCCGGCGTGACGCCAGGAACGGTCGATGTCGACCTCAATGTCGAGGACAAGGCTCCCTTGCATGGCAGTCTCGAGATCAACAATCGGCGTTCGGGCGGTACGACCGCGACCAGGGCGATCGGGACCGTCCGCTACGACAATCTCTGGCAGCTCGGACACTCGCTGACACTCAGCTATCAGGTGGCGCCACAGCGACGCAATGATGCGGAGGTCGTGTCGGTGTCCTATCTCGCACGGTTGCCCGTCGATTGGCTCGCTCTGCTCGCCTATGCCGTCAAATCGAACAGCGATGTCGCGACCGTCGGCGGCACCAACATCGTCGGCCCCGGCCAGATCGTCGGAACTCGTGCGGTCATGACGCTGCCCGGACGCGACGGTTTCACCCAGACGCTGTCGGCCGGCGTGGACTACAAGCACTTCTTCCAACTGGTCTCGCTGAACGGCAGCGGCTTCGCGTCCCCCGTCACCTATTTTCCTGCGGTCGCGAGCTATACGGGAACGTTCCAGGGCGAAAACTTCACGACACAGTTCAACGCGTCGCTGACGTCCAATCTGCGCCCGCTGTCGAGCGACCATCAGGCATTTGAGAACAAGCGCTTTTCTGCATCCGCCAGCTTTACGCATTTCAACCTCGACATCTCGCATACGCAGGAGCTGCCCGAAGGCTATCAGATGTGGGGACGGCTGCAGGCGCAGAAGGCCGACGGCCCGCTGGTGTCCAGCGAGCAGATCAGCGCCGGCGGTCTCGACACGGTGCGCGGCTATCTCGAATCGGAGACCCTCGGCGACGATGGCGTCACCGGCAGCTTCGAACTGCGCAGTCCCGATATCGGCGCCATGCTGCAGAAGCAGATGAAGGATGAGACGGGGCAGGGCGCGCCGCGGTTCACGACCTTCAACGAGACGCGGCTGTTCGTGTTTGCCGATGCCGGCCTCGTGCACGTGCAACGCGCGCTGTCTGATCAGATAGCGCAATCAAATCTATGGAGCTACGGCGTCGGCGCCCGGTTCAGGATGTTCAGCGCGTTCAATGGCCTGTTTGCGCTGTCGGTGCCAATGACCGACGAAACCTATACCCGCGCGGGGCATCCGCGCCTCAATGTCCGGCTCTGGGGCGAATTCTAATGGTAACGCGACGTAAGAACCGGGATGCTGGCAGCCCGCGCGCTGTCGTGAAGCTTGCCGCGCGACTGTTCGGTGCGATCGCCGCGCTGGCGATCCTGTCGTCTCCGGCCAGCGCCTGGTGGAACGACGATTGGCAGCTGCGCAAGAAGATCAGCATCGATGCCAGCGCGTCCGGCGCCAACGTCACCGATCCGATCGGCACCATCCCCGTGTTGATCAGGCTGCACCCGGGCAATTTCCGGTTCAGCGCAACCAAGGAGGATGGCAGTGACCTGCGCTTCGTCGCCGGCGACGACAAGACTCCGCTGAAGCATCACATCGAAAAATACGACGCGCTGCTCGGCGAGGCGTTGGTCTGGGTGTCGGTGCCCAGCCTCGCCTCGGGCGCCAAGACGGAGATCTGGCTCTACTACGGTAACAAGAAGGCCGTGCCGAACGCGGATGCCAAAGGCAGCTACGACCCGGATTTCGCGGTCGTGTATCACTTCAACGAACGTGGCACGCCGGCGTTGGATTCCACGGTCTGGGGCAACAATGCGCAAAGCGTCGGACAGCCCGCGGAGGGCGCGCTGATCGGCACGGGCCTGCGCCTCGACGGGCGCGCGCCCCTCATGCTGCCGTCGGCATCATCGCTGGCGACGGTTGCCGACGCCGGCTGGACGTTGTCGCTGTGGGTCAAGCCGGCCGCGCTGCAGCCGAACGCCGTCCTGTTCAGCCGCCGCAACGGCGGCGACGGCATCCTCGTCGGTCTCGACAATGGTGTGCCGTTCGTGGAGGTCTCGGCTGGTGGCTCGTCGCAACGCAGCGCGGCGGCGGCGCCGATCGCTGCGGCGAGCTGGCATCATCTGGCGGTCGTCGCAGCATCCGGAAAGACCACGCTCTATCTCGACGGCAGTCCCTATGCCGCTCTCGACACCGGCCTGCCGGCGCTCGATACCACGGCGCAGATCGGCGGCTCCGACGCCGGCGCGACTCCGGCTGCGGCGCAGCCGGTCTCTTCAGCTGCCGGCGATGCAGCCGCTACGGACGCTGCTCCCGCGCCGTCCCTCGCTAATGATGCCGCGGCGGCAGGCCCGACGGCAGCGGCATTCGTCGGCGACATCGACGAGCTCCAGATCAGCAAGGTCGCGCGTCCCCAAGGCTTCATCCGCATCGCTGCGATCGGGCAGGGACTCGACCACGGCAAGCTGATCGCCTTCAGCGTGGACGAGGAGACGGCGAGCTGGCTGTCGGGCTATTTCGCAGTGATCCTGAAGTCGGTCACGCTCGACGGCTGGGTGGTGATCGGCGTGCTGCTGGTGATGGCAGCGATCAGTTGGATGGTGATGTTCGACCGGGCCTCCTATCTTCGCCGACAGGCCAAGGCCAATGCCCGCTTCCTGCAGGCGTATCGTGATCCGAACTTCGATCTCGCCGTCTTATCCAGTGGCAACGCCGAGGCCGTGGCATCGCTGTCGGGCGGCATCGGTAAGCGCGATACGATCGTGGTGCGCTCGTCCTCGCTCTATCGCATCTATCGTGTTGCGGCCGAGGAGATTCAGCGCCGTTCGGCGCGAAGCTCGTTGCCCTATCTTTCCGCAACGTCGATCGCCGCGATCCGCGCGGCCCTTGATGGCGGTGTCGTCAGGGAAGTTCAGCGCCTGAACAGGCTCATGGTGATCCTGACCATCGCGATCTCGGGCGGACCCTTCCTCGGACTGCTCGGTACCGTCGTCGGCGTGATGATCACCTTTGCGGCGATCGCGGCAAGCGGCGACGTCAACGTCAATGCGATCGCTCCAGGCATTGCCGCGGCGCTGGTTGCGACCGTCGCCGGCCTTGGCGTCGCGATCCCGGCGCTGTTCGGCTACAATTATCTGATTTCCCGGATCAAGGATCTCACCGGCGATATCCAGGTCTTCGTCGACGAACTGGTGACGCGGCTCGCGGAACTCCATTCCGCGGATCAGTCCGATCGTCGCATGGCGGCGGAGTAGCTGCCATGCAGGTCAATGCCGACTCCAAGCCTTATGACGATATCAACATCACGCCGATGTTGGATCTCGCTTATGTGCTGCTGGTCATCTTCATCATCATGACGACTGCCACGGTGCAGGGGCAGAAGGTCAACCTGCCGAAGGCCTCGGCCGCGCCGAGCCTCGCGACGCAGACCACGAAGGCGATCACGATCGCCAATGACGGCAAGATCTTCCTCGACACCATTCCGGTCACCTTGCCGGAGCTGGAGCAGCGCCTGATCCAGCAAAAGGCGCTGACGCCCGAATTCCCGGTGGTGCTGCGCGGCGACGCGCAGGCGCAATATCAGAGCGTGATGGACGTTCTCGACCTGCTGGGCCGCATCGGCCTGACGCAGGTCGGGCTCGCGACCAAGCCGCTGGTGAAGTGATCGATGCGGGTCTGATCACATGCGCAAATCGCCCCCCACCCAACCGCCAGGTCCGCATTCCCCCGAGAGAGTGCTGGTGCAGATGCGTGAGCTCGCTCGGCGGACACGGATGCCGTTCTCGCCAGCGCAATCGGATGGCAGGTCGGAGTCGGTCGCCGGCAGTCGAGCATCCGCCGCAGTGCTCCCGTTTCCGGCCAGCAGCGAGGCTCTGCTTGCCAGTCTCGTGCCGACGCTTCGCGGTCTCTACCTCGGCGCGGAGGATGAAAGCGACCCGTTTCTGATCACGATGTCGCATGGTCCGCATCCGCGCCTGTCGATCGATCGCGATGCCTATGTCGAGATCCGGCATCAGCCGGACACGTTCCTCCTGAAGATTGCCGCCGCGCCGGATTCGAAGATCACGTTCGAGACCCCGGATTTCGCCATGCTGGTGAAATTCGTGCTGCAGTACTTGGCCGAGCGGCACGGTGACCTCGGGGCGAGCGGGAGCTCGTCGTGAGCAGACTTCAGACGAGCCGATCGGTGTCCGCCGACGTCGCAAGAGGAGATGCGCCGCCGAGCCGGTTGCGATCGACGCTACGCATCGTCGTCGCCATCGCAGGAATCGTTCTCCCGCTAGGCAGCGTCGCCTATTGGGTGCTGGCACAGCGCGATCAGCCGCCGCCGCCGCGCCAGGTTCACGAGATCACGCTGCTCGCCGTCACGCCGCCGCCACCCCCGCCCCCGCCGCCGAAGGTGACGCCGCCGGTCGAGCAGAAGATGCTCGAGCAGCCGAAGATGGCGGAGCCGGAGTTCAAGGAGGAACGGCCGGTCGACAAGCCGCAGGACAAGCCGATCAAGGATGCCAAGGACGATCAGCCGCCGGGCCCGCTGTCGCTCGATGCGAAGGCGACTGGCCCCGGCGATCTGTTCGGTCTCGGCGGCAAACCCGGCGGCAATCCCTATGGCGGTGCGGGCGGTGGCGGCAGCAGCCGCTGGGGCTGGTACGCATCGATCATTCAACAACAGATCGAGGCGGCGTTGCGTGCGAACGAGAAGACTAAGAAGGCGGTCATCCGCGTGCAGATCAGCCTGTGGGCGGACAGCTCCGGGCGTGTCAGCCGCGTGCAACTGCTGTCGTCGACGGGGGATGCCGAGCTGGATCAGGCGCTCCGCGACGATGTCCTCGGCAATCTGACGCTCCGTCAGCCGCCGCCCAAGGACATGCCGATGCCGATCGTGACGCGCGTCACGGCGAGCCGGCCGAGCTGATTTCCGTCATGGACTGCGAACTAAGGGGACTGGGGACGATGTTTGAGACTCTTCCAAATGCACGCCGGTGTGCGGTCCTGATCGCCGCCTCGCTCGCGGCGATGGGGGGTGCCGCCCCGGCATTTGGCCAGGCCGCAGGGCAAACCGCCATGCCGGACAGCAAAGCCGGCGCGGCCAGGCCCAAATTGTCGGACGCAAGACCGGCTTCGCCGAATGCGACGATCAATCTCGTTCATCTCCTCGTGAAGCAGGGCGTTCTGACCGAAGATCAGGCGGCTGGGCTGATCAAGCAGGCCGATGATGAGGCCTACATCGCCCGTCAGGCGGCGAAGGCTGCATCCACGAGGGCCGACGAAGCGGCCAAGGCGGCGAATGCCGCTGCGGCGGCGAGCGAGCCGAAGGGGACACGGCACGTCACCTACGTGCCCGAGATCGTCAAGCGGCAGCTGCGCGAGGACATCAAGCGCGAGGTGATGGCGAAGGCGGAGCAGGAGAATTGGGCCTCCCCGGGCAAATATCCGGAATGGGCGCAGCGGATCCGCTTCTACGGGGACATTCGTGGCCGCTACCAGGGCAGCTTCTTTCCGACGGGCAACGACCAGTTCGATGCCCTCAACTTCAACGCGGTGAACACCGGCTCGCCCTACGACATGGCGAGCCCGTACAACCTGCCGACCTATAACACCACCCAGAACCGCAATCAGATCAAGCTCCGCGCGCGCCTGGGCATGGAGGCCGATCTCACCAGCGGCTTCAATGCAGGGATTCGGATTGCAACCGGCGAGTCGAACTCGCCGGTGTCGACCAACCAGACCATGGGCGGTGGAGGTTCGAACTTCTCGAAGTTCGGACTATGGCTCGATCGGGGCTACCTGACCTATCAGGCCTGGGACCGCAACCTCGTGGCATCGGTCGGACGTTTCGATAATCCGTTCTGGTCGCCGACTGATCTCGTCTGGCACCGCGATCTCGGCTTCGACGGCTTCGCCGTGCAAGGCCGATATGCCGTATCCGACAGCTTCACGCCGTTCGGCGTGCTCGGCGCGTTCCCGATCTTCAACACGGATTTCAACGCGGGTACCAATCTGGCTCAGCTCGACTCCAAGTTCGCGAGCCGCGACAAATGGGTGTTTGGAGGTCAGGTGGGCTTCTCGTCACGGTTCGACTCTTTCCGTGAATTGCGTCTGGCTGCGGCCTTCTATGATTTCGAGAACGTGCAAGGACAGGCGTCGCAGCCTTGCTACGTGCAGTCGAGCTCGGACATCTGCAATACCGATCAGACGCGGCCGTTGTTCGCCCAGAAGGGCAACACCTACATGCTCCTGCGGAACCTACAGGTCGGCTCCTGGAACAACTTCGGGACGACCTCTCTGTACCAATACTATGGCCTGCTCCAGCAATTCCGGCCGATGACGGTCAGCGCGTCGCTCGATCTGGGCGACTTCCATCCGTATCACATCGTGCTCGACGGCGAGTTCGTCTGGAACACCGCGTTCAATCGCGGGCTGGCGGCTGCGGGGACGGGTCTTCCGGCCAGCGTCGGCATTACGTCGCCGGGCGTGGCGCTCAACAACCGTGCTGCGTCGTCCGACGGAAAGACCGTCGGTCCGTTCAACGGCGGCGACAAGGGCTGGATGGCGCGGGTCACGGTCGGAAAGAAGGAGATCAGGCATCTCGGCGACTGGAGCGTGCATGCCGGCTACAAATATCTCGAATCCGATGCGACCGTGGATGCATTCGTGGATTCCGACTTCGGTCTGGGCGGCACCAACCTCAAGGGCTATTTCCTGGGCGGAAGCTATGGACTGAGCCCGAATGTCTGGGCATCGCTGCGCTGGCTGAGCGCCAACAATATCGGCGGCGTGCCCTATGCCGTGGATGTCGTTCTCGTCGATCTCAACGCGAAGTTCTGACCAATGCGCATGCGATCATTGATTGTCATCATCGCCGCGGCCGCGTGGAGTCCGATCGGGTCGTCTCGTGCGGCCGATAGCGACGCCGACCGGTTGCGCGAGGCGCTGCGCGCGGCGACCTTGCAGACACGTCAATTGGAGGACCAGCGGGCGGCGCTGCAGGCCAAACTCGCCGAAGCAGACAAAGAAAAAGTCGTCGCCAAGGCTCAGGTCGAAGCTGCGAAGGCCGAGACCCGCAAGATCGAGAAGCGGGAGCGCGAGACGACGGAGGAGTTCAACCGCCGCCTCGCGGAGCGCGACGACACGCTGGAGAAGTGGAAGGCCGCCTATGAGGAGGCGGCTGCCGTCGCCCGCGATCGCGACGCGGCCCGTGCGAAGTTCGAGGCCGAAGCGAAGGCCTATAAGGCCTCGGCCGATAGCTGTGTCGCCAAGAACACGCAGCTGATCAAGCATGGTCAGGACCTGCTGCAACGTTATCAAAGTGTCACCGTTGGCGACACAATCGTCGCACGTGAGCCCGTCCTCGGTCTGCGGCGCGTCGAGATCCAGAACGCGATTCAGGACCTCCAGGACAAGATCCTCGACCAGAAGGCAGCACCATGAACTCGTCAGCGTTCGGCCGCGCAGCCCGCATGCGATCATTCCAGGCTTGGGCGCTGGCCATGGCGCTGGCCTGCATTCCCCTGGCCGTTTCTGCTCAGACGGCGCCGCCGCGCAGCCAGGCACCTGCGGCCGTGAAGCCGAAGCCGGCAGCGCCCGTTGCGCCAGCGACGACGCAGCCTGCGCCGGCGGTTCCGGCGCAAGGCGTCGGGCAAGGAAAGGGCGGGGGAAGCGACGAGGTGATCGCGCGCGTCGGCGGCACCAACGTGTCGGCCGACGAGATCCGCAACTATGTCGCAGCGCTCGGGCCGCGCGAGCGTGCCGCGTTCGGGCAGGATCCCAACCTGCTCAGCCAGGCCGTCCGCATGATGCTCGCCAACCGCATCGTGCTGCAGGAGGTCGTCGCCAGGAAGTGGGACCAGCAGCCGAGCATCGCCGAGCAGCTCGACCGCGTGCGGGAGAGCGCGGTGGTGGAGTTGTATCTGCAGTCGATTTCGACCCCGCCGGCCGGCTTTCCGAGCGACGATGAGCTGCAGAAGGTCTATGATGCCAACCGCGCCGCCTTGCTGATGCCTCGGCAGTTTCAGCTGGCGCAGATCTTCGTGCCGATCCCAAAGGACGCGGACAAGGCGGCCGAAGAGAAGGCCAAGAAGGCCATCGATGACGCTCAGCGCAGGCTGAAGGCGCTCGGCGCCGACTTCGCGGCCATCGCCAATGACAACAGCGACGTCAAGAACGGCGGCGATCTCGGGTGGATCGTCGAAAGCCAGATTCGGCCCGAGATCCGCACTTCGGTGATGGAGCTCGCCAAGGGCGCGATGTCGGAGCCGGTCCGGCTCGAAGACGGCTGGCATATCATCAAGCTGGTGGACACCAAGGCCGCTTACACCCGGACCCTTCCGGAAGTCCGTGACGCACTGGTGCAGCAGATGCGTAACGAGCGCGCCGCCGCTCTGCGGCGTGCCTATCTGGCCGAGATCGTCAAGCAGCATCCGCCTGTCATCAACGAGCTCGCGCTGTCGAACCTGCTCAGTGAGCAGGTCTCGGCAGCGAGATAGCACGCAAACGCGACTGGCGGGCTCGCACAGCCACCACTCCACGTCCCGCTCTCACGGAGCTTTCTGATGTCCGAGACCATGATCGACAAACTGTCCCTCGACCGTCTCCGTGAGCTGTTTCAGCTCGCCGGCTATCGAGTGGAGACGCTGACGGATCCAGCCGCTGATGTCGCCTATCTGCGTTCTGCGACCAATGGGATTGCGTTTGACATTCGCCCGGGCAATCCGGTGCCGGGCGACGAGCCGGCCTTCGTCGACCTGGCACTGATCGCGGTGCTGCACGTGCAGGGTGAGTTACCGCTGGACCTGGTCAATCGCTGGAACGCGACCCGACGTTTCGCACGGCTGCATTTCAGTGCGCCATTCCTCGTGCTGACGTCCGACATGTCGGTCGCGGGCGGCGTTGCGCCAAGCCATGTGCGTGGTCAGATCGAGATCTGGGATCAACTCGTGCAGCAGCTCGTGAGCTTTCTGCGCGAAGAGCTTGCGGCGCTGGCATCGCCAAAGCAGACCCAGTCTGGACCGCAAGCGGCGGCTGCGAGCGGCAGCCGGACGGCCGAACTCAACCCCGCGCATCCGGTCCAATAGGCCAGCGAGGTCGCCATCTTCGCCGATGCTGTCGCACCTGGTAGGTCTCCAATGAAGCGTCTCGGCGTAATCGCGCTCGCTGCCACGGCGATGGCGGTGGCATCTGCAGGTCATGTCGAGCAGGCACGGGCAGAGCCTGTCGCTGAGCAGCGCGCGGGTTCTGATCCCATGGCGGAGACAGGGACAACACCGGGCGCTGTCCCGCCGGAGCCCGCCGCTGCATCGTCCAGAAAGCCGTCGTCGTCGATCGACTCCAGCGGCGCAAGGTCCCTTGCAGCGGTCCCAGAGCGAGTTGGTACTTATCGTGACCTGATTGCCAAGGAGGCGGGACGGCAGGGATTGGCCCCCGAAATTGCCGAAGCCGTGATGGCGGTCGAGAGCGGCTACAATCCGGATGCCGTGGGCGGCTCCGGCGAGATCGGACTGATGCAGATCCTGCCGTCGACGGCGCGCATGCTCGGGTTCAGCGGCAGCACGGCCGAGCTCGGGGTGCCCGAGACCAACATCCATTATGGTGTGCGCTACCTTGCGCAGGCGTGGCGGCTGGCTGGCGGCGATCTCTGCACGGCCACGATGAAATATCGCGCCGGCCACGGCGAGACGCGGTTCTCATATCTGTCCGTGAACTACTGCATCGCTGTCCGCGGCAAGCTCACCGCCCGCGGCTTCGCCGTCACCGGCGACGTTCCGACACCGACTTTCGGCGCTCCCGGCGCGGCTGTCGGTCTCGCCGCACGCTTCAGCGGAGCCTGTGGCCGGAAGTGCGTGACGGGGGCGACGGCGCGCGTCGATCTCGTATCCCTCAACGCGAGGCTGAGCATGCTCGTGACCCAGGCACGGGCAGGAAAGTGAGCCATGGCCTCGCATTCCAGGTACTCATGCTCGCTCTCAGTAAGGGCCGCGGCGATGTCTACCCTGATGATGAGTCCGGTCCAAGCCGCCGATCCGCAATTTCTGCCACCCGTGACGGTGGATGCACCGGATCGTCCGCCGTCCAGCCCCTTGCGGCCGGCGCCAAGTGGCACGTCGGTGGCTCCCATACTGGGCGGTCGCGCAGACACCTCGGCCGGCAAACGTAGTAGCTGCGCCGACGGCACCGTCACCCAGGACGGATTGTTCGACTGCATCAACGTGAAACTGCGGCGCAAGGTGGATACCGTCAATCCGTCGATCAATCAGGCGCCGATCGATGCGCGATCATCCGATCTCAAGGTCGGAACAGTGAATGTGCCGGCCGTCCAACAGCAATATGGCAGCAATTTCGGGCGCTCAGTCGTGCCGCTTCGGCCCACCGCGGTGTTTCCCTCCGGCTTTGGCCGACGCTGACGACGTCGGCAGGTGGACATGATCGCGTATGGTCTCGTGTCTTCGAAGACGCTTCAGCTCACCGGGATGTCTCTAGCGTCAGCCAACGGCAGACCGATCTCAGCCGCTCTTTGCTTGCGATCCTGCTTGCGGAATTCCAGCTCCCGCCGCTCGAATTGGAGCAACTCGTCGCGCAAGGCCTTGAGGAAGCGATCGCGT
This sequence comes from Bradyrhizobium sp. SZCCHNR1002, assembly GCF_032381435.1. NCBI lineage: Bacteria > Pseudomonadati > Pseudomonadota > Alphaproteobacteria > Hyphomicrobiales > Nitrobacteraceae > Bradyrhizobium > Bradyrhizobium sp. SZCCHNR1002. Next base: position 280,333 of record NZ_JAUHIS010000001.1, read on the forward strand.
TCGCCGAGAGGATTCTGACGAGGCTGCATGAGAGTTCACTCCATTGCCGATCAAGACGCGGCCGGCTCCGAAACGGTTTCATGTTACAGATTTATGACTTTTCGGGCAAGACAGAGACGGCTGGCAGGCGATCACTGGAGCCAGCCGCTTCTCGCGGCGCCGGTGAACTGGATTCGACTGACGACATTGGTCCTGGTCAGCATGATTCGGTGATGCGAGCCGAGCAGTCTTGTCGGACGACGCGCCTGTGTGCGCGCAACACGAGCGGCGTCGGCACGCGACCGGCGCAGACGGAAACGCCGCGGTGACGGCGCTGTTCATCGTCTCCGGGCCATGCCAAGGACAGATGTGATGCGATCATGGGTCAATTCACGCGCGGTCGCACTCGTCGCGGCCTGTGTGGTCGGCTGCTCCTTTGGTCAGGCCTTTGGTGGTCAAGGCAACGTGCGCGAGCCGGCTACGCCGACGCAGGCCGCGCCTACGAGCCGCGATGGCGATCCGCTCGCTGTTCCGCCGACGTCAACTCGCACGGTCGCGGCAGGGACCACGGTGAGCAGCGCAAATCCGCTGTGGGACGTTCCGCTCGCTGCATTGTCAGCGACGCGCGATCGTCCGCTGTTCTCGGCGTCGCGGCGGCCGCCGCCGTCAACCGTGGCGCCTGTCACCGTGATGCGCGCGCCGTTGCCCCCGCCCAGGGAACCGGAACGTCCACCCCTGCAACTCGTGGGCACGGTTATCGGTGACGAGGAGAGCTTTGGCATCTTCGTCGATCCTGTGTCGCAGAAGTCACTACGCTTGCGTGTTGGCGCCTTGCATGAGGGATGGCTGCTCTATGCCGTGAAGCCGCGCGAGGTGACCCTGCGGCGGGAGCTGGCCTCGGTGACTTTGCCGATGCCGCAACTCGGGCAATTCGCCGAGAGCGTGGCTCGACCAGCACCCGCGGCGACGCGCACAGGAGACCGGATCACTCGGCGGGCGCGCTGAGCGGCGGTCTGTCCGTTCACCTGAGAACGCGCGACCGCGCACATCCGAGTTGATCGTAATCTGCGTTACTTCTGCGTTCGCAGCGCCTTTTTGGGACGTCGTACGCACAACGCAACCCAATCCAGCATCTCACTGACGCTCTCGCCGATCAGATGAAGAGCGCCCCCACGGCAACCGCAGATTCGGTCTTTCACGTCGAGCAGAACGTCTTCGCGTGGCAGATGATCGGGCAACGCACGACGTCGCGGTGGCGCTTTGATTTCCGGAGCGAGCCTCCGCTGTGCTTCCTCGATGCGGCCAATGTCACTGTCGAGATCCTCGAGACCGAGTGCCAGTTGGTCGGGTTAATGCGTTCGGAGCTGCGACCGAACTGCAGTCGCTGCTCCTGTTTCGTACCTCAGTTCAGCACCAAGTTTTTTAGATCATCCTGCAATCGCAGGCTTCCATACGCGTTCTGGCGCGCGCCAGTCGATGCATTCGATCCGCATCGTGAGTTGCGCCAGCGTGAGCTTGAGTGAGCCATCGTCCCCGCCATCTCCGGCCACACGAAGCCGCCTGATCAATGCGCTTGGTGAACAGGCAGAGCCCGTTGCCGTCCCAGAACAGGAACTTCAGGAGCGATGCCTTCTTGCCGAAGGCAAGCCGATGGCCGGAGAAAGGATCCCTTCTTCAGCGGGGCCTGCACCAGCATTGCAAGCCCGTCCATGCCCTTGCGCATGCCGGTATAGCTGAGTGTCAGGTGTACCTCTACGCCCGTGGGAACGAACATCATGATGCTCTCTCTCCGCTCTCTATCTGCTCCCGCACCATCCGGATCGCTGTCGGCGGGAGCGAAGACACGCCGTCCGTCAGTGAGGTCGACAGCCATCATGCGCTCCGGTAGACGCACGAGATCGCGCAGGGCGCGCGGGGCGGGCGTGTCGTCGGGCAACACGACGGGGGCGAGCTTGGAGCGCTTCTTTTGCGCGATGCCGAACTGCCCGCGTCAGCGGAACAGCAGGCCGGTGACGATGCCGTGCTTGCGCGTGACGGCAGAGACCTTGGCGCCTGATAGCTCGGTTTCCTTGGCGATCGCGAGCTTCTCCTCGTCGCTGAAGAAGCGGCGAACCGGTGCCGGCGCCGCCGCCGGATCGCCGATTTTGGCGGCTGTCAAGTGGCGTTCGGGCTGTGAGTTCCTAGCACTAGTGCTAACGGCCGGACGGGCGGAGGGATGAAGATGGGCGCGCCAGTCGATCGTGACCTCGCCCGTGGCCAGTCGGTCGCGCCATTTGCGCAGCGAATGCGGCGACAGCTGCATCGCCGCGGCGTAGGTGCGGAGCCCCATTCCGCTCCAGTTCAGCGCCTCGACATGCATCGCCCAGAACGCCTGGGACGCCCGATTGCGTACATCCGAGGTGATCGTGAACCTGCGCTGCTTCTGCTTTCGGAGCGCCGTTTCCCGCCCTTCCCGGGCGCGCTCGCGGCGCAATTCCGTCTGATATTTCTCGAGCTCAAGCGCGGTCTCGTTGCTGGCCAGCCGCTTCGACCAACGCCGCAAGGTGTTCTCGGTCAGACGTTGTTGCAGGCAGTATTTGCGGATCCCGAGACCGTTGCGACGCCACGCCTCGATGTGCAGCGACCACCATTCGCGGCGCGCTTTGTTCTCGAAATGTTTGGATCCCACCGGAGATTCCCCACAGCAGCAGAGAACTCGAAATGGAACGACAACACACGAGGGGGAAGGTGTGCAGAGACCGGACGGTTACGGGGCGACGGTCAAAGGCAAGATAAAAGCGGCTCGCCGGTTGAACGGCAAGCCACTGACATGGCGTGCGTTCAACCGTGCCGGTCGGTCGGTCGGCGTGCCGCTACGGAGAGTTTTGTCAGCAAAATCAAAGACTATTTCGGCACTGATCGTGCTGTAGCGAACTCTGGCGAAGACTCGAATCATTCCGCGCCAAGGGCAGAATCCGCTACGCGGTCTGCGCCGGCGGATGAAGCCGTATCGCGGCCGTGGCGCCTGCGAGTCTGCGCTGACGCATTCCGCCAGGGGCTGGGGGAAGGCTGTCTTAGCCGATGCCTCGGATCGCGCATCAGGCGGTGTCGTTGTTGCCGCCTTCGGCTTGCCGTGCGGTCGCATCGACCTCCGATCCCTGTCGCTCCAGCCAGAAGCCGGGTGCCTGGTACCAGACCCGTTCCGACTCGGCGAATGACGGAATGCCACGGTGCAGTGCTTCGATCGGAACATTCATCATCGGCGAGTTCTCGAGGGCGGTCTTCAGCCGGCGGCTGGCGTGCTCATCGCGGCCGTTTGTGCAGGGATAGATGCTGACTCCGCCGATCGACGCGGCGCCGAAGGAGGCACCGCGGCGGACCACGCGCAGCAGGAAGCCGGACCAATCTTCGCTGGTCAGCGGGAGCAGCAGCCGGCCGTTGTCGGCGAGGCCATCCAGCCATTGCGGAGCGGGGTGCGTGCAGCCTGCGAAGACGATCACGACGTCATGGTCGCTCGCCTCGGCATGGACATCTCGGCCGTCGCCCGAGATCATCTGGACCTGCGGCCAGCCCTTAAGGTTGGCGTGAGCTCGAGCGGCGAGAGCCGGGTCGACTTCGACCGCCCTCACCCGCCCGGAGGGCCCGACGATTTCGGCGAGCACGGCCGAATAGTAGCCGCTGCCCGCTCCGATCTGCAGCACGCGTTCACCTCGGGCGATATCGAGGTGCTCGAAATTGCGCGCCCAAAAGCTCGGCATCCCATTGTTGAGCTTCCGGGTCGGGTCGATCGAGACCAGGACGTCGTGATAGAGCCAAGTCGGATCGTCGTCCGGGGTGATGAACGGCTCCCGGTAGGGGTAGGGTATGATCCACCAAGGACCTGGGCCAACGAACGCCTCTCGCGGGACGGCGCCGAAGGCCTCGACGATGTGTGGGTTGCGCAGAATGGGCGTCTTGCAGCGTAGGTCGTCGGCATACCAGCGGCGTGCATTTGCGATCTGATCCACGGTTCTCTCCTCCAACATGGAGAGGATGCGGATCTCGGATCGGTACCGCGGACACGGCGCAAAATTTTTCCTGAGGCTGTCCGCAACGTATCTGCTTGGCCGCATAATAGGGGTGATGGAACGATCGATTGGCACCCCTGGAGTTGGCTCGAACGCCGGTCGCACCGTCGCCGATGCGGCGGCGGCGATCGAGGCTTTGTCTGAGACCGATCTGGTGCGGCTGAAAGCTCTGGCGCAATTGTGGAGCCGCGGGCTGCCCGGTGGGATCGGCTGGACCGACGTGCTGCATGAGGCCATCCTCCGCGTTCTCGACGGATCGCGGGTCTGGCCGTTGGGTGTGCCGATCCTGGCTTTCCTATCCGGCGTCATGCGCAGCCTCTGCGACGATTATTGGCGGCGCGTTCGGAGCGAGCAACGGCTACTGGTCAGCCGCGATGATCCCGGCCAGCACGGCGTCCCGAGCGATCCCGTTGACGAATTGGCCGATCCCGAACGCGTGGCTGTGGCGGTCGCAGGGCTCGCCGAGGTGTTCCGGCTGTTTGCAGGAGATCCGGTCGTGTTGCAGATCATCGACGGGCTGGCCAACGGCCTGACGGCCAGGGACATCTGCCGGGCGTATGGCATCTCGGCTATCGCTTACGATACTGCGCGGCGGCGAATGCGGCGCGCGCTGCTCCGCCACCAACGGAATTGGAGCACGCCATGACACGTTGGCACCCCCGCCTCGAACTCGCGCGCCTGCTCCAGGCGCTCAGCGATGACGTGATTGCGGCGACTGACGAGGAACTGCGGGAGATCCAGGGACGTGCCCTGGCCGGCACGGCACGGCAGGTCAGGCGTCTCGTCAAAGCAGCGCAGGCTGCCGAGAGCGGCGAGCCCCGCATTGTTAACTCTAGCGATCCAGAACGCGGCCTGGAGTCTGTCCTATCACATCACAATCGGCACTGATTGGGTGGGAGAAGGCCTGGAAGAGTAGGGGAGCCGGTCTCTGTGAAGGACAGTCGGCTGAGCAGGGCGGCCGGTTTGGGGACAGCATGTGGTCCACGGCGAGCCTTGTACTGGCGACGCTCATCTTGGTTGACGCCTCTCGCGTTGCCTAGACTTCCGCGGCCTGTCGATCGCATGGCGACGTAGCACAGCGAAGACTCGGCGATATGCGAGTCCGGAGTTGCTGTGGCACAATCGATATATGTCGTCGTGCGGCCGTTGCCTGAGTGAGTTGCGCGCTCCGACCAATGCGAGGTCCTGCAAGCTCCTGAACCCGGCGTATCCTCCCGTGAGCTTCGCACGCCGTTCCGGAGGGGCAGGGTGCCGTCAGGCGGCTCGAGTTCGCGCCGATCTGCATGGGCTCACCTGGACGGTCACCCGCCGGTGACCATTGTCCGTCGCGAGCACAAGGCGCAGTTCACCATCGTTCCGAACGCGGTCTTCGCGGATCCCCGCCTCTCTATCGAGGCCAAGGGCGTTCTCGGCTATCTCTTGTCACGCCCCCACAACTGGCATGTCCGCCTCGATCATATCGGGCGAACGCTCCTGGTCGGCCGCAAGAAGCTCCAGCGCATCTTCCGAGAGTTGATCGCCGCCGGCTACGTCACACGCGAAGCGCAACGAATTGTCGACGGACATCGGTTCGGCGAGATCGATTACGTCGTTCGTGACGTGCCGGCGCCTGTGGATAAGTCGGCGCGTCCGCGGGGTCGAAAGGGACCTGCGGCTCCGCGGGTCCAAAAGGGACCTGCGTATAAAGACTCACCGCAGGGCCCTGAGGGACCTGCCTATAAAGAACTATATAAAAACAGACCTGCATTGCCGGGGCTCCTCGCTCCTGACGGTCGGCCGGACATCATCGGCGGGGCGCGCGATCAGATGGCCGAGCGCCAGGATGATGCTCGTCTTGATCCAGGTATTGTCGACCTTTTCGACGACGCCGCTGAAGGTTGGGAATTGATTGTCGCGCTTCCAGATCCAGCACGGGACGAGGTGCGTCAACGCTACCGGCGGGGTGAGCTCGATCGGTTTGCGATCATGGAGCTCCGGACCCGATACCGACATTTGCTGGGTGGCGGTCCAACGAAGGGCAGGTAAGCGATCGGGCTGTCGCGGGGCGCCCAGATTGTGCTGGGTGCAGTGACGTGACGAAGCTCCAGACCGCTGGGGAGAGCCGGCGGGGCAGTCCAGGGGCGAACCGGAAGCTATGCCGTGTATCGTCCTGATCTTTGCCTCCTCGTAACATGCGCTGCAAAGCCCAGTGCGGGCGCAGGAGACTGAAGCCAATGGATCGGTTCTATCCCCGCACCGATCGCCTTTGAGACACTCCAAGGATGTCCGGAGGGATTTGGAGAGCTGTGGAACCGAGATCGCAGCAAAGGGGGCAACAGTCGCCACACTGTGTTGGCACTGCGGCTGCCCTTTTAGCTGATCTCGGCACCCGCGCTTCGCTGAGTCAGGATTCTCAACTCTCCCAATTGTACGAAACCGCATCCGAAACTACGCCTAAGGACTTCGGATGTTGCCAAGCATTCGCTTAGCCTTCATCCGTCGGACCTGCGTGCCTGGGATGTCGTCGCGGGCGACAAATGAAGCGAAACCACCCCTAGATGCCAAAGCGCGAACCGATGCTCCGAAACGCTGCGGAAAAGCTCGGCCTCACCGTTCCTGAGGCTGCGCTACTGTCTTCGCTGGGCCAGACGTCGCTTTACAAGGCGATCAAAGAAGGGCGGCTGCGAGTTCGGAAGTATGGCACGCGGACGATCATCACGCGCGCAGATCTGGCGTCCTTCCTGGAAAGCCTGCCCGACGCGACCAAGCAGCCCGGGCGGTGACATCCTCGGCGGGGCCGGGGGATAGCTTGAACTTTCAGGCGACCTTCATCGGGGTCACATTGCTCTTTGGTGGTTGCGTTGCGAAGTCCGCGAATGTCTGCATCACATGCAGTCGCTTGTTCAGGGCCTCGCCGCGCTTATAGGCCTTTTCGGCATCATCGCCCGTGATGTGGTGCAGGCAATGCTCGACGATTTCCTCCTCGAAGTGGGTTTGCTCCTGCGCCCAGGTTCGAAACGTCGTGCGGAAGCCGTGCACAGTCAGGGAGTCGTCTCCGGTGAGCTCCTTGAGATACTTGAGCATGGTCATGTTGCTCATCGGTCTCTTGAGACTGCGACCGGGAAACACGAATTCGTCATTGACGCGGCTGTCGTAAGCCTCGCGCAAATAGGTCAACGTCTGCCGGGGCAACGGCGTGCGCTTCAACCGCTCGTTCTTGGTGCCGAGAAAGCCAAGATCCCAGATTCCGTTATCGAGATCGAGTTGCGCCCAGCGCATGTTCTGAACTTCGGCGGTTCGTCCCAGGGTCAGGATGATGACCTCGAGCGCCCGCGCGCTTTGTGTCGAGATGGCGCCGAGCTTGTGCATGAACGCCGGTAGGTCCTGGTAGTCCATCGCCTTGTGGCCGCCCCGTATCGTGCCACGCCGCCGTTGCCTCGGCATGATCGGTTGCAGTCGGCTGGCCCAATCAGCCGGGTTGTCTTTCGGTCGCAGGTTATGGGCGATCGCTGCGTCGAGAATCTTTTTGATGATCTGGCGTGCGGAGCGGGAGGTCTCGGGCTGCTGCCAGATCGGCATGAGCACGTTGACGACATGGGCGGTCTCGATCTCGTGGACCCAGTGCTTGTGGAGTGGGCGGCAGATGACCTGCACGATGCGCTTCAACTTTGCTTTTGCGGCCTTGTGCCTCATGCCGGTCTCGTAGGTTCGCCGCCATTCCTCGGCGAATTCGCCGAACTGGCGCGATCCCTGGGTGCGGCGTTTCTCGACGTCACGGTGCTCTCGCGGATCGGTCCCCTTGGCCAGCAGCCGCAGAGCGTCAATCGCCTTATCCCTGGCCTCGGACAACTTCAGGCCGGTTTCCTTGGCCGAACCAAAACCCATCTTCTTGACGATGCCGTTGCGCTGGTAGCGGAACGCCCAGCGGCGGCCGCCACTTGGGGTGACGATCAAATAGAGGTTGTTGCCGCACGGGTATTCGCCGGGCCCGACGGAGAGATAGTTCTTGGCGGTGATCTCGGGCTTTTGAGTTAGAAACTGCATGGGAGATTCGAACTCCTGTCCCTCGCCGAAAAATGCAGCGTTTCAGGTGAGGGGGATTCTAACTCAGATCGAGGGATGGCCAAATGGACGGTCTGGCGGAGTTCGCCGACGATCGCCGATCGTGCGCTGCAGTCACCGAAAACGCGAAAAACCACGATCTGACAAGCGCTTATCGTGCGCTTCAGTGATGGTCGGCGATGGCGGGTGATGGGGGGCGAAGACGGCCCTGGCGCGCTCGGAGAGATTCGAACTCCCGACCCTCGGAATCGAAATCCGATGCTCTATCCAGCTGAGCTACGAGCGCCTAGCGAGGGAGCAACCCCCCGCACGAATCCGGATACCAGAGTTGGGCTGCCAAGGCCAGCCTCCGCCAGCGGATCGTCGGCTCGCCGGGCGGGCGAGCCTCGTGAAGGCGAACGGGGCCTCAAAAGCAGGGATGCCGGCGCCGGTCCTGGCCGATATAGGCGGCCGAACTCTGGTAGCAGTGGTTGGTCGAGGGGCCGTCATAGAACGCGAAAGTGCCGGGCAGGGGTCCCGGACCATAATTGTGCAGGAAGCTGATCGCGTAAGGCAGCCCGTGGTGGTGGCGGTGGTGCCGATGGTGGCTGCGTGCCTCCGATGTCACCGGGATTAGGGCAGCGGCGGCCACGATCAGGGCGACCGCTGACGATACGAGCTTGCTCATGTTTTTCTCCGAGAACGACGCCAAGATGGGCCAATTGCTGACAATTTAACTGCGAAGTGCCGGAAAGGGTGCGTCAAAGCGGCGGTTCGGTCAAAATTTTGGCCTTTTCCGCATGCTTAACGAATCCGTGACAAGCTCCCGCGCATGCGTCGCGCATCGGGCCGCAGGACCTTGCCTTGCCCCCGCCCAGATGAGACCGGGTTCCCGTCCGATCGATGAACCGCCTGATCCCATGCGTCGTGCTTTCCCTGGTCGCCGCGACCCCGGCGCGGGCGGATCTGCACATCACGCGGGATCATGGCGGCTACATTGAGGAGTACAAGGCGCGGTACAAGCACATCCGGGACACGCGGCAGCGCGTGATCATCGACGGCATCTGCAATTCCGCCTGTACGCTCGTATTCGGCTTCGTCCCGCTCAACAAGATCTGCGTCACGCCCAAGGCGAGCCTCGGCTTCCATCAGGCCTATTACGACAAGGCCTTCACCTTCGGCATCAAGGTCACCAGCTTCGAGGGGACATCCGAGCTGATGTCCTATTATCCCGACACGGTGAAGGACTGGATCCGCCGCAATGGCGGGCTCACCACCGAGATGAAGCGGATCAAGAACGGCGTCGATCTCTGGAAGATCGTCGATCCCTGTCCCGATTCCTGGTGAAGCGCAACTGCCCGCTCGCCGCCTCGCGCACTGCAGCGAAGAGCTGAGGCCGGCCACGACATCCGAAACAATCCAGCGCCAGATCGTCCCCACTACCGGGCACTGGATTGTTTCGCCGGGACCATCAGCATGGGCGATTGCCTCTGCCTTACCATCCCGAACCAGTCGGCTTCAGCGCTTGGCCTTCTTCGTCTTCTTGGCCGCTTTCTTGGTGGCCTTCTTGGCCGTCTTCTTCGCAGTCTTCTTGGCGGCCTTCTTCACGGTCTTCTTGGCCGACTTCTTGGTCGCAACCTTCTTGGCCTTGGCAGCAGCCCGCTTGGGAGCGGCCTTCTTCGCGGTCTTCTTGGCCGACGTCTTGGAAGCCCGCTTCGCCTTCGGCGCGGCGGCGGTCACGGGATCCGTCGCGGCCTCGGGCGGCGTGCCCGGTGCGGCGATGGTCGGGTCGGTCAGTGTGGTGTCGTCCATATCGGTCCCCCGATCTGTTGGAAACCCTACGACGATAGCTGGATTCTCTCAGCTGTCAAAGCGAGCGCAACTAATCACTTGTGCGCAAGCTCGCGTAGGCCGCCAGCGCGCGCTCGCGCCCGTGCTTGTGCTCGACGATCGGCGACGGGTAGGAGCGGCCGAGCGCGACGCCGGCTTCGGCGAGCTCGAGCGGCTTCGCCGCCCAGGGCTGGTGGATCAGCCCGGCGGGGAGGCGCGCCAGTTCAGGAACCCAGCGCCGTACATAGGCCCCGTTGGCATCGAACTTCTCGCCCTGCAGCACGGGATTGAAGACGCGGAAATAGGGTGCGGCATCCGCGCCCGAGCCGGCCACCCACTGCCAGCTGGCGGGGTTGCTGCCGGGGTCGGCGTCGACCAGCGTGTCCCAGAACCATTGCTCGCCCGCCCGCCAGTCGATCAGGAGGTGCTTCACGAGCAGCGAGGCCGCGACCATGCGGACGCGGTTGTGCATGCTCCCGGTGTGCCACAGCTCACGCATCCCGGCGTCGACGATCGGATAGCCGGTCTGCCCGCGCTGCCACGCAGCGAGTGCGGCGTCGTCCTTCGTCCAGGGGAAGGCGTCGAAGGATGGCTGCAGGTTGCGGGTGGCGAGGTCGGGATTGTTGTAGAGCAGGTGGCGGCTGAACTCGCGCCAGCCGAGCTCGCTCAGGAACTTGTCGATGCCGCGTGCGCAGGCGGGCCGCTCCTCGGCGGCAAAGCGTGCCGTGTGCCAGATCTGGCGCGGGCTGATCTCGCCGAACCGTAGATGCGGCGATAGCCGCGAGGTGGCCTCGATGTCGGGACGATCGCGGTCGCTGGCGTAGCCGTGCACGGCGGATTCGAGAAAACGCGTCAGGCGCTGCTGCGCTGCGCGCTCGCCGGCCTGCCACGTCGTGCGGAGGCCGCCCGCCCAGTCGGGCTTCGTCGGCTCCAGCCCCAGGGCGTCGATGGCGAGGCCCGATGCGCCGGTCACGCAGGCGAGCCTGGCGGGGGTGGGCAGGGGCTTCGGCGGGGCGCCCAAGGCGAGCACACGCTTCCAGAATGGCGTGAACACGCGCGGGCCGCGTCCATCCTTGCCGCGCAGCTCGGCGGGATCGACCAGCAGGTCGTCGGCAAACACACGCGATGCGACGCCGATGTCGCCAAGCGAGGCCTCGACATCCGCGGCCACGGCGCGCGGACCGGCCTGGGCGACGTCGTTCCAGTACACCGCGCCGGCCTTGATCTCGCGCGCCAGCTCGCCGAGCACCTTGGCCGCAGGCCCGCGGCGGATCACAAGATCGGCGCCGAGCGCCTCGAGCTCTGCGCGAAGTGCACGCAGCGATTGCGCCAGCCACCATTGCGTCGCTCCGCCGAGCGGACGGATCCCGGGGCTCTGCTGATCGTGGACGTAACTACACACCACCCGGCTGCCGGACATCGCTGCGGTATACAACGCGGGGTGGTCGGACAGGCGCAGGCTCTCGCGAAACCATACGATGATAGGGTTCGATGACATGCTCGGGTATCTGATTGCCGTTCTTTGACGAGGCTTCCGGTATTCTACGCTCCGGAAAATAACTGCTTTGAAACCAACTACGGGCAGTTTGAGAATTGGTTGCAGTCCTGGGAAGGTGAAGACGTGTCGTTCAAGTTGAAGCTGGGTACCAAGGCGCTGATCGGCGCCGTCGTCGTCATCGCGCTCAATACGGCGCTCGTCGTCGGAGCGGCTTACTGGTCGCTCACCTCGGATTTCAACGAGCGCGCCAAGCGCGACATCGAGGGCAATCTGCGCACCTTCGCGCTGACCTTTGCCGAGACCTTCAAAGACGCCAAGATCGGCGTGCAGAACGGAGCGGTGACACGCATTGAGATCCCGGCGATCCCCGAGGTCAAGGACCACGCGATCGTCGACCGCGCAGTCTCCTATGTCGGCGGCAGCGCCACGTTGTTCGTGGTCGACGACAGCGGCCAGTTCGTGCGGCGCTCGACGAACGTGAAGAAGGAGAACGGCGACCGCGCCGTCGGCACTCAGCTCGCCGCCGACCACCCGGCGCAGGTGCTGCTGCGCCGTGGCGAGGCCTATAAGGGTCCCGCTACGCTGTTCGGCAAGCCGTTCATGACCGCCTATTTCCCCGTCACCAATCCCGCAGGCAAGGTGATCGGCATTCTCTATGTCGGCGTGCCGATGGCCGAGCTCGATGCGATGCTGTCGCAGGCCATGCAGACCATGAGCATCGCCGCTGCCATCGCAGCGCTGCTGGTGCTGGGGCTGACCATGCTGGCCGTCCGGCGCGTGACCAGGCCCTTGGCCTCGGTGACCGAGGCGTTGACGGCCATCGCCGAAGGCCGCGAGACTGCCGAGATCAAGTCGGACGACCGCGGCGACGAGATCGGCGAGATCGCGCGCAGTCTGGTCGTGTTCCGCAGCGCCGCCGGCGAGCGGCGCCGGATGCGCGAGGAGCAGGCGGCCGCCGCTTCGGCTGCGGTCGAGCAGCGCAAGGCCGAGTTGCAGCGCTTCGTCGATTCGTTCCAGGCCAGCATCGGCGGCATCATCGAGAACGTGCTGACCTCGTCCAGCGAGTTCGAGCGCGAGGCGCGCCAGCTCACGCAGGCGGCGCGCACCACCGCCGACCTGTCGGGGCAGTCGGCCGGTGCTTCTGAAAGCGCGTCCGAGCACGTCCGCACTGCGGCTGCGGCGTCCGACGAGTTGTCCGGCTCGATCGGCGAGATCATCCGCCGGGTGCAGGAGTCGAACGCCATCGCGGCCGAGGCGGTCAACCAGGCGACCGCGACCGACCAGCGCATCAAGGAGCTCTCCGACGCCGGCAACCGCATCGGCGACGTCGTCAAGCTGATCACCTCGATCGCCGAGCAGACCAACCTGCTGGCGCTCAACGCCACCATCGAGGCCGCCCGCGCCGGCGATGCCGGTCGCGGCTTCGCCGTGGTGGCCCAGGAGGTCAAGACGCTGGCCGGCCAGACCGCCAAGGCCACCGAGGAGATCTCCAGCCAGATCGCCAACATGCAGACGGTGACGCAGGAATCGGTCGACGCCATCAAGGCGATCGGCTCGACCATCGAGCGCATCAACGGCATCGCGGCGTCGATCTCGGCGGCGGTCGAGCAGCAGCGCGCCGCCACCCAGAACATCACCCAGAGCGTCCGCTCGGCGGCGAGCGGCACCGCCGAGGTCGTCAACAACATCCGCAGCGCGGCGCGCGGAGCGGGCGAGACCGGCGAGAGCTCGAACCGCATGTTCGCCTCGGCGCAGGCGCTGTCCGGCGAGAGCCTGCGGCTGAAGGCCGAGGTGCAGAAGTTCCTCGACGGGATGCGCGCGGCGTGATTTGCCCGGCCGGATGGCGCTGAAACCCATCCGGACCCTCGCTCTCTCGTCATTCCGGGGCGCGCGAAGCGCGAGCCCGGATTCCATAACCACGACCGGTCGTTGGTTCGAAGAGCGGCGCCACTCGCATCTCGCCACGCCACGACCGTTCGTGGTTATGGATTCCGGGCTCATTCGCGCTGCTTCAAGACGGCTTCGCCGTCTTGCGCGCGAATGCCCCGGAATGACGGTGGGGAGAGAGCTCATTCCGATCCCATGGTTTACCCGTAGAGTAGCCTGGGCAGAATGGTCACGATGCCCGGGAACAGGGTGAGCAGCAGCACGAAGGCGACCATGATGGTCAGATAGGGGGCGGTCACGCGGGCGATATAGCCGAGGCCGTCCTCCGTCAGGCCCTGGATCACGAACAGGTTGAAGCCGACCGGCGGCGTGATCTGGGCCATCTCGACGGCGAGCACCAGGAAAACGCCGAACCAGACCTCGTCGAAGCCGGCGCCCTTCACGATCGGCAGCACGATCGGCAGGGTCATCACGATCATCGAGAAGCCGTCGAGGAAGCAGCCCAGGATCAGGTAGAACACGATCAGCACGACGATGAGCATGAACGGCGACAGGCCGAGGCCCTTGACGAAGGCGGCCACCGCCTGGGGGATGCCGAGGAAGGCTGCGGCGTTGCCAAGGATCGAGGCGCCGAGCACGATCAGCGCGATCATCGAGCAGGTGATGACCGAGCCGATCATGACGTCGCGGATGACCTGCTGCGATAGCGCACCCTGGAAATACGCCACCAGCGCTGCGCCGAGCACGCCGACCGCGGCGGCCTCCGACGGCGTGGCGAGGCCGCCATACATCGAGCCGAGCACGCAGGCGATCAAGAACAGGGCGGGGGCGAGGTCCTTGAGCGCGGCGAAGCGCTCCGCCCACGGCACCTGCGACAGTTGCGCCTCGGCCTTCGGCACCATCGCAGGCTTCAGCGTGGTGTGTAGCATCACCCAGCCCATGAAGGTGCCGGCGAGCAGCAGGCCGGGCAGCACGCCAGCGGTGAACAGTTTCAGGATCGAGACGTCGCCGAGCACGCCATAGATGATCATGATGTTCGACGGCGGGATCAGGAAGCCGAGCGTGCCGGCGCCGGCGAGTGAGCCGATCGCGATGTCGCGCGAATAGCCGCGGCGCAAGAGCTCGTTGAGCGACATCCGGCCGATCACCTGCGTGGTGGCGGCTGACGAGCCGGAGATCGCGGCGAAGATGGTGCAGCCGATGACGTTGACGTGGAGCAGGCGGCCCGGAAGCAGCCCGGCCCAGGGCGCGAGGCCTTGGAACAGCGAGCGCGACAGGCGGGTGCGGAACAACAGTTCGCCCATCAGGATGAACAGCGGCAGCGCCAGCAGCTCCTGGGTGGTCAGGATGTTCCAGGCGTATTGCGGGAGCAGCTTGTCGAGCGGGATCGAGCGGAACATCGCGAGCAGCAGGGTCGCGGTGAAGGCGAGCGTGAGCCCGATCCACAGGCCGCCGGCCAGCAGCGCGAACAGGATGACGAACAGGGCGATGACTTCGATGGTCATGGGGTGGGGGAGTCCGCGGTGAGGAGGGCGGGCGGGAGGGCGGAAGAGGGGCCGGGGTGGGGAGCCCATATGTGCGAAGCGGGCACGACGTTTGACGATCGAGGTTTTGAGCTCGCCTGCTTCCAAGGCGTCATGGCCGGGCCTGTCCCGGCCATCCACGTCGTCCGGCATCCTGAGAACGACGTGGATGCCCGGGACAGGCCCGGGCATGACGGAGTAACTAATCGGCAGGATTGTTCGAGTGCGTACAGGTCCATCCGCGCACACTTCCCGTGCGGTTGCCCCTCACCCCAACCCTCTCCCCGTAAGGACGGGGAGAGGGGGCGCACCGTTTGCGGGGCGAGGGCTCGGTTACAACTATCAGGTCTCAGGCACGAACTACGTACCTCGGCGCCCGCTGCCCGCCGTGAACTGATCGTCGCGATATAAGCCCGTCTCCTCATTCGACCGGCGACGCCTTCATGCGGTGGTCCTCCAGCGGCAAGCCCAACGCAGCCTGAATCGCCCGCGCCAGAAATTGCAGCGTGAGAAGCAGCATGCCGAAGGTGACGACGGCCTGCGGAAACCACAGCGGGGTGTCGCTGGAGGTCGAGACCTGGCCGCGGATGAAGGAGCCGAAGGCGAACTTCGTCATCGCCGAGGTCAGGAAGGCCATGAAGGCGAAGCCGGCGGCGGCCGCCAGCACCTCGAGCGCGCGCTGCAGCGGGGCGGGCACGTTCTTCAGCAGCAGCACCACGCGGATGTGGCCGCCGACCCGCAAGGTCATCGCGGCGCCGAAAGTGAACGAGGCCGCCATCAGGTAGGACGAGTACTCCCAGGCAATCGAGATCGTCGGCGGGAAGAACGGCAGCACGTTCGACAGCGCCCGCGTCGTCACCTCCGCCAGCATCAGCGCCGTCAGCAGCAGCAGGCAGCCGCCGCCGATCCAGCCATCGAGCCGGCCGAGCCGGTCGATGACGTCGAGCAGGATGCGCAGCGGCGCGGGCGCCGCTGCATTGAGGCTCGCCCGATCGCCCGGCGACGGCTCCACGGCGGCCTCAGCCACGCTTCATCTCGGCGAGATAGGCCTTCACCGGCGCTTCGGCGGCCGGCACGCGCTTGAGGAAGGCCTCCATCTGCGGCGCGGTCTTGGCGCGGATCTCCGTCATCATCGCGTCCGAGACCGGCACCACCTCCATGCCGCCCTCCTTCAGCCGGTTGAGGCTGTCGACGTCGGCCTTGACCGAGTTGGCCCAGAACGTCGGCTCCATCTTGGCGGCGATGTCGCTGACGGTCTTCTGCTGCTCCGGCGTCAGCGCCTTCCACGAGTCGAGGTTCACATTGAGCATCTGCGACGACCACACATGGTTGGTCGGGTAGACGTATTTGAGGAACTCCCAGAACTTGCCGTCGACGCCCGACACCGACGAGGTGGAGACGCCGGCGACCGCGCCGGAGGCCAGCGCCGGAATGGTCTCGCCCCAGGGGATCATGACCGCGGCCATGCCGATGGCGTTGAGCATGTCGACCGCGTTCTTGTCGGGCACGCGGATCTTGATGTTCTTCAAGCCCGCGACGTCAGTCGTCTTGACCTTGAGATGCAGGTACTGCGTCGGCCACGGTACGATGTAGAGGATCTTCTGGTTGTTGCGCGCGGCGATCTTCTCGTATTCCGGCCGGACATATTTGTGCAGCACCTTGAGCTCGTCCATCGAGCCGGCGAGGAAGGGGATGCTCTCGACGCCCATGAAAGGCTCGTCGCCGACCTGCTGGATGTTGAGCACGTCCGCGAGCGGCACGAGGCCGTCGCGCACCGCGCGCAGATGCTCGGGGCCCTTGAAGCCGAGCTGGCCGCCGGCCTTCACCGTGATGTTGACGGCGCCATTGGTCTGCTTCTTCACCTCCTCGGCGAAGGCCATCGCATTCTGGGTGTGAAAGTTGCCGTCCGGCCAGACGGTAGACATGTCCCAGTTGGTCGTGGCCGCGCGGGCGCGCGTCGAGACCTGGGTCGCAGCGAGCAGGGAGGCTGCTCCGGTGGTGAATGTGCGTCGCGTGATCATGAGGGTCTCCGCTTCGTTGCTGAGCTATCGAGTTTAAAGGATGCAGTGAGGTAGGCAGAGTTGCGGCCGCCTCTCACGTGCGGCGCCGGTCTCGAATGTCGACCCTGTCCATCAACATGCCTTTCGGTGTGTTCATGGTCAGGTTTGCAGTGCCGATCTCGGCTCTTGACCCTCATGGTGAGCAGCGTCGCCCTTGCGACGCGTCTCGAACCATGAGGCCCAAGTCCGGGCCTCGCCCTTCGAGACGCTCGCCTTCGGCGAGCTCCTCAGGGTGAGGAGTAACAGTTGCGCGCCTTCCTCCCACGAGGACTGGGAGAGATGATCTCACGAACGGACTCCCGGGCTTGCGAAGCGTCTGGCGTTCGGCGCGTACGAGTTGCTCACAGTCCATGCCCATAGACCTTCGCCGCGTTGTCCGCCGACACCAGCCCGCTCTCGACGTCGCTCTGCACCAGCTCCGCTGCACGTGCGCGGGGATCGCCGATGCCCGCGCCACCCGGTGTCAGCACCACCAAGCGATCGTCCGGCGGGACGGTCTGGAAGCCCTTGCCGCGCAGCTTCTTCCCCGACGCGAGCCCGACATAGCCGGCCTCGCCATTGTGGCCGCCGTCGCGGCCGCGGGGCGGGTGGTCGATGCGGTCGAAGGCGGCGAGGATGTCGAACGGCGCATCGACGCCGCTGCCGACCTCGATGATCTGGCCGAGGCCGCCGCGGGTGCGGCCGGCGCCGCCGGAGTCCGGGCGCAGCTCCTTGCGCCAGAAGATCAGCGGCGTCTGCGTCTCCGCGATCTCGACTGGCGTGCCGCGCACGCCGCTGGGATAGGCCGTCGCCGACAGCCCGTCCTTGTCGAACCGCGCGCCGGTGCCGCCGTTCGAGGTGACCGCCATCGAGAACCCGTAATTGCCGCCGGCGCCGGAGCGGGTCTGGCCGCGGACGTTGAGATTCCACAGGCAGGAGGTGCCTTCGGCGGGCACGCGCTCCGGAATGATCTGGCGCAGGCAGCCGAACACGACGTCGGGCAGCATCTGGCCGATGACGTGGCGCGAGGCGACCGGCGCGGGCTTTGGCGCGTTGAGGATCGCGCCCGAAGGCGCTGACACGGTCAACGGCGACAGCGATCCGGCATTGTTGGGGATCGCTGACGCTACCACGCAGCCGAGACCGAACACGGTGTAGGCTGTGGTGTAGGAGAGCGGCACGTTGATGCCGAACTTCGACGCTGTCGACGTGCCGTCGAAATCGACGTGAATGCCGTCATCGCTGATCGTCAGCGCCGCCTTGATGGTCACCGGCGCATCGTAGCCGTCGACCACCATCTCGTTGCGCCAGGTACCCTTCGGCAGCTTGGCGATCTCGGCCAGCACCGCCTCGCGCGAGCGGTCGCAGACGTAGTCGCCGAGCTCATCGAGCGAGTGGATGCCGAACTCGCGCATCATCTCCACCAGGCGCTGGCAGCCGACATCGTTGCAGGCGGCGAGCGAGTAGGTGTCGCCCTCGGTGTCGACTGGCAGCCGCGTGTTGGCGCGGATCATCGCCATCAGGGTCTCGTTGACGACGCCCTGGTCGATCAGCTTCAGCATCGGGATGTACAGCCCCTCCATGAACACGTCGGTGCCATCGGGGCCGAAGCCGATGCCGCCGATGTCCATCAGATGGCTGGTGCAGGAGAACAAAGCGACCGGCTGGCCGTCCTTGAAGCAGGGGGTTGTCACGACGAAGTCGTTGAGATGGCCGGTGCCCATCCAGGGATCGTTGGTGATGTAGGCATCGCCGGGCTTCATCGTTTCGATCGGGAAGTGCGCGATGAAGTGCTTCACCGACTCGGCCATCGAGTTGACGTGGCCCGGCGTGCCGGTGACGGCCTGCGCCAGCATGCGGCCCTTGAGGTCGAACACGCCGGCGGAGAGGTCGCCGCATTCGCGGACGATCGGGCTGAAGGCGGTGCGCAGCAGCACCTGGGCCTGCTCCTCGACCACGGCGATCAGCCGGTGCCACATGATCTGCAGGTCGATCAGGCTGGTTTGTGATGCGCTCATCTCAGGCCGCCTTCCGTTCCATGACGATGCTGCCGGCACCGTCGATATGCGCGTCGAAGCTGTTGGAGATGAAGGTCGAGGTCTCGTCCTCGGCGATCACGGCTGGTCCCGCGATGACCGCGCCGGGCGCCATCTGCTCGCGGCGGTACAGTGGGATGTCGACGAAGCGGCCGGCGCGGCCGTCGAAGAATTTGCGGTGGCCCGAAGCCGCGCCGGCGGGCTTGCGCGTGATCTCGGCGACGGTGGCCGGCTGGCGGGCGTCTGTCGTGGCCAGCACCGACCAGCTCAGCACCTCGATCGCGGCACCTGGGATCGCGCGCTCGAACAGCGCGGCATAGCCGGCCTCGAAGGTCTTGCGCAGGGCAGGGAGGTCCTCCGCGGTGAGTGCGCGGTTTGGCAGCTCGACGCTGATCTCGTGACCCTGGCCGACATAGCGCATGAACGCCGCACGGCGCTCGCGGACCGGTGCGCCGGCCGCGCCGGGCTCGACGAGGGCACGGGCCTCATCGGCCATCTCCTGCAGCAGGCCGGAGACGAGCGCGGTGTCGAAGTCATCCAGCCGCGCGTGGCGGCTGCGTACCAGCTCATAGGCGATCGGCGCGGCAAGGAAGCCGACGGCCGAGCCGACGCCGGCATTCGATGGCACGATCACCCTGGCGACGCCGATCTTCTCGGCGACGCGGGCGGCGTGCAGCGGCGCGGCGCCGCCGAACGCGATCAGCGTGTGCTGGCCGATGATCGCGCCACGTTCGACGGCGTGGACGCGCGCGGCGCTCGCCATGTTCTCGCAGACGACCTCGTGCACGGCATAGGCCGCGGTCTCGGCATCCAGGCCGAGCGGCGCGCCGACGTCGCGGAGCAGGGCCTGTTTCGACAATTCCGGATCGAGCTTGATGGTGCCGCCCGCAAACGCGTCGGGATCGATCATGCCGAGCGCGACGTCGGAATCGGTGACCGCCGGACGCTGACCGCCGCGGCCGTAGCACGCCGGGCCCGGCTCGGACGAGGCGCTTTCGGGACCGACGGTGACGCGCTTCATCGCATCGATGCGCGCGATCGATCCGCCACCGGCGCCGATCTCGACCATCTCGATGACGGGAATGCGCACCGGCAGGCCGGAGCCTTTCAGGAAGCGCGCGGCGCGGTCGACCTCGAACACCCGCGAGCTCTCCGGCTCGAAGTCTTCGATGAGACAGATCTTGGCGGTGGTGCCGCCCATGTCGAATGACAGCACCTTGCGCTCGCCGAGCCGGGCCGCGATCTGGCCGGCGAAGATCGCGCCGCCGGCGGGGCCGGATTCCACGAGGCGCACCGGGAAACGCCGCGCCGTGTCGATCGAGGTGACGCCGCCGCCTGATGTCACGAGATAGATCGCGCCGCGGAACTGCTCGATACGCAGCGCCTGATCCATCCGCGCGAGATAGGAGTCCATCAGAGGCTGCACATAGGCGTTGGCGACGGCCGTCGAGGTGCGCTCATATTCCCGGATTTCGGGACAGACCGCCGAGGACAGCGTGATCGAGACGCCCGGCAACTCTTCGGCAAGGATCTCGCCGGCGCGGCGCTCATGCGCAGGATTGGCGTAGGCGTGCAGGAAGGCGATGGCGATGCTGCTGACCTCCAGCGCGCGCAATTGTGGAACGAGCGCGCGCACCGCCGCTTCATCGAGCGGCAGCCTGACGTCGCCATGAGCATCGACGCGCTCAGGGACGGTGAAGCGCAAGCTGCGCGGTACCAGCGGCTTCGGTTTGTCGATCGAGAGATCGTACTGGTCGTAGCGGCTCTCAGTTCCAATATCCAGAACATCGCGGAAGCCTGACGTCGCGATCAGCGCCGTCTTCGCGCCGCGTCGCTCGATGATGGCGTTGGTCGCGAGCGTGGTGCCGTGAATGAAGACGTCGATGTCGGAGATGCGGGCCTTCGCATCGGCGAGAATCAGGCGCGTCCCGTCCAGCACGGCCTGCTCCGGCTGTGTCGGCGTCGTCAGCACCTTTCGTGTGCGACGGTGATCGCCGATGTCGAGAACGATATCGGTGAACGTGCCTCCGATATCCACGGCCAGCCGGACTTCGGCTCCTTCAAGCATTCGGTCATCTCCGCAAGCGACGAATTGAGGTGCGATTTGAGCAAGTCCCATGCCATTGCGCCAGCGGAGATGCGTGTTGCTGCTCTGCGTTTTGTGCGATGCGGATTGGAGGTCGCGATGTCGCGCGGGCTCAACCTTGCTGATCGACGATGTCATTGTTCGGTAGCAACATCGCATCGACATCGAGTCCAGGCACCGGTGCCGATCATACTCTCCGCCGTCGTCCCGGCGAACGCCGGGACCCATACTCCCAGGGAGTGGTTTGGGGCAGGCTGGTCGTTTCACACCGCCCGCCTCATGTCCGCCGCGGAGTATGGGTCCCGGATCTGCGCCACGTCGCGCTGACGCGCGACGCGGCTTGTCCGGGACGACGGCGGAGGAGGGGGCGCGTGCGGAGGATTTCATAAGCAAGCGTTCGCATTCCCGCGGCGTGGTGAGCCCGAGGTTTGCTGCGTCTCATTCACCCTCCGCAACCGAGAGGGCGCAGGGAATGCCGGGTGAAGGCCTCACCCATGGCCCGCCTGCGAAAAAAATGCAGGCGGCAGGTACCACAGGTTCAGCCGAACATCCGGCATTCCCTGCGCGGTGTCTTCACGCTTATACGCAGTCTCCCTGGTGCGCCGGCTTTTTGGCCACCATGCCGCACAATGCGCTGACGCGCATCGCGCGGGTGATACCAGCTTCGGGGTATCAGGACGCTGCGACTTCACGTCCGCAATCCTGCCGGTCGTCTGCGCATCGAGCGCATCCGGCATGACCTGCGGCACCGCATCCCGCCCCGACGTTCGTGACGACGCGTACGTCCCTCTGCATGGGGCAGGACGACGCGGATCATACACGAATTCCGAAAAGGCGAAAGAGAAATTTTCTGGTTTATCGAAGTCGCGCCGGGCCGTCGGCGGGAGAATCGCCTCGCACGCGTAGGCTCAATTTTCCCGAGGCGGTGTCTGCAGGGCCGCGTAGACGACGCCGAGCACCAGGCTGTAGGTCTCGACCATGGCCAGCGAGAACAGCGCCGGGCCTGCGCCGAGGCCGAGCGACAGGCCGAACGGCCCGAGGCCGATGGCCGGAAACAGCGCGATCCCAAGCATTGCCCAGGCGGCAAGGCCGAGCAGAAAACCCTTGGCAAGGCCGCTCCGGCCCGGCAGGCGGTGGAAGAAGTGGCCGAACAGCAGGCCGATGATGAAGGCTCCGTTGAACTGCGAGAGCAGCCACAGCGGCGCCTGCAGATGCGTTACGTCAAGCAGTGGCAGGAGCGTGTCGAGCAGCGCGGACGACGGATCGAATTGCGGCAGCAGGTGCAGCGCGGCCTTGAGCTGCATCAGCCCCATATGCGCCAGCGTCCCGCAGCCCGATGCCGCGATCGACGACCAGACCCAGCGGAAGCTGCGTTTCGTTTGCATCGCGTCACCTCGCCCCGATGACGGTTCCGTTGATCCTGCTCAATCAGCTGCGTTCGCTGCCCGGTTAGTTTGCACGAACTCATTGATGCCACGTCAAGGGAGTTCCACCATGCGAGCAGATCCACGCGCGTTGATCCTGGCCGCCGCAGTCATGGCGGCGACCGTCGCACCGTCCTTCGCCCAGCCTGGCGCAGGCGGACCGCCGGGCTGGGGCCCGGGCATGATGATGGGGCCCGGCATGATGGGCGGGCGGGGATTCGGCTTTCTCTGCAATCCGCGCATGGCCGGGTTTGCCGAATGGCGCCTGTCGCAGATCGAGAGCGCGATCAAGCCGAACGAGACGCAGCGGGCCAGGCTCGACGATCTCAAGACGGCCTCGGCCAAGGCGGCCGAGCTGATCACCAAGGACTGTCCGACGGCGTTTCCCACCAGGGCCACCGAACGTCTCGCGCTCGCGGAGCAGCGCCTGGACGCCATGCAGCAGGCGATCAAGCTGGTCCGGCCGGCGTTCCAGGCGCTGTACGATTCGCTCGACGACAAGCAGAAGGCGGCCATGGACGCCAGCGGGCCGCGCAACTGGGGCTGGCATCACTGGCACTGGCCCTGGAGCGAGGAGTAATCGGCTCCGCACGCTGAGCGGGGGGGCAATTGGGCGTTCACGGCCCTCGTGTTCCGGCCCGGCATGGCGTAAAGCAGCCGGACTCGAAACGAGGTTTTCCCCCAGTTGTCCTTTCCCGTGACTTCTCCGCCGCTGGCCCGCGCGCTGGCCGAACGCAATTTTGAAACGCCCACTCCCGTTCAGCTGGCCGTGCTGGCGGACGAGGCGGTCGACCGCGACCTCTTGGTGTCGGCGCAGACCGGCTCGGGGAAGACCGTGGCCTATGGGCTGGCGATGGCGGCCGACCTGCTGGGCGAGGCCGAGCGCTTCGGCCCGGCCGCGGCGCCGCTGGCGCTGATCGTGGCGCCGACGCGTGAATTGGCGCTGCAGGTGCAGCGCGAGCTTGTCTGGCTGTATCAACATGCCGGCGCGCGGGTGATCTCCTGTGTCGGCGGCATGGATCCGCGCCGCGAGCAGCGCGAGCTGGAGGCGGGGGCGCATATCGTCGTCGGCACGCCCGGGCGGCTGTGCGATCATCTCCGCCGCAGCCGTCTCGACATCTCGGAATTGAAGGCCCTGGTGCTCGACGAGGCCGACGAGATGCTCAATCTCGGCTTTCGCGAGGATCTGGAATTCATCCTCGAGACCACGCCCGAGACCCGTCGGACGCTGCTGTTCTCGGCGACGTTCCCGCGCGGCATCGTGGCGCTGGCCAAGGAGTATCAGAACGACGCGTTCCGGATCGAGGTCGAGGGCGACGAGGGCGGCCACGCCGACATCGAGTATCGCGCCATCCGTATCGCGCCTGGGGATGCCGAGCACGCGGTGGTCAATCTGCTGCGCTTCTACGAATCGCCGAGTGCGATCGTGTTCTGCAACACCCGCGAGGCCGTCCGGCATCTGCAGGCGGCGCTGCTGGAGCGCGGCTTCTCGGTGGTCGCGCTGTCGGGCGAGTTGACGCAGAACGAGCGGACCACGGCGCTGCAATCGCTGCGCGACGGCCGCTCGCGGGTCTGCGTCGCGACCGACGTCGCGGCGCGTGGCATCGATCTCGCCAATCTCGATCTCGTCATCCATGCCGAGCTGCCGAACGATCCCGAGGTGATGCAGCATCGCTCGGGGCGCACCGGGCGGGCCGGGCGCAAGGGCGTCAGCGTGCTCCTGGTGCCGCCGGCGCGGCGGCGCCGCGCGGAGATGCTGTTGAGCCTCGCGGGCGTCGAGGCCGTCTGGGGCACGGCGCCGCAGGCGGACGAGATCCGCAAGCTCGATCAGCAGCGCATGCTGCAGGATTCGATCTTTACCGAAGAGACGACGGCGGATGATCTGGCGCTCGCGCAGATCCTGCTCGCGCAACGGCCGGCCGAGGACATCGCCGCCGCGCTGGCGCGGCTCTATCGCGCCCGGCTGCCGTCGCCGGAGGACATCCTCGATGCCGTCGAGGATCGCGGCCGGTCGCGGCCCGAGCGTGCCGCGCGCGAGCGACCGTCGCAGGGTGAGCAGCGCGCGCCGGCGCCGCGGACCAAGGGCGGTAAGCCGTCGCGCCACGGCATGGGCGAGCCGAGCGTCTGGTTCCGCGCCGCGATCGGTCGCCGCAAGAACGCGGAAGCGCGCTGGCTGCTGCCGATGATCTGCCGCCGCGGCGGCATCGACAAGCAGGACATCGGCGCGATCAAGATTTCCGACACGACGACGGAGTTCGAGATCGCCGCGCGCGTCGCCGACAGTTTTGCCGCCAACATCCGCCGTCCCGACAAGGAGGACACCATCCGCATCGAGCCGCTCGGCGCGGCGCCCGTCGGGCAGCCTGCGGCCGAGAAGGTTCGGCCGCAAAAGCCGCCGCCGCGGCGCAAGGCGGAGGAGGGCGCCTATCACCCGCTCCACCGTGACGAGCCGCGCGAACGCGCGGAGGAGAGGCCGCGCGGCAAGCCGCATCGCGAGGCTCCGTCGAAGTCGTTCCGCGAACCTGCGTTCGCGAAGAAAAAGAAACCGCGCGACAAGTCCGGCCATGGCGGTCAGGCGTTTCCTTCAAGCCATCCGCGCGCCAAGGCGCCAGGTGGCAAGAAGCCGAAGACCAAGCGTCGCGGCTGAGCTGGCCGGTCGAGGCGCTCGCGTCGACCGGTAAACCGTGAGGGAGGAGCCGTCCTTGAGCCGCTACGCCGTCCTGTATTTCGCAACCTTGGCCGTGCTGCTCGGCTTCGACATTCCGTTCCTGGCCATCGTCGCCAAGGGCTTCTTCCAGTCGCAGGTCGGCGAGATGCTCGGCGAGGTCCGCCCCGTTCCGGCCGTGCTGTTCTACCTGATCTATATCGCCGGCGTGCTGATCTTCGTGAACGGCACTGCCGACGCCACCTGGCGGTCGACCTTGCTCTACGGCGCGCTGTTCGGCCTTTTTTGTTACGCGACCTTCGAGCTGACCTCGCTCGCGATGCTCAAGCAGTGGACCTGGACGGTGGTCGCGGTGGACATCAGCTGGGGCGTGTTCGTGACGGCGGTGTCGGCCACGGTCGGGCTGCTGATCGCGGACTGGGTCACGCCGCGGGGCTGACGCGGTGCTCTGCCCGGAAGCCTCGCGACAGAAGCTGCGGCCCGTGGCATAATGCGACCGTTCACTCAGGTCATGGGCTCGCAATGCCGGTAAGAAACGTCGTTCTGACCGACGATCAGGACAAGATGATCAAAGATCTGGTGGATTCCGGCCGGTACCAGAACGCGACTGAGGTTTTGCGCGACGGCCTGCGTTTGATCGAGCAGCGCGAGGCCGAAGATGCCGCACGCCTAACCGGTCTGCGCGAGGCCGCCCAGGCCGGGTTTGCTGCGCTCGATCGCGGTGAGTTCAAGGAGTTCGCCACCCTCGACGACCTGCGGGCCTATCTCAATGGCCTTTCGGATAAACTCATCAATCGCGCAGAATGATTGCTGCAGATCGCAGCGCCCGGATGGGAGTTCCTGATGGGAGAGGCGTGGCGGGTTCGTCTCAGTGCCCTGGCAGAGCTC
Source organism: Bradyrhizobium sp. SZCCHNR1002 (assembly GCF_032381435.1). Taxonomy (NCBI): domain Bacteria; kingdom Pseudomonadati; phylum Pseudomonadota; class Alphaproteobacteria; order Hyphomicrobiales; family Nitrobacteraceae; genus Bradyrhizobium; species Bradyrhizobium sp. SZCCHNR1002. The sequence goes on from NZ_JAUHIS010000001.1 coordinate 306,254, forward strand.
GACTTCGCGAATATCCTGAAATGGACGGTTGAACATTTCGGTTCGCGCCAAGCGGAGATATACCGAGACACGTTGCTGCGCGCGATCGGAGACTTGGCGAGTGGTCCTGATGTGGCGGGGTCGAGACCCCGCAACGAAATCATGCCCGGCGTTCGCACGCTTCACATTTCACGACACAGCCGCGCTGGACGACATCTGCTGATCTACCGCGTGGGCGGCCCCGGCGTCATCGAGATCGGCCGCATCCTGCACGACCGCATGGACCTGCCGCGGCATTCGCCCTTCCCGTCCGGGAAGGGCGAATGAGCTCGGCAGCTTACTTCGGCTGCGGCACCACCCGCAGATACGGCTTCGGCGCCTTCCAGCCGTCCGGGTAGATCGTCTTGGCCTCGTCGTCGGACACGGAGCCCGCGATGATGACGTCCTCGCCCTGCTTCCAGTCGGCGGGGGTGGCGACGCGGTGCTTTGCGGTGAGCTGCAGCGAGTCGATGACGCGGAGAATTTCCTGGAAGTTGCGGCCCGTGGTCATCGGATAGACCAGGATCAGCTTGATCTTCTTGTCCGGGCCGATGATGAACACGTTGCGCACGGTCAGATTGTCGGCCGCGGTGCGCTTGGCCGGATCGCCCGAGACCGCTGCCGGCAGCATGTCGTAGAGCTTGGAGACGTTGTAGTCGGTGTCGCCGATCATCGGGTAATTCGGCGCCGCGCCTTGCGTCTCGCGGATGTCCTCGGACCATTGCGCATGCTTGTCCACCGGGTCGACCGACAGGCCCATCAGCTTGACGCCGCGCTTGTCGAACTCCGGCTTCAGCCGCGCCAGCGCGCCGAGCTCGGTGGTGCAGACCGGGGTGAAATCCTTCGGATGCGAGAACAGCAGCGCCCAGCTGTCGCCGATCCAGTCGTGGAATTTGATCTTGCCCTCGGTGGTTTGAGCCTCGAATTCGGGCGCGGTGGAGCCGATTTGCAGAGCCATGGGAGTCCTCGCGTGATTGGGAAGGGAGCGGCTAAATTGTTCTCTCGACTATAGGAAATACCGCCTGGGATGGGAACCGTTCCAGAAAAAAGAGAACATCGTTCTCCTGCAGCCCTCGCGCGCAACAACTTCTTTTGAGGACCGCGCCTGCGGCGAAACATCCGTGAGACTACCGGCTGCCCAGATTTCGCCACGTCTCGGTCGCAACACGCCGCCCCTCGCTTGAGCCCGCTTTGAACCGTGATCGAGGTCACTGCGGCAAAAGGGCAACCGATACAAAAACCCACAACGCCGTTTCGAACCATTAACCACTCGTTCAGACGCGGACCGACAAGGTGGGTCAACACAGCAACTGAGAAGAGAACATGGCTAGCTCTGCACCAAAAACCATCGATGGTCTCGAACCCTCCTCGTGTGAGACCGCTGCTTCCGCGCTCGGCATCGTGCGCGACGGCGTGATCACCGGCGAGGGCCCGACCACCGCAGGCCGCGTGCATTTCTCCCGCATGCTCGACGCTGAGGACGCCGCCTGGTGCACGCGTATCCTGACATCAGCCGCGATCAACGACACCCCCGTCAGCCGCGCCGAGGCCGAGGCATTGTTCGAGATCGACGCCGCCGCAACCGAGCGCAAGGATGACGGCCGTTTCGAGGATCTGCTCGCCAAGGCGATCGCGCATCACACCGCGTCCGCCTCCGGCCTGCCGGTGCCGCCGCGTAGCGTGGCGCTGTCGGCTGAGACGCCGATCGAGAGCTGGGCGCCGATGAACGCGCGCGGCGTCCGCACCGATGCGTTGGAGTGGGTCGCCAAGCGCATGCGCGGCAAGCACCACGGCAATCGCGCGCTGCGGGCGATGGTCGCGACCCTGGTCGGCGTCTCGGTACTGCCGCTGGCGCAGCTGCCGTCGATGATCGATATCGGGATGTAAGGTCGAGCGAGCCTGCCATGAGATTTCGAGAGCGCGATGCCTCCATCGCGCTCTTTTCTTTTGGTGCTCCATCGCCTTGCGTCTTGATGCTCAGCCTCTTGATGATGCGCTCCTGCCGGTCAATAGATCGACGGTGATGAGACCGAGCACGGAGCTGCCGACATGAGCCGATGGAGCTTTCCCGCGCGCCTGCTGGCGGTGGCGGCGACGGCGCTGCTGCTCATGATGGCCTGGCAGACCTTCCCGCTGATCCAGGCCGAGCTGCTCGGCCTGCGCGCCAAGCCGCGCGACATCACGCCGCGCGGCGACCTCGCCGCCGACGAGAAGAGCACGATCGCGCTGTTCGAGAGCCGCAGCGGCTCCGTCGTGTTCATCACGACCGTTCAACAGTCCGTCAATCCGTGGACGGGCAACGCCCAGCAGGAGCGCTCTGGCACCGGCTCCGGCTTCGTCTGGGACGAGCTCGGCCATGTCGTGACGAACTATCACGTCATCGAGGGCGCCACCGAGGCGCTGGTCAGTCTCACCGATGGCCGCTCGTTCCGCGCGGCGCTGGTCGGCGCCAGTCCGGAGAACGATCTCGCGGTGCTGGTCATCGGCGTCGGCGTCGACCGGCCGAAGCCGCTGCCGGTCGGCACCAGCGCCGATCTCAAGGTCGGGCAGAAGGTGTTCGCGATCGGCAATCCGTTCGGTCTCAGCAGCACGCTGACCACCGGCATCGTCTCCGCGCTCAACCGCAATCTGCAGGTCACGCAGGAGCGGACCCTGAACGGGCTGATTCAGACCGATGCCGCCATCAACCCCGGCAATTCCGGAGGCCCGCTGCTCGACAGCGCCGGCCGCCTGATCGGCGTCAACACCGCGATCTACAGTCCCTCGGGTGCCTCCGCGGGCATCGGCTTCGCCGTGCCGGTCGACAAGGTCAACCGCATCGTGCCGCGGCTGATCGCGAGCGGCCGCTATGTCAGCCCGAGCCTCGGGATCCGGACGGATGCGAAGGCCAATGAGGCGCTGGCCGCGCGGCTCGGCGTCACCGGCGTGTTCGTGCTCGACGTCGAGCAGGACTCGGCGGCGGAGAAGGCCGGGCTGATCCCGGCCCGGCTGACCCGCGACGGCGGCTTCGCCCTGGGGGACGTGGTGCTGGCGATCGACGGTCAGGCGGTCGACTCGCCTGACGACATGACGCGCGCGCTGGAGACCAAGAACCCGGGCGATCGCGTCGTGCTGCGCGTGCTCCGCAATCGCAAGACAATCGAGGTCCGGGTGACGCTCGATGTGGCGCGGTGAGGAATTCGCGCCCATTCAGCGATGACCACGCCCGAGACCGAAGCGGTCTGCAAAGCAAGTCTCCCCGCAAGTCGCAGGGCAATCGCATATGGAGATCCGGAGCCGTCGCGGCAAGCGACCCTGGACATGAGTTACTCCGTCATGCCCGGGCTTGTCCCGGGCATCCACGTCGTTCTCAGCGTGCCGGACGGCGTGGATGGCCGGGACAAGCCCGGCCATGACGACGCGGAGAGAGCCGAGCACATAACCTCGATCATCATATGCGATAGCCCTGCCGCAAGTCGCTTCGCTCGCCCGGTCATGCGATCTCTCCACCCGTCATTCCGGGGCACGCCCGCAGGGCGTGAGCCCGGAATCCATAGCCACAGGCCGGCGTGTGGCGCGAGATGGGTGGCATCCCTCTCCGACTCATGGCCGCTCGTGGTTATGGATTCCGGGCTCATTCGCGTTGCTTCAAAATGGCTGCGCCATTTTGCGCGCGAATGCCCCGGAATGACGGAGAGAGTTGCGCTTGCGGCGGATAAATCGCTTGTGCGGCTACGGACCCGTGCTTGGGCACGCCTGCGTTCCAAACAAAAATGCCCCGCTTTCGCGGGGCACTCTCGTGATCTGATGACACGCGATGCACTGACTACTTCATCGCCGCCGTCTTCTTCGGCGCTTCGTCGTCCAGGCCCACCGTGCGGCCCGGGAAGCCCGCGGCATCGAAATAGCGCTGGGAGCCGACGCGCTGCAGCTTCAGAACGGTGCGCAGGCCGCCGGCGGCCGGGTCCGACTTGATGACATCGGAGGTGGCCTTCGGCGTCGCGCCGTTCGGCATCGCCTCGGTCATGACGCGGCCGATGAGCTTGCCCTTCGGGGCGACCTTGAGGTCGAGCAGCCTGGCCGCGGTGATGCCGACATCGGCGTTGCTGACGGGCAGGGGATCGACGAAGCCTGCCTTGAAGTCCGGGCCGATCGCGGCCATGAAGTTGTAGGTGTCGCCGCGGCTGAACGAGCCGTGCATGCCCTGGCCCTGGCGCAGCACCGTGTCGGCGACCTCGACCGAGCAGTTGCTCGCCACGTCGCAGCCGGGCGCGACATAGGAGCGGAAGTTGACGACGATCGCCGGATGCGGCGTCACCGCCTTGCCGTCGAGATTGACGACCGACAGCGGCAGCGTCCCGGGGATCTCGCCGAGCTTGTCGTCAACGAAGATGCCGGAGACGTAGTCCTGCTCCAGCAGCGCCTTCACGGCGCGGCGGGCCAGCTTCCTGTCGTTGTTCGGCAGATAGATCAGGTCGGAGCCGCCATTGGTGGCGACGACGAGATCGGGCTTGGTCGGGTCCTTGCCGAGCACGCCGTTGCCGGCCTTCGGATGCTTGCCGGCGGGCACGGCGGCGTTCTTGTCGTTGGGGTCGAACAGCGGCAGGTCGAGCGCCTTGGCGAGGTCGAGCGCCAGGAAGCCCATCGGCAGGAAGTCCTTCGGCGTGTCGTCATAGCTGACCTTGGCCGAGGGCGAGGTCTTGCTCTCCTTGGAGATGGTCGAGAAGCCGTGGTCGGCCTGCACCATAATGTTGGTCGTGGCGGACAGGCCGAGATCGTCGAGCGCCTTGCGCAGCGCGGCGAGGTTGTCGTCGGCATTCTTGATGCCGGCCATCGAGGTCGGGCCATTGATGCCCGGCGTGATCGTGTTCAGGCTGTCGCCATGATTGTGCTGGCTGCCGTCGGGATCGCGCGACCAGAACACCAGCACGAACGGCTTGTTGCGCGCCTTGAACATCGGCAGCACCACCTTGGTGGCGACGTCGACCATGTAGGCCTGCTGCGCGACGTTGGCCGAGGTCGTGCCGGGCGTCTTGGCGTCGCCCGCCTTGCCATTGTCGCCGCGCGACGGCGTCGCCAGCGGCAGGCCGGCCTTGGTCAGCGCGTCCTTGATCTCGTCGGTGATGGGCACCCCATTCTTGGCCCCGGTGGAATCGTCGATCACGATCGAGGAGGATGCGCCCGGCTTGCAGGGGCAGGCGGTGTGGTCGAACAGATAGGTCGGGCCGAGCTTGCCGATCGCCGCGGTCGAATAGCCGGCCTTGCGGGCCAGCTTCAGGACCGTGTCCTCGTTGAGATAGTCGCCGTTGAAATGCTCGTCGATGTCGCCGAGCACGGCGTCGTTCTCGATGAACGGGACGACGGTGTCGCCGGCCGGGACCGAGGTGTAGCCGGTGAAGATCGTGTTCGAGAACGTGCCGGTGTCGCCGAGATAGTGGCCGGTCGCCATCGCCGAGCCGTTGGCCATGGTGAAGGTCGGAAACAGCGAGTGCGAGTTCTTGAAATTGACGCCCTTGTCGCGGACGGCCGCCATGGCCGGCGCGGTCTCAGGCGTGACCTTCGCCGCCCGCAGGCCGTCGGGAATGAACAGGATGAGGTTACGGGGCGTGGCGTTCTCTGCAAATGCGGCGCTGGACGACAACAGGGCCAGTCCGGCGCACAGCAGCACGAGCGAGCGGCGCATTGAAAACTCCTGAAAGCAATCGGCGGAATCGCGGCGTCTCGCCGCAGGCAAGAGCTTTAGTTTTGCCGAGTGACGGTTTTGTTACAAGTCCCCAAGTGCCGTCGTTTCGGTCTCGCCGCGGCTTCGCCAGTTTTTCACTCGGAGGTAGCCCACGGTAGGAACCGCCATGTGGCTTTTCAGTTGAAGCGACACAACACTCACTGGAGCGAACCACCATGGCCGACAAAGATCTCAACGAACTTTTTCTCGATACTCTCAAGGACATCTATTACGCCGAGAAGCAGATTTTGAAGACCCTGCCCAAGATGGCCAAGGCGGCGCAGTCCGAGAAGCTGCAGGCTGCCTTCCTGAAGCACCACGATGAGACCGAGGGCCAGATCGAGCGCCTGGAGCAGGTGTTCGAAATGCTCGGCAAGCCTGCCCGCGGCAAGAAGTGCGACGCCATCGAGGGGATCATCGACGAGGGCAAGGAGATCATGGACGAGTACAAGGGCACGCAGGCGCTCGACGCGGGTCTGCTTGCCGCAGCGCAGGCGGTCGAGCACTACGAAATGTCGCGTTACGGGACCCTCAAGGCATGGGCCCTGAAGCTCAACCTGCCAAAGGTGGCCAAGCTGCTCGACCAGACCCTCAACGAGGAGAAGAAAACCGACGAGTCGCTGACCAAGATCGCCGAGACCGCGGTCAACTACGAAGCCGCCGCCTGATCGTCGCAGAGCATCAGGATAGGATTGCCGCCGCCAGTGCTGCCAGCAGCGCTGGCGGCGTTGCAATGAGTCCAACCTTCAGGAATTGCCAGGCCGACACCTCGATCTTTTCGCGGCGCAGCGCGGTCAGCCAGAGGATCGTGGCCAGCGAGCCCGTGACCGAGATGTTGGGGCCGAGATCGACCCCGATCAGGATCGACCGGATGACTTCGTGCGGCAGGTGATCGCTCGCAGCGACCGAGCCTGCGACCAGCCCAACCGGCAGATTGTTGGCGATGTTGTCCGCGACCGCGGTGATCAGACCCGCGGCCCAAGCCGTTCCAGCCGGTGAGCTGGCGACACCCTGATGCAGCCAGGCGCTCAACTGCCCGATCGCCCCGGCGCGGCTCAGACCTTCCACCATCACGAACAGGCCGCCGACCAGCGGCAGCACGCCCCAGGACACGCCTTTCACGATCGGCCAGGGCGACTGCCGGCTGACGAGCAGGATCGCGGCTGCCGTGACCACGCCACAGACGAAGGTCGGCAGCCCGAGTTGGACGTCGAGCGCGGAGGCGGTGAGCAACACGGCGGCGATGGCGACGATGCCCATCGCGGCAAACCGGCCTTCACGACTCAGCTGCGGCTTCTCGACATCCGTCCGCAGCGTCTCCTCGCGCAGCGCGCGGCGCTGGGTGAACCATAGCGCGACGTAGGTGAGCGCGATGGCTGCGATCGATGGCACCGTGAACTGACGCAACCATTCGGTCAGATGCGGCATGCGCTCGCCGAACACGACGAGGTTGGCCGGGTTGGAGATCGGCAGCACGAAGCTCGCGGCATTGGCGATGAAGGCGCAGACGTAGAGATAGGGCAGCGGCGAGGCGCCGGCCGCGCGTGTCGCGGCATAGACGGCAGGCGTCAGCACGATCGCGGTGGCGTCGTTGGACAGCAGCACGGTGACCAGCGTGCCGACCGCGTAGACCAGCAGGAACAGGAGCTGGGGCGAGCCGCGGGCGTGCTCCACGGCGTAGGCGGCGAGATAGTCGAACAGGCCCTCGCGGCGGGCGAGCTCGGCGATCAGCATCATGCCGATCAGGAACAGATAGACGTCGACGCCCTTGCGGATGCCGGCGAGCGCGTCGGCCGCCGGCAGCAGACCGAGCGCGACCAGCAGCACCGCGCCGGTGACGGCCCAGATCGCTTCGGGCAGGCGGAACGGGCGGATGATGACGCCGGCGGTGGCGAGGATGATGATGGCGTAGGCGACGAAGGTCGGGTGTGGGAGCATGATCGGGGATCGATAGAACAAATCATTCGGCGGGGATAGCGGGCGAGGGGACCGCGTTGGGCTGCGAGGCCTCGGTGCCGCCCGTCTCCGGCAGCAGCAGCCAGCACACGATCACGGCGAGGGCCGCCGTCGCGCCGAGCGCAAGGAATGCGGCGCTGTAGCCGCCATGGACCACGACGAGGCCGGCGAGTGCGGTCGACAGCGCAGCCCCGATGCTTTGCGCGGTGATGACGGCGCCCTGCGCGACGTTGAAGCGGCCGGTGCCGCGCATCAGGTCGGCGACGATGACCGGCATGATGGCGCCGAAGATGCCGGCGCCGACGCCGTCGAGCAATTGCACGGCAACCAGCCAGGCCTTGTCGTCCGAGAGCGTGTAGAGCACGGCCCGCAGCGGCAGGATCAGCAGGGCCGCCAGGAAGAATCGCTTGTGGCCCCAGCGGTCGGCGCGCGCTCCGACCAGCAGCGCCATCGGCACCATGACCAGCTGCGCCGCGGCGATGCAGGCCGACATCAGGCTGGTGCCGAGATTCTTGTCCTGCAACGCCAGCTTCTGGCCGACCAGCGGCAGCATCGCCGCATTGGCGAGGTGAAACAGCGCGACGCAGATCGCGAAGATGAGGAGTGGACGGCAGGTCAGGAGAATGCCGAGACCGGACGGCTGATCGCCTTGGTCGTGGGCGGCGCCTTCTTTCTGATGCGACAGGCCGCGGGCGACGTCATGATCGATGGCGCGCTCGGGAATCGCGAGCACGCTGATGAGGCTGCCGGCGGAGGTGACTGCCATCAGGTAGAACACGGCTGACGGTCCCAGCGCATAGGCGGCAGCGCCGGCGATCACGGCGCCGACCGCATTGCCGGCGTGGTTGAAAGTCTCGTTGCGCCCGACACGGGCTGTGAACGCCCTGGCGCCGACAATTCCGAGCGACACGGCGGCGATGGCCGGCGCGAAGATCACGCCGGCGCCGTTGGCGATACTCTGTGAGATCGCGACCGGCCAGAAGCTCGACATCAGCGGCAGTGCCAATGACGCTGCCGTGACGACGATCGCAGCCGCGATCATGATCATGCGTTTGGCCCTGACAGCATCGACCAGCGCGCCGGCCGGCGTCTGGGCGACGATGCCCGCGATCGTCGCCAAGGACATCACGGCGCCGATCGAGGCCTCGTCCCATTTCTGCTCGGTGAGCAGGTAGATCGCGAGATAGGGGCCGAGGCCGTCGCGCACGTCCGCCAGGAAGAAATTGGCGGCGTCGAGCGCACGGCTCGCATGAACGAGATCCTTGCTGGGTTTGACTCCGGTCATGCCGCCTCGTTGCGCGTGAGCAAGCGCAACATCCGTGCACGGGACTTGGTTCCGTGACGGCCGCCGGCGCGAGACGCTCGCCGCCGCTTGCCATGCACGACATGAGGGCCCGAAGACCAGGCCCGGGATGACGAAGCGAAGACAGCACGCTTCTCTGCAGCTACGGGCCGCTCACCGCGGCAGCGGTGCCTTCTCCGCCATCGCCTTGCGCAGGATGCGCGACAGCGACTCAACCGAGTAAGGCTTCTTGATCAGCTCGAAGCCATGATGGGCATTCTCCGCCAGAACGTGGCTGTAGCCGGAGGTGAGTACGACCGGCAGGCCGGGGTGGCGCTCGCGGATGATGCCGGCGAGCTCGAGGCCGTTGATGCCGGGCATGATCACGTCGGAGAAGACGAGATCGACGGCGAACTCGTTGTCGGCCAGGATCGCCAGGGCGTCCTGGCCATTGGCGACACGGCGCGTGACATAGCCGAGGTCCTCGAGCAGCTCGGTCGAGAACTGCCCGACCTCGTCATTGTCCTCGACCACGAGCACGCGGTAGCCGCGACCGATAGTGGCCGGCTCGATGCGGGCCAAGCTCGCATCCGGGCCGGTCTGCGGCGCCGATGCCTGCGGCAGATAGATCGTGAAGCTCGCGCCATGACCCAGCCTGCTATCCACGGCGATGTCGCCTTCCGACTGCTTGGCGAAGCCGAAGGCCTGGCTGAGGCCGAGGCCGGTGCCTTTGCCCACTTCCTTGGTGGTGAAGAACGGCTCGAAGATCGCGTTGAGATGCTGAGGCGCGATGCCGCCTCCGGTGTCGGCGACCGAAATGGCGATGAAGGCGCCGGGTCGCGCGCTCTGGCCGCGCAACGCGGGGATGGCTTCGGTGCTCTGCACGCTGATCGTCAGCCGTCCTTCGCCGTTCATGGCGTCGCGTGCGTTCACTGCGAGATTGATCAGCGCGGTCTGGAATTGCGCGACGTCGGCCAGGGTGAACAGGCTGCTGTCGGCGACGGCAAGCTCGATCTGGATGCGGCTGCCGACGAGCGGGCGGATCAGCTGCACCACGCTGTCGACCTGCTCGCCGACATTGAACACCTGTGGGGTCAATGGCTGCCGCCGCGCGAACGCCAGCAGCTGCGCCGTCAGCTTCGAGGCGCGCTCGACCGTCTCGGAGATGGCGTCGACATAGCGCCTGCGCCGCTCCTCCGGCAGATCGCGGCGGCGCAGGAAATCCGTCGCCGAGCGGATGATCGTCAGCAGATTGTTGAAGTCGTGCGCCACGCCGCCGGTGAGCTGGCCGACGGCCTCCATCTTCTGCGACTGGCGCAGCAGCTCCTCGCCCTGGATGCGCTCGGTGATGTCGACGGCCTCGGCCACGGCGCCCATGATCGCATCGTGCTGGTCGAGCAGAGGCCGCATCGACAGCTCGAAATGCCGCTCGCCGCTGGCGAAATCCAGCCGCACCTCGGTGCTGAAGCTGTCCCCCTCGAGTACGCGCGCAAACGCCTTGCGCACCATCTCTGTCACACCTGGGGTCTGGGTGAACCATGGCGCCTCCCACAGCCTGACGCCGATCACGTCGACGTCGCCGGCGCGCATGCCGGCCAGCGCGATGCGGTTGGCATGGGTGACGCGGCCCTCGATGTCCAGAATGCCCTGGTACTGATTGCTGGTGTCGAAGATCGCGCGCATGCGCGCCTCGTTGGCCGCGAGCTGGGCGGTGCGCTCCCGGATGCGCTCCTCCAGGGTCTCGTTGATGCGGCGGAGCTCGATCTCAGCCTGCTTGGCGGCCGTCACGTCGTGGGCGACGCCGATGAAGCCGATGTGCTTGCCGTTCGCATCCCAGCGCGGTTGCGATTCCGAACGCAGCCAGCGCCATTGTCCATCGGCGCGGCGATAGCGCGCTTCGAGAAAGAACGGCTTCAGCGAGCATTCGCCCGATTGCTGCTGCGCGAGGATGCGCGGCAGGTCCTCGGGATGCAGCGCCTTGCGCCAGTCGAAGGCGAGGGCCTCCTCGGCGGACACGCCGAGGAAATCGACATAGGCGCGATTGACGAAGGAGCGGGTGCGATCGAGCTTCGTCACCCAGATCGGCACCGGCGCGCTGTCGGCAATCAGCCGGAAGCGTTGCTCGCTTTCGCGCAGCTTGGCCTGCGCGAGCATCTGGTCGGTGACGTCGATATGCGCTCCCACCAGGCGGATCGCGCGGCCGTTCCAGTCGCGCTCGATGCGCGCAATGACGCGGATCCAGCGGATCTCGCCATCGCTGGGACGGATGATGCGGTATTCGGTGGTATAGTCCTCCTGCTTGCTCTTGACCGCAGCGATGAAGTCCTGCTCGGCCTTGACGCGATCGTCGGGGTGGACCCGCTTGACCCAATCTTCGTGCGTCTCGTTGGCCGCCTCGGGCGGCAGGCCGTGAATGATCAGATATTCGGGCGAGCGGCGGTTGCGAAAGCCTTCACGCAGATCGACCTCGACGCCGCCGACCCGCGCGATGCGCTGGATCCGCGCCAGCTCCGCCTCGCGCTCCTGCAGGGCCCGATAGGCCTGGTCGCGGTCGCGTGCGATCTCCTCGATGTGCTGCCGCAGCTCGATTGCGCCGGCGGCCTCGGGAAGCGCGTCGTGTCTGGGCGCATCCGCGCTGCTCATGCTGACCTGCACTGGGTGGACGAACGGTCGCCGCAGGATTCCACTGCGGCTGTTCGGAAGCGTGGCGACATTAGGGTCACGAAAAGCAAACTGGCCAGCGATTGAGGCAGGCAAACGCCTGCATGACGGGAACGCCGGGGCAGATAAAAAGTTCCGCATCCCCGGAACGGACTGTTACTGTCGCGCGTCGTCAGGCGCTGAACAATGCAACGCGTAGGTCCTCCCCGTGAAGCTCTTCGTCTGCCAGGCCTGCAAGAACATCCTGTATTTCGAGAATCGCAGCTGCGGGCGCTGCGGCCACCAGCTCGCGTTCATGCCGGAGCGGCAGATCCTGTCGGCGATCGAGCCGGCCAACGAGGGGTTTCGGACGCTGGCGGATGGGGGCGAGGGGCGATTCTTCTGCGCCAATGCCGAGCACGACGCCTGCAACTGGCTGCTGGAGGTCGGTGAGACCGCGGGATTTTGTCGCGCCTGCCGTCACAACGGCACCATTCCCAATCTGTCTGACCCTGCGCAGCTTACCGGCTGGCGCGAGCTGGAGGTGGCCAAGCACCGGCTGTTCTATTCCCTGATCCGCTGGCAGCTGCCGCTCAAAACCCGGACAGAGGATCCTCAGCACGGGCTGATCTTCAACTTCCTGGCCGATGATCCCGCCGGCCAGCAAAAGGTTCTGACCGGCCACGACAACGGGCTGATCACGATCGCGCTGGCCGAGGCCGACGACATCGAACGCGAGCGGCGCCGGCTGGAGATGGACGAGCCGTACCGGACGCTGCTTGGTCATTTCCGCCACGAGGTCGGGCACTATTTCTGGGACGTGCTGGTGCGCGATGCCGGCAGGCTCGATGAGTGCCGCGCCGTGTTCGGCGACGACAGCCTGGATTATGGCGAGGCGCTCAAGCGTCACTACGATGCGGGCGCGCCGGCGGACTGGCAGGACAACTACGTCTCGGCCTATGCGACTACCCATCCGTGGGAGGACTTCGCCGAGACCTGGGCGCACTATCTGCACATCGTCGACACGCTGGAGATGGCCTCCGAATTCGGCATCGAGATCGACCCGCCGGCCGATCAGATCGGCGGGCTGACCGCGCGTGTCACGTTCGATCCCTATGTCGCCGAGAATTTCGACACGATCGTCAATGCCTGGCTGCCCTTCACCTTCGCCATGAACAGCGTCGCCCGGGCGATGGGCGCGCGCGACCTCTATCCCTTCATCCTGACGCCTCCGGTCATCGCCAAGCTCGCTTTCATTCACGAGCTGGTGCGCGAGGGGGTGCCGGAGAAGCAGGCGGCACTGGCACCCGAGGCCGAGCCGCAGCAGGACCAGGAGGAGGTCGGGGCGGCGTGATCTGCCTTGACTCGAGAGAACATAAAGTGAACATGAGGGCGACTGGAGCGAGGATCGCCATCACGCCATGCCGTCTGAATTGCATGCCAAAGCCGGGGAGCCCGCCGATGGTGCACTCGATGAAGCCGTGGATCAGGCGATCGCAGCCTGCGGTGGTGACCTCAGGGCGACCATTCGCGCGCTGATTGTTGCAAACGATTATCTCGAGACCGAGGTCACCGAGCTGATGAAGGCGGTCTCCCACGCCTACGCGCGAGGACGTTTCCACAGCTATTCCGGGTGACGGGAGCGCTGGTCTCTGGCATGCCTGCGAGATGCGCAGGGATCGCACCGACAGGCGGGTTGCGCGCGGGCGATTTTGCTATAGACGAACCGCGGAGCTCGCGGTGGTCGCGCCTGTGCCGTGAGCGGGGAGCCCGCCCAAAGGTATCAAGAAAAAACATGTTCAAGACCATTCTGATCGCGAACCGCGGCGAGATCGCTTGCCGGGTCATCAAGACCGCCCGCCGCATGGGAATCAGGACCGTTGCGGTCTATTCGGAAGCCGATCGTGACGCGCTGCATGTCGAGATGGCCGACGATGCCGTGCTGATCGGGCCGCCGGCCGCCGCCGAGAGCTATCTCCTGATCGACCGTATCGTCGAGGCCTGCAAGAAGACCGGCGCCGAGGCGGTGCATCCCGGCTATGGCTTCCTGTCCGAGCGCGAGGCATTCCCGCGCGCGCTGGCCGAGGCCGGCATCGTCTTCATCGGCCCCAATCCCGGCGCCATCGCCGCGATGGGCGACAAGATCGAATCGAAGAAGGCTGCGGCCAAGGCCAAGGTCTCGACCGTGCCCGGCTTCCTTGGCGTCATCGAGGACGACAAGCACGCCGTGCGCATTGCCGACGAGATCGGTTATCCCGTGATGATCAAGGCTTCCGCCGGCGGCGGCGGCAAGGGCATGCGCATCGCGCACTCGACCGCGGAGGTGGCGGAAGGCTTCAATCTCGCCAAGGCCGAGGCCAAGGCCTCGTTCGGCGATGACCGGGTCTTCGTCGAGAAGTTCATCGTCGATCCGCGCCACATCGAGATCCAGGTGCTCGGCGACAAGCATGGCAACGTGATCTACCTCGGCGAGCGCGAATGCTCGATTCAGCGCCGTAACCAGAAGGTCATCGAGGAGGCGCCGTCGCCGCTGCTCGACGAGGAGACACGGCGCAAGATGGGCGAGCAGGCGGTCGCGCTCGCCAAGGCCGTGAACTACGATTCCGCGGGCACCGTCGAGTTCGTCGCCGGCCAGGACAAGAGCTTCTACTTCCTGGAGATGAACACGCGTCTCCAGGTCGAGCATCCCGTCACCGAGCTCGTGACCGGCATCGACCTCGTCGAGCAGATGATCCGCGTCGCCGCCGGCGAGAAGCTCGCACTGGCGCAGAAGGATGTCAGCCTGACCGGCTGGGCGGTGGAATCGCGTGTCTATGCCGAGGACCCGTTCCGCAGCTTCCTGCCGTCCATCGGCCGCCTCGTGAAGTATCGCCCGCCGGCGGAGAGCAAGGCGGACGGCATCACCGTGCGCAACGACACCGGCGTGCAGGAGGGCGGCGAGATCTCGATCTACTACGACCCGATGATCGCCAAGCTCGTCACCCACGCGCCGTCGCGCGCCGCGGCGATCGAGGCGCAGTCGACTGCGCTCGATGCGTTCTACGTCGACGGCATCCGCCACAACATCCCGTTCCTGTCGGCGCTGATGAACCATCCGCGCTGGCGCGAGGGGCGGCTGTCGACCGGCTTCATCGCCGAGGAGTTTCCCAAGGGCTTTGCCGCGCGTGCGCCGGAAGGCGAGATCGCGCGCCGGCTGGCGGCGGTGGGGGCTGCGATCGATCACGTGCTCGGCGAGCGCAAGCGGCAGATCTCGCAGCAGATGATCGGCCGTCCGGTGAAGCGGCAGGGCCGCCGCGCGGTGTGGCTCGGCCGCGACGAGATCCTGCTCGACATCACCAGGGATCAGGGCGCGATCACGGTCCGCTTCGTCGCCGCCGACGGCAAGGTCGGTCCGGCGCATCAGCTCGTGTCCGATTGGAAGCCGGGTGACGCGGTGTGGCACGGCACCATCGACGGCGCTGAGATCGCCGTGCAGACGCGCCCGATCCCGAATGGCATGCGGCTTGCGCATCAGGGTGTCGAAGCTCCCGTCTATGTCTACACCGAAGCCGAGGCGGCTGCGGCGCGGCTGATGCCGGTCGTCACCGCCGGCGATAGCGGCAAGAAGCTGCTGTGCCCGATGCCCGGCCTCGTGGTCTCGATCGCCGTGACCGAAGGGCAGGAGGTCAAGGCCGGCGAGACCTTGGCCGTGGTCGAGGCCATGAAGATGCAGAACGTGCTGCGCGCCGAGCAGGACGGCACCGTGAAGAAGGTCCACGCCTCGGCGGGAGCGACGCTGGCCGTCGACGCGCTGATCCTGGAGTTCGCGTAAGTCTAACCGTCGTCCTTGCGAGCGCAGCGCCGCAATCCAGGGCTCGGCGGATGACTCTGGATTGCTTCGTCGCGGAGCCCGTCACCGGCTTGCGCCTTGCGCGATCGGTCGGTTCCTTGCAATGACGAGAGAGGAGCCTGGGATGACCTTCCGTGCACGTCGAGAAGCGTTACGCTCCATCCTCGCCGGCGACCGCTGCATCCATCCCGGCTCGGTCTACGACGCGATCTCGATCCGCATCGCCGAAGACCTCGGCTTTGAACTCGGCATGTTCGGCGGCTCCGCGGCATCGCTCGCTGTGCTCGGCGATCCCGACATTGCGCTGATCACCCTGACCGAGCTTGCCGAGCAGATGCGACGGATGTCGCGTGCCGCGGCGTTGCCGGTGCTGGTCGATGCCGATCACGGCTATGGCAATGCGATGAACGTGCGGCGCACCGTGCAGGAGTTGGAGGCTGCCGGTGCTGCCGGTCTCACAATCGAGGACACGCTGCTGCCGCAGGCCTTTGGTGCGGCCAAGCCGCAGCTGATCTCGTTGGACGAAGGCGTCGGCAAGATCAAGGCTGCGCTCCTCGGCCGCAGCGATCCCTCGCTGGTCGTCCTGGGGCGGACCGGCGCCGTCTCCATCACCTCGTTCGATGAGGTGATTGCGCGGGCCAAGGCCTACGAGGCGTGCGGCGTCGATGGACTGTTCTTCACCGGCATCACCGTGCGCGCTCAGCTCGATGCGATCGCCGCAGCGACCACGTTGCCGATCGTGCTCGGCGGCGCGCCGAAGGAGATGTCCGACCTCGGCTATCTCGCCGCACGCCGCGTTCGCATCGCGCTGCAGGGCCATGCTCCGATCGCTGCGGCGACACAGGCGGTCTACGAGACGCTGAAGGCGCTGCGCGAGGGTGCCTCGCCGGAGCAGCTGAAGGGGCTGCCGTCCGCCGAGTTGACTGCGCGTGTCATGCGCGACGCCGACGTCAAGACGCGTCTGCGCGATTTTCTAGGGCTTGGATCATGAGCAATCGCGCGATCGTTCACGTCACGGTGCGCGGCCGCGTCCAGGGCGTCGGCTATCGCGCCTGGGTCGAGGATCAGGCCATCCTGAACGGCCTCGAAGGCTGGGTCCGCAACCGCGCCGACGGCAGTGTCGAGGCGGTGTTCGCCGGTCCTGCCGATGATGTCGCGGCGATGGTCTCAGCCTGCCGCAAGGGACCTCCGGCGGCGCGAGTTGATGATGTGATCGACGCGGCAGGGACGGCCGATCAGATCAGGCTGCGCCGGTCCGGCGAGTCGTTCTCGGTGCTGCCGACCTCTTAGCCGTTCGGACGGAACTCGGCGGTCAGACGGCCGAAATCACGAGCGCCTGAATGGCCCCCTCGATCGGGCCGGCTCCGAACCGTCGTTCGAGCGCCTCCGCAACCGCCTGTGTCGCGGCCTCGAGCCCCGGCGTCCCGCGCGCCTCGATCTCGCCGCGCATCGGCGTGCCCTGGCAGAATGCCATCGCCGGCTCATGCGCCGAGGCCGCGCGGCTGCGATGGGTAACCGTCTCGATCGCGATGTCGGTGAAGCCGGCCGCGGTCAGATCCGCCTTGATCCGCTCGGTGTCGTAGTAGCCGTGCGGCGTGCGCGTGAAGAACTGCGGCGGGTCATCGGGAAACAGCTGCTGCAGCGTCTCATGGACCACGAGGGGAAAGGCGTTGTCCTCGATTCGGTCCCAGACGTTGAAGACGAAACGCCCCCCCGGCCGCAGGGCGCGGCGCGCTTCGGCATAACCTTTGACGCGGTCGGGAAAGAACATCGCGCCAAACTGGCACACGATCACATCGAAGCTCCCATCGGCAAAGGGCAGCGCCAACGCATCGGCCTGCTGCCATCGGACACGAGCGGCGCCGGCGAGATGCGTTCTCGCCTGCATCAGCATTGGCTCGTTGAGATCGGTCGCCGTGATGGGAACGTCGGGCGGCAGCTTCGCATGCAGCGCCCTCGTGACGACGCCGGTTCCGGCAGCCGTCTCCAGGACATCGCGTGGCTGACGAGCGCCGATGCGCTGCGCGAGATCCTGTGCATAGGAGGTGAAGATCAGCGGAACCAGCATTCGATCGTAGATCTGCGCAATCGATCCGGTGAAGGCCTTGTCGGACGCCGTCATGGCTTGCTCCTGTACCAGAAGGGCAGGGGGGCGATCAGGCGGTCAGCGCGCTGCGGCGGCTTTGCGCCCTCTTCTTGCGTCTTGCCGATCGCCTGCCCGGTTCACCCCGGATGGCTCTTGACATTCACTCTCGCCAGTCAGATATTTCTGTCATGACAGAAACAACCGGCAAGAAGAAACTTCCGCCCGCGGTCGAACGCTTCATCCTCAACTGGGGCGACATGGGCGACCAGTGGGGCGTGAACCGCTCGGTGAGCCAGATCCACGGTCTGCTCTATCTCGCCGAGAAGCCGATGACCGCGGAGGACATCGCCGACACGCTCGGCATGGCGCGCTCCAACGTGTCGAACTCGCTGAAGGAGCTGCTCGCCTGGGATCTCATCAGGCGCGTGCCGATCCTCGGCGACCGCCGCGATCATTTCGAGGCCGAGACCGACATCTGGGAGGTCGCGCAGCGTATCGCCGCCGGCCGCAAGCAGCGCGAGATCGATCCTGCCATCGCGGCGCTACGCGCCTGCGTGGCGGAGGCGACGGCCGATCCCAGCATCAGCGCGGTCGCGAACAAGCGGCTGAAGGACATGCTGGCGTTCACCGAGCTGGTCGACCGCTGGTACGCGCAGATGCTGAGGGTGCCGCGGCCGCGCCTGGTGGCGCTGATCAAGCTCGGCGAGAAGATTGCCAACCTGCTGCCGGCCGGACGTTCGAGGTCCGGCAGCGATTAGGATCGGGGAGGTGCGTCATGGTGAGCCTACGACATCTCGGACTTTCAGCGCCCTCCAACGCCAGGCTCCACGACGATCACCGGTTTCGCGCGCTGCTGTCGCCAGAGGATTGGGGACGACTGCCGGTGTCGATCTGGCGCCGTTTCTCCAAGCGTCTCCTCGACGGCGCGACGGTGGTCTATGTCGGCGAGATCGACCAGGCCGAGCTCAGCCGTGCCGGCTTCTGGTTCGCGCAAGCCGCTCGGCTGATCGGCGGGCCGCTGCCGACGAGCGCAAATGCCGGCGTGCCGATGATCGTCGCCGTGACGGAGGATGCCGCGAGCGGCGGCCAGATCTGGACCCGCATCTGCGGTCGTCCGCACGCCTTTCCGCAGGTGATCCATTCGGCCAAGCGCTTCGCCGGCCCCACCGGGCTCGAGGAATATCTCGGCTGGGGCCTGAGCATGAGCCTGCGTGTCCGTGTGGCGGATGGCGCGCTCGTCTTCCACAGCGCCGGCTACACCTTCGCCTTTGCCGGCCGGCGCTGGACGCTGCCGTCCTGGCTCACGCCCGGCAATCTCACCGTCACCCATTCTGATCTCGGCGGCGGCGCCTTCCGCTTCGCGCTCGAGATCGTCCATCCGCGCTTTGGCCGCATCATCCGCCAGAGCGCCACGTTCCGGGAGTCCGCGCCATGACGCCGCTGCTGTGGTCCCTGATCGCCGTCCAGGTCGTGATGGGCGTGTTCGACACCTTCTATCATCACGAGTTCACCGAGCGGCTGGCGTGGCGGCCGTCGCAGCAGGGCGAACTCAAGCTGCACGGCGCGCGCAATCTGCTCTATGCCTTGCTGTTCGCCGTTCTCGGCTGGTGCGAGCCGCATGGCCTGTTCGCCGTGCTCTTGCTCGCAGTGTTGGTCGCGGAGATCGCGATCACGTTGACCGACTTCGTCGAGGAGGACCTGACACGCAAGCTGCCGCCGAGCGAGCGCATCAACCACACGCTGCTCGCCATCAACTACGGCGCCATCCTGATGCTGCTGGTGCCGCTCCTCATCGGCTGGGCGACGCGGCCTTTGGCGATCGTGCCGGCCTTTGCAGGCCCGCTGAGCTGGATTGCCGCCGCGGCCGCAATCGGCGCGGCTCTGTGCGGTTTGCGCGATTTCACTGCGGCGCGGCGGCTTGCGCGGATGTCGCTGCCGGATGCAGGCGTGCTGGTCGCGGCGCTGCCGCCGACGCAGACCATTCTCGTCACCGGCGCGACCGGCTTCATCGGCGCGCGGCTGGTGGCGAGCCTGACGGCGGCCGGCCATCACGTGATCGCCTTGGTGCGCGATCCGGGCAGGGCGGCTGCACTGCCGTCGCCGCTGACCCTGATCACCTGCCTGGACCAGCTTGCCTCCGATACCCGCATCGATGCCATCGTCAATCTCGCCGGCGAGCCGATCGGCAACGCCGCCTGGACGACGGCGAAGCGCGCGGCGATTCTGCAGTCGCGGCTGACGACCACCGATGCCGTCGTTGCCCTGATCGCGCGGCTCGGCCGCAAGCCGAAGGTGCTGATCAATGGTTCGGCGATCGGCTGGTACGGCCTGTGGCAGGACCAGCCGCTGACGGAAACGGCCAAGTCGCATGACTGCTTCAGCCACGACCTGTGCGAGGCCTGGGAGCAGGCGGCCTGTCGCGCCGAGTCGCAGGGCGTGCGCGTCGCGCTGCTGCGCATCGGCCTCGTCGTCGGCCGCGACGGCGGCTTCCTGTCGCGCATGCTGACGCCGTTCGAGTTCGGCCTCGGCGGTCCGCTCGGCTCCGGCCGGCAATGGATGTCCTGGATCGAGCGGGACGATCTGATCAGGCTGATCGCGCATGTGATTGTGACCGACGCCATCGCGGGCCCCGTCAACGCGACCGCACCGCTGCCGGTGCGGAACGTCACGTTCACGGCCGAGCTGGCGCGCTGCCTGCGGCGCCCGGCGCTTTTGCGCGTTCCGGCCGGCGTGCTGCGCCGGATCGGCGGCGACTTCGCCGAGGAGCTGCTGCTCGGCGGTCAGCGCGTGGTGCCCAACAAGGCGCTGTCGAGCGGCTTCGTGTTTCGCCACCAGAGCCTGCGCAGTGCGCTCGAGGCCATCCTGTGAGCAGCGAGGGACGGCGAACTCACGACCGCGCGGCGCGCGCGATCGTGGTCGACGGAAGCTCGCCGAACGTGGCGCGGTAGTAGCGCGCGAAGTGACCGGCATTGGCGAAGTTGCAGGCGGCAGCCGCCGTCGCCACCGTCACCGCCGGATCGCCCGAGCGCAGCATCTCATGGGCGCGGCGCAGGCGGACGGACTTTGCAAAGGCGATCGGCGAATAGCCGCGAACGCGCTCGAACAGGCGGAAGATCGAGCGGGCGCTGACGCCGGCCTCGCGCGCGAGGCGCTCGATCGTGATCGGCTCACGCCAATGAGCCTCGATGTAATCCTCGAGCCGCTTCACGAGCCCGAACTCGGGCAGCGGAGCGGGGTCGACGAGCATGTCGTGGAAGCGATGGCGGCTGGCGCAGAGGAAGGCGACGTGGACCGCATCCTCCAGCTCGCGATAGACCGCGGCCGGAAAGGCGGAGTCCTGCGCGTTGAGTTGGGTCGCGAGGAAATCGAGCAGCCGTAGCAGGCTGCGGGCCTGCGGCTCGGCAGCCGGAATGGCTGGGTCGATGGCAAAATCGGCGCGCGGCTGCACGCCGACCAGCGCCGTCAGCCTCTGTCGCAACGCCTGTGGATCGAGCCGCAAGGTGAGCCGTTGATGACCGCCCTGGCAGGCCATCTGCCAGGGGACACCTGCCGCCGCCACCGCGAATTGATGCTCGTTGACGTCTGTCGCCTCACCCCCGACGCAGCTGACCGCGCGGCCTTTGAGCGCCATCTGGACCCTGATGAAATCGGCCGGCCGATGGTCGGAGACTATGTCGCAGGTCATGGTACCGTAGGCGAGGCCAATCGTCTCGAGCTCGATCAGATTGACGACGGCCTCGAAGCGCTCGGCATTTCGAAAGTCGACGCGCTCGGCGCCGAGCCGACGGCCCGCGAGGTCACGCAGAACGTCGGCATTGGAGGTTCGAAGCAGCGCGTGGCGGTGCAATGGCTCGAGGCCGCCCGATGCAAGGCCGAGTGTGCCCGTCGTTGCCGGGCCCGGCTTGGGGGAAGCGCTGACGATGTCAGCTGCGGTCAAGAGACGGTTCAAGCCGCTGCTCCTGAGCTCCGATCATTAACCCATGCTACATCACGGCCGGTCGACGTCAATTACTTCGAGGGCGACGCACTTCGGAATGCCGCGGCCAATGCACGCAACGCGGTTCGTTTGGCGGGGTCGCCGACATTGG
The DNA here is from genome assembly GCF_032381435.1 of Bradyrhizobium sp. SZCCHNR1002. Classification (NCBI taxonomy): domain Bacteria; kingdom Pseudomonadati; phylum Pseudomonadota; class Alphaproteobacteria; order Hyphomicrobiales; family Nitrobacteraceae; genus Bradyrhizobium; species Bradyrhizobium sp. SZCCHNR1002. Next base: position 327,854 of record NZ_JAUHIS010000001.1, read on the forward strand.
CGTGGAGGACGACCTTCGAGCGCGCGAGCTTCGGCAGGCCGAGCGTGGATCCGATCTCGACGAGACCGGCCGGCGCGATTCGGCGGGCCAATGGCGCGATCGCAAGGCCGGCCTGCGCTGCGGCGGCGACGGCCGCAACGCCGCCGCCGACGAATGCCTCTGCATAAGGCAGTCTGGCCTTGTCGAGCGCGCGGACCGCAATGGCACGTACGCCGCAGGGCGCGGCCAGCACCGCGAGCGGCAACGGACCGCCTGTGGGCGCGCGAAACCGCGGGCTGGCGAACCAGCCGAAATCGTCGTCGGCCAAGGTCTCGCCGCCGCGGCGGGACGCCTCCTGCCGCACGATGACCGCATCGAGCGAACCTGCATCATAACGGTCGAGCAGGTCGCGCGAGAGCCCGATGCCGACGGACAGCGTCAGCTCCAACGTCATGGCCTGAAATTTCTGCAGCATCGGCACCAGCTCCGGGCCGGCGGCATGATCGCTGATGCCGAGCGACAGACGCGGGCGGATCTTCGGCGCTGCCGTCAGCGCGAGATCGTGCGCGGCCACCAGCGCGCGGGCGTTGTCGATGAAGGCCGCACCGTCCGCGCTCAGCCGCACCGCTCGCGGCGACCGCTCCAGCAGGCGTTTTCCCAACGCGGCTTCCAGCCGTTGCAGCTTCAGGCTGATCGCGGCCTGCGTGGTCCCCAGCGCTTCGGCCGTTCGCGTGAAGCTTTCCAGGTCGGAGACCAGCAGGAAGGCGCGGACGGCGGCGATGTCGAGCGTGGTTTTCATTTGTAATGCTTATCATTGATATCAATAATGATAGCATACCGAAATGATGTGGCAGACGCTAGGTTCTTTGGCATGCGCGGCGCCGCCGCCTCATCCGAAGGAGCCAACCCATGCCTCTGATCAACATCGTCTATGCCAGCCGGCGTCACGCGCCGTCGCTGAAGAAGGACATCGCAGCCGCCGTGACCGAACTGACGGCGGGCATCCTGCACAAGGATCCCAAGGTCACGGCAGTCATTGTCTCCGAAGCCGATCCGGCGGACTGGTTCGCCGGCGGTGCCTCGCTCGCGGAGCAGGGGCTCGCCAGCTACTGGATCGACATCCACGTGACGGAAGGTACCAACACCAAGGACGAAAAGGCCGCCTGTCTCGCCGCGGTGTTCGCGCGCATGGCCGAGCTGATCGGCCCGCTGCACCATGAGACCTATCTGCATGTCGACGAGGTCAAGGCGGATGCCTACGGCTTCGGCGGATTGAGCCAGGAGCACCGCTACGTCGCGGCGAAGCTCGATGCGCCGCCACAGCGGGGCGCCGCCTGAGTTCATGCGCCCTCTGGCAGGGTGACGCGCGTCGCGCCGAACACGCTCTCGAACGCCTGCCGGAGCGCGACGTCGACGTCGCTCATGGTCACCGGCAGGCCGAGATCGACTAGGCTGGTGACGCCATAGCGGGGGTCGGTGACCCCGCAGGGCACGATGGCCTGGAAATGCGACAGGTCGGGCTTGACGTTGATGGCGATGCCGTGGAAGGTCACCCAGCGCTTCAGCCGCACGCCGATGGCGGCAATCTTGTCTTCGTACCCGGCGCCCTTGTCGGGCCGCCTGACCCAGACGCCGACGCGGTCCTCGCGCCGCTCACCGCGCACGTTGAACGCGTCCAGGGTGCGAATGATCGTCTCCTCCAGCGCGGCGACATAGGCCCGGACGTCGGGGCGGCGCCGCTTGAGGTCGAGCATGACATAGGCCACGCGCTGGCCGGGACCGTGATAGGTGACCTGGCCGCCGCGGCCGGTCGGCACGAAGGGAAAGCGCGGGTCGCGCAGGTCCTCAGGCTTGCCCGAGGTGCCGGAAGTGTAGATCGGCGGGTGCTCGAGCAGCCAGACCAGCTCGTCGGCCTCATGCGCCGCAATCGCCGCCGCCCGGGTCTCCATGAAGGCAATGGCCGCCGCATAGTCCTCGAGCGAATCGGAGATCCGCCACGCCACGGCATTGCCGGGAGGGCCCGCGAAGGTGGTCAGGTCGAGCGTTTCGCGGCTGTTAACCATTGGCTAACCACAACATGGTGATGTCTCGGGTAACGGAATCCAGTGACTTCGGTGGTCCTGCAGTGTCAACCCTCGATAAAGTGACAGTCGACCTCATGGTCGTGCTCGGCACCTGTTCAATGCCCATTCACCAGGTTCTGCGCCTGTCCCGCGGCGCCATCATCGAGCTGGACGCCACCGAGGCCGACGACGTCAAGGTGCTCGCCAACAATCTGCCGATCGCCAATGGCGTGGTCCTGGTCGACCGCAACCGCATTGCGGTCGAGGTCAAGCAGATGCTGCCGCGATCACCGACGCCGACCACGCGATAGCGCTGGGCAGCTTTCGAAAAACTGTCCACAAAACCCGCAGATAGGGGCAGGGCGGGCCTTGTCCCCCCGACATCGATTTGATACACGGGCGCCACTGATCCGGTGCCGCATTTTCCTCTGGTCCCGGCTTCTTTTAGCGCTCGTGGCGGAATTGGTAGACGCGCTGCCTTGAGGTGGCAGTGGGTAACACCGTGGGGGTTCGAGTCCCTCCGAGCGCACCACAAACCCACGTTTTCCCTTGAAATCGTTACGGTTTTTTCCGGATGTGACCCGGGAATGTTACCACTTCGTTCCCGTCCTGTTGTCCGCGACAGGGCCGCAGAAAATCATCCAGTTCCTGGCCCTGGTCGAACGCGACCACCTTGTCCATTCCACTGATGCCGAGCTTCTCGCGGTTGGCCTGCGCGATGTCGTGCGCCGGCATCTTCGGGTCGCTCCAGCCGAACATCGCCATCATCTGGCTCTCGGTGCACTCGGCATAGGCGGCCACCTCGGCGCGCGCCTTGCGCACACCATGGCAGCTCTTCTTCGCCTCGTTGACGCCCGCGAGGACGGCGTATTTCTGAACTTCATCGCCCACGCCTTCTTGCTCATCGGCAGCACGCGCCCCTTCAGGCGCTTTCCGCGTGAAGGTCGTTCAATCAACCTCCACAACCATGAGATGCAGTTTTGTTGCTGATATGAAACATCGGTAAAATTACCGGCGCGCTCTCCTCCTCAATCTTGCCCTTCAATAGGCTCCTGTGCACCATATGGTCGCACAACTTTTGGTAGTTTGACGCAATGGATGCGGGGCAGAGGGATACGGGGCTCGACTGCCTAACGTTGTTGCTGCGGTTTCATCAGGTTGCAATTGATCCTGCGCAGATTGCACATCAGCTGGCGGGCACGCCAGTCGGCGTCAACGAGATGCTTCGCTGCGCCAAGCAGCTGAAGCTGAAGGCGCGTTCGGTCCGTCAGAGTTGGGATGGGCTTGCCAAGCTGCCTCTGCCGGCGATCGCGGCGCGGGCTGACGGCTCTTTCGTCATACTCGGTCAGGTCACGGCCGAGACGGCGCTCATCCAAGACCCCCGGATCAACCGGCCGCAGAGCGTGAAGCGCGCCGAGTTCGAATCCAACTGGACCGGCACGGTGGTGCTGATGGCGCGGCGCGCCTCGCTCACCGATCTGGCGCGGCGCTTCGACATCACCTGGTTTCTGCAGGCGATGCAGAAATATCGCCGGTTGCTCGGCGAGGTACTGCTGGCGTCGTTCTTCCTGCAACTGTTCGGCCTCGTCACGCCGCTGTTCTTCCAGGTCGTCACCGACAAGGTGCTGACCCATCGCGGCTACACCACGCTCGACGTGCTGGTGTTCGGCTTGGTCACAGTGACGATCTTCGAGACGGTGCTCGGCGGTCTTCGAACTTACGTCTTCTCCCACACCACCAACCGCATCGACGTCGAGCTCGGCGCGCGGCTGTTCCGACATCTGGTGGCGCTGCCGATCGCCTATTTCGAGGCGCGGCGCGCCGGCGATTCGGTGGCGCGGGTACGCGAGCTCGAGAACATCAGGAACTTCATCACCAGCTCGGCGCTGACCCTGGTGATCGATCTCGCCTTCACCTTCGTGTTTCTGGGGGTGATGTTCTACTACTCGCCGTACCTCACCTGGATCGTGATCGGCTCGTTCCCGTTCTACATCGCGCTGTCGGCCGGTGTGACGCCCATCTTCAAGAAGCGGCTCGACGTCAAGTTCGACCGCGGCGCCGAAAATCAGGCCTTCCTGGTCGAGACCGTCACCGCGATCCAGACCCTGAAGGCGATGGCGATCGAGCCGCAGATGCAGCGGCGCTGGGAGGAGCAGCTCGCCGGCTACGTCGGCGCCAGCTTCGACGTGCTGTCGCTCGGCAACTGGGCCAGCCAGTCGGTGCAGTTCATCAGCAAGATCGTCACCGCGCTGACTTTGTATTTCGGCGCCCATCTGGTGATCGAGGGCAATCTGAGCGTCGGCGAGCTCATCGCCTTCAACATGCTGGCCGGCCGGGTGGCCCAGCCGGTGCTGCGGCTGGCGCAGCTGTGGCAGGATTTCCACCAGGCGCGGCTCTCGGTGGCACGGCTCGGCGACATCCTCAACACCACACCAGAACCGGCCTTCAATCCCGGCCGCGCGGCGCTGCCGCCACTGCGTGGCGAGGTGGTGTTCGATCACGTCCATTTCCGCTATCGTATCGATGGGCCGCTGGCGCTGCACGATGTCAGTCTGAAGGTGCCGGTGGGCCAAGTGGTCGGCATCGTCGGACCCTCCGGCTCAGGCAAGTCGACGCTGACCAAGCTGATCCAGCGGCTGTATGTCCCCGAAGCGGGCCGCATCCTGATCGACGGCGTCGATCTGACGGTCGCCGATGTCACCTGGCTGCGCCGGCAGATCGGCGCGGTGCTGCAGGAGAACGTGCTGTTCAACCGCTCGATCCGCGACAACATCGCGCTCGCCGATCCCGGTATGGCGATGGAGCGGGTCATCCAGGCGGCCGAGCTCGCCGGCGCCCATGAGTTCATCCTCGGCCTGCCCGACGGCTATGACACGGTGGTCGGCGAGCGCGGCGCGAGCCTCTCCGGCGGCCAGCGCCAGCGCATCGCGATCGCGCGTGCGCTGGTCACCAATCCGCGAATCCTCATCTTCGACGAGGCGACCTCGGCGCTCGACTACGAGAGCGAGAACATCATCCAGCGCAACATGCGCAAGATCTGCGCCGGGCGCACCGTCTTCATCATTGCGCACCGGCTGTCGGCGGTGCGCAACGCCGACCGCATCATCACCATCGAGAATGGGCGCCTCGTCGAGGACGGCACCCATGACGAGCTGATCAAGCGCGCCGGCCGCTATGCGACCCTGCATCAGATCCAGGCGGGGCTCCATGTCGTCGGCTGAGGCGAAGCGCCAGGACAACGCGCCGATCTCGCTGGATGCGCGGCGTCGGCGCCGCAACGATGCCCGCGAGTTCCTGCCGGCGGCGCTGGAGATCGTCGAGACGCCAGCCTCACCTGCGGGCCGCGCGATCGCCGGCAGCATCATGCTGTTCTTCGCGATCGCGATCGGCTGGTCGATCGTCGGCCACGTCGACATCATCGCCTCGGCGCAGGGCAAGATCGTGCCGACCGGCCGCACCAAGACGATCCAGCCGCTGGAGGCCGGCATGGTCGCCGCCATCCATGTCCAGGACGGCGACAAGGTGCGGGCCGGCGACGTGCTGGTCGAGCTCGACCGCACCGTGACCGAGGCCGAGCGCCGCCGCGTCGCGCAGGGGCTGATGCAGGCGAAGCTCGACGTCGCCCGGCTTGGCGTGCTTCGTGACAGCTTCGATGATCTGGCCGCGCTGCGGCCGCTCAGCGTGCCCGAGGGTGCGCCACCTACCGACGCCGCGCGCACCCGCGCCGCGCTGCAGGCCCAGGCCGCCGAGCAGCTATCGAAACTCGCATCGAACCAGCAGCAGGTCGCTCAGAAGCGCGCCGAGGCGCAGTCGGTAGAAGCCAGCATTGCCAAGATCGACGCGACGCTGCCGTTCCTGCAGGAGACCGCCGATATTCGCCGCAACGCCAAGGAGATCCAATACGGCAACCAGATCGCCTATATCGACGCGCAGTCGCGCCTGATCGACCAGCAGAACGAGCGCATCGTGCAGACACGGCGTTTGGTCGAGATCGAGGCCGCGCGGCTGGCGCTGGAGCAGCAGCTGGCACAGACGCGCTCCGGCTTCGAGCGCCAGGTGCTGTCGGATCTCGCTGATGCCGAGAAGAAGGCCGATGAGCTGACCCAGGACCTCGTCAAGGCCGAGCGCAAGATCGCCGAGCAGGTGCTTCGCGCCCCGATCGACGGCACCGTGCAGCAGCTCGCGCTGCACACCGTCGGCGGCGTCGTCACGCCGGCGCAACAACTGATGCTCATTGTCCCCGCCGACAGCAAGCTTGAGACCGAGGTCATGATTTCAAACCGCGACATCGGCTTCGTCAATGTCGGCCAGCCGGCCGAGATCAAGATCGACACCTTCAACTTCACCCGCTACGGCCTCGTCCACGGCAAGGTGCTGAGCGTGTCGCAGGACTCGATCGTCCGCGAGAAGCCGACCGACAAACAGAACGGCGGCAAGGCGGCAGGCGCGCTGGCCGAGACCAGCGAGCCGGCGGGACAGGAGTTCATCTACTCAGCGCGGGTGTCGCTGGACGAGAAGCAGATGCAGGTCGAGGACAAGATGGTCGCGCTGGCGCCGGGCATGGCGGTGACGGTGGAGATCAAGACGGGGACGAGACGGATCATCGAGTATGTGATGTCGCCGCTGCTCAGATACAAATCCGAGAGTCTTCGCGAGCGATGAAACTATTCCGCGAAAATGCCGTGCCTCATCACCGATTTTGTTGGGATGCCGACGAGGAAAGGGCTGTTGTCGAATTGACATCCTGAGGTGACAAAATACCGTGTAGTTGATCTCAGGTTGAGACGTGGTTGATTCGTGTGGGGGCACATGATCCGGGTTGGAAATAGGTTTGCGCAGCTGACTTGGCTGCGCGGTTCTATCGTCGCAGTCATCTTGTTCTGTGTCTCGTTCATCGTCTGTCTTGCGCCCCAGCCGGCGCATGCGGGTCACTGGGCCAGCTATCACAATGGGAACTGCGGTTCGGATGGTATTGCCTGTGCGCAGGAGGACTTCTGGGCTTATTGGAGCAGCGACCCAAGCGTCGTCCTGACGAGGTGCTATCTGAACGGGGCGGGCAGCAGCGGGATTTTCGCCGGTGCGGTTTGTGACGGGAATTCGAATGGAGCTTACCGGGGTGGTGTAGCGTTTCTCAACTGCGATAGTGGTGAAGTTCTAACCGGATCGGGGTGTCTCGCTGCTCCCCCGGCGGATCACTGCCCGTCCTGTCGAGACCAGGTCGCCAATCCCGTCGATCTTCGCAGTGGCATGAAGATTGAGACCTATACCGATTTCTCGACCCAGAGCACGAGCGACGGCGGTGCGTCGCTCAAATTCGAGCGCTTCTATACGAGCGATCAAGCGACGCTGAGCGGACGTCTGCGTCCGTCGCGGCTCGGTAACGGATGGCGATCTAACTTCGATTCCGGTGCGATCGTCACTTCCAATAGCGTGACGGTTACGCTCCCTAATGGAGAGGTCGTTCTTTTCAGCTATGTCAGCTCGACCGGTCTCTATGCGCAGAGTTATTACGACTGGAGCCTGAAGAGCCTCGTCATTGGTAACCGTAGTCGCGCCGCGACGCTCGTCAAGAATGCGACCACGCAGCTCTTTACCCTGACGACCGATGACAATATCAGCCGGGTCTACGACGCCAATGGCGTGCTGCAGTCGATCGTGTTCCAGAGCGGTTACGTTCAGACGTTGACCTATGACAGTGCCGGCAACAACACGTTGGTGACCGACAGTTTCGGTCGGACTCTGCAGTTCACCTATACGCCGCAGGGGTTGCTCGACACGATGACGGTGCCCGGCGGGCAGGTCTATCGCTACAAGTTCATTCCGCGCTACGCCATCGTCGGCAGGAGCGGTCCGGATCCGCTGCAGATGGCAGCGGACCTGTTCGCGCTGGAATACGTCATTCAGCCGGACACGACCGTGGACACGGCGGACAATCCGCGCATCCGCTATCATTACGAGAATGCGAGCTTTCCCTACGCGCTGACCGGCATCACCAACGAGGCCGGCGTACGCTACGCGACTTGGACCTACGATGCCAAGGGGAGGGTGCTTACATCGGAGCATGCCGGCGGCGTCGAGCGCTATTCGATCGCCTACAACGATGCGGCCAACACGGTGACGGTGACCAATCCGCTGTCTAAGGTGGCAGTGTATCACTACACCAAGGATGCGCGGGGTAACAACATCCTCGCCAGCATCGAGGGGCAGCCGTCCGCCAACTGCGTTGGCTCCAATTCCGTCATCGGCTACGACGTCAACAATTATGTCACGGACGAGACCGACGAGGAGGGGCGGACCACGCATTACGTCCGTGACAGTCGTGGCAATCCGACGGTCATCACGCGAGGCTATGGAACGTCGCTTGCGCAGTCCAACAGCTACACCTGGCATCCGACCCTGAACGTCCCGACGCGCGCGGTCGAGCCCGGTGTGACCACCGACTTCACCTGGACCGGTGGGCTTCTGACGCAGCTGACGAAGACGGATACGACCAGCCAGACCGTGCCGTATTCGACCAACGGCCAGACCCGGACCTGGACCTATGGTTACACGACTGGAGGTCTGCTGGCCTCGGTCGATGGCCCGCTGTCGGGAGTCGGGGACACCGTCCTTTATACGTATGACCAGACCGGCTTCGTGGCGACGATCACCAACGAGGTGGGGCACGTCACCAAGGTGATGTCGCACAACGGGCGGGGGCAGCCGACCACGATCCTCGATCCCAATGGCGTCTACACCAACCTGACCTATGATCCGCTCGGCCGACTGAAGAGCACGGTCGTCGATCCAAGCGGGCTGGTCGCGACGACGTCGGTTGACTACACCCCGATGGGTGACGTCAGCAAGATTACGAGGCCGAACGGCGCGTTCCTGCAATATACCTATGATGATGGCCGTCGCCTGTTCCGCGTGCAGGACAATACCGGGGCCACAATCGAATACGACCGCGATACTCTTGGCAATGTCACCGCGCGGCGGATCAAGGATCCCAGCGGCATCCTGCAGTCATCGCAGACCGCGACCTATGACGAACTCGGCCGGCTGCTGACCTTCGTCGGGGCGTCAGGGCAGACCTGGACGCACGGCTACGACCGCACCCACAACGAGGTGTCGGTGACCGATCCGCGTGCCAACGTGTTCGGATCGAGCTTCGACGGCCTGAACCGTCTGATCGGCACGACGGATGAGGAGGGCAGCTCGGTCACCGTGACCCGCAATGGCGCCGACGACGTCACCGCCTATACCGACCCACGCTCGCTGACCACCAGCTACGTCCGCAACGGCTTCGGCGAGGTGATCCAGCGGGTCAGCCCCGACAGCGGTACGACAACTTACACCTATAACGTCCAGGGCAAGCCGACGCAGATCGTCGACGCTCGTGGTGTCGTCACCAACCTGACCTATGACAATGCCGGCCGCCTGCTCGCTAAGCAGTATCCGGCGGCGCCCGGCGAGAACGTCACCTATACCTGGGACGACACGGCTAACGGCAACAAGGGCAGGGGCCGGGTGACCCGGATCCAGGATGCCACTGGCTCGATCGACTGGACCTTCAACGCGCTCGGCCAGGTAACGCAGGAGCGCAAAGTCACGGGCTCCGCCGTCTATGTCGTCGGCTATGGCTATGACCTCGATGGCAACGTCATCAGCATGACGTACCCGTCTGGTCGGGTGATCGACTACAGCCGAGATACACTCGGCCGTATCGTCGGTGTGACTTCGCGGACCGCGAGCGCGACCGTGCCACTCGCGTCGAACGTGACGTATGGCGCGACCGGGCTGTTGCAGTCGCTGACCTATGGCAATGGTCTGACCCTGATCAAGACGTATGATCAGGACTACCTGCTCAGCCAACTGCGGGTGACGGACACTTCTCCTGGAACCGATGTCGTCAATCGCCAATACAGCCGCAACGACGGCGTCAACATTACCGATATCACCGACAGCGTCGATGCGCCGCGTAGCGAGAATTACTCGTATACGCCGACCGGCCGGCTCGAAAATGCCATCGGTCCTTGGGGCATGCTCGGCTATGCCTATGACGCCGTCGGCAATCGGAGGCTCGAGTCCTATGCCAGCCGCGGCATCGTCGCGGAGAAGGTCACGGACTACGAGGCCACGTCAAACCGTTTCGTCGACGTGACCAGTAATGGAGCCAGCGTCCGTACCTTCGTTCATGACGCGGCGGGCAATCTCGTCACCGACAATCGCTCCGGCACGATCTATAGCTACCGGTACAACAACCGCGGTCGGCTCGATCAGCTGCGTCTCAACTCGACCGTCACGGCGGACTACGGCTATGATGGTTTAGAGCGAATGGCCGTCCGTACGCTACGGACAGCCTCGCCACCCGCTACCATACATTACGTGTACGATCTCACTGGTCGTCTTATCGCCGAAGCGACGGCCTCCGGCGTCGTGACCCGGGAGTATGTCTGGCTCGACGACATGCCGCTCACCGTGGCAGCTGATCTCGATACGTCCGCGGCAAACCTCTGGTTCGTTCACGCCGACCATCTCGACCGTCCGATTCGGATGACGGACAGCACGAAGAACGTGTCGTGGAATGCATATCTCTTGCCATTTGGCAGCGTCGACGTGATCCTGGGGTCGGCCACGAATAATCTGCGATTTCCGGGGCAATACTTCCTGTTGGAATCCGGACTGCATTCCAATTGGTATCGCCACTACGATCCGACTACGGCACGATACCTTCAAGTCGATCCGATCGGGCTCACGGCAGGAGCGAATGTTTACTTGTACGCTGGTGGAAACCCCGTATCAAATATTGATCCGACTGGATTGCTCGAAATCTATCGAGATGATGGCGTTACTTTTCACTCGTATCCCGGGCCGCCTGCCGGAGGAAACGAGCATGCGAGGGCTGGGGCGGGCGAGAGCTATCATATTCATGTGAAAGACTCAGCGGGCAATGAAGCCAGAGTTTCGACGGAAAATTGGCGCCCACTTACGCCAGAAGATGATGAAATTTATCGTAAAAGTAAGCAAATGCGAAAGGTCTGCGAGAGCCTTACAGAGGGAGAGAAGAGGTTTTTCGACAGAGTCAATCGACAGATATTTCATAGGGGTGGGCCGACAGCAACGCAGTTGGAGCGACTTGGCTACATGGGAGGAGGACGTCGGTCCGGGTTCAGGGGGCGCGGAGGAGGCGAAGAATGAAAATGCGATCTGCGAAGTTTTTGGCTGCAATCGACGCATACAACAATGATCGGCTGGAGGTCGCGACGCAATTGATTAGGGAGTGCGCCGATAGTGGAGACCCAGTGGCGTGTTTGACGCTAGCTAGATGGTCCCGCGATGGCGAGGCCATTCCTCATATTGATGGTGAGGTCGCGCGTTGGAGTTCCGAATTGCGTAAGCTGGCAGACGCAGGTGACGCCGAGGCGCAATGGGAGCTTGGCCAGTCATACAGATTCGGAGACTTAATGCCGATGGACGTAGAAGAAGCAAACCGCTGGCTCTGGCGTGCAGCTACGTCTGGAAATGCTGATGCTCAGCATCATTTGGCGTGGTATTTGGAGCACGGAGAGTACGGAATTTCGGTGGACCGTGAAATGGCGGAAGGGTGGTACAAGCGGGCGTTTGATAGTGGTCACGAAGAGACGGTCTATTTGTTTGCAATTCGCTTGCTGCACTCAGGTAAGACTGGAGAAGCGATTCAATTGCTCGAAAGAGCTGCGCAAGGTGGGCTAAAGCAGGCAGCTGAGGTTTTGGTGTCGTTACGCGAATAGTTGGCCGAGGCACATGGAAGCGATGGGTCGATTTGTTGGGATTGAACAATGACAACGATTATTGGTGCATCGGGCAACGACACGCTCACTGGAACCCCATCAGCTGACTCGCTTTACGGCCAGGCCGGTGACGACACGCTAATTGGTGGTCTTGGCAACGATACGCTGCAGGGTGGGCTCGGCAACGACACCTATATCTTCAACCGCGGTGACGGGCAGGACACGATCGCCGACAATGGCGCCGGCAGTGGTGAGGTCAACACGCTGCAATTCGGGGCTGGGATTTTGGTGGCTCAAGTAACCGTCAAGGAGTCCGGTACCGGTGACTTGGTGTTGAGTATCACCGGCACAACCGACAAGATCACCTTGCGCAATCAGCTACTGTCGGCCGCGGGCGGCGTCGATCAGATCGTGTTTGCGGACGGCACGATCTGGAATCGGGGGGCGCTGCTAGCGTTGGCGACGGTGCCGACGAGCGGCAATGATACGTTCTATGGCGACTACAATGCCAATACATTAAACGGCGGTGCGGGCAATGACACGCTGTCGGGCGGCGCAGGTGACGATACGCTGATCGGCGGGACCGGCAATGACACGCTGTCGGGCGGGACCGGCAACGATACCTATGTGTTCAACCTCGGCGATGGCCAGGACACGATCACCGACAATGGCGCGGCGAGCGGCGAGACCAACACGCTGCAGTTCGGCAGCGGGATCCTGCCTGCGAACGTGGTGGTGACCGAGGCGAATGGCGGCGCGGATCTCGTGCTCACGATCAGCGGCACGACCGACAAGGTTACGTTGAAGAACCAACTGGTGTCGGCTACCGGCGGCGTCGATCAGGTGGTGTTCGCCGACGGCACGGTGTGGACGCGCGCGGCGCTGCTGGCGCAGGCGACGGCGCCGACTGCTGGCAACGACACGTTCTATGGTGACTATCTCGCCAATGCGGTGAACGGCGGGGCCGGGAACGACACGCTGTATGGCGCCGGAGGCGACGACGTTCTGTCGGGCGGAACGGGCAATGATGTTCTGGTTGGCGGCACCGGCAACGATACCTATCTGTTCAATCTCGGCGACGGCCAGGACACGATTGTCGACAACGGCAACTCGAACAGCAGCGAGGTCAATACGCTGCGGCTGGGAACCGGCATCGCGGTCGGTTCCGTGACAGTGACCGAGGTCAATGGCGGACGCGACCTGCTGCTCTCGATCGGCGGAACGACCGACAGCGTTCTGCTGCAGAACCAGCTGATCGCCAAGACCGGCGGCGTCGACCAGGTCGTGTTCGCCGATGGTACGGTCTGGAGCCGGGCGGACCTGCTGGCGCAGGCGACCCTGCCGACCGCGGCGGGCGCCACGCTGTATGGCGACTATGCCGGCAACGTGCTGACCGGCGGCGCCGGCAATGATGTGATCTATGGTGCGGGCGGCGACGATACGCTCGCCGGCGGTGGAGGCAACGACACGCTCGAGGGCGGCGTCGGCAACGACACCTACCTGTTCGGCCGCGGCGGCGGCACCGACCGCATCAACGACAATGGCGCGGCAGCCGATGTGGACCGGCTGCAGTTCGCGGCCGACATTGTACCGACCGACATCGTGGTCACGCAGGCCAATGGCGGGCAGGATATTGTTCTGAGCATTGCCGGCAGTAGCGATAGCGTCGTGCTGGGCAATCAGCTGGTCGGCACCACGGGCGGCGTCGATCTCGTGCAATTTGCCGACGGCACGGTCTGGGACCGTGCCGCGATTCTTTTGAAGTCGCTGGTGCCGACCAGTGGCGACGACGTCCTGGGCGGCGACGACGGAGCAAACATCCTGACCGGTGGCGCCGGCACTGACCGGCTGATCGGGCGCGGCGGTGCCGACACCTATGTCTACACGCTCGGCGATGGCGCCGACATCATCGACGATCAGGCCAGCAGCGACGGCGATACGGTTCTGCTTCACGGCATCGTGCCGAGCCAGGTTCATGGCGTGCGCAGCGGCGACAACGCTCTGCTGCTGTTCGAAGCCGATCTCAACAGCCGGCTGACCTTGACGGGCCAGTTTGCCGGCACCGGAACGATCGAGCAGATCGTGTTCGACGACGGGACGGTGTGGTCGAGCGCCGACGTCCTGGCCGCGGCTATCAGTGGAACCGACACTGTCACGCTCGGGACCAATGCGGCCGAGACCATCGTCGGCTCCGGTGCCAATGATACGATCGAGGGGCTCCGCGGCAATGACGTGCTGCAGGGTGGGGGCGGTGATGACACCTACATCTTCAATGCCGGCGATGGGCAGGACACGATCATCGAGTCCGGCGGAAATGACACCTTGACGTTCGGCCGCGGCCTCGCCGCTGGTGATGCCATCCTGCAGGGCGTCGGCAGTGATTTGTATGTCCGGTTCCGCAACTCGACCGACTCGGTCCTGATCCAGTCGGCCTTCACCGGTTCATCCGCTGCGGTCGAGACGGTCCGCTTTGCGGATGGCACGAGTTGGGATCTGACGAAGCCGCTAACCTTCACCTATATCGGCACCGATGCGAACACCGTTCTCACCGGGAGTTCCTACGGGACCAACATCTTTGAGCTCGGGCCGGGCGGCGATACCGTCACGGCCGGCTCCGCCAATGATGTCGTTATTGTCAAGCGTGGCATTGGTCATGCGAACGTCACCCTGACCGGCACCGGAGCGACGTTGAAGCTGGCTGCAGGGATTGCGCAATCCGAGGTCACCGTCCAGACCGCCGTCAATGGCGACGTCACCGTGGCGCTTGCCGGCACCGACGATCGTGTCACGTTCCTCGGGGCTGCGGCGAAAGGCCTGAGCACGATCTCCTTCAGCGATGGCGCGGCGTGGCGGCTGATCTATGGCACCTCCGGCAACGACACGCTGAATGGCGGATCTGGGGTCGACATCATCAATGCCGGCATTGGCGCTGATCAGCTCAATGGTGGCGCCGGCTCCGATACGTTCTTCTACAAGGGCGGCGACGGCAACGACACGATCACCGAAGGCGGAGCGGCCGATGGTAGCGTCGACAGGCTCGTTCTGATCGATATCTTGCCATCTCGCGTGTCGGTGACGCGCAGCGGGACCGACGTCACCCTGGTGATCGCGCCCAGCACCGCGGGCGGCAGCGACGGCGGTTCGGTGCTGCTGAAGGCAGAGCTGGACACCCTCAACGGACAAGGCGTCGAGACCATCGTTTTTGCGGACGGAACAGTGTGGTCTCCGGCCGTGCTGCGCGCCATGCTGGTCACCATCGTGGGAACGGCGGGCAATGATACTCTGACCGGCACCAGCGGATCGGATATCATCGCCGCCGGACCTGGTGACGACAATATCGACGGTGGCGGCGGGTCGGACTCGTACATCTACAATGCCGGCGACGGCAACGACAGGATCACCGACAGCTCCGCCTTCGATGGCGCCGTCGACAGGCTGGCGCTGGGGGCCGGTCTGGCCCCGGAGAACCTGCTGATCAGCCGTAGCGGTAGCGACATCATTATCAGCTTCACCAATCAGCCGGGTTCGGTTCGCCTGGTCTCCGAGGACGGTGGAGCAGGTACCGGTGTCGAACAGGTGGTGTTCGCCGACGGCACGGTGTGGAGCAAGCAGCAGCTGGAGAGCGCCTATATTGCCCAGCAAATGGCCGCCGGCGCGACGACCATCACCGGCTTCGACCAGAACAGTGACGTGATCGGCGGCACCGCTGGCAATGATACGCTGTACGGCCTCGGCGGCAACGATACGCTGACCGGCAACGGCGGCAACGACACGCTGGACGGCGGCGGCGGCTCCGACAGCTACGTCTACAATGCGGGCGACGGCAACGACGTGATCACGGATGGCACGGCGTTCGACAGCTCGAACGACAGGCTGGTCCTGGGCGCGGGACTGACTGCGGCCAATCTGGTGATCAGCCGCAGCGGCAGCGACATCACGCTGAGCTTCAGCGACCAGGCGGGGTCGATCCGCATGGTGGCATTCGACAGCGGCAGCAGCGTCGGGCTGGAGCAGGTGGTGCTCGGCGACGGCACGGTGTGGAGCAAGCAGCAGCTGGAGAGCGTCTACATCGCGCAGCAAATGGCGGCCGGCGCGACGACCATCACCGGCTTCGACCAGAACAGTGACGTGATCGGCGGCACCGCTGGCAATGATACGCTGTACGGCCTCGGCGGCAACGATACGCTGACCGGCAACGGCGGCAACGACGCGCTGGACGGCGGCGGCGGCTCCGACACCTATGTCTACAATGCCGGCGACGGCAACGACGTGATCACGGATGGCACGGCGTTCGACGGCTCGAACGACAGGCTGGTCCTGGGCACGGGGCTGACCGCGGCCAATCTGGTCATCAGCCGCAGCGGCAGCGATGTGACCTTGAGCTTCAGCGACCAGCCGGGATCGGTCCGCATGGTCTCGTTCGACAGCGGCAGCAGTGTCGGCCTGGAGCAGGTGGTGCTCGGCGACGGCACGGTGTGGAGCAAGCAGCAGCTGGAGAGCGCCTATATCGCGCAGCA
Organism: Bradyrhizobium sp. SZCCHNR1002; assembly: GCF_032381435.1. Classification (NCBI taxonomy): domain Bacteria; kingdom Pseudomonadati; phylum Pseudomonadota; class Alphaproteobacteria; order Hyphomicrobiales; family Nitrobacteraceae; genus Bradyrhizobium; species Bradyrhizobium sp. SZCCHNR1002. The sequence goes on from NZ_JAUHIS010000001.1 coordinate 344,165, forward strand.
GATGGCGGCCGGCGCGACGACGATCACCGGCTTCGACCAGAACAGCGACGTGATCGGCGGCACCAGCGGCAACGACACGCTGTATGGTCTCGGCGGCAACGATACGCTGACCGGCAACCGCGGCGACGACACGCTGGACGGCGGCGGCGGCTCTGACACCTATGTCTACAATGCCGGCGACGGCAACGACGTGATCACGGATGGCACGGCGTTCGACGGCTCGAACGACAGGCTGGTCCTGGGCACGGGGCTGACCGCGGCCAATCTGGTCATCAGCCGCAGCGGCAGCGATGTGACCTTGAGCTTCAGCGACCAGCCGGGATCGGTCCGCATGGTCTCGTTCGACAGCGGCAGCAGTGTCGGCCTGGAGCAGGTGGTGCTCGGCGACGGCACGGTGTGGAGCAAGCAGCAGCTGGAGAGCGCCTATATCGCGCAGCAGATGGCGGCCGGCGCGACGACGATCACCGGCTTCGATCAGAACAACGACGTAATCGTCGGCACCAGCGGCAACGATACGTTGTACGGTCTTGGCGGCAACGACACGCTCAACGGTGGCGCCGGCAACGACTATCTGAACGGCGGCAGCGGATCGGACACCTATATCTACAACTCGGCCGGCGGCAATGATGTCATCGAGGACAACACGAGCGACAATCTGCTGGTGATACAGGACATCGCGTCCACGGCCGTCATCCTCAGCCGGCCGGGTAACGGCGCGGATCTCGTGATCGAGAACACGCTGACAGGCAACACAGTCACGGTGAAAGGCCAGTTCAGCGGCGGCAATCTGGCGAGCGTGAGCTTCAGCGACGGCGTCACCTGGACCGCGCAGAATGTTGCCAGCATCGTCACCAACCAGCCGGTCATTCTCGGCACGGACGCCGCGGACACGATCAACGGGACGGCGAATGCGGAGATCATCGACGGCCGTGGCGGCAACGATCTCCTCAACGGGGCCGGAGGTGCGGACACCTATCTCTTCAGGGTAGGATCTGGCAACGATGTGATCCAGGAGGCTGCGACCAACACCGGCAATGATGTCGTCAAGCTCTTGGGATTGAACCAGGCCGACGTTGACATCACGCGCAGCGGCAACGACCTTCTCGTTCGCATTTTGTCGAGCGGTGAGACGCTGACCATCAAGGACCAGTTCCAGGCCGCGGGCCCCGTGGTCGAACTGCTCCAATTCGGCGCCAGCGGCACCGCGATCGATCTACGCAACATGACCGCGCCGACCGTGACGATCACTAGCCCTGCGGTCTCCAGCAATGTGGCGACCCAGACCATCGCGGGCACGGTGACATCGGGTGGGATTGCCAAGGTCGCTGGGCAGACCTTGATCCTCACGGATAATGGCGTGTCGCTGGGGACGACCACGGTGCAGGCCGACGGTACGTTCTCGTTGACCGTCACGCTGCCCAACCAGGGTGCCAACGCGCTGGTCGTCAGCGTCACGGACAGCTTCGGCAATACTGGCGCCAGTGCGGCAGTGGTCGATACGCTCGACACGATTGCGCCATCGGTGGCCATCAACGGTCTCGCGGAAACGAGCAACATTGCCAGCCAGACGGTTACCGGGACGGTCGGCCTGAGCGGTGCTGCCGCGGTGATCGGTCAGACGGTCACCGTCACCGACAATGGCGCGGTGCTGGGAACGACGACCGTGCAGGCCGACGGCACATTTGCGCTGACCGTGACGCTCCCAAACCAGGGCGCCAACGCGCTGGTTGCCAGTGTGGCCGACAGCTACGGTAATGTCGGCACCAGCGCCGAGGCGGTCGTGGTGCTCGACAGTGTCGCGCCCACAGTCGCGATCACGAGTTCGGCGCAGGCCGGCAATGTCGCGGCTAAAACCGTTACCGGCACCGTCAGCCTCGGCGGCGTCGCTAACGTTGTCGGCCAGACCGTCACCGTCACGGACAACGGGACGGTCCTGGGAACGACGACGGTTCAGCCAAACGGCACGTTCGCGCTCACCGTGACGCTGCCATATCAGGGCGCCAACGCCCTGGTCGCCAGCGTGGCCGACGCCTTCGGCAATGTTGGCCACAGCGCTGCGGTCGTCGATACGCTGGACAACGTTGCTCCGATGGTGACGATCACCGGGGTCGGCTCCACCGGCTATGGCGCAGCTCAGACTATTACGGGGACGGTGAGCCTGGATGGCGCAGGTACCGTGGTCGGCCGGACCGTGACCTTGACCGACAACGGCATGGCGTTGGCGACGACGGCCGTTCAATCCGACGGCACGTTTTCCTTCAACGTGACGTTGCCGAGCCGTGCCATCAACAATCTCGTGGCCAGCGTGAGCGACAGCTATGGCAATGCCGGCGCCAGCGCGGCCATTGTCGATACGCCCGGCGGCGTTGCGCCGATCATCACCGGCACGATCGCAGGACAGACGACGACATCGGAGACCCCGGTGCATCCGTTCGCGGGTGTGACGATCACGGATCTGAATCTCGGTGCAACCGACACGCTGACCATCACGCTGAGCGGCGCGGGAGGGACGCTGTCGGGAGCCGGGCTAAGCGGCTCGGGCAGCACCTACACATTATCGGGGAGCGCCACCACGATCACTAGCCAGCTCCGGGCGCTCACCTTCACGCCGGCCGCTGGGCAGGCCAACAGCAGCCAGACCACCACGTTCACCTTGGCGGACCGGAGCAGCGGCTACACCACCGCAGTCTATGCGGGTGCACCGACGGTGTTGACCTCGTTCAACGGCACGACCAATGGCAATCGTCCTTTCAGCGCTCTGATCAGCGATGCGGCCGGCAATCTCTATGGCACCACCCAGAATGGCGGATCTGCCAACGGAGGTGTCGTGTTCGAGATCGCCAAGACCAGCAGCGGCTACAGCAGCACACCGATCGTGCTGGCCTCGTTCGGCGGCATCAGCGGCGACAACCTGCGAGGCGGGCTGGTGATGGATGCGGCCGGCAACCTGTTCGGCACTGCGCGATCCGGCGGCGCCAATGGCTATGGCGCCGTCTACGAAATCGTCAAGACGAGCACCGGCTACAGCAGCACTCCGGTCGTTCTGGCCTCCTTTAGTGGCACCGACGGTTCAGCGCCACAAGACGCTCTGATCATCGACGCGGCCGGCAACCTGTTCGGCACCACGACAACCGGCGGCGCCGGCGGCTACGGCACCGTCTACGAGATCCCCAAAACGGCTAGCGGCTATGGCAGCACGCCCACGGTGCTGGTGTCGTTCAACGGTACCAACGGCGCCAACCCGATGGCTAGCCTGTACATGGACGCATCCGGCAATCTGTTCGGCACCACGACCAATGGCGGGGCAAACAATCTTGGCACCGTCTACGAGATCGCCAAGACCGTGAGCGGCTACGGCAGCACGCCGACGGTGCTGGTGTCGTTCAGCGGCACCAACGGTTCGAACCCGTATTTCGGTAGCCTGATCGCCGATGCCGAGGGGAATCTGTTCGGCACGACAGAGGCCGGGGGACCCAACGATGCCGGCTCCATCTTCGAGATCGTGAAGACTGCAGACGGCTATGGCAGCGCGCCGATCATGCTTGCCTCGTTCAACGGAACCAACGGGCTCAACCCCTACGGTGGCCTAATCATGGATGCTGCGGGCAATCTGTTCGGCACGACGCTCAACGGAGGAACAAACAACCAGGGAACGATCTTCGAGCTAACAAAGACGGCGACCGGCTATAGCAGCACGCCCACGGTGCTGACGTCGTTCAATGGCAACAATGGCAAAGGGCCCGGCGCGAGCCTGTTCATGGACGCCGGTGGCAGTCTTTACGGAACCACCTACCTCGGCGGCACCGGCGGCGTCGTGTTCAAGTTGCCGGTCACGTCCTCGACGCCTGCTGCTCCGGTTGTCAACAGCATTACCACGGTGACGAATATCGATCCGCCGAACCCGACCTCGCTGGCGATGACCAGCTCAATGCTCGAGAGCCCTAGCGCGAGCCAGACCAGCGCGCTTGATTGGTTCAGCAGCAACTCGATCCCGCTGCAGGAAATCACCGCGCCGGGCCTCAAGATCGACAGCCAGATCGCACAATTGGTGCAGGCGATGGCGAGCCATTCGTCGAGCCATGCCGGTTTTGATTTGACTGGCGCCACCAACCAGGCTGCGCCGAATGACCCGACCCTGCAAGCCTCGATCGCCACGGCGTGGCACGTGTAGGCCTCGCAGCAAGCTCTGTAGGAGGCACGGCACACCGCGCGACGCAGGGGGGCCGTGCCTGACCTTTGGCCACTGGCGCATCGGCAAGTTGGTAGGCAGGGCGCCATTATGAGTGCAGTCAGGGGGAGGGGCTGGCGTTGCCCGCGTTGCGGCTGCTGCTGAAGTTGGGCAAACAGCTTACTTGGCTCGTGCAGGTCATGGCCAAGTAGTGCACGACCCAAGCGAGAGTCCGTGCGCCGTTCCTCGGTACAGCCGGAATACCTCCTTGTCACTGACTAGGTAGCCATCCCGCTTGAGCTGCATGCGCAAATGATGTGCCGCAGCTTTGCGTCATCCGACCGGCTCGTCTGATATCTGACCGTCATTCCGCAACAGACAGTGGCTTTATGCGCCAACCGATCGATTCCGTGAACGCCCCTGAGGTGTACGACACCTTCCGCTTCGCCGCCGGCGTGACTGCTTCTTTGCTAGGAGATCCTTGACGCATAGTCGGACATGGCAACCCGCCCGCGGCCGCTTCGGCTACGTGTTCTCATCCTCCCGGATCTTCAGCCGCTTGGCCTCCAAGAGGTCCATTCCGCCGCAGTTGGCCCTGCTTCTATTTGCTGACGTCGCTCACGCTATGCTTGCAGCTTGGATCTCCGGCGGGAACGCCAGCCTCGTGCTCCTTCAAAATGCCGACGATCTGCTCACTTGAAGGAAATCATCCAGCGATTGACCGCAGACGTCGAGGCCCGCCTCGGGCGGCGCATTGCCCAGATCGACGGGGCCATCGACGAGGCGACGCGCCTTGGCCGGCGTGTTGAGCCATGACGATTGCTGACCGGAGGCGTTGCGAGCGTGCCGACATCGCGGCGGAACGCCGATCCCTAGTGTCGCTGGGGCAGAGCATAGACCACCACCTGATCGCCGACCTGGTCCTTGAGGATCGTGTTGCCGCCGGCGACGAAGGCAACGTACTCGCGGCCCTTGTATTCGTAGACGGCCGGATTGGCGACCGCAGGGGCTTGGACGATGTCGGACCACAGCTCCTTGCCGTCGGACAAGGCATAGGCCCGCACCTTGGCGTCCATCGAGGCGCCGATGAAGATCACGCCGCCGGCCGTCACCGCGGGACCTCCGATCGTCACCGAGCCCATCGACTCCGGCATGTAGAAGCCCCATTTCTGTGACGCGCCGATCGGACGGCGCCACTTGATGTCGCCGGTGGACATGTCGATGGCGGCGATTTCGCCGAAGGGCGGTGCCCAGCAGGGCATGCCGAGCCAGTTCAGCGCGTTGTCGAGCGACATGCCATAGGGCGCGCCGTCCTGCGGATAGAAGCCCTGCTCGTTGCCCGAGCCGGCTGCACGCTGCTCATATTCCGTCCGCGGGTAGAGCTTGATGGACTGCACCACGTGCGAGAAGTTGACGATCGCGGTCTTGCCGCGCGGATCGAACGCGACGCCGCCCCACTGCACGCCGCCGGCGGAGTCGGGATAGGCGAGAACCCCGTTGTCCTTATGCGTCGGCGGCGAGTACATGCCGGCGTAGTTGAGGCTCTTCCACAGCCGCGAGCACTGGCCGAGCCCGAGCGCGTCGGCGACCCACCAGATGGGAGGCTTCCTGGATTGATCGAGCAGCGGCGCCGGCTTGGTCGGGAATGGCTGAGTCGGCGCGTAGACTTCGCCCTGGATCGAACCGTCGCCGCCGGGCACCTTGCGCTCTTCGATCGGCCAGACGTCCTTGCCGGTGCGGCGGTCGACGACGAACAGGAATCCCATCTTGGTCGCCTGCATCAAGGCCGGGATCTGCTGGCCGTTGACGGTGATGTCCATCAATGTCGGCGCGGAGTTGATGTCGTAATCCCAGATGTCGTGATGCACCCATTGCCGCGACCAGACGACTTCGCCGGTTTCGAGATTGAGCGCCGTCGTCGAGGTGGCCAGCGGAATCGTCTCGGTGCGGTTGCCGCCCCAGTAGTTCGGGGAGGGGCTGGAGACGGGGAGATAGACCAGCCCCAGGCCTTCATCGACCGACATGCCCGTCCACACATTGGCGGTGCCGGTGCGCGGCGCGATCTCCGGCGGCAGCGCGGCGAACGACCATTGCCGCTGGCCGGTCTGCGGATCGATCGAGAAGACGGTGCCGGGAGGAGCCTCGGCATAGGCCCAGTCCTTGCCGGCCCAGCCGACGATCACGTGATTGCCCGCGACCGTCGGCGGCTGCAGCAGCGACAACGGGTATTTGTTGTTCACGTCGTTCCACTGGTCGACGTTGAGGACGCCGTTGTTCGCGAAGTCGCGGCAGAGCTTTCCGGTGTCGGCATCCATGGCAAACAGCTGCGCGTCCATGGTGCCGAGATAGACGATCTTCTGGCACGGCTGGCCGGCGACGGGAGCGGGCGACTGCCAATAGGCGACGCCGCGATTTTTCAGCGCCGGCTGGGTCAGAGCCTTCAGCGTCGACTTGGAGTCGAAGGTCCATCTGACCTGGCCGGTGCCGGGGTCGAGCGCAATGACGCGATAGAACGGCGTGCCGATGTAGAGCGTGTCGTTGGCGAAGATGGGCGTGGCGGACCAGACGCTGGTCGGCAGATCGCCCGAGCCGTCCGACACGTCACCGGTGTGATATTCCCAGACCTTCACCAGCGATTTGACGTTGTCGGCCGTGATCTGGGCGAGGGGAGAGTACTTCTGCGCGTTGAGCTGGCCGTGAAACGTATTCCAGGTGGGATGCTCCGGGACGAGCGCGATCGGCTTCGGCGCGGGCAGACTTGCGGACGGCTGCTGCGTCGCTGCGTTGGTCGTTCTTTGTGGGCTGCTGGCCGGTGCCGACGATGGGTTTTCGACATTGCCACGCGGCAGCGACTGATCATGCTGGCCCTCACTGGGGATGCCCCCGGAGGTGGCCGCCGGATTGTTCGTGTCGTTCTGGGCGACGGCCGACGGCAGCGCGGCGGCCATCGCGAGTGCAAGCGCCGCAGCTGGCGTTCGACGGAGCAGCGTACGGATTGTCATGCCGCGACCCTCCTCGGCTGGGAGGGCGCCGCGAGCGTCACGATCAAGCCGGCGAAGACGAAAACGGTTGCCGCCGCGAGCCACCACGCGTGCAGAAACCAGGCCGCGACGACGGTGCCGAGTGCGCCGAGCACCCCGAGCGTCCAGAACACCCCGAACAGCCATCCGCGCCCGCCGAGCCACAGGATGAAGGCATCGATGACGAGGGCCAGGCTGGACCCGATGACGAGCAACACGCCGGGCGCTCCGGTGACCCCGGTCAAGGGAGTCAAATAATAGTAGAGACCGAGCAGCGCGCCTGCGGCGGCTGCGACGAGGACGATGATGGGACCGAGCGGATGGCTGTGAGATGAGGTCAAGTGACTGCGTCCAGGCTTCATGGCCTGCCGGAGCGGCAGGATGTATCAAATGAACAGGAAGAGAATGTTCTTTCGAAGCGGCGGTTCCTCCCGCCCATGTCCGTCCGGCGGGTGGCAGAGGCGAAGCTCAGCGGCCGGCCTTGGCCGGCAGAGACAACGTCCGCCTGGCGACGAGACCGAGCGTCGACCCCTGCGGCCGCGATCTCCGATCAGCAATCCAGCCGCCACCACGGCAAGCGGCGCGCTGCAATGCAGCCGCAGGGCAATCGCGTACACCGAGGTGACGAGCGCCAGGGACAGCAGAACCTCGATCGCGTAGTCGTCGATCGCGTGCATGGCCCTGTAGGCGATGGAGCCGCCAGCAAGACCCAGAAGCGGAATTTCGCGCTTGCCGGCAGATGGGCCAGCGGGCCTTACTGCTCCGGCAAGCCTGCATCGACCATGGACTCAACGATGCGAGCCGAGGCTGCGAGGCACACCGGGCTCACATTTTTCCAAGGCGGCGTGACGTTGAGTTTCGTCGTGCCGGGACGCAGCCTCAGTCCCTCCGCCATCGCCGCTCTCGCCTCCTCGAACCGGCCCGATCTCTGGTAGGCAGCGGCGAGCAGCATATGCGAGCGGCCGGTCGCCGGCGTAATCGCGATCGAGCGTTGCAGCCATGGCAACGCCTCCTCGTCGCGTCCCATCAAGAGATTCGCCCAGCCCGCGCCGAGCAGCCAGGTCCAGCGCGAGGCCGGCGGCGTGTCGTAACGATCGGCTTGCTGGAATGTCGCGAGCGCATCGTCGAAGCGGCCGAGAAAGATCTGCCCGAGGCCGATCAGATAAAGCGCAGACCCGTTCCACGGATCGAAGCTCAAGGCTTTGGCGCAGGTCACGAGACTTTTGACGAAATGGTTGGTGGCGCTGAGGAAGCGGCAATGGGCCTCGAGCACCGGAATGGAATTCGGCTTCGACCGTAGCGCCCGCTCAAGCGTCGCGTCGGCCCTGGCCTCGACCGCGGCCGCTTCCTCCGGGCTGAACCAGACCATCTGAATTCCGCGCATCTGCAGCGAGGCAAGCGCGACGGCGAGGTCGACATTGTCGGGATCCTCCGTGAGCGCATTTTGCAGCATCGACTGCGCCGCGCCATAGCGCTCGCGCGTGGTTTGATTGATCGATGCGAGCGCCTGCTCGAGGGCTACCTTGTCACCGCCCGCGGACGATCCGCGCGGGCTGGACGGCGGCGCGCTGGGCTCCAGCATTTCGTTGAGGCGGCGGGCAAGGACATGACCCACGCCGGCGGCGAGGCGGGACTGCGCAAGCTGCGCGTCCGCCTCGTCAGCGGCGACCGAAGCGGCGGCGACCGCCTGAACCTCGCCGGTGGTCGTCTTGATCATGCGCGCCCGCAGCGTCCAGGATTGATCGCCATGCTGCAACTCGCCGCGAATTTCGTAATCGGATGATGCGGCAGGCAGCCCGGCGGGTTCGACGCCTGCGACCGCCGCCGATCGTGGCGCGACCACGCTGACGTTCTGGATCTTGGCAAAACCGTCCACGAGGCGGCCGGTGACCTCCGCCGCCATCACCACGCCGCGCGAATCGCTGCTGGCGTCAACGATGGGCATCACGGCGATGCGCGGCGGCGTTCGCCTGAAGAGGAGGTCCGGCTTCAACACCGGTGCAGCCACCGCAAGCCCCGCGATCGCACCAAGCCCGGCCATTGCGGCGACCATGGCCCGCCGGCTGAAACCGAAGATTGAGCGTTGCGACGTTGCCTGTATCACGGCACCGTTGGCGGGCGCCGGGGGACTCGTCTCCACGGCCTGGGCGAGCGGAGCCACCTCGCCGCCCGCCGTGACCTCGGGCTCGACCTCAACCTCCGCCGTCAGCAGATAGCCGCCGCCGGATGCGAGCCTGATCAACTGCCGCCGGTCGTCTCCGAGCGCCGTGCGAAGCTCGCGGATGCATTGGAACAGGCTGTCCTCGCCGACATGGACGTCCGGCCAGACCGCGTCGATCAGCTCCTGCTTGCTGAGGACCCGGCCGCCGCTGGTGGCGAAAAGCCGTAGCATTTCGAAGGTCTTCGGCCGGAGCTTGATCACCCCGCCGTCAGGCCTGCGCAGCTCCGCGACCTGCTGGTCCAGCACGAAGCCCGCGAAACGAAGCAATCTATCCCCCAAAAGCGTCCCTCTCGCCGGCTTATAAGCGGAAGTCTGTCGAAAATGCCCGAAAATCGGGTCTGAAACGCAAATATCAGAAATCTTCAGAAAGCTGCCGGCCCCCTTATCAAGACACCACCCCCGGCCAATGAGATGACTCCCCTCGCGGACTCGCGGTCAGCGAGAGGGGAAAGCGTTGAATACAGGGAAATATTGTTTCGTGGCGACGCTCCGCCTGCGGCGCGCGCTGCTGACGTCGTCGGCACTGGCTCTGGTCTGGATGCTCCCGGCGACTGGGCCGGCACGGGCGCAGGACGCGAGCTGGCAGACCACTCCGGGGTCGAACGATTTCTACGACGCGAACAACTGGACCCCGGGCAGCGTGCCGACCGGCACGGCCACGTTCGGCGCCTCGAGCACGACCGCGTTGACGCTGGGGTCTTCCGGGACCTTCGGCGGCTGGACGTTCAATGCCGCAGCCTCGAATTACGCGTTCGATATCGCGGCCTCCACGACCCAGGATTTCACCGGAGCCGGCATCGCCATCAATGGCGGCAGCGCCAGCATCACCAACCTCGGCAGCCTGACTTTCTACAACGCCAGCACTGCCGACAGCGCCGCCATCGCCAATGGCGGGTTCATGGAGTTCCGCAACAGCAGCACCGGCGGCAGCGCCGCCATCACGAACAGCAACGCCCTGAATTTCGTCGAGACCAGCACGGCCGGCAATGCCACCATCACCAATAACAGCGTCATGCTCTTCTACGGCAGCAGCACGGCCGGCAGCGCCACCATCACCAACAATGGCGGCCTGGACTTTAGCGGAGCCAGCACGGCGGGCAGTGCCAATATTTCGAACAACCACTATCTGAACTTCCTGGGCACGAGCACCGCCGGCGGCGCCGCCATCACCAACAATGACACCTTGACCTTCCGCGACGCCAGCACGGGCGGTAGCGCCACCATCACCAACAGCGGCACTTTGCAATTCCTCGACGTCAGCTCGGGCGGCAATGCCGCCCTCATCAACCAGGCGGGAGGCACTGTCGATATCTCGGGCGTCGACACGTCGATGACCGCCGGGTCGATCGCGGGGGCCGGCAATTACATCCTCGGCTCCAATCGATTGATTGTCGGCTCGAACGATCTCTCGACCGAAATGAGCGGCGTGATCTCCGGCATCGGCGGCAGGCTGGACAAGACCGGCGCGGGCACGCTGACGCTGACCGGCGCCAACACCTATACCGGTGGCACAACCATCACCAGCGCCTCCTCCAACAGTCGCAGCACGTTGCAACTCGGCACTGCCAGCCGAGTCGGCTCCATTCTGGGGGCGATCACCGTCGGCAATTGGTCCACGCTGAATGTCGTCAACGCCGACATGAGCGGTACGGCGATCACGAGCAACTTCGGTTACGTCGATTTCCGCAATGCCAGCACCGCAGGCAGCGCGACCATCGCCAACAACAACGGTGTCCTGAGTTTTCATGACACCAGCACGGCCGGCAGCGCCACCATCACCAACGATGGCTCCGTGCATTTCCAGGACGCCAGCACGGCGGGCAACGCCACCATCGCCAACAACAGCTACCTCGAGTTTATCAATGGCAGCACGGCCGGCAGCGCCACCATCATCAACAGCAGTTTGAGTTACGGCCTGACTTTCGACGAAGCCACGGCGGGCAGCGCCATCATCATCAACAACTCATACCTGCTTTTCGCCCGCACCGGCACGGCAGGCAACGCCACGATCGCCAACACTGGCGGCATGGATTTCATTGACACCAGCACGGCGGGCAATGCCACGATCACCAATGCCGGCACCATCCAGTTCCTCCAATCGAGCGAGGCGGGCAGTGCCAGCATTGCCAACACCGGCAGTCTGCAAGTCTTCAGCAGCGCTGGCCATGCCGCCATCACCAACAACAACATCCTGGACTTCCGCGGCAGCGGCACGGCAGCCAGCGCCGCCATCACCAACGCCGGCGTTCTGTCGTTCTTCGATTTCAGCACGGCGGGCAACGCCACCATCACCAACAACGGCAGCCTGCAATTCCACAACACCAGCACGGCCGGAAACGCTGCCCTCATCAACAACGCCGGAGGTATCGTTGATTTCTCGGACAGCCTCGGTCCCGGCAGCCTCCAGAGGCTGAGCGCGGGATCGATCGCCGGAGCCGGAAACTACCTCCTCGGCGCCAACGAGCTGACCGTCGGCTCGAACGATTTTTCGACCGAGGTGAGCGGCGTCATCTCCGGCAGTGGTTCGCTGGTCAAGACCGGCGCGGGCATGCTGACCCTGACGGGCGCCAACACCTATGCGGGTGCGACACGCGTCGACCGCGGCGTGCTGCGCGTGGACGGCTCGATCGCGACCTCGATCGGGGTGACGGTGGATGCGAACGGCACGCTGATGGGCACGGGAACGGTCGGCGGCACGGCGATCAACAGCGGCGGCTCGCTGCTGGGCGGCAACGGCACCGCCGGCACATCGCTCGCGATCTCCGGCAATCTCGCGTTCCAGTCGGGCGCCCGTTATCTCGTCGAGGTCAATCCGGCGACGGCCTCTTTCGTCAACGTGACCGGCGCGGCGACACTGGGCGGCGCAACCGTCAATGCGGCGTTCGCGGGCGGCAACGTCGGCCGGCGGTACACGATCCTGACCGCCGGCAGCGTCAGCGGCGCGTTCACCCCGCGGGTCGATACCAACCTCTCGTCGAACTTCCGGACCGAGCTGAGCTACGACGCCACCCACGCCTATCTGAACCTGACGCTGAGCTTCGTCCCGCCGCCGGGCAGCGGACCGGGCGGCAATCAGCAGAATGTCGGCAACGCTCTCGTCAACTCCTTCAACGGCAATGGCAGCATCCCGCTGATCTACGGCTCGCTCACGGCCGCCGGCCTGACGCAGGCGTCCGGCGAGACCGCGGCGGGGTCGCAAGCGACCACGTTCCAGGCGATGGGCGAGTTCATGGGCCTGCTGACCGATCCCTTCAGCACGGGCCGCGAAGCGGCGGCATCCGCGCCGCCGGCCTATGCCGACCACGGGCCGGCAGGCGCCGGGCGCGACGCCTATGCGATGCTCGCCAAGGTGCCACCGGCCGAGACCTTCGAGCAGCGCTGGAACGTGTGGGCTGCAGGCTTCGGCGGATCGCAGACCACGGACGGCAGCACCGCGCAGGGATCGAACAGTGTGACCGGCCGGCTGTTCGGCACCGCCGCCGGCGCCGAGTACGCCTTCTCGCCACGAACGCTGGCCGGCTTCGCGCTCGCCGGCGGTGGCACCAGCTTCTCCGTGACTGGCGGTGGCACGGGCCGCTCGGACCTGTTCCAGGCCGGCGCCTATCTCCGGCACACCAATGGCCCGAGCTACATCACCGCGGCGCTGGCCTATGGCTGGCAGGATGTCACCACCGATCGCACCGTGACGCTCGCCGGCGTCGATCGCCTGCGTGCCGAGTTCAGTGCCAATGCCTGGAGCGGACGTATCGAGGGCGGCTATCGCCTCGTTGCGCCGCGGGCCGGCGGCTTCGGCCTCACGCCATATGCCGCGGGCCAGTTCACGACGTTCACCCTGCCGGCCTATGCCGAAACGGTGGTCTCCGGGAGCAACGCCTTCGCGCTGGCTTATGCCGCCAGGAGCGTGACCGCCACGCGCAGCGAACTCGGCCTGCGCACCGACAAGTCCTTTGCCATGCAGAACGCGGTTCTCACCCTGCGCGGCCGCGCCGCCTGGGCGCACGACTTCAATCCGGACCGTTCGGTCGCTGCGACGTTCCAGGCGCTGCCCGGCACGAGCTTTGTCGTCAGCGGCGCACGACCGGCAGCGGACTCCGCACTCACCACCGCCTCCGCAGAAATGAAATGGCTGAACGGCTGGTCCGCCGCTGCGACCTTCGAAGGCGAGTTCTCCCATGTGACGAAGAGCTATGCCGGCAAAGGCGTCGTCCGCTATGCGTGGTGATGACTTTGGCAAGCCATCGAAATCGCAGTAGATGCGACCGCCCTCCGAGCGCACCATCCCTCTCTCCCCAAATTCAAATCTGTTTGCGGTTTGTCGCGGCCTCGCGCCCTTCGTTCGGGCGAGGGGCTGCGGTCCCGCGGCGCGATCGCGTCCGAGTTGTGCCGCTCGTTCCGCCCTCGAGAATGAGAGGGCGCGGGGAATGCCGGGCGCTGGCCGCACCCATGGCCCGCCTGCGAAAAAAATGCAGGCGGCAGGAACCACAGGTTCAGCCGAGACATCCCGGCATTCCCCGCGCGATGGTTTTCACGCTTATGTCGCGATCTCCCCGGTGTCCGGCTCTTTAGCCACCGTCGCCCTCGGGATCATCGCCCGACGACTTGGCGCCAGCATCGGGGCGCCAGGACCACGCGTCTTCACGTCCGCACACCTGCCGTTCGTCGGCGAGCCCGTGAGCCCGCTGCAGCACGCCTGCGGCCACCGCATCCCCAGACCCCACGTCTCGTGACGATCGCGAAGCGCCCCTCTCGGCGGGTCCAGGATGGCGACACTCAATCATGTATTCGGAAAAATAGCAACAAGATTATTTTCTTCAGAAGGTCTGGACGGGCCAAATCAGCTTGATCACAGCTCGTGCGACCCCGCGGAGTGCGAGGCGTCAGCAGGCCAAAAGCGAGCTTTGCGCCGGCTTTCCCTGTCCGGCACCGAGCCCTGCGTATTCCAGCGGGCGGCCGCGTCCGAACCAGAAGATGCCGCCGTTCGGCCCGGCTTGTTCGAGGCGTCATCTCGAGAGAGGGCGTCCCTCGGTGTGCAACCGCGAGGACGCCAGGCTGCAACGAGACCGCGCAGTGGAGGCGCGCCTGTTCATCCCGGCAATGACGATCCTTCCGCACACAGGTGATGAAATTTCGGTAAGTCGATGAACGGTCGTGATAATCGGCGTTCGGCCCCGATCCCGCGCGCCTACTACCTTCCGCCTATGAGAGCCGGGCAGAGCTGATGCTGTAATCGCCCCGTTGCTCGCAGCGCGACCGCTCATCTCGGGCCTGGCGCACGCGCCATACGACCACAACAAAGACATAAGCGGAGGGAACTGATGAACTTCACGAGCAGGAGATTCTTGGCTGGCATCTCGACGGTTGCGTTCCTCGTTGCCGGCACGCTGGGCGTCCGCGCCAACGACTCGGCGCTGAAGGCTGCCAGCGAGCCGGGCGCCTGGGCGATGGCCGGGCACGATTACGGCAACACCCGGTTCAGTCCGCTGAAGGAGATCACCACCGAGAACGCCGGCAAGCTGTCGCTGGTGTATTCGTTCTCGCTGGCCTCGCTGCGCTCGAACGAGGCCTCGCCGATCGTGATCGGCAACACGCTCTACGTCTCGACCTCATGGGGACCGAAATACGTCTATGCGCTGGATGCCGCCACCGGCGCGCGCAAATGGACCTACGAGCCTGAGATTCCGGACGACACGCTGCAATATGCCTGCTGCGACGTGAACAGCCGCGGCATCTCCTATGCCGACGGCAAGCTGTTCGTCGGCCGGCTCGACGGCAAGCTGACCGCGCTCGATGCCGCTACCGGCAAGGAGCTGTGGACGTCCAAGGTGGTCGACTACAAGCAGGGCTCGGTGATCACCTCGCCGCCGCTGGTCGTGCGCGACAAGGTCATCACCGGCTTCGGCGGCGGCGAGTACGGCGTGCGCGGCTCGCTTCAGGCCTACGACATCAACTCCGGCAAGATGGTCTGGCAGACCTACACGGTGCCCGCGCCCGGCGAGCCCGGCAGCGAGACCTGGAAGGGCGACACCGGCCTGCATGGCGGCGGCGCGGCCTGGCTGGTCGGCTCCTACGATCCGAAGAGCGACACGGTCTATTGGGGCACGAGCAACCCAGGTCCCTGGAACACCGCCGTGCGCTCGACCGGCAATGGCGATTTCGGCAAGCTGACAAATCTGTATACGGCGTCCACGCTGGCGCTCGATCCGAACACCGGCAAGATCAAGTGGCACATCCAGACCACGCCGGCCGATGCCTGGGACTATGACGGCGTCAACGAGGCCATTCTCGCCGACCTCAAGGTTGGCGGTGCAGCCGTTCCCACGCTGATGAAGGCCGATCGCAACGGCTTCTTCTTCGTGGCCAATCGCGAGACCGGCAAGGTGATCTCGGCCGAGAAGTACGTCTTCGCGAACTGGGCGCAGAAATGGGACACCTCCACGCTGCGCGCGGTCGAGGATCCGGACAAGCGGCCGGGCCCCGGACATCCCGTCAAGGACGTCTGCCCGAACCTGATCGGCGGCAAGAACTGGCAGCCGATGTCGTACAATCCGGACACCGGCCTGGTCTACATCCCGACGAACAACGTCTGCATGGACTGGTCGGTCAGCGACGTCTCGTACAAGCGCGGCGTGTTCTATCTCGGCGCGGAATTCCCGACCAAGGAAGGGCCCGGCGGATTCCTCGGTGAGCTCATCGCCTGGGATCCCGTGAACAACAAGAAGGTCTGGTCGATTCAGGAAGACCTTCCGTTCAACGGCGGCACGCTGAGCACCGCCGGCGGCCTGGTGTTCTCCGGCAACCTGCACGGCGACTTCCGCGCCATCGACGCCAAGACCGGCAAGATCCTGTGGAAGAAGAATCTCGGCTCCGGCATCGGCGCCGGTCCGGTGACCTATTCGGTCGACGGCAAGCAGTACGTCGCCGTCGTCGTCGGCCGCACCGCCTCGATCCCGGCGTTCCTGGGCGAGATCGGCAAGAAGATGACGAACGCAGCTCCTGAAGGCGGCGCCCTGTTCGTGTTCGCGGTCCAATAGCCGCAACGTTCGCGACGGCTGCGCGTGTCCCCGGCCGCGGGGACACGCGCAGCGCTCGGCCAATCCGCGTCGAGCGGACGAAGCAACACGGCCCGCTCGCGAGGGCGAGCCGTACCATCCAAACAACAAACAAGATCGAGGGACCGAGGATGCGCCTGAATCGCCGACAGACTGGCTCGAATGGACGGGCCGCCGCCGAACCGGCAGCACGCGCGACGGCTCTCGTCGCCTTGACGGCCTGCACCCTGCTGACCGCGCCGGCCGCAGCCCTGGTTCATGAGATGGAGCCGCTGCGGCTCTGTGCGGATCCGACCAATCTTCCGTTTTCAAGCGACAATCCGGCGCAGCCGGGATTCTATCTCGAGGTCGGCCAGGCGCTGTCACGCGAGCTCGGTCGCCCCGTGACGTATGACTGGTACAAATCCTATTTCGGCAAGCGAACCGTGCGCGTGACGCTGCTCGGCAAGCAGTGCGACGCGATGATCGGCCTGCCGCTGTCAGCGGACTTCATGGGGCCGGCAGTGATCTTCTCGAAGAAGATCGCGACCGAAACCTACGCACTCGTCAGCCGCGAGACGTTGGTCGTCCATGGCATCGACGACCTTCGCGGCAAGCGGGTCGCCGTGCAATATCAGACCACGCCGCAGAACCTGCTGGCCCAGCTTGATGACATCGAGAAGGTGACGGTGCTGACGCCGGACGAGGGCTTGGCGGCGCTGGCGAAGGGCAAGGTCGACATCGCCTTCGTCTGGGGACCGGTCGCAGGCTGGCTGAACAAGACGACCTACCAGGGCAGCTTCCGGATCCAGCCGGTCGAGGGCGACGGTCTGTCCTGGGATGCCGCGATCGGCCTCGCCAAGAGCTCCACGCAATTGCGCGATCAGATCGACGCCGCATTGCCGAAGCTCGCAGCCGGGATCGCCGAGCTGGCGGTCAAATACGGGCTGCCGAGCGAGCCGTCGATCAGGCTCGGCGCCGTGCCGCGTCCGATCAGGCTGGCGTCGCTGATCGAGCCTGCTCGGCTTCTGCGCCAGCCGGTTGCCGAGTCCGCCGTGACGAGGGTTTCGGACTCGACCGCGGGCCAGTCGAAGACCGAGGCGGTGACGCTGGGCAAGGAGATCTTCAACGGCACCTGCGCGCATTGTCACGGACCCGACGCCGTGCAGGCGGAACGGCGCATCGACCTGCGACGATTGCAGACCCGCTACGGCGAGGACATGCGCGACAAATATTGGAGCACGGTGCATGAAGGCCGTCCTTCCAAGGGCATGCCCGCCTGGAAGGAGGTCTTTACCGACGACCAGTTCGAGAGCATCTATTCATTCCTGCTGACCGTGCAGACGTCCGAAACGGCCAATTGAAGGAGGCGGACATCGGGCGGCCCGGCCTGTCGGGATCACCCGGTCCGTGCCGGCGGCAAGTGAGAGTCGGACATGACGCGCTTCCTGATCATCGACGATCATCCGCTGTTTCGCGAAGCGCTCGGCAATGCCGTGCGTCTGGCGCATCCGGATGCCGAGATCTTCGAGGCGCTGTCGATTGCCGATGCGCTCGCCAGCCTCGCAAGAGCACCCGATATCGACCTCGCGCTGCTCGACCTGACGCTTCCCGACGCCGTGGGCTTCTCGGGGTTCCTGCAACTGCGCGCCACGCATCCGCGGCTTCCGGTCGCCATCGTCTCGAGTGAGGAAGACCCGAACGTCGTGCGCGAGGCGCTGTCGCTCGGCGCCGCCGGCTATCTGCCGAAGTCGACCTCGAAGCGAGAGCTGACGTCGGCGATCGAGCGCGTGCTCAGCGGCTCGATCTCGGTCCCGAAGGACTTCGTGCCCGCGGCGGAGCGACAGGGCAACGGCTCCTCGCGCGCGCTGCAGGCGAGGCTCGCGGAGCTGACCCCGCAGCAGCTTCGCGTGCTCGACCTGATCAGGCGTGGCTATCAGAACCGGCAGATCGCCGGCGAGCTTCAGCTCGCGGAGTCGACCGTCAAGGCGCACATCACCGAGATCCTGCGAAAGCTCCGCCTGTTCAGCCGCAACAAGGCGGTCATCGAGATCGGCAAGATCGCGCTGCCCGCGCCGGCCGACCGTCAGGGACCGCGCACCGCCTCGCGCAGAAACCCGTAGCGGAATTGCTGCGGCGCAAGACGTCGCGGCCGTCGCGACATCGCCGACGTCTTGGGCGTTGATCTTGGGCGTTGATCTTGGCCGTTGATTGCGACCGACCTCCGCGCTATCGCTGTTGCTCCGGCCCTGACATCGGCTCGAAGATGCGGTGCGCGCACTGCTTTGAATGTCGGGTCCGCGACAATGACCAAGCCGGATTTCCGGTCCGGCCGGGGAGGGGACAGGCACGTGGCTCGATTGCTCATCATCGAGGACCATCCGCTGTTTCGCGAGGCGCTGGAGAGCGCCATCCGCGCCGCTCTGGCCGATGCCGAGATGCGCGAGGCGACATCGATCGACATGGCCGTCGATCTTCTTTCATCCCCGGCGAAATTCGACCTGATCCTGCTCGATCTCTCGACACCCGGAACGACCGGACTCTCCGGCGTCATTCGCGTCCGCAAGGCTGCGCCGCGCACGCCGATCCTCGTCGTGTCAGCGCATCAGGATCCGGGCCTCGTCGCCCATGTTCTCGCGCTGGGTGTCTCCGGCTACATCTCGAAATCGACCTCCAAGCTTCAACTGGCCGATGCGATCAAGGCGGTGCTGTCAGGCGACGTCCATGTCGAAGCCGGCTCGCTCGGCACCGGCACGCGCCGCGCCAGTCTTCCTGCTCGCGATCTCCTGAAGCGTCTCCACGAACTGACGCCGCAGCAGCTGCGCGTGCTCGATCTGATCCGCTGCGGGCTGCAGAACAAGCAGATCGCCTATGAGCTCGGGATCTGCGAGACCACGGTGAAGGTCCACGTCTCGGAGATCCTGCGCAAGCTCCGCGTCATGAGCCGGACCAAGGCGATCGTCGAGATGGAGAAGATCGACTTCGTCAATCTCATCAGCGGACCGCGGCCGAGCGGCGCCGACGAACTCATGACAGCAGGAACGACAACAGCGCGCGCAGCTCCGCAGGCCTGACCGGCTTGGTCAGGATCTCGAGGCCGTATTGGCTTGCTTCCCTGGCCGCGTCTTCGGAATAGTCGGCGGTCACGATCATCGCCGCAACCTCTCGCCCGAGGAATTGCCGGATGTCCCGGATCGCGGCAAGCCCGCTCTCGTCGCCTTCCAGGTGGAGGTCCGCGATGATCGTCTCGGGGATTGCCCCGAGCGCGCTCAGGCGCAGCAGCGCGTCCGTCGTCGATGCCGTGGCCACGACGTCGCAGCCCCATTTTTCCAGCAGACTGACCATGGCATCTGCAGTGGCCAGATCGTTTTCGATCAGCAGGATCTTTGCGCCTTCGAGCCCGCCAAAATCATGCTCGACGTGCTCGGCAGGATGCGGATCCGGCAGCACGGCGGCCGGGTCCGCCCGGTCGAGCGCGAGCCTGAACGTCGAGCCGTGGCCCATGCGCGACGCCAGCCCGACCTCATGGTTCAATGCGTTGGCGAAGCGGCGGACGATCGACAGGCCGAGCCCGAAGCCGGCCTGGTCCTCGGCGCTCGGCTGACCGCGCTGGAATTCGAGAAAGATCGCCTCCTGCTGCGGCCCGGGAATGCCCGGGCCGGTGTCGTAGACCTCGATCCGAACCCGGTCTGCGCCCGGTCCTCGCCGGCATCCCATGACGACGCCGCCCTGTCGCGTGTAGCGCAGCGCGTTCGCGAGGAGGTTCTGCAAGATGCGCCGCAGCATCATCGCATCCGAGATCACCGCGACCGAGGAGGGACAAATACGCAAGGACAGGCCGCGTCTGGCCGCGATCGGAGCGAATTCGCGTTCGAGCGGCGCAAACAGGCTCGCGAGCCAAATCGGCCTCATGTCGGGCCGCAGGGCGCCGGCATCGAGCTTGGCAATCTCCAGCAGCGACCGCAGCAGATCCTCGAGCGTGGCCAGCGAATGGTCGACCTGGCCGACCATGGCGGTGCCACGCTCGGACGAGACCTCGTCGGCCAATGTCGACAGCGTCAGCCGCGCGGCATTGAGCGGCTGAAGCAGATCATGCGTGACGGAGATGAGAACCGAGGATTTCAGGGAGCTGGCCGCCTCGGCCTGCTGCTTGGCGCGAAACAGGTCCTTGTTCGCCGTTTCTATCGAACGCAGCGCATCGCGCAGCTGCCGCGTCCGCTCGCGCACCTGGTGATCGAGCGCGATCGCCGTTTCGAACAGCGAGAATGCATTGAACTGCTGGTCCATCGAGCGCTCGACCCGGGACATCAGCGCGGCGTTGATCTTCCTGAGCTTGGCCGCCTCGCGCTGCAGGTCGTCCGGAGACCCGGCGCCGGTCATTGCGGCGCTCCCGGACGCTTGCCGATCGCGACCCCGGTCAGCGTCTGATTGACGTGCATCGAGCCGTACTGCTCGCCATAGGTATGGAAACCGACGATCCGGTTCTCGCGGTAGAGCTCGGACATTTCGCGCGCAAACTGGTGCTGCTCGGCGTCGAGGCGCCTGAGGATGCATTCAAAGCCGATGAAGAGCGAGACCTCGCCGATGTCGTCGCGGACCTCGGCCAGCATCTCGCGGGCCGCCGCCACCGAGTTGCGCGACCTCGCCGCCGTCAGCACCATGCCTTCGTCGATGGCGCAGAAGAACCGCAGCGAGCCGTCGGGGCTCACCCGCTGAATCGAGCGCGCGAAATACGATCCTCCCACGCGCACCAGGACCGGATGGGCCGCAAACAGGAACGGGTCGAGCTCGGAATCGGCGATCCCGATCGCGCGGCAATATTCCTCCGCCGCCGGCTCGGCATTGAGCTGCTTGACGATGCGCTGCTCGAGATCGGCTTCCGTCACCACCATCTTGGTCGAGGTCGGCTCGAAATTGTCGCATTTGAACAGCCGGAACGGCAATGAGGTCCTGATCAGGATGAGGACGGCCATGTCCGTGTGAGCTTTGCCGTCGTGAAAGACCCAGGTCTGCTCGAAGCGCAGACCATCGCCGGCCGACCCGCCAACCAGGGGAATGTTGTCGAGCGACGCATAGATCGCCGACATGATGGCCTCTTCGCGCTGGCACATGCCATCGATCAGGACGAGGCCAAATACGCTGTCGCCGTCGCGGCCTTCATGCTGCGACAGATTCTGCCTCAACTGGAGGCCAAGGCGCCGGCCTTCGTCGACGCGAAAGCCGGACAACCCGAAGATGGGCTGTGCGAACACGGTGAAATCGTCGGCGGCAAAGCCGAGCGCGACGACACTGTTGTCGTCCCAGCCATCGGGCGACAGCTCTCCCGCCGTCGTGCAGCCATACACGGGGATGTCCGCGAGACGGATCGTCATCTCCGACATGAACGCGTTCGGATCGTAATGGGGCGAGAGAAAGATCAGCACCATGGCCAGGCCGTCGGCAGGCAACTGGCCGCAGATGTCGGCCACCGCAGCGGCCTCCGTCGCAGCCTTCGACTTCGCCGCAATCACGCCGGACGGACGCGCGGGCCGAGGATCGGCGTTTCCCACCGGGGCACCTCCCTGAACGACACTTTCGAGCATCGTGTTGCAGATCGTTCGTTTTTTTAGAAGATTAGGCGAATTGAGCAGCAACGGCAACTGCGCGGCTTGATCCAGGACAAGGACTTGGATCGGGCAGTCGTCCGATCATCTGTGCGGATCTGCTCATGGTCTGGCCGCGGGGCTGGCCCGCGCCCGCTCCGGCGCGAAAGAGGGGAAGGATTCACATGCTCCGCCGCATCGCTCTTGCCGCCGTTCTCGCCGGCCTGGCCCCGAGCGCGCACGCGCTCGACGGAGATGCCGCCGCCGGGAAAAGCATCTTCCAGCGCATCTGCCAAAACTGCCACTCTGCCGAGATCGGCGTCAACAAGGTCGGCCCGAGCCTCTGGAACATCGTTGGCCGGCAGCCAGCCGCCGTGCCGGATTACGCATATTCGGAGAGCATGAAAAGGAACCATGCGCCCTGGACCGCAGCGGCTCTGGACGCCTATATCGCCGATCCGCGTGGGGACGTTCACGGAGTCAAGATGTATTTCAAAGGACTGGCGGACGCGAAGGAGCGGGCCGACGTCGTCGCCTATCTGTCGACGCTGAAATAGCGCAGCCAGGGAAGCTTTTGGCTTCCGCGCGATGACGGTGGACGCCGCGGGCCTAGTCGGCGGCCGAATGGATCGTGAGGTCGCCGGACTGCTCGGTCTCGTCGGATTGTTGCGAGGGCGCAACGCGCTCGTAGACAAACCTGTTCGTGACATCGCCGCCATCGGCCGACACGCCGATCCGATTCCGTTCGCTGGAGCCGCGATACTGCAGATATCCCCCGCTCTCGAGCTTCAGGCGTATATGCTCTCCGCCGGACAACTCGTCGAGCGTAAAGGTGGAGTCCGACCGAATGGCGTCGCCGTCGGGGGCCACGTAGTTGGTTTGTCCCTTGCGCAGATATTTGCCGTTGCCGTTGTCGGCCTTCAGCGCGAACCCGCCCCGATCGGCAGCGACCACCTTGAACAGGCAGAAATAGTCGCGGGCAGGTTTCGAAGCGTACAGACAGTCGCGGTTGTCCTCCCAGTAGCGCGAGAGATACAGGCCGTTCGAGGCCTTCAATGCGATCGTGTCGCCGGCTTGAAGAACGTGCTCCGCGACCCGGGCCAGAACCCAGTTCTTGATGCCTTCGTCCACCGTACAATGCTGCTGATTCCCGGCGGGGACGTACCATCTGTTGAACGGTGTCTCACCCGGCTGCACCGTTCTCGCCTCGAACGCGTAGGCGTCCTGACAGGGAACGCCGAGCGCACTGTGCACCGGGATGAAGCAGTTGACGTCGTAGTGCAGAGCCGCTCTCTGAGGGCAGATCAATGCGTCGTAGATCGTTTTGAAGTTCTTGGCGAGGCCGCCGGCGCAGCCGTCGCGCGTGTAGAAGCCCTGGGCGTCGGAGTCCACAGAGTAGAAGACGCGCGCATTGCGCGCCTGGTCCCACATGTAGAGCTCGGCATAGTAGGTCTTGGAATTGAAGACCTTGTTCGGTGTCGCCCAGAGCTCCACCTTGTAGACGGTCGGTGAATCCGTTCGTTCGACCGAGAGGGTCTTGGCGCCGCCTGGAATGCTGGCGGCATGTGAAGCAGGCGCGCCGTTGCAGACGGCATATTTCCTCGGTCGGGTCGGATAGCCGTGGAATGCGAGTGCCTCCAGTTCCGTATAGAACTTGTTGAACTCCGGCTTGGTCAATGACTCCCGTTCGCCATCCCAGCGCCAGACCTGATGGATCAGCATCTGCTTGGCCGCAGGATAATTCAGCAGCGTGTCGGGATCCGGCTGGCGATAGGCGAAGAACCTTGCCGTGATCTGGGCGGCGAGCGGCACATTGGCCGCCTGATGAGGCGAGTCGAATGTCGTCAGGGCCGCGACGTCGCCGGGGTCGAGCCGCTGCTGCTCGGCGTAGGCGAGCGCATAGCGGGCGATCAGGCCGCCCATGCTGCCGCCCATGGCATGAACTCGCGGCCGGCCTTGCGCGCTGTTGTCACGGATCCAGTACAGCGCCTCGAGGTAGACGAACGCGTTGCCCTGAATCGGAGAGCCGCGTTCGTCGAAAATCAGGATGACGAGATCGTAGCCGGCGACGCGCAACTCGTCCGCAAGCTTGGCATTGGGGTTGTTGCGCTCGCCCGTGAACCCATTGAAATAATCGTAGATGGCGTTTGCATCGTTCTTGCCCGGAAATCCCTCGGCCAGCAGCAGGGGCTTTCTGAGCTTTCCGCTCCTGTTGCTCCAGGCCCAGTAGACGTGCATCACTCCCTGGTAGAGCTTGCCCTCGTGGGGGATGCTCGCCCTCACGTGAATCCGACTGGCCGGGACGGGCGCGCCGTTGCCACGCTCGGGGGGAGTCGCGTGCCGAGCGGCGTCCGCCACGATGAATCGAAAGGCAGCGCAGCGGGCCTCGTCGCCGAACCATGCTCGCAGCACGATGCGCTGCTCTCCGGCTTCGTCATACGTCACGATGCTTTCGGTGTCGAACAGGGCGGGCCGAAAGCCTCCACCGTCGCCGAAATCGATCTCGACACGGTCCGGCAATTCGCCGTTCGAGACGTAGAGCGTCCTGTCCAGCTTGAAATGCACCTCGAGCCCGTCGTGCACCTCCTGCTGGCGGGAGACGCCCCAATAGGCCGGAGGCAGGATCGCACAGGCGGCAAACGCGGTCCTGGTTTCGATCATGTCGGAGATGTCGGTCCCCGGCGGCAACTCCAGAGCTGCCTGATCGCGGACGGCCCGGCGCAACGCCCCCGCCAGCCTGCGGTCCGGGGCCTGGTATTGCACGTTCAGAACGCCGATCGCGACCGCGCCTTGCTGCGAGTCGGCGAGGTCGAACATGGCGGAAAGCGGCGGAATGGTCTGCTCCGCCGCAACGGCCAGCTCACCGTACATCGCCTCCCATTGCCGTTGGTCGATGGTGTCGGCGTAGAGAGCACCATCCCGCAGATTTGCGAGGCCATTCAATCCAAGCAGGATCGGGATGTTCCGGTCTCGCCCGGCCCTGGAGCGCTGGGTCGCGATGAATTCATCAAGGACGCTGGAGCAGACGGTCTTGCGCTCGGCTGTCAGAGTGGCGGACATGGTCGTCTCCTTGCCTCCAGACGTGCTGGCGTGCGTGATTTCGTCGAACCAGCATTCACCCTCGAAGGTATTAAGTTGCATGGTGCTATCTCTGGTCGAGATAGCCAAATGGCTACCTGTCGCCGTTGCGCCGGGAGCATCGAAACTGCGACGGGGCCCCGCGATGGAACTCGTCTGGATCGTCGCGGGCTTTGCCGTGTCGCGCGCCTCCTGAGCTTCCGGATTGCCGGCCTGGGCCGCGCGTGTATAAGTCGGCGGCTCGTGCCGCGGCTGCCGCGGACGGTTGTCCGATGGCAGGTCATGGTCGAGAGCGACGTCAACAGATCCGACGGCATGCCGCAGTCGCCACGCCGCGGTGCCGTTGCGTTCATTTTCGTCACCATCCTGCTCGACATGCTCGCGCTCGGGCTGATCATGCCGATCCTGCCGAAGCTGATCGAAGGCTTCGTCGGCAACGACACCGCGCAGGCGGCGCGCATCTTCGGCCTGTTCGGCACCGCCTGGGCGCTGATGCAGTTCGTGTTCTCGCCGGTGCTCGGCAGCCTGTCCGACCGGTTCGGGCGGCGGCCGGTGATCCTGTTGTCGAATTTCGGGCTCGCGGCGGACTACGTGCTGATGGCGCTGGCGCCCTCGCTGGCCTGGCTCTTTCTGGGGCGCCTGATCTCCGGCGTCACCTCGGCCAGCATCTCCACGGCGTTTGCCTACATCGCCGACCTGACGCCGCCGGAGCGCCGCGCGGCGATCTTCGGCCGCATTGGCGCGGCGTTCGGCGCCGGCTTCGTGCTGGGTCCGGCCACCGGCGGACTGCTCGGCGACATCGATCCGCGATTGCCGTTCTGGGCGGCAGCCGGGCTCAGCTTCGCCAACGCGCTGTATGGATTGCTGGTGCTGCCGGAATCGCTCTCGCCCGAACGGCGCAGTCCGTTCCGCTGGCGAACCGCCAACCCGCTCGGCGCGCTGCAATTGCTGCGCTCGGACCGCACGCTCGCCGGACTCTCCGCCGTCAACTTCATCACCCAGCTCGCCCATGTCGTGCTGCCGTCGACCTTCGTTCTGTATGCGACCTATCGCTATGGCTGGGACACGCGCACCGTCGGCCTCACGCTGGCGATCGTCGGGGTCTGCGCCATGATCGTGCAGGGCGGGGCGGTCGGGCTGATCGTGCGCTCGCTCGGCGAGCGCGGCGCGCTGATGCTGGGACTATCGGCCGGCGCGGTGGGATTTCTGATCTTCGGCCTTGCGCCCACGGGAACGTTGAGCTGGCTCGGCATTCCCGCGATGGCGCTTTGGGGCGTGTCGGGTGCCGCGATCCAGGCGCTGATGACGCGGCTGGTGGCGCCCGACAAACAGGGGCAGCTGCAGGGCGCGACGTCGAGCGTGCAGAGCATGGCCCAGCTTGCCGGCCCGTTCCTGTTCACGCTGACCTTTGCCTATTTCATCGGCGCTGCCGCGCCGATGCATCTGCCGGGCGCGCCGTTCCTGCTGGCTGCGGCGCTGCTGATCGGAGCACTCGTGATGGCCATCCAAACACTGCGTGCGGGCAACGAAAAACCCTCATCCTGACACGCGGCGTTGCGTGTGGGATGAGGGTTGATCGGGATCGGAGGTCTCATGGTTGGAAGACGGCGCGAGGCGCCTCATCACCATGAGGGTCCGTCGAGGGCCGCAGGCTTACTTTTTCACCAGCGGACACTCGCTGGCCTCGAGCGGCTTGGCGGCGTCCTCCGGCGCGATCTTGGCGATCAGCTTGTAGTAGTCCCACGGATATTTGGACTCGTCCGGCTTCTTGACCTCGAACAGATAGGCCGGGATCAGGCGGCGGCCGTCGGCGCGCAGCGGGCCCTTGCCGAAGAGCGGGTCGTCGGTCGGGATCTCCTTCATCTTGGCCACCACCTTGACGCCGTCATGCGGATTGCCGCCGAGCGCCTCCAGCGTCTTCAGGTAATGCAGCGTGCCGGCGTAGACACCGGCCACCGTCATCGACGGCATCGTGCCCTTCGGTGACACCTTCTGGAACCGCTTGGACCATTCGCGGGTCTGATCGTTCAGATCCCAGTAGAACGATTCCGTGAACGTCAGGCCCTGCGCGACCTTCAGCCCCAGCGCATGCACGTCGTTGACGAACAGCAGGAGCGCGGCGAGCTTCTGGCCGCCCTGGACGATGCCGAATTCGGAGGCCTGCTTGATCGAGTTGGTGGTGTCGCCGCCGGCATTGGCAAGGCCGATGACCTTGGCCTTCGAGGACTGCGCCTGCAGCAGGAAGGACGAGAAGTCGGCGGTGTTGAGCGGGTGCTTGACCGCGCCCAACACCTTGCCGCCGCTGCTGGTCACCACCGCCGACGTGTCGCGCTCCAGCGCATGACCGAACGCGTAGTCTGCGGTGAGGAAGAACCAGCTGTCGCCGCCGGCCTTGGTCAGCGCCTTGCCGGTGCCGTTGGCGAGCATGTAGGTGTCGTAGGTGTAGGAGATGGTATTGGCGTTGCAGGCCTTGCCGGTGAGATCGGCGCTCGCTGCGCCCGAGTTCAGCAGGATCGAGTTCTTCTCCTTGACCAGATTGGAGACGGCCAGCGCCACGCCGGAGTTTGGCGTGTCCATGATCACGTCGACCTTCTGGGTGTCGATCCATTGCCGCGCGATGTTGACGCCGACGTCGGGCTTGTTCTGGTGATCGCCGCTGATGACCTCGATGGTCCAGCCCTTGGCCTTGAGGCCGGAATCTTCGACCGCCATGTTGGCGGCCGCAACCGAGTTCGGACCGCCGATGTCGGCATAGAGGCTCGACATGTCGTTGAGCACGCCGATCTTGACGACCTTATCGTCGGCGAAGGCGGAGCCGGCAAAGCAGAGCGCGGTGGCAGCAAGCAACGCGGCCATCCGGCGCGCATGAGACGTCGTCATCAAAGTCCTCCCTGGTGTCGTGTCGCGGCGGGGCTTGTTGGGCGCCCCTTGCCGTCTGTCATCCTGGATAGCCGGTCTCGTGGGTTGCGGCAATGCGCCAATAGGGGGGAGGGGCGCCCAAGCTTTGTGCTGATGGGGTGAGCGTTAACGCAGGGCGTCCGAGGTCAGCCTGAATTTCTGGATGCGCTTTCCGGTGTCGACCTCGGCGGTATAAACGTTGCCTTGCTTGTCGACGGCCATCGCATGCACCCAATGAAACTGGCCGGCATTGCGGCCATTGTGGCCGAAGCTCCCGACCACGCTGCCGTCGGAGCGGCGGATGATGCGGATCTCGTTGTTCTCGCCGTCTGCGGACAACAGATAGGTCTGCTTCGGATCGGGCCAGATCGCGACGTCCCACACCGCGCCGTTGCCCAGCGTGTTCTTCTCGAAGAACCATTCCGTCACGAAGGTGCCGTCCTTCCTGAACACCTGGATGCGATCGTTGATGCGGTCGCAGACATAGACGAGGCCGTCGTCGGCGATCTTCACGCAGTGTACGGGATTGCCGAACTGCTGCGCCGCCGGCGCCTTGGGATCGTAGGGCGGCTGCTTGGCATCGTCGGGAGCGCGACCATACGCGCCCCAATGCCGCTTGTAGGCCAGCGTCGTCGCATCGAATACGATGACGCGGCGGTTGCCGTAGCCGTCGGCCACATAGATCTCGTTCGCGTCCTTGTCGATCGCGGTCTCCGCCGGTTTGCCGAGCTGCGTCGTGTCGTTCGAGCCCTTGCTCGGCGCAATCGCTCCGATCTGGGCGACGAACTGGCCGTCTACGGTGAACTTCAGGATCGCGTTGTCGTTGTCGGCATTGCCGCCGATCCAGACGAAACCGCGCTCGTCGACCTCGATGCCGTGCTCGCGGCCGACCCATTCGTAGCCCTGTCCCGGGCCGCCCCAGGCGCGCAGCAGATTGCCGTCGACGTCGAATTCCAGCACCGGCGGCGCCGGAATGCAGCATTTCGAGCGCGGCGGATTCAGCGCTGCGCCCTTTTCGTCGTCGGTCAGCGAGCGTGGCCGCTGGATGACCCAGATGTGGCCCTGGCCATCCACGGTGATGCCGCCGACCTGGCCGAGGATCCAATTGTTGGGCAGCTGCTTCGGCCAGGACGGCTCGACGGCGAAGGTCGGGATGTCGGCGGCGCTGACGCTGCGCGGCAGCAAAAGAACGGTGGCCGCAATCGCCGAGACAAGCATCATCAGGGCAAGATCGATCGCGCGTCTGCGCGGTGCTCGCGTCATGGCATCCTCCCCCCGAGATCGGCTGCGATCGGCCGCTTTGTTGCAAGCAGTCAATCGTGCGCAGGGGAGGGTGTCAATTGGAGTGGCGGCGGGCGTCAGGTGGGAGCGGCCGTGTGCCCGGTCGCGGCGGGCGGCGCAAGGAAGCGTCTCAGCATGATCCGCAGATGCGCGCTGCTCGCCTGGACATCGACGGCCGGATTGCGGACGGGCAGAGCGCGGGCGCCGTCGACGATGGCGAGCAGGATATTGGCGGTCGCCTCGGGATCGAGCCGGGCATCGACCTCGCCACGCTGCTGCGCCTGGACGAGGAACTCGACCAGGAGCGTGCGCATCGCGCGCGTCTGGGCGTGGACGATCGCCGCGAAGTCGGGATTGCGGCAAGCCTCCGCCAGCGCTTCGGTGCTGAGCACCTGAGCCTGCGGCTGGTGGAGGCTGCTGTTTTCGAGTTCCTGCACCAGCGCGTCGATCACATTGGGCGCTGCCAGCACGGCCTGGAGCCGCGCCGCGGCATGGCCGAGGTTCATCTCAACCAGCGCCTGGATCATGGCCTCCTTGCTCGGGAAGTAGTGATAGAGGTGGCCCGGGCTGATCTTGGCGGCAGCGCAGATGTCGGTGGTGCTGGCGCCGTGAAACCCGCTCCTGACGAAGCACGACAGCGCCGCCTGGAGAATGCCCCGGCGCTTCTGCTCATGCTTGACCGGATCGACCTTCCGCATCGCTTCAATTCCGCCGCCCAACTCTCGCCAAAATCGCGGGCTCCCGACAACTCATTGTAATATAAAATAATATTTCTCGCCGCTGTAATCTAGAGAATTTGATCTAGCTTTGTTGGACAAGCGCCGACGCTTGTGAGAATAAATAGAGTAAGTTCTCTATCAATGGAATTCCCGCGTCATGCGTGTCGCCTCGCTGCAGTGGACGGCGCTTCTCTCGGTGGCCTTGGCGCAGTCGGGTTGCGCGACCGCACCGCTGGAACGCGCCGGTTCGCTGCGGAATTACGACCGGCTCGCTGACGCCAACGGTCTCGTGACCCGGGCTCAGATCAAGGCCAACAAGCAAGAGTTGATCGAAGCGAAGACCGTCCGGATCGAGCCGACCGCATTTCCGCCGCGTCCCGGCGTCACCCTGGACGAATCCGAGCGCAAGCTGGTGGCCAATGTGATCAGCCGCGAAATGTGCCTGCGCTTGAGCGAGCGCTTCCGCATCGTCTCGCCGGGAGAGGATTCCGACCTGACGGTGAGGGCGACCGTGACTCATGCGACCGCCACCAACGCGACCGCATCCGCGGCCTCGCAGGCGGCCTCGGTCGCCAAGAGCGTGGCGCTTCCGGGCGTGCCGGTGCCGGTGCCGCGGCTGCCGATCGGGCTGGGAACCTTGTCGGTCGAGGCCGATGCGCGCAACTTCGCCGGTTTCCAGGCCGCAGCGATGGTGTGGGCGCGCGGCGCCAGTTCGGTCTCGACGGCCCGCATGGCCAATGACGGCGATGCCTACGATCTCGCGTCCGAGTTCGGTGCCGATTTCGCCAAGCTGGTGTCGACCGGCGAGTCGCCGTTCGGCGGCCTGCCGTCGCTGCCGTCGGCGTCGAGCCTGCCGGCCAAGCTGGGCGGCGCGCCGAAATATGCCGCGTGCGAGCAGTTCGGGCGCTTTCCCGGCGTGAAGGGGTTTGTCGGCGCCGGTCTCGGCCTGCCGCCGGGCTGGACCGACAAGGGCGCCGAGGAGGCGAGCTCTACTGCGCAACCGCCGCCGCCGATGGTCGCGAGCATGGAGCAGCAGCCCGCGCGATGACCCCGGCCGTTGATGTCCGCACCGTCGTTTCGCGTGTGCTGCTGACGCTCGCCGTCGCGCTGCCGCTGGCGGCCTGCGCCGCGATCATGCCGCGCAATGCGGCGCCCGAGCTCGCGGCCGCCAGCGCCGAGCCGGTCGGTTTTCGCGACGTGCGCTATTGGGGCGACGAGCCGGCGCCGCGCTTTGCCGAAGCCTCCGTGCAGCGCGCCTCGGCCATGCTTCCCGCCCAGCGTTCGCTGAATTTTCTGGCGATCTCCGGCGGCGCAGAGAACGGCGCGTTCGGCGCCGGGCTGCTGGTCGGCTGGAGCGAGGCCGGCGATCGGCCGAACTTCGACATGGTCACCGGCGTGAGCTCCGGCGCGCTGATCGCGCCGTTCGTCTTTCTCGGCCGCGCGCATGACGACCGGCTGCAGGAGGTGTTCACCGCCTATGAACGCAAGGACATCTTCACCTCCAACATTCCCGGCCTGCTGCAGGGATCGGCGCTGGCCGACAACACGCCGCTGTCGCGGCTGATCGAGAAATATGTCGATCGCGACTTCCTGCGCGACGTCGCCCGCGAGAGCCGCAAGGGCAGGGTGCTGCTTGTCGGCACCACCAATCTTGATGCGCAGCGGCCGGTGCTGTGGGACATGGGCCGCATCGCCGCGGCCGACACGCCGGAGGCGATCGAGTTGTTCCGCAAGGTGCTGCTGGCCTCGGCGACGGTGCCCGGCGCCTTCGCGCCGGTCCGCATCAAGGTTCGGATCGGCGACAAGGACTATGACGAGCTGCATGTCGATGGCGGTGTCACCCGCCAGGTCTTCATCGGCCCCTCGGTGCTGCGCCTCGTCTCCGGCCGCGGCCCGCGCCGCACGGTGAACGGCGCGCATCTCTACGTCATCCGCAATGCCCGCATCGATCCGCAATTCGAGAGCGTCGGCGCCGACGTGCTCTCGGTGACGCAGCGCTCGCTCTCGACCTTGATCAAGAACCAGGGCATCGGCGACATCTACCGGATCTACTCGGTCGCGAAGTTCAACGGCATCGACTTCAACCTCGCCAGCGTGCCCGGCGATTTCCAGGTCAAGGCCGATGGTCCCTTCGACCGCACCTACATGACCGCGCTGTTCGACCGCGGCCGCGACATGGGCCGCCGCGGCTATCCGTGGGTGAAGGCTCTGCCGGGCCTGCAGTCCAACGAGCATGGCATCACCGCGCAGAGTTCGGCGCCCACGATGGCGTTGGCCCGATGACGTCGCATACGGGCTTGCCTTCGATGGGGCGAACAGCGCTCGCGACGACGCTGTTGATGCTGCTGCTGCTCGGCGGCTGCACGACGACTGGAACGACGCCGACAGCCGAAAGCGCGCAATACGGCGCCACGTACAACTATCTCCCCGTCAACGACGTGCCGCATGATGATCAGCGCCCGGTACTGACGACGGAGCAGCAGGAGAAGCTGCGCAAGGAATTGGCGGCCGTGCGCGATCGCCAGGTGCCGGCAGCGGTGAAGGCCACGACGCCAAAGCCTGCAGCGACGAGTGCCGCTCCGAAATAGCTCCAATGCCAATCGGCTACAGCTCGCTTCACTCATGCGGTGTTGAGAGTTGGCGAACTGAGAGTCTCGGTCCCGGCGACATCCTCCGCCGTCGTCCCGGCGAACGCCGGGACCCATACCGCGTGATGTGTGTTGGGGAAGACAGTCGGAGTTGCGATCTCGCGCAATATGACCGCCCGTGGCTATGGGTCCCGGCTCGGTGGCCGGGACGACAGCTGTGGGTGTCGCTCATGGCCGGGCATGGATCGATGAGGTCCGAGACGACGTCATCGTTGCGCGGTGAGGCCGGCAGACGGGATTCTCCCGGCCACTTACGCCGGCGGCTGAAAACTCTTCAGCGTGCGGGTCTTGTACTCGTAGAGCTTGCCGGTCTCGGTCCACGACGGCAGGCACATCGGCAGGATGAACTCGGCGACCTGCTCGGGCGTCTCCAGCGTCATCGGGTCCTCGCCGGGAAACACCGTGGCGCGCATGCGGGTGCGGATCGGGCCGGGGCTGAACAGGTTGACGCGCAAAGGCGTGCGCTCGGTCTCGTGGGCCCAGACGCGCGCCAGGGTCTCCAGCGCGGCCTTGGTGACGGCGTAGGGTCCGAGATAGGCCTGCGCCTTGTGGGCGGCGCCCGAGGTGAGGAACACCGCGCGGCCGGCGTCGGAGGCCTTCAGCAGCGGCTCCATGCAGCGGATCAGCTGGAAGTTGGCGGAGAGGTTGACGGCGACGACGTCGTTCCACGGCTTGAGGTCGATATGGCCGAGCGGCGAGGACGGGCCGGGCACGGCGGCATTGCCGACGAGGATGTCGAGCTTGCCGTGGCGCTCATGCAGCGCGGCGCCGAGCCGGGCGATGCCGTCGCTGTCGGTCATGCTGAGCGGCACCAAGGTGGCGCCGCTGCCGGTGTCTTTCCGGATCTCGTCGTCGAGCTCCTCCAGCCCGCCTTGCGTACGGGCCACGGCCACGACATGCGCACCGGCGCGGGCGAGCGCCCGGGCGGTCGCATGGCCGATGCCGCGCGAGGCGCCGGTGATGAGGGCAATCCGATTGGCGAGGGGAAGGGTCATCACGATGATCTCACGGCCGTCGTCCCGGCGAACGCCGGGACCCATACTCCGCGGCGGTTATGATGGAGTTGGCTGGTTGTGGCTAGTGCTGTCCGCCAAACCGCTGTCGGTGATTATGGGTCCCGGCGTTCGCCGGGACGACGCACAATCTTTGATGCGCCCCTCACGTATCGCTGCCACCATCGCCGTAGTTGGCCTGGCCGCTGCGATCCGGCCGATCGTCCGGCGTGACCTTCAGGCCCTGGCGGGACGCGAACACGACGAACGCAAGCAGGAGCGCGTCGCCGGTCGTTGCAAGGAGCTGCAGGGCACGCTCACGGCCTGCACGCTCACGGCTTGAGCCTCAACTCGCTTCCGCCAGCAGCGACAGCTGCTGCTGGGACGGCTCGACCAGCGACTGGTCGGTGAGGTGGGTCGGATAGCTGCCGGTGAAGCAGTGGTCGGCGTATTTCGGCGCGGCGGGGTCGCGGGCCGGCTCGCCCATGGCGCGGTACATGCCGTCGATCGACAGGAAGGCCAGCGAATCGGCGCCGATCAGCTCGCGCATCTGCTCGAGCGAATGCGTCGCCGCCAGCAGGCCGCCGCGGTCCGGCAGGTCGATGCCGTAATAGTCGGGGTAGAGGATCGGCGGCGAGGCCAGGCGGAAATGCACCTCGGTGGCGCCGGCGTCGCGCATCATGCGCACGATCTTGCGCGAGGTGGTGCCGCGCACCAGCGAATCGTCGATCAGGATGATGCGCTTGCCTTCGATGGCGGCGCGGTTGGCCGAGTGCTTCATGCGCACGCCGGATTCGCGGATCGCCTGGGTCGGCTGGATGAAGGTGCGGCCGACATAGTGGTTGCGGATGATGCCGAGCTCGAACGGCACGCCGGAATACTGGCTGTAGCCGATCGCCGCCGGCACGCCTGAATCCGGCACGGGCACGACCACGTCCACCTCGGGATGGCTCTCGCGCGCGAGCTGCGCGCCGAACGCCTTGCGCACCTCATAGACCGAGCGGCCGCCGACCACGGAGTCGGGGCGCGCGAAGTAGATGTATTCGAACACGCAGGGACGCGCCGGCTTCGGCGGGAACGGCTTGTGGCTGTGCATGCCGGTCTCGTCGAAGATCACGACCTCACCCGGCTCGATGTCGCGGATGTAGCGGGCGCCGATCATGTCGAGCGCGCAGGTCTCCGAGGCCAGGATCGGGCAGCCTTCGAGCTCGCCATAGACCAGCGGGCGGATGCCGAGGGGATCGCGGGCGCCGATCAGCTTCTTGTTGGTCATGCAGACCAGCGAGTAGGCGCCTTCCAGCGCGCGCAAAGCCTCGATGAAGCGGTCGATGAAATTGCTGCGGCGGGAATGCGCGACGAGATGCAGGATCACCTCGGTGTCGGTGGTCGACTGCATGATGGCGCCGGCGCGCACCAGCTCGCGGCGGAGCGTGAGGCCGTTGGTGAGGTTGCCGTTGTGGCCGACGGCGAAGCCGCCGGCGCCGAGCTCGGCGAACAGCGGCTGCACGTTGCGCAGGATGGTCGCGCCGGTCGTGGCGTAGCGGACATGGCCGATCGCGGCATTGCCGGGCAGGCGCTCGATCACCTCGCGGCGGGAGAAGGTGTCGCCGACCAGGCCGAGGCGACGCTCGCTGTGGAAGCGGGCGCCGTCATAGGAGACGATGCCGGCGGCTTCCTGGCCGCGATGCTGGAGCGCATGCAGGCCGAGCGCGGTGATCGCGGCGGCGTCGTTGTGCCCATAAATGCCGAACACGCCGCACTCTTCGCGCAGCGTGTCTCCGTCCAGGTCTGGGTCTCTCGTGTAGGCTTGAGGTCCGAAGTCCAGATCCGCGCAGGTATCCATTTGGGCTTCGCCGGAAGAATCGTGGTGCTGGTCCATCGCGCCTCTCTTCTGGGCTTGGCTCACTTGGCCGCGGGTTTCTCGATCAGCTTCTTCAAGCTGTCGCGGGCAGGCTTGCTGTACCCATCGCCGCCCGCTGCGGGCGACTCGGTGTCAGTCTGGTCGTCGTCCGGCTTGTTCTTCTTGAATTTCTTTAAAATGGTGTTCTCGGGATCATCAGGCAAGAGCGACATCAGCCAATCCCCGGTTCCCTGCAGGACGACGCGGGACTTGGCGGAGGTGACCCAGTCCGGACGCTGCTTGTCCGGCACCAGCCAGCTGAAGAACAGGAAGGCGACCACGACGATCAGCAGGCCGCGGCCGAGGCCGAACAGGAATCCGAGGGTGCGGTCGAGCGCGCCGATCCGCGAATCGAGGATCATGTCGGAAATCTTGACCGTGATCACCGAGACGATGAGCAGGGTGCCCACGAAAGTACCGGCGACGACGACGACGCTCGCGACGGTATCGTTGTTGAAGTAGGTCTTGGCGGTCGGCAGCAGCTTGGAGAATGAATAAAGCGTGACCAGGGCGGCCGCGCCCCAGGCCGCGATCGAGAGGATCTCGCGCATGAAGCCGCGGACCATCGCGAGCAGCCCCGACACCAGCATCACGCCGAGCAGGATGAGATCGAGGATCGTTATCGGCATCGGCTGCTCAGGTCCGCTTCACAGGTCCAAGGTTCGCTTCAAGGTTCGCGTCGAATCGACCGAGGAGCGATCCTCCGCGTGGAGGAAAGCAGGGTTCCCCGGCAAGTCCGGAGGCAGCACGCGATGGCCTGCGCGCGCCCGGTTGCGGCGTTGTATAGCGGCGAGTCACGCGAACGTCACGGTCCGCCTAGCCGTCCTGGCGGCGGAATCTCGCTGGTGTGGCATTTTTTTCGGCATGGCTGGGGCCACGGCGGCCCTGGTCGCGCGACTCCTCGTCGTCCCGGCTGCTGGCTTGACGTGCCCGCGGGGTGCCGCGGGCCGCAATGTCAGCGACCAGCGACGTCAATCCGCCGACGGTATTGAGGTTCAGCCCGGCATCGCCGCCGGCCTCGCCGCGGGCGCGTTCCGGCAGCACCACGCGCAGAAAGCCGAGCTTGGCGGCCTCCTTCAGGCGCGCCGAGGTCTGGGCCACCGGGCGGACCGCGCCGGACAGCGAGATTTCGCCGAAATAGACGGCGTCCGGCGGCAACGGCGCGTTCACTAACGAGGAGACCAGCGCCGCGGCGGCGGCGAGGTCCGCCGCCGGCTCGTGGATGCGCAGGCCGCCGGCGACGTTCAGATAGACGTCGTGGCCGGACAGCTTGACGCCGCAATGCGCCTCGAGCACCGCCAGCACCATCGACAGCCGGCTCGGATCCCAGCCGACCACGGCGCGGCGC
The DNA here is from genome assembly GCF_032381435.1 of Bradyrhizobium sp. SZCCHNR1002. Classification (NCBI taxonomy): domain Bacteria; kingdom Pseudomonadati; phylum Pseudomonadota; class Alphaproteobacteria; order Hyphomicrobiales; family Nitrobacteraceae; genus Bradyrhizobium; species Bradyrhizobium sp. SZCCHNR1002. Next base: position 381,048 of record NZ_JAUHIS010000001.1, read on the forward strand.
GGGGTGCCGAGCGAGGTCGGTGCGACCAGGGCCTGCATCTCGACCAGCACCGGGCGCGTGCCCTCGATGCCGGCAAACACGGCCGTGCCGGGGCTGCCGAGGTCGCGCTCGGACAAGAACAGCTCGGAGGGATTGGTGACCTCGCGCAGGCCGAGGCCGGTCATCTCGAACACGCCGATCTCGTCGGTCGGCCCGAAGCGGTTCTTCACCGCGCGCAGGATGCGGAACTGCTGCGAGCCCTCGCCCTCGAACGACAGCACGGCGTCGACCATGTGCTCGACGACGCGGGGACCAGCGATCTGGCCGTCCTTGGTGACGTGGCCGACCAGGATGATGGCCGCGCCGGATTTCTTGGCAAAGCGAATGAGCTTCTGCGCGGAGGCGCGCACCTGGGTGACCGTGCCCGGCGCCGATTCCACGGTATCGGTCCACATCGTCTGGATCGAATCGATGACGATCAGCCGGGGCACGGCGCCCTCGGACAGGGTCGAGATGATGTCCTCGACCGAGGTCTCGGCCGCCAGCTGCACCGGCGCGTCGGCGAGCCCGAGGCGCTCGGCGCGCAGCCGCACCTGCGCCACGGCCTCCTCGCCTGAAATGTAGACCGCGCGATGACCGGCGCGCGCCATCATCGCGGTGGCCTGGGTCAACAGCGTGGACTTGCCGATGCCGGGATCGCCACCGACCAGGAGAATGGAGCCGCGCACGAAGCCGCCGCCGGTGACGCGGTCGAGCTCGGTCATGCCCGAGGACAGCCTGGGCGCGTCGATGCTCTTGCCGGTCAGCGATTCCAGCTGGAAGGTGCGGCCCTTGCGCTTGGAGCGCAGCGACACCGGCGCCGAGGTCGCGCCCGTCGTGTCTTCCTCCGCCAGCGTGTTCCACTCGCCGCAGGCCTCGCATTTGCCCTGCCAGCGCGAATAGGCCGCGCCGCAGTTCTGGCAGACGAAGGAGAGCGTGGTCTTGGCCATGTCGGGAGAATCGATGCGGTCAGGAGTGGGTGGCGTTCCATAGCATAGTTAGGCCTGCGGCCAGCATGATGCCATCCATGACCAGGCGGAACACATCCGGCTGCATCTTCAGCACGAAGCGCTTGGCGACGAAGGCGCCGGCCATCAGCGAGCCGCCGGCGATCAGGCCTTTCAGCAGGATGTCCGGCGTCAGCGCGCCGAAGCGCTGGAAGGTGACGGATTTCGAGACATAGAGCCCGAGCGAGCTCGCGGCCTCGGTCGCAAGGAATGCGCCCTTCGACAGCCCATAGAACAGGAACAACGGCACGCTGAGCGGCCCGGTCGAGACCACGATGCCGGTCAGAAATCCGATCACCGCACCGCCGAGCGCGAGATGCCAGCGGTTGGCCTTGATCTCGTGCCGCGCCAGCCAGTGCCGGACCGGCACCATCGCCATCAGAAACAGCCCGATGGTGATGTCGACGGCCTGAGAGGGCAGGATCAGCAAGGTGCGCGCGCCGAGCGCCGCGGCCGGGATGCCCGTCACCGAATAGGCCGCGCACGCCCGCCAGTCGACCTCGCGCCACCACGCCAGGATGCGCGATAGGTTTGCCATGACGGCGGCGACCGCCATGATCGGCACGGCCTCCTTCGGACCGTATTCATAGACGAGCACCGGCATCAGCATGATCGACGACCCGGTGCCGACGATGCCGGACAAGGTGCCGGCGACGAGACCGACCGCGAGGACGAACAGGAAGCCCAAGATGTCGTCCTCCGGGATGGCCGCGAGATCTGTCCTCCGTCATTGCGAGCGAAGCGACTTGTCCGCCATAGCCCAAAGGGCGACGGAGGAAGCAATCCAGGGGCCACGGGTGCCGGCCTGGATTGCTTCATCGCTGCGCTCCTCGCAATGACGGAGGATGGTGCGGTGGTTAATGGCTGGTTCGCGCCGACTCGAAATCGCCGATGATTGTGCGTCCGCATCATTAAAAGTTGAAGCGTATTCCTCGCATGTCCGCTGATCTTGCCGGACGATGACGATGAGCAAAACGCCAATGTCCTTGCAGGTGCGGCCGTCCATGACGGCAACCGCCGATGCCCAGTTCCCCTGGTTCACGGCCGCGATGCTGGCCATGGAAGCCGCGGAGGTCATCCGGCTCCGGCTGGAAAAGTTCGCGCGCGGCGAAGCCGATGCGGGCGAGGAGGCGGAGCTGATGGTCAGCGAGAAGATCGCCGCAGCCCTGGAGGCGACGGCGAAGCTGATGGCCGGCGCGAGCCCGGCGGCGGTCGTCGATCTCTATCGGGATTATGTCGCGGCCAACGCCGAGCGGCTGTCGGCGTAAGCCCCGCGCAGTCCGATTGCGTTGGAGTGCGGATGTCGAGCAACCGAGCGCGGACGAGCCGGTCGAAATGCCGCCGACCGGGCCGTTTCATGTGTTCAGGTGCGGTGTTGCCATTGTGATGGAGATCGGACACCTTCCGGAAAACACCGACTGCCGCTTACTTCCTTTCGTCGGGCCGATCCAGTGCGACTGCTCATACGCCTCATGCAACGCGTGCTGGTCGCCGGGCTGGGGATCTTCACGGTCTGGCTGATCGTCTTCGTGGTGTTCGAGACCGCGAACCGCAGGCTGCCCTGGATTGTCGCAGTCGGCGTCAGCTACGCGTTCGCGGCCTATGTCGTTCTGCCGCGCGTGATCCGGTTGAGTCTCAGGATTCTTCAGAAGCGGCGAGTGCCCAGCTACACGATCACGGGTGATGGATTGCCCGGCGACCCCGTCAATCTCGCCCTGGTCGGGACGCTCCAACAGCTTCGCGCGAGCTTTGCTGCGGTCGGTTGGTCTGAAGCGGACCGATTGGGTCTGACGAGCTCTTGGGCCATGATCCGCGCCTTCGTCCTCGATACGCCTTACCCCGCCGCTCCGTTCAGCACGCTCTATCTGTTCGGACGCGGCCAGGATATCGGCTTTCAGAAAGCCATCGGCAACAGCCCGCGAAAGCGCCATCACGTCAGGTTTTGGGCCGTTGGCCTGGCACACGCAGAGCAAGCCTGGAACGCTGGCGATTTCTGGTCCAACGCCGATCAGCCGGCGGTCGATGAGCCCGCTCTGTGGGTTGGAGCCGGCACGAAGGACACCGGCCTGTCGTTTACTCGATTGACGTTTCAGGTCACGCACGCCACCGATCCGGATGTCAACGCCGAGCGGGACTACATCATGGCCGAGCTGATCAGGACACGATCGATCGAGATCGTGGAGCTGTACAAGGCCGGTCAGAGCCTTCCTGAGCGGGTCAATCACTACGTGACGGACGGTGACATTGCGTTGGCGAGCATGTTGGTCTCCACCACGGACGACGGCACATGATTGCCGTCGTCCGTCTAATGGACATGCTGACGAGCCTCTTTTGATGTCGTTCGCTCTGCTCGGGGCCGGACCAGGAAGGCGGTGCCGAGCAGGACGAGCATCGCCACGCAGACGACCGTCAGGAACGCCTGATCGAACGCGCGGTGAGCGTGCGAGGTGACGATGGCCGCGAGCTCGGCCGGCAGGCGTTCGGCCGCGATCAGCGCCTCGTCGATGCTGTCGCGCGCAGCTGCGGGAATGCCGAGGCCGTCGGGCAGAACCATGAAGGCCGTATAGACCCCGGACAGGATGCTTCCGAAAATGCTGATGCCGATGGTGCCGCCGAGCTCGAACGACACTTCCTCGATCGAGGCGGCCATGCCTTCGCGGCCTTCGGGCGCGTGATTCATCACGGCGTTGGAGGCGGCGGCAATGGATGCGCCGAGCCCGAGCCCGTTGATCGCGATGCAGATCAGTTGCAGCGCCAGGCTGGCGTTGTAGCAGAGCAGGTAGCCGGCCGCGCCGATTCCGGCGATCCACAGCGCGCCGGACATCGTGGTGGCAGCTCCCACGCGACGGAGCATCAGGCTCGCGAGCGGCCCGCCGATGAACGCACCGAGCGGAGCCGGCAGGATGTACAATGCCGCCTGCAGCGGCGAGTAGCCGAGGACGAGTTGCAGGCGCTGGCTGATCGCGAGCTCGGTGCCCGCAATGGCAAGCGAAGCCACGATCGCGGTGATTACGCTGAGCGTGAACTCGATATTCCGGAACAGGGTGAAATCGAGCAGGGGATCTTCGAGACGCAGTTGACGGCGTACGAACACCGTCAACATGATGACCGTCGCGACAGCCGTGCCGGCAAGGACGACATAGGAAGACTGGCGGCTGCCGAGCTCCTCGACGACGTAGGCGAAGCCGATCAGCCCGGCCATCACCTGCACTGAACCGAGGATGTCCCAGTCGCGCTCAGCTCGATCTCGCGGCGCAGGAATCAGCAGCAGGCCGGCGACCAGCGCCAGGACGACGAGCGGCACGTTGATCAGAAAGACCGAGCCCCACCAGAAATATTCCAGCAGGACACCACCGACCAAGGGGCCGACCGCAGCCCCGCTGGACGCTACGGCTCCCCAGATCGCGATGGCGAGTGCCCGTTCGTGGTCATCGGAGAAGGTGATGCGAATGATCGACAGCGTCGCCGGCATCATCAGCGCGGCGCCGACCGCGAGCAGGACGCGTCCGCCAACCAGGATCGTGGCGGTCGGCGAATAGGCCGCGACGACCGAGGCCAGTCCGAAGACGATGAGGCCGGCGACGAATGTCCTCTTGTGCCCGACGCGATCCCCGAGCGAACCGAAGCCCGGAAGGAGACCGGCGACGACGAGCCCATAGGCCATGACGATCCACAATTTCTCCGAGGCTGTTGCTCCGAGCTCATGGGTCAGGCTGGGCAGCGCCGTATACAGCACCGTCATGTCGATAACGACGAGCGCCAGCGCGCCGGAGACGGTCAGGAGGATGAGCCAGCGATTGCGTTTCGACATCGGCGCGCCTTGTCAGGTCCGGAATGATCGGGTCGGCATCGTGTCCGAGCGCAGCTTCACTTCGGGAACAGCAAGGCGAGGCTCGCCCGAAACTGCCAATGCGATGCCTGGTCCGGCTTCAGCAGGTTGTAGTAGACGCCCACCTCGGCATTGATCGGCTGCTTGTCGACCATGAACAGCTTGCCCACGCCGACGCCGATCGGGACGACCCAGCGATCATTGCCCTTCGCGAGCCAGTTCGCCGTGATGATGGGACTCGAGCTGATGTAGGACCCGTCGGAGAAGTTGTAGGTCACGAAGTACTGCAGCATCATCTGGTTCACCGGCGCGCGGTCGCTCGGACCGGCAAACGACCAGATGTTGTTGGCGAGTACCCCGAGCACCCATGGACCCGGCATGGTCAGCGCGACGAGGGTCGGACCTGCGCTCCATTTTCCCGAACCGAGGGCGGGATCGGTCGCCGACGGATATGAAAACGTCGGGCCGACACCCCAGATGAGGGCGCCCGAATGCGACGGGGTGAGTGCGAAGATCTGGTTGATGTCGCCGACCCCGCCGATCCGGCCCTGCTCGGGGGAGAAGCGGACCTGCGCGATGCCGGGAATGGTCGTGCGCGTCACCAGATTCCAGTCGGCATTGAGCTGGAACGGGATGACCGGCTCGATCTTGAAGACGTCGGCCGTCTGCCGGTACGGGCCCGTATTCGGCATCGCGATGTTCTCGAGGCCGACGCTGATCGTGTCCGCAATCGGGTTCTGCGCCGCCCTGGCCAGATCTTCGAGCGACGGCGTCCTGGCCTGCTGTGCCAGGGCGGCGGAGTCATGGCAGAGCGCCGTGATCAGGAGCAACAGAACCACCCGTCGGAAGGCTCTCGGCGTCCTCCCCGACCTCGCCGTCGAAGCGCTGCTCTTGCAGCCACCGTCTCGCGTTCGCACCGTGTGGCCCCCCGCTGCATCAGGTGAAGGTCGGAAAACGCTCGCCCGCGAACAGCGACCGCCGGAGACGGGACCAGTTGGATGCGAACTGGAACGTGTCGAGGTCGCTGTATGTCTGGCCGATCACCTGCATGCCCGAAGGCATGCGGTCCTCGACCAGGCCGAGCGGGACATCGACGACAGGATAGCGGTTGAGCAGATTCCAGTGCCACGTCAGCGCCAAGTTCAGGCCGGTGCCCACCCACGGGTCCACCTTGTTGTCCTTGCTCTTGAACATGTCGGCCCCGACGAGAGGCGTTGCCATGGTCGGCATGAGCAGGATGCGGTAGCCCTTGCCGAACACGCGCTGCTGGACCTGGCGATGCAGCCGCTGCAGCAACTCTTCGGCCTCTTCGGCCTGGCGCGGTCCGACCGGGCCGACCTGGTCGAGCATTTCGGTCATGTAGGGCGAGAGCTGATCGCGATGCGCATTCGAGATCTCGATCGCGGTGCCGATGGACGTCGACATCAGCCCACGGATGAAGACCATCTTGTGGGCCTTCGTGAAGCCGCAATCCACCTCGTCCACCGTGCAACCCGCGGCGCGCAGCGCCGCGATGCCTCCCAGCATCGCAGCCTTCACGGACGGAATGGCCTCCGCAATGCCGGCGCCCCAATCGACGGCGATGCGCCACCCGGAAAGGCGAGGATAGCGGATGGGATAGTCGAGCCGAGGGCGCATCGCGGCCATCACCCTATCGGACGGACCGACGATCGCGTTCTGGAGGCGGACGAGGTCGTCGAAGCGCCGCGCCATCGGGCCTGAGGTCGAGAACGGGATTTCCCCGCCGGCGACGCGTCCGAACGGCGGCCTGAAGCCATAGAGACCACATTGTGAGGCGGGAATTCGGATCGAGCCCCCCATGTCGGAGCCGAGGGCGAGCGTCGTGAAGCCCGCGGCCAACGCCGCGCCGGACCCCGCCGACGACCCGCCCGGAGAATATTCGAGATTCCATGGATTGCGCGTCGTGCCCCAGGCGCGGGTGGATGCGCCGAGGAAAAGATAGAATTCCGGCACGGTCGTCTGGAACGGCATCACGGCACCGGCCGCCTCGAGCGAGTCGATGATGGCCGCGTTCTCCGTTGCCGGCGGCGAGTCCTTGTAGATGAGCGAACCCTGTGTCGTCCGCCAGCCCGGCCTGGAGAATTCGTCCTTGATGGCCACCGTGATCCCTTCGAGCGGCCTCGGATTGCCGCGCCGATAACGGTCTTCGGACTGCTTGGCCTCCTTCATCGCCTGGTCGAAGTGCTCGTAGGTGATGCAATTGACCTTCGGGTTATAGGCTTCGATCCGCTTGATCTGCGCCTTCAGGAGATCGACCGGCGACGCCTTGCGGGCCCGGAACATGGCGGTGAGATCGGCGACCGATGCGTAGCAGAGCGGATCGGCGGACTCGGCGCGGGCGGCCGGCAAGCCGAGTTCGGACGCGACCAACGCCGCTGCCGTGCCTTTGATGAGCATTCGTCTATCGATCATATACGCCTCCGTATTTCCGGGAATCGGTCCGAGTATTTCGATCTGATCGTGAGGTGACGATCCAAGAAAAACGTTGGATTCAGCTTCGTTGTTCGTGGCTGCGCCGGCCATTCATGACGGTCATCAGCACCTCAATGTTCGGCCACATCGGCCGCGGCGAGCGCCGCGACTCTCTGGAGGAGGCGGATTCACAATCAAACTGAAGCAAACCGCGAAATCTCGCCCAGTTGCATGCGACGCACATGAATTCACCTTTGCACGCTCTGCGGGAAAGTCACTATTCCCGATTCCGCGGATCGCATGAACTCGGGGGAACTACGTAGTCCATTGCGCGCGAAGCGTTCGCATGAGCTGCGCGTGTTCGAGACGAATAGGTTAGAATGATCATCAATTCGGAGTAACTCCGCGACTTCGAGGCGGAATCGCCATTTGAAGCAAGCAGGCCGCATCACATTGTGAGGGACGCCGGCCTCCGCATCGCGCAGTTTGCGATTAGGTCGCGAACTCATCTGATGGGCAGAGTTCAGCTCATGGCAACGAAATCGATGTAACCTGCAAGTGCGCGATTCGTGTGGCTCTGCGAGCAAGACCCCTGACCTGGCTGCATCCGTGTAGCAACCGGCGGTCCCGCTTCGCTCGACAACGTGCTCTCATGATCTTGCTGCTGGCCGCGCCGCTCCAACTAAGGGACGACGGCAGATCGACGGAGTGAAGAATGTTCACACTGGTACATGCAGGGACTTGGCTCGTCGTCGGCTTGATTGGCGGCGGCCTTGCCGGAATCCTGGTGAAGCGCCGCCGAGCAGGTTTCAGGCTCCTCACCAACATCGGATTGGGGTGCGTCGGCGCCCTCATCGGCGGTGTCCTGTTCAACCTGTTCGGGTTGTTTCCAGGCATGGGCAGCATCGTCATTTCGCTGCGCGACGTCATCGCGGCGTTCGTCGGCTCGCTCGTCCTGCTGGCGGCAATCTGGTTGTGGGGCGTCGCGCGCGAACCGAGCCCGCGCTGATCCCAGGCGGTCGTCAGCCCGAGTGTGGCGTGGTGTCCGCGCGCCAGTCGCGCGGGCGCAGGCCGAAGCGCTGCTTGAAGCGGCGCGAGAAGTGCGACAGATCCGAAAATCCCCAGTCGAAGGCGATGCTGCCGATGTCGCGGCCGGCGCAAGCCGGATCGCGCAGATCGCGCGCGACGCCGTCGAGCCTTCGCTCCATCACGAGCTCCGAGAAGCTGGTGCCGGCGCGCGCCAGCAGCTTGTGGACGTAGCGCTCGCTGATCCCCACACGGGCTGCGATGGTCGCCACGGTCAGGCGGGGCTCGCGCAGATGCGCATGGATCGCGCGGCGCAACGCCAGCGTTGTGGCATCGGCGAAGGAGGTGGTGGCCAGCGCCTCGCGGCGGTGGCTGCGCGACAGGCTCAGCGCCACGAGGTCGAGCAGCACGCCGAACAGAGCTGCTGCATCGCCCGGCGCGAGCCGCAGCGCATTGGCATTGAGCGAGCGCGCGGTCTCGACGATCAGCGCGCCGACGCAGGGGTCGTCGGACAGCCGCGCCGGCGCGAGGTCCGGCACGGTCGCCATGCGGTCGCACAGCGCCGTTGCCGGGACGCGGAACGAGATGACGCCGAGCGAGGGACCGCGGTCGTGCTGCAGCACGAAGGTCCGGTCGCTGTCGAAGATCCCGACCTGTCCGGCGGACAGGCTGACCTCGCAATCGTCCTGCAGGATGGTGCATCGCCCGGCGAGCTTGAGGTTGAGATAGAAGCAGCGCTGGCCGGAGGCCGCGATATCCGCACGTGAGCGGCGCACAACGTGCTCGGGAAAGGTCACGCGGTTGATGGCGCCGTCGCCGACGACGATGCTCTGCACGTCGGCAGCGAAGCCGATGGCGCGCGCGGGCTCCGGCGTGAGGTTCATGAAGGCCTGGCAGATCGCCTCGCGATAATAGGAGAACTGCTCCTCCGGCCGCACCGCCGCCGTATTCCAGCTCCGCTGACGTTCCTGCTGCACGGCCGGCACCGGTTCACTCCGAGACCAATTGGGTTCAGTTGCAGCCAAGCGCGGCAGGCGCCGTCCGGCCATCATTCCTTGCACCACCTTCAAGAGTGCAAAGGAACCTCATCATGTCAACCTACGTCCTGGTCCACGGCGCCTGGCATACCGGCGCCGAGCTCGAGCCGGTCGCGGCGCCGATCCGCGCCGCCGGTCATGTCGTCCACCTGCCGACCATCCGTGGCAACCGTCCCGGCGATGCCAAGACCACCGGGCTCGACGAGGCCATCGCCTCGATCTGCGACTACTTCACCGAGCACGACATCACCGACGCCGTGCTGATGGGCCACTCCTATGGCGGCATGGTCATCACCGGCGTCGCCGATCGCATTCCCCAGCGCATCCGCCGGCTGGTGTACTGGAATGCGTTCGTGCCCAACAATGGCGAGTGCCTCAACGACATGGTGCCGCCGCACTACGTCGCGCTGTTCGACGCCGTCGCGGCCGAGCGCGGCGACGGCTCGGTGGTGCTGCCGTTCCCGATCTGGCGCGAGGCCTTCATCAACGACGCCGATCTCGCCACCGCGACGCGGACCTATGAGTTGCTCAATCCGCATCCGAACAAGACGTTCACGGACGCGATCACCCTCCGCACCAATCCGGCCGAGATGACCATCGCCAAATCCTACATCAACTGCACCGAGGACACGGCGCTGCCGCACAGCCTGCCATGGCATCCGCGTCTCTCGGGCAAGCTCGGCCTGTTCCGCCTGGTGCAGCTGCCCGGCAGCCATGAGCTGTGCTTCTCCGATCCGGCCCGGCTGGCGCAGGCGATCATGGATGCGGGCCGGGACTGATAGGCAAGGAACTGATAGGGCAGGAGCGCTGACCGTCAGCCGTGTGGCGGTCGTGCACGAATATCCCCGGTTGTGATCCGCCTCACATTCGCCGCCGCCGGGACCTGCAAGATTAATCTCCGATGAACGGACCCGGTTGGTCAGCAATCCCCCTGCCGAAACATCGGAGATCGCAGTCATGGCCCAGCTCCATCTGACGTCCTCGTCCAAGGTTCTTGCGTCCGAGGCTCTCAGCGACACCTCGAACGCGCCCGCGTCCGCCGCCAAGACGGGCTGGACCACCGGCTGGCTGGCGATGGCGGCCGGCGCGCTGACCACGGTGTTCGCGGCGATCGGCGCCGTGAACAGCGTCATTCCCGCGGTGTCGAACATCGGCTCGGCCACGCTGGACATGCTGAACCTGCCGGCCTGCTTCAGCTACGCCGATCACTTCGGCGGCACCCAGAGCAGCTTCCGCAAGGAGGGCAACCTCTGGCGCGAATATCCGCGCGGATCGGAGACCTTCAGCTACGAGTTCAAGGAGATCCGGCGTACCCGCCAGGAGATCATGCTGTGGAACGTGACGCCGCGGCCGAACGTGCCCGATGCCGCCAGCCTCGTCGTGCATCTGCCGGTGTGCGGCGGCATGGCGGTGCTGACCGAGGGGCTGCCGGAGCGTACGACCAAGCTGCAAGAGACCTGGCCCGAGCGCAGCTGATCTCGTCGTGTCCCGACATTTGGTCGGAACGGTGGATGAGGCGGCCGGGATCTCGGAGCTATCTGAGCACGATCCAGGCCGGAGCATGATCGCTGGCGCCATCCTCGCCGCGGATGGCGCGATCGACGCCGGCCTTGCCGAGGCGCGGGGCGAGAGCCGGGCTCAGCAGCAGATGATCGAGCCTCAGGCCGGCGTCGCGCGGCCAGCGGTTGCGCTTGTAGTCCCAGAAGGTGAACATCGGCGCGTCAGGATGCAGCGTGCGGATCGCATCGCACCAGCCCTGATCGAGCAGCGCCCCGAAGGCGGCGCGGCTCTTCGGCTGGATCAGCGCATCACTGTCCCATGACCGCGTCGGATAGATGTCCTGCGGCGTCGGCGCGACGTTGTAGTCGCCGGCCAGCACGACCGGCAGGTCGTCCTTGATGAACCTGGCCGCATGCCTGTGCAGCCGCTTGAACCAGGCGAGCTTGTGGTCGAATTTCGGCCCCGGCTGCGGATTGCCGTTCGGCAGATACAGGCAGCCGACGACGATGCCGCGCACCGCGGCCTCGATGTAGCGCGCCTCCTTGTCCGCCGGCGCGCCGGGCAGGGCGGTGCGCGTCAGCACCGGCTCGGACTTGCGGGCGAGAATGGCGACGCCGTTCCAGGTCTTCTGCCCCTGCCACACCGCGCCGTAGCCGGCCTTGGCGATCTCATCGATCGGGAATTCGGCCTGCGCACATTTCAGCTCCTGCAGGCAGACGATGTCAGGCCTGGCCGCGCGCATCCAGGCCAGCAAATTGGGGAGACGCCGCCGGACATTGTTGATGTTGAAGGTCGCGATCTTCATGATGCTGCCGCTTGGGGGAAAGGCCGGATGAAAAAGCTCGCAACCGCGATTTTGTTCACGCTGACGATAGTCGCCGTCCCTGCGGCGCACGCGCAGCGGCAGCCGACCGACGAGGAGCGCGCCGCCTGCCAGGCCGATTACGACAAGTTCTGTCTCGGCCTGATTCCCGGCGGCGGCCGCATCATCGCCTGCCTCACGCGGAACTATGCGCAGCTCGCCGACGCCTGCAAGAAGATGCTGGACTCGTACAAGGCCGAGGCCAAGGAGTAGATGGCGCGGATGCGGTCTGCCCCAGCGCTGCGTTTGCAAGTCACCCCGCGAGCACCATCATGGCCAAAGCGCCGATCCCGCATCCGATCCTCTCGACCCCGCGGCTGAAGCTGCGCCAGTTTCGACCCGATGATGCCGAAGGGATGCATCGCTGCTTCAGCGACGCGGGCGCGATGCGCTTCTGGGACCACGCGGTCCACAGCAAAGCCAGCGAGAGCGAGCGGAGCGTCCGTCGCTTCATCGATTGCACGCCGACCTACTATCGGTTCTGGGCCGTGGCGGAGGCGGCGAGCGACCGCTGCATCGGCATGGTCAACTATCACGACGGTCACATGCGCAGCCGGCGCGTCACGATCGGCTACATCGTCGATCCCGCCCGGCAGCGCGAGGGCATCGCCTTCGAGGCTGTCGGGGCGATGCTCGACTTCTGCTTCGGCGAGCTCGGCCTGCATCGGGTGCAGGCGTTCATCCACCCAGACAACACTGCCTCGCGAAAACTCGCCGAGAAGCTCGGCTTCCGCTGCGAGGGCCGGCTGCGCGATCACCTGCGTGTCGGCGGCGAGTGGCGCGACGACATGCTCTATGCGCTGCTGGCGAAGGATGATCGGGGATGGACGCAGAATCCGCTGCCGGCGTGAGCGCAGCAGTGACGACAGGGAGCCGCCTGTGGAGGTGGCGCCCAATGGTGTTTCGCGCCATACGGTGAGGGTTTGGTGCAGCGTCACCGAAATTCCCCGATACCGTGCTCGACGCCGCGAATGTGGCGCCCACCAAGGGGCATAAGCCCGCTGCTCAATCGAGCACCAGCTTGTCCTGTGCGGCCGCGACGATCTCGTCCTGCAGCGCCGAGGGGCCGAGCGCGCGGGCCATCACCACGGTGCCGATCAGCATCGTCAGCATACGGATCGCTTCGCCGCGCGCCCCGCGCTCGGCCGCGCCGCGCGCGACCAGGCCTGCCGCCACGCGCGTGATCAACTGCTCGGCGCCGTCGGCGAATTCCACGCCGAGCACGTCCGGTATCCGCCCGGCGTCGGCGCCGAAGCCTGCCGCCGGGCAGCCAAGGCCGGGGTGGGCGATGTGCTCGGCCGAAAGATAGCGCGCCACATAGGCCGCGAGCGCCGCCTCGGCACCGCCGGTGTCCGTGTCGCGGTCGATGCCGCCGGCCATGGTCGCGAAGGCATGCCGGGTGGCGGCGGCGAGCATGTCGTTCTTGGAGGCGAAGTGCCGGTAGAAGCCGCCCTGGGTCATGCCGGCGGCGCTCATCACGTCGGCGATGCTTGCCCCGGCCACCCCGCGCTCGCGCAGCAGCCGCGCCGCCGTATCGACGATTTTCGCTCTGCTCTCAGCGGCTTGTTCGCGGGTCTTGCGCATCTGATCGAACCTGTCTCGTTGCGCTTGACAATTTAGCGGTCGTTCGACATCTTTGCAATTAGAGTTCGATCGTAATCTAAATTGGATCCGACAGATGACCAATCCATCGCGGCGCCCGCTGGCGCAGGCGGAGCGCCTGAGGCGGGCCTACGGTGCCCATGCGGTGGTGACCGGCGCCTCAGACGGGATCGGCCGCGCGTTCGCTATGCGGCTGGCGGAGGCTGGCTTCGGCCTGGTGCTGGTCGCACGGCGCGAGGCCGTGCTGGAAGCGCTGGCCGCCGAGCTCGAATCGCGCGCAGGCACTCGCCCTGTCGTGATCTCAGCCGATCTCTCGGTGCCGGAGGACGTCGCCCGGATCGAGCGGGAGCCTGCGCATCTCGATGTCGGCCTGCTGGTCGCGGCCGCAGGCTTCGGCACCTCGGGCCCGTTCGTCGAGGGCGATCTTGCAGCCGAGCTCAACATGATCGACGTCAACTGCCGCGTGCTGGCGCAACTCACGCATCTGTTCGGCCGGCGCTTCGCCGCGCGCCGGCGCGGCGGCATCGTGCTGATGAGCTCGCTGGTCGCGTTCCAGGGCGTTCCGCGCGCCGCCAACTACGCGGCGACAAAGGCCTTCGTGCAGAGCCTCGCAGAGGGCCTCGCGCCCGAGCTCAAGCCCCTTGGCGTCGACGTGCTGGCCTCGGCGCCGGGGCCGGTGATGAGCGGCTTCGGCCAGCGCGCCCGCATGGCGATCCGCAGCGGCCAGACGCCGGACGAGGTCGCCGTCGGCACGCTCAACAAGCTCGGACGGCGCACCACGGTGCGGCCCGGCTTACTCGCCAAGGCGCTGGAGGCCAGCCTGATGCTGCTGCCGCGCTCGGCCCGTGCCGCGATGCTGGCGCGGGTGATGGCCGGCATGACGCAGACGGCATGAGCAGATGACCGGAGTACGATGCCATGACGACCGACACGCTGTCCCCCGTTGCCGTTCCATCGCCTCCGCTGCCGCGGCTTCCGGCATCGGAACTGCTCGATCTCGCGCGGGCCTGCGGCGCCGATGATTGCGGCCTCGCCTCGATCGACGATCCCAGTCTTGCCGAGGACCGGCCCTACATCCTCGCAGCGTTTCCGAAGGCGCGCACGCTGCTGGTGCTGGTCGGGCGGATGCATCGCGAGCCGGTCCGCTCACCGGCGCGCTCGGTCGCCAATCTCGAGTTTCACCGCTCCGGCGACCACATCGACGAGGTCGCGCGCGGCATCGTCCGCGCACTGGAGGATCGCGGCATCCGCGCACTCAATCCGGCGATGGCGTTTCCGATGGAGATGGACAACTTCCCGGACCGCGCCTGGATCGTCTCGCACAAGCGCGCCGCCGAGGCGGCCGGGCTCGGCCGCATGGGCATCCATCGCAGCGTCATCCATCCGCGCTTCGGCAGCTTCATCCTGCTCGGCACGGTGCTGATCGCCGCCGAGGTCGATGCCGTCGCGACCCCGCTCGAGCACAATCCGTGCCTGGAGTGCAAGCTTTGCGTCGCCGCCTGTCCGGTCGGCGCGATCAAGCCCGACGGCGCCTTCGACTTCTCCGCCTGCCTCACCCACAACTATCAGCAGTTCATGGGCGGCTTCGTGAACTTCGTCGAGGACATCGCCGAGGCCAAATCGGCCAAGGACCTGCGCGGCCGCATGAGCTACGCCGAGACGGTGACGCGCTGGCAGAGCCTGTCCTATGGGCCGAACTACAACGCCGCCTATTGCCTTGCTGTCTGCCCGGCCGGCCATGACGTCATCGGGCCTTATCTCGCAGACCGCAAGCAGCACGTCGCTGATGTGCTCGAGCCGCTGACGCGCAAGACCGAGCCGGTCTATGTCGTGCCCGGCAGCGACGCCGCCGACTACGTCGCTCGGCGCTTTCAGCACAAAAAGATCCGCTTCGTGCGGTCGAGCGCGCGGGCGACCTCGATCCGCGGCTTCCTCCAGGGCATGCGGCTGACCTTCCAGCCGGGCAAGTCCAGGGGTCTGGACGCGACCTATCACTTCACATTCACTGGCACCGAGGCGGCGCAGGCCACCGTCACCATCCGCGACCGCCGGCTGACCGTGCAGCCGGGCCATGTCGGCAAGGCCGATCTCAGCATCACCGCCGATGCAACGAACTGGCTGCGCTTCCTCGCCAAGGAGATCTCGGTGGCGCGACTGATCCTGACGCGCACGCTGAAGCTGAAGGGGCCGGTGCGGCTGATGGCGGCGTTCGGGAAATGCTTTCCGTCCTGATGGGAGACAGGCGTCATCACGCAAGGGATGCGCGCGAGGAGTCGCTTCAACGCTGTCACACGATCTGGTCGGATCGGCGATCCTGGCGAGGCTGTTCCCGCTCCATCGGGTGATCGTCATCCGCCAGCGTGCTCTTGTTCGATCGGACGCCGGAGCTGGAGCCGTCGCTGTCTCCCGAGGCCGTCGAGGCGGCGGCTGGATGGTCAATTTGCTGCTCCCCCGACGGCGGTGAAGTTGGTTGCGGCACATCGTCGTCGCGCTCGTTGCGGAAGCGCCGACGCAGCTTTTCCCCCTGGTCAAAGATGATCCCGAGCAGCCAGCCTGCGATCGGCCGCGCGATCGCACGGAACGATCGGGCGATGATGAAGCCGCCCTTGACGTTCTCGATCGGGAAGGCCAGCGCGTTGATCAGCGTATCCGCGGTTACGTGCCTGTAGTTGTTCGCCAGATGCTCGGAATTGATCAGCATCTGGATGGCCGGCTTGTCGTCGTCGCCGTTGATCAGGACCTTCGCAAAGAACCTGTCCGACCCGGTCAGCTCGTTGGCAGCCGCCGCAGGAAGAGGATGCAGGCGCACCACGCTGGCATCGGTTTCCTTGCGGTAGTGGATCGCGAGCGTGAGCTCGCCCATCTGCACGGCCGCCAGCAGCGTGTCGAGATAGCCGGCATCGATCTCGGGGCGCTCGAATTTGACGCCCGGCACCATCTCGATGATATCGAGAATCCGTCCGAGATCCGCTGCCGCCGCTGCGCGGGTCGCCAGGCTGGCGGCAAGGTCGGTAATGGCGCTGGAGGCTTTCGCAAACTGCCCGCCGACACTTTTCGCAGCGCCGCTGGCGATTTCCTTGAGTTTGGAGAACACAGCCACGTCTTTCGTTGGACGAGGGACCGATCATTGACCTGAGGCGCTTAGACTCGTCGGCTTCTCCCAACTCCTGCAAAATATCGAGGCTTCGCCGTCGCAGCCTCAAGGTCCGACATCGCAATGAACGGCCAAGCCGCGAACTCGCCTGCCTCTTCGAACTCTTGCCATCGCCGAGCCTTGCGGCGTTCCCACCAACCGAAAGTCAGGATGTTCATCGGCCAGTTCACGATTTGAAGGAACGAGTATTCGGGCCAGAGATACTCACTACGACTGTGCAGGAACACGATCCATTTGGCGATGCTGCGTCGATCGCGGCGGGATATCTTGTGCCGGCCCTTTGCATAATGGCTCTTTGTATCGTCGTAGAGTGTCCATGCGGCCTGCTTGACGGCAACCGCTCCGCGATCGCGCCAATCAACCTCGACCTCATACAGAGTGTCGTTGTCGATCCGTCCGGCGACGTAGCGCCGCAGAGCCAGGGCCAATCGAATTCGGGACTGCTCACAAATCATGCGCCGGTCTCGCTTGCAGGCTGGAAGACGTCCATATCACATCATCCCGAACACGACATCCAGAAGCCGCTGCTGATCTGCCCGACAGGATTCTCATTCGTGCCCGGAGAAGTCGGATTTCTCAGCAAATTCAAAGCGACTTACCTTGTCCAGTGCTGTGCGGAAAAATATTTGTCTTTCGTTTTTTCGAAAATTATGATTGTATGTCGCCGTCCCGCCTCGATACGAGGGGCGTATCGCGATCGTCATGACACGCGGGGTGGGATGCGGTGGGCGTTTCGGGTCGCAGCATGGCTTGATGCCGTGCGGACGAACGGCACGGGCGCACGTCGAAAACGTATGGTCCTGGCATCTCGACGCTGATGCTACGCCGGCGGTGATGATCCGCCGGTCACGGGGGCAAGACAGCCGATCCCCGGGGAGAGTACGTATAAGGCGTAAGGCCATCGCGCAGGGAATGCCGGTTGACCGGCTGGACCTGTGGTGACTGCCGCCTGCTTTTTTTCTGCAGGCGGGCCATGGGTTGCGGCCAGCACCCGGCATTCCCTGCGCCCTCGTCTTCGAGAGGGTGACAACGAGATGTACGACTCGGCGCGAACGGCGCGCGAGAATGAGGAGGCGTGGCCTCCAATGAGATCGAATGGTCCCACCTCACACGCGGTCGTCATCCCCGCGAAAGCGGGGATCCAGTACGCCGCGGCCCATCGAGGACTCACAGCCGTCTCTGGAATACTGGATCGCCCGGTCGAGCCGGGCGATGACAGCGGAAGGTGGCGCACGGGCACGGCATCGCGTCGTTGGCCAAGCGTCGCCGTCAGACGATCAGCTCTCCGCGGGCGCCGCACCGCCCTTGTAGATGCGGTGGTAGCGGCGGCCGAGATTGGTCAGGACTTCGTAGCCGATGGTGCCGAAATGATGCGCGAGCTCGTCGACGGTGATGCCTTCGCCGAGCAAAGTGGCGAAGTGGCCGCGGCGGGCGGCTTTCGGCGGCAGGTCGGTGACATCGACCGCGATCAGGTCCATCGACACGCGGCCGGCGATCGGGCAGCGCTGGCCGGCGATGATGACGTCGGCCCCGCGGGTGCCGTCGTTGGACGAGGCGGCGCGGAAATAGCCGTCGGCATAGCCGGCGGAGAGGATCGCGAGCTTGGTCGGCCGGCGCGCGGTCCAGGTGCCGCCATAGCCGACGGCGTCACCGCGGGCGAGGTCGCGCAGCTGCACGATGCGGGCCTTGATCTCGGCGACCGGCTGCATCGGGTTGTCGGCCTCCGGCGTCGGATTGACGCCGTAGAGCGCCGCACCGGGACGCACCATGTCGAACTGGAAGGAGGCGCCGAGGAAGATGCCGGAGGAGGCCGCGAGCGCAGCCGGCACGCCCGTGAAGACGCTCGTGACCTCGCGGAAAGCCGCAAGCTGGCGCGCATTCGCGGGGCTGTTGACCTGCTCGGCCGAGGCGAGATGGCTCATCACCAGGGTGATGCCGTGGTCGCCGGTCTGGATGCGCGGGATCATGCCCTGCGCATCGATCGGGGGCAGGCCGAGCCGGTTCATGCCGGTGTCGACATGGATGGCGGCACCGCCCTTCCATCCGGTGCGGCGGCAGAACATGTCCCACTCGGCAAGCTCGTTGAGGTCGCCGATGACCGGGCGGCAATTGATCGCCGCGTAGTCGTCGCCGGTGTTCTGGAAGAAGCCGTCGAGCACGTAGAGCGCGGCCGTGTCGGGCAGGGCGGCACGCGCGGTCCTGGCCTCGCCGAGCGTCGCGACGAAGAAGGTCTTGCAGCCGGCGGCGGCGAGCGTGCGCGCCACCTGGGGGATGCCGCAGCCATAGGCGTCGGCCTTGATCACGCCAGCGCATTCGGCGGGCACCGCGGTCTTTTCCAGCTTGCGCCAGTTGGCGGCGAGCGCGTCGAGATCGATGGTCAGCACGCCCGTGGCGCTGGCCGGAACTTGGCTGACATCGTCAGCCAATGCGGGCTGCTCGGCGGGTTTCGGTTCGGGAACACTCATGGGGCGCTTTTACGCGCCGCAGCGTCTGCGTTCAACAGCACACGGTCAATAGTCGTGGTTCTGCTGCACCATGCCGTCATGGGCGAGATCGCCGAACCGGGTGACCGAGGCGTCGAAGTGCAATTCGACCGTGCCGGTCGGGCCGTGGCGCTGCTTGCCGATGATCACTTCGGCCTTGCCGAGCGCCAGATCCATTTCCATCTGCCACTTCTGGTGCTCCTCGGTGCCGGGGCGCGGCTCCTTGGCGGCAAGGTAGTATTCGCCGCGATACACGAACAGCACGACGTCGGCGTCCTGCTCGATCGAGCCGGATTCGCGCAGGTCCGACAGCTGCGGCCGCTTGTCCTCGCGGTTCTCGACCTGGCGCGACAGCTGCGACAGCGCGATGATGGGCACGCTGAGCTCCTTGGCCAGCGCCTTCAGGCTGGTGGTGATCTCGGTGATTTCCTGCACGCGGTTGTCGTTGCCGCGCTTGCCCGAGCCCGACAGCAGCTGGATGTAGTCGATCACCAGCAGGTCGAGGCCCTTCTGGCGCTTCAGGCGGCGGGCGCGGGCCATCACCTGCGCGATCGAGATGCCGCCGGTTTCGTCGACATAGAACGGCAGCGACTGCAATTCGATCGAGCACTCGCGCAGCTTCTCGAAATCGGCCTCGGTGATGCCGCCGCGGCGGATGTGGCTCGATGGAATTCCGGAGCGTTCGGCGATGATACGGGTGGCGAGCTGCTCGCCGCTCATTTCGCACGAGAAGAACCCGACCACGCCGCCCTGAGCGGCGCGATAGGTGCCGTCGGGCTGCAGTTCCGGAACGTAGGCCTGGGCGACGTTGTAGGCGATGTTGGTGGCGAGCGAGGTCTTGCCCATGCCGGGACGGCCGGCGAGGATGATCAAGTCCGAATGCTGCAGGCCGCCCATCTTGGCGTCGAGATCGCGCAGGCCCGTGGAGATGCCCGACAGCTTCCCGTCGCGCTGGAACGCCTTGGCGGCCATGTCGAGCGCTGTCGTCAGCGCCTGCGAGAATTTCTGGAAGCCGCCGTCGTAGCGGCCGGACTCGGCGAGCTCATAAAGCCTTCGCTCGGCGTCCTCGATCTGGTTGCGCGGGGCGAAATCGACCGGCGCGTCATAGGCGACGTTGACCATGTCCTCGCCGATGCCGATCAGGTCGCGGCGCAACGACAGGTCATAGATGGTGCGGCCATAGTCCTGCGCGTTGATGATCGTCGTCGCCTCGGCTGCGAGCCGCGCCAGGTATTGCCCGACGGTCATGCCGCCGAGGTCGACGTCGGCCGGCAGGAACGTCTTCAAGGTCACGGGCGTCGCGACCTTGCCCATCCGGATCAGGCTGCCCGTGGTTTCGAAAATGGTCTGATGCAGCGGCTCGAAGAAATGCTTCGGCTCGAGGAAGTCGGACACGCGATAGAACGCGTCGTTGTTGACCAGGATGGCGCCGAGCAGACCCTGCTCCGCCTCGATGTTGTGAGGCGCGCTGCGATAGGCCGGCGTGGCGGCGTCCGTGGGAGCCAGCTTGAGAACGTTCGAATCGGTCAATGCCATGGATGCGTGTTTAGCAGCTTTGAAGGGGAGGGGATAAAGCGCCAGTCGCTGCCTGAGCGGAAGCGAAAGCTGCGCGCTATTCACCGTCCGGTAAATCTGGTGGATGAATCCGGACTCGCCAGATGCCGTGCTTGACGGGATCAGAGGGACTCGCGGCCGCTCATGGTGGAACGGAACTTCGCTTCAATCAGGGGGCGAGAACCGCCGCGCAACCGCGAGCCTCGGCGAGCGGGCAAGACTGGGCAAGACGGGAGAAGAAGCCGGCAGCGGTCAGCCCGCAAGGGCGGGCTTCCGGGCGGCGCGTGGCGTCAGACCAGCAGCAGATACAGCAGCGCGATGAGGGATGCGCCCACGCCGGCGGCAATCAGCGCGTAGTCGGTGCTGAAGTCGGTCTTGGGTTCCAACATGGCTTGCGTGGGGCTCTGGGACATGCCGGAACATTACGGCCGGACATTCACGGGGTCTGTGAGCCAGTTCACAGATCGAACGATTTGTTCGAAAGTTTGAGGCGGATCGCTGCGATCTCGCTTTGGGCGTGCTTTTCGTCGGGTGAGCATCTCGAAATTGAAGTTGCGGGCGCGCGAGAGTCGAGCGGAGGCGTTCGATGGTCCGTCAGTGATCGCAGCTCGCGCTCACTACTCTCCTGCCATCCGCAGTGCCGGCCGCATGCCGCGCTCGAGCGTGCGCAGGCGGGTCTCCTCGTGATGGATGTAGTCGCGCGTCATGGGCACCACGCCCTGGCGCCTGGCCAGCTGGATCTGGAAGTTCATCATGTTCTGCTTGCGGAACGCCATCTCCGCACAAGCCAGGTAGAACTCCCACATCCGCGCAAAGCGCTCGTCGTAGAGCTGCACGGCCTCCTCGCGGCGGGCCATGAAGCGCTCGCGCCAGGCCTTCAGCGTCTGCGCGTGGTGCAGCCGCAGGATCTCGATGTCGCACACCAGGAGGCCGGCGCGTTCGATGGCCGGCAGCACCTCGGAAAGGGCCGGGATGTAGCCGCCGGGGAAGATGTATTTGGCGATCCACGGATTGGTGGCGTCCGGCCCCTCGGAGCGTCCGATCGAATGCAGCAGCATGATGCCGTCCTCGGCGAGCAGCTCGGCGCAACGGCGGAAGAAGGTGTCGTAGAAGGCGACGCCGACATGCTCGAACATGCCGACCGAGACGATGCGGTCGAACGTGCCGGGCACGTCGCGATAGTCCTGGAGCAGAAAGCGCGCGGAGTCGGAGAGGTGCCGTTCCCCAGCGCGGGCTCTGGCGACCTGCAACTGCTCGGTCGACAGCGTCACGCCGGTGACGTCGGCGCCGAGGATCTCCGCCAGATACAGGCCGAGACCACCCCAGCCGCAGCCGATGTCGAGCACGCGGTCGTTGCGGCCGATCATGAGCTTGGCGGCGATATGGCGCTTCTTGGCGAGCTGGGCGTCATCGAGCGTTGCGTCCGCACGCTCGAAATAGGCGCAGGAATATTGCCGGTCGGCGTCGAGGAACAGCGCGTAGAGCCGGCCGTCGAGATCATAGTGGTGGGCGACGTTGTGGCGCGCGCGTTGTTTGATGTTGAGCTGACGCAGCAGTCTGATCCCATAGCGAAGCCACCATTGCATCTTCGCCCATCGCGGCACCATCTCCGGCTGATCCATCACCACCGCGAGCAGGTCGGCAATCGAGCCTTGCTGGATGACCAGGGAGCCATCCATGTAGATTTCGCCGAGCGCGAGCTCGGGGTTGGTCAGGATCCGGCGCTCGGCCGCGCGGGTGAGGAACCTGGCGGCGACCGGCGTACCCGTGCCATCGCCGCAGCGGAATGTCGCACCGTCAGCGGTCGTGAAGCTGATCGAGCCACGGCAGATGAAACGACTGAGGAGACGACGCAACAAACGGTCCATCCACACCACCCAACGAGTTATCCCCGTGAGATGCCGACTTTTCCCGCTGTCGCACACGACGCATGCCGCCCCGTTTGGTTCCCATGTCCTCTCAATTTATGTTAGTCGTTGGGCATAGGTGGTGCCCCTCGGGTGAACACAAAGCGGTTATTTCAAATGAGATTGAGCGATGGACATCTCCGCGCAGCAGGATCTGTGCGCTTTCATTCCCTCGCCAATTCGCTAAAAAGGCGCCCGCCGGTTGCAACACCGGCAGCCGGAATGTGAGGGCCGGCAGTGGGCTCATGGGTCTGCCGTCGCGCAGGCAAAGCGGCCGCGGTTGCGGTCGTTGCGTCCGGGCGGTGAAGAGGAGCATGGCGGCGGTATCGGGCAGAGACCGCGTCGTGAGGGCGAAACGATAGCTGGAGAATGAGGATGGTGGGCCGAGCGCTCAATTTGGCGGCGGCGGTGGCCGTGTTCTGCACGATGCTCGCGAATGGGGCCGCGGCGCAGGAAAATCTGGATGCGGGCAAGACGCCTTCTCAGCTCTACAACGGCACCTGCGTGGTCTGTCACAAATCTCCGCGCGGCCTCGCCAAGAACACGTCGGCGAGCTCGCTGCCGGGGTTCTTGCGGCAGCATTACACGACCAGTCCCGAGATGGCCGGCGTGCTCGCCAACTACCTGATCTCGAACGGCGCGGCCGATGCGCGCTACATGGGGCATTCGGGCAAGGACGGCAAGGAGACGCGGTCCGAGCGCCGCGCCCGGTCGCCTGCCGCCGAGCCTTCCGAGGCGAAGCCTGCCGCCGAGGCGGACGGCCAGGCCGAGCCGCGCCGCCGCTCGCGTCACCATTCGAAGCGTTCGGACCCATCGGCGCCGGCCGAGCCGAAGCCCGAGGCCGGAGCGGACGGCAAGGATCCGGTCGCTGGGCCCGCCGATGGCGAGGGCAGTGCGCCGGGCAAGAAAGGCAAAGTCGGCAAGCGCAAGAAGCCGGCCCAGGAGGGAGCCGCTGCGGATGAGATGCGCAACGACTCCACCGGGGCCACCCGGCCGTCGCCGGCGCGCGACGACAATGCCGCCCGCGCCGAGCCGCCGAAGGTGGAGACGCCGAGGTCGAGTGACGCCGCGCCGTCGCTGCGCGCCGATCCGGTGCCGCCGGTGACCCCCGCGCCGGCGACGACCCAGTCGGTGCCGGCGGATCCCTCGGTGCCGTCGTCGCCGTCGCGATGAGACACATAAAAAGCCCGGCTCGCTGAGCCGGGCTTTTCTGCAAGCGGCGCTGGAGGGCGCTTATTGCTCGGCGGTCTCGCCGGCGGTGCCCTCGTCCTGGGCCTCCGGATCGAAGAACTCGCCGGCGGCGGCGATGGCCTCGGCGGCGGCGTCGCGGTCCTCCTGGCGGGTCGAGATGTCCTCGCCGCGCTTGATGCGCTCGGCCTCGTCGGCGCTGCGGGCCACCGTCACGGTCACCGAGGTCTCGACCTCCGGGTGGATCGCGATGGTGATCTTCTGCTGGCCGATGGTCTTGATCGGCGCATCGAGCCAGACCTGCGGACGGCTGACGGTGATGCCGTCGGCGGCGAGCGCGGCGACGATGTCACGGACCGAGACCGAGCCGAACAGCTGGCCGGATTCGGAGGCCTGGCGGATGATGACGATGTCGCGGCCGTCGATCTTCTCGGCGACCTTGGACGCTTCGCCCTTGGCCTTGATGTTGTTGGCCTCGAGCTCGGCCTTCATGCCCTCATACTTGGCCTTGTTCTCGGCGGTCGCGCGCAGCGCCTTCTTGCGCTTGAGCAGGAAGTTGCGGGCGAACCCGTCCTTGACCTTCACGATCTCGCCCATCTGGCCGAGTTTGGCGACGCGTTCCAGCAGAATGACTTCCATCGATGTTCTCCTTGAGATGTTCGGAAGCGGTTGGTGTGAGGTTGAAGGTCTACGGCACCGGCAACGGCGGCGGTTGCCGCGGGCCGAAGCGGTGGCGGAGGTCGAAGGCGGCGTCGGCGAGGCCGAGGACGACCATCGCCAGCACCGGCCAGATGAACAGCACGATGACGACGTAGATCGAGCCCAGCCACAGCGCGCGGCTGCGCAGCGCCAGCGTGAGCGTATGGAGCACGGCGAAGCCGGTCAGCGCGTAGGCCATCAGCAGCGCCGCCGCGACGATCACGGCGATCAGGGCTGGAAGACCGCTGCTGAAGGCGAAGCCGATGGCGACCAGCAGCGCCACCAGGGTCATCGGCGGCAGCGCGGTGGCTCGCAGGTCCGGCCAGGGCCGCCGCAGCCGACCGGAGGTCGCGGAAATCTTGCCGGCGAGCCACAGATTGAGGCTCAGCGTCAGAGTCGCGAACATCGCCGCCCCTCCAGGCGCGATTCGGATGAGCGCGTCGATCCATCGGTCGGCGTCCGGAGGCAACGGAGAGTCGGCGGCGTTCAAGATCCGGGCGAGCGCGCGGCGCAGGGTGCCGGTGATCGTGTCCGCATCGGTGCCGAGCGTCAGCAGGGCGGCAAGGGTCGTGAGAGCCGCCAGGGCGGAGATCCACAGCAGGATGCGACCGATCGGATACCATTCGATTGCACCCGGCGCGTCGGGCGAGGTCGCCTCAGCCGCACGGCCGAGCATCACGAGGTGCCCGAGCCACCAGGCGGGCAGCGCCACGGCCACGACGAAGGCGATGCAGTAGGGGAAGCTGACGAGCAGGCCGAGCCCGATCGCCGCGGCGATGCCGCCGATGCTGGCGTAAAGTGGGCCCCAGGCGATGGCGGTCACCATCAGCGGCAGCGGCGCCAGATAGAACAGGGCAAGCGAAATCAGGACGCCCGAGACGATCGAGGCGAACATGACGGCGGCGGCGGCGCCTGCCGCGAGCGCGATGAGAATCGGTGCGATCATCAGCTGTCCCGCTCCCTTCGAGCGGTTAGAGGCATCGAGGCCCCAACCATCGGCAACCGGACGACCCGGAAGCCTTATGAGAATTCGAGTCAAGAGAACCGGCGGCGCGAGGCCGCCGGTTTGACGCTGAAATCAGCGAATGACGTAGGGCAGCAGGCCGAGGAAGCGGGCGCGCTTGATGGCGCGGGCCAGCTCACGCTGCTTCTTTGCGGACACCGCCGTGATGCGGCTCGGCACGATCTTGCCGCGCTCGGAGACGTAGCGCATCAGCAGCTTCGAATCCTTGTAGTCGATCTTCGGCGCATTCGGACCCGTGAACGGGCAGGTCTTGCGGCGGCGGAAGAACGGGCGACGTGCGGGGGCTTCAGCCATTGATCTTACTCCTCGTCCGCAGTTTCTTCGTCACGGGGCCGGCGCGGGCCGCGATCACCACGGTCACCGCGATCGCCACGGAAGCCGCCGCCATCGCGCTCACCACGGAAGCCACCGCCGCGGTCGTCGCGCTCACGGTCGCGATCGGCCTTGCGCATCATGGCCGAGGGGCCTTCCTCGAGCTCGTCGACGCGGACGCTGAGGTAACGGATGACGTCCTCGCTGATCCGCTCCTGACGCTCGATCTCGGCGATCGCAGCGGACGGCGCGTCGATGTTGAGCAGCACGAAGTGCGCCTTGCGGTTCTTGTTCATGCGGTAGGTGAGGGAGCGAACGCCCCAATTCTCGGTCTTCGTGACCTTACCGCCGAGACCCTCGACGATACCGGTCATCTGAGCCGTCAGTTCTTCCACCTGCTGGGTGCTCGCGTCCTGACGCGCGAGGAAAACATGCTCGTAAAGCGGCATGGCTGTCCTTTCCAAGTTGGCGCAAATCCCGGCGTCAAGCCCTTCGAGCCCTTGTGGAAAGGACTCGCAGACGTCAGCTCAGAAGGCGGGAACACGGGACGACGGGCCGACTGGCCCTGCCACATCAAAGTCGCCTGGAATAGCAGGTGAAATTTGCTGGGACCGTCCGTTCAGCTCCCGGCTCGGGATCCACGGATGGCGCGCTATATACCGATTTTCGGCGCCGAGGCAAGGGAAAGTGGTCGAATTGCGCCCGTCACGCGCTTGACATGACAGCCGTTGCCAGTGTCTTTCCGGCCAAAGTTACTCATTTCCAGGGATTTTGGAACGTTCAGGGAGCGGCCATGACGGCAGCATTCACTTTTCCGGGGCAGGGGTCCCAGGCCGTCGGCATGGGCAAGGCGCTTGCGGACGCATTTCCGGCGGCCCGCGCGGTATTCGATGAGGTCGACGCTGCCCTCGGCGAGAAGCTGACCGCCATCATCTGGGAAGGTCCGGCCGAAACCCTGCAACTGACCGAGAATGCCCAGCCCGCCCTGATGGCGGTGTCGATGGCGACCTTGCGGGTGCTGGAGACGGAGGCGGGGTTCTCGGTCGGCCGAGACGCGGCCTTCGTCGCCGGCCACTCGCTCGGCGAATATTCGGCGTTGGCGGCCGCCGGCAGCCTGACGATTGCCGATACCGCCCGCCTGCTGCGCACCCGCGGCCTCGCCATGCAGAAGGCCGTCCCGGTCGGCGTCGGCGCGATGGCGGCGCTGCTCGGCATGGATTACGAGGCTGCGGTCGCCGTGGCCGAAGAGGCGGCCCAGGGTGAGGTCTGCCAGGCCGCGAACGACAACGGCGGTGGCCAGGTGGTCGTCTCCGGCAACAAGGCTGCCGTGGACCGCGCCGTCGAGATTGCGCGTGCCAAGGGTGCCAAGCGCGCCATGTTGCTGCCGGTGTCTGCGCCGTTCCACTGCCAGCTGATGCAACCGGCCGCGGATGTGATGGCCGAGGCGCTGTCGAAGGTGACGATCAAGGCGCCGGCCGCGCCGGTCGTGTCCAATGTTCTGGCCGCGCCGATCAGCGATCCCGACGAGATTCGCCGTCGTCTGGTCGAGCAGGTCACGGGGACCGTGCGGTGGCGCGAATCGATCGCCTATATGGCGGGCCAGGGCGTGACGCGATTCTTCGAGATCGGTGCCGGCAAGGTGCTGAGCGGCCTGGTCAAGCGGATCGCGGAGGGCGCAGTGGGCGTCGCCGTCGGCGGGCCGGCGGACATCGCGGCCGCCAAGGATGCGCTGGCTGCAGCCAAAACGTCGTAGAGCGTCGCGTAAGGCGGCATTGAGGAGAGTTGGATGTTCGATCTGAGTGGCAGGACCGCGCTGGTCACCGGCGCGACCGGCGGCATCGGCAATGCGATCGCGAAGGCATTGCATGCCCAGGGGGCGACCGTTGCCGTGTCCGGCACGCGCCGCGAGGTGCTGGAGACCTTGGCGGGCGAGTTGGGCAGCCGCGTGCATGTGCTGCCTTGCAACCTGTCGGATGCGGCCGAGGTCGAGGCGCTGGTCCCGGCTGCCGAGCAGGCCATGGGACAGGTCGACATTCTCGTCGCCAACGCCGGCATCACCCGGGACAACCTGTTCGTGCAGCTGCGCGACGAGGATTGGGACGAGGTGATCAAGGTCAACCTGACCGCCACCTTCCGCCTGTCGCGCGCCGCCACCAAGCTGATGATGCGCAAGCGCTTTGGCCGCATCATCGCGATCACCTCGATCGTCGGCGTGACCGGCAATCCGGGGCAGGGCAATTACACCGCGTCCAAGGCCGGGATCATCGGCATGATCAAGACGCTCGGCGCCGAATACGCCAAGCGCGGCGTGACCGCCAACTGCATCGCACCCGGCTTCATCAAGACACCGATGACCGACGCGCTGAACGAGAAGCAGCGCGAGTCGATCCTCGCCAAGGTGCCGGCGGCGCGGTTGGGTACGCCCGAGGACATTGCTGCAGCTGCGGTGTACCTCGCCTCCAACGAGGCCGCCTATGTCACGGGCCAGACCATCCACGTCAACGGCGGCATGGCCATGATCTAGCTCTTGATCTAGCTCCTGGCCCGCGGCCCGGAATGCGGCGAAAAGACGTCGCGCTTACGGGCCGGGGCCGTGTGGTCAATGATTCGCGTGTATGGTAACCGAGCCGCTCACGGGGGCACGAAGAACGCCATTGCAGGATTTCCAAACCCTGTATATTGGCGGGGCGAGCTGCCATCGTTCGCCGGGCCTCCGTCCGGCTGGTGCTGCTGATCCGGGTTCCTGTTCGAGCGTCCAGGATCGGAGGCGTACCGGCCTCATGGAGTGTGTGGATTGGAGTTTGTGAGTGGCCCCGTTTCCGAAGTTTTCGGACCGCATGTTGTCCGCCAATTTCGGTAAAGGGGCGCTGCGGGGCAAATCTGGTTTTGCGCGATCGCGAAGGAAGTTTGACGGCCGGGGTGATGCGGATCATCCGGGGGTCGGGTCTTAAAGGAACAAGCACGAGGTTGAACGATGAGTGAGATTGGCGAGCGGGTTAAGAAGATCGTGGTCGAGCACCTTGGTGTCGAGCCCGAGAAAGTGGTCGACAACGCGAGCTTCATTGACGACCTCGGTGCCGACAGCCTCGACACGGTCGAGCTCGTCATGGCTTTCGAGGAAGAGTTCGGTTGCGAGATTCCGGACGACGCTGCCGAGACCATCCTGACGGTCGGCGACGCCACCAAGTTCCTCGAGAAGAACGCCAAGAGCTGACGCTCCGGCGAGAGTTGTGCGAAACCGGCCGATCCGTCTTGTGCGGTCGACCGGTTTCTTGCTGTTGGCGGCATGCGGTAGGCCGTCATCTGGCGGCCGGCAAGGCACCATTCGGACGCGATGCCCGGCCAGAACGTGTTGCTCGAACAATTGACCCGAGGTGCCGCGACGGCCGTCAGCCGGTTCACAAGCGCTCAAGGTCGGGTCTGGAGAAACGAACATGAGGCGGGTTGTCGTCACTGGCCTTGGCATGGTTTCGCCGCTTGGCTGTGGTGTGGAAACGACCTGGCAGCGGATCCTTCAGGGCAAGAGCGGTGCGCGCGTGATCGAGTCGTTCGACGTCTCCGATCTGCCCGCCAGGGTGGCCTGCCAGGTGCCGCGCGGCGATGGCAATGACGGCACGTTTAATGCCGATCAGTGGATGGAGCCGAAGGACCAGCGCAAGGTCGACGACTTCATCATCTTCGCCATGGCGGCTGCGCGTCAGGCGCTCGATGACGCCAACTGGCATCCCGCAACGGAAGAGGACCGCTGCGCGACCGGCACCCTGATCGGCTCCGGCATCGGCGGCCTCTCGGGCATTGCCGACACCGCGATCCTGCTCAAGGAGCGCGGCCCCCGGAAGGTCTCACCGTTCTTCATTCCCGGACGTCTGATCAATCTCGCCTCGGGCTATGTCTCGATCGAGCATGGGCTGAAGGGCCCCAATCATTCGGTGGTCACGGCCTGCTCGACGGGCGCGCATGCGATCGGCGATGCGAGCCGGCTGATCGCGCTCGGCGATGCCGACGTCATGGTCGCCGGCGGCACGGAGTCGCCGATCTGCCGAATCGGCATGGCCGGCTTCTGCGCGGCACGCGCGCTCTCCACCGGGTTCAACGAAACGCCGGAACGGGCCTCGCGGCCCTACGACAAGGATCGCGACGGTTTCGTCATGGGCGAGGGCGCCGGCGTGGTCGTGCTCGAGGAGTATGAGCACGCCAAGGCGCGCGGCGCGCGGATCTACGCCGAGGTCTGCGGCTATGGCCTGTCGGGCGATGCCTATCACATTACCTCGCCGTCGCCCGATGGTGACGGCGGCTTCCGCAGCATGAGCGCGGCGTTGAAGCGTGCCGGCATCACGGCCGCCGACATCGACTACATCAACGCCCACGGCACCTCGACGCAGGTCGGTGACGAGATCGAACTCGGTGCAGTCGAGCGTCTGCTCGGCGATGCCGCCTCAAAGGTCTTGATGTCCTCGACCAAATCATCGATCGGTCATCTGCTCGGAGCTGCGGGCGCCGTCGAAGCGATCTTCAGCATTCTCGCGATTCGGGATAACATCGCTCCGCCGACGATCAATCTGGAGAACCCGTCGGTGCAGACGGCGATCGACCTCGTGCCGCACGCGCCTCGCGAACGCGAGATCAACGTGGCGCTGTCGAACTCGTTCGGTTTCGGCGGCACCAACGCTTCGGTGATCCTGCGGCGCGTGGTGAGCTAGTGCGGAAGGCCGGAGTGCCGCTCGGACCGATGGTCACTTGGTCACGCGGATATCCGACTGCAGCCACACTAGAACCCAAGACTTCGCGTGTCTTTAACTTCGCGGGTCTTTCTCGGTCGGCTTTGGACGCCGATACGGTAAGCGGATGTGCATGGCGGGGAGGCCCGGCGAAAACACCTTTTCGCCGTATTCGATGACGAATCGTTGAGATGGGCGTGGACTTCTGGTCGCTTGCGTTGGGGAGCGCACGGCCGCGACGAGAGCGACAGGACTGAAGGTTGCATCGATGAGTGAACGGCCGCCCATCTCGCCCCGCAGTCCGCGCGCAGCGCTGGAGCCCGAACGCGTGCCGCCGCCGCCGCGCCGCTCCGAGCGGGCACGCAACCCCTTCGTCGTGGTCGGCAATGCGATCATCACGCTGCTTCTGCTCGCGATGATCGGGGCGGGTGCGGCATACTATTATGGCCGGCAGATCCTCGAGGCCGCCGGGCCGCTGCAGGAAGACAGGATCGTCAACATTCCCCAGCGCGCCGGCAAGCGCGACATCGCCGACGTGCTGGCGCGCGAAGGCGTCATCGACGTCAATCCCTGGATATTCATTGGCGGCGTCTACGCATTGAAGGCAAGCTCCGACCTGAAGCCGGGCGAGTATGCGTTCCAGAAGAATGCGTCGCTGCGTGACGTGATCGGCGTGATCGTCGAAGGCAAGGTCGTGCAGCATGGCGTCACGATTCCCGAAGGCCTGACCTCCGAGCAGATTGTCGCCCGCCTGTCCGACAACGAGATCTTCACCGGCAGCGTCCGCGAGATTCCGCGCGAGGGCACGCTGCTGCCGGAGACCTACAAGTTCCCGCGCGGCACCAGCCGCGATCAGGTCATCCAGCGCATGCAACAGGCGCAGAAGCGCGTGCTCGCCGAGATCTGGGAGCGCCGCAGTCCCGATCTGCCGGTCAAGACGCCCGAGCAATTGGTGACCCTGGCCTCGATCGTGGAGAAGGAGACCGGCAAGCCCGACGAGCGCAGCCGCGTCGCCGCGGTGTTCGTGAACCGGCTGAGGCAGCGGATCAAGCTGCAGTCCGATCCGACCATCATCTACGGCCTGGTCGGCGGCAAGGGGACGCTGGGACGTCCGATCAAGCGCAGCGAGATCACTCAGCCCTCGCCCTACAACACCTATGTGATCGAAGGCCTGCCGCCCGGTCCGATCTCAAATCCCGGCCGCGCCTCGCTGGAAGCGACGGCGAATCCGGCACGCACGCGCGATCTCTATTTCGTGGCTGACGGCACCGGCGGCCATGCCTTCACCGAGACCTACGACCTGCACCAGAAGAACGTCGCGAAGCTCAGGGCGATGGAACGGCAGACCCAGAACGACACCGTCGAGCCGGACGAGGCGTTGCCTGCCGTTGCCGGCGGAGCGGTGGATCCGGCGGCCGGGGCAGCCGCTCCCAGGGCGCCCGCGGGGGCGAAGAAGCCGCCTGCCAACCGTGCCCCCGGCGGGATTGCACCCGGCAACGGGGCACGGCAGGGCGCCGCGCAGCCGAGCCCGCCGGTCGTTCAGCAATAATTTCCCACGCAGGCCGGCCGCGCAGAACCGGGCTTAACATTTGCCCAAAAGCCCGTAAGGTTCGCGCACTTTTGGCGGGGCGAGTCTGTCCCCGCTGCTGATCTGCCGGAGAGATTGACGAAATGGCGCTGTCGAGCATGACCGGCTTTGCCCGTAGCCACGGGGCAAGCGGTCCCTACTCGTTCGAGTGGGAGTTGAAGTCGGTCAATGCGAAGGGATTGGACGTCCGGGTGCGCCTGCCGCAGGGCTGGGACGAGGTCGAGGCGTTCGCCAAGAAGCGCGCCACCGAGGTGCTCTCCCGCGGCACCGTCTATGCGAACCTCACCGTGAAGCGTGCCGAGACCGGTACGACCGTGCGCATCAACGAGGACGTGCTGGCTGCTGTCGTGAAGGTCGCGGGCTCGCTCGCCGGCAGGATCGATGCGGTCGCGCCGAGCATCGATGGCCTGCTGTCCATCAAGGGCGTGATCGAGGTCGCCGAGCCGGAGAGCGACGAGGCCGAGGACAAGGCTGCCAAGGACGCTGCCATGGCGTCGTTCGAAACTGCTCTGAAACATCTCGTCGAGATGCGCCGGCGCGAGGGCGACACGCTTGGGCAGATCCTCAACCAGCGCGTCGACGAGATCGAAATGCTGGCGAAGAAGGCGGAAGCATCGCCCGGCCGCAAGCCCGAAGCCATCAAGGCCCGGCTCGCGGAGCAGGTTGCGGCCTTGCTCGAAACGTCCGATCGCTTCGATCCCGATCGCCTGGCGCAGGAGGCGCTGCTGATCGCGGCCAAGGCCGACGTGCGCGAGGAGCTCGATCGCATCGCCTCGCACATCGCGCAGGCGCGCGAGATGCTCGGCAAGGGCGGGTCCGTCGGCCGCCGGCTCGACTTCCTCGCCCAGGAATTCCATCGCGAGGTCAACACCACCTGCTCGAAGTCGAACGACATCGAGCTGACCAATATCGGCCTCGAGCTGAAGACCGTGGTCGAGCAGTTCCGCGAACAGGTTCAGAATCTGGAGTGATCCATGGCGGCTCACGACGGAAGCCTTGATGGAGTCGAGCGGCGCGGCCTGATGTTCGTGCTGTCGTCGCCCTCGGGCGCCGGCAAGACGACGCTGTCCCGCCTGCTGATCGAGCGCATGACGGGCCTGCAGATGTCGGTGTCGGCGACGACGCGGCCGATGCGGCCCGGCGAGGTCGACGGCCGCGACTATCACTTCGTCGACCGTGCGCGGTTCGAGGAGATGGTCGAGCGCAACGAGTTGCTCGAGTGGGCCACCGTGTTCGACAACCGCTATGGCACGCCGCGGCCGCCGGTCGAGGCGGCGCTGTCGGCCGGCCAGGATGTGCTGTTCGACATCGACTGGCAGGGCACGCAGCAATTGCGCGAGAAGGCGCGGCAGGACGTGGTCAGCGTATTCATCCTGCCGCCGTCCGCTGCCGATCTCGAGAAGCGGCTGCATACGCGCGCGCAGGATTCCCACGAGGTCATCCGTGGGCGCATGAGCCGTGCCAGCCACGAGATGAGCCACTGGGCGGAGTACGACTACATCGTCATCAACCGCAACGTCGACGATGCGTTTGCCGAGGTGCAGTCGATCCTCAAGGCCGAGCGCCTGAAGCGCGAGCGCCGGACCGGGTTGACGACCTTCGTCCGCGAACTGCAGCGCCAGCTCGGAAGCTGACGCTCTCTATCATGCTTGCTCAAGCATGATCTTTTCGGAAAACCGGTTTCCGCTTGTCCGGTTCATGCTCTAGGCTCTGCGGCCGAGACGCGCCAGGATGTCCTGGATGCCGTCGAGCGACTCGTCCTGCTGAATGTTGCGAGGCCGAGGCCGCAGAGCCGGCGGCCGTGGAATGAAATCGAGCGGCGGGGTCGCCGGATCCTCGAACGGCGTCGGCGCGAACGGGGGCCGTTGCTGCGGCGGCCGCTGCTGATGCGGCTGCTGCGGCATGTGCCGCTTGGGCGGCTGCTGCTGCGGTGGTGGTCTGTCGATGACGGGCGGTGCGGCCGGGATCGATGATCGCGATTCCAGCAAACTCATGAGCTGAGCGGTAGGATCGTCGTGGATCTGCACGACGGGCTGCGGCGCCTGGACGGCAAACTCTTCCCGGGCGTCCCGAGGCGGCTCCGTCTCCAGCTCGTCTTCCGGCAAGGAGAAGCGCGACTGCAGCAGATTGATCAGCGCTGCCGCGGGATCGTCGAGGTCGTCGTCGGCAGTGGGCGCCTCCGGCAGGGCTGCCGCATCAGCCGCTTCCATGTTGTCATCCGCCTGATAGGCGGGCTGCCGCGCTGCATGCGCGCGAAGCGTTGCGATCAGCGCCGCGGCAGGGTCGCCCGTTTCGGCCTCCTCTGCGGCGGCGGCAGGCTGATCCGATGTGGCAGG
The DNA here is from genome assembly GCF_032381435.1 of Bradyrhizobium sp. SZCCHNR1002. Taxonomy (NCBI): domain Bacteria; kingdom Pseudomonadati; phylum Pseudomonadota; class Alphaproteobacteria; order Hyphomicrobiales; family Nitrobacteraceae; genus Bradyrhizobium; species Bradyrhizobium sp. SZCCHNR1002. The sequence continues at coordinate 415,325 of NZ_JAUHIS010000001.1, forward strand.
CCCGGGCTGAGCCGCCAGCTGGCGGCTGCGCAGACGATTCATGAGCTGTTGCGCGGCTTGAGATTGAGACATGGCAGATTGAGACATGGCGGCCTCCGCCGCCGGCGGCGGGGGCGCTTCGGCGGCGACGGCTACCGACGGGGTATCGCCGCTCTCGTTCGTTGTTGCCTGGGTCGTCCGCCGCTTGGCTGCGCGCGACACCAGCAGCGCGGCAATCACCTTGGCGGCGTCGAGCGGAGCTGCGCCCGCCGACGGCGATGCGGCCTCGCTGGTGCGGGCCTTGCGTAGAGCCGACACGATCTCGCTGACGTCGACAGGGGCCGGCGGTGCAGCCGGCGCGGGATCCTGGGCCGGCGGCGCGGGAGGCGGGGTGGTCACGAAGGCTGGCGTTGGAATGGCTGCTGCAGAGCTTTGTGGCGCCGACCAGGAGTTCGCGGCTGGTTCGGCCGGTGCCGCGTGAGCGGGCGACGCCTGGGGAGCGAGCGTCGCCGCAGCGCTGGCTTTGGCAGCCGCGATCTTGACGGCAGCGGCTTGCGCCGCAGCCATCTGGGCAGCAACCATCTGTTGTTGTTGCGTCGGCGGCGCTGGGGGCGCCATCATCGCAGCAGGAGCCGGCTGAGCGGCGGCCGCTGCCATCTGCTCGGCGGCGGCAGGCGCACGCCGGGCTGCGGAGCGGTCGGCGAGCTGGTCCGCAGCCTGCCACACGGCGTCGGTGCTCTGCGGCCGCTGCATGTCCATCGCAGCGTCGAGCTCGCGCCGGCGTGCCGAGACGGGCTGACGATGGTCCGGGTGCTGTGGGGATGGCCCCTGTCGGTGCGGACGCGACTCCAGGTGCTCCGGCTGAGATGCCGACAGCCGCGCGCTCGCAAGGTCGAGCGCCGAGGCCGGCTGTGAGCCGCGGCCACTATCGGCCTGAGGCGCGTGGGCCATGCCGCCGCGACCGGCACGCATTCCCGTCGGCGCCGCCTTGGATCGTGGCTTGGTGCGGGCGCGGCGCAATTGCACTGCATCCTCGTGCCAGCTGCCGTTGCGCCGGCGCCGCCGTCCCATGCGGCTGAGCCGGTAGAGCGCGCTGGCGAGCAGGCCCGAAATTCCGAGTGCGCCGATCACCACCAGCATCAGCATGTGGATCGGCGCTTCGGGCTTGGTCGCCTTGGACGCGGCGGTACCCTGGCCGTCGCCCGCAGAAGCCGCATTGGCGCCGGCATCGGCACCGGCATCGCCGTCATCTGCCATGGCTGCCGGCGCCGTATCCATCGGCGTGGTATCCGCCTGTTGCGGCGGCGCCGACGGCCAGGGCGAGGCATCGAGGCTGCGCGGCAGGCTGGCGTCCGAGGCCGTCAGGGTCGTGGGCGTGATGGCGAGATTCTGCGGCTTCGGGGTGCCCCTTGGGTCGACTCCGGTGCGCAGGCGGGATTGCGGCAGCTCGGCCATCGCGTCGGCGCCGGAGCGCAGTGCTGGACCATCGGTACGTCGCGGTGTCAGCTTGGGGGCCGCGGGCTGGGCGAAGTCCCAGGGGGCCGGCTGCTGCGTCGCGCGGGCAGGCGCGGTGATCTCACGGCCATTTGCGTCCTTGAGATACCAGCAGCGCCGATTGGTGCCGCGGTCGAAACGATAATACCAATGTTGAGCGTCGGACTTGTCGCCGGTCGGCTCCGTCAGGCATTCCTCAGCCGTCACGGCAGCGCGCGGCAGCGCGAACAGTACGGTCGCTGCAATGCCGGTCGCAATGGCAAATGCAACTCCTGCCGTTCGGCTTGCCATTGACGACTCCGGATACGCTTACGCAACGGCGCGTTCTCGGAAACAAGTTGGGTGGCAATGAGCCGCAATTCCGGATTAATTCTGGCTCGGTCCTTTCGTAGCCGAGTGCGGCTTTTTTCCCACAAGAGATTCTGTCTGCCTTCGCGGTTTTGGCCGCGATGTCGCGCCAGATCGGTCGCATCGGTGACGACCGACGGCGTGTTTCACCCTCCGCGATCAAGAACACGGCACCGACAACCGCTACGTTTGTGGACGAACGATCGGTGGACGGGGCGCAGGGCAATGCGGTCGCATCACCCTCCGCCTGATCGCAAGATGCGGGGGCGAGGGGAGCAGCAGGCGGCGACGGTGCAAGACCTGCGGCCGCCTGCGAATTGATGGCCACGACTCATCAGTTCGTGAGGACGACCCGACCGACCACGTGTCCGGCCCGCAGCGCATCGATCCACTTCTGCACGTCGCCCATCGGCTCCTCGCGCATCGGCGGCGGCTTGATCTTTCCGGCGCGGGCCAGCGCCATCAACTCGTGCGCCTCGGTCAGGGTGCCGACCATGAAGCCTTCGATGGTCATGCGCTTGTAGACCCATTGAACCATCGGCAGGGTGAACTGGCCCCCCATCAGTCCGGACACGACGATCTTGCCGCCGCGTGCAACGACGGACACCGCGAAGGCCATCGACTTCTCGTTGCCGGCGAAATCGACGACCTCGTCGAAGCCGCCTTCGGTCTCCTTGAGGATGCGCTTGATCACATCCGGCTCGGCCGGATCGTAGGCCGTCGCGGCGCCATTCTTCAGCGCGGTCTCGCGCGCGGCGGCCGAAAGATCGGCCACCGAGATCGGCTGCTTGAACATCGCCTGCGCGAACGACAGCCCCATCATGCCGACGCCGCCGAGTCCGATCAGCAGCAGATTGCGCTGGCGCGGCCGGTCCACGAGGCGCTTGAGCGCGCCATAGGCCGTGACGCCGGAGCACATCAGCGTCGCGGCCTGGTTGACCGGCAGCGGATCGTATTCCAGCAGATACTTCGCATCCGGCACCAGCACGTGGGTGGCGAAGCCGCCGTCGATCGAGACGCCGAGGAAGCGCTGCTTGGCGCACAGATTCTCGTCGCCATTGACGCAGTCGCGGCACTGGCCGCAGCCGATCCATGGAAACACCGCACGCCGGGCGCCGATCAGCTCCTTCGGCACGTCCGGTCCGACCTCGTCGACCACGCCGGCGATCTCATGGCCGAGCGTGAAGGGCAGGGTCATGCCGCGCGTCGTGTCCAGGCGCTTGCCGTTGCCGAGATCGGCATAGCCATCCTGGATGTGCAGATCGGAGTGACACAGGCCGCAGCGCTCGATGCGAACCAGAACTTCGCGGCCTTGCGGCTTCGGTGTCTCGACGATGGTCTCGCACAGCGGCGCGTCGAACTTGACGAGCGATTGGCGGCGCATCAACGCCATGATGAATCTCCCTGAAATGCTTGTTGTTAGGTCTTGTTGTCGTTGCGACTATTGGTCAATTCGCGAGCCATGGCAACAAAGCCGGACACCGGGATGGTCTCGGCGCGACGGGTGGGATCGACGCCGGCGGCCGCTGCCAGCCGCGCGGGATCGGCAGGCAGGGACTTCAGGCTCTGCCGCAGCATCTTGCGCCGCTGGCCGAAGGCGGCGGCGGCGACCTGCTCCAGCGCGCGGCGGTCGCACGGCTCGGGCGCCGCGCGGGGCACCAGCCGCACCACGGACGAGGTGACCTTCGGCGGCGGCACGAAGGCGGACGGCGAGATGTCGAACAGGATCTTGGTCTCGCAGCGCCAGTTGGCGAGCACGCCCAGCCGGCCATAGGCCTCCTCGTTCTCGCGCGCGACGATGCGCTCGGCGACCTCTCGCTGGAACATCAGCACCATCATGTCGTACCAGGGCGGCCACGGCTCGGCGGAGAGCCAGCCGATCAGGAGATGCGTCGCGATGTTGTAGGGCAGGTTGGCGACGATCTTCGCCTTGGTGCTTCCGAGATAGGGAGCGACATCGAAGGTCCGTGCATCGCCGCAGACGATTTCCAGCCGCCCGGGATAATGGTCGGCGATCGCCTGCAGTGCAGGAATCGCGCGCTCGTCGTGCTCGACCGCGATCACATGGCGGGCGCCGAGCGCGAGCAGGGCCCGCGTCAGGCCTCCCGGACCCGGGCCGACCTCCACCACGGTGGCGTCCTCCAGGGGACCTGCGGCGCGCGCGATCCGGGCCGTGAGGTTGAGATCGAGCAGGAAATTCTGGCCGAGCGCCTTGCGTGCCGACAGCTGGTGCTCGCGGATGACCTCGCGCAGCGGCGGGAGGTCGTCGATCGCGCTCATGACGATTGGCTGGCCATGCGCGCGGCGAGCTGGAGAGCCGCGATCAGGCTCGCCGGGTTGGCGGTGCCCTTGCCGGCGATGCCGAAGGCCGTGCCGTGATCCGGCGAGGTGCGGATGAAGGGCAGGCCGAGCGTCACGTTGACCCCTTCGTCGAACGCCAGCGTCTTGATCGGGATCAGCGCCTGGTCGTGGTACATGCAGACGGCGCAATCATAGCTCTTGCGCGCGGCATCGTGAAACATCGTGTCGGCCGGCAGCGGCCCCTGCACGTCGAGTCCCGCATTGCGCAGGGTCGCGATCGCCGGCGCGATGATCGTGTCCTCCTCGGTGCCCATCGTGCCATCCTCGCCGGCATGCGGATTGAGTCCGGACATGGCGATGCGCGGCCGTGAGACTCCGAAATAGCGCCGCAGACTGGCGGCGACGATGCGCGTCGTCGAGGTGATCAGCGGGCTCGTCAGTTGCTCGATCGCCTCGCGCAAGGACACGTGGATGGTCACGGGCACGACGGCCAGCGTCGGTGACCACAGCATCATGACGGGCTGCGGCACCGCGCCGCCGTCGGCAGCGAGCTCGGCGAGGAATTCGGTGTGACCCGGATGCGAGAAGCCGGCGCGGTACAGCACGGCCTTGGCGATCGGATTGGTGACGACGGCGCCGGCCCGTCCGGCCCTCACATCGGCAACGGCCTGGCGGATCGCGCCGATGGCGGCCTCGGCGCTGGTCGCATCGGGGCGGCCGGGCAAGGCGGTGACGCGATGACCCGTGGAGACCACGGGAAGTCCCGCTGCAAAGGCCTCCGGCGCCTGTTCGGGTCGCACCTCGGCGATGGGAACGGGGAGATCGAGCAGCTTGGCGCGCTGCGCCAGAAAAGCCGGGTCGCCGAGCACGTAGAAGGCGGGGAGACCGAGTGCATTGCGGCGCAGCCAGGCCTGCAACGTGATGTCGGGTCCGATGCCTGCGGGCTCCCCGAGGGTCAGCGCGAGGGGCTTGGTCATCAGCGATATTCGATCATCGCCGCCTTGCGGACTTCCTGCAGATAGGCCTTGGAGGTCGCCTCGTATTTCTTCGCGTACATCTGCTCCTTGATCTCGCGCTTCTTCGGCGTGTCGATCGTCGTCGGCGTGCGCGCGCAGAGGGCCACCATCTGGATGCCCTGCTTGGTGGCTTCAGGCGGGGTCAGATGGCCGATCGGCGTGTCGTCGAGCAGCTTGCGCAAGTTCGGCGGGATGTCGGCAGAAGTCTTGATCACGATCTCCTTGATCACGGCATTGGCCGTCGTTCTGAGGATGGAGTTGGCGTCGGCACAACTCTGGATCCTCGCGCGCAGGGCTTCCGCTTCCTTATGCCGGATGTCCATCGCGCCCTGATTGGACGAATTGGCGACGATCAGAACCACCGGCTGCATCTTGTACTCGAACGCCTGGCCCTGCTGGTCGGAGTCACCGCCCGCCGCGGCGACGGCTGCAGCCACGTCCTTGTCGGAGACGATCAGGCGTTCCTTGTAGCGGCCGCGCACGAGGCTGGTCCAGACGATCTCCGCCTTGATGCGGGCCTTGAGCGTCTCCGGCCGGACGCCCTGGCTCTCGAGCGATTTGGTGAGCTGATCGGCATTGAGGCGCATGCGGGAGCCCATGCCGGCGTAGGACTGGTCGACGTCAGCGGAGGTCGGCTCGACGCCGAATTTCTTGCCTTCCTTGATCTTCACCTTGTCGTCGATCAGCTCGTTGATGACCTCCTGGCGAGACTGCTGCTTGCGGGTGCTCAGGAAGTTCAGCTTGGTGCGCTGCTCGACGTCGTAATTGGTGATGGGATCGCCATTCACCATGACGACGATGCTCTGAGCCTGGGCCGAGATCATGCCACAGCCCCAGACCAGCGCGGCAACCGCGCAGATCGTCAGGGCCCGAAGGCGAGGAGGGAACGCAATCGTCATGGCCAAGCTTCGCTGTTCGCAATGGATCCAACTGAAAGCGGCGCCACGGCTCTCAACCGCAAGACTCTCGACGCGGGCCTTTTCTCAGACCCAAGGGAGCCGGCCGGAGACTGGCGCGCGCTACTGAAGGCCCCCAGCCCCGGTTCCCGTCGACGAGGAATTGGCGAGTGTCCGGAGTCCGATCTGGAGCATATAGGCATGGCTCAGAACGGGGGCGGTGGTGCCTGTCGTATAATTATACGACGTTACATAGTTGGCGGCCAGCACGAAACAATCGTCCACGTAGCCCGCACCGATCACATACTGGTTGATCTTGTTGGCCGCGAGGTCCCATCGCGCAGCACCGGTCACGACCCAGTTCGGCGCGACCTTGACCGAGCCGCTGCCCAGGATGCCCTCGCGTCGGGCGAGGTAGCCGATCGCCGGATCGGCGGCGTAGTTGCCATACGTCAGGGCCATCGACCAGCGGTCGAAGTTCGCCTTGGCTTCCGCCTCGAAACGCTGGACGTTCAGGTTCTGCTGATCGAACCGGCTGCGCATGCTGAACGTGTAGGTCCGGTTCGGCGAGTAATCCACCCGGGCCACGTAGTCGGACACGTTCTTGTCCAGGCCGGAACCGATGGCGGTGTTGTTCATGTCCTGAACGGCGAACGAGTTCAGGCCGAACAGGTGGTAGGACTGGCCGAACAGCACGTTGATGGTGCCGCCGCGGTCGAACTGCGTGGTCGCCTGCACGCCGACATTGGCGCGCCCGCCGCCTTCGACGCGGTCGTAGCCGGAGAACTTGTCGACGCTGAACAGGTTGCTGGCGTCGAACACCATGCTCTGGGCGTCCTCGTTCGGCAGCCGGCCGGCATAGGTTTCGTTCGGCCGGATGATGACCTGGGCGATCGGCTCGATCGTGGTGGTGCCCCACGGCTGAACGTTGATGAACGGGTAGCGGTATTCGAGGCCGACGGTCGGCATCAGCCGCAGCGCCTGGGTGTCGCCGGTCGGCAGGAAGTTGCCGACGCCGGGCTGGGCCGTCACGTTGGCATTGATCGCGTCGGCGCGCAGGATCGCGAACGGCGTCCAGATCTGTCCGTAGGGATCGGTGAACGACTTCCGCCACTGCGCCTGCGCGCTCAGGCGCGTATAGGTTCCAGGCGTGGCACGCAGCAGGCACTGGGTCGGCAGGCGCGCCAGCGGGTCGGCCGACGTCGTCGTGCACAGGCCGTTGGTGTTGGCCGTGGTGGTGATCGGATCGAACACCGCCTGTTCGCGGGTCAGATTGACGAAGTTGGTCTTGTAGCTGAACTCGCCGCCGAACACGGGGTAGTTGAGCACGTTCGAGTAATCCAGCACCGGATAGACGATCGGAACCGTCTGCTGGTTGCCGGAGAAGCTCAGATAGTGGATCGCCCTGATGTCGAAGAAGCTGCGGCTTCCGACGCCGGTCAGATACAGCTGCGAGATCGCTTCCGTCGGCAGGCTCATGAACGAGTTGAACGGATCGCGGTATTGCGCCAGCCGGTAGTCCGACAGGAACATGTAGTCGGACAGCAGGATGCCGTCCCAGCCGAACACCCATTTGTCGTTGAGCGCGAACTGGCCCTTGGTGTCGACGCCGCCGCGGAACTGGCGGTCTCCCGGCTGGCCGGCGAACGCGTTGCGGTTCAGCTGGTCGATGCCGTACAGGCGCACCTGATAGCCGCCATTGCTGAGGCGCTGGCGGAACTCGGTCTGCACCAGCACGCCCTGCTTGGAGGTGATGCGCGGCGTGAAGGTCGCGTCGTAATCCGGCGCGATCGCCCAGTAGTAGGGGATGTCGACACCGAAGCCGTAGCCACCCGTCTGGGTGAAGCCCGGCATCAGGAAGCCGCTCTTGCGCTTGACCGTCGGATCAGGCGTCGAGAAGTAGGGGATATAGGCCAGCGGGACGCCGAAGAATTCGAGCTGGGCGTTCTCGAAATACAGCATCTTCTCGGTCTGGTCGTGGATGATGCGCGCACCCTTGACCTGCCACAGCGGCGGCTTCTTCGGATTGTCCTTACAGGGCGCGCAGGCGGTGTACACGCCGTTCTCGAAGACCGTGTAATTGCCCTTGGAGCGGTCGGCGCGGGTGGCCGCCATCCGCGTCTGGTCCTCGGTCTCGACGCGCAGCGAATCGACGAAGCCGTCGCGGTAGTCGTCGGAAAGATCGAGGCTGTTGGCGTAGGTGATCTTGCCGTCGGCGTCGGTCATGCGGATGTTGCCTTCCGCATGCAGGCGCTTGGTCTTCTGGTCGTAGATCACCCGGTCCGCCTCGACCGAGGTGCCGTTATAGAACAACTGAACGTTGCCGACCGCCGACACGCGCGAATTGTTGTAGTCGTAATCGACCTCGGTCGCCTGCACCAGCATCTGGTTGTCGTTGGCGACGCGCGGCGGCGGCGCCTTCGGCGGGCGCGGATTGTAGGTGAAGCTCTGGGCAGCGGCAGGCGACAGCGCAGAATCGGCCACGAGGCCGAGCGTCAGTGCGACGGCGCAGACGAGTACGGCAGACCCGGCGCAACGGGCGCCCGCGCAAGCAAGGCGCGCAACGGCATGCAGCCGGAGCGCGGCGAGCGCGGTCTGACGGACGGCAACGAACGACACTAGCCGTCCTCCTGGTAGAGCAAGGCCATAAAACCGGTGAGGCCGCCGACGAACACGGGCAGCCACGCCGCAGCGATCGGATTCATCAACGCAGCCTTGCTCAAATCTTCCGTTACTTTCGACAGCACGTAGAGCAGAAAGCCGGCGCCCACGCCACTCAAAACCATTTTTTGAACGCCACCCATACGGAAGAACCTGAGGGACACGGACGCAGCCAGCATGACCATCGCAGCCAGCAAAAACGGCTGCGCGATGAGCTTATGATACTGCAGTCGGTACCCTGCGGTCGCGAAGCCCGAGCTCTCCGACGAACGGATGTAGCTCGGCAGTTGCCAAAACGACACAGTTTCGGGGGTGGAGAAGCTGTTGCGGACCTGCGCCGGCGTCAAGGTGGTGGGCAGGATGAACGTCGGTTCGTCCACCGGCGGTGCATCGAGCGAGAATCGGCGCACCGATTTGAACACCCATTGGCCTTCCTCGAGACTCGCCTCGCGCGCCTCGATTCGGTCCTTGAAGCGATTCTGCGTATCAAAACGGAACAGCGTGAGGCCGGTCAACCGAACGCCCTGCTGCTCGCTGCGCGCGGCGTTGATGATGACCGAGCCGTCCGGATTGAGCTGATTCAGCCAGAAACCCGACGCATCCTGCACGCCGCCGCCCGGGGCCGCGCCGAACAGCTCGGCCTCCATGCGCTTCGACAGCTCGCGCAGATTGGCCGACATCGGATTGTAGAGCGTCGTCGCCATCAGGCCGAGCATGATCGCGCTCGCCAGCGCCGGCGCAATGAACTGCCAGGCCGAGACGCCCGCGGCGCGCGCCACCACGAGTTCGAGCCGCCGCGACAGCGCGAGATAGCAGGTCATGGCGCCGATCAGCACGCAGAACGGCATCATTTTCTCGAGCAGCTGCGGCACGCGAAACAGCGAGGTTTCCGCCACCATCAGGGCCGAGGCGGAGGCCAGGCCCGACGTCCTGCGCACCATCTCGATGTAGTCGACCAGCACCAGCAGCAGGAAGATGCTCGCGAATACACCAACCGCCGAAACCAGGAAACGGCCGGCAAAGTAGCGCCCGAGCGTGTTCGTGATCATGCTCATGCGGTGGCGGGCCTTCTGAACAGCCGCGCGATTCGCGCATTGGAGCGGTTGATGGCCTCCATGAGCCGCGCCGGCGGCTCGACGACCACGCCACCGACGATGATCCAGATGGACAGGCCAAGGGCGCCGAACAGCATCAGGTACTGGATCAGTGCGGCGACCGGGGTCTTCACGGTCATGACCGAGCAGGCAAAGCCGGCCATGCGGACGCCGAACACGGCGAGGATGGCGCTGCCGAACGAGAAGTTTCGGCTCTGGCGCGTGGTCCGCGGCGCTCCCAGAAATGCGAAGGTGAGCGCGGCGAAGGCGAACGGGTAGATCGGGGCGAGGAAGCGGTCGTGCAATTCCTGCCGGAATTGTCCGGGGATCTGCTTGTAGATCGGATCATCCTCGGCCGGCGCCATCAGCTCCCACACATAGCGTTCGCGGATGCCGAGCGTGACGTCGCGTCCCTGATTCGAGAACTTCGACATGTCGAAGGCATAGCGGGCGAACGCGACCATCGCCGGCTCGCGCTTGCCGATCTCGAACCGCTCCAGATTGCCGTCCTCCAGCACCAGGAACGAACCGTCGGCGTTCTTCACCACGGTGCCCTTTTCGGCGATGATCGTGATCCGCTCCTTGGGATCGCGGCGGTCGTCGATCAGGATGTTCTTCAACTCGCCGCCCGGCTGGCGTTCGCCGATCCGGATCGTCAGGTTCTGGTCGAGCTGCGCAAACCGCCCCGGCTGCAGGATGTTGGTCAGCACGTCGGCGGTGATCTCTGCGTCCCACTGCTTGATCCGGCGCAGACCGTCCGGCGCGATATAGGACGCGAGCAAGGTGACGAGCAGGGCGACCACGCAGGTCGCATAGGCGAACGGCACGAACAGCCGGATCGGCGACATGCCGGCGGCGTTCATGACGATGATCTCCGAATCGGTCGCGAGCTTGTTCAGCGTGTGCGAGACCGCGATCATCAGCGCGATCGGCGCGATGACGCCGAGCAGCGAGGGAATGACGAGGCCGGTGATGCCGAGGAAGGTCAGGATGGTCTGGCCCTGGCTCGTCATCAGGTCGATGCCGCGCAACGCCTGGGTGATCCAGATCACCCCGGTGAGGCTCACCAGGACCAACGCAAACGACGCGAGCGTCGTGCGAAAGATGTACCTGTCGATGGACCCCATCGTGTGCGCTCGATCCCCAATCAGCGGTCCCGGAACGAGCGCTGCAGCCACCCCTCGAAACGGGTCCCCACGCTGCCTGCGCCGTCACGTTCCAAGGGCAGTGAATATCTTTACCATCCCTTTGATCCGTCGACAAAATGGCTGTGGCGTGGCGTCACGAAAATACGATCAAAATTTCATTGATGTGGCCGCTCCGCCACGGGAAGGCTTGGCAGCTCCGGCCAAGCCGGGTCATACTGTTGCCAAGTTGGGTTCCGAACTGCCGCCATCCTCGCCTGTCCGCACGGATTTTGGCCGGTCGCGGCGGCTCTCACGTCGAAATTTTGGAGGATTGCTTGATGTCCGACACCGTCAAGGTCGGCTTCGTTCCGCTGTCGACCGCTCCGCGCGGTATCGTGGTGGCGTTCTGTGACGATTCGCTGCGACTTGGAGCCGCGACCGAGAAGGCGCTGGGAGGGGTTTCGGACCTGATCAAGCGTGCCGCGTCGGCCGCACGATTCAAGGGCAAGGATGGCGCCGCGCTGGACCTGCTGGCCCCCGAAGGAATCAAGATTCAGCGCTTGATCGTCATCGGGACGGGCAAGGGCGCTGACCTCAAGGACAAGGATTTCCTCAAATTCGGCGGGACCTTAACCGGAAAACTCAATGCGGGAACTGAACCGGTGACGGTGCTGGCCGAGCTGCCGGCCGGACCGATGACGCCGGATCAGGTCAGCTCGCTCGCCGCCGGGATCAGGCTGCGGGCCTATCGATTCGACCGCTACAAGACCAAGAAGAAGGACGACGAGGCGGGCGTCAGCGCGGCCGTGTCCGTCGCGGTCGCGGATGTCGCGGCGGCCAAGAAGGCGTTCGCGCCGCGCGCCCACGTCACCGATGGCGTGATTCTGGCGCGTGATCTCGTCAACGAGCCGCCGAACGTGCTCTACCCGGAGGAGTTCGCCAAGCGCGCCGCCGCGCTGCGCAAGCTCGGCGTCACCGTCGAGATCCTCGATGTGCCCGCGATGAAGAAGCTCGGCATGGGGGCGCTGCTCGGCGTCGGCCAGGGCTCGGCGCGGCCGAGCCGCACCGTGGTGATGCGCTACGATGGCGGCAAGAAAGGCGAGCAGCCGGTCGCCTTCATCGGCAAGGGCGTGTGTTTCGACACCGGCGGCATCTCGATCAAGCCGGCCGGCTCGATGGAGGACATGAAGGGCGACATGGGTGGCGCGGCCTGCGTGGTCGGCCTGATGCATGCGCTGGCGGCCCGCAAGGCCAAGGCCAACGTGATCGGTGCGATCGGGCTGGTCGAGAACATGCCGGACGGCAATGCCCAGCGTCCCGGCGACATCGTCACCTCGATGTCCGGCCAGACCATCGAGATCATCAACACCGACGCGGAAGGGCGGCTCGTGCTCGCCGACGTGCTCTGGTACGTCGCCACCAAGTTCAAGCCGAAATTCATGATCGACCTGGCGACCCTGACCGGCGCGATCATGGTTGCGCTCGGCACCGAGCATGCGGGCCTGTTCTCCAACAACGACGATCTGGCCGACAAGCTGCTCAAGGCGGGGCAGGAGACCGGCGAGAAGGTCTGGCGCATGCCGCTCGGTCCCGAATACGACAAGCTGGTCGATTCGCAGTTCGCCGACATGAAGAACACCGGCGGCCGCCACGGCGGCTCGATCACGGCCGCGCAATTCCTGCAGCGCTTCGTCAACGACACGCCGTGGGCGCATCTCGACATCGCCGGCACGGCCATGGGCGCGCCGAAATCCGAGATCAACCAGAGTTGGGGATCCGGCTACGGCGTCCGCCTGCTCGACCGTCTCGTCTGGGACTCGTACGAAGGGAAGGCGTGACGGAGCCGAGCCGATGACCGAAGTCCTGTTCTATCATCTGCAGAACATGACCCTGGAAGGCGTGCTGCCGCCGCTGCTCGAGAAGTCGCTCGAGCGCGGTTGGCGTGTCGTGGTGCAGTCGACCTCGGAGGAGCGTGCAGATGCGCTCGATGCACATCTGTGGACCTATCGTGACGATTCGTTTCTGCCGCACGCCACCTGGCGCGTGGCCGATGTGGCCGATCAGCCGATCGTGCTTTCGGTGGAGGAGAGCAATCCCAACGGCGCGAACGTCCGGTTTCTGGTGGACAACGCGGCGCTGCCGGCCGATTCACACAGCTATGAGCGCATGGTGCTGGTCTTCAACGGTGACGACGCCGATGCGCTTGCTGCAGCGCGATCGGCATGGACCGATTGCAAAACACGTGGATTCGAGGTCACCTATTGGCAGGCCGACGAGCGTGGGCGCTGGCAACGCCGACAATGATGGCGTAAGCGGAGCGAGCGTGCCGATGATGGCAGCGCCGCGCGATTAATGATAATCTGCCGATTTGCCGGCAGAGCGTTGGCAAAGCCACGAACGTGCCGCAAAGTGATGATGGGACAACACGTTAGAGTGTCCACAAGTTGCAATTCAGCAAGGTTCATCGTGCGAGACCACACCAAACAACTGACGCGCGTTCTGCCGTTCCTTGTGCTTGCAGCGGTCGTGTCCGGATGCTCGAGCACGCCGGATTTCCTGTCCAAGGACGCCGAATGGTTCAATCGGCCGCAGCGTCTGTTCATCAAGAACATCTCGATCGACGCGCCGCCGCTCACGCCTGACAAGCCCGTCAACGCCGACGATCTCGTCAGCGCGGAGGGCGCGTGTCCGGGCATGGCACCGGCTGGCGGTGCTGCCGGTGCGAATGCGCTGACAAACGATGCGGCCGCTGCGCCGCCGCCGGCCGCAGGCGGCACTGTCGCGCTCGGTCACACCGAATGCGACGTCGTGCGAGGCATCGGCGCGCCCGACAGCGTCAACATCGGTAACAATGGCGGCGATCGCGTTGCGACCGTGACGTGGCTGCGCGGCGCACGGGCCGGCGTCTACACGTTCACCGCAGGCCGCCTGTCCTCGGTGGAGCGCGCTCCCGATCCGGGGCCGGCGCCGAAGATGGCCAAGCCTAAGGCGGCCAAGAAGCGCGCAACCTGAGCGGGCTCGCCGCCGGCGGGTTCGATCGGCGACGATCAGTTCGTCAACCGGCGACCTCGTCATACAGCGTGCTGGCCTCCAGCCACTGCTCCTCGGCTCGCGCCAGCGCATCGGCGGCATTGGCTCGCGCCTTCGACAATTGCGCCGCCTGCTTCGGATCGCGCGTGAAGATGTCGGGCAGCGACAACGCGCCGTCGATCTTGGCGATGATCTCGGTGATGCGGGCAATCTCGGCCTCGGCGGCCGTGATCTTCTGCTTCAGTGCGCCGCGCCGGTTGTCGGCGCGCGGCCGCTCCGTCTTCTCGGTCACCTGTGCGCGGTCCGTCTCACGCGCGGCGGCGCCGCTGCGCGAGGACAGAATCATGCGCCTGTAATCGTCGAGATCACCGTCATAGGTCTTGACGGTCTTGTCGGCGACCACCCACAGCCGGTCGGCGCACGCCTCGATCAGGTAGCGATCGTGCGACACCATGATCACCGCGCCCGGAAATTCGTTGATCGCTTCTGCCAGCGCGGCGCGGCTGTCGATGTCGAGATGGTTGGTCGGCTCGTCCAGGATGATCATGTTCGGGCCGAAGAACGTGGCGAGGCCGAGCAGCAGTCGCGCCTTCTCGCCGCCCGACAGGCTCTTCACCAGCGTATCCGCAGCCTTGCCGGAGAAGCCGATCGCACCGGCGCGCGCGCGCACCTTGGACTCCGGCGCCTCGGCCATCAATTTGCGGACATGCGTGTAGGGCGAGCCGGTCTCGTCGAGCTCGTCGAGCTGATGCTGGGCGAAATAGGCGATGGAGAGCTTGTCGGCGCGCGTGACCTTGCCGGAGAACGGCGCGAGGCGTCCGGCAAGCAGCTTCACCAGCGTCGACTTGCCGTTGCCGTTCGAGCCGAGCAGCGCGACACGATCGTCATTGTCGATGCGCAAGGTGACGCGGTTGAGCACGGGCTGCGCGGGATCGTAGCCGACCGAGGCGTTGTCGACAGCGATGATCGGCGGCGACAGCAATCGCTCCGGGGCGGGGAAAGTGATCTCGCGCACGTCCTGGGTGACGAGCGCGGCGATCGGTTTCATCCGCTCCAGCATCTTGACGCGGGATTGCGCCTGGCGTGCCTTCGAGGCCTTGGCCTTGAAGCGCTCGACGAAGGCCTGTAGCCGGGCGCGCTCGGCCTCCTGGCGCTTGACCGCCTTGGCGTCGAGCATCTCGCGCGTGGCGCGCTGCTCTTCGAACGAGGAATAGCCGCCGCGATAGAGCGTCAGCTTGCCCCGGTCCAGATGCAGGATCTGGTCGACCGAGGTCTCCAGCAGGTCGCGGTCGTGGCTGATCACGATCACCGTGCGCGGGTAATGCGCCAGATGATCCTCGAGCCACAGCGTGCCTTCGAGGTCGAGATAGTTGGTCGGCTCGTCCAGCAGCAGCAGGTCGGGCGCGGCGAACAGGGTGGCGGCGAGCGCGACGCGCATGCGCCAGCCGCCGGAGAATTCCGAGCAGGCGCGGGCCTGGTCGGCGGCGGAGAAGCCGAGGCCGCTGAGAATGGCGGCGGCGCGCGCCGGCGCCGAGTGCGCGTCGATGTCGACGAGGCGGGTCTGGATTTCGGCGATCCGGTCCGGGTCGTCAGCCGTCTCGGACTCGCGCAACAGCGCATCACGCTCTAGATCGGCCCGCAGCACCACCTCGATCAGGCTTTCGGGCCCGCTGGGGGCCTCCTGGGCCAGGCTGCCGACGCGCCACCGCGGCGGCAGGCTGATGCTGCCGCTCTCCAGCGACAGTTCGCCGCGGATGGCTTTGAACAGCGTCGATTTGCCGGTGCCGTTGCGGCCGACCAGGCCGACGCGCGCGCCGGGCGGAATCTGCACCGTGCTCTGGTCGATGAGCAGCCGTCCGGCGAGACGGATGGAGATGTCGGTGAAGGAAAGCATTCGCGCCTTGTCACCGCGCGCGCGGCCAAACGCAACCGCTTTGTCGCCGTTTCAGGCGCAGCGGCCTTAATCGAAGCGCGCGAGCGGCTCATCGCGCTTACGCAACTCGTTCATGAGGTGCGCCAGCGGATCGGGCAGATGAGAGTCGTCGGGCGGCAGACTGCGCTGCAGCCGTTCGCCCACGGCATCGCAGATCGACCGGCTGGTCTTGCGATCGAGCGCCTCGCTGAAATCGGCGGTGCGGCCAGTCATGACGGAGTTCCACGAGCAGTTGCAATACGATGTCGTATCAAGTCGTGGGTGGCCGATTTGTTTCCGGTCTGCTGCCGGAATGCACCGGATTGAGTTGAAAATGCATGAAAAAAGCCCCGGCGTGGGGGAACGCCGGGGCGATGCGAGTTCGGAGCGGCGGGGGGCGGGTGCCGCGCCGAGGCTCGTATCAGAGGCTCAAATCAGTAGCAGCGGTTGATCCAGCGCCAGCGCGGTCCCCACGGGGTCGGAACGACGCGGCGGACGTAGCAGCCGCCATAGCCGTAGCTGTAGGCCGGGCCGCCGACGAAGAAGCGGGGGCCGTAGAACGGACGGTGCCAGCCGCCATGCCAGCCCCCGCCATGATGCCAGCCGCCGCCATGGTGCCAGCCGCCGCCATGCCATCCTGCCGATGCGGCGGTCGGGGCGAGGGCGGCTGTGCCCAGGGCAATTGCGGCCGCCGCGGTGAGGGAGAGTTTGCGCAACATGATCGTCTCCTGGATGACAGCGCTGTGGCGCCGAAATTGTCCGACGGATGAGGCTGGGAGAAGGCGGCCAGCGGAAGGCGGCTGGTTCATCCTCGCCCGATACCGATCACCTTAGACCACGGCAGCTGAACGCTGGTCGCACGGCGCCTTCAGACTATGTTCAGAATCGTGAAATTGTCGTAAGGCGTCGCGCCTCCGGCAGGGGCCCGGTCGCTTGCCGTCGGCCAATCGCGTCGATATAAGCCCGCAACTCACCCAAATCCCGCATCTCCAAGGACGATATCATGGCGATTGAGCGCACCTTTTCCATCATCAAGCCCGACGCGACCGAGCGGAATCTGACCGGCGCGATCAACGCGCTGATCGAGAAGGCCGGCCTGCGCATCGTGGCCCAGAAGCGGATCCGCATGACCCGCGACCAGGCCGAGACCTTCTACGCCGTGCACAAGGCGCGGCCGTTCTTCGGCGAGCTGGTCGACTTCATGATCTCCGGCCCCGTCGTGGTCCAGGTGCTGGAAGGCGAGGGCGCCATCCTGAAGTACCGTGACGTGATGGGCGCGACGGACCCGTCCAAGGCGGCCGAAGGCACCATCCGCAAGGCGCATGCGAAGTCGATCGGCGAGAATTCCGTGCACGGCTCGGACGCGCCGGAGACCGCCGCGATCGAGATCGCGCAGTTCTTCGCCGGCAACGAGATCGTCGGCTGAGCGGGTTCGCTGCGGCGAGGCCCAAGCTTCGCCGCAGCATCGCCCGCATGCGAAATCCCGTCGAACGCATCTGAAAGGTCTGGCCGTGAACTGGCTATCGCAGCTTGCTGATCCCGCCACTTACGGCCATTTGCTCGCTCAATTCGAAGCCGACCTGCACAGCCCGGGCTTCTGGCTCGCGCTCGGCAAGATCGTCTGGATCAACGTGTTGTTGTCGGGTGACAACGCGCTGGTGATTGCGCTCGCCTGCCGCGGCCTGCACGGCAAGCATCGCGTCTGGGGCATGGTGGCCGGCTCCGGCATCGCCGTTGCGCTGCGCATCGCGTTCACCGGCATCGTCGCCACCCTGATGGCGCTGCCTTATCTGAAGCTGATCGGCGGCCTGGCGCTGCTGGTGATCGCTGCCAAGCTGCTGGTGCCCGAGGACGAGAACGACGACATCGCCGCCGGCACCACGCTCTGGCACGCGGTGCGCATCGTCGCGCTCGCCGACCTCGTGATGAGCCTCGACAACGTGATCGCGGTGGCAGCCGCCGCCAACGGCCAGGCCTCGCTGCTGATCATCGGCCTTGCCATGAGCATCCCGTTGATCATCGCGGGCGCCGCGCTGATCATGCTCGTGCTCGACCGTTTTCCGCTCTTGGTCTGGCTCGGCGCCATGCTGCTCGGTTGGGTCGCCGGCGAGGTGATCGCGACCGATCCGGCCATCGAGCCGATGCTGCACCATCTCCTCGACGGCACCGTGGTCATCAACGTCGAGGCAGCCTCGGGTCTGTTCGCGGGCAAGACGCATCTCTCGAGCCATGTCGACGTCATGGAGACGCTGATGTCGCTGCTCGGTGCCGCGGTCGTGCTGGTCACCGGCTCGATCTGGCGCCGTCGCGCCCTGGAGCACCAGGCCAAGGACGAACTCGAGGCGGTGCCCGCGCGCGGCGTCAACCTGCCGTAGCTGATCCGCCGCGGTTCAGACTTCTCATGCTGCGTCGGTCGCGGCCGCTCGTCACATGAGCGGTCCGCCCGGTCTGCGTCTCAATCAGCCTTTGCGCTGGTCGTGATGATCGAGCCGAGTGATGGCCGCGAAGCGCTGCCGTGAGCAGACCCGGCACCAGCTCTCTCGCGGCCGGACCTGCGTGCCGCATCTTTCCCGATGTCGATACGGCTGCGGCAAGGTGCCGCGCTTCGGGCAAATACCGTAGGGTCGGTTGTCAGCTCCTCGTAGTCTTGAACCACAATGGGCCGCGGCGACACCACCACGTCGTACTCATTCCTCGCTGCTGATTTGCACGCCTTGAACCGGACTTGAGAATGTTGACTGCAGAGGAGATCGGTCACGTCAGATCGTCGTTCGACATGGTGTTTGCCAATGCCTCTGACATGACGACGACGTTTTACAACCGTGTTTTCGAGCTCGCCCCGGAATGCCGCCCGATGTTTCGCGACGACATGGACGTGCTCAAGCGCGACTTCATCGCAACGCTGGCCGTGCTCGTCGGCAGTCTCGACCAGATGACGGGATTGATGTCGAGCACCGACATTCTCGGCCGCAACCATGCGCGCTACGGCGTGAAGCCGGAGCACTATCCCGTGGTCGGCGAAGCGCTGTTGTGGACGCTGGCCAGGGGGCTTGGCCCGCAATGGAGCGACGAGGTGGAGCAGGCCTGGCGCAAGGTCTACGGCATCATCGCGCAACGCATGATCGCGATCTCTGCGCGGGCGCCGCGGCCCTGATCCCGCTCAAGCAGGCGGAACGCTTGCGGGGGCCGCCTCGCGATTCCTGCCGTGTCGTGCAGATCGTTGGCGAACGCCTCGAACATGGCCGCTCAGTTCAGCACCACGGAGCCCGAACGCCCGACCAGCCGCGCAAGCTGCTTGAAGCGGCCGCCGACGCGGTCGGCGACGAGGTCGACCAGATGATGCTCGAACACCAGCATCAGCTTGCGGTCCTGGGTGCGGAAATGCGTGGCGGGCAGCACGCCCGGCCGCGCGGCCGAGATCAGATGCGCGACGCGGAAGGCGGTGCCGAGCAGACGCGCGCGATCGATCTGCGCCGGGCTCAGCTGCTCGGTGAGGGCGGGCGCCGCGGCCTCGTCGCCCAGGCCCTCGTAGCGAAAGAACACCGACAGCGCCGCGAAGATGCGGCCCTCATGGCTGATCGAGCCGAAATTGCCGTTGAGGATGATGCCGTAGGTCTGCTCGCCGCGATGATCCGGATGCATCCGCCAGCCAATGTCGGACATCAGGCAGGCGGCATGGCGCAGCCTTCGCTCCTCCTCGGTCTCGCGGATATGCACCACGCGGAACAGCCGGTCGGTCCAGTCGATCAGCTCGCGCGCATGCTGGGCGGAGCGCGACAGCAGCTCGTTCAGCCCTTGCGCTGCAGAGAGCAGGCCGTCCTTGGCGCGCTCGGCATCGGGAAGCTTGGAGTACAGCAGGCCCTCGCGCACGCCGAAGGTCGAGAACACCACGGTGGTCGGCTTGGCAACGCGGATGATGTGCTCGAGCACGAGAGCGGCATAGGCGAGCAGGGGGCGCCGGGCTTCGGCGATCGCCTCGATGTCGGCCAGCATGTCGGCGGCGACGAGCCGGCGCAGGCGGCGCACGAAGGCGAGGGCATCGGTCGCGGGGATCGCATAGCCGTGCATGACGCCGAGCGGATAGCCGCTCTGGATGATGTGAATGCGGGCCAGCGCGCGCCAGGTCCCGCCCACGGCGTAGAAGGTGCGGCCCTCGCCGGTCAGCAGCTGCGGCAGATCGGTCAGCGCCTCGCTGGCGATCCGCTGCGCCTTCTTCAGCGACTTCTCTGCCAGATCCTGCAGCGCCAGGCTGCCGAGCGGCAGGGTGACCCCGCTGCGCACCTGGTGGCCGCGGACGTCGATCAGCTCCAGCGAGCCGCCGCCGAGATCGCCGACGATGCCGTCGGGCTTGTGAATGCCGGAGATGACGCCGAGCGCCGAATAGCGGGCTTCCTCGGGCCCGGTGAGGATCTGGATCGGCGCGCCGCAGATCTTCTCCGCCTTGGCGATGAAGTCGGGGCCGTTCGAGGCGTCGCGGCAGGCGGCGGTCGCGATGGCGTAGACGCTGCCGACCTGCTGCACCTTGCACAGCGCGCGAAAGCGCTTCAGCGCGGTCAGCGCCTTGTCGACGGCATCGGTCGCCAGCAGGCCCGTGGTCTGGACCTCGCGGCCCAGCCCGCACAGCGCCTTCTCGTTGAACACGGTGACGAGGCTGCGCTCCATCGCCTGGTAGACGACGAGGCGGACCGAGTTCGAGCCGATGTCGATGACGCCAACGCTGGCCGCCTTGGCAGCGGGCCGTCTCACCGCGGCGTCCTCTGACGAGCGTCGCCGCTACGAAGAGTTGCGTTCGTTCCGGCGCGTGAGCCGGCGCGGCGATGATTCCTTGAGCGACTTTCCACGGCCGGACAGACTCGGATTCGTCATGAAGTAATTGTGCAGGTTGAACGGCTCCTCGCCCTTCGCGGCCTTCATACGCGTTGACGACCCATCCGGCAACAATTGCCAGCTCTGCTCGGTATCCTTCAGATTGGCGACCATGATCTGCTCCAGAACCTGCTGATGCACGGTCGGATTCTGCAGCGGGCACAGCACCTCGACACGGCGGTCGAGATTGCGCGGCATCATGTCGGCCGAGGAGATGTAGACGGCGGCCTTGGCGCTCGGCAGGCCCTGACCCATACCAAAGCAGTAGATGCGGCCGTGCTCGAGGAAGCGGCCGATCACCGATTTGACGCGGATGTTGTCGGAGAGTCCGGGAATGCCCGGACGCAGGCAGCAGATGCCGCGCACGATCAGCTCGATCGACACGCCGGCCTGCGAGGCCTCGTACAGCGCGTCGATGATGTCGGGATCGACCAGCGAATTCATCTTCATCCAGATCACGGCCGGCTTGCCCTGGCGAGCGAAGCTGGTCTCGCCCTGGATGTGCTCGATCATGCGCTTGCGAAGCGTGAGCGGCGAGACCGCCATCTTCTCGATGTCGATCGGCTCGGCATAGCCGGTGATGTAGTTGAACACCCGCGTGACGTCGCGGCCGATCACCGGGTCGGACGTGAAGTAGGACAGGTCGGTGTAGATGCGTGCCGTCACCGGGTGATAGTTGCCGGTGCCGGTGTGCACATAGGTCGTGAGGCTTCCGCCCTCGCGGCGCACGACCATCGACAGCTTGGCATGCGTCTTCAGCTCGAGGAATCCGTAGACGACCTGCACGCCGGCGCGCTCCAGATCGCGAGCCCAGCGGATATTGGCCTCCTCGTCGAACCGCGCTTTGAGCTCGACCAGCGCGGTCACCGACTTGCCGGCTTCGGCGGCTTCGACGAGCGTGCGGACGATCGGCGAGTTGTTGGAGGTGCGATACAGCGTCTGCTTGATGGCGACGACATCGGGATCGCGCGCCGCCTGCTGCAGGAACTGAACGACGACATCGAAGGATTCGTAGGGGTGATGGACGATCAGGTCCTTCTGCCGGATGGCGGCGAAGATGTCGCCGCCATGGTCACGGACGCGCTCCGGATGGCGCGGCACGTAAGGCGCGAATTCGAGGTCGGGACGGTCGACCCGCGTCAGCTGCGACAGCTCGTTCATCGCCAGCACGCCGTCGACGACGAACACCTCGTCGTCGGTCGTGGACAGCGCATTCTGCACGAAGCGGCGCAGCTCCTCCGGCATGTTGGCCTCGATCTCGAGCCGGATCACCGAGCCGCGGCGGCGCCGCTTCAGTGCCGTCTCGAACAGCCGCACCAGGTCCTCGGCCTCTTCCTCGATTTCGATCTCGCTGTCGCGGATGATGCGGAAGGCGCCCTGGCCCTTGACGGTATAGCCCGGGAACAGCCGGCCGATGAACAGGCCGGTGGCCTGCTCCAGCGTGATCAGGCGGATCGCGCCGTCCTTGGCGCCGGGGAAGCGGATGAAGCGGTCGATCTTGCCGGGCATGCGGATCAGCGCATTCATCGGCCGACCGTCGGCGGTGCGCGTCAGCTGCAGCGCGACGGTGAAGCCGAGGCTCGGGATGAACGGGAACGGATGCGCCGGATCGATCGCGAGCGGCGTCAGCAGCGGGAAGATGTTGGCGAGGAAATGGTCCTCGATCCAGACCCGCTCGCTCTTGCTGACGTCCTGGCCGTCGACCAGCACGATGCCGAGTTCGGCGAGAAATTTGCGCAGGTCGCGCCATATCGCCTGCTGGTCGATGGCGAGCTGGGAGACGGTCTCGTTGATCAGCTTCAGCTGCTCGGTCGGCGTCAGCCCGTCCGGGCTGCGCTCGGCGATGCCCTCGCGCACCTGGGCGCGGATGCCGGCGACGCGGACCATGAAGAATTCATCGAGATTGTTGGCGGAAATCGACAGGAAGCGCACCCGCTCCAGCGCCGGATGGCGCGGATTGACCGACTCCTCGAGCACGCGGCGGTTGAAATGCAGCCAGGATAGCTCCCGATTGATGAAGCGCTCGGGACTCGACGCGATCTGCAGCGGCGCCGCCACAGCCGGCTCTTTCGAAACGATCTCAGAAACTTGTTCGGTATCCATCAGAAATTCGATCCATATCCGATCACGGCATCAAATCAGGGCGCTCACCCTCGACCGTAGCCCACTCTGGGTGACCAGGGGATGACGTTCCCGGCACCATTGAGGTTCCCCGGCGGACCGGCGTCAAGATGGCCGCCCGTCACACCGGGCGCAGCAGCTCGGCGGCCAGTGCGCGGGTGACCGGTCGGCCGAGCCTCAACGACTCATTGTCCAGCAGCGCGATGGTCTCGCGGGCTGCAGCGTAGGATCGCTCGATCCGGGTGGCGAGGTAGCTGACGACCGTTTCGTCGATCGCCAGTTGCCGGTCCGCGGCCAGCTTGACGATCAGGGCGCGGAACAGCTGGTCGTCCGGTGGCAACAGCGTGACCACGGGAACGGCGCGCAGCCGCGATCTCAGATCGGCGAGCCCGATCGGCAGCGCCGCCGGCGCCTCCCGCGCCGTGACCAGGATGTAGGCCTCGTCCTGACGCGCCAGGTTCAGCAGGTGGAACAGCGCCCGCTCGTCGAGATCGGTCGCCGTCAGATCCTGCAGCACCAGGGCCCCCGTGGCGAGCGCCCCGGGCACGGTGCTCGCCTCCAGCGCATGCGCCGACAGCGAGCGGGCGCCGGAGCGCTCGGCCCAGATCGCCGCCAGATGACTTTTGCCCGAGCCGTCGGGGCCGACGAGGAACATGGTCCGCGCGGGCCATTCCGGCCAGGCATCGACCAGCGCGAGCCCCGCCGCATTGCCCGGCCCCTCGAAGAAATTGTCCCGCGTCAGGCTCTCCGCATGCGGCAGCGCGAGCGCCAATTGACGAGGGGGGATATGGCCGGCCAAGGTTGACGTGCTCCGTGTCGTGTCGTCGGCGGGGGCGGTACAGGGCCTGCCTGGCGGGCTCATCGCACTTCGATCGTGTTCATGTGGCGCACCCATTCGACGAGATACAGCCCGACCGATACGAGGGTAAAGACCGTCACGAGCACCATCAGCACGACATCGTAGGGCCTGGGCTCGAAGCCGAACGCGAGCGCGGCCAGCACCAGCCCTGCGAATCCGACCTGCGCGGCGGTATTCAGCTTCGAGACCATCAATGGCTTCATTGCGACGGGCCGGTCGAACAGCCAGGAGACGATCACGGCGGCGACGATCATGATGTCGCGCGACACCACCAGGATCACGATCCAGCGCGGGATGGCCCCCCAAATGCCGAGGGTGACGAAGATCGACACCAGCAGCGCCTTGTCGGCGAGCGGGTCGAGCAGGGCGCCGAGCTCGGAGCGCAGGTTGAAGCGCTTGGCCAGAAAACCGTCCACCGCGTCGCTCACGCCGGCGACGACGAACACCATGAACGCGATTTCCATCTCGCCGGCCGCGATCGCCCAGACGACGATCGGAACCAGCAGGATTCGGCCGAGTGTAATGAGATTGGGGATAGAGTGGGGAATGGTCACACAGAACGTCCCGACGACAACTCGATCAAATCCAACCCGATTCCGAAGCGGGGCGAACCGGTCCGGTTCCTAGATAGTATGGGGACGAGCCCCTTGCGAGCCATTGCGCGCAGCCGGATTCCGACGTAACCAGCGGCCAGATTAGGGGTTTTGACCATGACCGAGCGCAAGAACGGGCTCACTTATGCAGATTCGGGCGTCGATATCGATGCCGGCAATCGTCTGGTCGATCTGATCAAGCCCATGGTGCGCGCCACCGCGCGCGCCGGCGCGGATGCCGAGATCGGCGGCTTTGGCGGCCTGTTCGACCTGAAGGCGGCCGGCTTCAAGGATCCGGTGCTGGTGGCGGCAACCGACGGGGTCGGCACCAAGGTGAAGATCGCGATCGAGACGGGGCTGCATGGCGGGATCGGCATCGATCTGGTCGCCATGTCGGTGAACGACCTGGTGGTGCAGGGCGCCGAGCCGCTGTTCTTCCTCGACTACTTTGCCTGCGGCAAGCTCGATCCCGAGGCGACCGCGTCGATCGTGGCAGGCGTCGCCGAGGGCTGCCGGGAGTCCGGCTGCGCCCTGATCGGCGGCGAGACCGCGGAGATGCCGGGCCTCTACAAGGATGGCGACTATGATCTCGCCGGCTTTGCGGTTGGCGCGGCCGAGCGTGGCACCCTGCTGCCGTCGCCGGACATTGCCGCTGGCGATGTGGTGCTGGGGCTCGCGTCGTCGGGGGTGCATTCGAACGGCTATTCGCTGGTGCGCAAGATCGTTGCCCGGTCTGGCCTCGGCTTCGATGCCCCGGCGCCGTTTGCGCCGGTCCTGACCCTGGGAGCCGCGCTGCTGACGCCGACCCGGCTCTACGTGAAATCCTGTCTGCGTGCGATCCGCGAGACCGGCGCGGTGAAGGGGCTGGCGCACATCACAGGCGGCGGCTTCACCGACAACATTCCGCGCGTGCTGCCGAAGCATCTCGGCGTCTCGATCGACCTGGCGCATCTGCCGGTGCTGCCGGTGTTCAAATGGCTGGCGGAGCAGGGTGGCATTGCCGAGCGCGAGCTGCTCCGCACCTTCAATTGCGGGATCGGCATGATCGTGATCGTTAAGGCCGAGGCCGTCGATGCCGTGACCGAGGTGTTCACCGCCAATGGCGAGCACGTCGCACGGCTCGGCGAGGTCGTTGCTGCCGCAGGCGAGGAGCGCGTGATCTATACCGGCGCGCTCGATTTGTCCCTGTGAGACGAGTGACGAGATGAAGCGCCGCGTCGCCATCCTGATTTCCGGCCGTGGGTCCAACATGGCCGCGCTGATCCGAGCGGCCACGCAGCCGGATTTTCCGGCCGAGATCGCCGTCGTCATGTCCAACCGCGCCGACGCCGCCGGTCTGCAAAAGGCGGCGGAGAGCGGCATCGCCGTCGAGGTCATCGAAAGCAAGCCGTTCGGCAAGGACCGGGCGGGCTTCGAAGCCAAGCTGCAGGCGGCGCTGGATGCGCGGGGCGTCGAGATCATCTGCCTCGCAGGCTTCATGCGGCTATTCACGGCGGAGTTCGTCCAGCACTGGTATGGCCGGATGCTGAACATCCATCCGTCACTGCTGCCGTCGTTCCCAGGCCTCGATCCGCACGGCCAGGCGCTGCGCGCCGGCGTGAAGCTGTCGGGTGCGACCGTGCATTTCGTCATCCCAGAGACGGATGCGGGACCGATCGTCATGCAGGGCGCTGTGGTGGTCAGGGACGATGATACGCCGGAGACGCTGTCGCAGCGCATTCTCGGCGTCGAGCATCGGATCTATCCGGAGGCGCTCAAGCTGCTCGCAAGGGACCAGGTGCGGCTGGAAGGCGATCTGTGCCGGACGTCGGCGACGGAGCAGGCGGAGCAGGCGCTGATCTGGCCGATGGTCTCGTAGTTGCTCTACGTGGTGTGTGTTTCTCTCTATCTGAGACGGTTCTCTCCGCAGACGCAGTTGTGCATCGTCATCGCTGAGGCTGCGTCCTGACAAAAAAATCCCCGGCGAGGCCGGGGGTGCATCAAAAGCTGACGAAGTCTGGTGATCCGCGTAGCAAGCCTTGCGCGGAGTTCGTTAGCTGCGGCGCTTCCGCCGCACATTGGCTCACGAGAGCTTCAGGTTCTCCGCCGACGTCTTTCCCCGGCTCTCCACGAGATCGTATTCGATCGGCTGGTTTTCGTTGAGCGTGGTCAGCCCCGCGCGCTCCACGGCCGAGATGTGGACGAACACGTCCTTGTCCCCGCCGGTCGGTTTGATGAAGCCATACCCCTTGGTCGGGTTGAACCATTTCACGCTGCCTTTGTAGGTCGGCATCGCCGTCTCCTCGTCTAGACGAAAAAAAGACGCGGTCACGCTCTCGCGTGCCACGCCACAAGCGGGCTTTCCGAAGTCTGTTGGATTTTCGAATTCACGAAACGCACAGTCGAACGGCCAAATCCGATTGTTGCTGGGATTGCAACACGATTTCTCATCGATATCAAGTTGGGGCGCGAGATGAGAACGCGTCGCGGAGTCGCGGCTGCAGGAGCCCGTCACGGCCGTCGTTGTGGCGTTGGAACCACAATTCGTCGGACGCGGGCTTGGCGAAGCCGATCGCGATTGACCGCGCTCGGGAACTACAGGCAAATCGTTCGGCCACATTTAGACAGATTTGAGCGGACGGCGGACAGAGCCGATGCGGGGACCATTTCAGCTTGGACGGGACGGACGACCGTGCACCGGCGCGCTCGTCGCCGTGTCGTTCGTTGCTGCGCTCGCCGCCGGTTGTCTGGCGACGAGCGCGACTGATGCCGCGAGCCTTCCGAGCGTCGCCGCAAGTCCAACACCAGCTCCGACGCCCAGCCCTTCGCCGAGCCCGGTTCCGAGTGCCGTCAGTTCCGATCTCTCATCCGGACGAACGGTGCTCGACCTCGGGTCGAGTTTCCTCGAACGGCTCGGCAATCAGGCGACGTTTGGCGGCAGCCGGCTGCAGCGAAGCAATCCCGGTGGCGGCGGTGCCTCCGAGGCGTCGGAGCAGCCCCGGTTCCGAAGCTGGGCCGAAGCCTATGGCGTGACGGCTCGTTCCAACGCCCAAGGTGACTTCGTGGGCGACAAGAGGGTGACGTGGGGCGGCGTTGCCGGTATCGGCATGCGGCTCGCACCCGGTGTCAACGTCGGGCTGTCGATCGACCAGAGCCGGACCCGAGTCGACGTGCCGCTGGCGCTGCAGTCGGCAGCGCTGGACCTGACCCAGCTCGGATTCAACGCTTCCGTCGACCACGGCCCGTGGACCTGGGCGATTGCCATCGTCCACGGCTTCGGCGGCATCAATGCGCGGCGCGATACCATCCTCGGTGCGACGACCTCCGTCTATGGCGCCCACATCACGGGGGTGCTGAGCGAGCTCGACTACTACTGGAGCTTCGGCGAGAGCCGCGTGGTTCCGAAGCTCGCCTTCGAATATGCGCGCGCCACGACCGCGGCATTCCAGGAAGCCGGCGGACTCGACCCGCTGTCGGTCAGCGGCACGTCGCTGGAGCGCGGCCGTGTCCTGGTCGGCGCCGAGGTCGGCCGCTATTTCGTCGTCGACGGCAGGATTCTGGATCTCTCCGCCTACGGCAAGTTCGTCGACAACTTCGCGCAGAATCTCGGCGCGGTCACCGTCAGCCTCGGCGCGCAGAGCATCACCCTGCAGGGGCTCGGCGAAGGACGCTATGGCGCCGACGCCGGCGCGGCACTGTCACTCTCCCTGAGCAGCACGGCACGCCTCTACCTGAACTACGATGCCAAGCTGCGCTCGGCGCTGCAGTCGCATCAGGGCACGCTGGGCGTCGAGCTCAAATGGTAGGCGATCCGACCGGCCTCGGTGCCACATAGTCGTTGAAGCCGACGACGTGGCGCGCCTCGGCCATCATCGGCACGAGATCGAGGGGGTGGATGAAATCATCGCGGAAGCAGGCGTGAACTTTCGGATCGAAGATGCGCTTGAGCCAGTCGATGACCACCTTGTGTCGATCGGAGCTGCGAAACTCCTTGTGATAGGTCAGCCACAGATCCATGTGGTAGTTGATGCCGAGATCGACCGGAACCAGCGGCGCGCCCAGCGCGACCGCAGATGTCGGAAGAAAGCCGATGCCGGCGCCGCGCTCGACCGCGTAGAGCACCGCCACGCTGGAATTGGTGGAGATGCCGACGATGCCTTCGAGCGATTCCAATCCGAGGATGCGCGCATAGCCGGTCTCGTCGAGCTGCACGCCGTGCTGCTTGATGATGCGGTGGTTCCTGAGGTCCGCCAATGAGGCCGGCAGGCCATGAGCCTCGCGATAGGATTCCGACACGAAGCCGTAGATGTGCAGCCGGCCGAGCTTGGTGACGATCACGTCCGGATTGGTTGGCCGCTCGAACTGGATCGAGATGTCCGCCTCGAGCCGTGAGACATCGGCCTGCTGCATGGCGCAGCTCAGATCGACGGTGATCCTGCGATAGGTCTTCTGAAAATCGATCAGCCGCGGCAGCACCCAGAAATTGCCGGGGCCTTCGGTCACGGCGACTCGCACCGATCCTTGCGTGTCGGTCGACAACGAGGCGCGGCGGAAGATGTTGAAGCTCAGCCGCTCCATCTGCTCGACGTCGAACAGCAGCGACCGGCCCTCGTCGGTCAGCGAAAGTCCGGACTGATCGCGGATGAAGAGCTTGCACCCCAGCTCGTCCTCGAGCCGGTCGATCTTGCGCATCAGCGTGGTGCCGGTCAGTCCGAGAACCTCCGCCGCGTTCCTGAAGCTCTTGTGCCGCGTGCAAAGGAGAAATGCTCTTAAATCTTCCCACGAGGCATTAAGCGTTTCGTCAGATTTCCCGCGCTGCGTAGATGCAGCACCCCGATGCAAATGTTGCCGCATACACTCCAGCCCCGACAAGTATGATGACGTCATCAAAGCCAAGCTGGAAACATAGATGCAGAACCTGCAGCGCGGAAGCACAGAATTCACAGTGCGACATCAGCTCGACGCATTGCCCTGCACTGATCTGATCACCGCGCAGGCGGTCACCTCCGATCGGCTCGGCGAGCTCGCGGCGCTGGCGCGGCGCGAGATCCCGGGCGTGCGCGCCTCCGAGGCGGAGCTTGCCGAGTTCTTGCGGCACGATCCGGACTCGATCTTCGTGCTCTGTCGCGGCCGAGCCCTGCTGGGCGGCATCGCGTTCCTTTATCTGAACTGTGCGGGCCTGGATGCGCTGCTGCTCGACGAATTCCATTTGAACGATCCGCCGCGCCGATATCTGGCGCGGCCAGGCGAGGAGGTCGCGGCCATCTACGTCTGGGCGCTGGTGGCGCAGGGACGAGGCGCGATCGGGCTCGGCAATGTCGCGCAGACGCTGCGCGGACCGCGGTACCATGCAGCCGACTACTACGCCCAGCCCTCGAGCCCGGAGGGGCGCGCGTTCCTCGGCGCGCTTGGGTTCGCGCCGGTTGCGAGCTTTCAGCCGGACCTCTGGTGGTATCAGCGGCCTTGGAACCGGCTGCCCGACATGATCGCGCCTTCCATTCAATCGACCACGAATTGCGAAAAGGGGAGTCTTGCGGATGCACGGCATTAGTTCAGTCAGGACGACGAAGTCTGGCCCACGCACGATCACGGTGCGCATCGCGCGAGATCCGAACGATTTGATGCTCGTCACGGCGATCCGGTCGGCGGTCTATCTGACCGAGCAGGATTGTCCGATGGAGGAGGAGTTCGACGGGAACGATCTCGTCGCGGCGCATTTCCTCGGCTTCGTCGGCAAGGAACCGGCCGGCTGCGTGCGCGTGCGCTTCTTCGGCGAGTTCGCCAAGGTCGAGCGTCTCGCGGTCCGTCATCAATATCGGCGGTCGCGGCTGTCGTTCAAGCTGGTGCGGGAGGCGCTCGACTACTGCAGGCGCAAGGGCTTCAAGAAGGCCTACGGCCACGCGCAGGATCGCCTGGTGGATTTCTGGGCACATTTCGGCGCCAAGCCGCTCGGTCACAACCGCAAGCTCACCTTCTCGGATTTCTCCTACACCGAGATGGTGCTGGATCTCGAGCCGTGCGACGACGCGATCACGCTCGACAGCGATCCCTACATGATCATCCGGCCCGAGGGCGATTGGGATCGGCCGGGCGTGCTCGATCTGTCTGCCGGGCGGCCGGCGTCCTCGCCTCTGCGCGATTTTGCTGCAGCGAGACCGTGATGGGGAACCGCGATCTGTTCGGCGCGACCGAGACGGATCCGCCGGTTCTGGTGTGTGCCGACCTGCAGTGCGAGTATCTCACTGAAGGACGCAAGCACCTGATCGCCGACGGCGACGCCACCATGGCGCGCTGCCGGCAGTTGATCGCGTTGTGGCGGGACAATCTCTGGCCCGTCATCCATCTCAAGCGGATCGCGCAGGCGGCCTGGTTCAATCCGGCTTCGAACCTCACCAACTGGCTCGACGACTTCAAGCCGAAGCCGGGAGAGATCGCCTTCGAGCACCCGCTGCCGTCGGCCTACAGCTCGGCGCGGTTCGCCGACTACATGTCGAACATGCGCAGCATCCGCTGCGTCGTGCTCGGCTTCTCGCTGGACGAGACCATCCTCTCGACCGTCGTCGACGGCTATCATCGCAGCCACCGCTATCAGGTGATCGGGGATGCGGTGGCCTGCCGTCAGGCGTGCGTCGGTGACGTTGTCTCTTACAAGCTGGTCGTCACCCGGGTGATCAGCAATTTTGCCGGCGTGGTCGACAGCGCCGAGCTGATGGCCGCGAGCGGCCGGCTGGCGGTCTGAACGGCAGGAGCTCGGCTGGCGTCAGCCGCCGGCGAGCCGTTCAGCCAGCTCGATGACCATGCGGCGATCGGACGGGTTGCTGATCTTGTTGAATGCAACGACCAGGCGCAGCGCCTCGACGACGTGCAAATCAACAGGATTTTCGCTGAGCAGCCGCAGCAGCTTCTGTTCCGGCGGCTCGCAATCGTCTTTGCTCACACGGGCAGCTCCAGCACCGAGACCATGACATGACCCGAGAGGAAGAGCTCAAAGAGCTGGCGAGCAGCCTCCAGGCGGCCATTGCGAAGGCGCGCCAGCTCGACCTGCCGACCAGCGCCTATATCCTTTCGTTGGCTCTGGTCGAGGTGTCCCAGACAATCGCGGCAGAGTTGAGGGGGCCGTCCGATTCCAAATAAGGTGGGCCGACCGTGGCCGCTTGCCACGCGGTCCGCAATCAACTGGGTAAACGCCCCGGAGGGGACGTCGGGACCGGTGCGGCCGCTCAGGCCCGGTCGACCCTGACGACGCGGCCCTTGTCGATGGCGAGCGCCAGCTTGCCGTGCTTCAGCGCCAGCGCCGCCTCGCCGAACAGCTCGCGGCGCCAGCCCTGCAGCGCAGCGACGTCGGCATTGTCGTCCGCCGCGATCTGCTCGAGATCATCCACGGTGGCGATGACCTTGCTGGCCACCGCGTGACGCTCCGAGGTCATGCGCAGCAGCACCTTGAGCAGCTCGACGATCGCGGCGCCGTTGGAGTTGTTGCGCGGCTTCTCCAGCTTGGGCAAGGCCGCGAGATCGCGGGCCAGCCCGCGCTGCACGGCGGCGACGATGTCCGAGCCCCATTTGGAGCGCTCGAAGCCCTTCGGCAGCGAGCGCAGATTGCCGAGCTTCTCGATCGAGGTCGGCGCGTGGGTGGCGATATCGCCGACGGCATCGTCCTTCATGACGCGGCTGCGCGGGACGTCGCGGCTCTGCGCCTCCTGCTCGCGCCAGGCGGCGACCTCGATCAGCACCGCGAGCTCCTTCGGCTTGCGGACGCGGGTCTTCAGCCGCTCCCAGGCGCGCTCGGGGTGGAAGTCGTAGGTCTTCGGCGAGGTCAGGATTTCCATCTCCTCGCTGACCCAGTCGCTGCGGCCGCGCTTCTTCAGGTCGGCGTCGAGCGCGGCGAACACGTCGCGCAGATGGGTGACGTCGGCCTCGGCGTAATGCGCCTGCTCTTTGGTCAGCGGCCGGCGCGACCAGTCGGTGAAGCGGTGGGTCTTGTCGGGTCGGTGGCCGGTGATGCGCTCGACCAGCTGGTCGTAGGCGATGCTGTCGCCGTACCCCAGCACCATCGCGGCGACCTGGGTGTCGAAGATCGGATGCGGGACGATGCCGGCCCGGTGCCAGATGATCTCGATGTCCTGGCGGGCGGCGTGGAAGACCTTCAGGACCTTCTCATTGGCCATCAGCTCGAAGAACGCCTTGAGATCGATGCCCTCGGCGAGCGCGTCGATGACCACGGCTTCGTCCGGGCTCGCCATCTGCACGACGCAGAGCAGGGGGTAGTAGGTGGTTTCCCGCAGGAACTCGGTATCGACAGTGATGACCGGGTGCTGGGCGAGGCGGGCGCAGGCGGCTGCGAGGTCCGCGGTGGTCGTGATCAAGTCCATGAACGATCCATGACGAGGCTCTTACGCCGTCGTCCGAAAACGCTGACAAGTCAAGGGTGTCGGCAAAGGGTACGAGACGAAATTCATCTCCGCTTGTCGGCCCAATCCGTCCCGAACGCAAGCGCCGCGGTGTCAGTCGATCGCTCTATGGTTGATGATGACCCGGTCCGGAGGCCGGTCAGTGGTGCCTGACGCGGCCCGAGGGCCGCCGCCCGGAGGGCACCGCGAGCACGATGAGGCACAGCGCGATCATCGCCAGACCCATGAATTCGAACACCAGCGCGTCCACGTCTCAGACCTCCCCGACAATTCGCTTCAACTTGTCGGGGCTGCGTTGATCGTTTCTTAAGGACCCCAGCGCGGTGCCGGCGATGGTGGACGGGGAGTTAAGACTGCGTGTCAGGTGCCGCAGAAGGTCTGCAGCACGCGCTCTTCCGGCTGCGGCGGCAAGGCATAATCGGTCCGCTCCGGCTGGTCCTCGTAGGGCTTGGCCAGCACCGCATGCAGCTCCTCGAACGGTTCGTAATCGTCGTTCTCGACCGCCGCGGTGATGACCGCCTCGATGCGGTGGTTGCGCGGGATGAAGGCCGGATTGACCTTGCGCATCGCCTCGCGCCGCTCGGCCGGGGTCTGCGGCTCCTGCGCCAGCCGCTGCTGCCAGCGGGCGGCCCATTCGTCGAACCCTGTGGGATCCTCGAACAGGACGCGGACCTCGCCGAGATCGCCGCTGCCGGCGGCGTCGCTGAGGCCGCGGAACGTCAGGGTGAAGTCGGCCTTGGCCGCGGCCATGGTGTCGAACAGCGCCTGCGCCAGCGGCTGGTCGCCTTCTGTCTGCGTGAACAGGCCGAGCTTGCGGCGCAGGCCCGTCTGGTGCGCCTCGGTGAACTGAGCCGCAAAACCGTCGAGCGCGGCCTCGGCCTGCTTGATCGTCTCGTCCCTGTCGTCGCCGAACAGCGGCAGCAGGCATTCGGCCAGCCGGGTCAGGTTCCACAGCGCGATGCGCGGCTGGTTGGCGAAGGCGTAGCGGCCGAACTCGTCGATCGAGGAGAACACCTGCTTCGGGTCATAGGCGTCCATGAAGGCGCAGGGGCCGTAATCGATGGTCTCGCCGGAGACGGAGGTGTTATCGGTATTCATGACGCCGTGGATGAAGCCGACCAGCAGCCAGTCGGCGATCAGCTTTGCCTGGCGCGAGATCACGGCGTCGAGCAGGGCGTGATACGGCCGCTCGGCGCCGGCGAGATCCGGATAGTGCCGGCCGATGACGTGGTCGGCGAGCCGGCGCACCGCCTCGGTGTCCTGGCGCGCGGCGAAATACTGGAACGTGCCGACGCGGATGTGGCTGGTGGCCACCCGCGTCAGCACGGCGCCGGGCAGGGCGATGCCGCGATTGACCTGCTCGCCGGTGACCACCGCCGCCAGTGACCTTGTGGTCGGGATGCCCAGCGCGGCCATCGCCTCGCTGACGATGTATTCGCGCAGCACCGGCCCGAGCGCCGCCCGGCCGTCGCCGCGGCGCGAGAACGGGGTCGGGCCGGAGCCCTTGAGCTGGATGTCCCGGCGGACGCCGTTGCGGTCGAAGACCTCGCCCAGCAGCACCGCCCGGCCGTCGCCGAGCTGCGGCACGAAATGCCCGAACTGGTGGCCGGCATAGGCCATCGCGATCGGCTCGGCTCCATCAGGCACGGTCTTGCCGGCCAGGATCGCGGCGCCCTCCGGCGTCTCCAGCTCCGCCGGGTTCAGCCCGAGATCCTCGGCCAGCGGCCGGTTGAGCTTGATCAGCCGCGGCGCGGCGACGGGGGTCGGCGCCACCCGGGCAAAGAAATTGTCCGGCAGCGTGGCGTAGGAGTTCTGGAAGGGGAAATGCACGGTCATACCTCCCAAGATAAGCGCGAGAACGCCGCTTTTCGAGCCCAAACGACGGCCAGATGAGCGTTTCAGCGCCAGCCCAATTCGGCGGCAGCGCCGGTGGTTGCAATCGCGGCCCAGGCTTCCAGCCTCTTGGCCGGAAAAGCCGTTCCTGCGGTTGCCGCGCCGGGGCGGCTCGGCTAAACCCTGCGCGCATTCGGCCATGCGCCTTCGCGGCTGCGCCGATTCCCTTTTCCTCACGCCGACCATTCAGGACGACCATGCATCGCTACCGGACCCATACCTGCGGCGCGCTCCGCGACAGCAACATCGGAGAGACGGTCCGGCTGTCCGGCTGGTGCCATCGCATCCGCGACCATGGCGGCGTGCTGTTCGTCGATCTGCGCGACCATTACGGCATCACCCAATGCGTCGTCGATCCCGACTCCAAGGCGTTCGGCCTCGCCGAGAAGCTGCGCTCGGAGTGGGTCGTGCGCATGGAAGGCAAGGTCCGCCGCCGCCCCGAGGGCACCGAGAACGCCGAGCTGCCGACCGGGCAGGTCGAGCTCTACGTCGCCGACATCGAGGTGCTCGGCCCCGCGGCCGAGCTGCCGCTGCCGGTGTTCGGCGAGCAGGACTATCCCGAGGACATCCGGCTGAAATACCGCTTCCTCGACCTGCGCCGCGACAGGCTGCACCAGAACATCATGACCCGCGGCGCGATCATCGATTCGATGCGCCGGCGGATGAAGGAGCAGGGCTTCTTCGAATTCCAGACGCCGATCCTGACCGCGTCCTCGCCGGAGGGCGCGCGCGACTTCCTGGTGCCCTCGCGCATCCATCCCGGCAAGTTCTACGCGCTGCCGCAGGCGCCGCAGCAGTACAAGCAGCTCTTGATGATGTCGGGCTTCGACCGCTACTTCCAGATCGCGCCGTGCTTCCGCGACGAGGACCCGCGCGCCGACCGCCTGCCCGGCGAGTTCTATCAGCTCGACGTCGAGATGAGCTTCGTCGAGCAGGAGGACGTGTTCGCGGCGATGGAGCCGGTCATCACCGGCGTGTTCGAGGATTTCGCCAAGGGCAAGCCGGTCACCAAGGGCTGGCCGCGTATTCCGTTTGCGGAAGCGCTGCGCAAATACGGCACCGACAAGCCCGACCTGCGCAATCCGCTCGAGATGCAGGACGTCTCCGAGCACTTCCGCGGCTCCGGCTTCAAGGTGTTCGCGCGCATGCTCGAGGACCCGAAGAATCAGGTCTGGGCAATCCCGGCGCCGGGTGGCGGCAGCCGTGCGTTCTGCGACCGCATGAACTCCTGGGCGCAGGGCGAAGGCCAGCCCGGCCTCGGCTACATCATGTGGCGCGAGGGCGGCGAGGGCGCAGGCCCGCTGGCCAACAACATCGGCCCGGAGCGGACGGCTGCGATCCGCAGCCAGCTCGGCACCAAGGAGGGCGATGCCGCCTTCTTCGTCGCCGGCGACCCCGACAAGTTCTGGAAGTTCGCGGGCCTCGCCCGCACCAAGGTCGGTGAGGAGCTGAACCTGATCGACAAGGACCGCTTCGCGCTGGCCTGGATCGTCGATTTCCCGATGTACGAGTACAACGAGGACGACAAGAAGGTCGACTTCTCGCATAACCCGTTCTCGATGCCGCAGGGCGGCCTCGAGGCGCTCACGACCAAGGACCCGCTGACCATCAAGGCGTTCCAGTACGACATCGCCTGCAACGGCTACGAGATCGCCTCCGGCGGCATCCGCAACCACAAGCCGGAAGCGATGGTGAAGGCGTTCGAGATCGCGGGCTATGGCGAGCAGGAGGTGGTCGACCGCTTCGGCGGCATGTACCGCGCCTTCCAGTACGGCGCCCCGCCGCATGGCGGCATGGCCGCCGGCGTCGACCGCATCGTGATGCTGCTGTGTGGCACCACCAATCTGCGCGAGATCTCGCTGTTCCCGATGAACCAGCAGGCCATGGACCTGCTGATGGGCGCGCCGTCGGAAGCCACCACCAAGCAGCTCCGCGAGCTGCACATCAAGACCAACCTGCCGGCCAAGTAGGTCGGCACGGCACGATCGACGCTTTACCAGGCGTCATTGCGAGCGAAGCGAAGTCATCCAGGGCGGCAAGCGCGCCCCTGGATGGCTTCGTCGCTTCGCTCTTCGCAATGACGGGCGCGCTGAGTACGGTACTCACGCGCTTCCGCGTCCCGGCAGCATCCGCGTCAGCACGCCGTCGCGGCGGACGAGGTGATGAAACAGCGCAGCGGCGATATGCAGGCCGACCACGACCCAGGCGATCCACTTGCCGACGAAATGGTGGATCGCATCGACCGGCGGCTCGAAGGCCTCCCACGACACCCCCCAGCGCGTCTCGATCCAGCCGAACAGCGCGGTCTCGCGGAAGCTCGGCACCGCGAACGCTCCGAAATCCGTCGGGGCATCGGTGCCGATATAGCCGGTCAGCGGCATCAGGATCAGCAGGGCGTAGAGCCCCAAATGCGCGGCGTGCGCAAGCCATGCCTCGGCATGCGATGCGTGCGGCTGATCGGGCTGCACGTTGACGAGCCGCCACAGCAGGCGCGGCACGACGGAGACGCCGACGAAGATGCCGAGAACCCAATGGACATTGAGGACCGGGAGCACCTCCGGGGCCGTGTCGTCCATGAACCAGATGACGTAGTACACGACGGCATAGGCCGCGATGAATGCCGCCGCGCTGGTCCAATGGAAGAACTTCGCGATCGCGCCGAACTCCATCTTGGTATTCTTCCACGGCATCACGGATCCCCTCGCACTCACGGCGCACCGGCAGCCGCGATCTGCTGCTATCGTCAGAGCGCCCGCTGGGCCAGAGGCTTGCGCGCGCGCCAAGCGGTCGCTCCCGTCAAATTCGTCTCACCTTGTCGTTATCGATGCCGAACTGCGGCAAGCCGTCGCTGGTCGTGTCGCGCGGCGCGCTTCGTCGGACGCAAGATGACCCAGCCTTGAAAGCGTCGCTCTGCATTTGATCTACTCGCGTTAACGCCGGTTAAGACTGCGAACAACTTCATCGTGGCGTCCGATAGCGTCCAGGCCGGGCCGGATACATCACAGGCGCCGCATCGGCAGCATCGGCGGGACGGCGAGGCCGGCCGCCGCGCACCTCGGCAAACCGTTGATTCTCAGAACTAATCGAGCATGCGGGTTGTTAGTCCGGCACCTTGCATGACGTCGCCCGAAACGCGGTGGCGCGATGTCGCGTGCGGCAAGTTCCAGGAGCCGGCGATCGGACGAATGGATGTTGCGGTGTCATGCAACCTGTCCTTAATACGATGCCTGTCTGACTCACGTAGTGAACATAGCCAACCAATCAGAAGAAAACGGATAGCTCAAAAATGACCGTTCGCTGGTGTGCGCTCCTTCTCGGAGTCTGCTTCTTCGCATCTTCCGCTTCCGCTGCCCCCATTTCCCCCGATGTTGTTCGTGATCTCGCCTCCCGCGTCGGGCCGGTCGTCGGTCAGGCCGCGACCTGCCGCGAGATTGCCCAGGGGCGCGTCCAGACCATCATCGATCAGTTCAGCGAGGTGATCCGTCAGGGCTCGTCCAACAGCGGCGAGCGCGATGGGCTCATCCGCAGCTTCAACAGCTACATCGCCGAGGGCCGCGGCCGGGTCGCGTCCTCGCAGGTGAATTGTCTCACGGCGGAACGTCAGTTGACCGAGCTCGAGCGATCCCTCAGCCAGCAGCAGTCCGCAGCTCCCACGCTGTCCTTTGCGCTGGCGCCCACGACCGCAGCCGCCGCGACGCAGCCCACCGCCAATCTGCCGCCACCGCTTCCGCATGGCGTCAGCGATTCCGAGATCCGCTTCGGCACCGTCATTCCGTTCTCCGGCGTCCGCAAGGAGTCCGCGCGGCAGATGAAGCTCGGCATCGAGACGGCGTTCGCCCGCGCCAACGATGCCGGTGGCATCAATGGCCGCAAGCTGCGGCTGGTCGCTGCCGACGATGGCTATGATCCCACGCGGACGCTCGGCGCCATGACGCAGCTGTACGAGAAGGACCAGGTCTTCGGCTTCATCGGCAACATGGGCACGGCCAACAATGCGGTCGCGATTCCTTACGCGCTGGAGCGCCGCGCGCTGTTCTTTGCGCCCTATAGCGGCTCCGCCGTCGTGCGCCGCGATCCGCCGGACCGCTACGTCTTCAACTATCGTGCAAGCTACGCGGAGGAGACCGCCGCGATCGTGCGCTATCTAATGAAGGTCAAGCGCATTCCGGCGAAGCAGATCGCGGTGTTCGCGCAGAACGATGCGTATGGCGACGACGGCGCCAACGGCGTCGCCAAGGCCTTCCGCGCGCTCGGCATCACCGATCCGATCATCCGCTACGGCTTTCCGCGCGGCTCGCTGGACGTCGACGAGGCCGTCAGCAAGCTGAAGGCGCAGACCAAGCCCGCGATCAAGGCCGTGATCATGATCGCGACCGACCGCGCGGCGGCGAAGTTCATCGAGAAGACCCACGAGGCGGTGCCGGGATTGATCTATGCCAACATCTCGGCGGTCGGATCGTCGTCGCTGGCCGCCGAGCTGAAGCTGCTCGGCAGCAAATACACCAACGGCGTCATCGTCACGCAGGGCGTTCCCTCGGTCGCGGGCTATTCGAGCCTCGTGCTCGACTACAAGACCGCACTGGCCAAGTACTTCCCCGGCGAAGCGCCTGACTACACTTCGCTGGAGGGCTTCATCTCTGCGAGCATCCTGATCCAGGCGCTGAAGCAGACGACGCCGCTGGACACCGAGCGGCTGGTCGATACGCTGGAGTCGATGCAGAGCATCGATCTCGGCCTCGGCAGCAAGCTCTCCTTCGGACGCGCCGAGCATCAGGCCTCGCACAAGATCTGGGGCACCGCGCTCGACGAGACCGGAACCTACCAGGCGATCGAGCTGGAGTAGGAGCGACGTGCGCGGCGGGGCGAGCTCAGCTCGCCCGTCGCGCGAACAGCAGCGCCCCGCCGAGACCGCACATCACGGCGCCGGATGTCTGCCGCATCCGCGTCACGAGGCTTGGGCGGCCGACCAAGCCGTGTCGTGCTCTGGCCGCCCAGACCGTCACGACCAGGTCGACGCTGGTGTTGAGTGTGACCGAGATCAGCCCGAGCAGGATGAACTGCGCCGCGATCGGACCGGTGGGATCGACGAATTGCGGGATGAAGGCAAGGAAGAATGCCGCCGTCTTCGGGTTCAGTGCTTCGACGACGATCCCCTCGCGAAACGCACGCTGGCTGCCGGTCGTCGTCACCTCCGCAGGCGCCGCGATCCGCGCCTCCCGCCAGGTCTTGATGCCGAGCCAGATCAGGTAGAATGCGCCCGCAATCTTGAGGGCGGTGAACGCCTCCGCGCTGGCCATCACCAGCGCCGAGAGTCCGACGGCACCGGCGACGACGTGCACCAGGCCGCCGAGCCCGAGCCCCACACTAGAGGCCAGCCCCTCGCTCCGCCCGCCGGCCAGCGTGCGCGCGACGATGTAGAAGATGCCGGGGCCGGGCGTCAGGGCGACGATGATCGCGGCGGAGAGGAAGAGAAAGAAGGTGGGGAGGTGGGGCATGCGACGGACTTCGTGTTGCGCTAACGTATTGCCTTTTAGATCAATTCGACGAGGGGGCAAAGCAGCTCGACGAAGTTTGCTCTACCGAGGCGGTTTGAGACTGCAGGCAGCCACAAACTTCCGTCTTCTTTCGATAACACCTCCAGGACCCGGCATCCACCGACGCTAGCGCCTCGATCGCGGAGCTGTTACGCCTAGTCTGAGAGTCTGCCAGGTCGACTGTAGGCGCGCTTGGTGGTTGTCTGCGTTCTCGGCCGAGAGATAGGCTCGCCGAAGCCATTTGATCGACGGGCAGGTCCATTCGCCGGGATACCTCTATGAACATAACTAGTAGCGGTCTGAACTACATGTCAGCGTCCTTTGCACTTGTCGCTTCAGCGTTGTGGCTTTGGTCTGCAAAAATCCCAACTCCGAAATCCGTCCGTAGAATCGACTTCGGCCACATAGCGGCTAACCTCGATAGTGACGTCGAGCCAGAACAGGCGGACGACCTGCAGAAGCTCGCGCTTGCCCTCACCCGGCAGAGCAGACTGAGTTCGGCAGCCGCAACGGCAGCGGCCGTAGCAGCGTTGTTTCAGGCTGCAGCGACTTACCTGGCGGTTGGTCCGTAGGCTCTGGTCGGAGGCAGAAAGAGCGATTCCGGTGGACATCCGCTGGACTGTCAGACCTTAGTAGAGGCGCGTGCTAAGGTCGATCGGAGAGGCCGAGACAACTGCACGTCATGGGAAAGTCCAAAGGACCAAGAGTAAAGCCGCGCCCCAAGCACCCAGATCCCCCGAAAGGCGAGCCGCCGAAACCATTACGCAATTGGCTAAGGCTCTGGGCGAGGCTAAAAAAGGTTTGGAAGCTCCTCGCCGGGGCGGTGGCCGCCGTCTCGGCCGTGCTTGGCATTTACTCCCAAACGATTCCTGAAATCGAACTGCAGGGGCCGGACGCGTCACCGTTCGCACTTCCGTATGTTGTGAGGAACCCCAGTTGGCTGCTCAGCATGACCGACGTCGTGTTCTCCTGCAGCCCCAGCCAGGGTGGCTCGCTGCAGATCGGTACTATCGTTCTGAACAATAAAACGGGTGGCGACATCAAGTTTCAGGATGCCGTGCGCCCCGTGGACATGCGGCCGGGACAGAAGTGGTTTTTCCGATGTCCGATCACCAACGCTACTGGGAACCAGTTTAGAGGTACGATCCATCCGCTAATTGAGTATCGCACTCTCGGGATCCGGAGGACACACGTCGGTCTAGACCAAACCTGGTTTCCGGACGCCAATCCGGCCAGATGGGTTCAAGGCAAAGCACCTCCGCGTTAGCACCTGGTGCTCGGAAAGTGCTGTTATCGATTCTCCAAACGATTTACGTTGTGCTGATGCAGGCGATCGCGAAACAAGGCACCTCCCTGGCCTGAATGTGATCGAGCGCCTTATACGGACTCAATCATTATTTGCGAGTGCGACGATGCAATCCTGGGCGAGAGGGAATGTGGGCACGCTTCAAGGTAGGCGCCTGTAGGATGACCGCCTCGCTCAGCTAGATGTCAGTGGTTGACTATCGAGTGACACCCTGCGTCTCTCTGCGCCCGACGGGCAATTGCCACATCCCCGCCATGCGCAAACTGCCCGTCGTGTTGGTTTGCCGCAATTATTCCTCTTGTGTCGTCGGGCAAATCACCTTCACATTTCCGGGCATCCCGCCTCGATGAAGAGGGACGGTTCGCGGTCGTCACGAGACGTGAGGTGGGAGGCGGTGGCTGCATCGTGTTCGCAACGTGCCGATGGCGCGTGGACGAACGGCACGGTGCAGACGGTCAAGTCGCGTGGTCTCGACACCCCGACGCTGGTGTCAAGCGCAATGCGCGTCAGCGCATTGTCGCCATGGTGGCCAACAAGCCCGGTGCACCAGGGAGAGCGCGAAGCAGCCGCAAAGCCCATCGCGCAGGGAATGCCGGATGTCGGCTGAACCTGTGGTACCTGCCGCCTGCATTTTTCTTCGCAGGCGGGCCATGGGTTGCGGCCAGCAGCCCGGCATTCCCTGCGCCCTCCGTTTGGGGAGGGTGAACGAAAGCAGCGAGACTCGGGCACGGCGTGCCGCGAGAACAAGTTTGCATGATTGAACACCGTCCTTGCGAGCGCAACGAAGGCATCCCGAACGTCTCGGCGAAATGGCTCCGATCGTCTCGCGTGCTCGCAGGCATGTCAGCCATCCGACGTCTCGCCGAGACGCGATCAGATGCCGAGCGCCTGCATCGCCGCAGCGATGTCGCCGGTCGAGCGCACCAGCACGGCCTGCAGCCCGCTGGCGCGGGCCCCCTCGATGTTTTCCGCGAGGTCGTCGAAGAACACGATGCGCTCGGCGGGGACGCCGATCGCCTGCACCACGTGCTCATACGCCGCGGCATCGGGTTTGCGCAGGCCGATCGACGACGACAGGAAGATCTCGCGGAAATGGCCGAGCAGCCCGGCGTAGCGCGGCGAGAAGTGATCGATATGCGGCTGGTTGGTGTTGGAGAAGGCATAGAGCGGAAGCGCGTCCGCGGCGCGGGCAAGCAAGGGGGCGATGCCCGGCATCGGGCCGACGAAGATCGCGTTCCAGCCGTCGAGAAACTGCGCATCGGTGATGTCGATGCCGAGCTGGCGGCGCAGATGGGCGAAGAAGTCGGCATCCGACACGGTGCCGCGCTCATGACCCTGATAGATCTCGTCGCGCACGAAGCGTTGCGCAATCTGCTCCGGCGCGCAGCCCGCAT
Source organism: Bradyrhizobium sp. SZCCHNR1002 (assembly GCF_032381435.1). Lineage (NCBI taxonomy): Bacteria > Pseudomonadati > Pseudomonadota > Alphaproteobacteria > Hyphomicrobiales > Nitrobacteraceae > Bradyrhizobium > Bradyrhizobium sp. SZCCHNR1002. Next base: position 458,136 of record NZ_JAUHIS010000001.1, read on the forward strand.
GCGCGGCCCAGCGCGATACGACCTGGACGAAATCGATGTCGATCACGACGCGGCCAAGATCGAACAGCAGCGCGTCGGCGGCGCCAGGGCGGAGATCAGAGGGAAGCATCGCGACGCGCGTCTTTGCCGGAGAGAAAGCCGAAGCAGGGCCTCGTCAATAGCGGTAGGGCTCGATGTCGGCCAGCGGAAACGCGCTGAACACCCCGGGCATGGTGGTGGCAGTTGCCGGATGCAGATAGGACGCGTTCAGCTCGGCGAAGGAGGTGACGCCGAGCAGGCCGAGCGCGCGAATGACCTCGTCCTCCAGCAGCTCCAACATGCGCAGAATGCCGTCCTCGCCGGCGGCGGCCAGCGCCCAGCATTGCAGGCGGCCGATGCCGACCATGTCCGCGCCCGAGGCGATCGCCTTGACGATGTCGGTGCCGCGGCAGAAGCCGCCGTCGACCATGATCCGGGCACGGCCCTTCACCGCCGCGACGATCTCCGGCAGTACGTGCATCGCGCCGCGGCCATGGTCGAGCTGGCGGCCGCCATGGTTGGAGACGTAGATCCAGTCGACGCCATGATCGAGCGCGATCTTTGCGTCCTCGGCGGTGGCGATGCCCTTGATGATCAGAGGCAGCTTGAACTTGTCCTTGATCAGCTTCACGGTGTGCCAGCTCAGCGCTTTCTGGTGATCGCCGCCGGTGGCGCGCAGCCTGCTCTCGCGGACATATCGCTTGGCGATGTCGCGCTCGCGCCGGCTGTAATGGGCGGTGTCGACGGTCAGGCAGAACGCGGTGTAGCGGTTCGCCACGGCGCGGCTCACATAGTCCTCGACGAAGGCGTCGTCACCGCGGACATAGAGCTGGAAGATGCGCAGCGCGTCCGGCGCGGCCTCGGCCGTCATCTCCAGCCCGGGTTCCGACACCGAGCTCAGCATGTGCGCAGCTCCGAACCGGCCGGCGCCGCGCGCCACGGAGGCCGCGCCCATCGGATCGAAGATCTCGAGCGCACCGACCGGGGCCAGCACGACGGGCAGGCGCAGCCTGCGTCCGAGCACCTCGACCGAGGCGTCGACCCGCGAGACGTCGCGCAGCACCCGCGGGCGGAACGCGATCTCGTCCAGCGCCATCCGGTTCCGGCGCAGCGTGGTCTCGGTCTCGGCGCCGCCGATGATGTAGTCCCAGGCGTTCTGGTTGAGCTGCGTTCGTGCCTTGCGGATGAACTCGTGAAGGTTCTGGAACTTCTCGTCGCTGGCGCCGAGTTCGACGTTGCGCCAGCCCGCTTCGATCGGGGTCTGTTGATTCATGCCTGCCTCCCAGCAAAGATTATCATTTGTTATCCAACATCGCCCATCGGACGGGCCATACGCAAGCCATTCCGAACTGCGGCTGGCCGCGCGCGCCACGCCTGCGCATCGATTCGCCGCTGCGGACACGGCTCGTCGAGTTGTGATCGGGCGGCGACCGTGAAAGACCGGATAATCACGGTCGGGCATGATGCCGGCGTGATCGCGATCTTGATTTCGGCCGGGGAGCGTCCATTTCGGTTGACAACGCCACGGCCCCTGGCGGCACTCTGGTGGAATGTTCCGGGCCGGATATCGGCCTTGAAGAAACCGGAAATGTGGTGTGAGTTCGTAGGCCAATCCTGCCGGCGTTGCGTTCGGACCATGTGATCCGCCGGCCACCAAGCAAACCCTCGGGAAGCAAAGCAATGCGGAAAAACTGGCTGTTCCTGGCAGGCACGATGACCGGCGTCTGTCTGACCCTGATGGTCGCAGGCCCCGAGGGTGCGCAACTCGTCGCACGGGCGAAGGCCGCCGCCGGAATGGCCGACACCTATTCGCAGCTCAATCTGTTCGGCGCGGTGTTCGAGCGTGTTCGTGCCGACTATGTCGAGAAGCCGAACGATCCTGCGCTGATCGAGGGCGCCATCAACGGCATGGTGTCCTCGCTCGATCCGCATTCGCGCTACATGAACGACAAGTCCTGGCGCGACATGCAGGAGACCACGACCGGCGAGTTCGGCGGCCTGGGCATCGAGGTCACCATGGAGGAGGGGCTGGTCAAGGTCGTCGCGCCGATCGACGACACACCGGCCTCGAAGGCCGGCATCCTCTCCGGCGACCTCATCGCCAAGATCGACGGCGACAGCGTTCAGGGCCTGACGCTCGAGCAGGCGGTCGCCAAGATGAAGGGCGGCGTCAACACCAAGACCAAGCTCACCATCATCCGCAAGGGCAAGGACGTGCCGCTCGACGTCACGCTGACGCGCGAGATCATCCGCGTGCGGCCGGTGCGCTATCACACCGAAGGCGGCGATATCGGCTACATCCGCATCACCTCGTTCAACGAGCAGACCACCGAGAGCCTGCGCAAGGCGGTCGCCAGCATCTCCAGGGAGATTCCGCAGGAGAAGCTCGCGGGCTTCGTGGTCGATCTGCGCAACAATCCGGGCGGCCTGCTCGACCAGGCGGTGTCGGTGTCCAGCACGTTCCTGCCGCGAGGCGAGGTGGTGTCCACCCGCGGCCGCAATCCCGAGGAGACGCAGCGCTTCACGGCGCGCGGCGGCGATCTCACCAAGGGCAAGCCGCTCGTGGTGCTGATCAACGGCGGATCGGCGTCCGCGTCGGAGATCGTGGCGGGCGCGTTGCATGATCACAAGCGCGCGACGCTGGTCGGCACGCGCTCGTTCGGCAAGGGCTCGGTTCAGACGATCATTCCGCTCGGTGCCGGCAATGGTGCGCTCGCGCTGACCACGGCGCGCTACTACACGCCGTCCGGTCGCTCGATCCAGGCGCAGGGCATCGCGCCGGACATCGAGGTCAAGCAGGACGTTCCGGACGAGTTGAAGGATCGTGCCGACCTCAAGGGCGAGGCGGGAATGCGCGGCCACCTGTCGGCTGCCGACGGCACCGAGCAGACCGGCTCGCAGTCCTACGTTCCGCCGGACGAGAAGGACGACAAGGCCTTGCACGCGGCCTTCAACGTGCTGCGCGGCGTCACCGTGAATGCGGACGTCCGGGCCAAGGCAGCGGTGCCGAATTGAGATGAAAAGGGCAGGGTGCGAGGGAGTTCGCGCCTGCTCCGCTCTCACACCGACGGGGCGGCTTTGCAGCCGTCCCGTCGTGGTTTTCGACCAGTGTGCACGGGCGGACATGGCCATGTCCGCCGCTCGAGATATTTCCGCGGCGCGGGCCGCCTGCAAGCGTCCGGCGCGGTGATCTGAAGACAGGGTTTGCAAACGGCTTGCGGAAAAGGACCAGATTGCAGCGGTTTTTAGCGGTTGAAAGCCTGTCCGTCAGGCCGCATCGGAGCGCGGGCGACGGCCGGTCGACCCGTTCCGGCCATGGGCGCGATGCGCCTCGAACAGGCCTCGGACGTCGGCTGCGGGCTTGGGGGGGCTGAACAGGTAGCCCTGCATCTCCGAGCAGCCGAGCCGCTTCAGCACCTGGCGCTGCGCCTCGGTCTCGACGCCTTCCGCCGTCGTGGACATCTTGCGGATCGCGGCGATGTTGACGACGGCCTGGACGATCGCGGCGGAGCCTTCGCTCTCCGTGATGTCCTTGACGAAGCAGCGGTCGATCTTGATCTTGTCGAACGGGATCCGTTGCAGATAGCTCAGGCTGGAATAGCCCGTGCCGAAATCGTCGAGCGCGATGCGGACGCCGAGCGCGCGCAGCTCGTGCAGGGTGTCGAGCGCATCGTCGTCGCGAATGAGCACGGCCTCGGTGATCTCCAGCTCCAGCCGGCGCGGCGACAGGCCGGAGGCCGCGAGCGCCTTGGCAACCTTGAGCGCGAGCGTGCCGCTCTTGAACTGCACCGGCGAGACGTTGACCGCGAGCCGGATGTCATCCGGCCATGTCGCAGCCTCGGTGCAGGCGACGTTGAGAACGCGCTCGCCGAGCTGGTTGATGAGGCCGGTGTCCTCGGCGATCGGGATGAACTCGGCGGGCGAGACGTAGCCGCGGGTCGGGTGCCTCCAGCGCACCAGCGCCTCGCAGCCGACGATGCGGTCGTCCTGCAGGCTGAGGCAGGGTTGGTAGTAGACCTCGAGCTGGTCGTCGACCATTGCCTGGCGCAGGTCAACCTCGAGCTGATGGCGGGCCTTGACCTGGGCGTCCATCTCCGGCTCGAAGAAGCGCCACGTGCGACGTCCCGCAGCCTTGGCGGCGTACATCGCCAGATCGGCGTTCTTCATGATCTGGTCGATGTCGGTGCCGTGCTGCGGAATCAGCGCCACGCCGATCGAGGCGTCTGCGGTCAATTGGTGGCCGAGGCAGTCGCGCGGGGCGCGGATGGCGGCCAGCATCTCGTCGATCAGGCAGCTGACGTCCTCGCGGCTCTTGATCGTGGTCTGCACCACCGCGAACTCGTCGCCGCCCAGACGCGCGACGAAGCCGGCGGTTCCGACACAGGCCTGCAGGCTTCTTGCAACCGACTTCAACAATTCGTCGCCGATCAGGTGGCCCAGCGAGTCGTTGACCCCCTTGAACTCGTCGATGTCGATGTAGTGCAGCGCCAGCTGCCGGCCGCTCGCCACGCCAGCCATTTCCTGCTTCAGCCGCTCGTGGAACAGGGTGCGGTTGGGCAGATCCGTCAGGGCGTCATAGTGGGCCAGATGCGTGATCTGCTCCTCGGACCGCTTGCGCTCGGTGATGTCCTCGTGGGTTGCAAGCCAGCCGCCGCCCACGATCGGTTCGTTGACGATCTGGATCCAGCGGCCGTCGGTGGTCTCGATGATCTGGGAGGTCTTGCGGCCGATGTTGCGCAACACGGCATCGGCATATTCTGCGTCGTCACCGGCGAGCGAGCCGGATGCCTTGCGGTGGGCGATCAGCTCGCGGAACGTGCAGCCGGGCTTCACGACATCGGCCGACAGGCCGTACATGTCGATGTAGCGCTGATTGCTGATGACCAGGTGCTCCGATGCATCGAACAGCAGCAGACCCTGGGTCATGTTGTTGACGGCCTTGTCGAGGCGTTCCTTCTCCAGCGTCAAGCGGCGGCTCGAGGCCTCGTGATCGCTGATCAGCCGTCGCACGACGACGGTGAGCATGCCGGCGATCAGCAGCACCGAGATCAAGCCGACGGCGATCAGGAACCTCATCTGCTCGCGCCAGTCGGCCAGCGCCGCGGACACGGTGGTCGTCGCGGTGACGATCAGCGGATAGCTCGTCAGCCGGTGCGACGCGCCAATGCGATGCTCGCCGTCGACCGGGCTGCTGAAGATGCCGGTGGTGTTGCCGTCGCCGGCCAGGATCTGGCGGAAGATCGGCGCGTCCTTGTAGTTCTGGCTCAGCATCCCCTCATGGCGAGGATAGCGTGCCAGCAAGACGCCGTCCCGATGCATCATCGAGATCGCAGCGTCCGGTCCGAGCGCGACGGACGCGAAGAAGCGCTCGACGTTGACCGGTTCGAGAGTGCGGCTGATGACCCCGAGGAACTCGCCGTTCGGGGCGGTCAGCTTGAGCGCGATCACGGCAACGTTCGTTCCCGTGACGCGGCTAACGACCGGCTCGATCAGCAATTGCGGCGCCGTCGGGTCAGACTTCAGCCGCTTGAAATAGGTGCGATCAGCGACGTTGACGGGCGGCACCGGCCAAGCGGTTGCCGAATTGATCAGGTTGCCGTCGGAATCGAAGATGCTGACGCCGCCGACATAGGACACCGCGCTCAGCTTGCCCTTCAGCATTGCGTTGACGGCCGCAGTGCCCATCTGCTCCTTGAAGCGGACGCTGGTGTCGATGCGGCTCAGCCGGACGTAGTTGGCGAGATCGCGCTGGATCGCGCCGAGGTCCTCCATCTGCTGATCGAAGTGACGCGCCAGCAGCAGCACGGTGTTTTCCAGCTCGCGCGTCGCGCTGTTCAGCGCGCGCTCCCGAAAGCTGTCGGCCATGATGGTCGCGCCGATCGCGATGGCCGCAATCAGCACGAGGCCTCCGCCAACCAGCCAGCGGATTGGTCCGCCGCGGTCAGCCGAAGCCTTGAGGGCACTTCCTGGACTGGTGTTCGTCGTCATCGGTCCCGAATACGCGTGCAAAGAGCGTTTGAGGATGGACCGCTACAACGTCCCTCCCATAGCAATGGCTACAGGCCCGCAATGGAAGTGAGGTTAGCAAGATGAGTTAGCGAACGATTAATTTGAAGTTGTAATTGGCTTCCTGATACCGTCAGGCGCGATAATGGCCCGACTTGCCGCCGATCTTTTCTGTCAGATGGATGCCTTCGATGCGGACCCCGCGCTCGGCGGCCTTGATCATGTCGTAGATGGTCAGGCAGGCGACGGACACGGCGGTGAGCGCTTCCATCTCTACCCCGGTGGGGCCGGTCACCTTCACGGTCGCCGTAACGATGCAGCCGGGCAGGGCGGCGTCAGGCGTGATATCGACGGTGACCTTGGAGAGCGCCAGAGGGTGGCACAGCGGAATGAGTTCGGAGGTCCGTTTGGCCGCCATGATGCCGGCGATGCGGGCCGTGCCCAGCACATCGCCCTTCTTGGCGTTGCCCGACACGATCAGGTCCAGCGTCGCCGGGCTCATCACCACGCGACCTTCGGCTGTTGCGGCCCGCTCCGTCGCGGCCTTGTCCGACACGTCGACCATGCGCGCTTCGCCGCGGGCGTCGATATGGGTGAGGGACGGCTTGTCGGTCATTTGCAGCTACTCAGCCGCGCTGACGGAGGCGGCATCTCGCGCGAGCAGTGCGCGTGTCGCGGCCGTCACGTCGGCCTGCCGCATCAGGCTCTCGCCGACCAGGAAGGTCTGGATCTGGACGCGTGCCAGACGCGCGAGATCCGCGGGCGTAAAGATGCCGCTCTCGCCGACCAGCAGCCGCTCCTTTGGCACCAGCGGCGCCAAAGCTTCGGAGGTTGCCAGCGTGGTCTCGAAGGTGCGCAGATTGCGGTTGTTGATGCCGATCATCGGCGAGCGCAGCTTCAACGCTCGGTCGAGCTCGGCGCGGTCGTGGATCTCGATCAGCACGTCCATCCCGCTGTCGAGTGCCGCCGCCTCGATGTCTTGCGCCGCGGCGTCATCGAGCGCCGCCATGATGATCAGGATGCAGTCCGCGCCATGCGCCCGGGCCTCGACAACCTGGTAGGTGTCGAACATGAAGTCCTTGCGCAGCACGGGCAGGGCGGTGGCGGCGCGCGCCGCGACCATGAAGTTCAGATGCCCCTGGAAAGACGGGGTATCGGTGAGCACCGACAGGCAGGCTGCGCCACCGGCCTCGTAGGCCTTGGCGAGGGCGGGCGGGTCGAAATCGGCGCGGATCAGGCCCTTCGAGGGCGAGGCCTTCTTCACCTCCGCGATCAGCGCATAGTCGCCCTTGGCGTGCTTGCTCCGGATCGCCGCGACGAAGCCGCGCGGCGGCGAGGCGTCACGGGCACGGGCCTCGAGCACCGAGAGTGGGCACGCATGCTTGGCGGCGGCGATCTCCTCGCGCTTGTAGGCTTCGATCTTGGCCAGGATATCGGACATGACGCGCTCCGCGAGATCAGCCGTTGGAGACTGCGATCAGCTGCTTCAGCCTCGCCGCGGCGGCGCCGCTGTCGAGGGAGTCCTTGCCGATCGCCACGCCCTCTTTGAGCGACTTGGCGCGGCCGGCAACGACCAGGGCTGCAGCTGCGTTCAACAGGGCAACGTCGCGGTAGGGACTGGGCAGGCCGTCGAGCACGCTCTGCAGCGCCACCGCGTTGGCCGCGGCGTCACCGCCCTTGAGCCCGTCGCTGCCGCACAGGCCGAGCCCGGCTTCCTCGGGCGTGATCTCGAAGGTGCGGATATGGCCGTTATCGAGCGCCGCCACGAAGGTCGGGCCGGTCAGTGTGATCTCGTCCAGCCCGTCGGAACCGTGCACGACCCAGGCAGCTTCCGAGCCGAGGTTCTTGAGCACCTGTGCCAATGGCTCGACCCATTGCCGCGAGAACACGCCGACCATCTGACGCTTGACGCCGGCGGGGTTGGACAGCGGCCCGAGCAGGTTGAAGATGGTGCGGGTCGCGAGCTCGACGCGGGTCGGGCCGACGTTCTTCATCGCCGGATGATGAGCGGGCGCGAACATGAAGCCGATGCCAGCCTCGCGCACGCAGCGCCCGACCTGGTCCGGCTTCAGGTCGATCTTGACGCCCAGCGCAGCGAGCACGTCGGCGGCGCCCGATCGCGACGACAGCGCGCGGTTGCCATGCTTGGCGACCGGAATGCCGGCGCCGGCCACGATGAAGGAGGCGCAGGTCGAGACGTTGACCGAGCCGGAGCCGTCACCGCCGGTGCCGACGATGTCGACAGCGGTTGCTGGTGCGTCGACGCGCAGCATCTTCGCCCGCATCACGCTGACGGCGCCGGTGATTTCCTCGACCGTCTCGCCGCGAACGCGCAGCGCCATCAGCAGTGCGCCCATCTGCGACGGCGTGGCCTCGCCCGACATCATGCTGTCGAAGGCGGACGCGGCCTGTTCACGGGACAGCGGCGCGCCGGTCGCGACCTTGCCAATGATCGACTTGAGATCGTCCATCACGCGTTTCCTCGCGAGCCGTCACTGATTGCTGCCGCCGCCGACCACCTGGGCCACGGCCGCTTCGTTGATGGTGGTGCCGATATCCTTCTCGAGCTTCAGGACATACGATGTGCCCTGCTCGTCGGCCAGGGCCCGCTGCAACTGCTCCTTCAGCTTCTTGACGTCGTCGGCTGCGAGATCGACCTTCGGCTCGACGATGTCGGTGACCCGGAACACGATCCACTGCCGGCCGCCATCCGCCTCGGTCTGTCCGACGCCGTCCTTGGCCGTGCGGAACGCTGCCGTGATGGCGCCGGTCGGGACGCCGGGCAGGGTTGCATCCCGCTTGAATGCGCTTGCGGTCTCGAGCTTGACGCCGAGCGATGTCGCCTCGTCGACAAGCTTGGCGCCCTCGGTGAGCTTCTTCGCAAGCTCGGTCGCCTTGGCGCGGAGCCGCGCCGCGACCTCGTCGTCGCGCCACTTGGCTGCAACCTGCTCCTTGACATCGTCGAGGGGGCGGTCGCGCGGCGGAGTGATGCCGAGCACCTCGAACCAGACATAGCCGCCGCGGAACGAGATCGGCTCATTGTCGACGCCGACGTCGCTGTTGAACGCCTGGGACACGACATCGAGGCCAAGCGGAATGTTCGGGACGGGCTGACCATTCGGCTCCTTGCCCGACCGATCCACCGCTTCGATCGTTACGGCATTGAGGCCGAGCTTCTTGGCGGCCTCGGCGACGCTCGAGCCGCCCCCGCGTTCGTCCTCCATCTTGTCGCGGAGCGTGGCGACCTCCGACTTGGCGCGGTCGGCGGCGATCTCCTTCTTGATGTCGGCGGCCACGCTCTCATAGGCCGGCTCCTGGCCGGGCTGGATCGCGCTCACCTTCACCAGCGCCACGTTGAAGGCGCCCTTGACCGGCTGGCTGACCTCGCCGGTCGGCAGCGAGAACGCTGTATCGGCGACCGCAGGGTCGAGGATGGCCGACTTCGTCACCAATCCGAGATCGAGGTCGGCAGGGTTCAGGTTGCGCTCCTTGGCGAGCTCGTCGAACGTGACTTCGCCCGACGCAATCCGCGCCCGAGCCGCCTGCGCCTCTTCCATGCTCGGGAAGGTCATCTGCAGGACCTGACGCTTTTCCGGCGTGCCCATCAGAGCCTTGCGCTGATCGAACAGCTTCCGCGCATCCTCGTCCGAGACGGTGGTCCACTTGCCGATTTCTTCTGGGGTCACTACGACGAACGAAAGCTTGCGATACTCCGGCGCCTTGAACTGCGCCTTGTGCGCGTCGAAATAGGCCGCAAGGACTTCAGGCGCGGGTGCCTCGATAGTGCCGGCCTGCGCCGCGTCGAGCTTGATGTATTCGATCGAGCGCTGCTCGTTCTGAAAGCGGCTCAGCGCATCGAGCATCGTATTCGACGGCTCGAGCCCGGCCGCGATGGTGCCGGTGATCTGCCGACGCAGCGACTGCCGGCGCTGGTCAGCCAGATAGCGCTGCTCGGTAAAGCCGAAATTGCGGATGATGGCCTGGAAGCGCTGGGGATCGAACGCGCCGTTCGGGCCCTTGAAGTTGGGGTCACTGAGGATCACCCGCATTGTCTCGGCATCGGATTGGCCAAGACCGAGCCGGCGGGCCTGCTCGTCGAGCGCAGCTTCCGCGATCGTCTGCTGCAGCACGGAGCGGTCAAGCCCGAACATGCGGGCCTGATCCGTGGTCAACGGACGGCCGATCTGCCGGCCGATCTGCTGCAGCCGGTCGGTATAGATCTGGCGGAACTCGTTGATCGAGATCTCGGTGCGTCCCACGGTTGCAGCCGTCGACTGGCCGAAGCCCTTGAAGATGTCGGCGATGCCCCAGATGCCGAAGCTGACGATCAAAACGCCCATGACCACCGCCATGATGGTCTTGCCGAGCCAGTTTGATGAGGCCTTGCGTAATCCTCGAAGCATGGGTCCAATCTGTCTGCAGGAAAAAGGATGAAGGGGCCGCACCTTGGAGCGAATTCCGCGGAAGGGCGTCACCGAGTTGGAACGGCTTATAATGAGGCAGCCGCCCGGTCGCAACCTCGCGCCTGAGGCGGATTGAAGCGGTGGGAAGACCGTTCCCGCTCTGGTACTCCTGCAGGGGCTCTGCTAGCCGATCTCCTGTCACAACGCTTGCTGGAATCCTGCCATGACCGACCGCATCCGCCCCCTGATTGCCGGCAACTGGAAAATGAACGGCCTGAGGGCTTCGATCGCCGAGTTCGAGGCGATGATGGCGGGGGCCGCGGAGGTCACGGCGAAGGCCGATCTACTGGTCTGTCCGCCGGCGACCCTGGTGTCGGCCTTTGCCGAGAAGGCGCATGGCAACGAGGCGATCGTTGTCGGTGCGCAGGACTGCCACGCCAAGGCGTCGGGCGCCCATACCGGCGACCTTTCGGCGGAGATGCTGGCCGATGCCGGCGCGCGCGCCATCATCGTCGGTCATTCGGAGCGGCGGGCCGATCACGGTGAAAGTGATGTCGTGGTGCACCAGAAGACCGAGGCGGTCTGGCGTGCCGGTTTGGTCGCCATCGTCTGCATCGGTGAAACCCAGCACCAACGCGATGCCGGCCAGACGCTGGACATCCTGCGCGGGCAGCTCAACCTCAGCCTTCCCGAGGGTTCGCAGGCCGGCAATCTGGTCGTCGCCTATGAGCCGGTCTGGGCCATCGGCACCGGTCTGACGCCGACGGCGAAGGATGTCGAGCAGATTCATGCCTTTATCCGGGAGCTGCTGACCGATCGCTTCAAGGGGGAGGGGGCGCGGATGCGGATCCTCTACGGCGGTTCGGTAAAGCCCTCCAATGCCGCCGAACTGATGGCGGTCGCGAACGTGAATGGCGCGCTGGTCGGCGGCGCCAGCCTGAAGGCCGCGGATTTTCTCGCAATTGCGAAGGGGTGTTGAAGGGACATCTCAACACCGCGCGTGAGCACCCGCGCGTCACGCCGCTTCCCCGAGCCGCTTCCAATAGATCTTGGTCCCGGTGAGGCCGCCATGCGGCTTCACGGCATAGTCCGGAATGATGCCGCTGAGCTGAAAGCCGAGACCCTCGTAGAGCTCCGACGCACCGCCGTCCTCGGCTGTGTCGAGCACGAGCATCGTGCGTCCGTGCTGGCGAGCCAGGGCTTCCGCGGCGCGCAGCAGCGCAGTGGCAATCCCACGTTTGCGGTGACTGACACGCGTCATCATCTTCGCGATCTCCGCGCGATGCGGCTGGTTCGGCGGCAGCTTGAGCTGCAAGGTCACGGTCCCCACCACCGCATCGCCGTCGATCGCGCCGAGCACGATCCGCTCGCCGCGCGCGGCGCTCGACAGCGAATCGCGCCAGAACGCGTCGGCGTCGTCGGTGCTGAGCGGGTGCATGAAGCTGACCGAGCCGCCGTTCGCCACCGTCTCGATCAGCATCTCATTCAGCCCGGCGCGAATGGCTGCCGTATCGGACAGGGGTGCAATTCGAATCGTGGACATTCTCAACTCCGGGCAAGCGCCACCACATAGGTGCAGGGCGCATCGGTCTCATTGGCGAAGGTGGTGTCGATCGGCGGGCCGAAGCCCAGGCAGTCGCCAGGGCCCAGCTCATGGCGCTCCGCGCCTTCGATGATCGTCAGGCGTCCGCTCTGCACCCAGAGCAGCTGGCGGATGTGGATGTAGGACGAGGCCGGCAAGGTCACGCTGCGGCGAGCGGGCATCTCGACGGACACCAGCTCGACCGGATGGTCCGGGCGCAGGAACACCTGACGCCTGACATAACCGGTGTCGGGATCGCGCCAGACCGGCTGCTCGCCGGCTCTCGATACGCGCTCCGGCTGGGCTTCCGCGCGGAGCATCAGGCCCGCCAGCGTCAGCTCGAAGGCGCTGGCCAGCTTGACGAGCACCACGGCGGTCGGGCTCACTTCCGCGCGCTCGATCTTGCTGATGGTGGCTTTCGAGACACCCGAGCGCTCGGCCAGGTCGGCCAGCGACCAGCCGCGGCCGTCGCGCTCCAGTTGGAGGCGCCGGGCGAGCCGTTGGCTGAAATCGTCTATTATATGATCCATTCGTCTCTGATAATGGAATGTGGTTCGGCTTTCAAGACGAAGCGACACCGCTTGCGTCGGCGCTTGTGAGAAGCGCGGCTGCGATTATCTGCGGGGTGGCGTTGCCCGATTTGATCGTGTAACACCGCGCAAATTTCCGAATAGCCCGCGAAGCTCTCGCGATCCCGGCCTCCGGTCGGGGCCAGCGAGGGCTTGTGACGGAAGGTCACCATGCAGACTGTCTTGATCGTCATCCACCTCATGATCGTCGCCGTCCTGATCGGCGCGGTGCTGTTGCAGAAGTCCGAAGGCGGCGGCCTCGGCATGGGCGGCGGCGCCGGCTTCATGTCGAGCCGCGGCACCGCGAACCTGCTGACGCGCACGACGGCGGTGCTGGCGGTCGGCTTCTTCATCACCAGCCTGCTACTGACCTGGCTCGCCGGCCTCGAGCGCAAGCCGACCTCGATTCTCGGCAACATGCCCGGCCAGACGCAATCCGGTGGCGCGACGCCGGTGGCGCCGGGCAGCGGCGGCGTGCTCGACCAGCTCAAGAAGGCCGACGAGCAGCAGGCGCCTGCGGCGCCAAGCGCGCCGTCCGCTCCGCAGTCGCAATAACGCGGGGAAGCCATGCAGGAACGCACTTGGCGCCCTGCATCAGGAGGCGGTCTCAAGTCCCTGAGACCATTCACATTTTGACGTAACCCACAGGCCCGCGACGTTGTTGCGGGCTGCAGGCGATTCGTTTTGGCGAATCGCGCGCGCGGCATTAAAGGTAGGGTCCCATGGCGCGGTACATCTTCATCACCGGCGGCGTGGTTTCCTCGCTCGGAAAGGGTCTGGCTTCAGCCGCGTTAGGCGCGCTGCTGCAGGCCCGCGGCTACAAGGTCCGGCTTCGCAAGCTCGACCCCTATCTCAACCTCGATCCAGGCACGATGTCGCCGTATCAGCACGGCGAAGTGTTCGTGACCGACGACGGCGCCGAGACCGACCTCGATCTCGGCCATTACGAACGCTTCACCGGGCGGCCCGCGACCAAGGCCGATAACATCACCACCGGACGCATCTACCAGGACATCCTGACCAAGGAGCGCCGCGGCGATTATCTCGGCGCGACCATCCAGGTCGTCCCGCACGTCACCAACGCGATCAAGGATTTCGTGCTGTCGGGCAATGACGAATACGATTTCGTGCTGGTCGAGATCGGCGGCACCGTCGGCGACATCGAGGGCCTGCCGTTCTTCGAGGCGATCCGGCAACTCGGCAACGAGCTGCCGCGCGATCACGCGATCTACATCCATCTCACGCTGCTCCCGTATATTCCGAGCGCCGGCGAACTGAAGACCAAGCCGACGCAGCATTCGGTGAAGGAGCTGCGCTCGATCGGTATCCAGCCGCACATCCTGCTGTGCCGCACCGACCGTCCGATTCCCAAGGAAGAGCGCCGCAAGCTCGGCCTGTTCTGCAACGTGCGTGAGAGCGCCGTGATCGAGGCGCGCGACGTCGACAACATCTATGCCGTGCCCGAGGCCTATCATGCCGCCGGTCTGGACGACGAGGTGCTGGCCGCGTTCGGCATCGAGCCGCGGGTGCCGCCAGCGCTCGCCAGCTGGCACACGATCAACGAGCGCGTCCGCAATCCCGAAGGCGACGTGACGATTGCGATCGTCGGCAAGTACACGGGCATGAAGGATGCCTACAAGTCGCTGATCGAGGCGCTGTCGCATGGCGGCATCGCCAACAAGGTCCGCGTCAAGCTCGACTGGATCGAGAGCGAGGTGTTCGAGAACGAGGACCCCGCGCCGTTCCTCGAGCACGTCAACGGCATCCTGGTGCCCGGCGGCTTCGGCCAGCGCGGCGCGGAAGGAAAGATTCGCGCGGCGCAGTTCGCCAGGGAGCGTGACGTGCCGTATTTCGGCATCTGCTTCGGCATGCAGATGGCGGTCATCGAGGCCGCGCGCAATCTGGTGGGGATCACCGAGGCCAACTCCACGGAGTTCGGTCCGACGAGGGAGCCGCTGGTCGGCCTGATGACCGAGTGGCTGCGCGGCAATGAGCTGGAGAAGCGCTCCAAGAGCGGCGATCTCGGCGGCACGATGCGGCTCGGCGCGTATCCTGCGGCGCTCAAGCGCGGCAGCCGCGTCTCCGAGGTGTATGGCGGCGCGACCGAGATTTCCGAGCGGCACCGTCACCGCTACGAGGTCAACACCGCCTACAAGGACCGGCTCGAGCAGCACGGCCTGAAGTTCTCCGGCCTGTCGCCCGACGGCGTGCTGCCGGAGATCGTGGAGTACGAGGACCATCCCTGGTTCATCGGCGTCCAGTTCCACCCCGAGCTGAAGTCGCGCCCGTTCGAGCCGCACCCGCTGTTCGCGTCGTTCATCCAGGCCGCGGTGGTGCAGTCGCGGCTGGTGTAGGCCGCTCAGGGCAGGGGCTTCGCCGCGGGCGCCGCGGCGGCTCCGACGCTCTCCTTGGCGAGCCGCTGCAATTCGAAACCGGCGGCGATGTGCTCGGTGTAGAGGATCACGCCCTGCTCGCGTGACTTCTCGAAGTTCAGCTTCGCCGCCTGTTTGTCGCCGCGCATCATGTCGTGCTGGCCGATGTAGAAATAGGCCTCCGACAGCAGCATCCTGCGCTCGTCGCCCTTCTTGTCGTCGAACGTCTTGAGCAGGTCGTCCGGCGACAGGGCGCCCGTCATCATCGCCAAAGCCGGCAGCGGCCACGGTCCCTTGGCGGCCGCGCTTGCGCGTTGCGCGATCGCGTCCGGCACGGGCTTGCCGGCGCGGCCCAAGACGGCCAGCAGCCACAGCTCGCAATAGATCTTGTTGTCGCCCTCGGCCAGCTCGACCGCGCGGGCGAAATCGGCGCCGGCCTGTTCGATCTGTCCGGCGTAGAATCGGGCCGCGCCGCGGGAGCGATAGTTCGAGGCGGTGATCGCGCCGAGCGAAATGGACTTCGAGAGATCGGCAATGCTGCGCTCGAACTGTCCGGACTCGTACAGAGCGCCGCCACGGCAGCTGAACGCCTCGCTGGTATTGGGGATCAGACGGAACGCCTCGGCGACGTCGCGCATCGCCTCGTCGACGCGTCCGAGCTCGACCAGCGAGCTGCCGCGCTGGCACAGCGCGTCGGCGAGGTCCGACCCGGTGAGCTTGCCGCTCGAAATGGTGTCGGTCGTCTTCTGGACGGCGTCCAGCAGCATGCGGTGGAAACGGTCGGTGGCCTGATCGGCTCCCGCCTCGCTGGATTTGATGTCGGACTTGCCGAACGCAAAAAAGCCGACGATGGCGCGGTTGGCGGCGCGCAAATCATCGGCATATTTGGAATAGCTGTTGCCCTCCACGAACGGCCGGAGCGTCGTGAGCTCGACCTGACTGCGGGCGACGTTGCCGCGGAAATAGCGCGAGCTGGTCAGGCTGAAATGATCGTTGGCCACGGTCTCCGTGTAGGGGTCGGCCACGACACTGACGGCGTCGGGCAGCGTGATCTCGATCTGATATCGCGCGTGATAGGGATGGGCGGAGATGCCCAGCGGCATGGTTCGTGTCGCCGAGGGAGGCAGCGGCAGCGTGCCCGACTGGTTGTCCGGCTTGTAGCGGATCACCCAGGTCCCGCTGCGCTCGGTCGCGATCTTAGGAACGCGAAAGGTGGCCTCGATCGAGAGGATGTTCTGCTCCTGGTCGTCATGGACAGCGGGATCGGCGGCGAGAACGGCCCCTGGATATCTGTCCTCGAGCATGTCACCGACCCGCTTCGCGATCAGCTCGCGCGTCGTCTGTTCGAAGACGAGGCGCAGCCGTTCGGCGCTCAGCCCGGACCACACGCGCTTCACCGACAGTTGCGCGTCGTCCCCGAGCTTGTCGACTGTCACGCGCTCGGTGAGATCGTCGTCGACCTCGTCGGCCGCGCGCACGGGAATCGCGGACGGGCGCTCGGTCTCGGGCGCGACCGGCAGGATCTGGACCCCCGCATGCGCCTGGCCCATGCGGTCGAGGCGACCATGTTGGCCGAGGCGTGTCGGATCGAGAAAGTAGGATTTGCCGTCGACGACGGCTTCGACGATGACGTGATCGAAGAATTCGGGGCTGGGCAGCACCTCCTCGAGACCGCGGCGGCGACCGATCTGGAGCAGGACCGGGCGGCTCTGGATGCCGAGCCGCTGCAGCAGCGTGACGAGCAGGAAAGACTTGTCCTTGCAATCACCGTAGCGCCGGCGCAGCACGATATCCGGGGAGGCGGGTCGGTGCGAGCTCTCGCCGAGCGAAACCGAGAAGTAGCGGATCTGCGACTGCACGATCTGCAGCGCCGCCGCGACGCGTTGATCAGTCGAGTCGAGGGTGCCGATCGTCTTGGCGAGGCCATCCACCTCCTCGTTCGCAGCGGTGTTGACCTCGAACAGGGCGGTGGCCCATTGCGCGACCTCCTGCCAGCTTCCGAACTCCGAGAATTGCAAGAAACGGAAGGCGAAATAGTCGTGCGGCGTCTGCGGGTCGGCAGTGGCCTCGCGCAGTCCGCGCTCGTCGAAGTCGAGCGTGCGCAACCCGCTGCGGAGTGTTTCGGTCGGCACGACCGGCGAGCCGGTGCGGTCGCCGATCATCCGCCATGCAATGGGCCGGCTGACCGGATGGCTGAAGATCACGTGGCGCCTGAGCGTCGGATGGGATTGATCCCAACTGGTCAGGCCGATGAACTTGCCGGCGAACACCGGGTTCTGGCCGTGGTGGGAGTAGGCCAGGTCGATGGTGTCGCCGACGCGCAGATCGTCGATCAGGATCGAGGCCGTCACATCGCCGCTATACACGCCCTGTTCGAGGCCTTGCTCGCGTTGCAAAAACCGCAGCTTGGAGGTCGTGGTGCGGTCGATCTGCTCCTGCCCGCGTTGAATCCGGATCCAGTGCAGTTGAACCCGCTCATAATCCTGCGCGAAGGAGATCGCGATGTGGCCGGCCGCGGCCAGCGAGGCCGCGTCGTTGATGGCGGTGATACGGCGGACGAACACGACCGGCTCGCGATCGACCAGATACTGCGTCTCGGAAAGGCGAATGACGATCGGCGCCGGCGCGCTGACCTCGGGAGCTGTGCTCTCGACCACCCAGGACGGGACCGGATCGGCGAGGGTGAAGGCGTTGGCGGCCGGCTTGACCTCGGCGAGATTCGGAGTGGCCGTCTGCTGCGCCGCGGACGGGTACGACGCCAGAATGCAGGCGATGAAAATGACGACCCGGATGAACCCTGAACGATACATGCCCCACCTCGATGCCATTGAGATTGTGCAAGCGCGTTGCGCTTTGCGCAAGGTGGGGAACCGCGACGGCCCGCTGCGGCCGAACGGCTTTGACGACCGCGGCAATTGTTGCCAAAACGCGGCATCGATCACGCTTGAACGATCACGAAGGGGAGGTCCGTTGCCATGATCTACGAAAGCCGCATCTATCGCTGCATTCCCGGCCGCTTGCCGGCGCTGTTGAAGCGCTTCGAGACGACCACGCTGAAGCTGTGGGAGACGCACGGCATCCGCCCCGTGGGTTTCTTCACGACCCTGATCGGCGAATCCAACCAGGATCTGACCTATTTCCTCGCCTGGGAGTCGCTCGCCGAGCGCGAGACCAAATGGACCAAGTTCATGACAGATCCGACCTGGATCGCGGCGCGCGCCAAGAGCGAGGAGGACGGCCAGATCGTCGCCAACATCACCAGCCAGTTCCTGGTGCCCACGGCGTTCTCGGCGCTGAAATAGGACCCGGCGAGGGGCGGGGATGACCGATCCCCGCAACCCTGCTATTCGCGGGCGCGCGCCGGGTTGATCCGGAGGCCCGCGCCGGGCCATGGTCGCGCGCTCAAAGAGGATGAAGTCGTGAACGCTCCGATCTCTGCCGCGCCGGTCGTCAGCCTCGGCTCCGTGAAGTTTGGCAATCAGCTGCCGCTCGCGGTCATTGCCGGGCCGTGCCAGCTCGAGAGCCGCGCCCACGCGCTCGAGGTCGCCTCGGCGCTGAAGGAGATCGCAGGCCGCCTGAACATCGGCCTCGTCTACAAGACCTCGTTCGACAAGGCCAACCGCACCTCTGGCTCGGCCGCGCGGGGGCTCGGGCTGGCACAGTCGCTGCCGATCTTCGCCGAGATCCGCGCCTCGCTCGGCCTTCCCGTGCTGACCGACGTGCATGACGCCAGCCAGTGCGCCGAGGTGGCGCAGGCCGTCGACATCCTGCAGATCCCCGCCTTCCTGTGCCGGCAGACCGACCTGCTGCTCGCGGCCGCCGCGACCGGCAAGGTGATCAACGTCAAGAAGGGCCAGTTCCTGGCGCCCTGGGACATGGCCAATGTCGTGGCCAAGATCACCGGCGCCGGCAATCCGAACGTGCTGGCGACCGAGCGCGGCGTCTCGTTCGGCTACAACACGCTGGTCTCGGACATGCGCGCGCTGCCGATCATGGCCAAGACGACCGGCGCGCCGGTGATCTTCGACGCGACGCATTCGGTGCAGCAGCCGGGCGGGCAGGGCACCTCGTCGGGCGGCCAGCGCGAATTCGTCTCCGTGCTCGCGCGCGCGGCCGTGGCGGTCGGCGTCGCTGGCGTGTTCATCGAGACCCATCCCGATCCCGATCATGCGCCCTCCGACGGTCCGAACATGGTGCCGCTGGCGCAGTTCGAGGGATTGCTGCGGACGCTGATGGCGTTCGACGCGCTTGCCAAGGGACAGACGGCGGGCGCCATCAGCTGATGCACCAGCCCGTCGCCAAGCCCGAGACTAAGTTTCCGCCAGCGGTCAACATCATCGCGCTGGCGGGCTTCTCGGCGGCGCTGTCGACGCGCGCGCTCGATCCGGTGCTGCCGCATGTCGCCGAGGATTTTTCGATCAGCATCGCCACCGCGGCCGGCATCGCCGCCGGCTATGCGCTGATCTACGCGCTGATCCAGCCGGCGATCGGCGCCGCCGCCGACCTGTTCGGCAAGGCGCGGCTGATGACCTTGTGCCTCGCGCTGCTCGGCGTCGCCAGCGTGCTCGGCGCGCTCGCCACCTCGTTTCCGCTGCTGTTCGCCAGCCGGATCCTCGCCGGCATCGCCTCGGGCGGCGTGTTTCCGGTGGCGCTCGGCTTGACCAGCGATCTGGTCGCGCCCGACAAGCGCCAGGTCGCGATCGGCCGCACGCTGGCGGGCTCGATGGCCGGCAACCTGCTCGGCGCGACCGCGTCCGGCATCATCGGCGACTTCATCGGCTGGCGCGGCGTGCTCGCGATCCTCGGCGCGCTCGGGCTGATCGCCTCCTTCGCGGTCGCCGCCGGCTTCCGCGGCGCCAAGGTCACCCACGCCGCGACCACCGATCTCGCCGCCTTGAAGAGGGGCTATCGCACCATCTTCACCAATCCGAATGCGCGCTTCTGCTTCCCGGCAGTGTTCGTCGAAGGCTGCTGCGTGTTCGGGCTGTTTCCGTTCATCGCCGCGTTCCTGTTCGATCTCGGCGAGACCTCGCTGTCGATCGCCGGCATTGTCATCGCGGGCTTTGCGGTCGGCGGGCTGTTCTACACGGCCACCGTCTCGAACTTCCTGCCGCGGCTCGGCGTCAAGGGCATGATGATCTCCGGCGCTGCCCTGGTGGCCCTGCAACTCGCCGCGCTCGCTTTCGGCCCCGGCTGGAAGCTGCAATTCGCCTGCATGCTGATGATGGGCTGGGGCTTCTACATGATCCATGGCTGCCTGCAGGTGTTCGCCAGCGAGCTGTCGATCGGTGCCCGCGCCACCGCGATGTCGCTGCACTCGTTCTTCTTCTTCCTGGGACAGACCGTCGGCCCGATCGCCTACGGTTTTGGCGTGGTGCATGGCGGCAAGCAGCCGACGCTGCTCATCGCCGCCGCCCTGATGGTCGCGCTCGGCTTCGCCTGCGCCGCGCTGCTGCGGCAACGGCCGCCGGCGGATGCGGCGGCGACGTGAAGGTCGTCTCCGGTGCGGGCGCATGGCCGCATTCGCCGACGTAGGGCCAGGGCCGCAGGAAGGGCTGCTCATTTGTTTCTCCGTCATGCCCGGGCTTGTCCCGCCTGCGCGGCCGAAGCCGCTTCGGCGCGGCGAAGGCCCGGGCATCCACGTCCTTCTCAGCATGCCGAACGACGTGGATGGCCGGGACAAGCCTGGCCATGACGACGTGGAGACAGGGGAGCGCATAATGCCCATCGTCCGCTGCGTTCGCCGTGGGCGAGAGCGAGGACGCCCTTTCTTGCTCTCGATGTTGAACATGCGCGGCTGAGACATCTGTGTCCGGCTCATCATTCGCCGCGGGACGCACCGCCGCCATCTCGCGGCGCAGTTGCGTCCGAGCTTTGCCTCTGGACATGCCCTCTCCTCGAAGAGGGCACGGGGAATGCCGGGAGCTGGCCGCCCCCATGGCCCGCCTGCAGAAAAAAATGCAGGCGGCAGGTACCACAGGTTCAGCCGAGACATCCCGGCATTCCCCGCGCGATGGTTGGAACGGCTGCTTCGCGTTCTCCCCGGTGCTCCGGGCTTGTTGGCCACCGTCGGCCGCAGGGCTCGTCCAGCCCTTCGACCTTGACACCAGCGTCGGGGTGTCAGGACCACGCGACTTGACCGTGCGCATCGATGCCGTTCGTCCGCGCAGCCAAGCCACGCTGCAGCACCGATACGCCCACCACATCCCGCCTCAACGTCCGTGACGACCGCGAAGCGCCCCTCAGATCGAGACGGGATGGGGGTAGTCAATCATGAATTCTGAAAAATGGAAACAAGAATCTTTTTACCGGAAGCCCCTGGAGAGGGGCATCGGATTGGAGGCTTGGCGAAAAAGCTGCTTTGGGCGCAGCCGTCAGACAAGCGAACGAGAGCGAGACGAGCGGCAGGGGCATGCCCGTCGGGCGACTCAGGGGACGCGGCCGGCGTCGGTTGGGCGGCGCGTGGCGAAGCATAGTGCCACGCGGCAACCTGAGGTATTATCTGCTTGTGTTGCTGGTTTGTTCTCGCTAGAATCGCGCGAGCGTGGGGAGAATGGCGGGATGACGGCAAAGCGTTGGCTGTTGGCGTTTGCACTCATGGCAGGGAGCGTGTCCAGTGCGCTGGCGCAGCCGCCGGCGAAGCCGGAGCAGGGCGCTGTGAGCCCGGGAGCGCCGGCAAAGATCCTGCTCAGCTCGCATCGGGGCGATGCGACCATTCTGACGCGCACCGATCCGGACAGCGACAGTGCGGCGGTGACGTTCCGCATCGAGCTCGACGATGCGATCGAGAGCTGCCTGCGCGAGCCGCCGCCCGACGACATCAAGCCCGCCGAGGTGGCGCGCTGCGCCAAGCAGATGATGGATATCAACGCCGGCAAGCAGCTCAAGCGTCGGGCGATGTGCTCGAAGAACACCGTCTACACCGAGTTCGGCAACTACTCGCTGGTCGGCACGGGAGAGCCCGAGCGGAGCGGCGAAGGCAAGACGATGATCCGCACCGACTGGAAGGATCATCGCAACGAAAAGATCATCGGCAATTGCACCGCCTGCAGGACGCTCGAGATCATCAATACGTTCGAGGTGCTGTGTCCGGCGGCCTACAAGGCGAAGTTCGAAGGCCATCACGTGTATTGAGAGGTGGACGGTTGCTCCCTGAGCCTGGATGCAAAACGGCGTGAGATGCTGCTCAGTCACACCGGCCCGCGGCAGCTTGCTGGGTTGGGTGACAGACCGGATTCAGTGACGCTGCATGAAAAATTCGCGCGATCAATGCTATGAATGGGTCGTATGCAATTGCGACGCGGCATCCGAGTCCCAGGGCGGATCGAGGTCGAGAGTGATGAGATCGTTGGCTGGTTGTCTGGTCTGTGCCGTTCTGATTTGGACCGCGACTGTCGCGAAGGCGACGGCCGATGGACTGCTCACCTACTTCTCGGAAGAGGTGCCTCCGGCGATCCCGATACCCGAAGCGCTGTCGTCAGAGGATCAGATCGTATTGGCGAAGGTGCGGGTTTTGAGCCGGCCCGCCTATCTTGTCGGGCCGGACCAGTCTGGACAGCCTCCGCAGATCATTCCCCGCGAGCCCTGGTCGGCGTGGCTCCAGGTGCTCGACGTCATCCGTGGCAAGCGACCAGAGATGGAGCGCATCACGGCAAGGTTCGGAGGCGATCGAAGCTACGCGCGAGGTCCCAGCACGCTGCATCAGCTTGCGCAAGAGTATGTCGTGGCGATGTACGAAGACTCCTCGGGTTATCACCTGATCGGCGTGCCCATCAGTGCGGACAAGTATCGCGACTGGCAGCGCGTCATCACCGAGTCTGATCTGGAGCGAGCCAATACGCCTGATCAAGGACGACCGAGGTCCGCCCTCCGGATCATGAGCGGCCCGGCAGTGAATGGTTCGAAGGCTGGGACCACTGCTTCCGAGGAGACCGTCACACGAAGGTTCATGCGCTCACGCGAGGAGTTGAGGCCTGTGGCGATCGAGCTTGTCCGAGATGCAGAGCTGGTGAATCGGTTTTGGGCCGTGCGTGGAAGCGACAATGAGGAGCTTGCGCGTCAATTCATAGATGAAGTGGCTCAGAGGGCGCAGCAGATAGACTCGAACGTTACGTATGCGGACGCCGCGAGGATAACGGTGATCCTCATGGAAATGCTGGCAGGTTCGGGCCATGACGCAAAATGACGATGACCGTGTCTCGAAGTGAGATGCAACCGACGCCTGCGACTGGCATTTGGGAATGGCCAGCTAAGGAACGGACGCAAAACAATCTCGAGATTCCGGGTTCAAGGCCTGCGGCCTTGCCCCGGAATGACGGTGGGTGTGACGCAGGAGGGACGAGCAATCGGCGCCTCACCCCCGCCCGCGATACGGCGCCACGCCTTGCTCCGGCACCCACAGGCCCTTCGGCAGCTTTCCCGTCTGCCAGAACACGTCGATCGGGATGCCGCCGCGGGGGTACCAGTAGCCGCCGATGCGCAGCCATTTGGGTTTGATCTCGGCGGCGAGGCGCTTGCCGATGGCCACCGTGCAGTCCTCGTGGAAGGCGCCGTGGTTGCGGAAGCTCGCGAGGTACAGCTTGAGGGACTTGGATTCGACCAGCCAGGGGCCGGGGGCGTAGTCGATGACGAGATGGGCGAAGTCCGGTTGGCCCGTCACCGGGCATAGCGAGGTGAACTCGGGCACCGTGAAGCGGGCCAGGTAATCGGTGTCCTTCTGCGGATTGGGAACGCGGTCGAGCTTGGCCGCCTCCGGGCTGTCCGGGGCTGCCACCTCGCGGCCCAGCTGAAGGCCGGCCGATGTCAGGGATGGGTTGGATTTTTTCGCCATGTGTCGTGTCCCCTGCCGCAGAGGCGCCCGTTTAGCCAATCGGAGCGCCCGCGTCATCCGGTTCGTGATTTCCGCGTGAGGTGGCCTTTTCGGCCTCCCGACCTTGCGGTAGAAGCGGCGCAGCAAAGCCCACCCGGAAACGCCTCACGAGGACCCCCCATGACCGCCATCGTCGACATCATCGGCCGCGAAATCCTGGACAGCCGCGGCAATCCCACGGTCGAGGTCGACGTCGTGCTGGAGGACGGCTCGGTCGGCCGCGCCGCGGTTCCCTCCGGCGCCTCCACCGGCGCCCATGAGGCGGTCGAACTGCGCGATGGCGACAAGCACCGCTATCTCGGCAAGGGCGTGCTGAAGGCCGTCGAGGCCATCAATGACGAGATCTACGAGGCGCTGAGCGACATGTCGGTGCAGGACCAGGTCCAGATCGACCAGATCCTGATCGAGCTGGACGGCACCGAGAACAAGAGCCGGATCGGCGCCAACGCCATCCTCGGCGTCTCCCTGGCCTGCGCCAAGGCGGCGGCGATCTCCTACGACATGCCGCTGTACCGCTATGTCGGCGGCACCTCGGCGCGCACCCTGCCGGTGCCGATGATGAACATCGTCAATGGCGGCGTCCACGCCGACAACCCGATCGACTTCCAGGAATTCATGATCATGCCGGTGGGCGCGCCGACCTTTGCCGAGGCGCTGCGCTGCGGCTCGGAGATCTTCCATACGCTGAAGGGCGAGCTGAAGAAGGCCGGCCACAACACCAATGTCGGCGACGAGGGCGGCTTCGCGCCGAACCTGCCGTCGGCGGACGCAGCCCTCGACTTCGTCATGAGCGCGATCGGCAAGGCCGGCTACACCGCCGGCGAGGACGTGATGCTGGCGCTCGACTGCGCCGCGACCGAGTTCTTCAAGGACGGAAAGTACGTCTATGAGGGCGAGAACAAGAGCCGCTCGCGCTCGGAGCAGGCGAAATATCTCGCCGATCTCGTCGCGCGCTATCCGATCTGCTCGATCGAGGACGGCATGTCCGAGGACGACATGGACGGCTGGAAGGAGCTGACCGACCTGATCGGCCACAAGTGCCAGCTGGTCGGCGACGATTTGTTCGTCACCAACGTCAACCGCCTCGCCGACGGAATCCGCAACGGCCGCGCCAACTCGATCCTGATCAAGGTCAACCAGATCGGCACGCTGACCGAGACCTTGGCCGCGGTCGAGATGGCCTACAAGGCCGGCTACACCGCCGTGATGTCGCACCGCTCCGGCGAGACCGAGGATTCGACCATCGCCGATCTCGCGGTCGCGACCAATTGCGGGCAGATCAAGACCGGCTCCCTGGCGCGCTCCGACCGCACCGCGAAGTACAACCAGCTGCTGCGCATCGAGCAGGAGCTGGATTCGCAGGCGAAGTACGCCGGCCGCGCGGCGCTGAAGGCGCTGGCTTGAGCCGGCGCTGAAGACGACAGAACAGGGAGGCACGGATGAGTGGCGAGACTGGCCTGCAACTGCGGACGTTGATCACGCGCAGCGGTGAGCTCGAACTGTCGCTGGTCGATGTGCCGACCCCTGAGCCGGGGCCGGACGAAGTGGTGGTGCGCATCGAGGCGGCGCCGATCAATCCGTCCGATCTCGGCCTGCTCGTCGGTGCCGCCGACCTCTCGACCGTCAAGGCATCGGGCACCAAGGATCGCCCCGTGATCACGGCCAAGGTGCCGGAAGCCGGCATGCGCGCCATGGCCGCCCGCGTCGACGAGTCGATGCCGATCGGCAACGAGGGCGCCGGTGTCGTGGTCAAGACTGGCTCCTCGGACGCCGCCAAGGCGCTGATGGGCCGCACCGTCGCGGCGATCGGCGGCGCGATGTACAGCCAGTATCGCTGCCTGAAGGTCTCCGAGTGCCTGCCGCTGCCTGAGGGCACGACGCCGGAGGAGGGCGCCTCCTGCTTCGTCAATCCGCTGACCTCGCTCGGCATGACCGAGACGATGAAGCGCGAGGGCCATACCGCGCTGGTGCACACCGCGGCCGCCTCCAATCTCGGGCAGATGCTCAACAAGATCTGCCTCAAGGACGGCATTCCGCTGGTCAACATCGTCCGCAGCCAGGCGCAGGCCGAGCTGCTGCGCGGCCTCGGCGCGAAGTACGTGGTCGATTCGACCTCGCCCAACTTCATGGACGAGCTGATTGCGGCGCTGGTCGAGACCGGCGCCACCATCGCCTTCGACGCGATCGGCGGCGGCAAGCTCGCCGGCCAGATCCTCAATGCGATGGAAGCCGCGATCAACAAGTCCGGCAAGCACCCCTACAGCCGCTACGGATCGAACGTGCACAAGCAGGTCTACATCTACGGCAGCCTGGACACCCGGCCGACGGAGATCACGCGCGGCTTCGGCATGACCTGGAGCGTCGGCGGCTGGCTGCTGTTTCCGTTCCTGATGAAGATCGGGCGGGCGGATGGCGAACGGCTGCGGCAGCGCGTCGTCGACGAGCTCAAGACGACGTTCGCCAGCCACTACACCAAGGTGGTCTCGCTCGCGGAATCGCTCGATCCGGCGAACCTCGCCGCGTACGCCAAACGGGCCACCGGCGAAAAATTCCTTATCGCCCCCAACAAAGATAAGTGACCTAACGTCGCTCCCCGGACGTTGCTGACGGGCTTGCGTTTGGCCCGCGGCCGGAGACAATCCGCCCGGTTTTTCAGGGGGCGGTGTCTGCCGCGCATCAAGCACTGAGGAGAGACTTGTCATGAGCCAATTGGATCGCCGTCGATTTCTGGCCGGTGCGGCCCTTGCCGGCGCCGCGAGCGCCTTGCCATCGCTGACCGGCGGGCAGGCGCGCGCAGCGGTCGCGCCCGCCGGCGCCCAGGCGCCCGGCTTCTATCGCTACAAGGTCGGCGACTACGAATGCACCTCCGTCAATGACGGTGCGCGCACCTTCCCGATGCCCGACAAGTTCGTGGTCAACACGGCCAAGGACGACGCGCTCGCAGCGGCCGAAAGCGCCTACATGCCGAAGGGCATGATCACGATTCCCTTCAATCCGCAGCTGATCAACACCGGCTCCAAGCTGGTCCTGATCGACACCGGCAACGGCGCCGGCGCCTTCGAGGCCAGCAAGGGCGCGGTCGGCCGTACCTTGCAGAACCTCGCCGCCGCGGGCGTCGATCCCAAGAGCATCGACGTCGTCGTGCTCTCGCACATGCATGGCGACCACATCAACGGCCTCAAGCTCGCCGACGGCTCGCTGGCGTTTCCGAATGCCGAGCTCAAGGTGCCGGCCAAGGAATGGGCGTTCTGGAATAGTGACGAGAATGCCGCCAAGGCGCAGACCGATTTGATGAAGGGCAACTTCGCCAACTTCAAGAAGGTGTTCGGCGGGCTGGAGAGCAAGGTCACACAGTACGAGTGGGACAAGGAGGTCGCGCCCGGGATCACCGCGCTGGCGACCCCCGGTCACACGCCGGGCCACACCTCGTTCGCGGTCGCCTCGGGCAACGCCAAGGTGTTCATCCAGTCCGACGTCACCAACGTGCCGGAGCTGTTCCTGCGCAATCCCGACTGGCACGTGATGTTCGACACCGATGCGGCGCAGGCCCAGGAGACGCGGCACAAGTTCTACGACATGGCCGCCGCCGAGAAGGCGAGGGTGATCGGCTTCCACTTCTCCTTCCCCTCGGTGGGCTATGTCGAGAAGGATGGCGCGAAGTACCGGCTGATCCCGGCGCCGTGGAATCCGGTGCTCTGAGTTTCTCCGTCATTGCGAGCGAAGCGAAGCAATCCAGGGGCTCGGTCGGGACTCTGGATTGCTTCGTCGCTTCGCTCCTCGCAATGACGCAGGAGAGACTGTGCCAGGCCGCCTCCGGGCGGCCTGTTCGTTTTTGCATACGCGCAATGCCGGGCTTTCCCCTGCGGCCGCTAACGCCTATGTCGGACGCCTCGCATCCGCAGGGCCTCGCATGTCGACCGATCCGTCTCCCGCCAGCGCCGATCTCTCCAACTGGCGCACCGCGCCGTTCAGCCGCTGGGCGTTCCACAATATCCGGCAGATCCTGCCGGCGGCCGACATCGCGAGCGCACCGGGCAGCGCCTGGCCGCTGCCGGCTGCTCCAGTCGCCTTCGATGACTTCAGTCTGAAGCTGCCGAAGGGCGGCACGCTCGACCTCGATGGTTTCCTCAAGGCCACGGCGACCGACGGGCTCCTGATCCTGCACGACGGCCGCATCGTGTTCGAGCATTATGACGGCGGCACCGATCGCGACACGCCGCACATCCTGATGTCGGCGACCAAGTCGATCACCGGCCTGATGCTCGGCATCCTCGCCGACCGCGGCGAGATCGATATCGAGGCCGAGGTCACGCGCTACGTGCCGGAGGTCGAACGTACGGCCTATCGCGGCGCCACCATCCGCGAGCTCACCGACATGCGCGCCGGCATCGTCTTCGATGCCGCCGGTCTCCAGGCCTATGCCGACGCTGCCGGCTGGGAGCCGGTGGCATCAGGCACGACGCCGAACCTGCACGATTTCCTTGCGACGATGCGCGCGCAGGCCAAGCCGCATGGCGGTCCCTTCAGCTACGTGTCTTCGAATACCGATCTGCTGGGGTGGGCGATCGAGCGCGCCACCGGCCGCAGCTTCGCAAGCCTGGTCGGCACCTTGCTGTGGCAGCCGATGGGGGCGAGCGGCGAGGCCTTCATCACGCTCGACCGCAACGGCGCGCCGCGCTGCACCGGCGGCTTCTGCGCCACGTTGTGCGATTTCGCCCGGCTGGGCCAGCTCGTGCTGTCGGGCGGCCGCCGCGGCTCGCACGCGATCATCCCCGAAGCCTGGCTCGACGACATCAGGCACAATGGCGATGCGCAGGCTTGGCGCGACGGCCAGTGGCGCGACAGCTTTGCCGCCATCAGCCGCAACATGCATTATCGCAGCGGCTGGTACGTCACCAACGATCAGCCGCAACTGCTGTTCGCAATGGGCATTCACGGCCAGAACCTGTTCGTCGATGCCGCCAACGGGATCGTGATCGCGAAAGTCTCGAGCTGGGCTCAGCCGGTCGACGGCCAGGCGATCTGGCTGACGCATCAGGCCGTCGCGGAATTCGCCCGCTGCATCAAGGGGGCAGGCTGAATCCGGAGCGGCTGGGCCTCAGGCGGCCCCGTCAGGCGGCTCGCGCGCTGAAACGCTGAGTTTCCCGGCACGCCAGTCCATGCACTTGCATGTTCCCGGCCGCGTGCCTTAAGTGCCGCACCATCTCGTTCTCAAGAGGATTCCCCCATGCCCGCCCCGTATTCCATCGTCGCGCTCGTCGGCAGCCTCCGCAAGGAGAGCTTCACGCTCAAGATCGCCAAGGCGATGGCCAAGCTCGCGCCTGCCAGCCTCAGGATCGAAGTGGTCACGCCGGAAGGCCTGTCGTTCTTCAACCAGGATGTCGAGGCCAATCCGCCGGCCGAGTGGCTCGCCTTCCGCGACAAGCTCAAGGCCTCGAACGGCGTGCTGATCCTGACCCCGGAATACAACCGCTCGATTCCGGGTGTGCTGAAGAACGCCATCGACATCGCCTCGCGCCCCTATGGCCAGAGCTCGTTTCTGGGCAAGCCGGTCGGCCTGATCTCCAACTCGCCGGGTCCGCTCGGCGGTGTCGCCGCGGCGAAGCACCTGCAGAACATCATGCCGGGCATCTCGGGCCCCGTGATGGGCCAGCCCGAGATCTACCTGAACGGCGTCGGCGATGCATTCGATGGCAATGGCGAGCTGATCAAGGACGCGCTGAAGACGGTGCTGCAGCAATATCTCGACGCCTTCGCCGCCTTCGTGGCCAAGCAGAACGGCTGATCTCATGACAGCCCGGCGGCGGCACATCCCGCTGTCGCCGGCTGCATGACGGTTATGAGCGGGGCGGGGCGTTGACGCGCCTTGCCCGATCCGTTTCAAGGCAAGGGCCGGTCACCCGCGCGGGAACGCGCGCTGCCAAGGATCTTCGATGGCCCACGCCTTCACACCCGCCAGCACGTCAACCCCCGGGGCGAACCAGCCGGATCTGAATTCGGAAGCGGTCTGGCAGGCGCGGACCGATCTCGCGGCCTGTTTCCGCATGGCCGCGCGCTACGGGCTGGAAGAGGGCATCTGCAATCACTTCTCGGCGCTGGTGCCCGGCTATGACGACCTCTTCATCGTCAATCCCTACGGCTACGCCTTCCGCGAGCTGACCGCCTCGAAGCTCCTGGTGTGCGATTTCGACGGCAACGTCATTGCCGGCGACGGCCGTCCCGAGGCGACGGCGTTCTACATCCACGCCCGCATCCACAAGGCGCTGCCGCGCGCCAAGGTCGCTTTCCACACGCACATGCCGTATGCCACGGCGCTCTCGATGACGGAGGGCGCACCGCTGATCTTTGCCGGGCAGACGGCGCTGAAATTCTACGGCCGCACCGCCGTCGACGAGAACTACAACGGCCTCGCGCTCGACAACAGCGAGGGTGACCGCATCGCCGGCACGATCGGCGAGGCCGACATCGTCTTCATGAAGCATCACGGCGTCATGGTGCTGGCGCCCACCATCGCCGAGGCCTGGGACGATCTGTATTACCTCGAGCGCGCCTGCCAGGTGCAGTGCCTGGCGCTGTCGACCGGGCGCAAGGTTGTGCCGGTCGCGCGCGAGATCGCCGAAGCCGCCGCGCGCCAGATGCGCGAGGGGGATGCGGAATCGGCCCGGCTGCATCTCGAAGCGATCAAGCGGACGCTCGACCTCGAGGAGCCGGCCTATCGCGGTTGAGCGCACAGCGGGCGGGCCAGCAGGGTTAGCGATTCCTTAACCGGGGGCGCCGCATTCTGCCGGCCATGGTCTCCCGCGCACGCCTGAAATCATTCCTCACCGGGCTCGCCCTCTACACGATGGCGGCGGCCATCATCGGCTATTTCGGTATCAACGCCTACACCGGCCGCTACGGGCTCAATGCCCGCCAGGAGCTCGACCAGGAGATCGTCGCGCTGACCTCGGAGCTCGTCCGGCTGAAGCAGGAGCGGGCGGAAGGCGAGAAGCGGGTGTCGCTGCTGCGCTCCGACCGGGTCGATCCCGACATGCTCGATGAGCGCGCGCGCTTCGTGCTCGGCTATGCCAACCCGCGTGATTTGATCCGCATCGTTCGGCCGCAGTGACGCGTGGCGCTTGGCGGCGGATGGCGATGACGTGACTGCCTAAAAATTGGCAGCCGCTGACGCAGGGAATTTCAAAAACAGCGCCGATCGGATTCAATAATTTCGCGTCGTTTTAGTGCGGCGCAGCAAAGTGAATGGTGGTTCACGCAGTCCTTTTACGTGCCATGGAGTTGAGCTAGAGAAAGCTACTTTTTCTCTCATCCGGAATTGCCATGGCCGCACCCAAGAAGACCGCCGCAAAGGAACAAGGGCAGGACAGAGACAACGGCCCGCCGCCGGAATTCACCAGAGACCAGGATTTGGCTGCGCTGCGCGACATGCTGCTGATCCGCCGCTTTGAGGAGAAGGCTGGTCAGCTCTACGGCATGGGTGCGATTGGCGGCTTCTGCCATCTCTATATCGGCCAGGAAGCCGTGGTCGTCGGCATGCAGATGGCGCTGAAGCCGGGTGATCAGGTCATCACCGGCTATCGCGATCACGGCCACATGCTGGCCACCGGCATGGACGCCAAGGGCGTGATGGCCGAGCTCACCGGGCGCCGCGGCGGCTATTCCAAGGGCAAGGGCGGCTCCATGCACATGTTCAGCATGGAGAAGAACTTCTTCGGCGGCCACGGCATCGTCGGCGCCCAGGTGTCGCTGGGCACGGGGCTGGCGCTCGCCAACCGCTACCGCGGCAATGATTCGGTCAGCGTCGCCTATTTCGGCGACGGTGCGGCCAATCAAGGGCAGGTCTATGAGAGCTTCAACATGGCGGAGCTCTGGAAGCTGCCGGTGATCTACGTCATCGAGAACAACCGCTATGCGATGGGCACGGCGGTGTCGCGCGCCTCGGCGCAGACCGACTTCTCCAAGCGCGGCATCTCCTTCAACATCCCGGGCGAGCAGGTCGACGGCATGGACGTCCGCGCGGTGAAGGCCGCGGGCGAGAAGGCGGTCGCCTGGTGCCGCGAGGGCAAGGGCCCGTACATCCTGGAAATGCAGACCTACCGCTATCGCGGCCACTCGATGTCCGACCCGGCGAAGTATCGCACGCGTGAGGAGGTCGAGAAGGTCCGCCACGACCAGGATCCGATCGAGCAGGTGCGCAACCGCCTGCTGGCGGCCAAGGTCAGCGAGCAGGATCTCAAGGCGATCGATGCCGACGTGCGCAAGATCGTCAACGAGGCCGCCGATTTCGCGCAGGCCGATCCCGAGCCGGATGCCGCCGAGCTCTACACCGACGTCTATCGCTAATCGCGCGCGCAAGCTGATTTCTCTGGAGCTGATATGCCTATTCAAGTTTTGATGCCTGCGCTGTCGCCCACGATGGAGAAGGGCAACCTCGCCAAATGGCTGAAGAAGGAAGGCGAGGCGATCAAGTCGGGTGACGTGATCGCCGAGATCGAGACCGACAAGGCGACGATGGAAGTCGAGGCGACCGACGAGGGCACGCTCGGCAAGATCCTGATCCCCGAAGGCACCGCCGACGTCGCCGTCAACACGCCGATCGCCACCATCCTCGCCGATGGCGAGACGGCTGCCGACCTCGGCAAGGCTTCGGCGCCGGCCGCCGAGATGAAGGCCGCGCAATCGGCGCCGCCGGCGGATGCCGCTGTTTCCGTGCAGGCTTCGCCCGCGCCGACCGGCGTGGCCGCGCCGCAGAGCGTCGCCGAGCCCGATCCGGAAGTGCCAGCCGGCACCGAGATGGTGACGCAGACCATCCGCGAGGCGCTGCGCGACGCCATGGCCGAGGAGATGCGCAGGGACGGCGACGTCTTCATCATGGGCGAGGAGGTCGCCGAGTATCAGGGCGCCTACAAGGTCACCCAGGGTCTGTTGCAGGAGTTCGGCGCCCGCCGCGTGATGGATACCCCGATCACCGAGCATGGCTTCGCCGGCATCGGCGTCGGCGCCGCGATGGCCGGGCTGAAGCCGATCGTCGAGTTCATGACCTTCAACTTCGCCATGCAGGCGATCGACCAGATCATCAACTCCGCGGCCAAGACCTTGTACATGTCCGGCGGCCAGATGGGCTGCTCGATCGTGTTTCGCGGGCCCAACGGCGCCGCCGCCCGCGTCGCCGCGCAGCACAGCCAGGACTATTCGTCCTGGTACTCGCACATTCCGGGCCTCAAGGTCGTCGCGCCGTATTCCGCGGCTGACGCGAAGGGCCTCTTGAAGGCTGCGATCCGCGATCCGAACCCGGTGATCTTCCTCGAGAACGAGGTGCTGTACGGTCACTCCGGCGAGGTGCCGAAGCTCGACGACTACATCATCCCGATCGGCAAGGCGCGCATCGCCCGCTCGGGCAAGGACGTCACGATCATCTCCTGGTCGAACGGCATGACCTACGCGCTCAAGGCCGCCGATGAGCTCGCCAAGGAGGGCATCGAGGCCGAGGTGATCGACCTGCGCACCTTGCGTCCGATGGACACCGAGACCATCATCGCCTCGGTCAAGAAGACGGGACGCGCGGTCACGGTGGAAGAGGGCTGGGCGCAGAGCGGCGTCGGCGCCGAGATCGCCGCGCGCATCATGGAGCACGCCTTCGACTATCTCGATGCGCCGGTGACGCGCGTGTCGGGCAAGGACGTGCCGATGCCGTATGCGGCAAATCTTGAGAAGCTCGCGCTGCCGTCGGCGGCCGAGGTCGTGCAGGCCGCCAAGTCCGTCTGCTACCGCTAAGGGAATCCCAGATGGCCGGACCCAAGGAGCAGCCGCTGCCGCCCGACGTCGTCGGCCGCGAGGACGCCACCGAAGTGTTGCGCGCCTTCGTGCTCGACGGCGGGCTCTCGATCGCCTTCCAGCGTGCGTTCGAGGAGCCCGACGTGTGGGGGCTGCTCCTGGTCGACGTCGCCCGACATGCTGCGCGCGCCTATGCGCGCGAGAGCGATTATTCCGAAGACGAGGCGCTGCAGCGCATCGTCGAGATGTTCGAAGCCGAGCTGGCTCGGCCGACTGATATGGGCACCACCAGCCCCAGGTCGAAACAAGGTCACTGATCATGCCGATCAACATTCTGATGCCCGCGCTGTCGCCGACGATGGAGAAGGGCAACCTCGCCCGTTGGCTCAAGAAGGAAGGCGACCAGGTCAAGTCGGGCGAGGTCATCGCCGAGATCGAGACCGACAAGGCCACGATGGAAGTCGAGGCGGTCGACGAAGGCACGCTCGCCAAGATCCTCGTGCCCGAGGGCACCCAGGACGTGCCGGTCAACGACGTGATCGCCGTGCTTGCGGGTGAGGGCGAGGACGTCAAGGCGGCCGGCAGCGCCCCGGCGGCTGCTGCGCCCAAGGCTGAAGCCAAGCCGACCGCGTCCGCAACTCCCGCCGCTGCGCCACCTCCTGCTGCCGCGCCCGCGCCGAAGCCGGCTGCGGCTCCCGCGCCGGCCGCTCCTGCGGCTGCTGCTCCTCAGGTCAACGGTCACGCGCGCGTCTTCTCATCGCCGCTGGCGCGACGTCTCGCCAAGGACGCCGGCATCGATCTCGGCCGCATCACCGGCACTGGTCCGCATGGC
The DNA here is from genome assembly GCF_032381435.1 of Bradyrhizobium sp. SZCCHNR1002. Taxonomy (NCBI): domain Bacteria; kingdom Pseudomonadati; phylum Pseudomonadota; class Alphaproteobacteria; order Hyphomicrobiales; family Nitrobacteraceae; genus Bradyrhizobium; species Bradyrhizobium sp. SZCCHNR1002. Next base: position 492,561 of record NZ_JAUHIS010000001.1, read on the forward strand.
CGCGTCGTCGCGCGCGACGTCGAGGAGGCCAAGTCCGGCAAGGGCCTCAAGGCCGCGCCGTCGGCCGCTCCCGCTGCGGGTGCAGGCGCGCCGGCCGTGGCGCCGTCCATGTCCGACAAGCAGATCCTGGCGCTGTTCGAGCCGGGCTCCTACGAGGTCATCCCGCATGACGGCATGCGCCGCACGATCGCGCAGCGCCTGACGGCGGCGACGCAGACGGTCCCGCATTTCTATCTCACGATCGACTGCGACATCGGCAAGCTGCTCGCCGCGCGTGAGGAGATCAATGCGGCCGCGCCGAAGGACAAGGAGAAGAAGCCGCTCTACAAGCTCTCGGTGAACGACTTCGTCATCAAGGCGATGGCGGTGGCGCTGCAGAAGATCCCGAACTGCAACGTCAGCTGGACCGAAGGCGGCATGGTCAAGCACAAGCATTCCGACGTCGGCGTTGCCGTGGCGATGCCGGGCGGCCTGATCACCCCGATCATCCGCAAGGCCGAGACCAAGACGCTGTCGGCCATCTCCGGCGAGATGAAGGATTTTGCCGCGCGCGCCCGCTCGCGCAAGCTGAAGCCGGAGGAATATCAGGGCGGCACCACGGCGGTGTCGAACCTCGGCATGTACGGCATCACGCACTTCACCGCGGTGATCAACCCGCCGCACGCGACGATTCTCGCGGTCGGCACGAGTGAGGAGCGGCCGGTCGTGCGCAACGGCAAGATCGAGATCGCCAGCATGATGAGCGTGACACTGTCGTGCGACCACCGCGCGATCGACGGCGCGCTCGGCGCCGAACTGATCGGCGCCTTCAAGCAGCTGATCGAGAACCCCGTGATGATGATGGTGTGAGCGGAGCGATTGACCGTCATTCCGGGGCGATGCGCCAGCATCGAACCCGGAATCTCGAGGTGAGGATATCGCAAGCCAATCTCGGGATTCCGGGTTCAAGGCCTTCGGCCTTGCCCCGGAATGACGGCGCAAGGAGCAAGGTGGGCAGAGCAAGTCGTGCCCGCTGACTAATAATGAGATCGTCGGATGGCGGAGGCGACGCAACGCGCCTTTACCTACCATCGACCTACGAATTTCAGTTGAACGGGAGCCGTCATGGCCGACACATCCTTCGACATCATCATCATCGGGTCCGGCCCGGGCGGCTACGTCGCCGCGATCCGCGCCGCGCAGCTCGGCTTCAAGACCGCGATCATCGAGAAGTCCTATCTCGGCGGCATCTGTCTGAACTGGGGCTGCATCCCGACCAAGGCGCTGCTGCGCTCGGCCGAGATCTACCACTACATGCAGCACGCCAAGGACTATGGCCTCTCTGCGGAGAAGATCTCCTACGATCCCAAGGCGGTGGTGCAGCGCTCGCGCGGCGTCTCCAAGCGCCTCAATGACGGCGTCGGCTTCCTGATGAAGAAGAACAAGATCCAGGTGATCTGGGGCCGCGCCAATATCGACGCGCCCGGCAAGATCACCGTGACCAAGTCCGACGTCGAGGCGCCCAAGGGCGCTCTGGGCGAGGGCACCTATCAGGCCAAGCACATCATCGTCGCGACCGGCGCGCGGCCGCGCGTGCTGCCGGGGCTCGAGCCGGACAAGAAGCTGGTCTGGACCTATTTCGAGGCGATGGTGCCGGACAAGATGCCGAAGTCGCTGCTCGTCGTCGGCTCCGGCGCGATCGGCATCGAGTTCGCCTCGTTCTTCCGCACCATGGGCTCCGAGGTGACGGTGGTCGAGGTGCTGCCGCAGATCCTGCCGGTCGAGGACGCCGAGATCGCCGGCCTCGCCCGCAAGCAGCTGGAGAAGCAGGGCCTCAAGATCATGACCGGCGCCAAGGTCACCAAGCTCGACAAGAAGAGCGACAGCGTGGTGGCGACGATCGACGACGGCAAGGGCAAGATCGAGACGACCGAGTTCGATCGCGTCATCTCGGCGGTCGGCGTCGTCGGCAACATCGAGAATCTCGGGCTCGAGAAGCTCGGGGTGAAGACCGACCGCGGCTGCATCGTGATCGACGGCTACGGCAAGACCAACGTCCCCGGCATTTACGCCATCGGCGACGTCGCCGGTCCCCCGATGCTCGCGCACAAGGCCGAGCATGAGGGCGTGGTGTGCATCGAGGCGATCAAGGGCCTGCATCCGCATCCGATGGACAAGAACCTCATTCCGGGCTGCACCTATTGCCATCCGCAGGTCGCCTCCGTCGGCCTCACCGAGGCGAAGGCGAAGGAGCAGGGCCGCGACATCCGCGTCGGCCGCTTCCCGTTCGTCGGCAACGGCAAGGCGATCGCGCTCGGCGAGGATCAGGGCCTGGTGAAGGTGATCTTCGACAAGAAGACGGGCCAGCTGATCGGCGCCCACATGGTCGGCGCCGAGGTCACCGAGCTGATCCAGGGCTATGTCGTCGCCATGAACCTGGAGACCACCGAGGAAGAGCTGATGCACACGGTGTTCCCGCATCCGACCCTGTCGGAGATGATGAAGGAAGCCGTGCTCGACGCCTATGGGCGTGTGCTGAACATGTAGTTCAGTTCCCCACTCGTCATGCGCGGGCTTGACCCGCGCATCCATCGCGCTTCGGAAGACCTTTTGCGAAGAGGATGGATTGCCGGGTCAAGCCCGGCAATGACGGAGATGACCAGACGAGCACAACAAGAAGGCTCCGCCGTGAAATCCAGCGACAATCTCACCACCGAGCGCCCGACCTTCGTCACCCATCTCGAATGCGCGATGGAAGGCGATCACTATCCGGCGGACCAGGTCCACAACCTGTCGAAAGCCGGCAAGCCGCTGTTGGTGCGCTACGATCTCGCCGGCGTGAAGCAGGCGCTGACCAAGGACGCGCTGGCGCAGCGCCCCGCCGACCTGTGGCGCTATCGCGAGCTGCTGCCGGTGCGAAAGTGCCAGGACATCGTCAGCCTCGGCGAGGTCATGACGCCGCTGATCAATCTGCCAAAGCTGTCGAAGAAGCTCGGCGGCGGCGAGCTCATCGTGAAAGACGAAGGCCGGCTGCCGACCGGCTCGTTCAAGGCGCGCGGCCTGGTCATGGCGGTGTCGATGGGCAAGGCGCTCGGCATCACCCACATGGCGATGCCGACCAACGGCAATGCGGGCGCCGCGCTCGCCGCCTACGCGACCTCCTGCGGCATCAAGACCACGATCTTCTGCCCGGCCGATACGCCCGAGGTAAACGTCAGCGAGATCGAGCTGCAGGGCGCGACCGTCTATCGCGTCAACGGCCTGATCGATGACTGCGGGAAAATCGTCGGCGAGGGCAAGGCCAAGGTCGGCTGGTTCGATACCTCGACCCTGAAGGAGCCGTACCGGATCGAGGGCAAGAAGACGATGGGGCTGGAGCTCGCCGAGCAGCTCGGCTGGGACGTGCCCGACGTGATCTTCTATCCGACCGGCGGCGGCACCGGCCTCATCGGCATGTGGAAGGCGTTCGACGAGCTCGAGAGAATTGGGTTCATCGGATCAAAACGTCCGCGCATGGTCGCGGTGCAGGCCTCCGGCTGCGCGCCGATGGTGCGCGCCTTCGAGCAGGGCGTCGAGCATGCGACGCGCTGGGAGGATGCCCACACGATCGCGTCGGGTATCCGCGTCCCGCAGGCCGTGGGGGATTTTCTCATCCTGCGCGCGGTCCGCGAGAGCAAAGGTTTCGCGATTGCGGTCGATGACGAGAAGATTTCTTCTGCGCTGAACGAGGTCGCGCGCGAGGAGGGCTTCCTGCTGTGCCCCGAGGGCGCTGCGACCTACGCCGCCTACAAGCAGAGCCTCGCCGACGGCCGCGTCACGAAGAGCGACCGCGTGATGCTGTTCAACTGCGCCACCGGACTCAAATATCCGCTGCCGAAGGTCGAGCGCACCCTCGATCGCCATCAGCCGATCGACTACACTCAGTTCTAATCGGACGGTCGGCATCGCGGCTTGGCGCCTGATCGTCTGACAAGAAGGATCAGGCCGCTCAGGGAGGACCGCGATGCGACGCCTGTTTGGCGCTGTGGTGATGGCGCTTGCCTTGTATGTCGGTTCCGCTGCTGCGGAGACCTACCCCTCTCGCGCCATCACGGTGATCGTGCCGTTTGCCGCCGGCGGACCGTCGGACGCGATGATGCGCATCCTGGCCGAGCACATGAAGCAGACGCTCGGCCAGCCGGTGCTGGTCGAGAACGTCACCGGCGCGGGCGGATCGATCGGCGTCGGGCGCGCGGTGCGCTCCAGGCCGGATGGTTACACCGTGAGCTTCGGCCATCTCGGTACGCACGTCGCCAACGGCGCGGTCTACCGGCTCGGCTATGATCTCGTCGCCGATCTCGAGCCGGTCGTGCTGCTGCCGAGCAATCCGATGATCATCGTCAGCAAGAGCAACGTGCCGGCGAAATCGCTGTCCGAATTGCTCGCCTGGCTGAAGGCGCAGCCGAACCCTGCCTCCGCCGGCACGGCCGGCAACGGCTCCGGCAGCCATATCGCCGGGCTCTATTTCCAGCAGATCACCGGCATCAAGCTGCAATACGTACCCTATCGTGGCACGGGGCCGGCGATGAACGATCTCGTCGGCGGACAGATCGATCTCATCGTCGATCAGACCTCGAACGCCATCAACCAGGTGCGTGCCGGCATGATCCGGGCTTATGCCGTCACCGACGCCAAGCGCCTGGATACGGCCCCCGAGATTCCGACCACCGACGAAGCGGGCCTGCCGGGCTTCCACATGACGTTGTGGTCGGGACTGTGGCTGCCGAAGGGAGCGGCCAAAGATGTCGTCGAGACGCTCAATGGCGCGGCCGTCGCCGCCCTGAATGATCCGGATGTGCAAAGCCAATTGAAAAACCTGGGATTGCAGATGCCGCCGGCGGATCGGCGCACCCCCGATGCGCTTGGAACCTTGCAGCGTGACGAGATCGCCAAATGGTGGCCGATGATCAGAGGCGCAGGTGTGGTGCCGGAATAGGCTGGCGGTATTTCATTCCGCCTGTGATGGTTGCGCAACAGCCACGAATGTTGCGACCTCGCCACAGTTTACGAAGTTTTGGTAACAATCTCGGGCGCTCCGCAAACGCGCCGCTTTTTGGCCACACCTGGTCGTGAAATACTTTGATCAGAATAGTACCAGTGCGTGTGAGGTAGCAAGAAATCCACTTCCAGGATTTTAGCGTTCTCCGCAGCACCGGGAGGCCAGAACAGCGATGGACGCGAAGACCGACATCAAGCGCAGGCTGCCCAGCCGTCACGTGACGGAAGGGCCCGAGCGTGCGCCGCATCGGTCCTATCTCTACGCGATGGGCCTGACCACGGCCCAGATCCACCAGCCTTTCGTCGGCGTTGCTTCGTGCTGGAACGAGGCCGCGCCCTGCAACATCGCGCTGATGCGGCAGGCCCAGGCGGTGAAGAAGGGCGTTGCGCACGCCGGCGGCACGCCGCGCGAATTCTGCACCATTACCGTGACGGATGGCATCGCCATGGGCCATGACGGCATGCGCTCGTCGCTGCCGTCACGCGAGGCGATCGCCGATTCGGTCGAGCTGACGATTCGCGGCCATGCGTACGATGCGCTGGTCGGCCTGGCCGGCTGCGACAAGTCGCTGCCGGGCATGATGATGGCGATGGTCCGGCTCAACGTGCCCTCGATCTTCATCTATGGCGGCTCGATCCTGCCGGGCAATTTCCGCGGCCAGCAGGTCACCGTGCAGGACATGTTCGAGGCGGTCGGCAAGCATTCGGTCGGTCAGATGTCGGACGACGATCTCGACGAGCTCGAGCGAGTCGCCTGTCCGTCGGCCGGCGCCTGCGGCGCCCAGTTCACGGCCAACACCATGGCGACCGTGTCCGAGGCGATCGGGCTGGCGCTGCCATATTCCGCTGGTGCGCCTGCGCCCTACGAGATTCGCGACTCGTTCTGCATGACCGCCGGCGAGAAGGTCATGGAGCTGATCGCCGCCAACATCCGGCCACGGGATATCGTCACGCGGGCCGCGCTGGAGAATGCCGCGGCGGTTGTGGCGGCGTCCGGCGGGTCGACGAATGCTGCGCTGCACCTACCTGCGATTGCGCATGAGGCCGGCATCAAGTTCGACTTATCTGACGTCGCCGAAATCTTCAAAAAGACACCTTATATCGCGGATTTGAAGCCGGGTGGCCGCTATGTCGCCAAAGACATGTTCGAGGCTGGTGGCATTCCGCTCTTGATGAAGACGTTGCTCGACCATGGCTATTTGAACGGCGACTGCCTCACAGTCACCGGCCGGACGATCGCCGAAAACCTCAAAGGCGTGAAGTGGAATCCGCACCAGGACGTGGTGAGGCCGGCCGACCAGCCGATCACTGCAACCGGAGGTGTGGTCGGTCTGAAAGGCAATCTCGCGCCAGAGGGCGCGATCGTGAAAGTCGCGGGCATGTCGAACTTGAAATTCACTGGGCCGGCCCGCTGCTTCGATCGGGAAGAGGATGCCTTTGAGGCCGTGCAGAAGCGCACCTATCGCGAGGGCGAGGTGATCGTCATTCGCTATGAGGGGCCGCGCGGCGGTCCGGGCATGCGGGAAATGCTGCAGACCACGGCGGCGCTGACCGGGCAGGGCATGGGCGGCAAGATCGCGCTCATCACCGACGGCCGGTTCTCGGGCGCGACCCGCGGCTTCTGCATCGGCCATATCGGACCGGAGGCGGCGGTCGGCGGGCCGATCGCGCTGGTCGAGGATGGCGACACCATCGAGATCGACGCCGAGGCAGGTATCCTTAACGTCAAGTTGAGCGATGCCGAGCTGGCGACACGCAAGACCAAGTGGACGCCGCGTGAGACCCATCACACGTCAGGTGCACTTTGGAAATATGCCCAGCAGGTTGGACCGGCCGTGGCGGGTGCCGTCACCCACCCAGGTGGTGCGCAAGAGAAGTATTGCTATGCGGACATCTGATCGGATCATTTTTGCATTGATGCTGGGGGTTGCCCCGCTCGCGTTGCCGACGTCGTCGTTCGCGTTCGATGGCGCTCCGGTCAACCAGGAGCCGGCGATTGCCGTGGCTGGACCGCAGGCCGGTGCTGGCGCGCTGCGCAAGACCGTGCCCGCGACGACCTCCTCGACGTCGCCGACCCAGTCCTTGACTGCGCTGCAATATGCTGCGGAGGAAGGCCACCCGGTCGCGCAGTTCAAGCTCGGCCGGATGTACGCCGCCGGCGACGGCGTCGCGCGCGACGACATGCGCGCCTTCGACTATTTCAGCCGCATCGCCAACGCGCATGCGGAGGACAGCCCGTCGGCGCCGCAGGCCCAGATCGTGGCCAATGCCTTCGTCGCGCTCGGCCGCTATTATCTCAGCGGCATTCCGAACACGAAGGTGAAGGCGGATCCGGATCGCGCCCGCGAGATGTTCTCCTACGCGGCGTCCTATTTCGGCAATGCCGACGCCCAGTACGATCTGGCGCGGATGTACCTGAAGACGGCAGACGCCTCGCGCGACGACTTTCGCTATGGCGCGCGCTGGCTCGGCCTCGCCGCCCAGAAGGGGCAGCATCAGGCCCAGGCCTTGCTTGGTCAGATGCTGTTCAATGGCGACCGTCTGCCCCGGCAGCCGGCGCGCGGCCTGATGTGGCTCACTCTGGCGCGCGACAGCGCCGGTCCGGACGAGGTCTGGATCAAGGAAAGCTACAACCGCGCCTTCGCCAAGGCGTCGGACGACGACCGCGCCTCGGCACTGCAGATGCTCGAGAGCTGGGTGCAGGGCAAGCGCGAGTAAGCGGAAGCGGAATGCATCGCATTCCCTCCGCGCGACGGGGGGACTGGAATGATCATCCGCGATGCGACGCCTGATGATGCCGAGGCAGCCTGCGCCGTATTACGCGCCTCCATCATGGAATTGTGCGGGGCGGATCATCGCGGCAATCCGGACATCCTCGGCCGCTGGCTCGCCAACAAGACACCGGAGATCGTCGCCAGCTGGGCCGACGGGCAGGGCCGCACGCTGCTGGTCGCGGTCGAGGAGGGGACGATTCTCGCTGTCGGCGGCCTCGCTCATCCCAACGAGATCACGGCGAACTACGTGTCGCCGCAAGCGCGTTTTCGCGGCGTGAGCTCGGCTCTGGTGGCCGCGCTGGAACAGCGAGCCGTGGCGCTCGGCGCCCGTGAGATCGAGCTGCTGAGCACCGAGACCGCGCACCGATTCTATCTCGCTCGCGGCTATGCCGACGTCGGCACGCCCGCCGGGAAGTTCGGCACCGCCGCGTCCTATCCGATGCGCAAGCTCATTGCCCCGGTGGGCTGAGTCGCACCGCGCCGCTCGTCATCATGGTCCTGTCTGCCGTTGCCCAATGATTGGGCGACGAGTGGCTGCTGTTTTGATCAGCCTTCGGCTCCCAGACCAAAATCGGCGAACTTTGATGCACAAACGACTGCGCCGGCACCGAATCGCGCTTGGCACGATTTGTGAGTGCAAGTCCTCTGCAACAGCAGAAGGCAGTACGTTTGCGCAACGTTCGGATCGGCCTGATCATTCCTCAGCGCGGCTCGGCAGGGTTGTGGGCGCCCTCGGCCGAAGCCTGTGGGCGGCTGGCCGTAACCGAGCTCAACCAGGCTGCGGGAATCCGCCGCAGGCCGGTGGAACTCGTCGTCATCGATGCAGGTGCCAGTGGCGCCAGCGCGGGGCAGGCGGCCGCGGAGGCGGTCGATGAGCTCGCGGTCGATGGCCTCGTCGGAATGCTGCCGAGCTATGCGCGCGATCCAGTCGCCCGAGCTGCGCGCGGCCGCGTGCCATTCGTCTACACGCCGCAGTTCGAAGGCCTGTCGCCGGACAGCGATGTCATGACCACCGGCGAGACCGCCGGCGAATTGCTGGCGCCTGCCATCCAGTGGCTCTCCGAGTGCAAGCGCGCCCGCCGCTTCTTTCTGTGCGGGAACGACTATATCTGGCCGCGCTCCTCGCTGCAGATCGCCAGGCGGCTGATCGCTCGATTTGGCGGGACCGTCACCGGCGAGCACTACGTGCCGGTCGGCGTGCATGACTTCGACGAGATGCTCGACCGCATCAAGGCGACGCGTAGCGACGTCGTCCTGCCGGTCTTCCTCGGCTCCGACTGCATCGCGTTCAATCGCGCCTTCTGCGCCGCCGGCCTCAGCCGCCACGTGCTGCGCTTCTCCTCGGCCTTCGATGAGACCATCGTGTATGGCCTCGACTGTAGCGAGACCGAGAACGTCTACGTGGCTTCCAGCTACTTCGCCTCACTGCGCTCGCGCAACAATGGTGCATTTCTCGAGCGCTACTACACGGCCTATGGCGACAATCCGCCGCCGGCGAACGGCTATGGCGAGTCCTGCTACGAGGGCATTCACGCGCTGGCCGCGCTGATCGAGCGCGCCGAGAGTTTCGATGCGCGCGATCTCCGGCGCGTGTTCGGACGAACCCTGCAGGGGCGCACCGCCCGCGGCAACGAGGCCCGGCCGGTGGTCGGCGGCCGCCACCCGATCCATCTCGCCGAGCTGGACGGCTACGATTTTTCGGTCGTCGCATCGCGCTAGACCCAGGCGGCGTCAAAAAATAACTTGCCATTTCAAATATTGTAAATTTAAACTTCGTGCGGCTCGTGAACCAGCATCGCCAACCCATGGGGACCCCTTATGACTCTTTCACGCCGTCGTTTCCTGCAACGCTCGGCCATCGCGACCTCGACCTTGATCGCAGCACCTGCGGTGTTCCGCTCGGGTGCGCTCGCGGCCGAGAACCCGATCACCGTCGGCAGCCTGCACGACCAGTCCGGCCCGATCGGCACCTCCGGCACACCGATGGTCTACGCGCTGCAGCTCGCCGTTGAGGAGATCAACGCCGCGGGCGGCCTGCTCGGGCGGCCGCTGAAGGTCATGCACTACGACACCCAGTCCAACATCCAGCTGTACTCGCAATATGCCCAGCAGCTGGCCGTGAAGGACAAGGTCGACGTCGTGCATGGCGGCATCACCTCGGCCTCGCGCGAGGCGATCCGGCCGACCTTCGACCGCTTCAAGGTGCTGTACTTCTACAACACGCTGTACGAAGGCGGCGTCTGCGACCGCAACACCTTCTGCACCGGCACCACGCCGGCACAGACCGTCGAGAAGCTGGTGCCGAGCGCGATGAAGAAGGCGGGCAAGAAGGCCTACATCATCGCCGCCGACTACAATTACGGTCAGATCACCGCGAAGTGGATGACCAAGTACTGCAAGGACAATGGCGGCGAGATCCTCTCGACCGACTTCTTCCCGCTCGACGTCACCAATTTCGGCTCGACCATCTCGAAGATCCAGGCGGCCAAGCCCGACCTCATCCTCTCGGCGCTGGTCGGCGGCAACCACACCGCGTTCTACCGGCAGTGGACCGCGGCCGGCATGAAGGGGAAGATCCCGATCGCCTCGACCACCTTCGGCCTCGTCAACGAGCCCTCGACGCTCGACGCCGCCGAGAGCGACGCCATCATCGGCGCCTATGGCTACTTCGAGGAGCTGACCACGCCGGCCTCCAAGAGCTTCGTCGAGAAGATCAAGAAGGCGCATCCGGACTCGCCCTATATCAGCGAGCTCGCCTCGTGCACCTATGAAGGCGTCATGCTCTGGGCCGAGGGCGTCAAGAAGGCCGGCAGCATCGACCGCATGAAGGTTATCGAAGCGCTCGAGAGCGGTCTCGTGTTCGACGGTCCGAGCGGCAAGGTCTCGCTGGACAAGCCGACCCATCACACCGTCCGCAACGCGTTCCTCGCCGAGGTGAAGGATCGCAAATGGTCGGTGCTGGAGACCTACACCGACGCCAAGCCGGCGGACACCGCAAGCGTCTGCGACCTCGTCAAGAACCCGAACGACGTCAAGCAGTACATCATCAATCTCTGACGCCTGCCGGGTCCCGCCATCCGGCGGGGCCCGGATTTTCCGGACTGCCCTGAAAGACCTGACGCATGGCGATCTACGTCATCCTCGCGCTCGACGTTCTCAATGGAATCTCCTCGCTGTTCCTGCTGTGCCTGGGGCTGGCGATCATCTTCGGCATGATGAAGATCATCAACCTCGCCCATGGCGAGTTCATCATGTTGGGGGCCTATGCGACGGTGATCTCGGCTAATGCCGGGGTGAATATCTGGATCGCGATGCTGATCGTCGCGCCCTTGTTCGTCGGCATCGTCGGCCTCGTGATCGAGCGCTGCCTGATCCGCTTCCTCTACGGCCGCCTGGTCGATTCCATGCTCGCCACCTGGGGCCTCAGCCTGCTGATCATCGGCATCATCACCACGATCTACGGCAACACCCAGCAGGGCGTGCCGACGCCGCTCGGCGGCTTCTCGATCGGCTCCTACCAGTCGAGCTACTACACGCTGTTCCTCGCCTTGATGGCGGCGGTGATGATGGCGATCATCTACGGCGTGATGCGCTACACCCGCTTCGGCCTCGTGGCCCGCGCCACGATGCAGAATCCGGCAATGGCCGCCACGCTCGGCGTCAACCCGGCCCGGGTCTACATGAGCACGTTTGCGCTCGGTGCTGCCGTCACCGGCCTCGCGGGAGGCCTGCTGGCGCCGGTGTCCGGCATCACGCCGGTCATGGGCGGCGCCTATGTCGCCAAGGCGTTCATGACGGTGGTCGGCGGCGGCGCCGCGATCCTTTCCGGCACATTGTCGGCCGCGAGCCTGTTCGGCTCGGTCAACCAGATCGGCGCCTATTTCACCACACCCGTCTATGGCGAGGTCATCGTCTTCACCACCGCGATCGTACTCATTCGTCTGCTGCCGCAGGGTATCTCCGGGCGCTTCTTCAAGGGGAACCTGTGATGGACAAGCGCCTTCGTCTCGCTCTCCAGGCCGCGGGCACCGTTGTCGCCATCGGCGTGATCGCGATCGTGCCGAGCGTGATCGAGCTGTTCGGCCTGATGCAGCTGACGTTGTTTGCCGCGATGTCGGTGCTGGCGCTGAGCCTCGCCTTCATCTGGGGCTATGGCGGCATCCTGTCGTTCGGCCAGACCGCCTTCTTCGGCCTCGGCGGCTACGCTTATGCAATCGCGGCCGTGAACTTCCAGGACTCCACTCCGGCAATCCTGCTGGCGATCGTGGTGCCCGCGCTGTTCGCGGCGATCCTCGGCTACTTCATCTTCTTCGGCCGCATCTCCGACGTCTATCTCGGCGTCATCACGCTGACCGTCACCCTGATCCTGTTCAACTCGGTCAACTCGACCTCGGGCGACGCCTACAAGATCGGCAAGGCGCTGCTCGGCGGCTTCAACGGCATGCCGGCGGTGCCGACCTTCAACATGCCGTTCGATCCCTCGACGGTGCTGTCGCCGGAGCAGTCGTGGTGGACGACCGCCTATGTGCTGCTCGGCGTGTTCCTGCTGCTGCGGCTGTTGCTGGCTCTGCCGGCCGGTCGCATCATCGTCGCCGTGCGCGAGAACGAAGTGCGGGCCTCGCTGCTCGGCTATGATCCGCGGCTGGTGAAGTGCCTGACCTTCATTCTCGGCGGCGCTATCGCCGGCCTTGCCGGTGCGCTCTACGTCAACTGGGGCGCCTTCGTCAGCCCGACCATCTTCAGCCTGTCTTTGTCGGCGGAGATCATCATCTGGATCACCGTCGGCGGCCTCGGCACCTTGCTGGGACCGATCATCGGCTGTGTCGTCATCGAGTACATCGTCGCCTATATCGGCTCGCAGCAGCTGCTGAACTCGAACCTCGTGCTCGGCGGCGTGCTGGTCGTGTTCGTGCTGCTGCTGCCGAAAGGCATCTTCCCGACCGCGCGTGATCTGGTGATGCGGCTGATCCCGGACAAGAAACCGAAGACGAATGGCCCGCCGGTGCCATCAGCGGCGGCGCCGCATCCTGCAGGAGCCGAATGACATGGCGGACCTCGTCCCTCTGCTCAAGGCCGAACACCTGACGATGCGCTTCGGCGGCGTGGTCGCCAATGACGACATCACCTTCACCTTGCAGGAAATGGAGCTGCGCTGCCTGATCGGCCCGAACGGCGCCGGCAAGAGCACCTTCTTCAAGACGCTGACCGGACAGCTGGTGCCGACGTCGGGCAGCATTGCGTTCCGCGGCATGCCGATCGCGGGCAAGCTGTCGCATGAGATCGCGCGTATGGGCATCGGCATCAAGACCCAGGTCCCGAACGTCTTCAACGGCCTCTCGGTACGCGAGAACATCTGGATGGCGGTGCGCCGCAAGGCGACACCGCGGCAGCAGGGTCCGGCGGTCGATGCAGTGCTGGAAATGATCCGCCTGACGGACTACGCTGACAGCATCGTCGCGACGCTCTCCCACGGCCAGCGCCAATGGGTGGAGATCGGCATGGTGCTCGCCGCCGAGCCCGAACTGATCCTGCTCGACGAGCCCGCCGCCGGAATGACCGACGAGGAGACGTTTCATACGGCCGCGATCATCCGCGAGATCAACAAGACCCGTGCCATCGTCGTCGTCGAGCACGACATGGAGTTCATCAAGCAGATCGCCAAGCGCGTCACCGTGTTCCACCAGGGCCGCGTGCTGGTCGAGGACACCGTCGACAAGGTGCTCGCCGATCAGCGCGTGCGCGACGTCTATCTCGGCAAGAAGGTAGCGGCATGAGCGCGCTTCTCGAGGTCAAGGGTCTCAAATCCGGCTATGGCCGGATCCCGATCCTGTTCGGCGTCGATCTCACGGTCGCCGACGGCGAGTATCTCGGCATCCTCGGCCACAACGGCATGGGCAAGACCACGGCGCTGCGTACCTTGATGGGGCACCTGCCGACCACCGACGGCTCGGTCGTGTTCGCCGGCAAGACCATCACGCATCTCAAGCCGCATGAGCGCTCCAGGCTCGGCATCGGCCTGGTGCCGCAGGGCCGCGAGATCTTCCCGGATCTTTCGGTCATGGAAAACCTGCGCATGGGTCTCGCCGCGGCGCCGAAGGAGGATCGCGGCGTCATTGACGCCGTGCTGCAGGATTTCCCGCGCCTGGTGCGGCTGCTCGACCGCCGCGGCGGCGCGCTGTCCGGCGGCGAGCAGCAATTGCTGGCGCTGGCACGCTGCCTCTGCACCAAGCCGAAGCTGATCCTGCTGGACGAGCCGACCGAAGGCATCCAGCCCTCCATCATCGAGGAGATCATCGAGACCCTGCTGGCGCTGAAGACGCGCTGGAAGATGTCGCTGATCGTCGTCGAGCAGAACCTCGAATTCATCACGTCGTTATCGGACCGCATCCTGCACATCCAGAAGGGACGCATCACCGAGGAACTCGACCGTGAGACTTTGTTGGCCCGGGAAGGTCTGATGGTCCCGAGCTAGCCAATTCCGGCGCGGCTGCGCCGGCGCAACTGAACTGCACACGCCTGTCTCTGCTCCAGCTTGTCCTCACAAGAAAGGATGACTCATGTCCATCAAACGCCCGAATGCCGAGGAAGTCGCCGATCTCGCCGCCAGCCTGCACATGAACATGACGGTCGAGGAGGCCGCCGAATATCTGTCGCTGATGGGCGGCATGTTCGATCAGTACGACATCATCGACGAACTGCCGAACCCGCTGCCGCCGGTGAAATATCCGCGCACACCGGGCGCCAAGCCGCCGGCCAAGGAGAACAAGTACAACGCCTGGGCGATCAAGACCGAGGTGAAGGGCGCTGGCTCCGGCAAGCTCGCCGGCCGTACCGTCGTGCTGAAGGACAACGTCGCGCTTGCCGGCGTTCCCATGATGAACGGCTCGACCACCCTCGAAGGCTTCATTCCCGCCGCTGATGCCACCATCGTCTCGCGCATCCTCGATGCCGGCGGCACCATCGTCGGCAAGGCCGTCTGCGAGCATTTCTGCTTGTCGGGCGGCAGCCACACCTCCGATCCGGCGCCGGTGCACAATCCCTGGAAGATGGGCTATTCGGCCGGCGGCTCGTCCTCGGGCAGCGCCGCGCTGGTGGCGGCCGGCGAGGTCGATATGTCCATTGGCGGCGACCAGGGCGGTTCGATCCGCATCCCCGCATCCTATTGCGGCATCTACGGCATGAAGGCGACCCACGGCCTCGTGCCCTACACCGGCGTGATGCCGATTGAGTCGACGATCGACCACACCGGTCCGATGACGGCCAACGTCAAGGACAACGCGCTGCTGCTCGAAGTGCTCGCGGGCGCCGACGGCCTCGATCCGCGCCAATACGCGCCGAAGGTCGCGGCCTATACCGAGGCGCTCGGCAAGGGTGTGAAGGGTCTGAAGATCGGCGTGCTCAAGGAAGGCTTCAGCGCGCCGAACATGCAGGAGGGCGTGGTCAGCAAGGTCAAGGCCGGCGCCGAGCGCTTCGCCATGATGGGCGCGTCGGTGTCGGAGGTCTCGATCCCCGAGCACATGCATGCGCTGGCGGCGTGGAATCCGATCACGCTGGAAGGCTTCCTGGTGCAGATGATGCTCGGCAACGGCATGGGCTTCAACTGGAAGGGCCTCTATGACGTCGGCCTGCTCGACGCGCATTCCGGTTGGCGCAACCGCGCCGACGATCTGTCGGTGACCTTGAAGCTCACCATGCTGGTCGGCCAGTGGGGTCTCGAGCACTATCGCGGCCGCTATTACGCCAAGTCACGCAACATCGCGATCCAGGCCAAGGCGGCCTATGACGCGATGTTCGGCTCCTACGACCTCTTGCTGATGCCGACCTTGCCCTGCGTCGCAACGCCGATCCCGGCCAAGGATGCGCCGCTCGCCGAAGTCGTGCAGCGCGCCTTCGAAATGACCGCGACGACGAGCCCGTTCGACGTCACCGGCCATCCGGCGATGACGTTGCCGTGCGGCCTCTCCGACGGCCTCCCGGTCGGCCTGATGCTGATCGGCAAGGACTACGCCGAGTCCACGATCTACCAGGCGGCGGCGGCGTTCGAGGCCGACGGCGACTGGAAGACCTTCTGATGATCACCATCACCGCGGTCATCAGGGCCAAGGCGGGACACGAGGCCACGATGCGCGACGCCCTCGTCGCCGTCGCGGCCCATGTCGCGGCCAACGAGCCGGAGACGATCGGGTTCTTCGTCTCGCAGAGCGAGACCGAGCCCGGCCTGTTCACCACCTATGAGCGCTTCGCCGACAAGGCCGCGATGGACCGCCACAACGGCTCCGCCGCGGTGGCGACCTTCTTCGGCATCGCCAAGCCGATCCTCGACGGTGAGGTCATTCTGGTAACCTCGCAGGAGGTGTCGGCAACGATGCGGTAGGGGGCTGAGACAGGCGACCAAACTAACCGTCCTTCGAGACGCCCGCCAAGCGGCGGGCTCCTCAGGACGAGGGCGGTGGGTGTGGCGCGGTGAAATATCGTGGGTATCGAGACTCGACCAATAGGGATGGACTTCGGCCGGGTAAGCCCCGACGGCTCTCAACTACGTCAATGAGCACGTTCTCCATGATCAGTTGTTCGGACAGTCCAGCACGAGGCGCGCTGCTCGCCTCTCCCCGCGTGCGGGGAGAGGCCGGATTGCATCGAAGATGCAATCCGGGTGAGGGGGGCTGTCCGCTGGGTCCGGTGCTCGTGGCTGCCCCTCACCCCAGCCCTCTCCCCGTGAAGAACGGGGAGAGGGAGCGCACCGACATCGCCGAGCCACTCTCGATTTTCAACCCTCATGGTGAGGAGCCCGTCCCTTGGCGGGCGTCTCGAACCATGAGGCCCCAATCGAACCTCGAGCGCTGAACAACAAGAGGACCACGCCGATGCTCCGTCTGCACGGCATTATGGGACGCGCCGACGACAAGATCTATGCGCGGCAACTGCACACGCTGGAGCATCGCGGCGGCATCGAGCTGTTGTTCGTGCCGCCGGAAGATTCCGGCCGCAAGCGCTTCCGCCTGACCACCGATCGCGGCACGGACTGCGCCGTCAGCCTCGACCGCGACGAGGAACTCATCGACGGCGCGCTGCTGCATCTCGACTCCGACCGCGCGATCATCGCCCGTTTCGGCGAGCAGCAGGTGCTGCGCCTGAAGGCGCGCGACGAGGCGAGCGCGCTGAAGCTCGGCTGGCATGCCGGCAATCTGCACTGGCGCGTCCGCTTCGAGGGCGATCACCTCGTCGTGCTGCTCGACGCCCCGATCGAGACCTATCGCGCGCGGATCAAGCCGCTGCTCGACTCCGGCGAGGTCGTGGAGCGCGCGCATGTTTGACCGTGGCGAGACGCTCGCGCTGCTGCAGCTCGGCGACAGCGCCTTTCCCGCCGGCGGCTTCGCGTTTTCCTGGGGCATCGAGGGCTTGGCGGCCGATGGGCTGCTGTCCGATCGCAGCGATCTCGACGGCGTCATCGCCGACCACCTCGCGCAACGCTGGGCCAGCATGGATCGCATTCTGCTGCGCCGCGCGTGGCACGCGAGCGACAGCGACGCGATCGCTTCCGTCGACCGTCTCGCGGAGGCCACCACAACATCTGCCGAGATGCGCGAGGGATCGCGGCGCGCGGGCAGGGCGCTGCTCGGCGTCTGGGTCAAGCTCGCAGGTCCGTTGTCGGTGTCCTATCGCGCACGCGTCTCGGCCGATCCGAGGCTTGGACACCTCGCCGCGGTGCAGGCGATCACCGGCCGTGACGCCGGCC
Organism: Bradyrhizobium sp. SZCCHNR1002; assembly: GCF_032381435.1. NCBI lineage: Bacteria > Pseudomonadati > Pseudomonadota > Alphaproteobacteria > Hyphomicrobiales > Nitrobacteraceae > Bradyrhizobium > Bradyrhizobium sp. SZCCHNR1002. Next base: position 510,087 of record NZ_JAUHIS010000001.1, read on the forward strand.
TGAGCCTCGATGCCGCCGAGCTGGTCTCAGGCTGGACCCTGATCACTGGCCTCGTCAGCGCCGCCGTCCGGCTCGGCCTGATCGGCCACATCGAGTCGCAGCAGAGCCTCGCGCGCGCCCGCGCGCGGCTCGCGGATCTGCTCACTGAGACGCCCGACGACGACACGATGCCGTCGAGCTTCACGCCTTTCATCGATATCGCCGTGTCGCGCGGGCCGTTGCGGCACGTGCGGATGTTCACGACCTGAGGTGCCCTGGCCATGATGAACCTGTCGCCGACGGAGCTCGATCGTCTCGTCATCTTCAACGCCGCGCAGATGGCGCGGCGCAATCGCCAGCTGGGCATCAAGCTCAGCCATCCCGAGGCGGTCGCCTACATCACCGATGAGGTGATGACCGCGGCGCGCCGCAATCTGCCCTATGCCGAGATCCGCGACATGGCGGGACGGCTGCTCACCACCGATGACGTCGAGCCCAGCGTCGCCCAGATGATCCCGATGCTCTATGTCGAGCTGATGTTCGCCGAGGGCACCAAGGTGATGGCGCTATTCGAGCCGATCCAGCCGGCAGAAGGCGCAGCCGCTGAGGAGATCGTGCCCGGCGAGATCATCGTCGGCGGCGACGACATCGCGATGTTCACGGAGCTGCCGGCCGTCACCATCGACGTCGTCAACACCGGGGATCGCGACATCCAGGTGCGCAGCCACACCCATTTCTTCGAGATCAATCGCGCGCTGCGCTTCGATCGCGCCGCCGCCTGGGGCATGAAGATCGACCGTCCGGCGGGTCTGGGCATCCGCTTCGAGCCGGGCGTTTTCAAGTCGGTGCGGCTGGTCCCGATCACCGGCGACCGGATCGTGCGCGGCCAGGCCGGGCTGGTCAACGGTCCGCTCGACGCCCCCGGCGCGCGCGACGCCGCGCTGAAGCTCGCGCAGTCGCGCGGCTATCTCGGAGCTTGAGCCATGGCCACGTTGACCCGCAAAGCCTATGCCGAGCTATATGGCCCAACCAAGGGCGACCTCGTCCGGCTCGCCGACACCAGCCTGCTGGCTGAGATCGAGCACGACTACACCACCTACGGCCATGAACTCCTGGTCGGCGCCGGCAAGAACATCCGCGACGGCGAGGCCGTCGCCGCGCACCGGACGTCCACTCACAAGGCGCTCGACGTCGTCGTCAAGAACGCGACCATCGTCGATGCCGTCATCGGCATCGTGAAGGCCGATATCGGCATCCGCGATGGCCGCATCGTCGGCATCGGCAAGGCCGGCAATCCCGACATCATGCCGGACGTGCATCCCGACATGGTGGTCGGCCATACCACCGCGCCGATCGCCGGCGGTCCGTTCATCGTCACCGCCGGCGCGATCGAGAGCCACGCGCATCTGATCTCGCCGGAGCAGTCCGATCATGCGCTCGCCGGCGGCACCACCACGATGGTCGGCAATGGCTCGGGGCCGGTGTTCGACGTCGGTTCAGGCTCTGGGCCGAACTTCGGCCACTTCCTCAACTCGATCGAGTTCTCACCGCTGAACTACGCGCTGTTCGGCCGTGGCGGCTCCAACCCGGAAGCAGTCGAGGAGGCGGTCGCCGCAGGTGGCATGTCGGTCAAGATCCACGAGGATTTTGGCGCAGCGCCCGACGTGATCGACAAGACGCTGATCGCGGCGGATCGCAACGATTTCGCCGTCCATCTGCATACCGACTCGATCAACGAATACGGCTTCTGCGAGGACACGATGGCGGCGGTCGATGGCCGCACCATCCACATGTACCACGTCGAGGGCGCCGGCGGCGGCCACGCGCCCGATCTGCTCAAGGTCGTGTCGTGGGCCAACGTCATTCCGTCCTCGACCAACCCGACCAATCCCTACACCTCCTACGGGATGGAGGAGGGCGTGCCGATGACGATGATCTGTCATCAGCTCAACTACAATTCGCCCGAGGATGTCATGTTCGGTGAGTCCAGGGTGCGCGCGCAGTCGATGGCGGCGGAGGATTTCCTGCATGACATGGGCGCGATCTCGATCTTCGGCACGGACACGCAAGGCATGGGCCGCCTCGCCGAGAACGTCGCCAAATGCTGGCAGCTTGCCAGCGTCATGAAGGACCGCATCGGCCGGCTGCCGGAGGAGACGACGACGCGTGCCGACAATGAGCGCATCAAGCGCTATGTCGCCAAGCTCACGATCAATCCAGCGATCGCGGTCGGCATCGATCATGTCGTGGGCTCGATCGAGGTCGGCAAGATGGCCGATCTCGTGCTGTGGCCGCGCGCCTCGTTCGGGCTCAAGCCCTACATGGTGATCAAGGACGGTTTTCCGGTGTGGGCCGCGATGGGCGACGGCAATGGCAGCCTTGGGCTCTCCGAGCCGATGATCCAGAAGCGGATGTGGGGCGCGCTGGGCGCCGCGCCGCAGCGGCTCGGCGTGAACTTCATGTCCAAGCTCGCGGTCGACGCCGGCGTCCGCGACAGGCTGGGACTCGGACGCGAGACCGTGCAGATCAAGAATGTCCGCCGCCTGCGCAAGACCGACATGGTCCGCAACGCCGCGATGCCGCATGTCGAGGTCGATCCGCAGACTTTCGAGGTGCGCGCCGATGGCAAGCTCTTGATGTGTCCGCCTGCCACGACCGTGCCGCTCGCCAGGAGGTTCATGCTGCGATGAGCCGTCTCGCTCTCACCCGCGCCGATGCCCCGATGACCGCCGCGCGCGTCGGCATCGGCGGCCCCGTTGGCTCCGGCAAGACCGCGTTGGTCGAGCAGCTGATCCCTGCGCTGCAGGCGCGCGGCATCGACATCGCCGTCATCACCAACGATCTCGTCACCGCCGAGGATGCCGAGCGCGTGCGCCGCTCCGGCCTGATCGACCCCGAGCGCGTCTCGGCGGTGGAGGCGGGCGCCTGTCCGCACACCGTGATCCGCGAGGACCCGACGCTGAACATCGAGGCGGCCGACGAATTGGAGCGGCGCTTTCCCGGCCTCGAGCTGATCCTGCTGGAGAGTGGCGGCGACAATCTCGCCTCGACGTTCTCGCGCGACTTGACCGATTTCTGGATGTTCGTGATCGACGTCGCCGGTGGCGACGACATCCCGCGCAAGCGCGGCCCCGGCGTCATCCGCGCCGATCTCTTGGTCATCAACAAGGTCGATCTCGCCCCGCATGTCGGCGTCGACATCGCCCGGATGCAGCGCGAGGCCACGGAGGTGCGCGGCGGCCGGCCGGTGCTGCTGACCAACTGCCGGCGTGGCGAGGGGATCGACGCGATCGTCGATCTGCTCGAGCGCGAGGTGCTGTTCCGCACGTGAGTGATCTTGGCCCAGAGAAGCCGCGGCTCGACCTGTCCTTCGTCCGCCGCGGCGGCCGCACCGTGATCGATCGCCGGCTGTTCGCCTGGCCGTTCGTGCTGACGCGCAGCTTCCACACCGACGTGGCGCGGCCGGATTGCCTCAGCGTCATCCTGCAGACCGGCAGCGGCGCCGTGCATGGCGAGGATCGGCTGACGCAGCGCTTCACCTTGCATGCGGGCGCGGCCGTGTGCGTGACCACGCAGGGCGCGACCTCGGTGCATCGCGCCGAGCCGGGCGCGCGCGCCGTGGAGCAGGCGCTGCTGCATGTCGCGGCCGGTGCGTCGCTCGACTATCGGCCGGAGCCGCGCATCCTGTTTCCCGACGCCGCCTTGCGACAGGTGCTCGAGCTGGAGTGTGCGGCCGATGCCTCGGCGCTCGTCACCGACGCGTTCACCATGCACGACCCCAACGGGCAGGGGCGCTTGTTCCGCGAGCTCGATTCCATGCTCATCGTCCGGCGGCAAGGGCAGGAGCCACTGCTGATCGACCGGATGCATCTGCGCGATCCCACGAGCGCTCCGTTCAACGGGCGCCGCGCGTTCGGCTCAGCCGTGCTCATGCTGCCGCAGACGCACGACCGTGCCGCGCTTCGCCTGCGCCTTGCCGACGCGTTCTCGCGCATCGATGATCTCTATGCGGCCGCGAGCCCGCTGCCGGACAACGCTGGCGTCGGCGTGCGACTCGCGGCTCGCGAGGTGCGCCAGCTACGCGCCGGCTTCGACGCGATCGCAGCGCTGGTCCGTGAGATCGATCTCGGCGTGCGCGTCGCTCAGGCGCCGAGCGCAGCCGCCACCGCGCGGCCGACCGCAGCGTGAGCCGCATTGCGCTTGTCGTCACCGGCCTTGGTCTCGGTGAGATAGCAGCTCACGATCACAGGGGCGCGGCCCGTCGGCCAGATCACCGCGACGTCGTTGCTGCTGCCGTTGTCGCCGGCGCCGGTCTTGTCGCCGACGCGCCATGATCCAGGCAGACCGGCGCGCAGCTTGGCGGCGCCGGTCTTGCAGCCGATCAGCCAGCCATTCAGGACATCGCGCGACGCGCCCGACAACGTGTTTCCGGTCGTGAGCTTCGCCAAGGTCTGAGCCATGGCCGCCGGCGTCGTCGTGTCCCTGGGATCACCCGCCACGCTCTCATTGAGGGTAGGCTCGATGCGGTCGAGCCGGGTGATCGCGTCGCCGAAGCCGCGGATCGCGCGCGTGAGCCCGGCCGGGCCGCCGAGCGTCGCAAGCAGAAGGTTCGCCGCCGTGTTGTCGCTGAGCGTCACGGTCGCTTCGCAGAGTTCGCCGATCGAAAGGCCCGATGTTCCGACATGCAGCTTGGTGACCGGCGCGTAGGACAGGATGTCCGCTTGCGTGATCGGGAGCCGCCGCGAGAGCTGCTCGGCGCCAGTATCGACCCTGGTCAGGATCGCAGCCGCCAGCAGCGCCTTGAAGGTGCTGCACATCGGGAACCGTTCGTCGAGCCGATGGCCGCTGAGCGCGCCGCTTGCGGTGTCCAACAGCGCGACGCCGAGACGTCCGTCGCTGTCGGTCTCGATGCCCGCGATGGTCTCTTGGAAGTCGGCTGCGAAGGCCGGCCTGACGAACAGAGGTACGAGTGCGAGCGGAAACAATTGCCGCCGTGTGTAGATGGTCAATGGAGGTTCCTGACAGCGATCCCGGATATCCTACACTATCTCGGCGCAGCGGCTGAACCAAGCGGGAGACGCTGTTGACGAAGATAGATCACGTGCGCTACCTTAGGTTGTTGTTGAAATATTGCCCGCCTCAAGCCCGTCGAACGGGACGTGATCGAGGGCACCATCGATTTTGATTCACATACTTCATGTCGTCACAACGATTGATGAGGAATATTCACCATGGACGATTTCATCATTGGCACTCCGAGTCCGGCGCGCGCAGCGGCGCCTGCCTCCGCAGGCGACGGTTGGCAGGAGAACTACGCGTATTCGCTGGGAATGCAGGCCTATGTCTGGGGCTTTCCGTGGATCTACAACGCGCAATTGCGCTGGCTCTGGACCACGAAAGAAGGCCAGAAGGTGAGCCAGCAAGCCGGCAAGCCCGATCTGTACGCGCCGGTCAACTCGTTCCACCGCAGTGAGCAGCTCGCAAGCCCAGAGAACAGCAAGTCTGGCGGCAGTCCCAACTGCGACACGCTGTATGCGACCGCCTGGCTGGACGTGACGCAGGATCCGATCGTGATCTCGGTGCCGGCGGTGACCGACCGCTTCTATTGCATCGAAATGGTGTGCATGGATGCCGACAATTTCGCCTATGTCGGGACCCGCTCCACCGGCACGGAGGCGGGCAATTTTCTGATCGCTGGTCCCGGCTGGACCGGCGCGGTGCCCGATGACGTGCTCGACGTCCTGCCGCGTTCTCGCACGGTGAGCATCTTCCTGCTCGGACGCACCGGGGTCAACGACACCACCCAGGAGGATCTGAACAAGGCGATCGCGATCCAGGCGCAGTATCAGCTGACGCCGCTGTCGCTGTGGCCCAACACGCCGCCGCCGACGCCGAGCCATGTGCTCGTCCCCGACGGCTTCGACTACAACAACACGGCGGGTGCGTGGCGGACAATGAACGCTGCGATGACGCAGGATCCGCCCGGCCTGCCGCCCGGCATCGCGCAGGATCAGCTCCTGAAGCTGTTTGCGACCGTCGGCATCGGTCCCGGTCAGGACGTCGAACGCCAGTCCGAGGCGACGCGGGCCGGGCTGCAACGTGCGGCCAAGGACGGGCTGGCGATGCTCAAGTCCATGGCCAAGGGTCACGGCAAGCAGATCAACGGCTGGACCTATCCGCCGCTGGATCTCGGGCGCGCCGGGCAGAGCAGCGACTACATTACCCGCGGTGCGTTGCAGTCGCTCGCCGGCATCTGCGCCAACGATCCGGCCGAGGCCGTCTATCTCAACGCATTCAGCGATAATCTCGGCAGTCAGTTGAATGGAAGCAGCAACTACCGGATCATGTTCGGCGCCGGCGACTTCCCGCCTTGCGATGTGACCAGGCACGGCTTCTGGTCGATCACGATGTACGGCTCCGACTACAATCTCGTCGCAAACTCGTCCCACTACACCATCAACGGCTACTATCCGGCATACCAAGCCCGTGACGCCGCGGGCGGCATGACGATCCTGATCCAGAGTGCCGATCCCGGTCAGCTTCCGTCCGGCACCTACTGGCTGCAATCGCCGTCGACCGATACGTTCTATCTGATCCTGCGGGTCTACGTGCCGGATCCCCAGGTGAGCGTCACCCAGACCTGGGCGCCGCCGGAAATCGTCCGGCTGCCCTAGCCATTGCGCGATTGAGGGCTAGGCGGTCTCAAGATCGAAATCGGCCCACACCGGCACGTGATCCGACGGCTTCTCCCAGGCACGCACATAGCTGTCGATGCCGACCTCGACCAGCCGGTCGCTCGCCTGCGGCGACAGCAGCAGGTGATCGATCCTGATGCCCATGTTCTTCTGCCAGGCGCCGGCCTGGTAGTCCCAGAACGTGTACTGTCCCGGCGCGTCGTTGACGGCGCGCAGCGCATCGGTCAGCCCGAGGCCGAGCAGCGACTGGAAGCTCTCGCGCGTCTCGGGCCGGAACAGCGCGTCGTCGACCCAGGCCTCGGGATTGGACACGTCGGCAGCCGCCGGGATAACGTTGAAGTCGCCGGCGAGGATCAGCGGCTCCTCGGTCTTCAGCCGTTCGCGCGCATAGTCGCGAAGCCGCGACATCCACTTGAGCTTGTAGGGATATTTCTCGGTGTTCGCAGGATTGCCGTTGGGCAGATAGAGGCAGGCGATGCGCACGACGCCGCTCTTGAGGCTGACGACGCCTTCCAGGAACCGCGCATGCACGTCCTCGGCATCGCCTGCGAGACCGGACTTGGTCTCGTCGAACGGAAGCTTCGACAGCAGCGCCACGCCGTTGAACGTCTTCTGGCCGTGGGTGACGACGTTGTAGCCGAGCGCCTCGATCTCCAGCCTGGGAAACGCGTCGTCCGTGCACTTGATCTCCTGCAGGCAGACGATGTCCGGCGAGCACTCCTTGAGCCAGGTGACGAGGTGCTCGATCCGTTGCCGGACCGAATTGACGTTCCAGGTGGCGATGCGCATCGGCGGGTTCCCAGCAGGCTCGGAAGATCGGCCCGGTTAGACCAAGCGGGAGGGCCCCGGGTCAAGGCGATTGGCTGGCGGACTCACAGGGCGGTGCAACCAGGTCATGCAGGGCGCCCCATGGCGGCCGGCCGCCTGTCCGCGTATTCATGCTGTCAACACCAGGGGAGATCATCATGGACCATCGACGTCTCGGCCATTCCGGCCTGCGCGTGCCCGCGCTCAGCTTCGGCACCGCGACCTTCGGCGGCGGCAACGACTTCTTCAAGGCCTGGGGCGCGACCGACGCTGACGGCGCGAGCCGGCTGATCGACGTCTGCCTCGATCATGGCGTCTCGATGTTCGACAGCGCCGATGTCTATTCGAGCGGCCTTGCCGAGACCATTCTCGGCCAGGCCATCAAGGGCAAGCGCAACCGGCTGCTGATCTCGACCAAGGGCACGTTCCCGAAGGGCGACGGTCCCAACGACTACGGCTCGTCGCGCCAGCATTTGATCGAGGCGGTCGAGGGCTCGCTCAAGCGCCTCGACGTCGATCACATCGATCTCTATCAACTGCACGGCCAGGACTACAACACGCCGGTCGAGGAGACGCTCTCGACGCTCGACCAGCTCGTGCGCGCCGGCAAGATCCGCTACATCGGCTGCTCGAACTTCTCCGGCTGGCACCTGATGAAGTCGCTGTCGTCCTCTGACCGTTACGGTTACCCGCGCTACGTCGCGCACCAGGCCTATTACTCGCTGCTCAACCGCGACTACGAATGGGAGCTGATGCCGCTCGGCATCGACCAGGGCGTCGGCGCCGTGATCTGGAGCCCGCTCGGCTGGGGCAAGCTGACCGGCAAGATCCGCAGGGGCCAGCCGGCCAAGCCCGGCACCCGCGCCCATGACATCGCCGGCACCGGGCCGCATTTCGAGGAGGAGCGGCTGTATCGCGTCGTCGATGCGCTCGACGGCGTCGCCAAGGAGACCGGCAAGACCATTCCGCAGGTGGCGCTGAACTGGCTGCTGCAGCGCCCGACGGTGTCGACCCTGATCGTCGGCGCCCGCGACGAAAGTCAGCTGGTGGAAAACATCGGCGCCGTCGGCTGGAGCCTCGCGGCGGAGCAGGTGGCCGCGCTCGATGCCGCTAGCGATATCCCCGCCGCCTATCCGGTCTGGCACCAGCGCGGCTTTCCGATGCTGAACGAAAGGCGCTAGTGGTGGATGCGACGCCGAGCCATTTGACGGCGCTGCGGGACCGGCAGTAACATCATTACTCGATCGTCACGTGGCCGCGTTCCGGTCATTCTGGAGCCGCCACAACGGGGGGCGTCGACCCCGGACCGATCGGCGGTTGAGCCTCACGACTGTGCCGGACCCGCAGTCTTCAATGTGACGATGTTTGGCTCACTAAGTCGTCCCGGCGAACCGCATCAATTTTGGTCCGTCATCGCAGCGCCGGAAGATGCAGCCGATACGTGACTGGCCCTCGCCAGCAAGGAGAGAGGCGCGTTGATACTCGCGGCGCCTCATCTCCGATCCTCGAGCGGCGCGAGACGGCCCGAATGGTTGCCTCACATCGAGGTCGCAACGACGCGCGCAGGTCTCACCTCACATTGGCGAGGCGCATGTCCAAATAGGCCGTGATGGTTTCCATCAGCGGCTCAAGCTTGCCGTCGAAGAAGTGGTTGGCGCCGGGGATGACCTGCTGGTCGATCACGATGCCCTTCTGCGTCTTCAGCTTCTCGACCAGCGTGTTGACGTCCTTCGGCGGAACAACCGCATCCTTCTCGCCGTGCACAATGAGGCCCGAGGACGGGCAGGGCGCGAGGAACGAGAAGTCGTAGAGATTGGCGGGCGGCGCGATCGAGATGAAGCCCTCGACCTCGGGGCGGCGCATCAGCAGCTGCATGCCGATCCAGGCGCCGAAAGAGAAGCCGGCGACCCAGCAGGCGCGCGCTTCCGGGTTGATGGTCTGCGCCCAATCGAGCGCGGACGCGGCATCCGACAGTTCACCCGTGCCGTGATCGAACGACCCCTGGCTGCGGCCGACGCCGCGGAAATTGAAGCGCAGCACCGAGAAGCCGCGATGCGCGAAGGCGTAGTAGCACTGATACACGATCTGATGGTTCATCGTGCCATGGAACTGCGGATGCGGATGCAGGATCATCGCGATCGGCGCGTTCTTCTGCTTGGCCGGGTGATAACGGCCCTCGAGGCGGCCCGCCGGACCGTTGAAGATGACTTCAGGCATCAGAGAATCCTTGGCAGAGCGTCGACCGACTTCGTCCGTGCTTCATCTGGCGCCTCGCCGACGACATCAGCAGAAAAAGTGGTGATCGAGCGCCTTCCGTGCGCTTGGACGGAGTGGCGCTGGCGTGACTGGAAGTTGGCCTTCTAGCATGCCGCGCGGGGCAAAAAGCAAGGGTTTTCAACGCCCGGCAAGGGGACTGTGAGGCGAATGCGGCCGAGGCCGCTGCTGCAGGTTCGCCGGACCGGTGCTGCTGTCGACCACCCGGATGCCTCTGCAATCCAATGAAAATGCTGGAGTTTTCACTTTCCGCACGCCGCCGTTTCAGCGCGCCGCCGGCATTCGCTCCAGATGGGCCACGGCGCCTCGATAGCGACGGCTGCCCTGGACCGATTGCCCGGTGTCGAAGGTCAGGCCGAACTCGCCCGATGGCAGGACCGAGAGCGCCGTGACCCTGGCCATGTTGACCAGCCGGCCGCGGTGGATGCGCACCAGGGCGAAGCAGGCGAGCTCGGTCTCGACGGCCGAGAGCGTGCCGCGGACGAGGTGCTGACGGCCGTCGGCCATGGCGTATTCGACATAGTTGCCGGCGGACGCGACCCAGAGAATATCGGCCGGCATGATGCGGACGCGGTTCGCGCCGTCGCGCAGCCAAAGCGAGGCTGGTGCCGATGCCGGGCGCTCCTCGCTCGGCGCTACTGCGCATCCCGCTGCGTTGTAGGCACGATCGAACAGCCAGAGCGCGCCTCCGATCAGGATCGCCGTCAGCACGTCCTTGCGGAGCTCGTAGACCAGTGTGGCAAGCGACATATGGAAATCATAGCTGCTGCCGGCCGCCCACAGCGCGAGCTTACGCAAGCTCACCATGCCGGCGATGTGGAGCGCGGAGAACGCCAGGATCGCGCCGAGTGCGATGGCGATGCGGACGGACCAGGCCGGACGCCGGCGAAGGGTGCGGACGGCGAAGAGCAGCAACGGCGCGAGCAGGATGATCGCGACGATGCTCGTCATTTCCCACAGCAGCGGCGTGCGTACATCATAGATCGCGCCTCGCTTCGCGGCATCCTGCGCGGCTGAAAGGGCGTTGACGAGGCCGGTGCCGAGCGAGATCGCGGCGACGGCCGCGTAGAAGATGCGATCGGTTGGACGCGAGACGGAACTCAAAACGGAAACGACGAGCTTGTTCATGGTGGCGCAGCCGCTATCTCAATCCCGGTGTGCGACGTTACCACGTTGCCATGCGCCAGAGCAGCATCGCGGGAGGGCCGCGATGGCCGGTCGCGGTGCAACTTGCTAAGAACGGACGATGGCCGACAGGATCTATCTCGATTGGAACGCGACGACGCCGCTGCGCCCCGAAGCGCGGCAGGCGATGCTCGCCGCCATGGATCTCCTCGGCAATCCGTCCTCGGTTCATGCCGAGGGCCGCAAAGCCAGGCGGTTGATGGAGGAAGCACGCGAGGTGATCGCCCGCGGGCTCGGAACGGTGCCCCGCCGGGTGGTGGTCACCTCGGGGGGGACCGAGGCCAACGTCCTCGCTTTGAGCCCGGGGCTCAAAGCCCCCGCGGGGCCGGCCGAGCGGCTGCTGGTGTCGGCCATCGAGCATGCCTCGGTGCTCGCGGGCGGCCGGTTCGCGCCGTCGGCAGTCCAGACCATCCCGGTCGATTCGTCCGGCGTGGTCGATCTCTGCGGCCTGGACACGCTTCTGGCGGGCGGTCCGCCGGCCCTGGTCTCCGTGATGGCCGCCAACAACGAGACCGGCGTGCTTCAACCGGTTTCGGAGGTTGCCGAGATCGTTCGCCGAGGGGGTAGCCTGCTGCATGTCGATGCGATCCAGGCATTTGGAAAAATTCCACTGGATATCAAGGGGATAGGAGCAGACCTTGTCACCCTTTCCGGGCACAAGATCGGCGGCCCCAAGGGGGTGGGCGCGCTGGTGCTGGGCGCCGGTGTCGACGACGTCATCCCTTTGCTGCGCGGCGGCGGTCAGGAGCGTGGGCGACGGGCTGGAACCGAGAACGTGATCGGCATGGCCGGGTTCGGCGCGGCGGCTGGCGCAGCGCTGGCCAGCCTCGAGGCCGAGCACGTGCGCGTTTCGGCGTTGCGCAACCGGCTCGAAGCCGGGCTCCGGCAGACAGAGAACGTGACGGTATTTTCCGCGCAGGCGGCGCGGTTGCCCAACACCACGCTGTTCACTGCGCCAGGTCTGAAGGCGGAAACGGCCGTGATTGGCTTCGATCTCGAAGGTATTGCAGTATCTTCCGGCTCGGCCTGCTCCTCGGGCAAGGTTCAGCCCTCGCATGTGCTGGAGGCCATGGGGGTGAGTTCCGCGGCCGCGCAGGGAGCGGTGCGCCTCAGTCTGGGCTGGTCCACGACGGAGGCGGAGGTGGATCGCTGTCTGCAGGCTTGGCGAAAGTTGTCCCTGACCCTACTTAAGGGACGTGACGAAACAGCGCTTGAGCGATTCTAAGGGCGTGATTTCGTCTGCGAAACGTCGTAAGACGGTTCCCAGAGATGTCCACCGCGGTCCTTGAAACCGCGAGCGGAGGATGGAATGCCAGCCGTACAAGAGACAGTCGACCGCGTCAGGCGGATCGACGTCGATCAATATCGATATGGGTTCGAGACCGTCATCGAATCCGAGAAGGCCCCCAAGGGGCTTTCCGAAGACACGATCCGCTACATCTCGGGCAAGAAGAACGAGCCCGCCTGGATGCTCGAATGGCGCCTGGAGGCCTATCGCCGCTGGCTGACCATGCAGGAGCCGACCTGGGCGCGCGTCGACTACCCGAAGATCGACTTCCAGGATCTGTATTATTATTCGGCGCCGAAGCCGAAGAAGCAGCTCTCCTCGATCGACGAGATCGATCCGGAGATCCTGAAGACTTATGAAAAGCTCGGCATTCCCTTGCGCGAGGTCGCGATCCTGGAGGGTGTGGAGCCGAAGCCCGGCGCCGGCAGCCCCGAGACGCGCAAGATTGCGGTCGATGCCGTGTTCGATTCGGTGTCGGTGGCGACGACGTTCAAGGAGGAGTTGAAGAAGGCCGGCGTGATCTTCATGCCGATTTCGGAAGCCATCCGCGAGCACCCTGAGCTCGTGCAGAAATATCTCGGCAGTGTGGTGCCGACGTCCGACAATTTCTATGCGACGCTGAACTCGGCTGTGTTCTCCGACGGCTCGTTCGTCTACGTGCCGCCGGGCGTGCGCTGCCCGATGGAGCTGTCGACCTATTTCCGCATCAATGAGCGCAACACCGGCCAGTTCGAGCGGACGCTCATCATCGCCGACAAGGGCGCTTACGTCAGCTACCTCGAAGGCTGCACGGCGCCGCAGCGCGACGAGAACCAGCTGCATGCGGCCGTCGTCGAGCTGGTCGCGATGGACGACGCCGAGATCAAGTACTCGACGGTGCAGAACTGGTATCCGGGCAATTCGGAAGGCAAGGGCGGCATCTACAATTTCGTCACCAAGCGTGGCGACTGCCGCGGTGCCAACTCGAAGATCTCCTGGACCCAGGTCGAGACGGGATCCGCGATCACCTGGAAGTACCCGAGCTGCATCCTGCGCGGCGACAATTCGCGTGGCGAGTTCTACTCGATCGCGATCTCGAACGGCTTCCAGCAGGTCGATAGCGGCACCAAGATGATTCACCTCGGCAAGAACACGTCGAGCCGCATCATCTCCAAGGGCATCGCGGCGGGCCGTTCGCAGAACACCTATCGCGGCCTGGTGACGGCGCATCGGAAGGCGACCGGCGCGCGCAACTTCACCGCCTGCGATTCGCTGCTGATCGGCGACAAATGCGGCGCGCACACCGTGCCGTATATCGAGGCCAAGAATTCCTCGGCCACCTTCGAGCATGAGGCGACGACATCCAAGATCTCCGAGGATGTGCTGTTCTACTGCATCCAGCGGGGTCTTTCGCAGGAAGAAGCGGTCGGCCTCGTCGTCAACGGCTTCGTCAAGGACGTGCTGCAGCAGCTGCCGATGGAGTTCGCCGTCGAGGCGCAGAAGCTGATCTCGATCAGCCTCGAAGGTTCGGTCGGCTAAGGCCGCATCGTGAGAAGGCCGCTGAGCGGCCTTCTTCCAGCATCAGCTTTATGGGCCTCGGTCCTGCGCGACGCGCCTGTGGCGCTCCTCGGGACGAGGGACAGACAGAAGAGACAACCATGGCACTACTGGAAATCAAGAACCTGCAGGTCCGCGTCGAGGAGCGCGAGATCCTCCACGGGCTGACGCTGACAATCGACGCCGGCCAGGTCCACGCGATCATGGGACCGAACGGCTCCGGCAAGTCGACGCTGTCCCACGTCATCGCCGGCAAGCCGGGCTATGAGGTCACCGGCGGCGAGATCCTGTTCAAGGGCGAGGATCTGCTCGCCATGGAGCCGGATGAGCGCGCCGCCAAGGGTGTGTTCCTGGCGTTCCAATATCCGGTCGAGATTCCCGGCGTCGCCACCATGACCTTCCTGCGTACGGCGCTGAACGCGCAGCGCAAGGCGCGCGGCGAGGAGGAATATTCGACGCCGGACTTCCTGAAGAAGGTCCGCGAGATCTCGAAGTCGCTCAACATCCCGCAGGACATGCTCAAGCGCGGCGTCAATGTCGGGTTCTCCGGCGGCGAGAAGAAGCGCAACGAGGTGCTGCAGATGGCGCTGTTCCAGCCGTCGCTGTGCATCCTCGACGAGATGGATTCCGGCCTCGACATCGACGCGCTGCGCATCGCCGCCGACGGCGTCAATGCGCTGCGCTCGCCCGAGCGCTCGATGATCGTGATCACCCACTACCAGCGGCTTCTGAACTACATCGTGCCCGACGTCGTTCACGTGATGTCGAAGGGCCGCGTCGTGAAAAGCGGCGGCAAGGAGCTCGCGCTCGAGCTGGAGGCGTCCGGTTACGCCCAGTTTGAAGACGCGGCCTGATCGCTGGCCTGAATGGATCTGTGATGAACGTAGCTTTGGTCAAGAACGACAGCGGTCCGGCGGCGAGCAGCGTGTTCGCTGCCGCCCAGGGCCGGCTGCCCGGCACCGGCAAGGTGGCTGAGATCCGGCGCGAAGCCTTCGCGGCCTTCGAGCGCACCGGCCTGCCGCACCGGCGCATCGAGGAATGGAAGTACACCGACCTGCGCGCGCTGGTGCGCGAGGTTCTGCCGCTGGCGGGCCCGCCCGATGCCGCAGCGCTGACGCGGGCGAAGGCTGCGGTTGCAGAGGCTGCGATCGAAGGCGCGACCAAGCTGGTGCTGGTCGATGGCGTCGTTGCCACCGATCTGTCGGATCTCGCGGCACTGCCTTCCGGCGTGACGGTGCGGATGTTGCGCGCGGTTCTCGACGAGCAATCCAATGACTCCCGTGGCGACTTGCTGCTCACCAAGACCAGCGATCCCATGCTGTCGCTGAACGCGGCGCTCGTGACCGACGGCGTCGTGGTCACGGTGGCCGACGGCACGCAGCTCTCGTCGCCTCTGCAACTCATTCATGTCGCCACCGCCTCCAAGACGGCGCGCTATAGCCGCTCGCATGTGCGGGTCGGGCAGGGCGCGCGCGTGGCTCTGGTCGAGAGCGCGATCGCCGCCGCCGGCGCCGGCGCCTACCAGGCCAACGATGCCGCGGTGGTGTGGGTCGGCGACGAGGCTCAGTTGTCGCATGTCCGGCTGATGCGCGATGCCGCTGACGCCGTGAACGTCTCGTTCGAACTGTTCACGGTCGGCGCCAAGTCCAGGCTCAACCTGTTCAACATGACCAGCGGCGCCGCCGTCAGCCGGCTGCAGGCGTTCTTCACCATGGCGGGCGAAGGCAGTGAGCTGATCGTCAACGGCGTCAACCTGCTGCGCGACAAGCAGCATGGCGACATGACGCTGGTGGTCGATCACGCGGTGCCCGGCTGCACCAGCCGTGAGAATTTTCGCGCCGTGCTCGATGATCGCGCGCACTCCGTGTTCCAGGGACGCATCATCGTCTGCCAGGACGCGCAGCAGACCGACGGCAAGATGATGACGCGGGCGCTGCTGCTGTCCGATGAGGCCGAGGCCGACAGCAAGCCGGAGCTCGAGATCTTCGCTGACGACGTCTCTTGCGGCCACGGCGCCACTGCCGGCGCGCTCGACGACAGCCTGTTGTTCTATCTGCGTGCCCGCGGTCTTCCCGAGAAGCAGGCGCAGGCGCTGCTGATCCAGGCCTTCGTCGGTGAGGCCATCGAGGCGATCGAGGACGATGATTTGCGCGAGCGCGTCATCGCTTCCGCCCAGGACTGGATGGAGGCGCGCGCATGAGCACGCATCCGGCCGTCGCCAACGGTTCCTACGACGTCGCCCGCATCCGCGAGGACTTTCCGGCGCTGGCGCTGCAGGTCTATGGGAAGAAGCTGGTCTATCTCGACAACGCCGCCTCGGCGCAGAAGCCGCGCGCGGTGCTCGACCGCATGACGCAGGCCTACACCAGCGAATACGCCAACGTGCATCGCGGCCTGCATTATCTCGCCAATGCCGCGACCGAAGCCTATGAGGGCGGCCGCGAGCGCGTGACGCGCTTTCTCAACGCGCGGCGCAGCGAGGAGATCATCTTCACCCGCAACGCGACCGAGGCGATCAACCTCGTGGCGTCGTCCTGGGGCGGGCCGAACATCGGCGAGGGCGACGAGATCGTGCTCTCGATCATGGAGCACCATTCCAACATCGTGCCGTGGCACTTCTTGCGCGAGCGCCAGGGTGCTGTGATCAAATGGGCCCCGGTCGATGACGACGGCAACTTCCTGATCGACGAGTTCGAGAAGCTGCTCACGCCGAAGACCAAGCTGGTCGCCATCACGCAGATGTCGAACATGCTCGGCACACTCGTGCCCGTGAAGGAGGTCGTGCGCATCGCGCATGCGCGCGGCATTCCGGTGCTGGTCGACGGCAGTCAGGCGGCGGTGCATCTGGCCATCGATGTGCAGGACATCGATTGCGACTTCTACGTCTTCACCGGTCACAAGCTGTACGGGCCGACCGGCATCGGCGTGCTCTACGGCAAATACGATCGGCTCGCCGCGATGCGCCCCTTCAATGGCGGCGGCGAGATGATCCGCGAGGTCTCGCGCGATGTCGTCACCTATGGCGACCCGCCGCACCGTTTCGAGGCGGGCACCCCGATGATCGTCGAGGCAGTCGGATTGGGCGCTGCCATCGACTATGTCAACTCGGTCGGCAAGGAGCGCATCGCTGCGCACGAGCACGACCTGCTCACCTATGCGCAAGAGCGGCTGCGCGAGATCAATTCGCTGCGGCTGATCGGCACCGCCAAGGGCAAGGGGCCGGTGATCTCGTTCGAGATGAAGGGCGCGCACGCCCACGACATCGCGACCGTGATCGACCGCCAGGGCGTCGCCGTGCGGGCTGGCACGCATTGCGTGATGCCGCTTTTGGAGAGATTCAACGTCACCGCGACCTGCCGGGCCTCGTTTGGCATGTACAATACGAGGGAAGAGGTCGATCAGCTGGTACAGGCATTGATCAAGGCGCAGGATTTGTTTGCATGACCGACACCGCCGACGTCAAAACTCAGACTATCGAAACTCATTCGGCGCTGCCGATGGAGGAGACCGAACGGCTCTCCAGCGAAATCATCGCGGCGCTGAAGACGGTGTTCGACCCGGAGATCCCGGCCGACATCTACGAGCTGGGCCTGATCTACAAGGTCGACATCAAGGACGACCGCAGCGTCGACGTGCTGATGACGCTGACGACGCCGAACTGTCCGGCGGCCGGCGAGCTGCCGACGATGGTGGAGAACGCGATTGCGAGTGTCCCGGGCGTCGGCATCGTCAACGTCAGCATCGTCTGGGAGCCGCAATGGACGCCGGACCGGATGAGCGACGAGGCACGCCTCGTGCTCAACATGTGGTGAGGCACGAAGTTTGAATGGCGGTCGGATTGATCGAACGCCGGGATTGACCAGATGACCGATATGACGAACACGCCAGTTGCCAGCAAGCCCAAGCCGCGGCCCCGTCCCCAGGTGATGCGGTTGACCGATGCGGCAGCCACGCGCATCCGCGAGCTGACCGAGCGCGCGGAGTCCGAGATCATCGGCCTGCGCGTCGGCGTCAAGAACGGCGGCTGCGCCGGCCAGTCCTATACGGTCGAATATGCCCACGACGTCCGGCCGACCGACGAGGTCGTCGAGGACAAGGGCGTCAAGATCCTCGTCGATCCCAAGGCGGTGCTGTTCCTGCTGGGCACCGAGATGGACTACCAGGCCGACAAGATGCAGGCCCAGTTCGTCTTCAACAACCCGAACCAGATCAGCGCCTGCGGGTGCGGCGAGTCGGTGCAATTGAAGCCGGCCGAGGTGTGACCGTTCGCTTTCCGTCAGCACTGGATCCGGACCTGTCGCGTTCCGGACATTGACACGCGCCACGTTCCCGACCGACAAACCCAGGGAGCAACTGGGTGTTGGCGGGAGGTGTCGCGATGGACCGCGAGTTCCTGATCGATCTGTTCGCGGGCTTCGGTCCGGTCACGATCCGGCGGATGTTTTCCGGTTTCGGGATCTCTGCGGACGGCATCAACTTTGCGCTGGCACTGCGCAGCGGCCTCTATCTGCGGGCCGACGAAGCGAGCTTCGGGAAGTTCGAGGCCGCAGGATCCAAGCCGTTTTCGTACGAAACGCGCGCGCGGACCATGACCGTGCGGTCGTACTGGCAGGTGCCGGCGCATCTGTTCGACGACACCGACGAGTTTGCAGTTTGGGCAAGAGAGGCGTTTGCGGCAGCCCAGAGGGCCGCCCTGAGCAAACGGACCAGGACGAAGCGCGGAGCGTCGCGCAGCAAGCCAGCCCCAAGTGAAGCGAAGCCCCGGGCGGCCAAGAAGGCAGTGAAGCCGGCCAAGACGCGGAAGGCTGCCAAGAGCGCCGGCAAGGCGGCCGCAGGGAAGGCGGCCGCGACCGGCCGCAAGACGCGCAGCGGGGCCGCTTCGCGAACGCGCTGAGGGTGCTGGCAACGCCGCAGGTCGGCTGCCGTCAGGCGACCTGGCCGCGCGTGGCCGCCGCATATTCGGGATCGCTCTCGCACACCACCTTGTTGCGGCCGCCGCGTTTGGCGGCATAGAGGCAGGCGTCGGCGCGTTCGATCAGCGCATCGGTGTCGTCGCCGGCGCGGAGCATCGACACGCCGACCGAAATGGTGACGCGACCCAGGATCTCACCGGTCGACTTCTTCTTCAGCTCCTTCGCGGTCACGGCGCGACGGATCTGGTCGGCGACGGTCAACGCCTGCCGCAGCGAAGTGTTCGGCAGCACGACCGCGAACTCTTCGCCGCCGTAGCGCGCGGCGATGTCCTGGCCCTTGATGGCGTGCTTCAGGGTCATTCCCACGAGGCGCAGGACCTGGTCGCCGGTGAGGTGACCGTAGGAGTCGTTGAACGATTTGAAGTGATCGATGTCGAACATCAGCAGCGACAACGGCTGATCGGTCGCAAGCCCCGTCTGCACCGCCGTCTCGATCATCCGGTCGAAATATTTGCGGTTGCCGAGCCCGGTGAGCGGATCGGTCAGGCTCTCGGCACGGATCGCTTCGAGGCTGTGCTGCAGTCCGCTGATCTCGTCCTTGGACAGCGACAGCCGCTCCTCGAGAACCCGGTTGGTCTCCCGCATCTGCTTGGTCGAATGCGCGAGCGCCTCGATGATATCGACGAGCTGCTCGCGGCTGTTGGCCGCGGCGAGCATCCGGTCGGCGCCTGCGAGGCTCGCATCGTAGCTCGCAGTCCGGCCGAGAGCGTCCGTGATCATGGTCATCAGGTCGTCGATCTCGCCGACGACGCGCGCGCCGACCTTGTCGATGCGGTCCGACGTCTTGAGATGCGCGAGATAGGATTCATAGAGCTGGTCGAGATCGGCCTGGGACAGCTTGCCGTTGCGGGACAGCGTTCCGTTGATGATCTCGTTCAGCTGCGCATTGTAGCCCGTCGCATAGACGTACCAGATCTCGTAGTTGCGCGGGTTGGCCGCGTGACGCAACGTCTTGATCTGGCTGAGCGCGACCTCGGCGAAGGCTATCGTGCGTTCGTGTTCATCAAGCGCATTGACCACAACAGGTTCTCCCCAATCGCCCGCGTCGCCGTCACAGCAATGAATTTAAACAATGCCGGCCAAGCTAAAGGACGTGTGTGAACCAGGGGTAAATACGGCCGTAGAGTCACGGGCAAACGTCAAGCGACGCTTACAGGATGGCCGTCATTCCATATGTTCAATGAGCTGCATAAGCGCGCAATTAGCTGCGTCGGAGCGTCGCCAGCACGCAGCATCAGTCACGATCGCGCTGCACTCGCGATCGAACAACTTAACCCATGTGAGACCAGCAGAAGAAAACGCGGGCGGAACTCCGAGCGCCCCTGTCTGCGGAGCCCGGAGCTTGGACCGCTCAGGGGAGCGGCGCGCGGACCGGACGGAGCAGGAACGCGGGCAGATGCGAATGATCGGCCGGCTCGTTGTCGTGGTCGCGTCGCGGCCGTCGGGATTCATTGCGAGGCTGCTCGTTGCGCGGCTGCTCGCTCCGGGCGCTGGGTGCGGGTCGAGGTGAGGCGGGCTGGGCCGAGCGCGGGGCGGCTGCGGCCGGACGCGGCTCCCTCTCGCGCTCGCGCGGCTCGCGTTCACGGTGCTCGCGCTCACGGGGCTCACGCGGCTCGCGCTCACGCGGTGTCTTGCCGCGGCTGCGGCGTGAACTGTCGCGCGGACGGCGCTCACGCGTATCATCATCGCGCGCGGCCTCGGTTACTTCGTAGTCGCCTTCGATGGTCGGAATGCTCTGTCCGATCAGCTTCTCGATCGCGACCATCGACTTCTGCTCGGCAGGGCAGACGATCGAGATCGCGGTACCGGTCCGTCCGGCGCGGCCGGTACGACCGATGCGGTGAACGTAGTCATCCGAATGGTGCGGAACGTCGAAATTGAAGACGTGACTCACTTCGGGAATGTCGAGGCCGCGTGCCGCGACATCGGAGGCCACGAGCAAGGGCAGCTCGCCCTTGCGGAACTGATCGAGCGCCGCGGTGCGGGCCGACTGGTCCATGTCGCCGTGCAGGGCGCCGACGCTGAAACCATGCTTCTGCAGCGACTTGTGAACGATGGCGACGTCGCGCTTGCGGTTGCAGAAGATGATCGCGTTGTTGAGATCCTTGGCATCCCGCAACAGCCTGCGCAGCACCTCGCGCTTCTGATGCGCCTCGCGTCCCGAGGGCACCTGCAGCTGCGTGACGGTGACCGCCGTCGTCGCCGGTTTCGACACTTCGACCTTCTGCGGATTGTGCAGGAAGGCCTCGGTGATGCGCCGGATCTCCGGCGGCATGGTCGCGGTGAAGAACAGCGTCTGGCGGGTGAATGGGACGAGCTTGCAGATGCGCTCGATGTCCGGAATGAACCCCATGTCGAGCATGCGATCCGCTTCGTCGATGACCAGGAGCTCGACGCCGGTGAGCAGCAATCCACCGCGCTCGGTGTGGTCGAGCAGGCGGCCGGGGGTGGCGATCAGGACGTCGACGCCGCGGGTCAGCTTGGCATCCTGGTCCCCGAAGGAGACGCCGCCGATCAGAAGGGCAACGTTGAGCTTCTGTCCGGCGCCGTAGCGGTCGAAATTCTCCTTGACCTGGGCGGCCAGCTCGCGCGTCGGCTCCAGGATCAGGGTCCGCGGCATCCGCGCCCGGGCGCGGCCCTTTTCGAGAATGGTGAGCATCGGCAGGACGAAAGCGGCGGTCTTGCCGGTGCCGGTCTGGGCGATGCCGAGCACGTCGCGGCGCGCCAGAACGTGAGGGATCGCCTGTTCCTGGATGGGGGTCGGGGTGGTGTAACCGGTGGCCGCAACTGCAGCCAACACCTTGTCGGACAAGCCGAGATTGGAAAAGGACATCGAGCCTCTGTGTCACGCGCCAACAGGCGACGGGGCCTCTATTCGACGCCGCCGTTAGGAATCGAGGGGTAAAAGGCTGTGGTCGCGTTCAACCCCGAAACGGCATGCTCTAAGGAAGCTGGGGGTGTTCTGACTTACGCTGACCCGCGGTCAATGTGTGGGAATCGGATCCGATCCCGGCCGCGCTGAACGGGAAGATAGGGGCGAATCCCGCAAAGTCAATGGAAGAGGGGGAGGAAGTGCCGAAAAAGCTTAATGTTTTTGCATTATTTGCAGGCAACCTGTCGTCGAGCTGTCGTATTCGGGTGCTCCGAAGCTCTTGGCGGCCGGTCGCGGAAAGCGCTCTGGTCGAATTGTCGACGGAATTGCGGCGTGTGTTCGGCGGGGAGGAGCGGCCGCAGGCGGTTCGGGCATGAACCGGGGGCGGCGT
Source organism: Bradyrhizobium sp. SZCCHNR1002 (assembly GCF_032381435.1). NCBI lineage: Bacteria > Pseudomonadati > Pseudomonadota > Alphaproteobacteria > Hyphomicrobiales > Nitrobacteraceae > Bradyrhizobium > Bradyrhizobium sp. SZCCHNR1002. The sequence goes on from NZ_JAUHIS010000001.1 coordinate 532,087, forward strand.
ACCGCCGACTATCGAAGGCGGCAGCCCACGCGATGAGAGCAGGGACGAACGATGAGATCGATGCGGACGTGGCTGGCGTGCGGGCTGGCGGTGCTGGTGGTGGTTCTGGCGCCAGCCGCCGCACAAGCCGAGAAGCGCGTTGCGCTCGTGATCGGCAACAACGACTACCGCTTCGTTCCGAAGCTGCAGAAGGCCGTCAACGACGCACGCACGATGGGCGACACGCTGAAGCAGCTCGGCTTCAGCGTCATGGTCGCCGAGAATCTCAATCGCCAGCAGTTCAGCCAGACATTGCTGACGTTCGACAACGCCGTCGAGTCCGGTGACACCGCATTCTTCTTCTACGCCGGCCACGGATTCGAAATTGCGGGCCAGAACTTCCTGCTGCCGACCGACGTGCCGGCTGCGACTGAAGGACAGGAAGAGTTGGTGCGCGACGCCTCGATCCTCGCGGACCGCATCATCGAGCGGCTGCAGAACAAGAAGGCGCGCACCTCGATTCTCGTCTTCGACGCCTGCCGCAACAATCCGTTCGAGCGTTCGGGCACGCGCGCGGTCGCAGGTGCCGGCGGCCTCGCGCCGATGACCCAGTTGCCCGAGGGCGTGTTCTCGGTGTTCTCGGCCGGTCCTCGGCAGACGGCGCTCGACCGGCTCTCGAACGACGACGCCAATCCGAACTCGGTATTCACCCGCACCTTCGCCAAGGAGCTGACGCAGCCCGGCGTCAACCTGGTGCAGGTGGCGCAGCGGACTCGGCGCGCGGTCAGCGAGCTCGCCGAGACCGTGCGTCACAAGCAGATCCCGGTCTATTTCGACCAGATGGTCGACGACGTCTTCCTCAACGGCATGGCAAAGGGGCCGGCCGCCGCCGACAAGCCCGCCGAGCCGCAGCAGAAGCTCGCAGCGCTTCCTCCCGTCTCCGCGCCGCGCATTCCTCCGGCCAACGAGATCCTGAACGCGCCGATTGCGATGTTCTCGCGCCACAATGGCGGCTGGACGGTCACCTTCTCGATCGCCGATCCCACGCTCGGCATTTCCTGGCGCATGGGGGAGAGCGGAGACTTCCGCGAGACCGGCTTCATGGACGTGCTCGATCCGCGCACGCGCAAGCGCATGCCCAATCCCTCGATCCAATTGCCCGCGGATGCGCCGGCCGGCACTATCCAGGTCCGCTATGTCGATGCATCAGGCGAGATGCAGGGGCCGTTTCCGATCCGCTTCGAGCCGGAGGTCGCGCTGGTGCGCGACCAGCGCAAGATCCTCGATATGACCGCGACCAGCTGGTTGTCGTTCCGCGAGTTCAACGGCCTGCTGGTCTACTACACGCATCTGATGTCGTACCGCTGCGCGATCCGCGAGGTGCGCATCGGCATCGACAGCACCGTGCCGGACAAGGTGCTGAACATGCCCGGCTGCGACATGCGCGATCCGATCGCGATCCCTTCCAACGCCATGCCCTACCTCAAGCTGCCGCCGGCGACGAAGTTCGTCTCGGTCGAGCTGACCTACCGCGACGGCAGCGTCTCCGAGATCAAGAGCTTCCGGCGTTGACGGGCCGGCTTCACGCCATGATCGAATAGCCGCCGTCGACCGGAATCGCGGTGCCCGTGACGAAGTCCGAAGCGGGCGAGCTCAGGAAGGTGGCGATCCCGGCGAAATCGTCGATGTCGCCCCAACGTCCTGACGGCGTGCGTGCCAGCACGCGGTCGTGCAGGCCGTCGATCTGCTTGCGGGCCGCGCGCGTCAGATCGGTGTCGATCCAGCCCGGCAGGATGGCATTGACCTGGATGTTGTCGGGCGCCCAGGCGCAGGCGCAAGCGCGCGTGTATTGCACGATGCCGCCTTTGCTGGCGGCGTAGGCCGGCGCGAAGCTGGCGCCGAAGATCGACAGCATCGAGCCGATATTGATGACCTTGCCGCGGCCTGCGGCCTTGAGTGCGGGGTAGGCGGCCTTCGAGCACAGAAAGGCGCTGGTGAGATTGGTGTCGATCACCTGCTGCCATTCCTCCAGCTCGAGCTGGTGCGGCGGCTTGCGGATGCTCATGCCGGCGTTGTTGATCAGGATGTCGATGCGGCCGAGCTCTGCCGTGACACGCGCAACCATCGCCGCGACGTCGTCCTTGTTGCTGACATCGGCCGTGACCGCGACGGCCCGGACGCCCCGGGCGGTGAGATCGGCCACGGCTGTCTGCGACTTGACCTCGTTGCGGCCGACAACGGCGATATCGGCGCCTGCCTCAGCGAGCCCGCGGGCCATGCCGAGACCGATTCCGCCATTGCCTCCTGTCACGATCGCAACCTTGCCCTTGAGGTCGAAACGGCCCGCCATGCATCATCTCCAGATTGATTTGAAAAAAGGGTCAGCAGGTGCCCTGCCAGATCATCACCAGGCCGAGCGCACCCATGCCGACACCGTAGCCGGCCCATTGCAGCTGGTTGATCATGAAGCTGGTCCGCGGCCACGCCACCACCCCGGTGCCCTGACCAACCCAGAGCAGGCCGACGGCGAGCAGAAGCAGGCCGCCGATCATCAGGAATCTCCGCATGGCCTTTTCCTCCCTCGTCGACCGGCGTCACCGCATGGGAGACGCTGCAGCCGTCTTTTTTGTGAAGTTTTGTGAAGAGGAAGCTAGCGGCGGAAGGGACGGATGACCAGCGGATCGCGCGTCAAAACAAAAAGCCCCAGATCAACCGGGGCTTTTCGCAGCGAATTCGAGATGCCGAGTGGGGACGGCTCAGTACTTGGCGACCACCGGGCCGGTCCAGTTGAAGCGGTAGACCAGCGAGGTGGTGATGGTCTGGACCCACGGCTTGAAGGTGATGTCGCGGCCGAACGCGGCGTTCGTGCCATCCACGCGCTCGGTGATGTTCTTGCGGTCGTAGAAGGCCGAACGGTACTCGGTCTTCATGAACCAGCCCGGCGCGGTGATGCCGAAGAAGTTCAGGTTGTTCTCGACGCCGCCGCCGATGAACCAGCCGCTGCGATCGAAGCCGTCGGTGTGCAGGCCGGAGGGCGCGCCAGTGACCGTGCTGAGGAGAGTGGTGCCCTTCCAGTGCGAGCTGGAGTAGCCGGCGTTGGCGTAGGACAGAACGTTCGGGGCAACGAGATAACCGACGCGCGCGCCGACGGCCCACGAGTAGTCGTTCTTGATGTTGCCGGCGATGAACGGGCCCTGATCCTGGATCGTGCCCTTGATGCTGCCGAACTGACCGTCAGCCAGGATACCGAACACCCAGCTCGGGGTCACCTGCCAGTCGTAGCCGGCACCGGCGGTGCCCAGCCAGCCTTCGCCACCCTGCTTCTGGTTGAGGCCGATGAGAGCGGCACCCGTCGCAGTGCTGACGATGTTGGTGTCAGCGTTCCAGAGGCCGCCACCGCCACCGCCGAAGATGTAGAAGCCGGTCCAGCTCGGCGCGACCGGCGCAGCCATCGGAGCCTTCGCATAGGGGCGGGCGGCCAGATCGGCAGCCGACGCTGCACCCGTCATCGCCACCACCGCGGTCGCAGCAAGCAAAAGCTTTTTCATATTCAATTCCCCAAGAGATCGACGGGTCGGACAGACCGGAAAGCGGCGGCGATTCCCTCGCCGGATGTGCCTGAACTATAGCCGATTGGTGCCCAAAAGCTGTTGCCGGTTGAGCACAGTGGAGGGGAAAGTGCGGTGCGGGACGTCGAGCGCGATGGTAACAGATTGTTTATAAAAAGAAAAAGCAGGCCCACGCGAGTGCGTGGAACCTGCAATCGATGCGAGAAGTTGGGTCAAAAGCTAGACGTCGAGCAGTTCGTCGCTTGCGAACTCCGCCTTTTCCGAGATGAAGGCGAAGCGCGCCTCCGCTTTGGTGCCCATCAGGCGTTCGACGGAGTCGGCGGTGCCGTCGCGATCATCGGCGATCAGCGTCACCCGGAGCAGGGTTCGCTTTGACGGATCCATGGTGGTTTCCTTCAACTGCGCAGGCATCATCTCGCCGAGGCCTTTGAAGCGGCCGATGTCGACCTTGGCGTTGGCGTTGAACTCGCGCTTGAGGATCTCGTCCCTGTGGGCGTCGTCGCGGGCGTAGAACGTCTTGCTGTTGTGGGTCAGCCGATACAGCGGCGGCACGGCCAGGTACAGGTGGCCCTCGTCGATCAGCCGCGGCATCTGCCGGTAGAAGAAGGTGATCAGCAGCGAGGCGATGTGGGCGCCATCGACGTCGGCATCGGTCATGATGATGATGCGTTGATAGCGCAGATCCTCTTCGCGATACGACGTGCCGGTGCCGGCGCCGATCGCCATCACGAGATCGGCGAGCTGGGCGTTGGCGGTCAGCTTGTCCTTGCCGGCGGAGGCGACGTTGAGGATCTTGCCGCGTAGCGGCAGCACAGCCTGCTTCTTGCGGTCGCGCGCCTGTTTGGCGCTGCCGCCGGCCGAATCGCCCTCGACGATGAACAGCTCGGAGCCTTCAGTGCCGGCGTCGGTGCAGTCGGCGAGCTTGCCCGGCAGCCGCAGCTTCTTGGTGGCCGTCTTGCGCGCCGTTTCCTTCTCCTGGCGGCGGCGGATGCGCTCCTCGGCGCGCTCGACAACGAAGTCGAGCAGGCGATTTGCCTGCACCGGGTTGCCGGACAGCCAATGGTCGAACGGATCCTTGACGGCCTGCTCGACGATGCGTTGAGCCTCGGCGGTAGCGAGACGATCCTTGGTCTGGCCCTGGAATTCCGGCTCGCGCACGAACACCGAGAGCATGATGGCGGCGCCCGCCATGATGTCCTCGGAGGTGATGTTGGCTGAGCGCTTGCCTTGGCCGACACGCTCGGCGTGGTCCTTCAGGCCGCGCAGCAGGGCGCTGCGGATGCCCGATTCGTGCGTGCCGCCATCGGGCGTCGGAATCGTGTTGCAGTAGGACGACAGGAAGCCGTCGGCGTCGGCGGTCCAGGCCACCGCCCATTCGCAGCCGCCATGGCCGCCGGTCCGGCCGGACTTGCCGGCGAAGATGTCGGGATGGACCAGCGTGTCGGCGTGGATCGCGGCCGCCAGGTAGTCCTTCAGGCCGCCGGGGAAATGGAAGGTCGCCTCGGGCTGGACGTCCTCGATGCCCTTCAGCAGCGACGGGTCGCACTTCCAGCGGATCTCGACGCCGCCGAACAGATAGGCCTTCGAGCGGGCCATCTTGAACAGGCGCTGCGGCTTGAACGTCGCCTTGGCGCCGAAGATGGTCGGGTCGGGCTGGAAGCGCACCCTCGTGCCGCGCCGGTTGGCGACCTTGCCGATTTCCTCGAGCTTGCCCTTCGGATGGCCGCGCTCGAAGATCATGCGGTAGAGCTTCTGGTTGCGCGCGACCTCGACCTCGAGCCGGGTCGACAGCGCATTCACCACGGAGATGCCGACGCCGTGCAGGCCGCCCGAGGTCTCGTACACCTTGGAATCGAACTTGCCGCCCGCGTGCAGGGTGCACATGATGATTTCGAGGGCCGACTTCTTCGGGAACTTCGGATGCGGATCGATCGGGATGCCGCGGCCGTTGTCGGTCACGGTGAGGAAACCCTCGGCGTCGAGTTCGACCTCGATGAAGGTGGCGTGGCCGGCGAGCGCCTCGTCCATCGAGTTGTCGATGACCTCGGCGAACAGGTGGTGCAGCGCCTTCTCGTCGGTGCCGCCGATATACATGCCGGGCCGGCGGCGCACCGGCTCCAGGCCCTCGAGCACCTCGATGTCACGGGCGGTGTAATCGCCCTCCGCACCCGCCGCGCGGGCGGCTGGCTTGGCCGGGGCCTTGCCCTTGGCGGCGAACGCCGCCAACGGGTCGGCGACACCCTTGCCCTTGGCTTTTGCAGCTGATTTCAACGGCTTACCCATGGAATTTGATGTTGCGCTCGCGCAAGATGGAACGAATCGTTGAGCCTGACTATGCCATGGACGGGCATAAAACAATGACCCCGGAAACATCGCCCCTGGGCGCTCCGGCACCGCCTTCGCCCGTTCCCTGGGCCGATGGACCTTCGTTCACGCAGACGGCCGGTTGTTGTGACTTGAAGTGGGCGGGCCCGGTGGCGTACCAGTCTGAGTCAGGGAACCGCGAAAGCCTTCAAGGACTTAGGGCTCCATAGCGGGAAAGGCATCGAGCAGATGGAAGATTTTGGCCGCGCGGTTGCTGATTTCGTGCGCGACCATCAGGCCTGGGCTGCTCCGATCGTCCTGCTGCTCGCTTTCGGCGAGTCGCTCGCTTTCATTTCGCTGCTGATTCCCGCCTGGGGCGCCCTGGTTGCGATCGGCGCCCTGATCGGGGCGACCGGCATCAGTTTCTGGCCGGTGTGGCTGGCCGGCGGCATCGGTGCAGCGCTCGGCGACTGGGTCTCCTACTGGTTCGGCTACCGCTACAAGGATCGTGTCGCCCAGATGTGGCCGCTGTCGCGCTATCCGGAGTTGCTGCCGCGCGGCGAAGCCTTCGTGCGCGACTGGGGTGTACCGAGCATCTTCATCGGCCGGTTCTTCGGGCCGTTGCGCGCCTCGGTGCCGCTGGCGGCCGGCATCTTCGAGATGCCTTATCTCGTGTTCCAGGTTGCCAATTTCGTCTCGGCGCTGATGTGGTCGGCGGTGCTGCTGCTGTTTGGCGACATCATCGGCCGCATCATGGAATGGCTCTGGCGTGCGGTCTGATGCGCGCCGGAGAGTTGCGATCTTGACGCAGGAACCGTGCGGCCTTATACGCCTGCGCCCATGATCCACGCAGCGACCAACATGATCGCCGGAATGCGCCGTCGTACCCCCGCGGTACGGGCGATGATCTGCGTTTGAGATCACAGCCCTTGCCGCCGGATCCGGTCCCGCGGCAATCCTTCTCCTTGCAGCGCGATTGATCAGGCGGCTCCTTCGTCCAGCAGGAGTTTCCGATGTACACGCCACCGCCCTTCAAGCCTGACCGCGCCGCGAGCCTCGGCTTTGCGGACGCGCGCGGGTTCGGCACGGTCTGCGCGTGGGACGGCAGCAAGCCGATTGCGTCGCTGGTGCCGTTTCACCTGGGGGCGCTGAACGACGGCACGCCGCAGGCGTTCTTTCATGTCGCGCGCAACAATCCGTTGGCCAAGGTTGCCGACGGCGCGACGCCCTGGCTGCTCGCCGTGAGCGGCGCCGATGCCTATGTCTCGGCCGACTGGTACGTGTCGCCCGACCAGGTGCCGACCTGGCTCTATCAGGCGGTGCATCTGACCGGCACGGCGCGGATCCTGTCCGAGGCTGAGCTTGCGCGGCAGGTGGACGAGGTTAGTGCCAAGTTCGAGCAGCGCCTGCTGCCGAAGAAGCCGTGGACCTCGGACAAGATGACGGCGGGACGCCTCGAGGCGATGCGCAAGGCGATCGTCGGAATCGTCATGACGATCGAGACCGTCGAGGGCAGCTTCAAGCTCAATCAGCACAAGTCCGAAGCGGATTACGCGGCGATTGCAGCCAGGCTCGGCGAGCAGTCCGACATCGGCTCGCAACAGATTTCCTCTCTCATGCGGCAGGCGCGGCCCCAGGCCTTTGCCGGCGAACCCCAGACCTGAAGGAGCGTGTCATGACCGTGATCGATAGCAGCCCGCCGAAGGCTCACACCGCAACCGGCGCCGCGACCCGTTCCGTGTTCGTCGACGGCGGCTCGGGGACGACCGGCCTCGGGATCGCCGAGCGGCTGGCGCATCAGAACGACATCGTCGTGAAGACGATCGCCGACGACAGGCGCAAGGATCCCGCCGCCAAGCGCGAGCTGATGGCTGAGGTGGATCTCGTCATCCTCTGCCTGCCGGATGACGCGGCCAAGGAGACCGTCGCGTTGATCGACGGCATGGGCTCGTCGGCGCCGAAGGTGCTGGACGCGTCGACCGCCTATCGGGTCGCGCCGGACTGGGCCTATGGCTTTCCCGAATTGGCGGCCGACCAGGCCGACAAGATCCGGAGCGCGCGCAAGGTCTCCAATCCCGGCTGCTATCCGACCGGCGGCATCGCGCTGCTGCGGCCGCTGGTCGATGCCGGCCTGCTGCCGCAGGACTATCCGGTCACCGTGAATGCGGTGAGCGGCTATTCCGGCGGTGGCAAGACGATGATTGCGGCTTACGAGAACGGCACCGCGCCCAATTTCGAGCTCTATGGCCTCAGTCTCGAGCACAAGCATCTGCCGGAACTGCAGCTTTATTCGCGACTGACGCGGCGGCCGATCTTCATTCCCTCGGTCGGCAACTACCGGCAGGGCATGCTGGTCTCGGTGCCGCTGCAACTGGACACGCTGCCGGGCAAGCCCGGTGGTGCGGACCTGCAGGCCGCCCTGGCAAAGCACTATGCCGGCAGCAAGTATGTCTCGGTGATGCCGCTCGACGGCGCGGCGGCCAGGAGCGGCCGGCTCGAGCCGGAGGCGCTGAACGAGACCAACAAGCTCGAGCTCCATGTGTTCGCGAGCGACAAGCATCACCAGGCGGTGCTGGTGGCGCGCCTCGACAATCTCGGCAAGGGCGCCTCGGGCGCGGCCGTGCAGAACATGAGGCTGATGCTTGGGCTGCCCGATCTCGGGGCCTGAGCTCGACGCGAACCGTCCGACCGCGCCGGCGGTCGGCTCGTATCGGCAATATCGTGCGAGCGCCGGCGCTTCGTCGGCATCGCTGTGCAATGATGCACGTTGAAGGATGGGCAGAGCCATGACCGCCATCGATCTGACCGCGCTGCCCGTGACGTTGAGCGATGTGCGCGCCGCCGCGGACACCATCGGCGGCGCGGTGCTGGCCACCGCCTGCAACCAAAGCCGGACGTTGGGCGAGATCTGCGGTTGCAACATCTGGCTCAAATTCGAGAACCTGCAGTTCACCTCCTCGTTCAAGGAGCGCGGCGCGCTGAACCGGTTGAACGCGCTGTCAGCCGAGCAGCGCGAGCGCGGCGTGATCGCGATGTCCGCCGGCAACCATGCGCAGGGCGTGGCCTACAACGCGCGGCGTCTCGGAATTCCCGCCACCATCGTGATGCCGGTGGGCACGCCGATGGTGAAGGTGGAGAACACCAAACGGCACGGCGCCGACGTCATGATCTCCGGAGCTACGCTGGAGGAGGCGGGCACGTTCGCCAGGGAGCACGGTGCGGCCAAGGGCATGACCATGATCCATCCCTACGACGATCCGCTGATCGTCGCGGGGCAGGGCACGGTCGCGCTCGAGATGCTGGCGGTGGTCCCCGAGCTCGACACGCTGGTGGTGCCGATCGGCGGTGGTGGCCTGATCTCCGGCATGGCGGTCGCGGCGCGCGCCCTCAAGCCGGGCCTGCGCATCATCGGCGTGCAGGCCGAGCTCTATCCGTCGATGTTCAACGCCATCAACGCTAGCGGCCTGCCGATGCGCGGCGATACGCTGGCGGAAGGCATCGCGGTGAAGTCGCCTGGCCGCATCACGACCGAGATCATCCGCCACCTCGTCGACGACATCCTGCTCGTCACCGAGCCGCAGATCGAGCGGGCGCTGGCCACCTTGATCTCGATCGAGAAGACGGTGGTCGAAGGCGCCGGCGCCGTCGGCCTCGCGGCGGTGCTCGCGCACCCCGCGCAGTTCGCTGGACGCAATGTCGGGCTGGTGCTGAGCGGCGGCAACATCGACACCCGCCTGATCGCCTCGGTGCTGACCCGCGAGCTTGCGCGCGAGGGGCGGCTGACGCAGCTGTCGATCGACATCGTCGACCGCCCGGGGCAGCTCGCGGCCGTGTCGGCCTTGCTCGCGGATGCCGGCGCCAACATCATCGAGGTGTCGCATCAGCGCACCTTCTCCGACCTGCCCGCCAAGGCGACCCTGCTGGAGCTGGTGATCGAGACGCGCGACCAGGCGCATCTCAACGACGTGATGACGAGGCTGACCGCAGCCAACTTCAAGGCGCGCTGCACCTGAGGGGACTGCGACGCGATAGACCGACGGAGCAGTCACTCACACCCAGCCGCCATCCACGACGTAGTGCTGAGATGTACAGGCCGATGCCTCCTCGGAGGCGAGGAAGACGGTGAACTTCGCGAGCTCGTCGGGAATCAGCTTCCGCTTCAGGCATTGCCGCTGCATCAGCTCGACCTCGCCTTGCGGGGTCATCCATTTCTCGAGCTGGCGCTCGGTCATAATCCATCCCGGCGCGATCGCGTTGACGCGGATATTGTAGGGGCCGTAGTCGCGCGCCAGCGAGCGCGTCAGGCCGAGCACGGCTGACTTGCTCGCCGTGTAGGCGGCCATGCCGCCTTGTCCGGCCATCCATGAGATCGAACCGTAATTGATGATGACGCCGGCATTCACAGCCTTCATGTCCGGCAGCACGGCCTGCGCAGCGAAGAACTGGTGCTTCAGGTTGACCGCGACGCGGTCGTCCCAATACTCCGGCGTCATCTCCTCGGTGCTGTGTCGTTCGTCGTTGGCGGCATTGTTGACGAGGACGTTGATCGCGCCGTGTGCCTTGCGTGCCTCCGCGACGCCTGCCCGCAAGGCGGCGATGTCGGTCAGGTCGACGCATTGGAAATGCGCGCTGAGACCTTGACCCGACAATTCGCGCTCCAGGCCGCGGCCCTCATCGGCCTTGATGTCGAAGAACACGACGGTGGATCGCTGCTGTGCAAAGCGCCGCACGGTCGCTGCGCCGATTCCCGATGCGCCGCCGGTCACGAGAACGACCTTATGGGCGAGATCGGAATAAGTGGCAGCCATGGACATCTCCCGACTTTGATTTTCGTGGGGCGACGCGCCGCCCAGCTCGACTCCAAAGCTTAGACGCCTCCGAGTGAGGTGCATAGATCAGAATTTTAGTTGCGCACCTCAAAATTTGAGGACAGGATTACCGCAACAAAAGAAGATGGTTGGGAGGACTGTGATGAGACTGCTCGCGAAGCTGGGACTCGCCGCTGCCGCATGCCTGCTCTGGGCCAACGCCGCGAGCGCCGACACCACCGTCAAATGGTTGCACATCGAGGTCAACCCGGCCCAGGTGAAGATCTGGGAGGAGGTCGCCCGCGCCTATGAGGCGTCGCATCCGGGCGTCAAGGTCGAGATGCAGTTCCTGGAGAACGAGGCCTACAAGGCCAAGCTGCCGACCATCCTGCAATCCAAGGACCGGCCGAACATCATCTACAGCTGGGCCGGCGGCGTCCTGAAGGCGCAGATCGAAGCCGGTGTGTTGGAGGACATCACCGATCAGGTGAAGGGTTACAGCGACAGCCTGACCCCGGCAGCGCTCGCGGCCTTCACCGACAATGGCCACGTCTACGGCCTGCCGACCGCGTTGTCGCAGGTCGGCTTCGTCTGCAACAGGGAGCTGATGGCCAAGGCGAAGGTCGATCCCGCTGCCATCAAGACCTGGGACGATCTGCTGGCGGCCGTGAAGACCTTGAAGTCGGCGGGCGTGACCCCGATCGTGGTCGGCGGCGCCGACAAATGGCCGCTGCACTTCTACTGGACGCATCTCGCCGTGCGTATCGGCGGCAAGCCGGCCTTCGAGGCAGCGCTGCGCGGCGAGAACGGCGGCTTCGCCGGCGACACCTTCGTCAAGTCCGGCGAGCTGTTCAAGCAGCTGGTCGATCTCCAGCCGTTCCAGAACGGTTTCCTTGGCTTCAAGAACCCGCAGGCCGTGGGCTATTTCGGCGACGGCAAGGCGGCGATGACGCTCGCGATCAGCTCCGTCTACAATCTCCAGCGGGCGCTCGCGGCCGACAAGGTGGGCTTGGGCGAGGACAAGATCTGCTGGTTCGATTTTCCGACGGTGGCGGGCGGCAAGGGCGCGCCGACCGACACGCTCGGCGGCATCACCGGCTGGCTGATCACGAAGGGCTCGCCGAAGGAAGCGGTCGACTTCCTCAAATACTTCATCTCGAAGGACGTACAGACGCGGCTTGCGGCCGGCAACTTCATCGTTCCGGTGGTGCAGGGCGCCGACGCCGGCCTCAACAACTCCTTCATGAAGCAGATCGCGTCGAATCTGGCGAAGTCGAACTATCACCAGAACTTCTACGATCAGAGCCTCGGTCCTTCGGTCGGTCGCGTCGTCAACGACGCCTCGGCGGAGATCGCCGGCGGCAGCATGAGCCCGCAGGAGGCGGCCAAGACGATCGAGGCTGCGCGCAAGCAGGGCAATTGACGTGGCGCGACCGATTGCGAGTTCGCCGGCGATGGGCGTTGCGCAGCCATCGCGCGCCGCCCAGGTGGTGCGCGGGCCCAGCTGGGACGGCCGCTTCACCGTCCTGATCCTGTTCCTGCCGCCGGCGCTGATGTTGTTCACGCTGTTCGTCGTGCTGCCGATCGGCGAGGCCGCCTGGTACTCGGCCTTCAACTGGAACGGCTTCGGCAAGCCGACCAACTGGATCGGGCTCGACAATTACCGCTTTGTGCTGGAGACGCGCGCGTTCTGGCTGGCGCTGCGCAACAACGGCCTGATCATCGCGGTCTCGCTGTGCGTGCAGCTGCCGCTGGCCCTGGCGCTGGCCCTGATGCTCGCGGAGCGGTTCCGCGGCGCGGTGGCGCTGCGCATGCTGTTCTTCATGCCCTACATTCTCGCCGAGATCGCGACCGGGCTGATCTTCAGCTTCGTCTATGACGGCGATTACGGCCTGGTCGCCTCGATCTGGCGCAGCTTCGGCGCCGAGCCGCCGCATCTGCTGGCCTCGACCGACACGGCGATGCTGGCGGTGCTGATCGTCATCGTCTGGAAATATTTCGGCTTCCACATGATGCTGTTCATCGCGGCGCTGCAAAGCATCGACAAGAGCCTGGTCGAGGCCGCGCGGATCGACGGCGCGACGCGGGCGCAGAGCCTGCGTCACGTCGTCGTCCCCTTGCTCTATCCGACGATCCGGCTGTCGGTGTTCTTTGCCGTCGTTGGCTCTTTGCAGCTGTTCGACCTGGTCATGCCGCTGACCCGCGGAGGGCCCGCCGATTCCTCGAACACGATGGTGAGCTTCCTCTACAACAACGGCATCTCGCGCATGCGCGTCGGCTACGGCAGCGCCATCGGCGTCATCCTGTTCGTGATCTGCGTGACCTTTGCCTTCACCTACAAGCGATGGTTCATGCGCGATGAATAGGACAGAGACCACAACAGCGCCGTTCGATCCCGCGGCACTGTTCAAGGCGGCGTTCCTGACACTCGTCGCCATCTTCGTGCTGGTGCCGCTGCTTGCGACGTTCCTCGGCGGCTTCAAATCTCTGGGCGAATTGCGCGTCAATCCGTTCGGCCTTCCCCAGCATTGGGAGTGGCAGAACTATGCCGAGATCCTGTTGTCCGGTCGCTACTGGCAGCTGCTTCGCAACTCGCTCATCATCTCGACCCTGACGGTGGCCCTGACCCTGATCGTCGCTTCCATGGCGGCGTTCACCTTCGCCCATGTCCGGTTCTTCGGAAGCTCGATGCTGCTGAGCTATCTGACGCTAGGCCTGCTGTTTCCGGCGGCGACCGCGGTGCTGCCACTGTTCATCAAGGTGCGAGATCTCGGGCTGCTCGATACCTACTTCGGCGTGGCGCTGCCGCAGGTCGCCTTCAGCCTCGCGATGAGCGTGCTGCTGCTGCGGCGCTTCTTCAAGGACATCCCCTATGAGCTGCTCGAAGCCGCTCTGGTCGACGGCTGCAGCTACGTCAAGTTCTTCCGCTATGTGACGCTGCCGCTGTCGCGTCCGATCCTGGCGACCGTCGGCACCATCACCTTCGTGAACAGCTGGAACGCTTATCTCCTGCCGCTCGTGATGCTCAACTCCGACGCGCTGTATCCCTGGCCGCTCGGCATCATGGTCTATCAGGGCGAGTATTCGTCCGAGTGGCACCTGATCCTCGCCTTCATCACCCTGACCATCCTCCCCACCATCATCCTCTTCCTTCTGGCGCAGAAGCACATCGTTGCCGGCCTGACGTCGGGTGCGGTCAAGGGATGAACGGGGCCTCACGGAGACCACAATGAGAAGAGTAGGCATCGGCATCGTCGGCTGCGGCGTCATCAGCTCCGCTTATCTGAAGGCGGCCCAGCGCTTCCCCGTCCTGGAAGTGAAGGCACTCGCCGACATGCGCAGCGACGTCGCCGAACGGCAGGGTGCTGCTTTCGGCCTGCCGGCCATGCGGGTCGACCAGCTCCTCAGGCGCGATGACGTCGAGATCGTCGTCAATCTCACCGTGCCGCTCGCCCACACCGATGTCAGCCTTGCGGTGCTGAATGCCGGCAAGCACGTCCATTCCGAGAAGCCGCTCGGCATCGATGTCGCCGAGGCCCGCAAGGTGATCGAGCTCGCCGCGCAGAAGAACCTGCGCGTCGGCTGTGCCCCCGACACCTTTCTCGGCGGCGGACACCAGACCGCGCGCAAGCTGATCGACGACGGCGCGATCGGAAAGCCCGTGGCGGGGAGCGCGTTCTTCGGCTGCCCCGGGCATGAGCGCTGGCATCCCGCGCCGGGCTTCTACTATCTGCGGGGCGGCGGGCCGATGCTCGACATGGGGCCGTATTACATCACCGATCTCGTGCAGCTGCTCGGGCCAGTCGCCGGCGTGCAGGGCTCGACCGCGCGCCCGCGTGCGGAGCGCCGCGTCACCAGCGAGCCGATGAATGGCACGCTGATTCCGGTCGAGGTCGCCACCCATGTCGCGGGCACGCTCGAATTCGAGAGCGGGGCGTTGGTGTCGGTCACGATGAGCTTCGACGTGCCGAAGCACCGACACGCGCCGATCGAGATCTATGGGGAGGAAGGCAGCATGCTGGTACCGGACCCGAACCGCTTCGGCGGCGAGGTCCAGGTCGCCAAGACCGGTGGCGACTGGGAGACGGTGCCGCTGACGCACGGCCACGTCGACGGCGAATTCCGCTCCATCGGCGTCGCCGACATGGCCACCGCGATCCTGAACGAGCGGCCGCACCGCGCCAGCGGCGCGCTCGCCTTTCATGTGCTGGAGGTAATGGAGGCCTTCCAGACCTCCGCCAGCGAAGGCCGGCGCGTCAGGATCGAGAGCCGCGTCGAGCGGCCGGCGATGCTGCCGGCGGGGCGCGAAACCGGACAGATCGACTGAGGACGGACACATGCGCAAGGCAATGATTGTATGGGGCGGCTGGCCGGGGCACGACCCTGATTTGTGCGCCTCGATGATCCGCGGCTGGCTCAAGGCGGAAGGCTTCGAGGTGCGGATCGAGACCACGACCGCGGCGTTTGCGGACCCCGCGATTTTCGATCTGTCGCTGATCATCCCGATCTATACGATGTCCAAGATCGAAAAGGCCGAAGCGCTCAACCTCTGCGCGGCGGTCCGCAGCGGCGTCGGCTTCGCCGGTCATCATGGCGGCATGTGCGACGCCTTCCGCGATTCGGTGGATTACCAGTTCCTCTGCGGGGGGCAGTGGGTCGCGCACCCCGGCAATATCATCGATTACCGTGTCGACTTGACCAGGCCGGACGATCCCATCATGAAGGGCCTGAAGAGCTTCGAGCATCGTTCCGAGCAGTATTACATGCATGTCGACCCGGCCAACGAGGTGTTGGCCACGACCACCTTCACCGGCGAGCACGCCCCCTGGATCGAGGGGGTGGTGATGCCGGTGGTCTGGAAGAAGCGCTATGGCGCGGGCAGGGTCTTCTACTCCTCCCTCGGCCACCGCGCCTACGAGCTCGACGTCCCTGAGATCCGGACGTTGATGACCCGCGGCATGCTATGGGCGGCGCGCGCGTGACAGCTGAGGCGACCCCGTTGCCGGTGCGGGCCACGCTCGAAGATGTCGCGCGGACGGCGGGCGTGTCGCTCGCCACCGTCGACCGCGTGATCAACCGTCGCGAGGGCGTGCGGGCGAAGACGGTTGCGCGGGTCGAGGCCGCCGTTGCGAAGCTCGGCTACCGCGCCGACATCGCCGCTGCGCGGCTCGCCCGCGGACAGAGCTTCCGCTTTGCCTTCGTGCTGCCGACCGGCGGCAACAGCTTCATGACCAATCTGACGGAGCAGGTGCGGCACACCGCGGAGTGGCTGGCCGGGCAGCGCGGCTTCATCGATATCATCCATGTCGACGTGTTCGATCCGGACGTGCTGGCCGGCGCGCTGGAGACCTTGTCGCCGGCCTATCAGGGCGTCGCCGTCATCGCGCTCGACCATCCCAGAGTGCGGGCCGCGATCGACGAGCTCTCCGCCCGCGGCGTTGCCGTGGTGACGCTGGTGTCGGATGCGCCGAGCTCGCGCCGTCTGCATTATGTCGGGATCGACAATCCGGCTGCGGGGCGGACGGCGGCGACGCTGATGGGACGGTACCTCGGCGGTCAGGAGGGGACCGTCGCTGTCATCGCCGGATCGCTGTCGCTGCGCGATCATGCCGAGCGGCAGTTCGGCTTCAGCCAGATCCTGTCCAGCGAGTACCCGAACCTGCGCGCCTTGCCAGCCCTCGAGGGACGCGACGACAGCGAGCGCACGCGGGAGCTCACTGCCACGCTGCTCGCGCGCCATGGCGACCTGCGCGGCATCTATTGCTGCGGCGCCGGCAACCGCGGCATTGCCGATGCGCTGGAAGCCTCGGGCCGGGCGCGCGAGGTGGTCTGGATCACGCATGAGCTGACCCAGCACACGAGGCGGTTCCTGGTCCGCGGCACGTGCGACGCCATCATCAACCAGGATCCGGGCCACGAGGCGCGCTCCGCGGCACGGGTCCTGCTCGCGCATTGCTCGGGCGAGCCGATCAGCCCCGATCAGGAGCGCATCCGCATCGACATCTTCCTGCGGGATAATCTGCCGTAGCTGACGGGTTACAGCCAGCCGAAGATTGCGACCGCCAGCACCGCCTGTGCCGCGAAGCCGACCACGAAAGCCAGCGTGCGGAACACGGGCAAGCCGATCGCATAGACGATGACGTGCGCGACGCGTGACCAGAAATAGACGGCGCAGGCGAGCACGGTCCATTTGGTCGAGTAGTCGATCGCGTTAAGGATCAGCACCAGCGGCGCGAAGATCACGAGGTTCTCGACCGCGTTGTCGTGCGCGAACATCAGCCGCGTCGCCCAAGGCGCGTGCGGCTTGTCGTTGCGGGTCGGATTGGCCATCGCGCCGGTGAGGCCGCGGATCTGGCAGCGGTTCAGGATATAGGGAACCCACAGCAGCCCGGTCAGAATGACCGTCAGCGTCAGCCAGAACAGTTCGCGCGTCATCGAGATCCCCTCAACTGATATCCGTCCCGTCCCGGCGGGACGGAGCGGTTATAGTCAATTGCGGGGGGCAGCGCTATGCGCGGACGCGGACATAGGAGCCGGGAGCGTCCTCGAGCGGTGGATAGGCCTCGGTGCCGACGCCGCGTGCGGGAACCTCTTCCGGATCGAGCTCGCTCAGCCATGCGCGCCAATCCGGCCACCACGAGCCCTTGTGCTCCTGCGCGCCCTTGATCCAGTCCTTCAGCGAGATGTCGTGGATCTGGTCGTTGGTCCAGTACTGGTATTTGCCCGACGAGGGCGGGTTGACGACGCCGGCGATGTGGCCGGAGCCCGACAGCACGTACTTCACCGGGCCGCCGAAGAACTGCGAGCCATAGAGCACGGAATCGGCCGGCGCGATGTGGTCCTCCCGTGTCGCGAGATTGTAGACCGGCACCTTCACCTTGGAGAGGTCGAGCAGGGTGTTGTCGAGCACCATCGTGCCCGATGTCAGGCGGTTCTCGAGATAGCAGTTGCGCAGGTAGTAGGAATGATTGGCCGCCGACATGCGGGTGGCGTCCGAATTCCAGTGCAGCAGGTCGAACGCCTGCGGCGGCTGGCCCTTGAGGTAGTTGTTGACGACATAGGACCAGATCAGGTCGTTCGACCTGAGCATGTTGAAGGCCATCGCCATCTTGCTGCCTTCGAGCACGCCTGCGGCCTGCATGTCGCGCTCAAGTGCCGAGATCTGGGTCTCGTCGACGAACACCAGGAGATCGCCGGCATGGGTGAAATCGACCTGCGCAGCCAGGAAGGTCGCGGAGGTGACACGCTGGCGGCGCTTGTCGGCAAGCCAGGCCAGGGTGGTCGCGAGCATGGTGCCGCCGACGCAATAGCCGAGCGTGTGCACCTTCATCTCGCCCGTCACCTTCTCGATGACGTCCATCGCGGTGAGCGGGCCCTCCTTCATGTAGTCCTCCCAGGTCTTATTCCCGAGCTTCTTGTCGGGATTGACCCAGGAGATCACGAACACCGTGAGCCCCTGATCGACGCACCATTTGACGAAGGATTTTTCCGGGCGCAGGTCGAGGATGTAGAACTTGTTGATCCAGGGCGGCACGATCAGCAGCGGCGTCCGCAGCACGTTCTCCGTCGACGGCGCGTACTGGATCAGCTGCATCATCTCATTTTGGAAGATCACCTTGCCCGGCGTCGTCGCCATGTTGACGCCGACCTCGAGATTGCCGGGGTCTGACTGGCGAATCTTGAGCGATCCCTTACCGGCCTCGATGTCCTCGGCGAGCATCTGCATGCCCCGCACCAGATTGTCGCCGCTCGTGGCCACCGTCTGCCGCATCACCTCGGGGTTTGTCAGGACAAAGTTCGACGGCGCCAGCGCGTTGGTGATCTGGTTGACGTAGAACTCGGCCTTCTTGCGGGTGTGCGGATCGAGTCCTTCGGCATTGTGGACCAGATCCTGCGCCCATTGCGTCGTCAGCAGATAGGCCTGCATGACGAAATCGTAGAACTGGTTCGATTTCCATTCCGGATCGGCGAAGCGCTTGTCGCGCGGCGACGGCGAGATCGCCGGAGGCGTTTCTTCGCCAGCAAGGCGCCGCGAGGCTGAGCCCCACAGGTCGAGATAGCCCTTCGCGATCTTGGTCTGGATGTCGCTGGCGCGATCCTTGTCCGACAGCCAGTAGTCGGCGACCGCCGTGAACGACTTCACCACCTCGGCAAGCTCGGTCGGCGGCCGGTCCTGAACCTCCCCCGTCTCCCGCGGCTTGAGATAGGCAGCGAGGGCCTTGCCGCTGGTCTCCATTGCTCTCGCGATGTTCGTCGCGAAGGCTTCGGCGTCGAATGTTTTTTGTGAATTGGTGTTGTTCGGAACGTCGGTCATGGCAATCTTACACTATCGCGTCGGAATCGTTTCGTCACCGCGCGAGATCAACAATCCGCGAGTTTGCGGTAAATTCGATTTCTACGTGTTGCGTTGCGAAAAAGTCTCTTGCTTCGGTCATACTGATCTCATAGGCGGTCGAAATTCCTGTTCAAGCCGCCAACCTTTCGAGTGACAATGGGTTGTGCTGCGGCAAAATGCACCGCATTGCGGCTGGCGGTTGTGGAGTCAGTGAGGACTTTGGCGTGACGTCGGCGGATCAGGGGCGGAGGAGGTGGGCGCGAGCCCTTGCAGCGAGCGTGGTGCTTTGCACCCCCTTGGCGCTGTCCGGCTGTTCCAGCCCGATTGCCGACATGCCGTCGCTGGAAGCTGACGCCATCGTGCGGCCCAAGGAGCCCGGAGGCTATCTCCCGGTCAACGACGTTCCGCGCGAGCGCGAGACGCGGATGATCTCCCCGGAGGAGCGAGCGCAGATCGAGCAGGAGCTCAAGGCTGCCCGCGACCGCCAGGCGTCGGCGGGACCGCCCGGTGCCAGGGACCGCTAAGCGGTCGGGACGGGCGACGTAATTGTCTGGCGTGGCGCGGTGTCCATGATAAAACACCGGAATCAACCGCACCTCAGCGTGTCGTCGCCAGCCAGGCCGCGTGGCCGTGCTAAGTTCATGTTCTAGCACGGATTTCAGGGCAGCGCCGCCACCGTGCCAGCGATGCTGGCTGATCCGCCCCCGGTTGCCGGAGCCGAGAGACCCATGGAAGATTTCTATCGCATCCGCCGTCTGCCGCCTTACGTGTTCGAGCAGGTCAACCGGGCCAAGGCGGCCGCGCGGAACGCCGGCGCCGACATCATCGATCTCGGCATGGGCAATCCGGATCTGCCGGCGCCGCCGCATGTGCTGGAGAAGCTCAAGGAGACCCTGGGCAAGCCGCGGACCGACCGCTACTCGGCCTCGCGCGGCATCGTAGGTTTGCGCCGGGCGCAGGCCGCCTATTACGACCGTCGTTTCGGGGTGAAGCTCAATCCCGACACCCAGATCGTCGCCACGCTCGGCTCCAAGGAAGGGTTTGCCAACGTGGCCCAGGCGATCACCGCGCCGGGCGACGTGATCCTTTGCCCGAATCCGAGCTATCCGATTCATGCCTTCGGCTTCCTGATGGCGGGCGGTGTGATCCGGTCGGTGCCGTCGGAACCGACACCGCAATTCTTCGAGGCGGCCGAGCGTGCGATCATTCATTCGATCCCGAAGCCGCTGGCGCTGATCGTCTGCTATCCGAGCAATCCGACGGCCTATGTCGCCAGCCTCGATTTCTATCGCGACCTCGTCGCATTCGCGAAGAAGCACGAGATCCTGATCCTGTCGGACCTCGCTTACGCCGAGGTCTATTTCGACGACAAGAACCCGCCGCCATCGGTGCTGCAGGTGCCGGGCGCCATGGACGTCGCCGTCGAGTTCACCTCGATGTCGAAGACGTACTCGATGGCCGGCTGGCGCATGGGCTTTGCCGTCGGCAACGAGCGCATCATCGCCGCCCTCGCGCGCGTGAAATCCTACCTCGATTACGGCGCTTTCACCCCAGTCCAGGTGGCGGCCACCGCCGCGCTCAACGGCCCCGACGACTGCATCCGCGAGATGCGTGATGTCTATCGCAAGCGCCGCGATACGCTGGTCGAGTCGTTCGGCCGGGCCGGCTGGGAGATTCCGTCCCCCGAGGCTTCGATGTTCGCCTGGGCGCCTTTGCCGGAGAAGTTCAAGACCCTCGGCAGCATGCAGTTCGCGACCCTCATGGTCGAGAAGTCCGGCGTCGCGGTGTCGCCGGGCGTCGGCTTCGGCGAGCACGGCGAAGGCTATGTCCGCATCGCGATGGTCGAGAACGAGCAGCGCATTCGGCAGGCCGCGCGCAACGTTCGCCGCTTCCTTGAAAGCGGCATCGAAACGTTGCACAACGTCGTTCCCATCGCCAACCGGCGCTGAACCCTCCCATACGTTCCTTTCGACAGGTTCTTTGATTCCATGGTCGCACCCCTGAGAGTGGGCATCGCGGGCCTCGGCACCGTGGGTGTCGAGGTCGTTCGTCTGATCGAGCAGCAGGGGCGCGTGCTCACCGAGCGGACGGGGCGGCCGGTGAAGGTCGTCGCCGTGACGGCGCGGTCGAAGAAGAAGCGCGCCGTCGATCTCTCGGGCATCAAGTGGGCTCGGGATCCGCTGGCGCTGGCCGCTGATCCGGAGGTCGACTGCTTCGTCGAGTTGATGGGCGGCGCCGGCGATCCGGCGCTGTCGGCGATAGATACCGCGCTCAAGGCCGGCAAGTCGGTGGTCACCGCCAACAAGGCGCTGATCGCCAAGCATGGCCTGAAACTCGCCAAGGCCGCCGAGAAGCATGGCGGTGCGCTGAACTTCGAGGCCGCCGTCGGCGCCGCCATTCCGGTGATCAAGACCCTGCGCGAAGGCCTCGCCGGCACCGGCATCGGCCGCGTCTATGGCATCCTCAACGGCACCTGCAACTACATCCTGACCCGCATGGAGCAGGAGGGGCTGTCGTTCGACGAGTGCCTGAAGGACGCCCAGCGCCTGGGCTACGCCGAAGCCGATCCGTCGTTCGACATTCATGGCCACGACACCGCGCAGAAGCTCGCGATCCTGGCGAGCCTCGCCTTCGGTACCCAGGTGGCCGAGAGATCCATCTATGTGGAGGGCATCTCCTCGATCGCGCCGGAGGATCTCAAGGCCGCCGATGAGCTCGGCTACCGCGTCAAGCTGCTCGGGGTCGCGATGCGCACCGCCAAGGGGATCGAGCAGCGCGTGCATCCGACCATGGTGCCGAAATCCTCCTCGATCGCCCAGG
Source organism: Bradyrhizobium sp. SZCCHNR1002 (assembly GCF_032381435.1). Classification (NCBI taxonomy): domain Bacteria; kingdom Pseudomonadati; phylum Pseudomonadota; class Alphaproteobacteria; order Hyphomicrobiales; family Nitrobacteraceae; genus Bradyrhizobium; species Bradyrhizobium sp. SZCCHNR1002. The sequence goes on from NZ_JAUHIS010000001.1 coordinate 553,902, forward strand.
TGATGGGCGTGACCAATGCGGTCACGATCGACGGCGAGGGCATTCCGCCGATCACCTTGGTCGGGCCGGGAGCAGGGGGCGCGGCCACGGCGTCCGCCGTGGTGGCAGACATCGCCGATGTTGCGCGCGGCATCCGCGCCGCGCCGTTCGGCCGACCGGTCGACAAGCTGCAGGCGACCGAGAAGGCGCCGATGGAGCGGCACGAGGGCGGCTACTACATCCGCCTGATGGCGCGCGACCATGCCGGCACCGCCGCGACGATCGCGACCCGTCTGGCCGAGCAGAAGATCTCGATCGAATCGATCGTGCAGCGCCACCCCAACGGCAGCGAGCCGCTGAAGGCCGGCGCCAAGGGCGGGCCCGTGCCGGTGATCCTGATCACCTATGCGACGCATGAGGACGCCGTGCACAAGGCGCTTCAGGCGGTGCAGCGCGACAAGGTCATCAGCGGCAAGCCGCAGGTGATCCGGATCGAGAAGAATTAACCTGGGATGCGCAGGGAACCGGTTGTCCCTGCTCAAACAAACGCGTGGCGTTTGGGTTAGGTTCATGCTCAAACCGGTGGAATCGAGCGGCTGGGAGCGGCCATCCGGGCCGGCCCGCCGAACCGTGAGTTGCCCCCGACGGCGGCATCCGGCTGGTAGAATTTGATGGCGGTGAGCCGCCTTGACGTCTTGAGGAGTTGACCGATGTCGACGCAGATTTCCGTCCCGCAGCAATTGTTGCTCGAGCGCATCCTGACGCTGGAGCTGGTGCGCGTGACCGAGCGCGCTGCGGTGTCGGCGGCGCGGCTGCGCGGCCATGGCCAGGAGAAGCCGGCGGACCAGGCGGCCGTGGACGCGATGCGCCGCGAGCTCAACAAGCTGCCGATCGAAGGCACGGTCGTGATCGGCGAGGGCGAGCGCGACGAGGCGCCGATGCTCTACATCGGCGAGAAGGTCGGCCTCAATGCCGGCCCGAAGGTCGACATCGCGGTCGACCCGCTCGAAGGCACCACGCTGTGCGCCAAGAACATGCCCGGCGCGATCGCGACCATGGCCATGGCCGATGGCGGCACCTTGCTGCATGCCCCGGACGTCTACATGCAGAAGATCGCGGTCGGTCCCGGCTACGCCAAGGGCGTGGTCGACATCGATGCCAGCCCGGCCGACAATGTCCGCCGCCTCGCCAAGGCCAAGGGCGTCGAGCCCGGTGCGATCACGGTGCTGGTGCTGGACCGTCCGCGCCATGCCGACATCATCCAGGGCGTGCGCTCGACCGGCGCCGCCGTGCGCCTGATCACCGATGGTGACGTCGCCGGCGTGATTCACTGCGCCGATCCCGACAACACCGGCGTCGACATGTATCTCGGCACCGGCGGCGCGCCCGAGGGCGTGTTGGCTGCGGTGGCGCTGCGCTGCATCGGCGGCCAGATGCAGTGCCGGCTGATCCTCGACACCGAGGAGAAGCGCGAGCGCGCCCACAAGATGGGTGTCGGCGACCCCAAGATGATCTACGGCATCGAGGACATGGCCCGCGGCGACTGCCTGTTCGCGGCGACCGGCGTGACCACCGGCTCGCTGCTCTCCGGCGTCAAGTTCCGCAAGGACGGCGTGATCGAGACCGAGACGGTCGTGATGCGCTCGGTCACCGGCACCGTGCGCTACATCCGCGCCGAGCACCGGCAGCTCGAGAAGTTCCACCTCGACTGACGGCGGAGCGCTGCCATGTCCGAGCTGCCCATGGTCAAGGCGCTGGTGTTCGACGTATTCGGCACCGTCGTCGACTGGCGGACCAGCCTGATCGACGACTTCACCGCGTGGTCGAAGACCCGCGGCATTCAGGGCGACTGGACCGCGCTGGTCGATGGCTGGCGCGGGCTCTATGTCGGCTCGATGGACGAGGTCCGCAGGCACCCCGAGCGCGGCTACGTCATCCTCGACGTGCTGCACCGGCGCTCGCTGGAGACGCTCGTCGCGCAGCTCGGCATCACCGGCCTGAACGAGGCCGATCTCGATCATCTCACCCGCGGCTGGCACCGGCTGCATCCGTGGGCGGACAGTGTCGCCGGGCTGACCCGGCTGAAGTCCAGATACATCATTGCGCCGCTCTCCAACGGCAACGTCGCGCTGCTTACCAACATGGCGAAGTTCGCAGGCCTGCCGTGGGACCTGATCCTCTCAGCCGAGCTGTTCGCGCACTACAAGCCCGACCCCGAGACCTATCTCGGCGCCGCGCGTCTGCTTGGTCTTGCGCCCGGCGAGGTGATGATGGTCGCCGCGCACAACAACGATCTCGAAGCTGCGCAACGCTACGGCTTGAAGACCGCCTTCGTCGCCCGCCCCACCGAATACGGCCCGCTGCAGACCCGCGACTTCGATGCCACCGGCGCCTGGGACATCGTCGCTGCTGACTTCAACGGCATCGCCGACCGGCTCGGCTGCTGATCCCTCCGCCTCACGCGCCCGACACGATCACGCCGTACCAGCCGAGCCCCTTGTAGGTCTCGTAGCCGGGCGTGGCGTGGAACGCGATCATGCGGCCGGACGCATCCTGGTAGAAGCCGCTGCGCTTGCCGTCGAGCTTCAGCGACACCCGCTCGCTGAGGATGCCCTGGCCATCCGACGATGCGATCACGCGGTGATTGGAGTCCACCAGCAGCGCGCGGGCCCTGTCGCTCTCGCTGACGCGCACCCCTTGCACGATCGCCCGCGCCTGGGCCTCCCAGTCGAAATGGATGGCAAGCACGCCGAGCGGCTTGCCGTGGGCCTTGCCGTCCTCTCGGACCGAGGCGCAATAGGTCGCGACCTGGGCGTTGCCGAGCAGCGGCTGGCACTCGACGTCGCCCGCGACGTAATCGTCGCCCGAGCGCAGGCCGCGCGCCTCGCGAAACCACTTGGTCTCGGCGACGCTCTGGCCGACGACGTTGTAGCGATCGGCGCGGCCGTTGGCGATCACCTTGCCGCTGGGATCACACAGCCAGAGGTCCAGATAGACCGTGTAGGCCGACAGGATCACCGCGAGCCGTTCGGAGACATGGGCGACGCTGTCGGTATCGGGTGCGGCCGCGCAATCCACCACGGCGGAATCGGTCGCCCACCAGCGCACGTCGCAGGTGCGTTCATAAAGATTGCGGTCGATCAGCTCGATGGCATTGAGCGCCAGATCGACCATGCGCTCGCCGCGCGCCCGCTCGGTCATGCGCTCGATTGAGCTCTTGAGATTGCCGGTGCGCGTCGTGAGCTGGCCTTCCAGCTCGCGCGCGATGGTCTCGACCAGCTGGCCGACCGCACGCACCTCCTGGGCCACCACGGCAAAGCCCGCGCCTTGCGCGCCCACCCGCGAGCTTTCGATCAGCGCGTTCAGCGCCAGCATCTTCATCTGGTTGGTGATCTGCTGGATCGACTTGGTCTTCTCGCAGGCGATCTGATTGACCTCGCCGGTCAGCCGCGCGATCAGCGCCGAGACGTCGGTCTCGTCCTGGGGGGGCGTGGGGGAGGGCGCAATCGAGGGGGAGGTCTTCAGCTCAGGCGCGGCTAGCATTGAACAACTCCATATCATCGCTGTCTCAGTCGAGATGCGGAGACTGCGAGCAATCACTCGGTATAATTTGATTGAAATGTTACGGAGTTCGCCTAACGGCTGTTTAATGCACGGTCCCGAACACAGCTGTAATTTTAGGCAGACCGCATTATATGTCATCAGCTGACCCCCTCTGGTCCTGATTTCCACGGACGATGCAGTGCGATTCCCGTGGGTTCCTTGGACCGGTCCTGTGGACGCCGCCGACTTGCTGTAGATTCGCGCCGTCGAATTCGAATCGCCAGACCGCACCCGAGGCCCTTCATCCGATGGCACCGTCCGCCCTTGCCTTGCCTCTGAGCGCCCCGCCGGCGTTCCTCGGCGTGCGGCTGTCGCTGACCAACAAGCTGTGGCGCGACCGGCTGGATACGCGCGGCGCTGCGCGGGCCCTGGCGATCGTGCAGCGTTATCAGTTGCCGGAGATGCTGGCCCGGGTGCTCGCCGGGCGTGACGTCGAGCTCGACGCAGTCAACGACTTCCTCGACCCGACCATCCGCAAGCTGATGCCCGACCCGTTCACGGTGACGCAGATGGAGACGGCGGCGCAGCGCATCGCCGATGCTGCGGTGAAAGGGGAAAAGGTTGCGATCTTCGGCGACTACGACGTCGACGGCGCGACCTCGGCGGCGCTGCTGGCGTGGCATCTGCGCCATTGCGGGCTCGATCCGCTGATCCACATTCCCGACCGCATCTTCGAGGGCTATGGGCCCAACGTTGAAGCCATCCGCGCGCTGGCCAGCAAAGGCGCGACGCTGCTCGTGACGGTCGATTGCGGCACGACCAGCCTGGAGCCGCTCGCGGAAGCGCGGCGGCTGGGCATGTCCGTCGTGGTGATCGATCACCATCAATGCGGCGAGGAGCTGCCGGAGGTCGAGGCGCTGGTGAATCCGAACCGGCCGGACGATCTCTCCGGCCTCGGGCATCTCGCCGCGGTCGGGCTTACTCTCGTGACGCTGGTTGCCGTCAATCGCGAGCTCCGCGGCCGCGGCTTCTTCAGCAGCACGCGGCCGGAGCCGGATCTGCTCGGCATGCTGCATCACGTTGCGCTCGGCACCGTCGCCGACGTCGCGCCGCTGGTCGGGCTCAACCGCGCCTTCGTCGCCAAGGGCCTGATCGCGATGCGCCGCCGCGATCATGTCGGCCATACCGCGCTGATGGACGTGGCGCGGCTGAACGGCCCGCCCGAGGCCTGGCATCTCGGCTTCATGCTGGGGCCGCGCATCAATGCCGGTGGCCGCATCGGCCGCGCCGATCTCGGCGTGCGGCTGTTGCTGGAGAGCGACGTCTCGGAAGCCGCGCGCATCGCCGCCGAGCTCGACCGGCTCAACAGCGAGCGCCGGATCATCGAGCAGCACGCCGAGGCGCAGGCCGAGGCCGAGGCGCTGGCCTCGCTCGGCCTGGAGGACAAGGGCGCGGTGATCGTGACCGCGTCGGAGGGCTGGCATCCCGGCGTGGTCGGGCTGGTCGCGTCCAGGCTCAAGGAAAAGTTCGCGCGGCCGGCGTTTGCGATCGCGCTGGAGCCGGGCGGCATCGGCACCGGATCGGGCCGCTCGATCCCCGGCGTCGATCTCGGCAAGGCGGTGCGCCACGCGGTGGAGCAGGGCATCCTGATGAAGGGCGGCGGGCATGCGATGGCCGCCGGCGTCACCTTGCGCAAGGAGCGGCTGGCGGAGTTTCGCGCCTTTCTCGAAAGCGAGCTTGCGGCCGACGTCGCCGAGGCACGTCACGTCAACGAGATCCTGATCGACGGGGCGATCAGCGCGCGCGCGGCGACGCCGGAACTGGTGGCGACGCTCAATCGCGCGGGGCCGTTCGGCAGCGGCAATCCCGAGCCGATCGTGGCGCTGCCGTCGCATCAGCTGGTCTATGCCGACGAGGTCGGGCAGGCGCATCTCAAGCTGCGCTTCAAGTCCGGCGATGGGGCCACCGTGAATGCGATCGCATTCCGCAGCGTGGGCCAGAAGCTCGGCAACGCCCTGGTTCAGCATCGCGGCCAGGTCCTGCATGTCGCGGGCACGCTGACCGTCGACCGCTACCAGGGCGTCGAGCGCGTCCAGCTGCGCGTGCTGGATGTTGCCGTGCCGGATCATGGGCCGGCGATGATCAGGTAGAGCAACATCCACGGTGTCGTCCCGGACAAGCTCCGCCGACGCGCGCGTCGGCGGAGCGCCGATCCGGGATCCATACGCCGCGGCGGATGTTGAGAGGACGAGATGCCCATTGCGATCCTGCCTCACACCGCTTCCTGTGGGTATGGGTCCCGGCTCGGGGGCCGGGACGACAGCGGGGTGTGTGGCGCGCATCGTGCCTCGCATGACCGAATGCAACACGACCATTCGATCTCGCCGCGCATTCGCGCCCGAGTGATGCATCGTCAATGACCCTCTTGATAAGAGAGGGCGCAGGGAATGCCGGGTGAAGGCCTCACCCATGGCCCGCCTGCAAACAAAAAGCAGGCGGCAGTCACCACAGGTAGGCCGGTCAACCGGCATTCCCTGCGCGGTGGTCTTCACGCTTATACGCGATCTCCCCGGTGTCCGGCTTGTTAGCCACCGTCGCCCGCGGGCTCATCATCCCCCGAAGGCTTGGCGCCAGCTTCGGGGCGCCAGGACCACGCGACTTCACGTCCGCAACCTGCCGTTCGTCCGCGCGCATCGAGCACGCTGCGGCACGATCGCGGCCACCGCACCCCGCCCTCCACGTTCATGACGATCGCGAAGCGCCCCTCTCATGAGGACGGGACACTCATGTTATTTCCGATTTTCGGAATAAGAGCAAGCGAAATCTTCCGGCCGGTGCGGTGATGGCCGGCATCCGACTGATGCCGCAGACGAAATTGATCATCGCGCGCCGGTACGTGTTGCGCACCGGGCAAGGCGCAGGGCCGTGACCACTGTACCTTCCAACTGTCGTCCACTACGCTCCCTACGTTGAGTTGTGACGAGCCGGCTGAGGAGGGTCCATGCGACGTTTGCCTGCAGTTTTCGGAGCCGTCCTGCTGGGATCGTGTTGGGCGCACGCCGAACCGGGTCGGAATTGGCAGGCGGCAGGACCGGATGAAAAGCCGTGGTCTGCATCCATCGCCCGCGAGGTGCAGGAGTTCGCGGTCGAACAGAAGCCGACGGCGATCATGGTGGTCAGGGACGACGACATTGTTGCCTCGTTCGGGGACCTTGGTGCGAAGGTCAATGTCCGGTCCGTCCGCAAGAGTCTGCTGAGCGCGTTGTATGGCATTGCGATCGAAGACGGTGGGATCAACCTCGACAGCACACTTGCCGCGCTCGAGATCGACGATATTCCGCCGGCCCTTTCGCCGGTCGAGAAGACCGCGACGGTTCGTCAACTGCTCATGGCGCGCTCCGGGGTCTATCATCTCGCGGCCTATGAGACGCCCGAGATGAAACGGCTCCGGCCCGCGCGCGAGAGCCATCCGCCGGGCAGCTTCTGGTACTACAACAACTGGGACTTCAACGCGCTCGGCACGATCTATCAGCGCTCCGTCGACGACGTGTTTGCGAGCTTCGAGAAGCGGATTGCCCGGCCAATCGGCATGGAGGACTTCTCCGCTTACGATGGCCTGTATTTGGGGGAGTCTTCGTCGGTCCATCGGGCCTATCTGTTCCGGATGAGCGCCCGCGACCTGGCGCGGTTCGGCCTGCTGTTCCTGAACGGCGGACGCTGGAATGGGGCTCAACTGATCCCGTCGAAATGGGTGACGGACTCGACGAGGCGTCTCTCGGACACCGAGCAGCCCGGACGCGGCTACGGCTATCTCTGGTGGACCTTCAGCAGCGTACGATCGGGTGTCAGCGGCTTTTATGCCGTGGGCTACGGCGGACAGCTGGTCGTGGTCGTTCCATCCAAACATCTGATATTGGTCGAGCTGGTCGATCTTGCCGTAAACAAGCAAGGTGTTCGCACACAGCGCTTTCTCGATCTTGTCAGCAGGATCAGCGCGTCGGTCCCTTGAGCGACACGGCGATGGTCGTGGCGATCGACCTTCTATCCGATCACGCCCCTCCGGGCGAGATCGAGCGGCTGTGGACCACGTCGGGGCTTTCGCAGGCTTACATATCGACGATCAAGCGGCGCAGCCATTCCTTTAGCATAAATCGCGCGAAGACTGAGGACACGGGCGCGGGGGGACAGCCGCCACGATGACGATCGCGCGGGGCGACGTGAACATCAGCGCCAGGATGGCTTCGGCAGCTGATCGGGATTGAATTTCGGCGTGGGCCGAGGAACTGGCGGCGGCGCGGCGTCGTCGGAGGCCGAGAACAGCAGAAGCGCCTCGAACGGCACGTCGGGAGCTTCCGCGGCATAGCCGGAGCAGGTGACGGGCGTGCCCCGGCAGCATCCTTCGAGGCTGAGCGTCAGCTCGTCCGGGCCGAACAGCGACGGCTGTCCGGGGGCGTGCCGTTTGGTCTTGATGATGGCGGTAAACCGATCGCCATGGGCCTCGTAGCTTCCGGCGTAGCTCAGCACGGTATCGCCGCCGCAGACCTTGCCGCCAACGAGCTCAACGATGCCGGTTCCCTGGCCCTTGGGGGTCCTGAACCAGGCGGAATAGGTGCCTTCCTTCATCATCTGCCGCAGATCCCGTCGTTGGGTCGCGGCATCGTCGTGCGGTGCGAATTAAGGGAAGGTGAAAACGATCGCCGAATAGCGGCGGAAACCCTCAATTTGTTCGTGTACGAACGGTCATCGATGGATTCGGGGCCGCCAGAGAGAATACGCCAAGGACGCGGCCGCCTTGCTCGTCGGCGAATGAAGGTACTCTGCGGGAGACGCGTCTCCGCCGCAGCCGCAGAGAAAGTTTGCCTGACGCAAGCGTGCGAGCGTGATACGTACGACACCAGATGCCTTTGAGAGACCGATCCATGCCCTCCGAAGCCCGCTCGCCGCGTCTTGCCGTCCTCATCGATGCCGACAATGCCTCGGCCAAGATCGTGGACGGGCTGTTCGAGGAGATCGCCAAGATCGGCGAGGCCAGCGTGCGCCGGATCTATGGCGACTTCTCCAGCCCGCGCTCCAAGCCCTGGGCCGATACGCTGGCGCGACATGCGATCGTACCGCAGCAGCAGTTCGCCTACACGACCGGCAAGAACGCTTCCGACATCACGCTGGTGATCGACGCCATGGACCTGCTGCACAGCGGTCGCTTCGACGGCTTCTGCCTGGTGTCGTCCGACAGCGACTTCACCCGGCTTGCGGCGCGCATCCGCGAGCAGGGCATCGACGTGTTCGGCTTCGGCGAGCAGAAGACGCCGGAGAGCTTTCGGCAGGCCTGCCGCAGGTTCATCTACACCGAGAATTTGCGCAGCGATGCCGGCAGCAGCAAGGATGCCGACAGCGCCGCGGCGCCGAAGCCGCTGCTGCCGATCAGCGCGGCGTTGCCGATGATCAAGAAGGTCATCACGCAGATGGAGAGCGAGGACGGCTGGGTCGCGCTCGGCGAGGTCGGCAAGCAGCTCTCCAACCTGGTGTCCGACTTCGATCCGCGCACCTATGGCTGCCGCAAGCTCAGCGATCTCGTGCGCAAGACCGGCGGCTTCGAGATCGAGGAGCAGTCCAAGGGTGGCGGCTCGGTGCGCATCCGGGTGAAGGCGGCGACGGGCTCGCAGCCCAAGGCGCGGGCGCCCAAGGCCACGCAGCGGGAGGGATCGGCCAAGGGCTGAGTCGGCTATTGCGCCGGCTTCAGCTCCGGCAGCACGGCCTGGACGTCAGGCTGCCGTGCGAGGACGTCGCGCACCCTGACCATGCCATCCTCCGAAGGGTGGAAGGCATCGATGAAGTTGCGGGACGAGTCGGAAATCTCCGAGCGCGCGAGGTCGACGAAGGGGATGCCGAGACCGCGCAGCCAGTCTGCGGTCTGCCGGCTTTCGAACTCGCGCCAGACGCCTGAATAGGTCCAATAGGCCTCGTCATGGTCGAGATAGTCGACCGCGGCGCGCACGTAAGGCAGCTGGACGGCGATGAGCCGGACGTTGCGCTCGCGCGCGAGCGCCGCCAGTCGCGCGACCGGCTCCTTCTGCCGCTCCGACATCTGCGGTGCGCCGGGCGAGGATTCGATCAGGCGCGCCGCGGTCTGGAATTTCTCGCGTGCGGTGTCGATGAAGTCCTGCGGATAGAGATAAGAGCCGTCGGCGCGGAAGCCGTCGGGTCGTCGCTGCTCGCGGAAGGCCGACGGCGACGGCAGCGCGCGGATCAGGCGGGCGAGCTTGAACGACACGTAGCGCGACCAGCTGTAGACCATCGTGCGCTGCGCGCCGTAGGCATCCTCCCAGGCATCGGTGAACATGAAATAGTCGAGCACGACGATGACGGCGCGGGGCCGGACCTCGCGGGTCAGATGTTCGAACACGTCGACGAGCTGCCGCGTCGTCCAGGCGGTGAAGGCGGCGTTGTAGAAGCGATAGGGCTCGAACATCCAGTCGCGCAGGGTGCCGGCGCGAGAGCTGCTGATGACAATGATGTCGGGCGCCAGCTCGGCGATGCGCGCCCGCTTGAAGGCGGCGTTGTAGCGGAGATCGGCCGGGAGAATGATGTTGTCGCGTTCAGCCGATTGCAGGCCCGCGAGATGCGCCGGCGTGGTCAGCGCATCGAAGCGGTACGCAAATCCGGCGATCGAGAGACTGAACAACGTCAGCACGGCAAGGACGACCGCGACGTAGCGGCGCTGTGCGGCCATCACCCGCCCTGTCGCAGCTTCGCCAGCACCTTCAGCCCGCCATAGCCGTCGGCGGGCGTGAGGCCGGCCTTGGCCTGGAAGTCGCGGATCGCCTTCATGGTGTCGTTGCCGACGCGGCCGTCGGTGCCGCCGGTGTCGAAGCCGGCGGCGGTGAGACGCTTCTGCATCTCCTGCACCTCGGCGAGCGTCAGCGCGCGCTCGGAGCCGGGGAAGGGCTGCAGGAACGGCGGTCCGCCCAGGATGCGATCGCCGAGATGGCAGATCGCGAGCGCGTAGCTCATCGCCGGGTTGTAGGACTTCACCGAATAGAAGTTCGGACCGAGCAGGAAGGCGGGGCCGCCCGCGACCGGAATCCACAGCTGCGCCGTGGCGTTAGGCTGCGGAAAGGCCTGGCCGTCGGCGCGGGTGACGCCGGCGGCCTGCCAGGCCGCATAGGTCCTGCTGCCCGACATGTTGCCGGGCGCGCGGACTTCCCAGCCCCAATGCTCGCCGCGGTGATACTTGCCGCGGTTGACGAGATAGCGCGCGGTCGAGCCGAGCGCATCGTCGGGCCGTCCGAACGGGTTGATCTTGCCGTCGCCGTCATAGTCGAAGCCGACATTGAGCCAGACCTCGGGCATCCATTGCGTGTGGCCCATCGCGCCGGCCCAGGAGCCGCGCATCTCGTCCGGCGTGCTCCAGCCGCGATCGACGATTCTAAGCGCGTTGGTCAGCTCGGTCTCCCAATAGGCCTTGCGGCGCGGCTCGTTCCAGGCGAGCGCGGCGAGCGCCGGAAACACCGGGCGCATGTGGTTCTGCTGCACCAGGGGATCGCCGAACGCGGACTCGACGCCCCACAGCGCCAGCAGCGTGCCGCGCTCGACGCCGAAATCCTTCTCGATCCGGGCGAACAGCGCCTCGTTCTTTGCCAGCGCCGCCTTGCCATTGATGACGCGCCAGTCGGAGACGCGACGGTTGATGTACTGCCAGAGCTGCTCCTTGAACTCCGGCTGATTGCGCATCTCCTTGAACACGGTCATGTCGGGCTCGAGCCGCGCCATGACCCGCGTCCAGGTCGCCTGTGAAATGCCCTTGGCGAGGGCGCGGCTGCGAAAGCCGTCGCGCCAGGCCTCGAATTCAGCCGGCGCGGCCGAGGCGGGCAAGGCCGGAACGAGCAGCGCCGCGGCGCCGAGGCCGGAGCCGAGCAGGGTGCGGCGGGTCATGGAATCGGGCTGTGTCATGGCGCCCATTCTACCCGCTGATGCGGGCCGGCGGCAAAGCCCTCAAGCGGGCCGGAACCTTTACGCCTCGTGGAGATCCACGGCGACGCGCGCCAGCCAGCGGCGGATGATCGCGAGGTCCCGCTCGCCGAGACCGCCCGCGAGCCTGCGCTCCAGCGCCATGGCCTGCCGGCGCGCCCTGGTCAGCAGTGCGATACCTTGGCGGGTCAGGCTCCATTGCAGCACGCGGCCATGGATGGGGTGCGGCGTGCTCCGAATGGCGCCGCAGCGTTCGAGGTTGCCGATGATCACGTTCACGGTCTGCGGCGTCAGCAGCGCGACGCGGGCGCAGTCGGCGCCGGACAGACCGGGATAGGCCTTCAGCATCGTCAGGACCACGAATTGCGGATGGGTGAGGCCGGTCGCCGTGAGCGCGCGATCCAGCGAGAGCCGCGCCGCCGCCTGCGCCTGGCGCAGCAGATAAGCGAGGTGGCCGTCCTCGCCGCGCTTGCCCTCGCCCGGGAGAGGCGGGCGGGCGGCTGCCTTCCGGCGCGCGGGGCGAGGCTTTCGAGGCGATCGCGAGGACGTCAACATCCGTGCCTTGCGCATATCATCAGACCCCTGATAAGTTATCAGACCTCTGATAACATGAGAAACCTACCATGTCACATGCGCGCAGCAAGTACACCGATTTCAGGAGTCTGGCGCCCGAGCTCTACGACGCCATTCTCGCGGTCAGCCAGCAGGCGGCCAAGGCCGGGCTCGACAAGCAGTTGCTGGAGCTCGTCAAGATCCGGGCCTCGCAGATCAACGGCTGTGCGTTCTGCGTGCAGCACCACGTGCTGCTGGCCGAGAAGCTCGGCCTCTCCGTCGACAAGATCAATCTGGTCGTGGTCTGGCGCGAGGCGCCGCAGTTCACGGCGCGCGAGCGCGCGGCGCTGGCCTTCACCGAGGCGCTGACCCGGCTGGAGGGCGGCGTGAGCGACGAGGTCTATGCGCTGGCGCGCGCGGAATTCTCTGAAGCGGAGCTGGTGTTCCTGACCTCGGCGATCGGCGTCATCAACCTCTGGAACCGCTATGGCGTCGCGTTCCGCTGGACCCCGGCTGAGCGGCCGGCGCGCGTGGCCTCCTGAGTCGTCGGGAACCGCGACGAAGCGGTGCGAGTTGTGCCTTCAAACGACGAGGAGGCGCACATGACCGATGCGAACGAGCCGCTCAAGCCGGACGATTTCCCGCTCGAGGCCGACAAGGAGCGGGTGCGGTGTCAGAACGGCAAGCCGATCGCCACGACGAAGGACGAGGCGATGGCACATGAGATCGCCGAGCGCCTCAACGCCGAGGAGCACCGGCGTGAAGAGGACAAGTGGTCGGCTTGAGTCGTGACGATGGCTTCAGCTTGCGGGCTGCGAGGCGGCTGACGGCGTCGCGTCCCCCCCGCGGCTGGGCTATCGTATATGGCGATCGATGTTTTGCGCCCATCTCCCTCTGCGTCGTCATGGCCGGGCTTGTCCCGGCCATCCACGTCGTCCAGCATGCTGAGAACGACGTGGATGCCCGGGACGGAGCCCGGGCATGACGATGTGGAGACGGTTTCGCGACACACTCAAATTGACCACGTGCGATTCCCCTGCCGCAGGCGGGAGACTCGTGCTCTCAGAACGGATTGGCCGGCTGCGCGCGTTTGGGACCTTCGGGCTTCGGCTCCACGGCGAGGCGCGGGTCGGTCGGCATCACGCGGGCGCCGGCGGCGCGGGCGACTTCGCCGGTCATCGAGTGTCGGGCCGCCTCGGCGGACTTGATCTCCGGCGGATGCCAGCGGTCGCGCACCAGCATGGTGAGCGCCCCGACGCAGACCAGCGCGATGGCCGCCGACATCAGCGCCAATCCGGTCCGGCGATCAAGCGTGCGCGTGGTCATCCGTCATCCTCCATCTGGCTGCTAACCCGCAGCGGTGGAGGTCGGTTCCGGCAGGTCACGCAGTCGCGGTTGCGTTCAGTTCCGGTCGCGCCCGGCAGCGGCATCGGCGGCAGGGCCGAGCGGCGACGAGTCCTGTGCCGGCGCTCCGAGTGACCCGGTCGTCGCCGGGGGCGGCGTTGCCGCGATCTCCACCCCGACCTCGCGGCCGCGGCCGCCGATCAGACGCTCATAGGCCGCGATCAGCGTCATGTAGGGATTGACCCAGATCCAGCCGTCGCGCGTGAACAGCTGGACGTCGAAATGCAGATGCCGCGTGGTGCCGTTGGGATGGTCGAGATAGTTCGACACCACGCCGATCGGCTCGCCCTCGCGAAGTCTGCGGCCGTTGAGCAGGCCGTCTTTGTCCATCGCCGCCGGGTTCATGTGCATGTAGCGGAAGCGGACGTGCTCGGTGCCGCTGTTGACCTGGATGATGGCGCCCTGTTGCCTGGCGCTCCGGATCACCACGCCGTCGCGCACCGCGAGCACGCGCTGCCGCCGCGGATCGCAGCCGTCGGGACCGTCGCGGCGGACCGGACATGCGCCGGGCCGGAGATCCTGGCCCTGGTGGCCCAACCCGCTGGCGCACTGGCCGACGTTGAAGTCGCGGGCTTCGCAGAAATTGTCGCGCCAGGGATATTGGCTCCAGGGCTGGTCGAACTTGTCGCTGGTGCGGCGGCGGCCGAACGATTGCGAATGCACATAGGCCGGCGCGTCGAGCGGATAGCGGATCTGGGAATAGGCGGTCGGATCGGCGCGGCCGCCCTGGCCGCGCGCACCCGAGTTGACGACGATGTCGCCGACCGGACGATAGGTGAAGTCGGCATCGAACGCCGACGGCCGCTCGGCGGCGATCGGCGTGATCTCCGGTGCGTTGCGCGACGGTTGGCCGCCTGCGATGCGCAGCGCCCTCAGAAAGCGTTCGGCGATCGGATACGCCTCGCGGCACGCGAGGCGCTTCGGCCGCAGTGCGCTGTCGAGGCACTGGATCGAGACCACATAGGGCACGCCGAAGCGGGTGAAGGCGTAGCGGACATAGCCCTCGCGGATGAAGCGGCGCAGGTCGGGATATTGCGCCGACAGCGCCTTCACGCCCTCGCCCTTGCCGCCGGCGGGATCGGCGATGTCGTAGGTGATGAGCGAGCCGGTGATCTGGACCTCGACCGGCTTGGCGAAGATCCGCGACGGCAGGCCGGCGGTCACCTCCGGTGCAAGCGAGAACACGGCGTCGTAGCCGGAGGGGCCGGCATCGAACAGGTCGGCCTGAAAGTCGGCCTGGTAGCGCGGCAGGGTCTGCGGATCGACCGCGCCGCGCCGGCGCGCGCTCAGATAGGCTGACGTGTCGAGCGGCAGCAAAACGGGGACCGGACTGCGTCCGATCCCCGTGAAGACGGTCGAGGTCACGCCGTTGAGCTGGACCAAAGCGGGCCGTCGGCGCGGGTCATCGCTGCTGACGTCGCGCCGGCGCGCCGACAGCGCGACATCGGCTGCGACGTCAGGTGCCGTCGTGAGCTCGGAGCGAAGCTGGTCGAGCGCTGCGCGCCAGTCGGCGCGCTGAAGCGAGATGGCAGGCGTGGCGAAGGAGTCGGCCGCGCGTCCCGCGGAGGTCGCGGCCAGCGTGATCACCGCCGCCAGGGCTGCGGTGATAAAGGTGATCCTTGCCCCCAATCCCCACGCCTCCCGGCGTCAGATCATGCCATCGCTGCGCGCACCATCATGCGTCAATCCTTGGCGCGCTCGCAATAGGAGCCGTCCTCGGTCATCACCACGATGCGGGTGCCGACCGTGATGTGCGCCGGCACGCCGGTGCGGACGCCGTTCGACAGCACCGCCGGCTTGTAGGACGACGACGCCGTCTGGCCCTTGGTGACCGGCTCGGTCTCGACGACCTCGAGCGTGACGCGCTGGGGCAGGGCGATCGCCACCGGCACCACGTCGTGCATCGACAGCTTGACGGTCATGTTCTCCTGGAGATAGGCCGCCTGCGTGCCGACCACGTCCTTCGGCACCTGGACCTGGTCGTAGGTCTCCGGGTTCATGAAGTGGAAGCCGTCGGCATCTTCGTACAGGAAGGTGAAGTTGCGCTCCTCGATCGTTGCCTTCTCGACCTGGTCGGTGGTCTTGAAGCGCTCGGAGATCTTCACGCCGTCGCTGATTCGGCGCATTTCGATCTGGCTGACCGGGGTGCCCTTGCCGGGATGGATGTTCTCGGCGGTCACGACGACATAGAGCTTTCCATCTTGCTCAATGACGTTACCCTTGCGAATAGAGCTGGCGATGACTTTCAAAGCTGTTTTCCTGACACTGAAAAGGGGGCGCCGGGCAGGGCCGGGGCGCCACGTGACGCGGGATGCGGTTTCGGGCGGCAACATACTGATTTTGTCCGGGGTTGCCAGTCTTTTGCGCCCCCGGCGGGCGATCCCCTGATGTCCCGGGAGCCCGCGCCTTCGCCCTGGTGGTCGCCGCAGCGGCACGCCGACGTCAGGCCGTTTCTCCAGGCGCGGGCCGCCATCGTCCGTGCGCTGCGGGCCTGGTTCGACGAGCAGGGCTTCATGGAGGTCGAGACCGGCATCCTGCAGGTGTCGCCGGGCAACGAGACCCATCTGCACGCCCCCGCCACGGCACTGACGGCGGCTGATGGAACCCAGCGCCAGCGGTATCTCAGGACCTCGCCGGAGTTCGCCTGCAAGAAGCTGCTGGCGGCCGGGGAGCGCCGGATCTTCGAGTTTGCCCGCGTGTTCCGCGACCGCGAGCGCGGCGACCTGCACCTGCCGGAATTCACCATGCTGGAGTGGTATCGCGCCGAGGCGCCTTACGACGCCATCATGGCCGATACGGTCGTGGTGACCGCCCATGCCGCCCAGGCGACCGGTATCCGCCAGTTCGCTTTCCGCGGCCGGACCGCCGATCCGTTCGCCGAGCCCGAGCTGTTGACGGTGGCGGCAGCCTTCGCCCGCCATGCGGGCATCGACCTCTTGGCCACCATCCGTGACCGGACGGGAGACCGTGAGGCGCTCGCGGCGGCCGCTGCGGGCAAGGTCCGGATCAGCGCGGACGACACCTGGTCGGACCTGTTCAGCAAGCTGCTGGTCGAGCATGTCGAGCCGCATCTCGGGCAGGGGCGGTTGACGGTGCTGTATGAATACCCCTCGCCGGAGGCCGCGCTGGCGCGGGTGAAGGCCGGCGACCCCCGCGTCGCCGAGCGCTTCGAGGTCTATGCCTGCGGCGTCGAGCTGGCCAACGGCTTCGGCGAGCTGACGGACGCGGCCGAGCAGCGCCGCCGCTTCGAGGACGAGATGGCTGAGAAGCAGCGGCGTTATGGCGAGCGCTATCCGCTGGACGAGGATTTCCTCGCCGCCGTGGCCGCGATGCCGCAGGCGAGCGGCGTCGCGCTCGGCTTCGACCGGCTGGTGATGCTGGCGGCCGGCGCTGTCAGGATCGATCAGGTGGTATGGACGCCGCCGGCAGGTGAGCAGCGATGAACAGAATCGAGCGACCGACGACGTTGCGCAGCGCCGATGATCTTGTCGCGCAGGGCCTCGTGGCGCCCGCTGATCAGCCCGTGCTGGAGCGCGTCGCCGAACGCTATGCGGTGGCGGTGACGACGCATCTGGCCGACCTCATCGACGCCGACGATCCCGACGATCCGATCGCGCGCCAGTTCGTGCCGTCGGCCGACGAGCTGGTCGCGACACCCGGCGAGCGCGGCGATCCCATCGGCGACGACGCGCATGCGCCGGTGCCGGGCATCGTGCACCGTTATCCCGATCGGGTGCTGCTCAAGCTCGTGCATGTCTGCGCGGTGTATTGCCGCTTCTGCTTCCGCCGCGAGATGGTCGGGCCCGGCAAGGACAATGCGCTGTCGGAGGACGCCTATCGCGCGGCGCTGGACTATATTCGCGCGCACGGCGAAATCTGGGAGGTCATCCTCACCGGCGGCGATCCGCTGATGCTGTCGCCGCGGCGGCTGAAGGAGATCATGGCCGATCTCGCTGATATCGAGCACGTCCGGATCATCCGCATCCATACACGGCTGCCGGTCGCCGATCCCCGGCGCATCACGCCGGCGCTGGTCGATGCGCTGAAGGTGCAGAATGCGGCAACCTGGATCGCGCTGCATGCCAATCATCCGCGCGAGCTCGGCGCCGAGGTGCGCACCGCCTGCGCGCGGCTTGTCGACGCAGGGATTCCGCTGGTCAGCCAGTCGGTGCTGCTGCGCGGCGTCAATGACGATGCGGCGACCCTGGAGGCCCTGATGCGCGCCTTCGTCGAGACGCGGATCAAGCCGTATTATCTCCACCATGGTGATCTCGCACCCGGGACCGCGCATCTGCGCACGACCCTGGCGCAGGGGCAGGCCCTGATCCGGTCGCTGCGCGGCCGCGTCTCCGGACTGTGCCAGCCCGATTATGTGCTCGACATTCCCGGCGGCCACGGCAAGGCGCCGGTGGGGCCGCAATACCTCACTGCCGAGGATTCTGTTGAGCAGGATCATGCCGCAGCTGCGCAAACGCGCTATCGTGTGATTGACTATTGCGGCGAGGCGCACCTCTATCCGCCCGCCGGGGAATGAAGTGTCCCGGCGATTCCGCTGAAGTCGATCCGCAGACACGGAGGAGCAACATGAAGAAACTTGCGCTCGCGATGGGGCTCCTGATCCTCGTGACCGATGGCGCCGTGCTGGCGCAGAGCAGCGGCGCGAGCGGCGATCCCTCGACGCAGATGCAGAAGAAGCGCCGCCAGCCGCGGCCGAGCGATCTGCCGAAGGCCGAGCAGGCCGAGGACAGTTCGATGAGCGGCATGAGCAAGGAAGACCGCGAGCTCGATCGCAAGATCAAGAGCATCTGCCGCGGCTGCTGAGAGCGGCCAGCGGCGCGCCGGAGGCGCACCGCTCATTCATGCCAATGGGCCTTAGGCCGAGCGCTCTCGCACGGCCTCGCGGCCCAGCGCCCGTCGCGCCGCAACCGCCTCGGCGAGCCGCTCCAGCACCTCGACCGTCGTGTCCCAGCCGATGCAGCCGTCGGTGATGCTTTGGCCGTAGGTCAGCGGCACGTCCGGCTTGACGTCCTGCCGGCCCGCCACGAGATGGCTTTCGATCATCACGCCCATGATGCGCTGCTCGCCATCGGTCAGCTGGCGCGCGATGTCGGCAGCCACCAGCGGCTGGTTCTCCGGCTTCTTGCTCGAATTGGCGTGGCTGGTGTCGATCATCAGCCGCGCCGGCACGCCGGCCTTGATCAGCTCGGCGGAGGCCTGCTCGACATGACCGGCGTCGTAGTTCGGGCCGCTGCCGCCGCGTAGGATGATGTGGCAGTCCTCGTTGCCCGTCGTCGCCGCGATGCCGGAGCGGCCGCCCTTGGTCACCGCCATGAAATGATGCGGGTGCGCGGCCGACTTCACCGCATCCGTGGCGATGCGGATGTTGCCGTCGGTGCCGTTCTTGAAGCCGACCGGGCAGGACAGGCCGGAGGCCAGCTCGCGATGGATCTGGCTCTCGGTCGTGCGGGCGCCGATCGCGGCCCAGGCGACGAGATCGGCGATGTATTGCGGCGTCGTCATGTCGAGGAATTCGCATCCGGCTGGCAGGCCCAGATTGTTGACCGCCGAGAGCACGCTGCGCGCGAGGCGCAGGCCCTTGTTGATGTCGAACGAGTTGTCGAGATCGGGATCGTTGATCAGGCCCTTCCAGCCGACGGTGGTGCGCGGCTTCTCGAAATACACCCGCATCACGATCTCGAGCCGATCGCCCAGGCGCTCGCGCAGCGCCGCGAGCCGGCCGGCGTAGTCGATCGCGGCGTCGGGATCATGGATCGAGCAGGGGCCGACGATGACCAGCAGGCGGTCGTCGCTCCCGGTCAGGATGGCGTGGATGGCGTTGCGCGCGGCCATCACCACCCGGGTGGCGGTAAGGGTCCGCGGAATCTCGCCCATCACCTCCGCGGGCAGGCTCAATTCCTTGATTTCCTTGATACGAAGATCGTCTGTGGTGCTCAGCACGGCGGGCTCCTGCGTGTCTTGGTGGGCACCTGCCGGCAATAAAAAAGCCGCCAGGTCTGGCGGCTCGTTCGGATATCTTGCTGCAATGTGTCAGATTGAGCGCGATCCTCCCGCCGCCAGCGAGCTGTCGTAGCTAAAGTACCAATAATAGCTGGTGGCGACGGTGATCATGACAGGCTCTATAGCGGCCGCGCGGCCGCTTGTCATCCGGAAAATCGAGACCTCCCGGCCTCAGGCGTTGCGCGCCGCGAGCGCCATGCCGATCATCGACAGCCCGCCGAACAGCAGGTTGATGCCGACCAGCAGGCCGATCGCCCACGTCGCCGTGCCCGGCAGGCCGGAGATGATGATGCCGGCGATCGCGATGTCGACGGCCCCCGAAATCGCCAGCCACGACCAGCGTCCTGATAGCTCGCGCCGGTGCTCCAGCGCATACATGATGGTGGCGACGCCCTCCGCGAGGAAATAGACGCCCACCACGACGGTCAGCGTGAGCGTGCCCTGGACCGGCTGTGCCACCAGGATGAATCCGGCAATGATGGCCAACACCGCAGATAGCAGCGACCACCAGAAGCCGGGCATGCCGCGCGCCCAGAAGGTGAGCGCCAGCCCGGCAATGCCCGAGATCAGGAACATCCAGCCGAGGAAGATCGTCACCGCGAGGCTCGCCAGCGGGGTGAGAACCATCGCGAGCAGGCCGAGCACCGCGAGCAGGATGCCTTCGATGAGAAAGGCCTTCCAATGCGCACGCACGGCCGCGCTCATCTGCGACTTGATGCGCTCGAGCTCGGGCGGAATCGTATCCTGGGGAAGGGGCATGCGTGAACTCCCGGCAAACCGACGCGCAGATAGCATGCGTCCGCATGCCCTACACATGGTGAGGCAGGGCTGCCCGGACAAGCGCACGAGCCGTGTTTCGGCGCATTCGCGGCGGCCGCTTCTGCAACCCGGCCAACTCCGCCATGCGCTGCTTGCGTTCACTTCCTGCGCGGCATCTCGCCAATATCCGCGTTCGGCGCCCGTCCTCTATCGGGACATCGGCCGGCCGTACGGCCCCGTTGCGAAATGGCGACCGCCGCAAGCGGCCTTCATACGGACACGGTGATCGTCGGTCCCGGCGCACTGATGCTGGCGATGCTCAAGCCGGAAGCCGTCCCGTCCCACCAGTTGCTGTTCGGGGTGCTCGTCGACGAGAAGTTGCCGCCTTCGCCGTAGAGATCGTCCGCGTCGCCATCGTTGACACCCATTTCGAGGTCAGCGCGACCATCGGCCTGGATGAGCGCGCATTCGTAATGCGACGCAGGCGTCATCGCCTCACTGCTGTTGTTGCCCGCCTCGTCGACCTTCCAGATCGCCAGCCCCACGCTCGGCAGGCTCGTGTCGCGACCGGAGCGTTCGCGGTTCTCGACGATGAAGTACTCAGTCCTGTTGCGGCGGAACAGGCCGAATTCGTTCTTTCCGGCTGACAACCGGCAGGTGGCGCCAGCGGCGAGTGGCGTCACCTTGGACGCCCACCCTGCCGCATGCTTGAGATAGGCGCCGACTTCGGGCGGGTTCTTGGGATCGACGTTGGGTCCGGCGCACATGAGACAATAGGAGCCGACGCCGCGCGATTCATTGCCGTAGTCATACAGGTCGGGAAAATCGCAGATCATATGTCCGTTCTCATGGCAGAACGTGCCGAGCGTCAGCTCGGTCGACATGTCGGTGATCTGATAGTCGTTGGCGAACTTTCCGGGTGCGAGCTGGATCGGCGCCTGCAGGTGGAACGAGTGCGGCCAAAGTCCCTGCGACCAGTTGTTCACCCGCGTGCCAGCATAGAAGACGTTGACGGCATAGATGAATTTCTGATCGTCCGCGGAAAGCGTGCTGAAGTCGAAGCCGTTATTCATGTGATGCGCCAGCGCTTCGAGAATGAGCTCGCGTGCCCGCAGCGGATACTGCACGCTCTCATCCGTGTAATACGTTCGCGGCTTGCTGGCCTTGTACCAGGGCGCGACGATGTTGGTATAGGTCAGCTTGCCGTCCGAAACGTCGAAGAAGTAGTCTCGAACCGAGCCGTTGTTGCCGTAGCCGCGATAGCCCGGTTGATTGCAGAAATTGTCGACTCCGACCTGCGGGATGACGGCTGGCTCATCGTCGAACTCCACGAGCAGGCAGAGGCCGATGAAGGTCCCGACCGTCTGCCGCTGCGGCGGCGCTGGTGTCGCGCCATTGACGGCATCCGCCAGCATGCGCAGGCGATGTTGGTCGCGGCGGACCTGCCAGCGTGACGGCGAGCGCGGCAGCCCAGGGGAGACGTAGGCGCTGATCCCGTGAGGAGCTGGCGGCTTGAGATCAGGACGTAGTCCGGCGCTGAGGGGATTGACCGCGTCGGCCACGATGCCGCTCGGCGCCGGGTGCTGGGTCACGTCCCTGCGCGCATATTCATAATAGCCGGAGGCCGGATTTCGAACGACAGTGAAGTTGTCGGCCGTCTTGAACGTCGCCTGGTGCTGATTTCCTGTGCCGAAAACCTTGAGCTTGGTGCCATCGGGCTGGGTGAAGACGAATTCGCGGTTGGCGAATGGCAGCGACATGGCCCTCCTCCCAGATGCATTGCGGCGCCCGGCAAATCCAGCACAGACTTTGGCCAAATACAACTGATAGTTGATTTCGTGCCGGGCGCGCTGCACTATCTCCGGCGCGTGAGAGCAGCCGTGCACCCGCTACAGGGAGGGGCCAGGATGAGCGCAGATCCGACTGCCGAACTGACACAGAAGACCTCCCAGGCGAAGGCCGAGGCCGAATTCGCGAAGGCCGAGCTCGAGCGCGTCAAGGCGGAGAAGGCCCTGGCCGATGCACGGAAGCCGGCCGATACGGCGTTGGAAGCGAGCAAGGCCGAGAAGGAGCGGCTCGACAATCAGAAGGCCGTGGCAGATGCGAGGAAGGCGCTCGCGGACAGCACCAAGAGCGCTGACCAGGCGTCGGCCCAGGCGCTGATCGGCGCCGTCCCCGCCAGCGGCATCGCTGGCGATCTGACCCTCAAGCCCGAGGCAGGCAAGGGCGAGGCGACCTTGCTGGCCGCGTGCGCCATGAGGCAGGTTGCGGCGACCATCGCCGAAGTGGTCACGGCCAAAGCGCCGCAACGGCGTATTCTCATTCGGCAAGGCACCGAGCATTTCGTCAACTATCGTCAGTTCGTCTTCCAACAGGCGTTGATCGAGCGGGTCTTCGCGGCGGCGCATGACGAGGCGGCTCGGCTGCGGGCCGATGCAGACCGGGCCGTCGGTCAGGCCGGGTCAAGCGACGTGGCAGCGGTGTCGGTGGCGCCTCCGATCCTGACGACGGCCGCAGTCGCGCTCGACGCCGTCGCCAAGCTCGGCAGCTACTTTCTGAGCAATGTCGAGGTCGGGCCGATCGCGCTGAGCCCGGACGCCGAACAGCTGATCGCGGCGGTTGCCAACGCGCTGCTGGCGAAGGACGTGGTGGTCGTGCTCCCCAGCCGCTGCATCCCGCCGACGCAGGGGCTGCAGTCGACGCTGAAGATCGTGGCGGATCTGGTTGCGAAGGCGGGCGCGGCCGCGGATCGACTTGCCGCGAGCGCCAGGACCACTGCGGAGGCCGGCGCAGGGCCCGACGAGGCCAGGAACGACATCCTGAAGGCTGCAGCCAAGACCTACGAGCAGGCTGCCGCCACCCTCCGAAACGCAATCGCCAAGGCCGAGGAGTTCATCGCCTCGCTTGGCGCAGCCGATGCCAAGGGGATCGTGTTGTTGAGCAAGATCCTGCAGGAGAAAGCCCAGTACGACTTGCTTCTGGATCCTAAGACGTTGCTGTTGTCGGTCGATGTGCGCGCCGGCGTTGCGAGCTACTATACGCGAAAGAGCCTTTGGACCTTCCTGAGCTCGGCGATCCCGTTCTTCGTCATGGGCGGCACGGTGGTGACTTACGATCTGGCCGATACCACCGGCACGATCATCGCCGCGGGTCTCGTCCCGGCCCACAGTGGGTTCGTCTCCGTCGACAGGGTGGGCAGCTACGTTTGATCTGACGCCATGGAGCGATCGAGGTTCGGCCTCGCTCCCGTCTACGCCGTCGTCCGCATCCGGTTGCGGCCGAAGACATAGATGGTGGTCGTGACAATCAGGAGGGCGCCCCCGAGCAGGATCGCCGTCAGCCCCAGGGGAATCAGAACGCCGGCGACGTTGCGATCGGGGTTGAGCAGCCAGTGCCGGATCGAGGTCAGCACGAAGCCCAGACCAATGAAGCCAGCCGCGCCGCCGAGCAGCAGCAGCGCCCACATCCGGCGCAACTGGCTGAGCCGGGCCTTCGCCACCTCGGTGCGCGGTGTGTGGTGATGGGCGACCCGGCGCACCAGCCGCACGGCAAGCCCGATCGAGGAGAAGCCGATCAAGACGCTGACGCCGCCGAGCCAGAGCCGTGAGGTCGGATCGAGATTGGAGGCCCGCTGCAGCAGCAGCAACGGATAGTCGAAGGCCGCATGCAGCGCCACGGGGGCGGCCAGCACCAGCGCCCAGCTCGACATCCGCGCCCAGTCGCGGTTGTGCCGGTTGGCGCCGAGCGCCGTCGAGGTGCGGGCGATCGCCAGATAGGCGCCGGCGATGATGCCGAGCGCGCCGTGGAACGGCACGGTGAGCACGCTGCGCAGGATCGCCAGCGAGCGCCACATCTCGGCGTGCTGGACGAGGTAGGCGAGGTTCTCATAGGCCGCGAAGCCGAGGCCGACCGCAGCGCCATAGAACACCGTATCCATGGCATTGCCGACCTGGCGGCGCCGCGACCATAGCGCCGCGATCACGGCCACCTTGGCGATCTCTTCCGGGAGAGCGACGGTGAACAGGGCCCGGACGGCCTGCGCAATCCAGGGGTTCTCCAGCGACAATCCGACGTGCTGGAACGGGATCCTGACGATGCCGAGCAGCAACACGCTGGCTGCCCCGAGCAGGAATGCGGTCCATATCTTGAGCGGCGGACCGGAATTGTCCCCGGCGGCCACCACCAGCCACAGGATCAGCAGCGCAGGGGCGATGGCAGCGGTGCCGATCACGGTCGCAAGCGCTTCGAGCAGGGTCATTTGCGAGGGCAGGTAGGCCATGGTCTCCAATCATCCCGTGCCGCTGGCCGAACCAACTCGTCACCTGCCGCGCCCGGCATGGGGGCGACGTCGGTCCGTGGCTGCGAGCCACGACCTACATGTCGGCAAAAACGGCCGCACATCAAGGCATCGACGGAGCGGACCTCACGCGGCCGTCCCGCTAGCCGGAGGGAGTCCCAGGGCGCCCGCCTCAGCGCGTCCGCGAGCCTCGCGCAGTCGCGCCATCGACCTCGCGCGGGATCTCCCGCCGCGGCTCGACCGGCGTCCAGGCGTCGGTGCGCGACGTCGTCGGCGCCTGCGCGGTGGTCGGTGTCTCCACGCAGCTCAGTCGCGGGGTCGGATCGGCGACACGCCGGCATTCCAGGCCCTCTGCCGAGGCAGCCTGGCTGATTGCACACGCAACAAGGATGATCGAAACAACTCTCATGGTGCCCCTCGGAGCGGGCTCGGTGCGCCCGCATGCATGGGTCGATCGCGGTCGCGCCGGGTCGACTGATGCCTGGCCATACTTCGTCGCGAAAGTGTGCATTTGTTTGACCATTGTCGCCGTCATTCAAAATTCCTGCCGAGGCGCGCGCGTGCGCCTGCCTCGCGCTGCGCGCCGGGCGGGAGCCCTGGAGGGGGGCGCGGCGGGGGGCGGGGACTTGCGAATCGTTGGCGCCGAGCCATTTGCCCCCAGCTTGCTCCGCGTGACCGGGCCGACGGACTTGATGCCGGCAAGCGATCATGGTCGGTTGCCGCAATGAATTCACCGCCTTGGTCACCTTCCAGCCCCTGTGGTCCGCGCCATCGCCGCGGCTGGGTCGACGACGCCGTGGCGGCCATCGAGGCCGACCAGTGCCGGACCGCCGACACCCATCTGATCCGCCTGATCGTGCCCGCGCTCGCCGGCATCGATGTCTACCTGAAGGACGAATCGACGCACCCGACCGGCAGCCTCAAGCATCGGTTGGCGCGCTCGCTGTTCCTGTACGCGCTGTGCAACGGCCATATCCGTGAGGGCACGCCGGTCGTCGAGGCTTCCTCGGGCTCGACCGCCGTGTCCGAGGCCTATTTCGCGCAGATGATCGGCGTGCCGTTCTATGCCGTCATGCCGCGCACGACCTCGGCGGAAAAGATCGCGGCGATCACGCATTATGGCGGCAATTGCCACCTGATCGACGACGGCCGCGCGCTCTATGCCGAGGCGGCGGCGCTCGCGCGCCGGCTCGGCGGCCATTACATGGATCAGTTCACCTTCGCCGAGCGTGCCACCGACTGGCGCGGCAACAACAACATCGCCGAGTCGATCTTTACTCAATTGCAGGGCGAGCGTTGTCCGCTGCCCGAATGGATCGTGATGAGCGCGGGAACCGGCGGTACGTCGGCCACGATGGGGCGCTATCTGCGCTACCGCCGCCATCCGACGCGACTGTGCGTCGCCGATGTCGAGCACTCGGCGTTCTACGACGCCTTCTGCTCGGGCGATTGCGCCAAGACCTGCGACCGGCCGTCGCTGATCGAGGGCGTCGGCCGTCCGCGCTGCGAGCCGTCCTTCGTGCCCGGCGTGGTCGACCGCATGATGAAGGTGCCGGACGCCGCCTCGATCGCGGCGATGAACGTGCTGACGCGGCGGTTGCGCCGTCCGGTCGGCGGCTCGACCGGGACCAACTTCCTGGCGCTGTGCCGGCTCGCTGCCGAGATGCGGCAGGAGGGGCGGACCGGCTCGCTGGTCACGCTGATCTGCGATTCCGGCGAGCGCTACCGCCAGACCTATTACGAGCCGCAATGGCTGGCCGGCCGCGGCCTCGATCCCGCGCCGTACGAGGCGGCTCTGTCCGCGTTTCTCGACACCGGTGCGCCGCTCCGCCTCGACATCGCCGACGCAGCCAATCCCACCAGCCCTGAGCCGGTCCGGATGCCCGGCAACCTGCCCAATACCTGATCTGGATCAACGAAGGCCGCGCAGAACTGCGCTTTGGTCCACGCCCGAAACAAACCTCGAAAAGGGCTCGCGGAACCGGTGACGTCGGGCTGCCGGGCAGGGGAAGGACGGATCAGGTGAAGACCTACGACAGCTATTTCGACCGCGCCCTCGACCAATTGCACCAGGAGCGCCGCTATCGCGTATTCGCCGATCTCGAGCGCCTCGCCGGCCGCTTTCCGCACGCGATCTGGCATTCCCCGGCGGGGCCGAAGGACGTCGTCATCTGGTGCTCCAATGACTATCTCGGCATGGGCCAGCATCCCAAAGTCATCGGGGCGATGGTCGATGTCGCCGCGCGCATGGGCACCGGCGCCGGCGGCACCCGCAATATCGCCGGCACCAACCATCCGCTGATCGAGCTCGAGCGCGAGCTCGCCGATCTCCACGGCAAGGAAGCCGCGCTGGTGTTCACGTCAGGCTACGTCTCCAACGAGACCGGCATTTCGACGATCGCAAAGCTGCTGCCGAACTGCCTGTTGCTGTCGGATGCGCTGAACCACAATTCAATGATCGAGGGCGTCCGCAAGGCCGGCACCGAGAAGCAGGTCTGGCGGCACAACGATCTCGCCCATCTCGAAGAGCTGCTGCGTCAGGCCGATCCGGACCGGCCCAAGCTGATCGTCTGCGAGAGCCTGTACTCGATGGACGGCGACGTCGCGCCGCTGCATCGCATCTGCGACCTGGCCGAGCGCTACAACGCGCTGACCTACGTCGACGAAGTCCATGCGGTCGGCATGTACGGTCCGCGCGGCGGCGGCATTGCCGAGCGCGACGGCGCGATGGCGCGCATCGACATCCTCGAGGGTACGCTGGCCAAGGCATTCGGCTGCCTCGGCGGCTATATTGCCGCCAACGCCAATCTGATCGACGCCGTGCGCTCCTATGCGCCGGGCTTCATCTTCACCACCGCGCTGCCGCCGCCGGTCTGCGCCGCCGCGACCGCCGCGATCCGCCATTTGAAGACCTCGCAATGGGAGCGCGACCGGCACCAGGACCGCGCCGCGCGGCTGAAGGCCGTGCTCAACGCCTCCGGGCTGCCGGTGATGCCCTCCGATACCCACATCGTGCCGGTGCATGTCGGCGATCCCGAGAAGTGCAAGACGGCGTCCGATCTGCTGTTGGCCGAGCACGGCATCTACATCCAGCCGATCAACTACCCGACCGTGCCGCGCGGCCTGGAGCGGCTGCGCATCACCCCGTCGCCCTACCATGATGACGGCCTGATCGACGCGCTTGCCGAAGCGCTGGTCGAGGTCTGGGACAGGCTCGGCCTGCCACGTGCGCCGCGGGCCATGGCCGCGGAGTAAAGCCTGTCCCGCCGGCCTGTCATGTCGCCGTGTCAGTTTGATCTGCCGCAATGCCGCCCGCGCTCGCGCGGGCGTATTCTTTTGCGATCAGGGGAGCATGCCGGTTCGGCAGTCCCGGCCGGCTCAAAGGCGAGACCGCCATGGCAAAGATCATCGAAGCGCTGCTGCAGGAGCACGAGAATCTCGAGAAGCTTCTTTCGGTGCTCGAGCACGAGCTGGAGCTGTTCGATCACAACCGGAAGCCCGACTACGACATCCTGCAAAGCATCATCGCCTATTTCGAGGACTATCCGCAGCGCTGTCATCATCCCAAGGAGGAGATGATCTTCGCCAAGCTGCGCGCGCGCGATCCCGCGGCGGCGGCCACCTATGGCGACGTCGACGACGAGCACGACAGCGAGGCGCAGCGGCTGCGCGGCTTTGCCGAGGCGGTGAACGCGGTGCTGTCGGACCAGGAGATCCTGCGCGAGAGCTTCCACGCGGCCGTATTGCAGTTCATCGACAGCCAGCGCGAGCATCTGCGCAAGGAGGAGACGCTGCTGTTTCCTGCGGCCTTGCGCGCCCTGCATGCCGAGGACTGGGCCGACATCGACGCCCGCATGTCCGACCGCAAGGACCCGCTGTTCGACGGCGACGTCGCCGAGAAATTCCACAGTCTGGAGCGGTCGATCCTGCGCTGGGAGCAGGAGGCGGAGCAGGCCCGCGCCGGTCGCTGATGGCATTTTGTCCCAATTGCGCCGCGCCGGCAGAGGGCTATAGTTCAAGGCCGGGGGCAGGCACTCTTTCACGGAGTTGGCGATGACCGCTTTGAGGACAGGGATCGAACCGGTCCGTGGTTCACCGTCCCGGGATACGCTGACCGCCGATGCGGCCGGCCGGCCGGCGCAGGTTCCGATGGCGCAGCAAAATCTCTATGGCAGCCACGGCTACGACATGCACCCGCAGGAGCTGGTCCGGCTCTCCGGTTGTCAGGAGCTCAAGCTGCGGCGCGAGAAGAAGCGTGCATTGCTGCTGAGCTGACCGAGTTCTCCGTACGCGCACGGCTGCCGCCGTTAGGAAATCGTTAACCAGGTCGCGCGACCCTGTCCGTGTACTCCCCCAGGAGTGCGACGGAACCGGCCAGCCGGAGCCGGCAGTCGCGACAAAAGGTCGGCGGCGTAATGCCCGCCGGCCTTTTTGCCGCCGCATGTCAAAAAGCGCGTGTCGCAAAGTCCACCATCGCAATTCGCCCGCTACGGACAACCGAGCTGACGGCGGGGTGTCCCGTCAGTTGCGCCGCGCCAGCGAGCGCAGAAATCCCTGATATTCCTCGTTCAGCTCCATGTCGACGGCGGGCGCCAGCCGCAGCAGGACGTTGGCGATGAACGCCTGGTCGTTGCGCTTCTCCTCGAGCACCTCGCGCAGCACCGGGACGTTGTCCTCGATGTGATGCAGGAATGCGACGCCTTTCTCGGCGGTCTCGGTCCAGCGCGCCCGCGTCCATTTCGCCAGCGGATACATGATCTCGTGGACGAAGTTGGACTTGCGCGCCTTCTCGAAGAACCGCAGTCCGGCGCTCCAGGACTCCTTGGCGCGCAAGGGGGGCGGCGGCAGATCGCCCGCCAGCATCTTCTTGCCCGCCTGGCCGACGAAATCGTCGAGCGTGGTCGGCGCATCGATCGCAGCGCGGAAGTGCCACAGCGCGAACGACCCCGGAAAATCCTGCCCCATGCTGTCGAGCAGGGCGGTCTCGACCTTGTCGACCGCGGGCTTGTCGCCCTTCAGTGCCGCCGTCATCGCGAAGGCGAACAGCGCGTCGTTGCCGACCTCGTGGACGCCGCCATTCTTCAGCTGCGCAGCCGTCAAAGCCGGTGTCTTGCCGTCGGCGGGCACGACAGCCTCGCCGGCGCGTTGCGCCTTGATGAAGGCCGTAATCTCGAGCCAGCCCATCAGGTTGGCGATGAAAGCGTCGGGGTCGACATGCACGATCGCGAGGTTGAGCGGCTCCTTGCGTGTCCTCAGCTCGGTCATGTCGGTCATGTCGCACTCCGCTGCCGCCACTTGCCCTCGGCCGCACGCCCTGTCGCCTTTGCGACACGGTGCGACGGCCAACGCCATCCCGGCATCGGGTGTCGCAAGAAGGGTGCCAGCCCGGGCTGTTGCGGTGGGCACGAAGCGATCCGCGGAACGCGTCTTGCTTCGTTGGCCCATGGTGCAAGCCACGACGAGGAGGGCCCGCATGTTCACCCGCGTCTGCAAGGCCGACACGATCGACGAAGGCGGCATGCGCCTCGTCATCGCGGACGCCCAGCTGATCATCCTGGCGTGGCCCGACGAGGGTGAGCTCAAGGCGTTTCAGGGCGTGTGCCCGCATACCGCGGCGCCGATGGAGGAGGCGGGCTTCGACGGCCGCCTGCTGAGCTGCCCGGTGCACAACTGGACCTGGGATGCACTGACCGGCCAGCCCGTGCACCCGCCGGAGAGCGCGCTGGCCCAGTATCCGCTGAAGGTCGAGGACGGCATCGTCTATATCGACACGGACGGGATCTCTCCCTTGTTTGCGGCGCGTTGAGCATGGCACGAGGCGGCCGGTAAAGACGTGCAAGGGGCGGCTTGCCCGGGCGGACAAACGCCTCTATACGTTCGGCCGCGCGCGGCACGGAATCATCTCCGGTGGTTCGGCCGACCTCGCAGATCTCAGCCTCAACTCGCTGATTTGCTGAAGGTTTTGCCGAATGGCGTGCAGGCGGCGGTGGTGTTGGGGGAGTTACCCCGGCAGCATCGTACGTAGGCTCCCTTCGTCTATCGGTTAGGACGCCACCCTTTCACGGTGGAGAGAGCGGTTCGATTCCGCTAGGGAGCGCCACTTCGCACGGTCATCCCTCACCATTCGCAAATTGATCGACGGCCGGGCTTCCGGTCGGTCGGCGGCGGCCTGTTTGGTCCAGTCAACCGTCCATTAGGGTCCTTGCCGTACTGCAGCGGGCGAGCAGGAGCAGGATGATGGCCGCGCCCAAGAAGCGGGAAGCCCGCAAATCGATGAAGCAACCGGCGTGGATCACGCTGGAGGGTGGATTCGCGGTGCGGCACTGTCTGGTCCAGGACATTTCGAGTGCCGGCGCCCGGCTGACCCTGGAGGATGCCGCGGCTCTGCCGGCGACCATCCGGCTCGCCTTCGCGCGCGACGCGCGCACCGGCCGGCTGTGCCAGGTGGTCTGGCGCCGCGGCGCCTCGGTCGGCGTCAAGTTCATCGGGAAGTAGCGCATCGCGCCGTCGCGTTCTTGCGACCGACGCGCTATCAAGCCGATATGTGCAGGACTTTCATCCTCGGCATCGTCACATGGTTGGCCGTCGTGCCGCTCCCCGCATCTGCGGGCGCGCCGGGGTCATCGCTCCTGACACCCAAGGCCGCGGCAAGCAACAAGCCGGCATCCCGTCCCGCCGCGGTCGCTCGAAATCCCTGCGCATCCTACGGCGCCAATTTCGTCCGCGTCGAAGGCACCGACACCTGCATGAAAGTCGGCGGAGCCCTGCGCCTCGAGATGGGTACCTCGGTCGGGCGCTGATGCCCTCACGATAGCGGCGGCGCGATGTGGCGGATGAAGGCCGGGCGCTGCGCGATGACGTGGTACCAGCGCGCCAGGTTGATCAGCTCAGGCTTGGCGACGCCTTCGACGCCGAACCAGCGCCGCGCATAGGCGCCAAGCGCGATGTCGGCGAGCGTGAAGCTCTCGGCCTCGACATAGCTTCGCGTCGCCAGATGCGCGTCCAGGATGCGCCACATCGCCGCGGCCTCGTCGGCAGCCTTCTGCAGCCCGAGCATATCGCGCTCCGCGGGCGGAGTTCGCACCAGGCCCCAGAACAGCGGCCGCTCGATCGGCTGCACCGTCGACAAGGTCCAGTCCAGCCAGCGCTCGATGCCGGCGCGGTGGCGCGGCAGGGCCGGATAGAGCGGCGTGCCCTTGCCATGCGCCAGACAGAGATAACGCATGATTGCGTTGCTCTCCCACAGCACGAAATCACCGTCGACCAGCGTCGGAATGCGGCCGTTCGGATTCATGGCGAGATAGTCGGCTTCGTTGTTGCGGCCGAACTGCATGCCGGCGTCGATCCGCTCATGAGCGAGGTCGAGCTCGGCGAGACACCACAGCACCTTCTGTACGTTCACCGAGTTGGGACGGCCCCAGATCGTCAGTTTGTTGTCGGACACGTTCGGCTCCTGTCCCGGCGTTCGCATGGGCATCGACGTTAGCTCATGTTACGCAAAAAGCCCCGCTCGAAGCGGGGCTTTTCCGTCGAACGTATCGTTCGCGGCGATCAGCGGCCGAAGAACAGCCACAGCAGAATGATCACCGGGATCGGCACGCCCAACAACCACAGTAGAATTCCACGACCCATCTCGGCCTCCTCATATGCTCTCCGTCAATCGGAGCGACAACGCGAGGGTGGGCTCGATGTTCCGGCCGGATGATGCTGGCGAGCGGCCTACCAATGTCCGGTGTTCGGCATCGACAGCCAGGGCTCGGCGGGCGCCTTCGGCTCGCCCTTCTGCAACAGCTCGATGGAGTGCAGGTCGGGCGAGCGGACGAAGGCCATGTTGCCGTCGCGCGGCGGCCGGTTGATGGTGATGCCGAGCTTCATCAGCCGATCGCAGGTGGCGTAGATGTCGTCGACCTCATAAGCGAGGTGGCCGAAGAACCGATCCTCGCCATAGCTTTCCTCATCCCAATTGTAGGTGAGCTCGACCAGTGGTGCGCCGCGCGTCGGCGGCAGGCTCTTCAGCAGATGTTCATCTTCGGGTGCGCAGAGAAACACCAGCGTGAAACGTCCCTTGTCGTTGTCGATCCGGCGCACCTCCCTGAGGCCCAGCGCGTCGGAATAGAATTTGAGCGCGGCGTCGAGATTGCGCACGCGCAGCATGGTGTGAAGATAACGCATCGTTTCTTCTCTCCCTGAACTTGCAGCGGATGATCGACCGCCGCCTGTGGACGTCGATCCATAGCAGCAATTGGTTCTTTCGCGCATCACGCCTGTGATCGAGGCATGTCGGCTCGCGCCGGATCGTGATCCGCTCGATGCGTAGCTTTACTGGGTTTGCGCGCCGAGCCAGCGGCGCGGAATGCTGGCGAATCGCTATTTTGGCAGTGATTCGCGACGACGAATGAACGGCGCGATGCCGCCGCATGCAGGCTTTTCAGCGCTTTTCGACGCTCATGTGCGGCCAAAATCACGCAGGAGCGTCGAAAATGCCTGGAAATATAGGGGAAAATGAATCGCATGCTCCGTTCGATCGCCATCGCAGCTTGACTTCTTCGCGCTCCGTTGGAATTTTGGCGCCGCTGTGGGTGCTTCGGGGCCCCTTGAAATGCAGGACAATCCCGAAAATCGCGGGGTGATACGCCACCAGACGACTGAAGTCCCGGCTGTGCAATGCAGCCAGAAAGCCCCGACCAGTCTGCGCAGCAATGCGCTGATAGCCGCGCAGTCGTCACGTCATTCATCAGTACCAATCACCCGGTACCAATCACGAGGAGATACGATGGCTACCCAACTTTCCAAGTCGCAGTTGATCGAGAAGATTGCGACCTCCACCGAGCTGTCCAAGCGCGACGTCAAGAACGTCATGGAGACGCTCACCGACGTCGGCCACAAGGAGCTGAAGAAGAACGGCGTGTTCCTCGTGCCGGGCTTCGCCAAGTTCGTCGTCGTCAAGAAGCCGGCCGTCAAGGCGCGCAAGGGCACCAACCCCTTCACCGGCGAAGAGATGATGTTCAAGGCCAAGCCGGCCCGCAAGATCGTGCGCGCCCGCCCGGTCAAGGCCGCCAAGGACGCGGTCGCCTGATCCGACCTTCCACGGTTGCCGATCGCGATCAGAGGCTCCCTGAAGAGGGGGCCTCTTTTTTTGACGACATGGCCGGGTGGATCCTTGCGGGATCGGTCGATGGCATGGCGCAGCGGCCGAGCTGAAACGACAGCAGCGCCAGCGCGACGGAATATCTTCGTCGCGTGGCGCTACCCTCGAAGACTGGGCCCTGAAATCCCCAGTATTGATGTGTCTTGGGCAGGCACCAGAAGGTTCAAGGCATTTCGTGAAGCCGGATCCGACGCCGCAGCGCGGGCGCGAGCGGCAGCGGCAGGCATCCCGCGGGCGAAAGGCGGGCTCGCAAGTGCGCCCCGCAGGATGTGGACAATTCTGCACATCTTGCGCGCCAAGCCGTTGATCGGGTGGCGCTAAAGCGGACCGTCCGGGGGTGTGGATATGCTGCGGATGACCTGTGGAGGAGCTTGGCTGGCTGCATGCGATGTCAGAGGCCGTCGGCATCCACGCCGGGTGCATCTACGTGACGCTCCCGCACATCGACGGACGCCGGCGCATGGTGCCGCGAGGCGATCACGACGAAGCCGCCATAGCCGATGATGTTGAACAGAAGTTCCAGCCAAGACGCCATGTCCACTCCACCTCGACCCTCTCCAACACCCGGGGAGGGTGTTCGGTTCCCGCAGTCACGGTACCTCCAGCTGCAACCAATTCGCTGCCGACTGCGTTGTTTGGACGCATTCGAATTGGAGGTCATCATGCTGAGAAAGACATTGGCCGTTCTGGCGACGGCAGGTGCCGTCGCCGCCACCGCACTGGCCGCGCCCGCGCCTGTACAAGCGCGCGGCCTCGGGCCCGGGCTCGCATTCGGCCTGGCGGCGGGAGCGCTGACCGCGGGCGCGATCGCGGCCTCGCGTCCCTATGACTATGGCCCGGGCTACGGCTACTATGGGTATGGGCCGCGTTACGTCTATGGACCCGGCCCGTATGCCTATTACGGCGCACCCTACTATCATCGCCATCACTACTGGCGTCATCACTGGTAGGCGCGAGCGCCAGGGATGAGAAGAACAGCCCGGACGGCACTGCCTCCGGGCTTTTCTTTCATCCGTAGGCAAGGCTCGCTATTCGGCAGCCTCGCCACGCTGGGCTTTGCGCCAGGCTTGCCGCGCATATTCCTCGCGCTCGCGCGCGAACCTCTCTTGTGTCGACTTGAATCGTGCAATCCTTGCCGTGATCTCGGCACGCTCCTGGGTGCGCCGATCGTCCTGCGTCTCTTTCTGGGCCACGGATCCTCTCTGCTCCGGTCGCTATCCGGCGAAACGAGCCATGAGACGCGTGACAAACTTCCTGGCGAATCGCTGGCGCGATGTGGATGCCTGATTGCGGCGTGATTGCGGAGAGCCCGCCTGGTCGCGCAGCGTCCGACGGCTTAGCTGGGGAGAGCAGGGGCGGGATGCCGCCTCATAGGAGAATCCGAGGTTCGAGACTCGTTCCGCTTGCAGCGCGATGCTGAAGAGTTCCGCGTGCGCTCGGGTGGCTCAACGACGCAGGGGCGGCGCGGGCCCGGGCAGTCCCGAACGTGCTATGAGGGGGAGGAGAATGATGCCAACCGAGATGCATCGGAGCGGCCGCTGATGATTGCGTCCAATCTGCAGGACGGCGTGAACCGCCTGGGCGACATGATCGCGGGCGCGAAGGTCATCGTCCCGTTTACGGGTGCGGGCATCTCGACCGAGACCGGCATTCCCGACTTCCGCTCCCCGGGCGGGCTGTGGACGCGCAACCGCCCGATCCATTTCGACGAGTTCGTTGCCAGCCAGGACGCGCGGGACGAGGCGTGGCGGCGGCGCTTCGCGATGCAGGAGACATTTGCCGCGGCGCGGCCCGGCCGCGGCCACCGTGCTCTCGCCTCACTCTATCGGGCCGGCAAGATCCCGGCGGTCATCACCCAGAACATCGACAACCTGCATCAGGACTCCGGCTTCGCCGCCGATCATGTCATCGAGCTGCACGGCAACACCACCTATGCGCGCTGCATCGGATGCGGGCAGCGCTATGAGCTCGACTGGGTGCAGCGGCGCTTCGAGACCGGTGGCGCCGCGCCCGATTGTCCGGAATGCGCCGAACCGGTGAAGACGGCGACGGTCTCATTCGGTCAGGCGATGCCCGAGGCCGAGATGCAGCGCGCGACCGAGCTTGCGCAGCATTGCGATCTGTTTCTCGCCATCGGTTCATCGCTGGTGGTGTGGCCGGCGGCGGGCTTTCCATTGATGGCAAAGCAGGCGGGTGCGCAACTCGCGATCATCAATCGGGAACCGACCGATCAGGACGACGTTGCAGACCTCGTCATTCGCTTCGACATCGGTGAAGTGCTCGGACCATTCGTCCGTAATTGAACGGAAATTGATGCATTTTTGTCGGCAAGTCTGTTCATATGCCTCACTGAATCCGATTTTTGTCTATGCGCGGCACGAGGGAATGTTATCTTTGATTCGAGAGATTCGCGTGACTCGTCGAGGGTATAAGTGATGAGCACGCGCAGGGCGCCGTTGCAGGGGTGGCGGCTCACAATTCATCTGTGAGGTCCGGGGTTATGGGGTCGGACGGATTTGAGTCCAAGAAGCTTGGGGTACCGGTTGCTGGTGTTACTACACCAAGCCGGCTCGGGGCTGACTATCAGAGCGGTGTCGAGCGCGACTCGGCAATCGATGCGCTGGCTGGCCTAGGCGAGAACCTCGTCGAAATCAGCGGCGTCATCAAATGGTTTGATGCCTCGAAGGGATACGGCTTCATCGTTCCCGACAATGGCTGGCCGGATGTTCTGCTGCACGTCACGGTGCTCAGGCGCGACGGCTACCAGACCGCCTATGAGGGGGCTCGTCTGGTGGTTGAATGCGTCCAGCGCGCCAAGGGCTACCAGGCCTTCCGCATCGTCTCGATGGACGAGTCGACGGCGATCCATCCGGCGCAGATGCTGCCGCCGCGCACCCATGTCACGGTGACGCCGACCAGCGGGCTGGAGCGGGCCCAGGTCAAGTGGTTCAACCGCCTGCGCGGTTTCGGCTTCGTGACCTGCGGCGAGGGCAGCCCGGACATCTTCGTCCACATGGAGACCCTGCGCCGGTTCGGCATGACCGAGCTGCGCCCCGGCCAGTGGGTGCTGGTGCGCTATGGGCCGGGCTCGAAGGGCATGATGGCGGCGGAGATTCATCCGGAGACGGGGTCTCCGGCACTGTCCTCGCACTGAGCCAGGCGTATCTGGCCGAGTTTGCAAAGCCCCGGGTCCGGGGCTTTGCCATTCCTGGAGGTCGTCAGGCAGGCCCTTCTTGGACTTTACCGTTTCCCTGCCGGAGCGACTGGGCCCGGTCCTTCGATGGCGCTGTCCGCGGTCTTGCTGCCGGAGCTGTGACCGTGTAGTGACCTAGTCCTTCCGGGACGGTGGTCCCGAGGGCATCGGGGTATAGCGCAGCCTGGTAGCGCGGCAGTTTTGGGTACTGCAGGTCGTTGGTTCGAATCCAGCTGCCCCGACCAATTCCCCGTGCGGCTCGGCCTGCCCGTACGTAGCAGGCAGCGTGCGGCTTCCCGTGCTGAGACTCACGATATTGCGGATACCGGGTAGGGACATTGCGCGGGGGCGTGCCGGCGTCGAGCTGCACATGCGATCGAAGCGCGGCTTTTGCAAAAAAAAGTCCGGATGCTCCCGCAGCGGCAAGACCCGGGAGCATCCGAAGTGGTGCGGGTGAATCCGGGGAAGGAACATCCGCCAGCCCTCACATCATCTGAATCCGAAACACGCGTCTTTGCGCTAAATCAAATCAACGGCTTGCGGCTTGTCCGGCTCAACCTGCCGAATGTTGCGGCGGGATTGATGCACCGAGAGCTCAGCGCGTCAGCTCGTCCTGCGCCAGCCGACCATCGATGATGTGCACGCGCCGTTGCATCTGGGCGGCGAGATTGAGGTCGTGGGTGACGGCCACCACGGTCTTGCCCCTGAGCAGGACCAGATCGCGCAGGATGCCGAACACCTGCGCGGTCGCGGCGGTGTCGAGACTGCCGGTCGGCTCGTCGGCGAGGATCACGGGCGGGTCGTTGGCGAGGGCGCGCGCGACCGCCACGCGCTGGCGCTGGCCGCCTGACAGCTTGTCCGGCGTCTTGCGCAGATGGTCGGCAAGACCGAGCGAGGCCAGCAGCTCCTCGGCGCGTTGGCTGATCGCGCGCGGCGACAGCCGGCCGAGCGCGCGCATCGGCAGGGCGACGTTCTCCGCGATCGAGAATTCCGGCAGCAGGAAATGAAACTGGAAAACGAAGCCGAGCCGCGACAGCCGCACCTCGGCCCGGTCCTCCTCGCTCATGGCGGTCGTCGAACGCCCGTCGATCAGCACGTCGCCGCGGCTCGGTAAATCGAGCAGGCCGAGGAGATAGAGCAGCGACGACTTGCCCGACCCGGACGGGCCGGTGATGGCGATGAACTCGCGCGGCGCGATCGCCAGATCGATGTCGGCGACCAGCGTCACCGGCACTTCGCCCGGCAGCACCTTGGTCATCTTGCGCGCTTCGATCAGCGGCGGACTCACGTCGCGCCCCGAATGATGTCGACCGGATGCAGACGCGCCGCGGCGCGGGCAGGGAAGTAGCCGGCGACGAGGCTCGAGACCAGCGCAACGGCGCCGGCAAGCAGATAATGTTTCAGCGAATACAGCACCGGCAGATGGTTGTAGTCGGAGAACGGCGTCTTGAACTCGAGCGAGGCAAGCCCGCGGGTCAGGAGATAGCCGAACACCCAGCCGAGGGCGGCGCCGGTCAGGCCGATGAGCAGCGCCTCGACGATGAAGATGGCGCGGATGGTCCGGTCGCGGAAGCCGAGCGATTTGAGGATCGCGATGTCGCGGGTCTTCTCGTGGGTGATGGTGGAGATGATGTTGTAGGTGCCGAAGCTTGCCACCAGCAGGATGGCGCCGACGATGGTGTACATCAGCACGTTGCGCAGCGTGATCGCCGACAGCAGGTCCTCCTGCGCCTCCTGCCAGGAAATCGCCTTGTAGCCGGTCTGCTCGCCGATGCGCTCGCTGATCAGCCGCGCCTGCATCGGATCGTTGGTGCGGATACGGATTTCGTTGATGATGCCGGTCTGGCGCTCCAGGATCTGCGCAGTGCGCAGCAGCACATAGCCGGTGGTCTCGTCGGTGGCGCGGAAGCCGGAATGGAAGGTGCCGGCCACGGTGGCGTTCATGCTCACGCCCTGGGCCGAGGCGAGGGTAAGGTTGGAGTTCACCCGCGCACCAATCTTGGCCGCAAGCCGGTCGCCGAGCAGGATCGCGTGCGAGGAGCGATACAGGGAATTGAGGTTGCCCTGGCGCATGTGGCTGGCCAGCGTCGACACCTCGCGCTCGGTATGCGGGTCGATGCCGATGATCGAGACGGTCAGATTGCGGCCGGCGTAGCGCAGCACGGCCTTGGATTGCACCGACGCCGTCAGCGCGCCGGGGACCCAGCTCTGCAACGAGGCGATGGTCGCCATCGGGTTCTTGATGCCGGGGCGGCGCACGTTCGGGATCAGGCCGTGGAATTCGGCTGCCGCAAAGACCTGATCCGCCGGCTGCCGGCTCGGCCGGCGCAGCTCGTCGGTGATCGAGATGTGCGGCAGGGCGTCGACCAGGGTGCGGATGAAGTCGTCCTGCGATCCCTCCATCATCGCGGCCATCATCACCGAGAACGCCACGCCGGTCATGACGCCGGCGATCGCGACCAGGGTCTGCCGGGCGCGATGGCGCACATGGGTCCAGGCGATGCTGAGGACGAGCTTCATGGCAGTGCGGTCTCGGCCTGCGGCCGGACGCGTTCACCGTCTCTGATGTCGGCGGTCGCCGGCGATGCCACCAGCTCGCCCTCCAGTGCGCCCTCGATGATCTCCACAGCCGCCGCGCCGCGGATGCCGATCCGGACCTTGCGCCGGTGCACCCGGTCGTCCGCGATCACCAGCAGGCTGTTGCTCACCACCGCATTGGCTGGGGCGAGCAGCACGTCCGCCTTCTCGCGGCTGACGATGTTGGCCTCCACGCTCATGCCGACCCGCAGCGGCGTGTCGTCGGGCAGGCCGATCCGGACCCGGAACGTCTTGGCGACGGGATCCCCGGCGGGCGTGATCTGCTTCACCGTGCCGGCAAGCGCCTGATTGCCGAACGCATCCGTGCGCAGCAGCACCTTCTGGCCGACCTGGACGCGGGGGATGTCCTCCTCGTTGACGTCGGCCACGACCCAGAGCGGCTTCTCCAGGCCGACGCGGTAGAGGATGGTGCCGGGATCGACCATGTCGCCCACCTCGCCATCCTCCTTGAGGACGATGCCGTCCATCGGCGCGACCAGCTTGTAGTAGTCGAGGCGCTGGCTTTGCGCCGCGATCTGGGCGCGGATGCGGGCGAGGTCGCTCTCGGAGCGCTGATAGGATTGCGAGGTCGCAGCGCCCCGGGCCAGCAGCTGCGATTGCCGCTCGAATTCGTGGCGCTGGAAGTCCTCCTGTGCGCGCAGATCGTTCAAGGTGGCCTGCGCCTCCTTGTCGTCGAGCCGTGCCAGGAGGTCGCCGGCCTTGACCTGCCGGCCTTCGCAGCGGCAGCGCTCGACAATGCGGCCGCGCACCAGGGGCGTGGTCCGCGACCACGTCTCCGGCTCGACCGCGCCGGTCGCATAAACGATCTCGGCCGCGGTGCCGCGGGTGATGCGCGTTGTGGTGATGACGGGTCCGCGCAGCCACCACGCAGCCAAACCGGCAAGGGCAGCCAGCATCAGGATGATCGAGATCAGCCCGGACCAGGGGACGCGGCGCCGGCCGCGATGAACGTCCGGCGTGACGTTGATGGCGTTGGCATCGTCCGGCGTCAGCATGTCCATGATCGAGCGGACCCTGCGACGGGACGACGGCGCAATTTAGCCCGCAGTGCCCGTCGCCACGCGCGGCGGCGCCATCTTGAAGTGCTGCTTGGCATAGGCGACGATCTGGCGATCGGTCGGATGATCGGCTGCTTCGACGGCGACGATGCGCTTTCCAACCGCAGGATGCTTCTCGTGCAGGTACTTGGCAAGCTCGGTCTTGGCGCTGGCCGGACCGATGATCAGGATCTCCCCGGCGTCGTTGAGCGCGTGGGCGATCTCCTCGAGGAAATGCTTGTCGGGAGCGGCGTGACCGCTGCCGATCGCGTTCGCCTTGTGATGTAGATGCTTGGTCTGCAGGTGCGGATGCAGCGTCAGCTCGTCGGAGCCGGTGAGGCCGATATGGAACAGCTTGGCCTCGCTGTGATCGAGCCACACGACGGCATGGAAATGGGTCGACATGATCTGGTCCTTGTCAGCAAACTCGTCAGCAAATCGCCGCGCTGCAATCGGCGCGCTTGCGGGAAGCGCGCGCTGCGGATGCGGCAGCTCTTGTGCTGCGGACCTTAGCGGGCCCGTCTCGAGCGCCCTTGATGCAGGTCAACCGACGGGCCGCTCACCGATACGCCCCTCGACGCCGGCTGAGGTCGGTGCGGCGGGCTTCGCGGCCGCCGGCTTCGGCAGCGGCTTGTCCTGCCGCTTCGACCACGAAATGTAATAGGCCACCGTCGTCATGATCGCGATGCCGGCCGCGCTGACCAGGATCTGTGCCAGCAGCGAGCCCGAGCTCAGCATAAGCGTGAAGTGTCCGATGAAGGACAGGAATACGCCGACGCAGAACACCGCGAGCGACTGCTGGCCACATACGACCAGCGGATCGAAGCCCTTCCATTCC
Organism: Bradyrhizobium sp. SZCCHNR1002; assembly: GCF_032381435.1. Taxonomy (NCBI): domain Bacteria; kingdom Pseudomonadati; phylum Pseudomonadota; class Alphaproteobacteria; order Hyphomicrobiales; family Nitrobacteraceae; genus Bradyrhizobium; species Bradyrhizobium sp. SZCCHNR1002. Next base: position 595,236 of record NZ_JAUHIS010000001.1, read on the forward strand.
AGCCCGGGCCATTCCTTGGGCACGAAGCGGATGACCAGGATCACGATCACCACGAAATGCAGGAAGCGGTACGGCGCGAGATTGGTCTTGTCGTTCGGGTTGAACGCCGAATACAGCCAGTGCGGCATCATCGTGCCGTAGTCCGGGAAGCGGCCCGCCATCGTCATGATCAGCGCGAGCAGCAGATAAGCGAGGCAGAAATAGAGTGTCGCGGGCGCCATGATGATGCCCATCGAACGGCGGGCGCCGCCGAGCGCGCACCAGGAGCCGAACACGAACAGCACCTGCCAGCAATACGGATTGAAGTACCAGGTGCCGGCCGGATAGGCGGCGAAATTCCAGCCCATCTGGCGCGCCACGAGCCACAGCACGATCGAGGCGATCATCGTCAGATCCGGCTGGCGCAGCATCATCCACAGCACCGGCGGGAAGAACCCCATCAGCACGATATAGAGCGGCAGCACGTCGAGATTGACCGGCTTGAACTTCAGGATCAGGCCTTGCGCAAGGGTATCGCTGGCATGGTCGACGAGGCCTGCGACGTTGAACTCGTCGATGATCTCGGACACGCCGAACCGCGTCGCCAGATAGCTGATGGCCACGATGTAGATGACGAACAGCACGATGTGGGCGACGTAGAGCTGCCACACCCGCTTGGTCAGGCGCGTTGCGCCGACGATGAAGCCGCGGTCGATCATCATCCGCGCATAGACGAACGAGGCGGTATAGCCGGAGATGAAGACGAACAGGTCGGCGGCGTCGCTGAAGCCGTAGTTCCGGGTCGTGATCCAGTTCACCACATTGTCGGGGATGTGGTCGAGATAGATCGCCCAGTTGGCGATTCCGCGAAACAGGTCCAGCCGAAGGTCGCGCCCCCTCTCGGGCAGCGTGGCATTGATTTTCATGGCCGCTTCAACGCGCTGTTTTGAATGAGGAACGTTTGGGAGCAGGAGGCGCCGTGGCAGTCGACCGAGATTGTCACGGGACGGCAGAATGACTATACGGGGCACGATAGACGGTCACGTCCAGGATGGGAATCACCGTTCCGTGCTGAAGGTTGCGTGTACCCCATCCCGGCCGTTTCCGCCAAACGCCTGACGACCGCAGCTTCCAGGGGCTCTTCCAGCCATGACCGCACGCATTTTCAAGCCGGCCAAGAACGCCATGCAATCCGGGAAGGCCAAGACCCGGGACTGGCAGCTGGATTACGAGCCGGAGCAGCCCCGCGCGGTCGAGCCGCTGATGGGCTGGACGTCCTCGTCTGACATGAAGCAGCAGCTGACCCTGCGTTTCGACAGCAAGGACGAAGCGATTGCCTATTGCGAGCGCAAGGGCATTCCCTACCAGGTGATCGAGCCGAAGGAGCCGGTGAAGCGGCAGATTGCCTACGCCGACAATTTCTCGTTCCGCCGCGGCGAGCCTTGGACGCACTGATTCTCACCCCCTGATTCCGGCCGACCGACCGGACGGCCTGCTGTGCCCTCGAGGCTCAGCCGGGCGGACCATCTCGGCCGGGGATCGGCAGGGGCTCGTCTTTGGACTGGCCGAGCGATGGAAAGCTTCGGATCGCGCGGACGCCGGGCAGGGCGGCAAACTGGCGCAGCTGCCGGCTCATCCCCTCGACCCCGGTCGAGACGCATTTCAGCAGGAAATCCGCGTCTCCCGAGATCCGCCAGCACTGCTGGACCCAGGGCAGCGGCATGATCGCGGCCTCGAATGCTCCCAGCGCCGTCTGGTGCTGGCTCTCCAGCTGAATCGTCACGAAAGACACGACCTCAAAGCCCAGCCGCCGCTCGTCGATGGTGGCGCGGACCGCCTTGATCACGCCGCTGCTGCGCAGCGCGCGGACGCGGCGCAGACAATTCGGATGGGAGATGCCGACACGGTCGGCGAGCTCGTTGATGCGGATGCGGCCGTCGGCCTGCAGCTCCCGGAGGATCCTGCGGTCGATCTCGTCGAGGTCGGGGCGCTCCGTCATCGCCGCCTGTGCCTATTCCGTCTTGGTGCCGTCGCGGCCGCCGGGTGATGGCTTTGCGCTCCGTGGCATGACTCCGGACAACACGAGCTTTTCATGGGCGGCGATGATCGCATCCTTGGTCAACCGGCCTCCGGGACGATACCAGCTGCACAGGCCCGTGAGCAGGGCAATGATGGCAAAGGTTGCGACCTGGACGTCGTCGACGTCGAACACGCCTTCCGCGACGCCATCGGTGAGGATCCCGGCGAGCCGCTGCTCATACGCGCCGCGCAGCGCCACCACCGCCTCATAGTTGCGCGGGTCGAGGCTGCGTAGCTCCGAATTGGCGATGAAGACCTCGCGCTTCCTGGTCATGTGATAGCTGACGTGAAAGGCGACGAACGCCCTGAGACGTTCGACCGCACCCTCCTTGTCGTGCAGCGCCGTCTCGAGCTCGCGCAGAAGATCGTTGATGTGGTCCTGGATCAGGTCCGCCAGCAGCTCCTGCTTGGTGCTGATGTGGTTATAGAGAGAGCCGGGCTGGATGCCGACCTCGGCGGCGAGCTGGCGCAGGCTCATGGCCTCGTAGCCATGCTGGAAGATCAACCGCAGGCCGGCCTTGCGGATCGCCTCCATCGTGGTCGGACCATGGGACCCGATCGTGCGCGCCATCTCAGCCTCGCCCGGCCATCCTGCGGGCGTCGTTCCGGAGAGCCCGACGCGATCGGCCTTCGTCGCTGAAGTATGAAAACATTCGTTTTCTCAATAGGCTGCCATTCTGTTTGGATCATACAACAATCCGCTTGAGAATAGAATTTAAAAACGTATGATCGTTTAATTCGAGAACGATCGACGGCCCCCGATGGCCGCAGACGGGCAGGGAGGACAGGATGCCGGCAAAGATGGTACACCCGCGCTCGCGGCGTTCGCTCCGGCCGCGCGTGGTCTGACGCGTGCTCCTACGGCTTTCTATTCGGCCCCAGCAACGAAGACGCCGGTCATGACCCTTCATTCCACGATCGATCCCTCATCCTCCGATTTTGCACGTAACGCCGACGCCATGCGGGCCCTGGTCGCCGATCTGCGAACCAAGCTCGCGCAGGTGTCCGAAGGTGGCGGCGAAGCCTCGCGCAAGCGGCATCTGTCGCGCGGCAAGATGCTGGCACGCCAGCGCGTCGACCTGCTGCTCGATCCCGGCACCGCGTTCCTGGAGCTGTCGCCGCTCGCCGCGCACGGGCTCTATGGCGGCGACGTGCACTCGGCCAGCATCGTCACCGGCATCGGCCGCATCGCGGGGCGCGAATGCATGGTCGTCGCCAACGATGCCACCATCAAGGGCGGCACCTACTACCCGATGACGGTGAAGAAGCATCTGCGCGCCCAGGACATCGCGCGGCAGAACAATCTGCCCTGCGTCTACATGGTCGATTCCGGCGGCGCGTTTCTGCCGCTGCAGGACGAGATCTTTCCCGACGAGCGGCATTTCGGCCGCATCTTCTTCAACCAGGCGCAGATGTCGGCGGCGGGTATTCCGCAGATCGCGATCGTGATGGGCTCCTGCACGGCGGGCGGCGCCTACGTGCCGGCGATGTCCGACGAGAGCATCATCGTGCGCAATCAGGGCACGATCTTCCTCGGCGGCCCGCCGCTGGTGAAGGCCGCCACTGGCGAGGTCGTCAGCGCTGAGGAGCTCGGCGGCGCCGACGTGCATTCGCGCCAATCCGGCGTCACCGATCACTACGCGCAGAACGATGCGCATGCCATCGGCATCGCGCGCCGCATCGTCGGCACCTTGAAGCCGCCGGGGGCGCGCACTGCGCTCAACATGCGCGAGGTGCGCGAGCCGCGCTATCAGGCCGAGGAGATCTACGGGGTGGTGCCCGTCGACGGCCGCAAGCCGTTCGACGTCCGCGACATCATCGCCCGTGTGGTCGATGGCTCCGAATTCGACGAGTTCAAGAAGCTGTACGGCCAGACGCTGGTGTGCGGCTTCGCCCACATCTTCGGCTATCCCGTCGGCATCATCGCCAACAATGGCATCCTGTTCAGCGAGAGCTCGCTGAAGGGCGCGCACTTCATCGAGCTGTGCTGCCAGCGCAACATCCCGCTGGTGTTCCTGCAGAACATCACCGGCTTCATGGTCGGCAAGAAATACGAGGCGGGCGGGATTGCCCGTGACGGCGCCAAGCTGGTGACGGCGGTCGCGACTGCCTCGGTGCCGAAATTCACCGTCGTGATCGGCGGCTCCTACGGCGCCGGCAACTACGGCATGTGCGGCCGCGCCTATGCGCCGCGCTTCCTGTGGATGTGGCCGAACGCCCGCATCTCGGTGATGGGCGGCGAGCAGGCGGCGATGGTGCTGAGCCAGGTCCGCCGCGACGGCATCGAGGCCAAGGGCGAGAGCTGGCCCGCGGAAGAGGAAGAGAAATTCCGCGCGCCCATCCGCGCGCAATACGAGGCGCAGGGCAATCCGTATTACGCAACGGCGCGGCTGTGGGACGATGGCGTGATCGATCCCGCCGACACCCGCCTCGTGCTCGGTCTCGGATTGTCAGCCGCCGCCAATGCCCCGGTCGAGCCGACCAAGTTCGGCCTGTTCAGGATGTGATCATGGCTCGTCCCGGATTGTATCGTCGTTTCCGCAAGCTTCTGATCGCCAACCGCGGCGAGATCGCCGTGCGCGTCATCCGCACCGCGCGCGCGATGGGGTTGAAGACCGTCGCCGTCTATTCCGAGGCCGATCGCAACGCGCTGCACGTCGCACTCGCCGACGAAGCGGTGCTGCTTGGGCCGGCGCGCGCCCGCGACTCCTATCTCAACATCGAGCGACTGATCGAAGCGGCCCGGCAGACCGGCGCCGAGGCCGTCCATCCCGGTTACGGCTTCCTGTCCGAAAGCGCCGAGTTCGCGCAGGCCTGTCTCGACGCGGGGCTCGTCTTCGTCGGTCCGACCGCCGCGATGATCACCGCGATGGGCTCGAAATCCGGCTCCAAATTCCTGATGGAGCAGGCCGGCGTTCCGCTGGTGCCCGGCTATCACGGCGAGGCGCAGGACGAGGCGACGCTTGCCAATGAAGCAGCCCGGATCGGCTATCCCGTGCTGATCAAGGCGTCCGCCGGCGGCGGCGGCCGCGGCATGCGCGTGGTCCATGCGGCGGGCGATCTCGCCGACGCGGTCACCAGCGCGAAGCGCGAAGCCAAGGCGGCGTTCGGCGACGACCGTGTGCTGATCGAGAAGTTCGTCGAGAATCCTCGCCACATCGAGGTGCAGATCGTCGGCGACAGCCTTGGCAATCTGGTCTCGCTGTTCGAGCGCGAATGCACGCTGCAGCGCCGGCATCAGAAGGTGATCGAGGAGGCGCCGTCGCCGACGCTGACGCCGGCGCAGCGCGAGGCGGTGTGCGCAGCCGCGCGCCGCGCGGCGGGGGCGGTCAGCTATGTCGGCGCCGGCACGATCGAGTTCGTCTCCGACGGCCGCGACGTGTTCTTCATCGAGATGAACACGCGTCTCCAGGTCGAGCATCCCGTGACCGAACTGATCACGGGGGTCGATCTCGTCGAATGGCAGCTGCGCGTCGCCTTTGGCGAGGCGCTGCCGCTGACGCAGGATCAGATCAAGCTCAACGGGCATGCGATCGAGGCCCGGGTCTACGCCGAGAACCCGGCCAAGAACTTCATGCCCTCGGTCGGCACCATCAAGACCTGGCGGACTCCGGCGGAGACCGGTGGCTTGCGCATCGACGCCGGCTATCGCGAGGGCGATGCCGTGTCGCCCTATTACGATGCCATGCTGGCCAAGATGATCGCCTGGGCGCCGACGCGGGACGTGGCGATCGAACGGCTCAATCGCGGCCTCGAGGACACCGACGTCCGGGGCATCGTCAGCAACATTCCGTTCCTCTCGGCGTTGCTGACGCATCCCGACGTCGCGGCCAATGCGATCGACACCGGCTTCATCGAGCGTCACCTGACGCGTTTGACGGAGGCCGGTGCCGCGGCCTGTGATATCGAGCTCTGCGCTGCCGTTGCTGCCATTCTCATCGAGGAGCAGAAGATTGCCACGGCGGAACGGGGTTCGCCATGGCGCGCCTCCGGCTGGATGCCTGTCGGGCTGCGGCAGCGCGTGTTCTCGTTGCGGCAGGGCACAGGCAGCGAGCCGCGCACGGTCACGCTGGCCTATGGTCCGGGCGTGCAGACCTTGACGATCGAGGGCCGCGTGACCTCATTCTCGGCCATTCCGGCCGGGGATGGCGGCTTCGACCTTGTACGCGACGGCGTCAAATCCCATGTGGTGGCCGTCATCGAAGGGCACGAATTGTATCTCCGCACCCGCAATGGTCGCTTCGACTTGCATTGGGTCGACCCGTTCGGCGGCGATGACGAGGAGCAAAGCGGCGAGGACAAGATCGTTGCGCCGTTGCCGGGGACGGTGGTGGCCTTGCTGGCGCAGGAGGGGGCCGAGCTGGAAAAAGGCGCGGCAATCCTGACGCTGGAGGTGATGAAGATGGAGCAGACCTTGCGTGCGCCGTTCGCCGGTCGGCTCAAGGCGATCAAGTGCAAGGTCGGCGACATCGTGCAGGAAGGCGTCGAACTGGCGGAAGTCGAACCCTCCGCCTGATCCTCCAACAAAAGAGGGCAGCATGAGCGAGAGCGTGCGCATCATCGAAATGGGCCCGCGCGACGGCCTGCAGAACGAGAAGACGCAGGTCAGCGTTGCCGACCGCATCGCCTTCGTGCGCGCGCTGGTGGACGCCGGCCTGACCACCGTCGAGGTCGGCGCGTTCGTCTCGCCCAAGGCGATCCCGCAGATGGTGGGCTCGGACGAGGTCATGCGCAGCGTGGCGGGGCTGCCCGGCGAATTTCACGTGCTGGTGCCCAACGTGAAGGGCTACGAGGCCGCGCATGCCGCCGGCGCCAAGGTGATCTCGGTGTTCACGGCGGCCTCGGAGAGCTTCTCCCGCGCCAACATCAACTGCGGAATCGAGGAGTCGCTGGAGCGGTTCAAGCCGGTGGTGGCGCATGCCAAGACTGACGGCATCAAGGTGCGCGGCTACGTCTCCTGTGCGCTCGGCTGTCCCTATGAAGGCGAGATCAACCCGCAGGCGGTGGCCGATGTCGCCAAGGCGCTGTGGGACCTCGGCTGCTACGAGGTCTCGCTCGGCGACACGATCGGCGTCGGCACGCCGCTCAAGGCCAAGCAGATGCTGCGTGCGGTCTGCGACGACGTCCCCGTGTCGCATCTGGCGATGCATTTCCACGACACATACGGGCAGGCGCTGGCCAACCTCTATGCCGGCCTGGAAGAGGGCGTCCGCGTGATCGACGCCGCCGCCGGCGGCCTCGGCGGCTGCCCGTTCGCACCGGGCGCGACGGGGAATGTCGCGACCGAAGACGTCGTCTACATGCTCGAAGGGATGGGCATCCGCACCGGCGTCGACATGACGAAGCTCTTGGCGGCTACCAATGAGATGAGCCGGCTGCTCGGCCGCCCGCCGGTCAGCCGTGTCGCTTGCGCGCTGAATGCAAAACAAAAGCGAGTAGCGAATGGCGAGTAGCGAATGGGCGAGGCCTGCCGGATCGTCCCTATTCGCTACTCCCTAGTCGTCATTCGCCGCCGCGTCAGCGGCTGAGATCCGGCCCCATCACCAGGTCCGGCAGCGCGGTCGAGATCTGCGGCACGAAGCAGAGCAATACTACTGCGGCCATCATCAGCAGCACGAAGGGCAGGGTGCCCCAGATCACCTCGCGCAAGGGAATGTCGGGCGCGACGTTCCTGATGACGAAGATGTTCAGGCCCACCGGCGGGTGGATCAGGCCCATTTCCATCACGATCGTCATCACCACGCCGAACCAGATGATGTCGAAGTTCGCCGCCCGCAGCGGCGGCAGGATGATCGGCGCGGTCATCAGGATGATCGACACCGGCGGCAGGAAGAAGCCGAGCACGACCACCATCAACAGGATCGCGAACAAGAGCTCCCAGCGCGGCAGGTGCATCGCCACGATGTACTCGGCGACCGACTGCGAGATGTGCAGATAGCTCATCACGTAGGAGTACAGCAGCGACATGCCGATGATCAGCATCAGCATGGTCGATTCCCGCAGTGTCGCCTTCATGATCGGCGCGAGATCGGCCGGGCTCCAGACCTGGTAGATGATCGCAATCAGCACCAGCGCGAGGATGCCGCCGAGGCCGGCCGTCTCCGACGGCGTGGCGAAGCCGCCGTAGAGTGCGACCATGACGCCGGTCAAGAGCAGCACGAACGGGATCACGCGGGGCAGCACCGAGAAGCGCTGCGCCATCGTGAAGTCGTCCTTGGTCAGGATGTCTGACCAGGCGCCGGATTTCTCATAGGCGACCTTGGCCCGGGCGTATTCCTGGCGGAAGCGCACCACCGCGTAGACGCCGAACAGGGTGACCAGCAGCAATCCCGGGCCGATGCCGGCCAGGAAGAGACGGCCCAGCGACTTCTCGGCGGCGATCGCGAACAGGATCATCGTGATCGAGGGCGGCAGTAGAATGCCGAGCGTGCCGCCGGCGGCGATGATGCCGGCCGCGAAGCCGCCGGAATAGCCGCGCTTGCGCATCTCGGGGATGCCGGCCGAGCCGATCGCCGAGCAGGTGGCGGGCGAGGATCCCGCCATCGCGGCAAACAACGCGCAGGCGAACACATTGGCGACGCCGAGGCCGCCGGGAACGCGATGCAGCCAGGCATGCAGCGCCGAGTAGAGATCCTGGCCGGCGCGGGAGCGGCCGATCGCGGCGCCCTTGAGGATGAACAGCGGGATCGACAGCAGCGTAATCGAGGCCATTTCCTCGTAGACGTTCTGCGTGACCGTATCGAGCGATGCCGTCGGCATGTAGATCGCCATGAATACCACGGCGACGGCGCCGAGCGCGAACGCGATCGGCATGCCCGCGAACATCGCAAACAGGGTGGAAAGCCCGTAAGCGACTCCAATTCCGAATACGCTCATCGACGGGCTCCGGTAAGCGGCGACACGATCTGCAGCAGCATCTGAATGCACAGCAGGCTCATGCCGGCGGCCATCAGGCCGTACGGAATCGCGAGCGGCGGCGACCACATCGAGTTGGACACCTGGCCATCGACCCAGGCCTCGTGGGTCAGCGTCCAGGATTTCCAGGTGAAGAAGGCGCAAAACAAAAAGCTCGCGACATCGACCAGCCAGAGCCTGATCTTGTTGGCGAGCGGCGACATCAGGCCGACGAACGCCTCGATGCTGACGTGACCGCGATGCTCCTGCACATAGGCCGCAGTCATGAAGGTGGCGCCGACGAGCAGGAACACGGCGGCCTCGTCCTGCCAGTAGTTGGCGGCCTTGAACAGCGCACGGCCGGCCACGCTGTAGCTGAGGATGACGCAGGCCGCGACCAGTGCGATCGCGGCGAGAACGACGATGATGCTGTTGAGCAGCGAGATCACACGCTGAAGCGGCGCCAGCGGTCCGCTGGCGCCGGTGACCGGCGATGCCTCGCTATCGGAGACGGGCGCGTGCATCAATCAGGCCGCGACGTCGGAGGCGAGCTTGAGGAGCTTGGCGCAGTTCGCCGACTTGCCGCCATAGTCCTTCCAGGCGGTGTCGCGGGCGATGTCGCGCCATTTGTTGACCGTCTCGGCGTCCAGTTCGGCAACCTTGGCGCCAGCCTTCTCATAGACCTTGGCGACCTCGATATCGTCCTCCTGCGCGCCCTTGCGCCCGAAAGCTTCCATCTCCGCGCCGACGGCGAGCAGGATGTCCTGCTGGTTCTTCGGCAGCTTGTCGAACGAGGCCTTGGACATCATCAGCGGCTCGAGCATGAACCAGTACGATGCCTTGGCGCCGGAGGTCAGGGCCTTCGAGACCTCCTCCAGGCGGAACGAGATCAGGCTGGTCGACGACGTGATGCCGGCATCGCAGGCGCCGGTCTGCATCGCGGTGTAGATCTCGTTCGAGGGAACCGAAAGCACGGACGCGCCGGCGGTCTGCAGCACCATGTCCATCTCGCGCGAGCCGCCGCGCACCTTCATGCCCTTTGCATCGTCGGGCGTCACCAGCGGACGCGAGCGGCTGGCCACGCCGCCGGCCTGCCAGACCCAGCTCAGCAGAATGATGCCCTTGTCGGCGAGGAAGTCGCTCAGCATCTTGCCGACCGGCTCGTTCTTCCAGCGCATGCCCTGGTCGTAGGTGGTGACGAGGCCCGGCATCAACGCGATGTTGGTCTCGGGAACCTCGCCGCCTGCGTAGGGCATGGGGTAAAGGCTGATGTCGAGCGCACCCTTCCGCATCGCCGAAAACTGCGCCACCGTCTTGATCAGCGACGAGTTCGGATAGATCTCGGTGGCGATCTCGCCGCCGGAACGCTTGGCCACTTCCTCGGAGAACACGCGGCAGAGCCGGTCGCGGAAGTCGCCCTTGTCGATGGTTCCACCGGGGAACTGATGCGAGATTTTCAGCGTCGTCGCGGCCTGGGCCGTTCCCGTTCCAAAGCGCAGGATGGCCGGCGCAGCGAGCGCTGAGGCGATGATATGGCGTCGTGAGAGCATGAGACTTCCCCTGGACAACTTCTGATTGGGTTCCCGACCGGGTTCGCTGGCCTGCTGAATACTAGCCAAACCGCCGGAATTACCTCTAGCCGAACTATACTGTCGGTTCGAGTTCAAATGCAGGGGAAGCGACATATTGCTGCGGCGCAAATGTCAGCCTCTGAGTCCCGTGCAGCGGTTGTACTAACATCGACCTGCCGGGGCGAAATTGTGTCGACGTTCCAAACATCGCCAAACTCGAATCAAAATTGATCGATGGAAATAATTCCGAGTGCCCGTAACAACCGCTCTGTTTGCATCGTCGAGATGGGTGAGCGGCGCATTGATCGCCGTCCAACCCCGCACCTCGAAGGAGCGACCATCATGACCTCTCGCAACCGCCTCATCCTCGCTTTGTCTGCCGCTGCCGTCGCGTTCAGCGTCGCTGCGGCGCCGGCCGCTTTCGCGGACGACAAGATGGGCAAGGACGACGGGATGAAGAAAGGGGCGATGTCCCACGACGGCATGAAGAAGGACACGATGGCCAAGGACGGCATGAAGAAGGACGATGCCATGTCCAAGGACGGAATGAAGAAGGACGACGGGATGATGAAGAAGAACTGATTCGGCCCATCCCCGTCGGGCCCGAGTCCCTGTCAGGCCCCAGCTCTGTCAGGCTCGAGGCTTGGTCTGGAAGCCAAGCCGGAGACATCGACGAAGGCGCCGTGGCGAGCTGCTCGCCATGGCGCCTCGCACGCTTACTTCTTCTTTCCGCGCGCCTTGCGCGCGGCGTAGCGCGCATCGCGCTTGGCCTTCTGCTCGGCTTCCATCTCGGCCAGGCGGGCGGCCTCTTCTTCGGCCTCGCGGGCAAGCCGCGCGGCCTCGGCCGCCTTCGCCTCCTCCTCGAGCCGCTTCTGCTCGGCCTTCGCGACCTCGCGCTCGAGCCGCTGCTGCTCGCGGCGGGCGGCGGCAGCTTCGCGCTCCTGCCGGCGCTTCACGACTTCGGGATCGTCCGGCCCGGGCTGCGCCTTGAACTTCTGCACGATGCTCTGGCGGGCCTGCTGTGCGGCCTTCTGCCGGTCGGCAAATCCAGGTTCCTTGAATCCTCTCATGGAGACGTCGTCACTTCGCTATTTGGGTGTTCGGTCAGGGTGTGGTCGGTCAGGGGCTGTGTGCGCCACCCGGCAGGTCGTCCACGGTCGTGTGAACAGGAGCGAAGGCCAGCGCGAGGCAGTGTGTATAGGATCGCATGCGTCGATGACAAATGCTTTATCGCCGCTCCTCCACATCGGCCATGTCCAACGCTTGCATGCTGTGCGCCCAGCGCTATGTAAGCAGCCCCCGTCGCGCTGACGAAGGTCAGCCGGATGTGAATTGCCTCACACCCCACGGGCACTGGCGCACCGCCCGGGTGCGACATCCAACGGAGTTTACCGGCATGACCTCTGTATTTCGGGGGCGCGGGCGCATCGCGCTCGCCCTCGCGCTTGTGGGTCTCGTGATCAGCGCATGCGTCATGACCGCGGTCCTCGCCCGTCCCACGCCCGTGCCGCCCGGCGTGCTCGGCGCGGAATGGGAATGCGGGCAGATCTTCTGGGTGACGAGCTGCACCCGGATCGCGCCGGTCACGCCGGCTTCGCGTCACCACCAGGAGCCCCACGGCGCGGCGGCCGACCAGCGCTCGGCCTAGGCACGTCATCGCATGGGTGGACAGGACGAGGGCAGCGGCCGCGGAGGCGCAATCGCAGCGCTGGTGTTCGCAGCAATCATGGTCGGTTTCGGCCTCTGGCTGGCGCACAGCCTTACGGCCGCGAGCAAGATGCAGGATTGCCTGATGTCGGGGCGGAGCAATTGCAACGTCATCACGCCGGAGCGCTGAGGACGGTGGCCCCCGATTGCGCAGCACCGAATGCGGCATCGGCTGCAGCCCGATCATCGCCCGCTGCGCATCGGCTCGACCGGACGATCGCGGCGGCGAATCAGGGCGCTTTTCGCGTATCCTGATCGTGGCCGAGGGAACTCGCCGCAAAATTGTCGCGATTTGATCGGTTTGTCGCGCAGAATGTGGTGCGGCCGAGAGGTTCGGCGCAGCGTCCAGCCGAAGATCGGCAAGCCACCGCCCTGGCCACGACAGCAGAGTTGGCGGGCGAGCGAGGGGTAGGGAAGCATGACGTTGTTCGATCAAACCAGATTCTGGCTGCCGGCCTTGGCGATCCTCACGGCCGTCGCATGGCCTGCCGCCGGGAACGCCCAGGGTCCCGGCCCGGACCAGGCCGGCCCGGGCCATCCTCCGCAGGGCCGCCCGCCAGGCGTCATCCGCCAGGGGCAGGGTGGTCAGCCGGCCGGTCAGCCCCAGGCGCAGCAGGGGCCACGCCAGGGCGCTATGCAAGGGGCTGTCCAGGGGCACATCCCAACGCCGAGCCAAGGTCCGGTGGCAGGACAGCCGGGTGGACCGGCGCCGCGCGTCGCCATGCCGCCCCAGCCCCGTCCAGCGGCACCCGTCGCGCAGCAGCAGGGGCGCCCTCCGGGCGCCGGCTATGACCGTGGTCATGGCTACGCACCCGGGCCCGGCCCCGCGGCCGCGGGCCGGAGCCCCGACGCCCGATATGCGCGCGGCGGTATCGCCGTGCGGGACTATGGCGGGCAATCCTATCGGGGCCGGCTCGGCTGGGAAGGCGGCCGCTGGCGTCACGAGGTGCACAATGGGCGCCGCGGCTGGTGGTGGGACGTGGGCGGCGTCTGGTATTATTATGACGAGCCGATGGATGGACCGCCGACCTACGTGTCCGATGACTACGCCGACGACGTCGTCTATGCGCCGGCCGCAGCCTATCGGGCGCCGCCGGCGGTCGAATACGAACCTGCGCCCCCGCCGGCCGATCCGGATCCTGCGGCCAGCGCGCTCGGCGGCGCCATCATCGGTGGCGTCCTCGGCGGCATCCTGACCGGCAAGGCCGGCGGCGCAGCCGCAGGCGCCGTGCTCGGTGGCGCCACCGGAGCGATCGCGGGCGCGACCGCCGCGTCCCGGCCGGGTTACTATCTGTCGCAGGGCAATTGCTACTATCGCTACCCGTCGGGGGAGTACGTCGCGGTCGATCCGCGCTCCTGCTACTAGACCGGTCCCGATCGCCGAGGCGTTGCAAGCCGGCGCTCTCGGCGATGCCGCCGGGCGTCGAAGCCTGACGACGTTGGACCGCAGCGAGGCTCCGCAAAGCTCCGGGGCGGGATTGGGAACGAATCCTGATACGCTCTGCTTCATTGCTCGGCCGAGGTGAGAGTTCCGGAGACATGACCAAGGCGTCCAAGCTGGTTGCCGCCAAGGGCGGAAAGGTTCTCCTGGTCCGGCGCCGTATCGATGGGCGCTGGATGTTTCCGGGCGGCCGCAAGCGGGCGCGCGAGACCGCGAAGGACTGCCTGAAGCGCGAGATCAAGGAGGAGCTGCCGAAGCTCAAGCTCGGCCGGCTGCGCCTGTGGAAGGAAGTCACTGCCAAGAACAAGCGGTCGGGTCGCAAGATGAGCGACGCGATCTTCATCGCCAAGCACGCCAAGGGCCGGCTCGAAATCGGCGACAAGAAGGAGATCGACCGCGCGGTCTGGCAGAAGCCCTATGGTCTCAGCCTGACGCCGACGTCCCGCTACATCCGCGACCGGCTGTTTCCGCGCAAAGTGGAGTGACTGGCCAGGCGGCCCGGAACCGCGCGTGGTTCCCGGCGTTATCTGGGCATGACTTACGAAAGCACAGCCAGACCGCCACGCGTCCTCACGCCTGAAGAGCGTCGGGCGCGCGATGCCATGCGCAGGGCCGATGCCGAGCAGGCCATGCGCGAACATGAGGAGGCCCAGCGGGCCTTCTACAAGAACCGCGAGCGTCTCCGCGCCGAGCGTCTGGCGCGCGAAGCCGCCGAGAAGCGGGGCTGAGCCCGAGGGGCTCAGCCGGCGGGGCGCGTTCGGAAGGCGTTGGCCATCCGCAGGAACGCCCGATCGAGCAGATCGTACATGTCGCCCGTGATGTCGCAATCGAACATCGCGCGGCGCATGCACGTCATCCACTCGTCGCGCTCGGCGTCGCCGATCGGATAGGGCCGGTGGGCCGACATGATGCAGCGATGCTCGGCGCGCTCGAAATACAACGCCGGCCCGCCCAGCCAGCCGCTGAGAAACTCGAACAGCAGCTGCTTGATCGGACCGAGGTCGGCATCGTGCATGGCGCGGATGCCGCTCGCGTCGGGCTCCTCGTCCATGATCGTGTAGAAGCGATCGGCCAGACGTCGCACGCCCGCTTCCCCGCCGATGAGCTCGTAGGGCGTGGCCTCGACCACCGCTGCTTCGCTGGCTGAATTCGCTGCCGTCATTGCATCTCGTTTCCGTTCGCCCCGGACCAGCCAACAGGCGGCCGGCGTGCGGCGCCTTGATCTGCATCAAAGGCGACATGGCGATGGCCGCCGCGCGGCAATGCCGCGGGCGCCGGCAGGAAGAACATCGGTGAGACAGGCGCGTGCGCGCTAGCGCATGTTGGCTTTGACGAGCCGCTGGCGGTCGGTGTCGGCGGCGATCTGGCGCAAGGTCTGACGCAGCAGCGCGAGGTCGACCGGCTTGGAGAAGGGCGGGTAGACGTTGAGGCCGAGGATCTTGCCGGCACGGACGGTGACGTCGCGTGTCTGGTCGTCCGAGCCGCTGATGATCAGGACGGGGGTGCGGGATTTGATGTCGGCGAGGAGTTGCAGTACTTCGGTGCCGGAGCGCTCGCCGAGATTGAGGTCCAGCGTGATGCACTCGAAGTTGCGCCGGCGCAGCACGTTCATGGCGCCGTCCACCGAGTTCACGCCGGTCGTCGCAAAGCCCGCCTGCACAGCGATCTTGCGCAGGATCGACAGATGAACGTCGGCATCTTCGATCACGAGAAGTTCGTTCAGCATGGTCCCTGCGCGGCTGTGTGTCGGCTTCTGATGGACGTAGAGAGCTTAAGAGCAGGTTTCTGAGTTCCACGTAAATTTTCAGTCCCGTAGGATTACGGAAAATTCTGCATTCTGCCGTGCATTATCCAAAGGCTGCCAAGGGCAAAGCACGTCTCGACCTCGGCCTCGAGGTCCTTGCCGCTGATTGCCTCCGGCGGCGGTGACATGTGCCGGCTCCGGCATCATCATCCCCCTGCAGACGTCAGCGTTCGGCCTCGCGACGCGCATGGCGCCCGAGCTGTGCGGTCGGTTCGCCCTCGGAAAACAGAGGGCGCGGGGAATGCCGGGTGATGGCCTCACCCATGGCCCGCCTGCAGCAAGAAAAGCAGGCGGCAGTCACCACAGGTGCAGCCGGATCAACCCGGCATTCCCCGCGCGATGGTCTTCACGCTTATACGCGATCTCCCCGGTGTCCGGCGTGTTAGCCACCGTCGCCTTCGGGATCATCATCACCCAAAGGCTTGGCATCAGCGTCGGGATGCCAGGACCACGCGATTTCACGTCCGCCAACTGCCGTTCGTCCGCGCAGTCACCTGCGCTGCGGCATGTCAGCGGCCACCGCATCCCGCGCTCAACGTCCGTAACGATCGCGAAGCGTCCCTCTCGAGGAGCACGGGATCACGCAGATAGAACATGAATTCCGAAAAATAGAAAGAGAAATATTTTTAAGGACAAGACTGGACAGCGGTGATGTCGTTGAGCGGACAAGCGAAACGAATTTCTGGGCGCATGACGCCGTTACGCGTTCGACCCGGTGTCGAGATGACGTAGCGCGGCTCCGGCATCTGATCGTAGATCTTGCGGAAGGCCGGCGCCATTTTGTGGGTGAGCGTGCCGGCGACGATGATCACGTCCGATTGCCGGGGCGAGGCGCGCGGCGCGAAGCCGAAGCGCTCGGCATCGTAGCCCGGCATCGACATCTGCATCATCTCCACGGCGCAGCAGGCGAGCCCGAAGGTCATCCACATCCACGAGCCGCTGCGCGCCCAGGTGATCAGCGCCTCCGCATTGGCGGTGAAGAATCCCTTGTCGGCGAGATCGTCGCGGACCCGGATGAAATAGGCATCGGTCGCGTTGTCCGGCTTGCCCTCGCCGGGCCGCAGCGCCTGCGTTCCCGGCGCACCGTCTTGAAACGGGCCACTCGCCATTCCTGCTCTCACCTCGCGCCATGGCGATTCGATGCGCGTGCGGAGCAATCCGCGGTCGCGCGATTCGGTCACCAAGATGCGTGCGATCCGCCGTTCCTAAGCGGCGAGGGGCGATGGTGCCGGTTCAGGGCCGTCCGGCTTGGCGATGGAGGCCACCGGCGTGTGACGCGGGCTGCCGGATCCGGTCAGAACGGGCGTCGGCTCGGAAGGACGTTTGAGGCCGGCGCGTCGGTCAACGACGACGGACCGGGCCGGCGCGAATGGCCGCCGGTCTGGCGCCAGTGCTGGACGTGCAGGAGGATGCCGGCCAACAGCAGCGGCGCAACGGCTGAAACCGCCAGGAAGGGTGAGAGCGGTTTCGGCGTGATCATCTCCAGCATCATCTCGCAGACCAACCAGACGGCCGCTGACACCAGCACGAAGTCGCGAGAGGGAATGCGGAGCCCATACAGGAAGCCGGTGATGAGCACCGCGGGCGCGATGATCGGGCCGATCATGTAGAAATTCAGCTCGGGCGGCGTCAGCGCGTCGAGAATCATGGATGCCAGCAGCCACAGGCTGAAGAACATCACAGCGCCGTCGACGTATCTCATGGGATCACCTCCGCCGCGACATTTTGGCGCAATCTTTGTCCGGTTTATGGCTGTTCCGTCAAGTGCAGTGACCTCGGACGACGGTTCGAAGCGGCATTTTCGGGCGATTTCGGCCGTCGTCAGGCTTTGGAAGGCCGCCGCACGACCTGGATACCGCTGATCGGCGGTTCCATCGCCATGGCCTGCTGCATGTCGAGGGAACCGGCACGCCAGCGCTGGGCGAGCGCCGTGGCGAAAGGTCGAACGACTTTTCAGGCCCGGCCTCCTCGGCGCCTGGACGGCAGCTCAACAGCTGGATCTCATCGGTTCCGGCGCGGCCTTGCAGCTGTCGCCGCAGCCGGCGGGCGTCGAGCGCGTGATGCGGCCGCTGGAACGTCTGATTGCCGAACATCAGATCGTTCTTGCGCTCCGCCGCGGCCTCGATGCCGTCGGGCACGTTGCGCCATGATAGGCGCCGAGTCCGAGCCCGCCCGCGAACACCAGGCATGTCTGCTTGCGATCGACGGTCATGCGCGCGAGACGAGACGTCCTGAGGGGAATGGTTTGCCGGACCCACTTACAACAGCCGGCCGCGATCGCTCCAACCCTTCGGCTCGGTGGAGCAAGACGCCGATGCACGTCGATCAGCGTCGATCACTGGCGCCGCGGCGCCATGGAACGGTGTCCATGCGCCATGCGTTCGACGCTGAACACAGATGATGCTCAGCGGCGAGACAGCCAAGGACTATCGAATGGAACGCACGATCATCGGTCATTTCGCAACGCGCCGTGACGCCGAGCTCGCCGTCGAGCACCTGGTGCAGGATCACGGCATTGCCCGCACCGACGTGTTCGTGCAGGCGCCGGGCACCGCCAACAGCGCCGGCTCGCAAGCCGCCGGCGCCGACGTCGAGAGCGGCCACCCCGGCGTCGACAAGACGGGCGCGCCCGAGCTGGGAGGCGAGATCGAGGTATCCGTCGATTGTCACGGACGGCAGTCGGGCGAGGTGGAGGGCATACTGAAGGAAGCGGGCGCGCGGCGGGTCAGCGCGAAGTCGCTTTGAGGGCCGGCCGGTGCAAGCGCCTCGATCAACGCAAGAACGGGTTGCGCGACGAACGAGCAGGCGGTGAGACGAACGAGCCCGCTCGCTGCCTTCTCGGCAGCTGGACATCGCAGGAAAATCTGGCACATCTGACCGCGGCCATCAGGTGATGGCTGCGAAGGGCGCGCGATCCCTCCGCACGGCTTGGCCTCAATCTGCTCGGCTTTGCGCTGATGAAGGCCGCGCGATGCTTGATTGAGCGATGATGACGGAGGGCTCGTGGAACAGCACGGCAGGGCATCATGAGTGCGTTGGTGCAGCCGCGCCTGATCAACGATGTGTTCGGCGATCCCGGCGTCTATGTCGATTTCAGCTTCGGCCGCCGCGCGATGCTGTTCGATTGCGGCGACCTCGGATCCTTGTCCCATCGCGAGCTGCTGCGCGTCAGCGAGGTGTTCGTCAGCCACCGCCATCTCGATCATTTTTGCGGCTTCGACCGGCTGCTGCGCGTACATCTCGGGCGCATGGGCGCGCTGCGTGTGGTCGGACCTTCCGGCCTGATCGAAGGCGTTGCTGCGAAGCTTGCCGCTTACGACTGGAATCTGCTCGGCGAGGGCTCGCCGGATCTCGTGATCGATGTCAGCGAGTTCGTGTCCAACCGACTTGCCGGCCGCGCACTCTTCCGCGCGCGGCACGCATTCCGCGGCGAGGCGCTGCCGGAGGAGTCCTTCCCGGAGGGCATCGTGTTCGACGATGGCGAACTCAGAATCGAGGCTTGCGCGCTGGAGCACAACATTCCCTCGCTCGGCTTCGCACTGCAGGAAGCCATGCGGATCAATGTCTGGACCGAGGGCCTCGCCACGCTCGGTCTCGACGTCGGTCCGTGGCTCAACATCGCCAAGAGCGCGGCACGACGCGGCGAGGGGGACGACACACCGATCGAGGCGGGCGGTCGCATCCTGCCGCTGGGCCTCCTACGCGAGCACGTGCTGCGCAGCGGCCGCGGCCAACGCATCGTCTATGTCACCGATGCCGCGTTCACCCCCGAGAACGCCGCTGGGATCGTCGCGCTCGCGCGCAACGCCGATCACCTGTTCATCGAGAGCGCCTTTGCCGACGAAGATGCGGATATTGCGCAGGAGCGGCGGCATCTCACCGCGGCCCAAGCGGGCCGTCTGGCGCGTGAGGCCGGCGCGCGACGCCTGACGACCTTCCATTACTCGCCGCGCTATGTCGACACGCCGGACCGGCTGCGTCGCGAGGCGGAGACGGCGTTCGCTGCGCGCGAATGAGATCGGCGCAAGGGTCATCAATGCTCGTTTTCGACGTGAGACCCGGGCGCGCCTGTGACGCGTCCGGGTCATTTGTCGTCAGTGCAGGGTGGTGCCCCGCAGCGTCTCCTCCTGCGCCGCGATCCAGGCGATCACGGCTTCGGAGAAGCCGTCGACCCGCGTCCAGGGGCCGTAGCCGACCCCGTGCTGGTACGACGCCACGTTGACCATGGTCCCGCGCGCTTTCGGCGACGGTACCGGATCGTGGCTCTGCTCGTCGGTGAAGACGATCAGGCGGTCGCCCTTGCGGTCGACCTCCTTCACCGCGCGGCCGAGATAGGTCCCGGAATGCGGCTGCGAGTTGATGATCGCATCGCGCAGCGCGAAGCCCCGGCGCGGCGGCAGCTTCACGACCTCATCGCTGAACGTGAAGATCTCCACCTCGTCGCAGACCTCGCGGGCGAGGACCGCCAGCCCGCACGCCGCCTCCGCCCGCGTCATCTCCGACTTGGCGGACAGCGTCGCGAACATCGAACCGGACACGTCGATCAGGAGCCGCGTGCGGCCCGGAAGCCGCGCATGGCCCTTGACCGAGCGCAGCATTGCCTGCTCGAGTTCTGGCTCGAAGTTCGGCGCATGCCGGGCCGCCGTGATGAACCGATACGGCAGGACTCGGTCCGTCCGCATCGTCTCGATCGCGGCCGCGATCGTCGCGCGCGGCACCCCGGCCTGGCGCATCAGGCGCAGGTTGCGCAGCAGCGCCAGCGCTCCGAGCCGCTTCTCGGCCAGCAGCCGCTCGAAGCTCGCCCGCTTGTCCGCACCCGCCGACAGCGCGACCTCCCAGGTGTCGGGCGAGGGCAGCTCGCCATCGACGAGCTGCTTCCACACCGCCTCCTGGTCCGCGTCCTTGGGCCTGGCGTGCACCAGGAACAGGACGTCGCGCAGCCGCACCGGGCCGTCGCGGTCATACTTCGCAAGCTTATAGGCGTCGAACTTCGCAAACGCCTTCGCCAGCCCCTTCTTGACCTGCGCCGAGACCGGCTGCCGCTTGCGCTGCTGCTGCGGACCCAGAGAGTCCGCCCAGTAGATCGCGAGCAGCTCGGTCATCTCGTCCGGCCGCTGGATGATGCGGGCCAGCGTCTCGGCGACCAGCGCGCGGTGCGACGGCAGCCGTGCCATTTCTCGGGCGACGAGCAGCGGCGCGTGGCGCAGCTTCATCTCCTCGCGCGCGCGCACCGCGAGCTGAGCGACCTCGCGCGGTTCGACCTGCGCCACGAGAGCCTTGATCCGATCGGCGATCGCGACCCCGTCCTCGTAGAACTGGTCCTCCCACAACAGGCAGCTCATCAGCGTGCGCTGGAGCGCCTGCACCGGCGCGAGCTGTCGGGATGGCGCACCCTCGTGGGTGAAGGCGCGCAGGAACGTGTTGAGCCTGACC
This sequence comes from Bradyrhizobium sp. SZCCHNR1002, assembly GCF_032381435.1. Taxonomy (NCBI): domain Bacteria; kingdom Pseudomonadati; phylum Pseudomonadota; class Alphaproteobacteria; order Hyphomicrobiales; family Nitrobacteraceae; genus Bradyrhizobium; species Bradyrhizobium sp. SZCCHNR1002. The sequence goes on from NZ_JAUHIS010000001.1 coordinate 616,144, forward strand.
ATGGTGGCCTCCTCTGGGTTGATGGATGTTGGATGGAATGGCCGGAGCACCGGCCGACACGCGCGATGCCGTGACATCACACGCGATGGCGACCACGCGCCGGGAACGGGCGAATGCTGAGCTCCGCTCCACTCGCGTGGACCGGATAGTGCTCTGCCGCTGAGCTACCGGCGCATGGAACGCCGGATGGGAGTCGAACCCACGACCTCTCGATTAGCAATCGAAGTATCAGCACTCTTCACCACGGCGCGTGCCAGGGGGGCGGCGGGGAACGGTCGATGCTGTCGCTGCCCTTGTCGGGCGCTCGGTTTCAACGAAGTAACAGACATCTTCACCACCGCCGCGAAAGCGGGACCACGAGCCGGGAACAGGCGACGACTGAGACCCGGTCCCACTTTCGCGGACCGGACAGCGCTCTGACCTCTGAGCTACCGGCGTGCTGCCGGACGGGATTCGAACCCGCGACCTCTGGCGTGGCAAGCGAAGTAACAGTCGTCTTCACCACGGCTCGTGGATGTGTGGCCGTGCAACTCCGCTGTGTCGCCACGCGTTCGCGCGGACGACGCCGATTGTGAGTTGCGACGGTGCGTTGCTCGGCTGCGAAATGCGGCCGGGCGGTTGTTGTGGCGTGCTGGGGAACGGGCGATCGCGGCGATACGACGATCGAAACGCAGGTTCGGCATCAGCCTCACCGCAACCCGCGACTCACCCGTCTCGCTTGACGGATTCCACGGTACGATCGATCGAAGGCGGCTCGTCGCCGCATTGGCGCGAAGGATCCGCGATCTTCACCACCAGCAGCTCCCGGCCGCGAACGGCCGGGAAATCAAATAGCTTGTCTGCGGCGCTGATGGCGCCGCGTGTTGCGAGCTCCTAGGAAGCTCGCTCTGTCATCGGTTTCCGGCGCGAACGCCTCGTTCCCTCCGACAGGCCCCGCGCTCTTGGGCACGCGCATCACCTGCGCGAGCCCCGGGATCCGGGTCTCCCGTTCCGGCTGGTCGCCGGGACAATTGTGAGTTCGCCGTGCGAGCCGCTGACGTGAGGGCAACAAAAAACCCTCCGGAGCGGCTGGCTCGGGAGGGTCCGTGTGAACCGGACAATGGATCTTGCGTCAGGCAAGATCGCTCCCCCGAGCATGGCGTGCGCCATCCGACGGCCCGAAGCCGTTGGACGTGCAGATCATGTGTTCGTCACCGAAGGACATCGTTTCACTCATGTTCGTCGCGGGCGCAGTCATCCGCGAGGCCGGGGTAACTACGCTCGTTTGTTGTTGCTGTCAACGGCGCATTGCGAAGTATTTTGGTCGAACGTGACGTTGTTGATCTGAAACAACACTTTGGCGCGAGGCACGTTTATCCTCATGACCATTAGTCCGGCGAGCATGTGGTCATGAACCGACGGCAGATCCTGTTAGGAGCGAGTGGCGCGCTGACGGCGGCCGCGGTCGGCGCGGGTGCCTGGCGCTCCGCCACCGGCACGATGTCCGCATACGACGACTACAGCGCGCGGCTGCGCGCGCCGCTGTCGGCGGAGGTCGCCGACGTGATCCGCTACGCGACGCTGGCGGCCAACGGCCACAACACGCAGCCATGGCGCTTCGCCGTGGCGGCCGATGCGATCACGATCACGCCCGATCTGTCGCGACGCACGGCGGTGGTCGACCCCGACGATCATCATCTGTACGTCAGCCTCGGCTGTGCGGCGGCCAACCTCGCGATCGCGGCCGCTGCCAGCGGCCGTCCGGGCGAGGTGATCATCGATGGTCCGATGGTGCGCTACAGCTTCACCGGAGGGCGGCGTGACGACGTCGATCCGCTGCTGTCCGCCATCGTCCGCAGACAGTCGACGCGCGCCGACTATGACGGACGCGAGGTGCCGCCGCGCGATCTCTCGTCCCTGCAGGTCGCGTCAGCGGTGGCCGGTGTCGATCTCGCCATCATCACGGCGCCCGCCGCGATCGCTGCAATCCGCGATCTCGTCATTGCCGGCAACAGCGCACAGATGCGCGACGCCGCGTTCATGCGCGAGCTGAAGGACTGGATCCGCTTCAATCCGCGCAGTGCGATGGCGAGTGGCGACGGCTTGTTTGCTGGAGCCAGCGGCAATCCATCATTGCCGACGGCGCTGGGCGGCATCGCGTTCGACCGCCTGTTCGACGCATCTGCCGAGAACGACAAATATGCGCGCCAGATCGCGTCCTCGGCGGGGATCGCCGTGTTCGCGGCCGAGCAGGCCGATGCCGCGCACTGGATCAGGGTCGGGCAGGCCGCTCAGCGCTTCGCGCTCGAAGCAACGCGGCTCGGGCTCAAGCTTGCCTTCATCAACCAGCCGGTCGAAGTGGCCGCGTTGCGGCCCGAGCTGGCGCGTCTGATCGGGACGACGCGGCGGCCGGATCTCGTGCTGCGTTTCGGCTACGGGCCTGCGCTGCCGTTTTCGCCGCGGCGTCCGATCGGCCATGTGCTGAGTTCCTGAGTCGTTCCTGTCAATCTTGACGGAATCCCGACTCGGTGCATTGCTTCGGGACATGTTCGAGAACACCCGATTGGCACGCATGAGCGACGGGCATTATTGCCTGGTGCGCGACCTTGGCCTGGTCAAGGGCGGCAAGGGCATGCGTCATCACGAGGTGGTCGTCGATTTCAGCGCACGTGGCCTGAAGGTGCTGGCAAAGCAGGGGGCCTCATCGCTGATGCGCCGCGTCGCGGCGAAGCTCGCCCAGCACGAGGCCACGGCGAAGCTGCCGGCGCTGCTGCGTGTGCGCCTGCGCGAGCCGCAATAGCTTCACCGCCTGCGAGGCGTCGCAATCGATCGCGTCGGCTCGTAGGGACTGTCCGGATTCACATCGAGCTCGACTTCGGCGACGCAATGTTGCGGATGGCGATGGCTGCGCCCGGAATGCCAGCGCCCCTCGCGCAGCTCGACCTCGCTCATCTCGGCGATGTCGAAACACTTCCACTGTCCGCCTCGCGGCAGGCCGCGGCTCGCGCCGCCGGCGAACTGAAATGCGAGCACGCGCTCGCGTCCCGCAGTATGACCGAGGATGATCGGGCACAGCGCACGGGCAAATCCACCATACATGCACAACACCTGTCGTCGTTCGTGCATCGCCTGCATGATCAACTGGTAGGTCTGACTGGGCATGCTGACCTTCTGCACGTTGCAGCCACCTAAGGCCCCGGACACGCGGCCGGTTCCACACGGCATCTTGCAGCGGCTCGGGATGGACTTAGATTGAGGCCCAACCGCAACGCGCGAGCAAGCCCTGATGTCCGACCTCTCCAGCTTCCCGATCACCACGCGCTGGCCGGCGCGGCATCCCGACCGCATCCAGCTCTACTCGCTGCCGACGCCCAACGGCGTGAAGGTCTCGATCATGCTGGAGGAAACCGGGCTGGCTTACGAGCCGCACACGATCAATTTCGGCACGGACGACCAGAAGACGCCGGAGTTTCTCTCGCTCAATCCGAACGGCAAGATCCCGGCGATCGTCGATCCCGATGGGCCCGGCGGCCAACCGCTCGGCCTGTTCGAGTCCGGCGCGATCCTGCAATATCTGGCCGAGAAGACCGGGAAATTCCTCCCCACGGATCCGGCGCGGCGCTGGCAGACCATCCAATGGCTGCACTTCCAGATGGGCGGCATCGGGCCGATGTTCGGCCAGCTCGGCTTCTTCCACAAATTCGCCGGCCGTGAGTACGAAGATAAGCGGCCGCTGCAGCGCTACGTCGCCGAGAGCAGGCGGCTGCTCTCGGTGCTCGAGGCGCGGCTCGACGGCCGGCAGTGGATCATGGAGGACGACTACACCATCGCCGACATCGCCACGCTCGGTTGGGTCCGCAATCTGATCGGCTTCTATGGCGCGCGCGAGCTGGTCGCCTTCGATGAACTGAAGCAGGTCCCGGCCTGGCTCGAACGTGGCCTGGCGCGGCCGGCGGTGCAGCGCGGGCTGGAGATCCCCAAACGGCCGTGATCGTCAGCGAGGCCGATTTCCAGCGCTATCTCGATGAGGTGCTGTCGGCCCCCGCCGTGACAGGCGACGGCGTGCTCGGCCCGGACAGCGTGATGTGGCGCGTGCATCGCGAGGCGGCGTTGTTTCTCGGGGCGGGACGCGCGCTGCTGCTGCAGCTCGCCCATCCCTGGGTGGCGGCCGGCATTGCCGAGCAGTCGAAAGTGTTCGCCGATCCGCTCGGCCGTTTCCATCGCACCTTCGGCATCGTCTACACGATGGTGTTCGGCACGCGCGACCAGGCGATCGCGGTGGCGCGTCGGCTGTACCGGCGTCACGCCGCGGTCGACGGCGTGATGACGGAGACGGCCGGGCCGTTCGCGGCGGGCTCGCGCTATCGCGCCAACGATGTCGACGCGCTGCGCTGGGTGCACGCCACGCTGGTCGAGACGGCCATGATGTCCTACGGCCTGCTGTGTCCGCCGCTCAGCGCGGACGAGCGCGAGCAATATTGGCGCGACGCCATGCGCTTCGCCGGCCTGTTCGGCATTCCACGCGACGAGCTGCCGCCGGACTGGGCGTCCTTCAAGGCCTACACGGCCGCGATGATGGAATCGGAGACGTTAACGGTCAGCGCGGCCGCGCGCGACATCGCCCAGCGCATCTTCTCGGGCGAGGCGACCTCGATCGGGCCGCCGCGCTGGTTCACCGCACTGACCGCGGAGATGCTGCCGGAGCGGCTGCGGCTGGCATTCGCGCTGCCATATGATGAGCGCGACCGCCGCAGTGCCGCGCGTGCCCGGATCTGGCTGCCGCGCGTCTATGGATTGCTGCCGGTGCGATTGCGCACGGTCGGCCCCTATCAGGAGGCGATGGCGCGCATCAGCGGACAGGCCTGTCCGCCATTCACCCGGCTGCTCAACCGCGCCTGGATCGGCCAGCCGTTGATGCCGGCCGCGGAGGCTGGCGGCCGCCGGGCGCCGCGCCCCGCTCACTGAGGGCGTCGTCGCAGGTTGTGATCGGGTTCATACAGCGGACGTGTCGCGTGCGGTAATCTGCGCTGCCAACGGTCGCCTGTCGATGCTGGACGCGCGTCTCTTGACGGCCCGGCGGGCAGCACGCGGAGGAAGCCATGAACGCGCTCACGCTCCTGATCATTCGCCATGCCGAAAAGCCGGACGGTGACACCACGGGCCCTGGCCTGACCCACACAGGCAAGCCGGATTCGAAGTCGCTCGTGATTTTCGGCTGGGAACGGGCAGGGGCATGGACGGCGCTGTTCGGCAGCGGATTGGGCGGCACGACCTATCCGACGCCGCAGGCGATCTACGCCGCCGATCCCGATAGCACCAGGGATGGCTCCGATCCGAGCCGGCGGCCCTATGAGACGGTGCTTGAACTGGCCGCCCGATTAGGGCTCGTCAAACCGGATATGTCGTTCGCAAAGGGGCAGGAGGCGGCGCTGGTTGACGCCTTGCTGCCGCTGTCGGGCGTCGTCCTGGTCGCGTGGGAGCACAAGGCGATCATCTCCGACATCCTGCCGCGGCTGCCAGTCAGCAACGCCGACCAGTTGCCGACCCACTGGCCGGGCAAGCGCTTCGATGTGGTGCTAAAGTTCGATCGCGGCGCCGACGGAACCGAATTCGAGTTCACCGAACTCTATCCCTGCCTGATGCCGGGTGATTCCGATAAGCCACTGAAGAGCGATCCGAAGGACGAGTGAACTACTGACCGCGCGGCTCGCCTGGGAAATATCCCCGGGTCAGCAGGACGACGCGATATTGCGGCCGAGGATCAGCCCGTCGAGGCGCAGGCGATCGACCGTGCTCACCGCATCGGTCAGAACAAGAAGGTCTTCGTCTATCGGCTGGTGACCGCCGGCACGATCGAGGAGAAGATCGGAGAGCTGAAGCTGCGCAAGCAGGCGATCGCCGACCGGTTGTTCGACAACCAAGGCAATATCGGCAAGGCGCTCACCGAGGACGATATTGCTGTGTTGCTATCTTGATCTCGTGTCCGTCGCTGCGGCGCGCGTGGCATGCGTTATTGCGGGTGCAATCACGCCACCGCAACGCGCTCGCGGTCGCGTGTCTCTTCGACCCACGCGTGGGCGGCGAACCATTCATGGTAGGTGCGGCAGTGCGGGCAGTAGGCGCGGGAGAAGAACACGGGCATGCGCTGAAAGCGCTCGGCATCCATTTCCATCCCTGTCTCGATGCTGCGGCCGGTCTGCGGACAACGGACCATGATCTTGCCCATTCGCGGTCTCCTGTTCGTGGGCCAGATACGCCGGGGATGCGAAGAAAATGTAATGCTCAGCCGACACTTTCGTGGCAAAGCTCGGAGTGAATTCCGACTGCGGAACGGACCGCGGCTGCCGCATCAAAAGCGAGTGAATCGCACTGCAAAATGCGGGGCCGATTGTCGCAACATGAGACAAGCGCCGTGGTCGGACACGATTGGTTGAGGACGCGTGGCATGAGCATCACGATCTACGGAATCAAGAACTGCGACACGATGAAGAAGGCGCGCGCCTGGCTCGACGATCACGGCGTGGCCTACGACTTCCACGACTACAAGACCGCAGGCATCGACAAGGCCAGGCTCGAATCATGGAGCGAGGAGGTCGGCTGGGAGCTGCTGCTCAATCGCGCCGGCACCACGTTCAAGAAATTGCCGGAGGCTGACAAGGAAGGCCTGACCAGGAGCAAGGCGATCGCGCTGATGCTGGCGCAGCCGTCGATGATCAAGCGGCCGGTTCTGGACCTTGGCGGCAAGCGGGTGGTGGGCTTCAAGCCTGACCTCTACGCCAAGGAGGTGAAGACAGCGAAGTAGCAGCGCAGCAGCGGCGAGCAACTTTCGGCTGCGCCGACGAACGGCCGTCGGCGTGCCCGCAGGCTCCCGCCCGGTCCATTCGACGGCGCGATGCCCGGTTCTATGTACGCGGGAATTACAGATCCCGCGCAACGCAAGGTCAATCGGCCGGCTTGCGACGCCGTTGCCCAGCTTTCCGCCTTGCCTAACTCCCTCGGTTGACGGCATATTCCGGCGCGAAGCGGCCGCGGGTGGCGACGGGAATCGTCCAGCCATCCGGCAGAGCCGCCTTACAGGAAGAGAAGCGAGGGCCAGGCGCGCGACGCGCCGGCGCGGGGGGAATCTGTTTGGCTGACGAGTTCATTCTCGAGACCCACGGATTGACGAAGGAGTTCGCGGGGTTCTTTGCCGTTCGCGATGTTTCGCTCAAAATTCGCCGGGGCACCATTCACGCGCTGATCGGCCCGAACGGGGCCGGCAAGACGACGTGCTTCAACCTGCTGACCAAGTTCCTGCGGCCCTCCGCCGGCACGATTCTCTATAAGGGGCAGGACATTACAGCCGTGGCGCCGGCCGACGTGGCGCGCCTCGGCCTGGTTCGTTCGTTCCAGATCTCGGCGGTGTTTCCGCACATGACCGCGCTGGAGAACGTTCGCGTCGCCCTGCAGCGGCAGCATGGCTCGTCATTCGACTTCTGGCGCTCCAAGAGCGTGCTGAACCGATTCAATGGTCGGGCGCTGGAGCTGCTCAACGACGTCGGCCTCAGCGAGTTCGCCAATATTCCGGCAGTCGAAATGCCCTATGGGCGCAAGCGCGCGCTGGAGATTGCGACGACCTTGGCGCTCGATCCGGAGATGATGCTGCTGGACGAGCCGATGGCCGGCATGGGCCACGAGGACATCGACAAGATCGCCGCCCTGATCAAGCGGATCTCGGCCAAGTACACGATCCTGATGGTCGAACATAATCTCAGCGTCGTCGCCAACCTCTCCGACACCATTACCGTGCTGACGCGCGGGCAGGTGCTGACGGAAGGTCCATATTCGGAGCTCTCCAAGGACGAGCGCGTCAAGGAAGCCTATCTGGGAGCCGGACATGCCTGAGGTGATGACGGCCACGACTTCAGGACAGGCGGCTGCCACCAGCACCATTCTCGACGTCAAGAATCTCGAGAGCTGGTACGGCGAATCCCACATTCTCCACGGCATGAACTTCAACGTGAATGCCGGCGAGGTGGTCACCCTGCTCGGGCGCAACGGCGCCGGCAAGACCACGACCCTGAAGTCGATCATGGGGATCATCGGCAAACGCACCGGCTCGGTTCAGTTCAACGGCCAGCAGCTGATCCGCATGACCTCCGACCGGATCGCGCGGCTCGGCATCGCGCTATGCCCGGAGGAGCGCGGCATCTTCGCAAGCCTCGACGTGCGCGAGAACCTGCTGCTGCCGCCGGTGGTGCGGCCGGGCGGGCTGACGCTCGACCAGATCTTCGAGCTGTTTCCGAACCTGAAGGAGCGCTTGAAGAGCCAGGGCACCAAGCTGTCGGGCGGCGAGCAGCAGATGCTGGCGATCGCACGCATCCTGCGCACCGGCGCCAGCTTCCTGATGCTGGACGAGCCGACCGAAGGCCTCGCGCCGGTCATCATCCAGCAGATCGGACACACCATCGCGCGGCTGAAGAAGGAGGGCTTCACGATCCTCCTGGTCGAGCAGAACTTCCGCTTCGCCTCGACGGTCGCGGACCGTTACTACGTCGTCGAGCACGGCAAGGTCATCGACGGATTCGCCAATGCCGATCTGTCCGCCAACATGGACAAGTTGCATACTTATCTCGGCGTCTGACAGGCGCCGCGACTGTATCTTGGGAATTTTGGAAAGTTGGAAATGCAGAGCAGATTCATCGCGTCTTTGCTGGGTACGGCGCTCACTCTCGCGGCCGGCAGCATCGCCTCGGCCGGAGACAAGACCGTCAAGATCGGCGCGCTGTCCGATCAGTCCGGTCTGTACTCGGACCTCGGCGGCCCCGGCTCGACCCTCGCGGCGCAGATGGCGATCGAGGATTCCGGCCTCACCGCCAAGGGCTGGAAGATCGACGTGATCTCCGGTGATCACCAGAACAAGCCCGACATCGGCACCTCGATCGCGCGGCAGTGGTTCGACGTGGAGAAGGTCGACGTCGTCGTCGACGTGCCGAACTCCGGCGTGGCGCTGGCTGTGAACAACGTCGTCAAGGAGAAGAACGGCGTCTACATCAATTCGGGCGCGGCCACCTCCGACCTCACCAATGCGCAATGCTCGCCGAACACGGTGCACTGGACCTACGATACCTACATGCTCGCGCACACCACCGGCCAGGCGCTGGTCAAGGCGGGCGGCACGAGCTGGTTCTTCCTGACGGCGGACTATGCCTTCGGCGCGGCGCTGGAGCGCGATACGACGGCGGTGGTGACTGCCAATGGCGGCAAGGTGATCGGCGGCGTCAAGCATCCGCTCAACACCTCCGACTTCTCGTCCTTCCTGCTGCAGGCGCAGTCGTCGAACGCCAAGGTCATCGGTCTTGCCAATGCCGGCGGTGACACCACCAATTCGATCAAGCAGGCGGCCGAGTTCGGCCTCACCAAGGGCGGCCAGAAGCTCGCGGCGCTGCTCTTGTTCCTCACCGACGTCAAGTCGATTGGGCTGGACATCGCGCAAGGCCTCAACTTCACCGAGACCTTCTACTGGGACATGAACGATCAGACCCGCGCGTTCTCCGATCGCTTCGCCAAGCGGATGAAGAACGGCGCGCCGCCGACGATGGTGCAGGCCGGCGTCTATGCGGGCCTGTCGCATTACTTCAAGGCGCTGGACGCGCTCGGCGAGAATCCGCATGACGGCATCAAGATCGTCGACAAGATGAAGTCGATGCCGACCGAGGATGCGCTGTTCGGCAAGGGCGAGATCCAGCCCAACGGCCGCACCATCCACACCGCCTATCTGTTCGAGGTGAAGAAGCCCTCGGAGTCCAAGGGCCCGTGGGATCTCTACAAGCTGGTCGGCTCGGTGCCGGGCGACCAGGCCTTCACGCCGCTCGACAAGAGCGCGTGCGCCTTGTTGAAGAAGTGAACCGCTGCGGTCTCGGCGGCTGACCCCGCCGGCACCGCTGTCTTTAGGAAACGCCGAGAGAAAATAGAACAAGACGATGCAGGCCCTCTACGCACAGCTTCTGGTTGGACTGATCAACGGCTCGTTCTACGCGCTGCTCAGTCTCGGGCTTGCCGTCATCTTCGGCATGCTCAACATCATCAACTTCGCCCATGGCGCGCTCTATATGATGGGCGCGTTCTGCGCCTATTTCCTGCTGAACCTCGGCGGCATCGGCTATTGGTGGGCGCTGCTGCTGGCGCCGATCATCGTCGGCATCTTCGGCATGGTCCTCGAGCGCACCATGCTGCAATGGCTGGCCGGGCTCGATCATCTCTACGGCCTGCTGCTGACCTTCGGTCTCGCGCTGATCATCCAGGGCGTGTTCCAGAACTTCTTCGGCTCGTCCGGCCTGCCTTATGCGATTCCCGAACAGCTCCGCGGCGGCATGAATCTCGGGTTCATGTATCTGCCGGTCTATCGCGGCTGGGTCGTCATCTTCTCCCTTGTCGTCTGTCTGGCGACCTGGTTCCTGATCGAGCGGACCCGGCTCGGGGCCTATCTGCGCGCCGCCACGGAGAACCCGACATTGGTGCGGGCGTTCGGCATCAACGTGCCGCGCATGATCACGCTCACCTACGGGCTCGGTGTCGGGCTCGCCGCACTCGCGGGCGTGCTGTCGGCGCCGATCAACCAGGTCCGTCCGCTGATGGGCGAGAACATGATCATCGTCGTGTTCGCGGTGGTGGTGATCGGCGGCATGGGCTCGATCATGGGCTCCATCATCACCGGCTTTGCTCTCGGCGTGATCGAGGGACTGACCAAATATTTCTATCCCGAGGCTTCCAACACCGTGGTCTTCGTTCTGATGGTCCTGGTGCTGCTGGTGAAGCCGACGGGTCTGACCGGACGGGCGGCCTGACATGACATCGATCACCGACGCGACCCTGCCGATCACCCCGCGCGCGATGCGCGACGAGATGATCGTGTTCGTCATCATGGCGGCGCTGCTCGCCATCGTGCCCTGGACGGGGCTCTACCCGTTCTTCGTCATGCAGGCGCTGTGCTTCGCACTGCTCGCCTGCGCCTTCAACCTCTTGATCGGCTATGGCGGCCTGCTGTCGTTCGGTCACGCGATGTTCCTCGGCACCGCCGGCTATTGCAGCGCGCACGCACTCAAGGTCTGGGGCCTGCCGCCGGAGCTCGGCATCCTGGTCGGCGTGGCCGGATCATTCGTCCTCTCGGTCGTCGCGGGATACATCTCGATCCGCCGCCAGGGCATCTATTTCGCGATGATCACTTTGGCGCTGTCGCAGCTGCTGTACTTCATCTATCTGCAGGTGCCTTTCACCCATGGTGAGGACGGCATCCAGGGCATCCCTCAGGGCCGGATGTTCGGCATCCTGGATATGTCCAAGCCGACGGTGCTCTATTACGTCGTGCTGGTGGGTTTCCTGGGCGGCTTCCTGCTGATCTTTCGCACCATCAACTCGCCGTTCGGCGAGGTGCTGAAGTCGATCCGTGAGAACGAGCAGCGCGCGATCTCGCTTGGCTACAAGACCGACCAGTACAAGTTGCTCGCCTTCATCCTGTCGGGGACGCTGGCCGGCCTGGCCGGCGCGTTGAAGGTGTTCGTTGCACAGAACGCCTCGCTGACCGACGTCGAAGTGGCGATGTCGGGTCAGATCGTGCTGATGACCCTGGTCGGCGGCCTCGGAACCGTGTTCGGCCCCGTCGTCGGCGCGTTCGTGATCGTGGGCATGGAGCAATATCTGGCCGGCTTCGGTCAGTGGGTGAAGGTCATCCAGGGCGGCATCTTCGTCGCCTGTGTGCTGACCTTCCGCCGCGGCGTGATCGGGGAACTCGCCCATCTGTTCAAGCGCTCCCTCTAAGTCATTGATTTGCTGGAAATTCATGCGAGATGGCAGAAAGCGGTGGATGATCCGGCCGCCGCTTCTGCTGCGGCGAGATCCGGGATATGACAGTTCTGTGACGGGCCGGCCCTGGCCCGTTCCAGAATCGATGGACCTCGTCCCATGTTGCACTGGTTTCGCGCCGTCCTCCCGCGGGAGGAGCGGTTTTTCGATTTGTTCACCCGCCACAACAAGGTGGTGATCCAGGGCGCGCATGCGCTGCAGGACATGCTGCAGGGCGGCGACGACATTCTCGTTCATTGCCAGCGCGTCAGCCAGTTCGAGAACGAGGCCGACAACATCACCCGCGAGGTGCTGACCGCCGTCCGCCGCACCTTCATCACCCCGTTCGACCGCGGCGACATCAAGAACCTGATCACCTCGATGGACGACGCCATCGACCAGATGCAGCAGACGGCCAAGGCCGTGGTGCTGTTCGAGGTGAAGGAGTTCGAGCCGACCATGCGCGAGATGGGCACCTTGCTGGTCGAGTGCGCTAATCTGATCGGCAAGGCGCTGCCGCTGCTGCAGGCGATCGGCCAGAACGTGCCGATGATCACCGCGATCACCGAGGAGATGACCAAGCTCGAGGGGCGCGTCGACGATCTCCACGACATCGGCCTGAAGGAGCTGTTCCTCAAGCACCGCAACGCCAACACCATGGACTTCATCGTCGGCGCCGAAATCTACGACCATCTGGAGAAGGTCGCGGACCGCTTCGACGACGTCGCCAACGAGATCAATTCGATCATGATCGAACAGGTCTAGGGGCGCGCGCCGTGGATGCTCATCTCGGCCTTCCGATCCTGGTCGGCCTCATCGGCGTCGCACTCGCCTTCGATTTTCTGAACGGCCTGCACGACGCCGCCAACTCGATCGCGACCATCGTCTCGACCCGGGTGCTCAGGCCGCAATATGCGGTGTTCTGGGCCGCATTCTTCAACTTCGTTGCCTTCACGGTGTTCGGCCTGCACGTCGCGCAGACCATCGGCACCGGCATCATCGATCCCGCGATCGTCGACGCACAGGTGATCTTTGCCGCGCTGGTCGGCGCCATCGTCTGGAACCTCGTCACCTGGGCCGCCGGCATTCCCTCGTCGAGCTCGCACGCGCTGATCGGCGGGCTGGTCGGGGCAGGGATCGCCAAGGCCGGCATCTCGGCCGCCGTCTGGAGCGGATTGTCGAAGACGATCCTCGCCATCGTGCTGTCGCCCCTCGTCGGACTGCTGCTGGCGATGATCCTGGTGGCGATCGTGTCCTGGGCCTCGGTGCGATCGACGCCGTTCGCCGTCGACCGCGCCTTCCGCATCCTGCAATTCGCCTCCGCCTCGCTGTACTCGCTCGGCCATGGCGGCAATGACGCGCAGAAGACCATGGGCATCATCGCGGTGCTGCTGTACTCGCAGGGCCATCTCGGCGAGCAGTTCACGGTGCCGTTCTGGGTGGTGTTGTCGTGCCAGGCGGCGATGGCGTTGGGCACCCTGATGGGCGGCTGGCGGATCGTCCGCACCATGGGCCTGCGCATCACCAAGCTGAACCCGATGCAGGGCTTCTGCGCCGAGACCGGCGGTGCGATCACCTTGTTCCTGGCCACTTTCCTCGGCGTGCCCGTCTCGACCACCCACACCATCACCGGCGCCATCGTCGGCGTGGGCGCCGCCCGCCGCGCCTCGGCGGTGCGCTGGAACGTCGCCGGATCGATCGTCTACGCCTGGATCTTCACGATCCCGGCCTCCGCGATCGTCTCGGCGCTGACCTTCTGGCTGGTGTCGGTGCTCCGGCACTGATCCGGGGCGGGCAGGGGATGAACTCCCCGGTTGGAGTTGCGGTGCAAAACGCCTATATGGAGGGCGCGCGGCGGCCGTGAGCCCGCGCGTCTCCCGACACATCGCCCGTTCTCTGGCCCGAAACGACGCCTGCCGCCTCATGTCCGACACCACCGTCACGACCGAACAGCCCGCCCGCACCGCCTTGTCCGACGAGGTCGCGCGCCGGCGCACCTTTGCCATCATCTCGCATCCGGACGCCGGCAAGACCACGCTGACGGAGAAACTGCTGCTGTTCGGCGGCGCCATCAATCTCGCCGGCCAGGTCAAGGCCAAGGGCGAGCGCCGCAACACCCGTTCGGACTGGATGAAGATCGAGCGCGAGCGCGGCATCTCGGTCGTGACCTCGGTGATGACCTTCGAGTTCGAAGGCCTCGTCTTCAACCTGCTGGACACGCCGGGCCACGAGGACTTCAGCGAGGACACCTACCGTACGCTGACCGCGGTCGACTCCGCCGTCATGGTGATCGACGCCGCCAAGGGCATCGAGGCGCGCACGCGAAAGCTGTTCGAGGTCTGCCGCCTGCGCGACATCCCGATCATCACCTTCATCAACAAGATGGATCGCGAGAGCCGCGACACGTTCGATCTCTTGGACGAGATCGAGAAGACGCTGGCGCTCGACACCACGCCGATGACCTGGCCGGTCGGCCGCGGCCGCGACTTCATCGGCACCTATGATGTTCGCGACGGCGGCGTGCGTCTGCTCGAAGGCGGCGGCGCCAAGACCGGCGCGGCGCAGCAGATCGCAATTTCCGAACTCGGCAAGCTCAACGCCAATCTCGACATCGGCCAGATCACCGACGAGCTGGAGCTGGTCAAAGAAGCCTGCAAGCCGTTCGACCTCGACGCCTTCCGCGAGGGCCATCTCACCCCCGTCTATTTCGGCAGCGCGCTGCGCAATTTCGGCGTCGGCGATCTGCTCGAAGGCCTCGGCCGCTATGCGCCGTCGCCGCGCGCGCAGGAGTCGAACCTGCGCAAGGTCGACGCCGCCGAGCCGCGCATGAGCGCCTTCGTGTTCAAGATCCAGGCGAACATGGACCCGAACCATCGCGACCGCATCGCCTTCGCGCGTCTGTGCTCGGGCAAGCTCAACCGCGGCATGAAGGCGAAGCTGGTGCGCACCGGCAAGACCATGCCGCTGTCGAGCCCGCAATTCTTCTTCGCCCAAGACCGCTCGGTCGCGGACGAAGCCTTTGCCGGCGACGTCGTCGGCATTCCCAACCACGGCAGCTTGCGCATCGGCGATACGCTGACCGAGGGCGAGGACCTCACCTTCGTCGGCGTCCCGAGCTTCGCTCCGGAAATCGTTCGTCGCGTCCGCCTCACCGATGCGATGAAGGCAAAGAAGCTGAAGGAAGCCCTGCAGCAGATGTCGGAGGAGGGCGTCGTGCAGGTGTTCCGCCCGCGGGACGGTGCGCCGGCGCTGGTCGGTGTCGTCGGTCCGCTGCAGCTTGACGTGCTCAAGGCGCGGCTCGACGCGGAATACTCGCTCCCCGTCGAGTTCGAGATCTCCGAGTTCTCGCTGGCGCGCTGGATCTCCTGCGACGACAAGAAGAAGCTGGAAGCGTTCATCGCCTCCAACAATTCCGGCGTCGCCGACGACGTCGATGGCGATCCGGTGTTCCTGGCCAAGAACGAGTTCTATCTCGGCTACACCAAGGAGCGCGCCGAAGGCATCGTGTTCTCCAACGTCAAGGACGTGAAGAAGAAGGCGTAGCCGCCCGACACTCCGTCGTCATTCCGGGGCATCGCGCAGCGATGAACCCGGAATCCATCTTATCTCTTGTTCTGCCGCCCGATGGATTCCGGGTTCGCCCTGCGGGCGCCCCGGAACGACGGTGCGGAGAGATCATCTTAAAGCTCGATGATCCCGCGCCGAGCCGCATGCGCCACCGCATCGGTCCGGCCGGTGGCATCCAGCTTCTCGAGCAGCGAGCCGACGTGGAATTTTGCGGTGTGCACGGAGATGCCGAGGCTGCGCGCGATCTCCTTGTTCGAGCAGCCCTCGGCCATCAGCGCCAGCACGTCGCGCTCGCGCGCGGTGAGCTGAAACGCGTCGCTTGCGGCACCGTCAGGCGCCGGGCGATCGCCTGCGTCCTCGCTGTTGCGCGTGACCGCCACCTCGGCGTTTTCGCCCGATGCGACCAGCCGCAGTCCGGCGACGCCGCCGAGCAGCGCCGCCAGCCGGTCGGCCAACTCGGCATCGTCGACCGTGATGGCGATCGTGATCGGCGCGGGTTCGTCCGCGCTCACGCGGGTCGCTCGCCGATGGTCAGCGCCACCTGCAACGGCTCGCCACTGCGCAGCGCCGCCACCTCGACCACGGCGCCGACGCTATCCGGGCCGAGCTCGCGCATCAGCGCGCGCATGCCTCTGAATGGCTGGTTGTTGAGTGCGGTGATGATATCGCCCTGGCGCAGTCCGGCGACGGCGGCCGGACCCGTCTTGTCGACGCTCATCACCATTGCGCCCAAGCCGTCATCGAGCCTGACCGGCTGCAGCCCGGCGCCGAGATAGCCGCGCGCGATGCGGCCGTGGGTCTCGAGCTTGCCGGCCACCCGGGCGATGGTCGCGGCGGGAATGACGAGCGTGCGGCGCGGCCCGCGTACGGCCATCCCGATCGCGCGTCCCTGCGCGTCGAGCACGAGCCCGCCTTCGGAGCTGTGGCGCAAGCGGGTGTCGAGTTCGACCCTCGCCTCGATGTCGCCGCCGCGCAGGCTGCGCCAGGGGCCGGCGGATTTCGACACGAGCGCGAGTGCCGCGACCGGCGTGCCCTGGTCGGCGGCCGTGATGACGGCGAGCGACCCGAGCGGCGGGACGTCGTTTGTGAGCAGCGCAGCCGGCGCGTCCTGACCGTCGAAGCGAAGCAGGGCGATGTCGGTGGTGTGATCGCGCCCGGCGATGGTTGCAGCGCGCGTCGTACCGTCAGCGAATGCGAGTGACACCTCGCCTTCGTCGGCCAGCGCCTCGTCGGCCGTGATCACGAGGCCGGGCTTCCAGATGAAGCCGGAGGCTCGCGAGCGGTGCGAATGGACCGAGACGAGCGACGGCGCAGCAGCGGCGGCCGCTGTGGAGAGCGCTGACGACAGCGCGGACAGGGCAGAGAGATCGGACATCGATGGCTCCATTGGTTGAAGCCAATGTGGAGCCTCGGACGGCGTTTCGGAACTCCCCGGATGGGCAGGCCATCGCGAGCCCGGCTACGACACCTCAAATCGTCGTTCGCGCCTTTGGCAGCGGAAATGCGAGATCGCCGTGCTTCGACGTCTTCAAGCCCAATCCGACCAGCGCCTCGGCGAAGCGCACCGCGGCGGCGACGCCGTCGATCACGGGAATGCCGAGCTCGGTCGACAGATCGTGCGCGAGATCGGCCATTCCGGCGCAGCCGAGCACGATGGCGCCGATGCCATCCTCGCGCAGCGCCGCCCGGCACTCGCCGAGCAGCGTGCCGCGCACATTCGCTTCCGGCTTGTCGAGATCGAGCACGGCGACGTCGACCGCGCGCACCTTGCGGCAGTGATGCTCCATGCCGTAATTGCGCACGAGATGCTCGGCGATCACCTTGGTGCGCGACAACGTCGTGACGATGCTGAAATGGGTGGCGACGAAGCTCGCTGCGTGCATCGCCGCTTCCGCGATGCCGAGCACCGGCACCGCCGACAATTCGCGTGCGGCGAGCAGGCCGGGATCGCCGAAGCAGGCGATCACATGGGCGTGGCAACCTTCTGCGTCGCCGGCCTCGACCTCCTTGAGCATGCCGACGGCCGCGATGGCCTCGTCATAGTGGCCCTCGATCGAGGCGGCGCCGAACCGCGCGGTGCGCCCGACGATCCGCGTGGACGGGCTGGCGCTGGCCTGCGCCGCCTGCGCGATCAGATCGGTCATCGTCGCGGTCATGTTCGGGTTGATGACGTTGATCACGGTCTCGCCGGGGCGGCTCATCGTTGCGTCCGTTGTTGTTGTCGTGTCCTGCCGTGTTCTAGCCGAGTTCCGCGGGCATGGTCGAGGGCCGTTCGCGACGCGGAACGCGCAGACGTGAACGGGATTGAGCTTGCGGATGTCGTGGTCGCGCCCAGCTTTGCGTTCGTCCCTTTCTCGAGAGACTCCATGCTGCGTATCGTCATGCTCGTCCTGCTGATGGTGGCCGCTCCGGTCACCGCCGACGCGCGCCGCCGCCAGATCAACCCCGTGCCGTTCGCGCACACGCCGTGCAGCGTGCTCGACGAGCGGCCGTGCACGCCGTCGTTCTGCAGCGTCTACGGGCCCTGGCCGTGCATCCCCGAGATGAACTATCCCTATGGCCAGAACCTGCAGCTGACCATCGAGACCCGGCCCGCCACGGACCAGCTGGCCAAGTATCAGAAGCCGGACCACGATCTCGACACGATCGCTGATCTGTTCGGCGCACTTCGCTCCTGCTGGACGCCGCCGGCAGAGGACGACGCCCGCGCAGGGATGCAGATGACGGTGCGCTTCAGCTTCAAACGGACCGGCGACATGGTCGCCCCGCCGCGCGTGACCTTCGCGACGCCGAGCGCCCCGGCCGACACCCGGGCGATCTACCTGAAGGCGATCAATGCCTCGCTGGAGGCCTGCCTGCCGCTGAAGTTCACGTCGGGCCTCGGCGGCGCCCTGGCCGGCCGGCCAATCGCAATCCGCTATGTCGACAATCGCGATCTGAACAAGACGTCCGAGCAGCGATAGCCGCTCGGTCGGCGGCAGGTTGGCACAAGGCCACGTTGCGACGCTGCCCCCGAAAATGATACCCAGTTCCCACAGGTTGCGTGCACAGGAGAGGGACGCCGTGGGACTTCTGGTGATGGTGGTGGGGCTGGTGCTGTTTCTCGGCGCCCACGTGTTCACGACCCGGCGCGAGGCGCGGGCGCAGGTCATCGCGAAGCTGGGCGAGGCGCCCTACAAGCTCGCCTACACGGTCGTTGCGCTCGCCGGTCTCGTGCTGATCGTCTGGGGCTTCGCGCAGTACCGCAACAACGGCGGCTGGATCCAAGTGTGGACGCCGCCGAAGGCGCTCAAGCACATCAATCTCGCCTTGATGCTGCCGGCGGTCATCATGATCGTCGCCGCCTATATCCGCGGCCGCATCTACACGACGCTGAAACATCCGATGCTGGCCGGCGTGAAGCTGTGGGCGTTCGGCCATCTGCTCAGCAATGGCGACCTCGGCGGCATGATCCTGTTCGGCTCGATTTTGGCATGGGCGGTGTTCGATCGCATCTCGCTGAAGCGCCGCGCCGATGCTGGTGGGCCGCCGATCCCCGTCGGCGGCGTCGGCAACGACGTCATCGCGGTGGTGGTCGGCATCATCGTCTATGCCGCGCTGGCCTTCGCGTTCCATCCGGTCGTGCTCGGCATTCCCGTCATCGGCAATTAGCGGTTCTCGGCGGACGCTTTCTGCCGCAAAATTCAGCGTCGCTCGAACATCGAGCGGCGCACATGACCGGAACAATTCGGCAACCGACAAGAACAATTCAGGGGAGGCGATCCGATGGAGTGGTCGCAACATGCCGCCATCAGACCGATGCGCTGGGAGCAGCGTTTCGGCGACCGCGTGGTGCCGCTGTTCGCGGAGCGTCCGGCCAGCATCTGGGCGATGGTCAGGGAGGCAGCGGCGCGCAATGGCGACGGCGAGGCGCTGGTTTGCGGCGACTGGCGCTTGAAGTGGCGAGACGTGGTGCCCCAATCGGGCCAGATCGCCGCGCTGTTGCGCGACAAGGGACTGCGACGCGGCGACCGGATCGCTCTCCTGCTCGGCAACCGCATCGAATTCGTGCTGTCGCTGTTCGCAGCGGCGCAACTCGGTCTCATCACCGTCCTGCTCTCGACCCGCCAACAGAAGCCGGAAATCGCCTATGTGCTGAAGGATTGCGGCGCCAAGCTTCTGCTGCACGAGGCCTCGCTCGCCGAGCGGCTGCCGGACGCTGCCGACGTTCCTGATCTGCTGCATCGGATTGCCGTCGATGACGACATCGGCCGATCCGAGCTTGCGCGGCTTGCTGACCGCGCGCCGCTCGCGGCGGAGGAGGACGTCGCCGAAGAGGACACCGCGATGATCCTCTACACCTCCGGTACCACCGGTCGGCCCAAAGGGGCGATGCTCGCGCATTGCAACATCGTCCACTCCTCGATGGTCTACGAAGACTGCCTCGGGTTGACGCCGGCCGACCGCTCGATCGCCGCGGTGCCGCTCGGTCACGTCACCGGCGTCGTCGCCAACGTCACCAGCATGGCGCGCTGCGCCGGCACCCTGATCATCATGCCGGAGTTCAAGGCCGGCGAGTATCTCAAGCTCGCCGCGCGCGAGCGCGTGACCTACACGGTCATGGTTCCCGCGATGTACAATCTCTGCCTGATGCAGTCCGATTTCGACAGCCATGATCTGTCGTCCTGGCGCATCGGCGGCTTCGGCGGCGCGCCGATGCCGGTTGCGACCATCGAGAAGCTGGCGGCGAAGATCCCCGGTCTGCGGCTGGTCAATGCCTATGGATCGACCGAGACCACCTCGCCCTCGACCCTGATGCCGCCGGGTCTGACGGCACGCCACATCGACAGCGTCGGCCTGCCGTGCCCGGGCGCCAGCATCCTCG
Organism: Bradyrhizobium sp. SZCCHNR1002; assembly: GCF_032381435.1. NCBI lineage: Bacteria > Pseudomonadati > Pseudomonadota > Alphaproteobacteria > Hyphomicrobiales > Nitrobacteraceae > Bradyrhizobium > Bradyrhizobium sp. SZCCHNR1002. The sequence goes on from NZ_JAUHIS010000001.1 coordinate 636,374, forward strand.
TGATGGATGCGCAGGGGCGGGAGCTGCCGCGCGGCGAGATCGGGGAGATCTGGATCGGCGGCGGGCAGGTCATCAAGGGCTATTGGAACCGGCCCGAGGCCACCGCCGAGAGCTTCACCGCGGGCTACTGGCACTCCGGCGACCTCGGCTCGATCGATGCCGACGATTTCGTCCGGGTGTTCGACCGCCAGAAGGACATGATCAACCGCGGCGGGCTGAAGATCTACTCGGCCGAGGTCGAGTCGGTGCTCGCCGCCCATCCGGCCGTGGTCGAGAGCGCGATCGTTGCCCGGCCGTGCCCGGTGCTGGGCGAGCGGGTCCACGCCGTGGTCGTGACGCGGACGCCGGTGAGCGCCGAGGCCCTGCGCAGCTGGTGTCGCGAGCGGCTGTCCGACTATAAGGTCCCGGAGACCCTGACCGTGACGGCGGACCCGTTGCCGCGCAACGCCAACGGCAAGGTGATGAAACGGCAGTTGCGCGAGTCGTTGACGGCGTGATAGCCGCGTCCGGTCGTTGTGGCGGAAGCCGGGAGTAACGCCTTGATTCGGCTGGACTCGCCTTGCCACCGCCATATCGATACGGTATCGGCGCCGGCGTGCGGGCAAAGGGCGGCTCGCGCGGCACTTCAACATTCGTTCGCGCGATCTGGCAGCGAACCTGACGGGATGTCACTAAGTGTCTGAATTCATTGATGAGGTAGACGAGGAGGTCCGTCGGGAACAGCTCAAGAAGCTGTGGGACCGCTACTCGATCTTGATCATCGCGATCGCGGTGCTGATCATTGCGGGCGTCGGTGGCTGGCGCGCTTACCAATATATGGAGGCCCAGAAGGCCGCCGAGGCCGGCGTGGGCTTCAACAAGGCCATCGAGCTCTCCGAGCAGAACAAGCACGCCGAGGCCGAAAAGGCATTCGCCGATGTCGCTGCCGCGGCCCCATCGGGATACCGCATGCTGGCGCGCTTCCATCAGGCGGCCGAGGCCGCGGTGCGCGAAAAGGCCGCTGCGGTGAAGCTCTATGATGAGCTCGCCGCCGACCGCAGCATCGGCGCCGAGCAGCAATCGATGGCGCGCCTGCGCGCCGCCGGCCTCCTGGTCGACACCGCCCCCTATGCCGACATCAAGCAGCGGCTCGAGAGCGAGGCTGCAGCCGGCGCGCCGTTCCGTCACGCCTCCCGCGAGCTCCTGGCCCTGTCGGCGTGGAAGGCCAACGATGCGGCCGCGGCCCGTCAATGGCTCGACATGATTGCGCTGGATGGTGAGACGCCGCCGGGCCTGCGCTCGCGCGCCGAAGCGCTGCAGGCTCTGCTGCCTGCCGTCGCCAAGAGCTGACTCAGGAGCTGAGCCGATCGCGGGTGACGCGGCGGCGAAACTGAATTTGATCGGAAAATGACGACCATGCGCCGCCCACAACGCCTCATCGCCCTGACCGTCCTCGCCGCGCTCACGGGCGTTCTCGGCGGCTGCGCCAGCGGCGGCAGCTTCGATCCCTCGGACATGCTCGATTTCCTCGACACGAAGAAGAAGCTGCCGGGCGATCGTAAGCCGGTCTTCCCGGAAGGCGTGCCCGGTCTCGAGCAGGGTGTCCCGAAGGAACTCTACAAGGGCGCCCAACAGCAGCAGATGACCGATCCCGGCGCGCCGCAGGCGGCTGTGCCGCCACCCGCGCCCGAGGAGCCCAAGGGCAAGAAGGGCGCCAAGGGCCGGCAGGCCGCCGTCAGCAATCCGTCCCCCGCCGATCCGCAGGACGGCGAGGCGGCTGCGGTCGAGGAGGGGGCGGCGGCCGTTCCGCCGGCCCCGAAGCCGCAGAAGATCGTCCGCCGCCGCACCACCGCGCCGCCGCCGGATGAGGCCGCGCCCGCGCAGCAGCCCGTCCGCCAGTCCGGCGGCCAATTCCCGGCGCCGGTGCCGAGCGGCTCGTTCAGCCGCTAAACCGTTAAGCCCGTCCGCCGATCGCGTGATCAGCGGTTTCGGTTTTACGTCCGGATGCGCTAAAGCTGCGCGCTCACGCGCACGGATCATCATGTCCTTCACCATCGCCATCATCGGCCGGCCCAATGTCGGCAAATCGACCCTGTTCAATCGCCTGGTGGGACAGAAGCTGGCGCTCGTCGACGACATGCCCGGCGTCACCCGCGACCGCCGCGAGGGCGAGGCGAAGCTGCACGATCTCAGCTTCACGATCATCGACACCGCCGGGCTCGACGAGGGCCCGAAGGGCTCGCTGACCGCGCGGATGCAGGAGCAGACGGAGACCGCGATCGCGCTTGCGGATGCGCTGTTCTTCGTCATCGACGCCCGCATCGGCCTGACGCCGGCCGATCGCGCCTTCGCCGATTTCGCCCGCCGCGCCGGCAAGCCGGTGCTGCTGCTGGCCAACAAGAGCGAGGGCAAGCATGGCGAGCTCGGCGCCATGGAATCCTATGCGCTCGGCCTCGGCGATCCGATTCAGATCTCGGCCGAGCATGGCGAGGGCATGGGTGAGCTCTACGACGCCATCAGCAAGCTCGTGCCGCCCACCGAGGACGAGGACGAGGAGCATGAGGAAACCGACGAGGAGCGCGCTGCACGCCCGATCCGCGTTGCCATCGTCGGGCGCCCCAATGCCGGCAAGTCGACCCTGATCAACCATCTGCTCGGCGAGGAGCGGCTGCTGACCAGCCCCGAGGCCGGGACGACACGCGATTCGATCGCGGTCGAGATCGAATACAAGGGCCGCGGTTTCCGCATCTTCGACACCGCCGGCCTGCGGCGGCGCTCGCGCATCGAGGAGAAGCTGGAAAAGCTCTCGGTGGCGGATGCGCTGCGCGCGGTGCGGTTTGCCGAGGTCGTCGTGCTGATGATGGATGCGCAGAACCGCTTCGAGGAGCAGGATCTGCGCATCGCCGACCTGATCGAGCGCGAGGGGCGGGCGCTGGTCATCGCCGTCAACAAATGGGACCTGATGGAGGCTCAGCCGGGCCAGATCGCAGCCCTGCGCAGGGACGCCGACCATTGGCTGCCGCAGGTCGCGGGCGCGCCGATCGTGGCGGTGTCCGGCCTGATGGGCGAGGGCATCGACCGGCTGATGCAGGCCATCGTCCAGTCCTACGCGGTCTGGAACCGGCGCGTGCCGACGGCCGCGCTGAATCGCTGGTTCGAGGGCGCGATCGCCAACAATCCGCCGCCGGCGGTGTCGGGCCGCCGCCTCAAGCTCAACTACATCACCCAGACCAAGGCGCGGCCGCCGAGCTTCGTGCTGTTCTGCTCGCGCGCCGACGCCATCCCGCAATCCTACCTCCGCTATCTCGTCAACTCGATGCGCGAGACCTTCGAGCTGCCGGGCACGCCGGTGCGCATCACCCTGCGCGAGAAGGCGAACCCGTTCGCCCACAAGCGCAAGCGGCCGAACTGATCGGCGAGCCGGGTCCCTCGCGACAGCCGCAGCGGCTTGTCGACGACATGATAAGCGAGCATCGCGGCGGCCAGTGAAATGGCGACCTGGCTGATGCCCCAGTTCAGGTTCGGATAGATCCTGAACAGCGAGCCCGTGACCGCGAACAGCACCGGATAATGCAGGATATAGAGCGGGAAGCTGAGCTCGCCGAGATAGTCGAGCACGGCGGCGGTGCGGCCGCCGAGATCGCCGACGCGATAGAACACCACGACCAGCGTGCCGATCCAGGCGACGCAGTTCACGGCCGCGGAGCCGAAATTGTGGACGTCGAAGAACCTCGCCTGGGTTGCGACCGAGGCCAACCCCGCGAGGCCGAGCCACACCAGATAGCGCCGGTCGCGTGGCTGCCGGTAGGCCACCCAGCCGGCCAGCCAGGCCCACAGCATCACGATGCCGGTCAGCCAATAGGAGTTGCGGCCGGCGACGTATTCGTTGCGGAACAGGGGCCAGGCAACGAAGAACAGCCCGGAGGCGATCATCAGCGCGGGAATGTGCGGCCGGCCCTCGAGCTTTCTGAACAGCGGCGCCAGCAGATAGTACGCCGCCTCGATCGACAGCGACCAGGCCGGGTACAGGAAGGAGATCATGATCGGCAGGAAGGCTTCGAGCAGCAGCATGCAGCCGATGAACTGCAGCGCGGTCGGCGGCTTGGCAGGCGCGAGGTAGCCGCCGGCGGCGCCGAACATCGACCAGGCGAGCCAGCCGATCAGGACCGCGAGCACATTGAGCGGCAGGATCCGCAGGACACGGCGGCGCAGATAGCCCTCGGGCCGCGTCGCGATCGAGTGGTGAATGCTGAAGCCGGAGATGACGAAGAAGCACATCACCGCCATCAGGCCGCTCTTGGTCAGCACCGGAATGGCGCGCTCCGCCGGCCCGAAATTGTAGGTGTGGTCAAACAGCACCCACATCGCCAACAGAAACCTGAGGCCGCCGAGCACCGGCCAGAATCCACGCTGCGGCTCGTTCATGACGCTGCCTTCGCCGACGGCCGGGCGCACCGTGCGCCGGGTAAAGACCGTCAGTCCCAGCAATGAACAGTAATGGTCGGACACAATTCACAGCGGTATAATGATGCTCATCGACAGCTGGCGACGTCCGGTGTGCTCCTTTCGACTGCTTGTGTGCCATACCGGTCACAGACGCTCTCTCAATCCGACGAAAAGCCGAACGGCACCGACGACGTCCTGAAATCGTCGGGCAGGATCTCGCGGCCGATCGGCGGCGCCGAGCGGGCGGCGCATTTCGGCCGGTGGCAGACGCGGCAGGCGGTGCCGATCGGCGTCGGCGCGCTGGCATCGGGCCCATGGCCGTCGCGGGTGTAGATCAGGTGCCCGGCATGCTCGGCGGCGCAGCCCACCGCAATCGCGCGCTCGACGCGGACCGCGCCATAGGAGCCGCCGCCGGCGGTCACGGTGCGCGCGATCGAGAAGAACCGGCGGCCGTCCGGCAGCTCCAGCCATTGCGTCACGATCTGGCGCGGCGTCTTGAAGATGCCGTGCACCGACCACAGCGGGCAGGCGCCGCCGTGCCGCGCGAACGGAAATCCGGCGCCGTCCAGCAGTTTCGAGACATTGCCGGCGGGATCGATACGGATCAGGAAGAACGGAATCTTCTCGGCGCCCGGCTTCTGCAAGGTCGTGACGCGATGCGCTGTTTGTTCGAAGCTGGTGCCGAACTGCCGCGCGAGGGCTTCGAAATCGTAGGCCCTGGCATCGACCGCCTTGGCGAAGATCGAATAGGGCATGATGATCGCCGCCGCGGCATAGGCCGCGAGCGCGCGGCGCGCCAGCAGCTCGGCGGTCTTGCTCGCGAACTTGCCGTCCTCCAGCGCCGCGCCGATCTCGGTGTCGAGCTCGAGATAAGCGAGCTGCCGCGCCAGCTCGAACTTGAGACTGGCGCTGTCCAGCGAATCCTCGATCAGCAATTGCCGCCGGTGCAGATCGAGCCGCCTGAGCGAGCCGAGCATCACGTTCGGCGGCATGTAGCGGACCTGCAGTTTGTGCTTCTCGCGGAAGCGCTCGATGAAGCCTGCGGGGCTCGCGGTGACCTGGGGCGAGCCGGTCGCCGAGCCCTGGAAGACCGCCTGCGCCAGCCGCTCGGCGGCCTCGTCGAGCTGGGCGAAGTTGTTGCGGCGGGCGGCGAGGAAGCGGCGGACGTCGGCCACGGGATCGTTGGCGTCGAAGCCTTCGGGCAGCGGCGCGCCGCCGGAGATGGAAGGCGCACGCTCGGCCAGCGCCAGCTGCTCCTCGCGATAGGCGGTGTAGAGCCGCAGGAAGGCCTCGGCCATGCCGGGATAGCTGACGGCGAGGTCGGAGATCTCCAGCGCCGGGATGTCGATGTCCGAGAACATCGGATCCTTCAGGACGGACTGCATCCGCGCGGTGTGGTCGGCGCCGCCGTCGCCGGCGAGATCGGCCAGGTCGATCTTGTAGGTCCGGGCCAGCCGCAGCAGCATGTCGGCCGTGACAGGCCTCTGGTTCCGCTCCAACAGCGCGACGTAAGGTGCTGATATTTCGAGGTCCGCGGCCATGTCGGCCTGGGTCAGGCCGAGCTCGCGGCGCAGCCGGCGCAGGCGCGGGCCCATGAAGATCGAGCGTGCCGTGGCGGTACTCATGGCCGGTCATCTCCCGTCTGTAATCTCCTTACAGCTATACACGAGAGATTTGTAAAGTGTGACAAGTTTTCCGCGCAATGTCTGGTCCGTTCGCTGCGGGTGCTTACAACAGGTCCCAGGTTGTCCTTAACCAAGGGATCACGGACATGAACTTCCAACCGCGTGGACTGAACGACCAGGCTCTCCAAGGCTCCGCGTCCTACCAGGCCGAGGTCGAGGCGGCGCGTGCGCTGCTCGAGGCCAACCCGACCTGGAACGGCGTCACCGCCGAGGCCGTGGCGCGCATGCGCCTGCAGAACCGCTTCAGGACCGGTCTCGACGTCGCCCGCTACACCGCGGCCGTGATGCGCGCCGACATGGCCGCCTATGATGAGGACAGCACGAAGTACACCCAGTCGCTGGGCTGCTGGCACGGCTTCATCGCGCAGCAGAAGCTGATCTCGATCAAGAAGCATTTCGGCAAGACCGACCGCCGCTACCTCTATCTGTCCGGCTGGATGATCGCGGCGCTGCGCTCCGAGTTCGGCCCGCTGCCGGACCAGTCGATGCACGAGAAGACCTCGGTGCCCGCGCTGATCGAGGAGCTCTACACCTTCCTGCGCCAGGCCGACTCGCGCGAGCTGAACGATCTCTTCCGCACGCTCGACGCGGCCCGCAAGGCCGGCGACAAGGCGAAGGAGACCGAGATCATCGCCAAGATCGATGGCTTCCAGACCCACGTCGTCCCCGTCATCGCCGACATCGATGCCGGCTTCGGCAATGCGGAGGCGACCTATCTGCTCGCCAAGAAGATGATCGAGGCGGGCGCCTGCGCGCTGCAGATCGAGAACCAGGTCTCCGACGAGAAGCAGTGCGGCCACCAGGATGGCAAGGTCACCGTGCCGCATGACGTCTTCCTGGCCAAGATCCGCGCCTGCCGCCACGCCTTCCTGGAGCTCGGCGTCGAGGACGGCATCGTCGTCACCCGCACCGACTCGCTCGGCGCCGGCCTGACGCAGCAGATCGCCTTCTCCAGCCAGCCGGGCGACCTCGGCGACCAGTACAACAGCTTCCTCGATTGCGAGGAAGTGACGCCGGAGACGGCGCGCAGCGGCGACGTCATCATCAACCAGAACGGCAAGATGATGCGTCCGAAGCGGCTGCCCTCGAACCTCTATCAGTTCCGTCCCGGCACCGGCGAGGACCGCTGCGTGCTCGACTGCATCACCTCGCTGCAGAACGGCGCGGACCTGTTGTGGATCGAGACCGAGAAGCCGCATATCGAGCAGATCGCCAAGATGGTCGACCGCATCCGCAAGGTGATCCCGAACGCCAAGCTCGCCTACAACAACTCGCCGTCGTTCAACTGGACCCTCAACTTCCGTTGGCAGGTCTATGACGCGATGAAGGAGGCGGGCCAGGACGTCAGCAAGTACAACCGTGCCGAGCTGATGAAGGCGGAGTACGACGACACCCCGCTGGCGAAGGAAGCCGACGAGCGCATCCGCACCTTCCAGGCGGACTCGGCCAAGCGCGCCGGCATCTTCCACCACCTCATCACCTTGCCGACCTACCACACGGCCGCGCTGTCGACCGACAACCTCGCCCGCGAGTATTTTGGCGAGCAGGGCATGCTGGGCTACGTCAAGAACGTCCAGCGCGCCGAGATCCGCCAGGGCATCGCCTGCGTCAAGCACCAGAACATGGCCGGCTCCGATATCGGCGACGACCACAAGGAGTATTTTGCGGGTGAGAAGGCCCTGAAGGCCGGCGGCGCCCACAATACGATGAACCAGTTCGGCTGATTTCCGCCGGGTGACCAGCTGAACTGATGAGACCCGTCTGGAGCGGCAACGCTCCAGGCGGGTTTTGCTGTTGCGCGGACGATCCAAGGCGCAACTCGCTTTACATTGGATGAGCAAGCTGCTCATCGGCGATATGCCGTTTCGCCCTCGGACCTTAACCCTCATGGTGAGGAGCGCCGCCCTTGCGGCGCGTCTCGAACCATGAGGCCACAGTCGGGGCCTCGCCCTTCGAGACGCCCGCCTGCGGCGGGCTCCTCAGGGTGAGGAGCGAGGCCGCGGGTGTGGCCATGAGTTGCTCCGTTCGCTGCGCTCACCTCTCACTCAGCGCCAGCCGCGCACCCAACAAAGCAAAGCCACCCGCAAACGCCCGGCGCAGCCAGGTCATCACGCCGGGACGGCTCACGACGCGATCGCGCACCGCGGCCGCGAACAGCCCGTAGACCACGAACACCGCAAACGTCATCGCCATGAACGCGGCCGACAGCTCCAGCATGGCGGCGAGCGGATGGGCCTCGTCCGCCGCGATGAACTGCGGCAGGAAGGCGAGGAAGAAGATCGACAGTTTGGGATTGAGGATGTTGATCAGGAAGCCGGTCAGCACCACCCGCACGGCCGAGCGCGCATCCGCATCCTGCTTGTCATCATTCTTGGCCTCCACCGACAGCGCGCCGCGCTCGCCGAGCGTCTGCCAGGCCATGTACAGGAGATACGCCACGCCGCAATATTTTAGCGCGGCAAACGCCAGCGCGCTGGTGTGCAGCACCGCAGCGAGGCCGACGATCGCAGCCAGCATCGCCGGGATGATGCCGAGCGTGCAGCCGAACGCCGCCGCGATGCTCATCCGCGAACCCCGCGTCAGCGCCACCGCGAGCGTGTAGAGCACGCCGGTGCCGGGCGAGGCGACCACGATCAGCGAGGTCAGCAGGAAGGCAGTGGACATCGGCGGTCTCCCAGGTTCGCGGCCGCGAGGCGGCCGGCGTCTTTCAAATCGACCCCCAACATTCCACGCCGTACCGTCGGGCGATAGCCGGCGACGCTTCACGGGACGGCGAGCCGCCGAGGCGTGACGCTGGCGCCGCAGCGCGTGAGGGACATCAGGGCAGGGGACGCGTTCGACCGTCATCGCGGCGCGTTCGCGCCCGAGCTTTTCAGGTCGTCTCGCCCCCGAAAATACAGAGGGCGCGGGGAATGCCGGGCTGCTGGCCGCAACCCATGGCCCGCCTGCAGAAGAAAAAGCAGGCGGCAGTCACCACAGGTTCAGCCGGATCAACCCGGCATTCCCCGCGCGATGGTCTTCACGCTTATACGCGATCTCCCCGGTGTCCGGCTTGTTAGCCACCGTCGCCCCATGGGGTCATCATCCCCCAGGACTTGGCGCCAGCTTCGGGGCGCCAGGACCACGCGATTTCACGTCCGCGACCGGCTGTTCGTCCGCACGCCTCGAGCGCGCTGCAGCCAGCCGCGGCCACCGCTCCCCGCACCCAACGTCCGTGACGATCGCGATCCGCCCCTCTCGAGGAGCACGGGATGGCGACAATCAATCATGAAATTCGGAAAAAGGGAAGGAGAATGTTTTCGGCGACGGGACTGGACAGGGGTGATCGTCTTGACCGGCCTGACGAAATCAGTTTGTCCGCGCATCCTCCCAGCGATCCTCCGGCAAAGCGCAGCGTCTCGCGCCAGCATCCGGTGTCCGTCCCGAGAGGCTGCCCCATGAAGGCCCGCCGACCACTGCAATTCATGCGAGCATTGCGTGCCGGGACGGCAGCGAATGTGTCCGGCCCGCAACGAAGTCGGCTTTTTGTTAGTTGTTTCCATTCCCTCCGAGGTTGCGGCTATTGTTCCCCAGACCGGCCCCTGCTACCCCTGAAGTCATCGACAGTAGGGGTGCTGTGGGGGCTCAAATGAACGGTTTGCGTTGGATGGCCAGCTGGCTGGCCATCATTGGAGGGGCGTGTCTTGGCGGTTGTGCTGCGCCGCTTGCGGTCAACAATGTGACTGACATCCGGTCGACGACGGGCAGCCGAGGGATCGACGTCTACGAGCCGAAGCGCCGAACCGACGCCAGCGTGCCCGAGTTTGCGGGTGACCAGCTCGTGGAAGTGCGGACCTTTCACAATCCCGGCGGGGGAGGCGAGGTCGAGATGGCCGGAGCGTCCTGCTCGCTGGAAGCTTCCGGCTTCACCGCAACCATGACGAGCCCCGCAAAGGTGCGCGTCCCGCTCTATCGCGGACAGTCGAGCACGCTTGCCGTGACCTGCCAGAAGCCCGGCTATCAAAAGCGGATGATCACCGTCGCGCCGATCGATGCGACGCGCCAGGCGCGTCTGGCCAGCGGCATGAACGGCGGGATCCTTGGTGCGGTGATCGTGGCCGGCATCGACGCCGCCGCCGACAACTCGAAGAACGACTGGCGCTATCCGGTGGCGAAGGTGGTGTTGGAGGCCGATGCCCCGCGGTAGGGAAGGGACAGAGCTTTGGTCATCGGCGGTTAGGGCAGTTGCGGTGACGGTGCGTGAATCTGGCTGCGCGGGAATCCTGCGCGACGCTGTGTGTGTCTCCCGCGACGATGGATGGATCAGGCTTCCGTGCAGATCTTCTCGGACGCATTCGGCTTTGATGTAGGAGAAGCCAGGGAGCTTATTTGGCAAGGTGAAGAGGAAAGAGCTGTTGCCTATTTGGAGCAGTTCATAGCAAAGGGCTCTATCTTGGCCATGATCGAGATGGCGGAGTATTTGCTAGACAAGGGAGACAGCTCCTCGAGTTTGAGCTGGATGGAAAAGGCCGAACGGGCAATCGGACCCGAGGACTTCGATTCGCTTCTGTATCTTGCGGGAGCTCTTCGGCGCGGACTTGGAGCCGGGACTGCCAAGGAGCGCTATTTTCGAGCCTTCGATTTGAAGGAGCGAGTGGCGGAAGCGGGCCATCTGGGGGCCATTCGGGAGATGATAGTCAACTACGCTCATGGCCTGAATGGTGCTGCAAGGGATCCAGACCGGGCTATCTACTGGGTGAAGAAAGCTGCTGCGCTCAATGATGAAGAAGCGAAGCAAATTCTTCGAGACGAAGGTCCGCAGGGCGGATCGTGATCCGCTGTCTCGTGGCTCCATTGGCGCTGCTCCTGAATAACGCATGGACATTAGGAGTTACGGTGACAGTGCACGAAACTTGTTCGACCGCGGCGTTATGCAGCGACTTGCCGCGGCTGGCCGTGCGTTCCCAGTACGCTCAGGCCCCCGCCGGTGCCTGCGACACCTCGACCACATGCCGTTCTGTCCCGACCGTGATCACGATCGTATACGTCTTCGCCGCACCGGCCTGATCCGTCGGTGGGGCCAGATGCAGTTGTCCACCATACCACTCGCTCGGCATCAGGGTGTTGTCCTTGATCACCGCCTGCTCCAGCATCGCCATGTTGCGCTGGCCGGTCTCGATGGTTGCGGAGATCATGGCGTCGTTCTGGACCGCTGCGTTGTTCTGGGCGATCGCGGCAGCGGTCGGGCTGTAGAAGGTGCCTGTGCGGCCGCCGGGGGTCGTGTAAGTACCGTGCCCAGCCTGTGACGCGCTCACCGCGTTGGCGCCGGCGGCAAGGCCGGTCAGCACGGCGGCGGCGACCTGCCGGTTGCGCTCCTCCTGGACCAGCATCTCGTAGGTCACGACCTTCATCTCGAAGTCGGAGCCTGCGGCATGCTGCACGGCCTCGACCTGGGCGACGCGAAAATCGACCGGCTGGCGGCTGAGATTGTTGATGGCGACGACGAATACGGGGCGACCATTGCGCTGGAGCTGGCGTGAGGCCGGCCGTACGAGCACCAGCGAGGTCTTCTGGCGCGACACGAGCGCAGGCTGGCCGTCGCGCATCAGCGACTGCTGCTGTGGGTTCGAGGCCCGAAACGAGATCGTCTCGCCAGATGTGACACATCCCGCGAGCAGGCTGCACAGCATCAGCAGAGATCCCCAATGTCGCATTTTGGTCCCCAAATCAAAACATCCAATCGCAACCGATGCGGGAACTCAAGAGGCGCCTTTCTATTTTGGTGGCATATCCAACGGTTGTGCACAATGAGGGGGTTCGAATCTGCTCGGGAGAGAGGTGCAGCTGATTACCTCTGGTCGTTGGCGAGTTGCCGGTTCAGAATTAGTTCGTGGCGCGTGATTCAGTTCCTTCGCTTGGGACGTGAATGGCTACGTACTCTGAGCTCGACTTGCGACCTATACTAATCAGATCATCATCGGGGGACGGAAATGGCGATCTATGAGCGTCCGACAAAAACGCTTATGGCCGAATGGGCGAGCCAGCATCTTAAGCCGGGTCAGGAGTTCTCCAAATCCAACGTGCTGCCGTGGTTCGCGCAGCACTATCCGAAGATAAAGCGCAACACGGTTGTGATGCACATCGATGGCATGTCCATCAACAATCCCAATCGTAAGCACCATCAGAACATCAAGCCGGGGAGCGGGCATGATCTGTTCTATAAGCTCGGGCCTGATCGATATCGACTCTGGAATGTCGAGACAGATGGGCGACCCACATATCTGAGCGACCCGAAACCTGACGCTCTTTCGACGCTCACGGAAGACGTCGTCGAAGAGCGGGACGAGGCCGGTGGATCAGAGTTCGCCTACGAGCGCGACCTGCAGAATTATCTCGCCAAGAACCTTCAGCGAATTGAGCCGGGGCTACGTCTCTACGAAGAGGAAGAGATAAACGGCTTGGAATTTCAGGCGGGAGGCCGGTACATCGATATACTCGCCGTCGACGCAGAAGGCGGCTATGTGGTCATCGAACTCAAGGTGTCTCGTGGCTATGACCGTGTGATCGGTCAGCTTCTTCGCTATATCGCCTGGGTGGAGAAGAACATGGAGACGTCCCGCCCTGTGCGCGGGATCATCGTGGCGAAGGAGATAACCGAGGATCTAAAGCTCGCTGCGTCTCGAATCGAGGGAGTCCGGCTCATCGAATACGAAATCGAGTTCAGATTGAGGCCGATCTAACCGCGCCAGGGTGGATGGCCGCGAGGCAGCCACGGCAAGGCCTGAGCCGTGGCTGCCTCTCTTGCGGTAGCTCCGCTGCCGGCTCTGAACCTGGCGAGCCGCTAATGTCCGACCAAGGACGCTGAGTTGTTCATCGGTGCCGGACTGCGAGGATCAACTCCGATACTTTGCCCCGGTTTGACCAGAGCAAACTGCGCGGCGAGGGCGAGGCCGTAGGCGATGCCGAAGGTGGTGCCGGTCGCCAGGAAGCGGAGCTTGTTGGTGTCCCATACGGCGCCCTCCGGGGCGACGAGGGTGAAGAGCGAGGGCAGCAGCAGGAACACCACTCCGAGCGAAAAGGCGAGGCAATTGAGATTGCGCCAGAAGATCCTGGACGGGGACATGTCGATGTCGGGCAGCGCCGAGCAGCTCTGCCGGTCGAGGTAGTAGGAGATGTACACGGACACCAGGGCCGGGCCGAGACCCCACCTGAGCATCCGGAAGTAGAGGTCGGAGAAGGGAAGCGCGCGCGATGCGTCCTCGCCGAAGACGTGCACCGCCAGAGCCAGGCCGAAGGGCCCGGCGGCAAATGCGACCAGGAAGGTCCAGCAATACGTGACCATCGGCGACTGGTCGAAGGCCGACCCGAGCGAATGCGCGGCCAGTCGAAGCACCAGAACCAGGCCGATGGCGAAGCCGAAGTTCGACATCGAATACAGGACCCAGGCGAGCATGCGACCTGAATCCTGCCCCATGACGAGCCCCTGGCCCTGGAGCGCATCGAAGGTGACCGCCGACAGATAGACGCCGAGATGCGCAGCGGCGATCAGGACGACGGCATAGATGATCCAATATTGCAGCGGGTTCTGGATGACCGGCGCGTCGACGTCGACGCCGAATTCGCGGGCTTCTGCGCAGAGAGCGCGTCGCGAGCCATTCCGGTAGATCAGGTAGCAGGCGATGAGCCGAGCAAACCGGCTGTGCAGACGCTTGATGCCCTGATCGACGTCGACGATCGCGAACTTTGCGACGGAGCCCGACTTCCGCTGCTTCATCGTCCACGAGGTCTGCTCGAATTCGGCGATCAGCTTGTCGTAGCCGAAGCTCGCTTCGGTGAAGAAGGTGGCATCGTTGCCCGCCTCATGACCCTTTTGCAGCCACCAGTTCATGTAGCAGATCTCGGCCCACAGGCGGTCCGGCGTCTGGCGGTCCTTCTGGAAGTCGCGCTCGGTCAGCGCGCGCGAGTTCGCGATGACCAGCGGAATGACTTTCTCCGACACGCGCAACGCATACCGTATCTGGGCAATGATCTCCTTGGCGAGCTGGGGAACGCTGATCCACAGGTGGATCACGTCGCGCATCCCCAGCAGCAGGTTCCAGTCAGCCTCCTTGGTGAGAAGGTAGAGATAGACGGCACCGATCGCCGCGACGACGGCGATATAGGGGGCCGAGTTCTCCGCGATCGCCTTCAGAATGGGCTCCGGAATGATGCCGGGCGGCGCCATCGCGAGGATCGGCTGATGCTCCCGGACCAGGATCAGGAAGACGCCGCAGGCGAACAACGTGTACGCAATGCTGCCGAGAAGGTATTGCGATCGGTTGGTCATGTAGCGCGGAATGGTCGGGAATTCGTCGACGGCAACGTCCCGGCCGAAGGCGCTCCAGGCCAGCCGGGCCGCGGTGGCCAGTCCCAGCAGCGTAATGGCCCATTGCATCACCACCGACGAGTCGATCTCGAGCGCGCCCGTCGGCGTGGGCTGCGCAAGCGCAGGGCAGGCCGCAAGCAGCGGGATGAGGTTGAAGAGGAGGATGCGACGTAGGCGAACCATGACCGAAACTCCTACATGTTGTGTGGAAGTCGCGATCGGATCGTAAGTCCCAACTGGCGGGAACCCGTGTGAGAAATGTGTGAATTGTCCAGCGCGCGCCGCTTCCGCCGCCGGGCGGCTCACGTGGTCCACGATCTCGCAGCTGAAAAAATCGGCGATTTCGCCGGTATGGGCCGGCCGCCGATCGTTATGGAGCGCCGTTCCGATGTGCGGCCTCTGGCGCCGATGGCGGCTTGATCATCAGGCCTTGCCCTGTGGGAAGCGCGAGAATGTCCACGCCATGCTGAGAGGCCCAAGTGTCGAATGCACGCTTCTGGGCCTCGTATCGAACGAAACCATAATCGTCGAGCAGAACCGGGGCACCCGGCTGGAGCTTGCTCCAGAAATGGTCGATGGCTGCGATCTCGGGCGTGACGTTGTTCATGTCGATCGAAAGATATGCGACCGCATCGATGTCGACGGTCGACAAGCTTGATGGGACACTGCCACGAATGATTTCGACGTTCTTGTAATCGGCGAAATTGCGAACAACATCCTCATAGATGTCGGTCTTGTACATCTCCCGGAAGTAGCCGAGATTGCCGCTTGCGACCTCCTCGTCGGTGACGAGTCGCTCGTCGACACCGGCAAACGTATCAAACAGAAAAAATCGACGGTGGATGTTGTTCCAGTCGAGATAGTGCATGATTGAAGAGCTGAGCATGCCGCGACATACGCCACATTCGACAAAATCGCCACCAAGGCTGACGGCGATGCTGGCGCACCAGAGCGCAACGTGCGTCCGCCAGAAATATCGAGGCTCATAGCCCTCGGCGACGACGCCCCGTTCGTAGGCGGCGACGAAGCGCGGATCCCGCATGAAGTCATGGTTATGCACGATCGCAGGATCGGTTCGCAGTCCCCAGTAATCGTATACGGGTGTGTAGAGCCGGTGACCCGCAACGTCCGGAGTTGAAGGCTCGCTCGTTGCGCCGCCGTTCGCTCCGGCCAGTTGCAGCTTGAGTTTGATCAGCTCGGCCGACATCTCACGAAGCGCCAAGCTCTCGCGCTCCAGGTTCTGGAGGTAGATGGCCGGTACCGTCTCCGTCGGATCGCCGGCTTGCGAAACCGGACGGAAGTGATGCGAACCTTCGTTGCACAATGGCGCGTGATCGACTTCGGCGGCGTCGTCGTTCGGTCCGGCCTCGTCGTCCTGCTTGCTCGCATGTCCATTGTGAGCCGTCGAGATCAGCCGATCGAGCGTTGATTGGCGAACGAGATGGAAGCCGACACCGTTGAGCATCCGGTTGATCACGGCGCCATAGCTTGCAGACATGCTGGCTCCCCCGGCGCGCGAGCGCCTTGCCAAAAAGGCCTTACCTGAAATCGATAGAGACGAATAACGATACTTATGGTTGTCGACCTTAGCCGCTGGCCGCGCAGACTGCAATTCCCAAGGAGGTCTCGGTGCCGACAAAATCCAGCTCACGCGAGAGCGCGGTCCGCGGATCGCGCTCGTCTCACGTCCATAGGTGGGCCGGCCGTCGGATCATCCGACATGGCCAAGGCAGGCGCTTGCCAAAGCTGAGTATCGAAAGTTCGGGATTCTTGGTGAGCGCGCCGGGACTCGAACCCGGGACCCCATGATTAAAAGTCACGTGCTCTACCGGCTGAGCTACGCGCTCGCTCCCAAGGAAGCGGTGTGACGGCTCAAACCGTCACTGTCCGGATCGTCGGCAGGTGACCATCAGAACGCTTGCGGCGGGGCTGTGGTTCACTGCGGCCATGGACACGGGGCGGTGAAGGCCCCGGCCTTGGGCCGCATGCTGTCGTGGCCGCTGTGTAGGGGGTGGGTGCGGTCCGGTCAATAGGGGGCGGGGTGAAACCACAGGGGGTGGGTGGAGGTGGTGGTCGGCGGGAGTATGCCGCACCAGCGGGCCTCGTGGTTCGAGACGCACCGCCTTTGGGCGGCGCTCCTCACCACGAGGGGTGGGAGATTCGGTGTGTCGAGCTGAGGGCAGGTCGGCTGCGCCATGCCCGGTGTCATTCCGGGGCAGCCCGTCAGGGCTGAACCCGGAATCTCGAGATTTCGGGTTCGATGCTGCGCATCGCCCCGGAATGACGGGGAGATGGAGAGGACGCGTCGCGCGGCGCAGATCGGCAGGGAGGGCGGCCGGGCGCTGCGTTCTCCCGCCTACACCTTCTCCGGCACCTTCGTCGCCGCCGCGCTCAGCGGGGCCGGCTGCATCGGCTGCAGCATTCCTGGGCCGGCCAGCTCGGGCACCCAGACCGGGCGCAGGCCGATCAGCTCGGCGGTGCGGACCCGGGCGTAGCGCCAGAACTCGAAGGAGTTGATGCGCGACATCTCCAAGAGCGCGATCGCGACCGCGGACAGGAACGGCAGGCTCTCCAGGATCAGGACCGCGGCGAAGATATAGAGCTCGGTGATCTGCAGCGTATTGGTGGTGATCAGGATGGCGGCGCCGATCAGGAGCAGGGCGCCGATCACGGCCTCCCAGAACGCCTGGAACTCGATCGACATCCTGGAGAGACCGCCCTTGGACGTGCGGGCAAACGCCAGATGCTCGGTGATCAGACCCTGCGCCACGGCGCGGCTGACGGTCCATTGCACGCTCATTGCGGCGATCATCGCGCCCAGCATCTGCCAGGGCCGGACCGCGACGCGCAGCCGGTAGAGGATCAGGAAGTGCGCGAGCGAGACCACGAAGGCGGCGATGATCGGGATGGTCAGGATCTTGTCGGGAATGGCGATGCCGGCGAAGGCCACGATCGGCACCCAGATCAGGTTCAGAATCGCAACGACGACGCCGAGGCTCTCGGCGCCGAGCCAGTTGAGCCAGCCGAGCGAGAACTCGCGCTTCTGGTCCGCCGTCAGCCGGCTGCGGCCGGGCAGGAAGCGCTGCCAGTGCTTCTTGACGATCTGGAAGCCGCCATAGGCCCAGCGGTGGCGCTGCTTCTTGAACGCCTCGTAGGTGTCGGGCAGCAGGCCAGAGCCGTAGCGGGTGGCGGTGTAGTGCGTCTGCCAACCCAGCTCCTGGATGGCGAGGCCGAGATCGGTGTCCTCGCAGATCGTGTCGCTCGACCAGCCGCCGGCCATGTCCATCGCCGCGCGCCGGATCAGACACATCGTGCCGTGCACGATGATCGCGTTCTCCTCGTTGCGCTGGACCATGCCGATGTCGAAGAAGCCGGCATATTCGCCGTTCATGATGTAGTGCATCAGCGACAGATCCTCGTCGCGATGCTCCTGCGGCGCCTGCACCAGGCCCACGGCGGGATCGGCGAAGGCCGGCACGAGGTCGGACAGCCAGTCGGGCGTCACGACATAGTCGGCGTCGATGATTCCGATGATCTCGGCGTCGGCGGCGGTGCGCTCCATCGCGATGCGTAGCGCGCCGGCCTTGAAGCCCTTGACCTTCTCGGCGTTGATGAACTTGAAGCGCTCGCCGAGCATGCGGCAGTGATCCTGGATCGGCTGCCAGAACGCCGGGTCGGGCGTGTTGTTGATGATGCAGACGACCTCGTAGTTCGGGTAGTCGAGGCGCGCCAGCGCATCCAGCGTCTGCTTCATCATCTCGACCGGCTCGAAATAGGCCGGCACGTGGATCGAGACCTTCGGGCAATAGCCCTGCGGCATCGCGGCGCGGTCGCGCGCGACCTTGTCGCGGGTGAGCAGGCGGCGCGGCGCGCGGCCGAAGGCGATCGCGGCGATCTCCTCGATGCGGGCCATCGCGATCAGGATCAGGGGAACCAGGAGGATCAGGCCGAGGGTCAGCGCGAAGGTCGAGCCCCAGACGAAATAATGCACGTTCCAATAGGCGAAGACGTTGGAGACCCAGGCGCCGACGCCATGGGCCGTGATCGCGAGCACCATCGCCTGCAGCACGGTCGGCTGGCGCAGCCGTGCGATCGGGAGCGACAGCAGCACGCCGACGAGCAGCGCGATGGCCGCGAGCTTCCAATAGTCCGGGTTCACGATCGGGCCGGACCAGGCGAATTTCGCCTCACGCGAGGCGTTCAGCACGCCCCAATACGGGCCGACGCCGCCCTCGAAATATTTCCAGGGCTGATCGATCGCCTCGACGATGTTGTACTCCATGCCGATCGAGGCAGCCTGGGCGAGAAAGTTGCGCAACACCTGCGCCTGCCGGAGCGGGCCCGGCACGGCGGGGCCGCGATTGCCGTCGCTGCGGCTGTAGCCCTGGCTCGGCCAGCCGAACTCGGCGATCATGATGCGCTTGCCGGTGAACTGCTTCTTCAGGAGCTGATAGCGATCCACCGCCTGATCGACGGCCTGGTCGTCGGTGAAGAATTCCCAATAGGGCAGGACGTGCGCGGCGATGAAGTCGACATTGGCCGCGAGCTCGGGGTTGTCGCGCCAGGTGTTCCAGACGTCGCCGGTGGTGACGGGCACGCTGACCGATTTTTTGACGCGCTTGATCTTCTCGATCAGTTCGCCGACCTTCTGCGTGTCGGTGAGGATGGTCTCGTTGCCGACGACGATGCCGATGACGTTGCTGTTGCGGCGGGCGAGGGTGATGGCCGATTGGATTTCGCGCTCGTTGCGGTCCGGATCCTTGTCGATCCAGGCGCCGAGCATCACTTTCAGGCCAGCCTCCGCGGCCAGCGGCGGCACGATCTCGAGGCCGCCGGTCGACGAGTAGAGCCGGATGGCCCGCGTCATCGTGGCCAGCTTCTTCATGTCGGCGCGGATACGGTCCGGCGACGCCACGGTGCTGGGACCGGGGGCTCCGGTTCCTTCATGTGGATCGTAGGAGACGCTCTGCAGCAGGCCGGTGAAATTGGGGGCCTCCTGCTGCTCCTGCAGCAGACCCCAGAGGGCGGCGTGCACGGCAGTGACGAGGAGCAGGACGGCGACGACGGCGCGCATGGGAGGGGCAACCATTCCTAGGATCAAGGCGGCGGTGAAGCGGAGCGGTCGAGCGCCGTTCCATCTCGGATATGCGATGCGACTGGGATCATGCTCACGCGTGACGTTCGACGATGAACGGCGAAGGCGATCACTCTCGCGCCGTCACGGCCGAAGGCCGCGACAAATGCATTCCAACAGAGCCCACTCATGCTGAACGGTGCCTGAACCAGGGCGCGGCCAAGTGCGTCAACGACGTCGATCGCATCCTGCCATGTCATCGGAGCGCTGTCATGCGCGCGCCACGCATGGAGTCCGGTCGTCGCGATCTTGCGTCCAGCCTGCCTCGCGGCGCGGTTCACTTCGCCGGAGGCTGCGGGGGCGAGGCCTGGGGGGCAGGCTGCTGCGCCGGCGCTGGCGAAGCCTGCGCGGCCGGTGTCGGGGCCGGGCCGGGCGCCGGCGCCGCAGCCACCTGCGGCTTGGCGTCGGGATTGATCCAGCAGCCGTGGACGTGGTTGTTCAGCGAGTTCGGCACCTTCGGATCGATCTGCGGAAAAAAGCGCGTCAGACAGCGGAAGGCCGCCTGGACATGGCCGCCCGGGCAGCCGAAACGGTCATAGAGGTCGAGGTGGCGGAAGGCGGTATCGAGGTCGTCATTGTACATCAGCTGGACGACGCGGCGGCCGAGCCAGACGCATTCGGGGTTGCCGGCCGGGCCGCCAGAGAGCGCCTGTGACGCCTCGGTAAACTCGTCGGCCTTGCGCTGGTTCTCCTTCGACTGGTCGGCCGGGTTGGCCGCCTGCGGCTTTTGGTCCTGGGGATGGTCGCTGCCGCTCTGGGCGAAGGCGCCGGGGGCGCCGACGAGGACCATGAGGGCCAGCGACGCGAACAGGCGCGAAACCGAAAACTTGGACTGGAGCACGCGTCGACCCATAAATTCCCCGATGGTTGCCTTCATGTCGTCCCCTGGGGGACGCAGTGTTGATGCCGATCAATTCGGCCCCGATTGCGGCGGGAGGTTGATTCCGACCTTCGCATGCCGTTCCTAAAATGGCGTTCCTAACGGGCGCATGAACGGCCCCGAGACCTCGGGCGCAACGGTCGGGTCAACCGGGGATTCCCAATGACCGGAATCTCGGATTTTGTCCAGCAACGGCCCAACTTTCTCGCGTCATCGTAAAAGCGGGATTGGGAACAGGCGTACGCCGTGCCAGAAGCTCCGGAGATCGCCTACTTGGCAGATCGCCCCCGACCGGGTAATCGACACCACCCTGCCTGGAGACACGGAACTGAAATCCCTTCCTACGCCGCTGGCGCTTCTGCTCGTATCCTTGGGTGTCATCGCCGCCGCGTGGTGGTGGCTGGCCAGGCCGATCACGCTCGCGCGCGCGCCGATCGACCCCGGTTCGAAGCTGCAGTGCGTGTCCTACGCGCCGTTCCGGGGACAGCAGAGCCCGCTCGATCCGACCACGCATATCGACGCCGGGCAGATCGAGCAGGACTTGGTGCAGCTCGCCAAGATCTCCGAATGCGTGCGCACCTATTCGATCGAGAACGGCCTTGATCAGGTGCCGGAAATCGCGTCCCGGGTCGGCATCAAGGTGATCCAGGGCATCTGGCTCGGCTCGAACAGGCTGAAGAACCAGCAGCAGATCGGCATCGCTGTCGACCTGATCAAGCGCTATCCGAAGGTGATCACGGCCGTCGTGGTCGGCAACGAGGTGCTGCTCCGCGGTGAGATGACCACCGCCGACCTCGCCGCCACCATCCGCAGCGTCAAGGCGCAGGTCCAGGTTCCCGTGACCTATGCCGACGTCTGGGAGTTCTGGCTGCGCAACCGCGAGCTCTACGACATCG
Organism: Bradyrhizobium sp. SZCCHNR1002; assembly: GCF_032381435.1. Taxonomy (NCBI): domain Bacteria; kingdom Pseudomonadati; phylum Pseudomonadota; class Alphaproteobacteria; order Hyphomicrobiales; family Nitrobacteraceae; genus Bradyrhizobium; species Bradyrhizobium sp. SZCCHNR1002. The sequence goes on from NZ_JAUHIS010000001.1 coordinate 657,738, forward strand.
TCGATTTCGTCACCGTGCACATCCTGCCCTATTGGGAGGACATGCCGGTGCGCGCCAAGTTCGCCGCCTCGCATGTCGACACCATCCGCCAGCAGGTCGGCGTGGCGTTTCCCGGTAAGGAGATCCTGATCGGCGAGACCGGCTGGCCCAGCGAGGGCCGCATGCGCGAGGGCGCGCTGCCGTCGCGCGCCAACCAGGCCCGCGTGGTCTCGGAGATCCTCACTCTCGCCAAGCGCGAGAATTTCCGCGTCAATCTGATCGAGGCCTATGACCAGCCCTGGAAGCGCAAGCTCGAGGGCACCGTCGGCGGTTATTGGGGTCTGATCAGCGACGACACGCGCGCGCTGAAGTACCCGCCGGGCGAGCCCGTCAGCAACTATCCGCAGTGGAAGCTGCAGATGGCCGCCGGCATGGTGCTGTCGTTCATGGTGTTCCTGGCGGGCTGGCTGACGGTGCGCCGCCGGCCCTGGCCGCCGCACATCTCGGCCTGGATCGGGGTCGGCATCTCCGCAACCACGGCGGGCGTGCTGTTCGGCATGGCCGCGGACAAGATGTTCTATGAGAGCCTGGGCGTGGGCGGGTGGCTGCAATGGGGCGCGCTGCTCGCTGCCGGCGTGCTGGCGCCGATCCTGGCCGCCAATGCGGCCATGGCCGGCCGCCCGTTGCCGACCTTCCTCGACCTGCTCGGACCGGATGATGGCCGCAAGCAGCTCAAGATCACCTATGCGCTGGGCCTGACGCTGGTCGTCGCCGTGCTGATCGCGGCCGAGACGGCGCTCGGCTTCGTGTTCGATCCGCGCTACCGCGATTTCCCGTTCGCCAGCCTGACCATGGCGGTGGTGCCGTTCGCGATGCTGCTCGGCAATCGTCCGGCGCAGGGCGCCCGGCCGATCGCCGAGGCCAGCTTCGCCGGGCTGCTCGCGATCTCTTCAGTCTACGTGATCTACAACGAGGGGCGCGACAATTGGCAGGCGATGTGGACCTGCGCGATGTATCTGCTGCTGGCGTTCACGCTGTGGCGGGCGCGGGCCGGGCAAAGCCGAGGATGAGCAGGCCGATCGCCAGCCCCGACAGCACGATGTTGTAGAGCACGATGCCGAGGCCGGCGGCGATCAGTCCGCCGGTCAGCAGCACGATCGACGGCCGCATCACGTGCAGCACCGCGATGACGAGCGCGGTGGCGCCGAACACCGAATTCTTGAACAGCGTGGTCGCGACCGCCCGGCTCTTGCAGGCCAGCGTCTGCAAACCCGCGTCGCAGGCCAGCGCGACGCTCGACAGCTCGATTGCGAGATAGCGCAGATACAGGGCGTAGCCGACGGTGACGAAGCCGACGATCAGGAGCCATTGCACCTGATAGGGCGAGAGGCGGAACGGGGTCTTTTTCATGCGCGGGACTATGCTGCGGAACGGATCGGCGGACAAGCCGCAAAGGCGCTTCACGGACCGCTTTCACAGTCCGCCGCAACCGCCTTGCCGGATGGGATGATTCGAGCTCAGGAGCGGCGGAAGAACGACGACAGCGTCGACGGCTGCTCGGGCTTGGGCGCCTCCTGCGGCGGCGCCGGGGGCGGCGCTGCTGCGGCCGGCGGCTCCTCGCGGCGGCCATGGCGCTGCTGTTGCTGGGCCTGCGGCTGCAGCACGCGCCGGCGCTGTGCCGGGACCGGCTTCGCTGCCGCCGCCGGCGCGGCGGGTTTGGCCTCGCCGCCCTCGGGCTCTTCGCCGACGGCCAGACGTTGGCCGTCATACACCGTGGTTTCGCAAGGGCGCTGGGTTTCGGCCAGGGCGGCGCAGATCCGGGCCGCTGCCGCTGCATCCGTCAGCGGGCCGGCACCGAGCCGCAGCTGCATGCCGGGGCCGCCACGGCCCTCCTTCAGCATGATGATCGGCTTCAGCGCTGCGAGGTCGGCATTGTTCTTCGCCAACCCCCGCCACAGCGCTCGCAGGCCGCCGATGGAGTTGGCGCCGCCGAGATCGACCGCGAATTCGGTCCTCTGGACCGCCATCACCGCGGGCTCCGCCGTGTCGGCGCCCTTGGCGGCGGGGGGCTCGGTCGGATCGGCCTTGGCGAGCCGTTCCGCTTCAGCCGGCTTCGCGGCCGGTTCCACGGCCTGCGGTTTGGAGCCGGCAGCGGCAACGGTCGCCGGTGCCGGCGCGCCCGCAGGAGCGGGCGGTGTCGTCGCCACCGCGCCAGTGGGACTGGCTCCAAGCGAGCCGCCAGGGATGGGCATGAACGGCGACAGGTTGCCGAAGGCGGGCAGCGGGCCCGGCGGTGGGGAACCCGGCGCTGCCGGCTGCGGCGCCTGCGAATCGACCGCCGCGATCTGCGGCTGCGGCGTCGATTTGGTGCCGGCTGCCTGATTCGCCGCGGGCTGGGGGCTCTGCTTGGCCAGCGCACCGGTGACGGAGTCCAGTCCCTGCTCCAGCACGGTCACACGCGCATAGAGCCGATCCCGATCGGTGTTGAGCGTCTCGATCGCCGCCCCGAGCTGGCGGGCCTCGCTCTGGGTGTCCCGCGCGAGCGACTGCAGGAGCTGGGCCTGGCGCGAGAGGTCAGCCGCGGAAATACGGTCCTTGCGCCATCCCTGCGCCGTCTGATTGGCGAAAATGGCAAGCCCGACGGCACCGACCGCACCCGCACCCCACCAGCCGAGCCGCCACATCGCGCGCCGATCGAGCTCGTTCTCATCGGCAAACAGTCCGGACAGCGTTCCGCCGGTCTTTTCAGCTCCATGCACGCCGGCTGATTTGTGGGAGTCCTTAGCCATGAACCTGCCTTAATCGAATCACGAAGCGAACATTAACAGGAAAACCCGTATGGGTTTCAGGGGGTGCAGGTTTGCTGCGCGGGCAAAACGATTTATGACAGCGGCCCGTGTGCCACTCAGCCATTTCCAGGGTGCTTGATGACCGCTCGATCCAGTCTGACCATCGTGCTTGCGGCAGGCGAGGGCACGCGGATGCGCACGAGCCTGCCCAAGGTGCTGCATCCGATCGCCGGCGAATCGTTGCTCGCCCACGTGCTGGCGGCCGCGCCGAAAGGCGACGGTGCCCGCATCGCGGTCGTGATCGGGCCGGAGCACAGCGCCGTCGAGAAGGAAGCGAGGCGTCTGCGTTCCGACGCCGACATCTTCGTGCAGCGCGAGCGGCTCGGCACCGCGCATGCGGTGCTGGCCGCGCGTGAGGCGATCGCGCGCGGCGCGGATGACCTGCTGGTTGTGTTCGGCGATACGCCGTTGATCACGGCCGAAACCTTCGCGCGGCTGCGCGCGCCGCTGGCCAAGGGCGCCGCGCTCGCGGTGCTCGGCTTTCGCGCCGCTGATCCGACCGGCTATGGGCGCCTGCTGCTGGAGGGATCCAAGCTCGTGGCGATCCGCGAGCAGGCCGATGCGTCGGAGGCCGAGCGGGCGATCACGCTGTGCAATGCCGGCGTGATGGCGATGGACGGCCATCGCGCGCTCGCCATCCTGGACAGGATCGGGAACGCCAACAGCAAAGGCGAATATTATCTCGTCGACGCCGTGGCGATCGCGCGCGAGCAGGGCCTGGACGCCGTCGTCATCGAGACCTCCGAGGACGAGGTGCGCGGCATCAATACCAAGGCGCAGCTCGCGCAGGCCGAGGCGGTGATGCAGACCCGGCTGCGCCGCGCGGCGATGGAGGCCGGCGTGACGCTGATCGCGCCGGAGACGGTCTATCTCGCCGCCGACACCACCTTCGGCAGGGATGTCACGATCGAGCCGTTCGTGGTGATCGGACCCGGCGTCTCGATCGGCGACGGCGCGGTGGTGCATTCGTTCTCGCACATCGTGCAATCGAAGTTGGGCCGCAACAGCCTGCTGGGACCGTTCGCGCGGCTGCGACCCGGGACGTCATTGGGCGACGGCGCCAAGATCGGCAATTTCGTCGAGGCCAAGGCCGCCGTGCTCGAGCCGGGCGTAAAGGTCAATCACCTGTCCTACATCGGCGATGCGCATGTCGGCGCCAACGCCAACATCGGCGCCGGCACCATCACCTGCAACTATGACGGCTTCAACAAGCACAAGACGAACATCGGTGAGGGCGCCTTCATCGGCACCAACACCTCGCTCGTGGCGCCGATCAACGTCGGCGCGCGCGCCTATATCGGCTCGGGATCGGTGATCACCCGCGACGTGCCCGATGATGCGCTGGCGCTCGAGCGCAGCCCGCAGACGACGCGGGAGGGGGCGGCGGCGCGTTTCCGGACCGCGAAGCAGCGCCAGAAGAAGTAGACGCGGGGAAGGGAAGGCGAGCTTGGAGCTCGGTCAGCTGGTATTTGATCTGGCCAGAGAGGTGCTGATCGCGACCGCGCGGCTGGGAACGTTCTCCGGCCGCATGCCCTACGGCGCGATCGGCCTCGCTCCGGCACGGGAGATCATGCTCCTCACCGGCATCGGTCTCTGGGCGTTGGCCGGTGCGATCGCCTGGGCTTGGCCGCTTCGATGCGCGCGCTGCGCGAAGCTAGTCCTTCTCGTCCAGGAACTCGGCGAACATCTCGCGGGTCAGGCGCCAGCCGCGGCGGGTGGCGTGCTTGACGGGCTCGTTGGTGTGATGCCTGACCGGCATTGGTTTCAGCTCATGGCCCATGGTCGGCGGCGGCCAGTGCGCGAGATGGCTGCCGGACGTGGGATGCGACAGGCTCAGCGAGCTGGCGCCTTTGGGATCAGTTGGGCGACGGGTATAGGTCATGGCGTCCTCTCCGACGCGACAGTTTCACCGGGTAAGCGTTGAGCTGGCGTTAAGGCCGCGGTGAGCCGGACCTCCGCATCGGACCGGAGTTGCGCGCCGGCCGCGCGGTTAAGCCTTCCACTTAACCCTGTCGCAATCCGCAATAATTATTGAATCCTGAAAGCGCGCGGTTTTCGTTAAGACAATGCCACGCATTTGAATCTCTCTCGACGATTTGGGGACTAGCGCTGATGTGCGGAATCATCGGGATCCTGGGACGCGGGCCGGTCGCCGAGCATCTCGTCGATTCCCTGAAACGTCTGGAATATCGCGGCTACGACTCCGCCGGTGTTGCGACGCTCGAGGGCGATCACCTCGATCGCCGGCGCGCCGAGGGTAAGCTGAAGAATCTCGAGAAGCGGCTGGAGCGGGAGCCGCTGAAAGGGCACGCCGGCATCGGCCACACCCGCTGGGCGACGCACGGCAAGCCGACCGAAGGCAATGCCCATCCGCACGCAACTGACAACGTCGCTGTCGTTCATAACGGCATCATCGAGAACTTCCGCGAACTACGTGCCGAGCTCGAGAAGCAGGGCGCCAGGTTCTCCTCGGAGACCGACACCGAGACGGTCGTCCACCTCGTCAATTCCTATCTCTTGCAGGGTCACACGCCGCAGCAGGCCGTGGCGGCGTCGCTGCCGCAGCTGAAGGGCGCGTTCGCGCTGGCCTTCCTGTTCAAGGGCCACGGCAACCTGCTGATCGGCGCCCGCAAGGGCTCGCCGCTGGCGCTTGGCTATGGCGACGGCGAGATGTTCCTCGGCTCGGACGCGATCGCATTGGCGCCGTTCACCGATACGATCAGCTATCTCGACGATGGCGACTGGGTCGAGATCACCCGCGACTCCGGCATCATCCATGACGTCTCGGGCGCTGTTGTGAAGCGCGACGTGCTGAAGTCGGGCGCGTCGTCCTTCCTGGTCGACAAGGCCAACTACCGCCACTTCATGGCCAAGGAGATCCACGAGCAGCCGGAGGTCGTCGGCCATACGCTCGCGCGCTACGTCGACATGGGCACCGAGCGCGTGATGCTGCCGGCGCGGCTGCCGTTCGACTTCAAGGACATCCAGCGCATCTCGATCACCGCCTGCGGCACCGCGAGCTATGCCGGCTTCGTCGCCAAATACTGGTTCGAGCGCTTCGCGCGCGTGCCCGTGGAGCTCGACGTCGCCTCCGAGTTCCGCTACCGCGAGGCGCCGCTGCGCAAGGGCGATCTCGCCATCTTCATCTCGCAGTCGGGCGAGACCGCCGACACCTTGGCGGCGCTGCGCTATGCCAAGTCGCAGGGCGTGCACACGCTGTCGGTCGTCAACGTGCCGACCTCGACGATCGCGCGCGAGAGCGAGATCGTGATGCCGACGCTCGCCGGTCCCGAGATCGGCGTCGCCTCGACCAAGGCCTTCACCTGTCAGCTGATGGTGCTGGCGGCGCTGGCGATTGCCGCCGGCCGCGGCCGCGGCGAACTCTCCGAAGCCGATGAGACCAAGCTTGTGCATGGCCTCGTCGAGGTGCCGCGCCTGATCGCGGCGGCGCTGACCACTGAGCCGCAGATCGAGAAGCTGGCGCGCGAGATCGCCAAGTCGAAGGACGTGCTCTATCTCGGCCGCGGCACCTCCTATCCGCTGGCGCTCGAAGGCGCGCTGAAGCTGAAGGAGATCTCCTACATCCATGCCGAGGGCTATGCCGCCGGCGAGCTCAAGCACGGCCCGATCGCGCTGATCGACGAGACCATGCCGGTCGTCGTGATCGCGCCCTATGACAAGGTGTTCGAGAAGACGGTGTCGAACATGCAGGAGGTCGCCGCGCGCGGCGGCAACATCATCCTGATGACCGACGCCAAGGGTGCCGAGGAGGCGACCGTGGACTCGCTGGTGACGATCACCATGCCCGACATGGCCGCGACCTTCACGCCGATCGTGTACGCGATCCCGGTGCAGCTGCTGGCGTATCACACCGCCGTGGTGATGGGCACCGACGTCGACCAGCCGCGCAATCTCGCGAAGTCGGTGACGGTGGAGTAGATCAGCCGCCGCTCCTACGAAGCGATGCTCTCGCATCGCCTTGAACCCGCAGGGCGTGAGGCGCGACGCCGCCTCCGCCCCTTCAGTGTCATCCCGGAGAACGCCGGGATCCAGAGCTACCGTGCTTTGTGGCTGGCACCTCTGGCAGATCCAGCCTGCCTCAAATCACCTTTTGGGAGTATGGTTCCCGGATCTGCGCCCGCCAACGCTGTCGCGTTGCCGGGCTTGTCCGGGACGACAGCGTTTTTTTATTCGCGCTCACCCGTCATTCGGGCGCGAGCCTGCGATCGTTCTTCGAATGGCGCGGCAGTCGTGGCAAACTCGGTGGCGCTTGCCATCTGAGCGGCAATCCGACATCAGCGTCGGACGATGCCGCGGCAGTGGTCGGCGTCTACTCCGTCACGGGACTCTCGATGGCTCTCGACACCTGGATGCTGTTCCTGCTCACCAGCATCGGCATCTCGCTCACGCCGGGGCCGAATGGCCTATTGGCCCTGACGCACGGCGCGCTGCATGGCGGGCGCAAGACGCTGTTCACGATCGCCGGCGGCCTGATCGGCTTCGTCCTGATCATCGCGCTGTGCATGTTCGGCATCGGCGCGCTGGTGCAGTCGTCGATCACCTGGCTCGTGGTGCTGAAATGGATCGGCGGGCTCTATCTCGCCTGGCTCGGCATCAAGCTGTGGCGATCGCCACCGGTGGCGGTCGATATCGGCCATGCGACCGTCAAAGCCGGCGGGCATCAGCTCTTTCGTCAGGGCTTTCTGACCGCTGCGACCAATCCCAAATGCCTGCTGTTCTTCAGCGCCTTGTTGCCGCAGTTCATCGACCCCGATCGCAGCCTTCTCGGGCAGTTCGCGATCGTTGCCTTGACATACACGGTCACGGAGTTCCTGACCGAGGTCGCGATCGCCAGCGCCGCCGCCCGGGTGCGTCCTTGGCTCGCCAGGGCCGGACGCCGCTTCAATCAGGTCTGCGGCGGCATCTTTGTGGCGGTCGGTCTGGCCCTGCCGCTGCGCAGCGCCTAGCGGGCTGATTTCCGACGTTTTTGGAGCCGGGGCAGGGGCGGCCAGCCCGCCACATGCGGGGGCAAAGCGTCCAGCTGTGTCTGAAAGAGGGCCTTGCCCTTCCAAAAATCTGCTAAGAGCCTAGCTGAGATCTGATCCGACCTGGAAGTTCGCATGAGTTCCCGCGACGACGTGCCGCCTGAGACCGATCCCTTGGCCGAAGCCCCGGCCGAGACGCCCCACCATGGGCTGATGTTTCGCTTTCGCAACTATTTCCTGACCGGCCTCGTGGTCGCCGGACCCGTCGCGATCACCCTCTATCTCACCTGGTGGTTCGTGACCTGGGTCGACGGCCTGGTGCGTCCGTTCGTGCCGCTGGCCTACCGCCCTGAGACCTATCTGCCGTTTGGCGTGCCTGGTTCGGGGCTGATCGTGGCCGTGATCGGCCTGACCCTGGTCGGCTTTCTCGCGGCCAATCTGATCGGTCGCACGCTGGTCGATCTGGGCGAGCGGCTGCTCGGCCGCATCCCGGCCGTACGGGCGATCTATCGCGGCCTGAAGCAGGTCTTCGAGACGCTGTTCTCCGGCAAGGGGTCGAGCCTGCGCCGCGTCGGCCTGGTCGAGTTTCCCTCGCCGGGGATGTGGTCGATCGTGCTGATCTCGCAGCCGCCGAGCCTGGAGATTGCGAACCGGCTGCCGGGCGAGGACGAGCAGATCTCGGTGTTCCTGCCATGCGCGCCGAACCCGACCACCGGCTTCTTCTTCTATCTGCCGAGGAGCAAGATCATCGAGGTCGACATGAGCGCCGAGGATGCAGCGACCTTGATCATGTCCTGCGGCGTGGTGCAGCCCGGCTCCGATCCGCAGAAGAAGGCCGCGGCGCTCGCCACCATGGCCAACGCCGCGCGCATCGCCAACAGCCCGGCCCAGCCATCGCCGCAGCTCGAGCCGGCCAAGGTCGACTGATCCTTCGCTCTCACCGTCTCCGGAGGATCGATGGAAGTCGAGCCCAGGGCCCGCTAGCCCGCATCCTGCGGAACGAATACGCGCAGCCGATGCCCATCCGGATCGAGCGCGACGAAGGTGGTGCCGAAATCCATCCGCGTCGGCGCCTGGATGATGGTGAGGCCGCGTGCCGCCCAGTCATCGTGAAGGCGCTCGACCTCGCCGGAATCGGCGACCGTGAACGCGACCTCGCTGAATCCGGCCGCGCCGGTGGCGGCCGGCTCCACCGTGTGCCGCGACCACAAGCCGAGCATCACGCCCTCGCGCAGCGGCAGCATCGCGAAGGTCGGCGATTGCTCGATGACGGGCAGGCCGAGCAGGTCGGCGTAGAAGGCCGCGCTCGTCGCGGGGGCGTCGACATAGAGGAGCAGGAAGCTGAAGTCGGCGGGCATTGGCATTCTCCGTGCGGCGCCGGCAGCGGCGCCTGCGCGAAGGCATTAGCCCAGCCTCCTGCCAGATCCTGTCAGCAGTCTTCGTCACCATGTTCAACGCCGTCTCGTGCGCCAGGCGCGCAGACGTCCGCATGACGGCGCCTTGCGCTGCATGATGATGCGCGAAAGGCACAGGCCCCGTTGACCTCGCCGCTACAACCGACAGGCGGTGGTGTTGCAATCCGTCGCCATGGAAACATCCGGCAAACAAAGATGTGGCGTTGGGGAGGCGCGTAATGAAGCCTGCAAGTCGGACGTCGTTGTGGTGCGTCGTTGCACTGTCGGGAGCGTGGTTGCAGCTCTCCGGGCCGGTATCGGCCCAGACTGCCTACACGCGAATCCAGGCCTTTGGCGACAGCTACGCCGACACGGGCAATCTCTGGACCTTCACCGGCGGGGCGGGCAAGCTGCCGCTCTATCCGACCGGGCGCTTCAGCGGCGGCACCAATTTCGTCGACACGACCTCGGCGCTGCTCGGCATCCCCCAGCTCAACTATGCCATCGGCGGCGCCATGGCCGGCAACACCAACGTGGTCGCGCCCGGCATTCCCGGCTTCTTCCAGGAGTGGAGCGGACTGACCGGATTCTCCGGCAAGATCTCGTCGACCGATCTGGTCGAGATTTCGATCGGCGGCAACGACGCGCGCGCCTACTACCGCGCGGGCGGATCGCTCGCCGGTGCGCCGGCTGCAGCAGCGGTCACGGCGCAGCAGGCCATGGCCGGCGTCAATGCGCTGGTCGGAGACGGCGCTCGTACCATCGTGTTCACGGTGGGCGACGTCAGCACCTTGCCGGAGGCCGTCGGCAACGCCAATGCGCCGGCCGGCAAGGCCTACAGCACGACCTATAACGGCCTGATGCAATCGTCGCTTGCGGCGGTGGCGCGCTCCGGCGTGCGTGTCGAATATGTCGATACCGGACTGGTCGGCACGCTGATCCAGGCCAATCCGCAGCGCTACGGCTTCAGCAATGTCGGCGCTTGTCCGGTGGCCTGCATCGGCAATCCGGCGCTGCAGAACCAGTATCTGTTCTATGTCGACGGCGTGCATCTGACCTCGCATGGTTTCGAGGTGCTCGGCCAGTACATCGTCAACCGCCTCAACGCACCGCTGACCTTCGCGCCGCAGGGCGAGGTGGCGTCGATCTCGGCGATGGGCTTCGCCTCGACTCTGTTCGGCAAGCTCGACATGTTCCGCGAGACGGCGGGCTTCCCGCCGTCGGCGATGAACTCCTATGCCGCATTGGGCCGGCCGGCTCACGTCAAGGCGCCGCCGCTCGCGCCGGTCAGCCCGTGGTCGTTCTACATGCAGGGCAATGGCAGTCTCAGCGACCGCCAGGGCAACGTCGCCTCGAACGGCTTCAATCTCGACAGCATCGGCGGCACCATCGGCGTCGAGTATCGGCTGTCGGCGAACGCCATGATCGGCACCGCGTTCGACTATTCCAATCCGCGGGCGCGGCTGTTCAACAACACCGGCACGACGGATGCCAATTCCTATCAGTTCGGCCTCTATGGCGCCTGGGCCAGCCGCAGCCTGTTTGCCGAAGGTCTCGCCACCATCGGCCACCAGGACTATCGCAACACCCGGCCGGGCGTGGTCGATACCATCACCTCCAATCCCGGCGGCACGACCTTCGTCGCGGCGGGCAAGATCGGCTATCTGTTCGATGCCGGCTCTGCGAAAATGGGACCGATCGGCGGGCTGACCTATGCCCGCGCCCGCGTCGACGGCTTCACCGAGGCGGGAGATCCCGCACTGACGCTCACGGTGGGCTCGCAGACCGCCGAGACCCTCATCGGCAGCGTCGGCGTGCAGTTGCGCACCCCGTTCCAGGTGCAGGGTGCCACCATCCATCCCTATCTCAACCTGACGCTCGATGACGACATCGTCGGCAATGGTCGCCTGATCCAGTACAGCGCGACCTCGGCGCCCCTGATCGTCAACAACTGGACGGTCCCGAACGGCACCTCGCACAACGTCTATGGCCGGGTGAGCGCGGGCGTGGTGGCGCCGTTCTGGAGCAACGTGGCGCTGACCGCGAACGTCTCGCGCACCATCGGACGCACTGGCGGCGACGATTTCTACGGCAGCGGAGGCTTGAAGATCTCGTTCTGAAGGTCAGCCACGGCGGCCAGCGTTCTTTGGGGGCTCTGAGGGGGGCGGCGCTGACGTTGCGGCCAAGGCGAGGGCAGCCCGGAAGGGCTGCCCTTCGTTTTCGGGCCTTCAGTTCCGTCATGGGCTGCGGATATTCTTCGATGCGCATCGATCGACTCGGAGACCGCCATCATGCCCCCCAGCATTGCCGTCATCGCACCGGGCGCCATGGGCAGCGCCATCGCCGCCCGCCTGGTGGAGCACGGCTGCAAGGTGTTGACCTCGCTCGAAGGGCGCAGTCGCGCGACGCAGGCGAGAGCGGCCGCCTCCGGCATGAGCGCCGCGAACGATAGCGAGATCGTCAATGCCGACATCATCCTGTCGATCGTGCCGCCGGGCGAGGCCGTGGCGCTGGCCGAGCAGCTTGCGACGGCCATCAACCGCAACGGCAAGAAACCCGTCGTCGTCGACTGCAATGCCGTCAACGTCGAGACCGTCAGGCGCATCCAGGATGTCGTGCTGTCGTCGGGCGCGCGCCTGGTCGACGCGGCCATCATCGGCCTGCCGCCGAAGCCCGGCACGAAGGGCCCGGCGTTCTATGTCAGCGGTGAGGCGGCCGCCGACATCGCCGTGCTGGGTGAGCTCGGGCTCGATGTGCGTGTGATCGACGGTCCGATCGGCGCCGCTTCGGCGCTGAAGATGTCCTATGCCGGCATCAACAAGGGCCTGACTGGGCTCGGTGCCGCGATGGTGCTGGCCGCAACGCGTGCCGGCGCCGCCGACGCATTGCGCGACGAGCTCGCGCTGAGCCTGCCCCACGTCCAGGCCCGGCTCGCCAACGCGCTGCCGGACATGTTGCCGAAAGCCTATCGCTGGGTCGCCGAAATGCGCGAGATCGCGGGCTTCCTGGGCGAGGATCATCCGGCGGCGCAGATCTACGAAGGCTTCGCACGGCTGTTCGAGCACATCGCGGCGGACGTGCAGGGCGAGGGGGCCGACGCGGCGCAGCTGGTGGCGTTTGCGGAGAGCTGCAAGGCGAAGTGAGCCTTCATCTCAGCTCGTCGTCCCGGGCAAGCTGCGATGCGCAAAGCGCGTCGCGGCGCTGACCCGGGACCCATACTCCGCGGCGGCTGTGAGGAGCGAAAAAGCCAATGGCCCGCCTGCCTCAAACTGCTGCCTGGGGGTATGGGTCCCGGCTCGGAGGCCGGGACGACAGCGGAGTTCGTTGAGGCACCTTCGGCCAATCACCCCGCCGTCAGCAGCGGGATCGCCTCGTCGCGTTCGTAGAGGTACAGCAGACACCGCAATGCCTCGCTGCGCGGGCCCTTCAGCTTGGGATCGTCCTTCAGGATGCGCAGCGCCTCGTCGCGCGCCTGGGTGATCAGCTGGGCATGCACCTCGGGGCGGGCGATGCGATAGCCGGGCAGGCCGCTCTGGCGGATGCCGAGCACGTCGCCTTCGCCGCGCAGCTTGAGGTCCTCCTCGGCGATGCGGAAGCCGTCGGTGGTCTCGCGGATGACGGCGAGCCGCGCCTTCGACATCGGCCCCAGCGGCTCGTGATAGAGCAGGATGCAGGTCGAGGCCTCCGCGCCGCGGCCGATGCGGCCGCGCAGCTGGTGCAACTGGGCGAGACCGAAGCGCTCGGCGTTCTCGATCACCATGATGCTCGCCGCGGGTACGTCGACGCCGACCTCGACGACCGTCGTGGCCACGAGCAGCCGCAGCTCATGGGCCGCGAAGCGGCCCATGACGTCGTCCTTCTCGCTGCCCTTCATCTTGCCGTGGACGAGGCCGACCTTGTCGCCGAAGCGCTCGCGCAGGCTCTCGAAGCGATCCGTCGCGTTGGTGAGATGATCGATGCCCTCGGCCTCGGATTCCTCGACCAGCGGGCAGATCCAGTACACCAGCTTGCCGGCGTCGAGCGCGCGGCCGACGGCGTCAATGACCTCGCCGAGCCTGACATCGGCGACGGCGCGGGTGTCGATCGGCTGGCGGCCGGCGGGCTTCTCGCGCAGCTCGGAAATGTCCATGTCGCCGAAATAGGTCAGCACCAGCGTCCGCGGGATCGGCGTTGCCGACAGCACCAGCACGTCGACGGCCTCGCCTTTCGACGTCAGCGCCAGCCGTTCGCGCACGCCGAAGCGGTGCTGCTCGTCGACGATGGCGAGCGCCAGCGACTTGAAGACGACGTCGTCCTGGATCAGCGCGTGCGTGCCGATCAGCAGGTCGATCTCGCCGGCTTCGAGCCGGGCGAGAATGTCGCGGCGTTCCTTGCCCTTCTCGCGCCCCGTGAGAATGGCGATGGTCATGCCGGCGCGCTCGGCCAGCGGCGTGATGGTCTTGGCATGCTGGCGCGCCAAAATCTCGGTCGGCGCCATCAGCGCCGCCTGCTTGCCGGCTTCGGCCACGGCGGCCGCCGCGAGCAGCGCCACCACCGTCTTGCCGGAGCCGACGTCGCCCTGCAGCAGCCTGAGCATGCGCACCGGCTTTTCGAGATCGGCCGCAATGGCGTCCATCGCCAGGCCTTGCGAGTTCGTCAACGCATAGGGCAGGGCGTCGATGATCCTGCGGCGCAGGTGGCCGTCCCCGGCATGGCGGTTGCCCGCGGGGCGGCGCAATTGCGCCCGCACCAGCGCCAGCGCCAATTGGCCGGCGAGCAGCTCGTCGAAGGCGAGGCGCGACCAGAACGGATTTTCAGGCAGGATGTCCGTCAGCTCCTGCGGCACGTGCACCCGATGCAGCGCGTCCTTCAGCGACGGGAAGCCGCAGCGCCGGAGCACCTCGGGGCTGATCCATTCCGGCAAATCGGGCAGCTTCGTCAGCGCCAATGCGATGGCGCGCCGCAGGGAGCCCAGGGCGAGGCCTTCGGTCAGCGGATAGACCGGGTCGATCCCTGACAGCTTGGCAAACCCCGCTTCATCGAGGATGCGGTCGGGATGCACGATCTGCGGAATGCCGTCATACATCTGCACCGTGCCGGAGACGTAGCGCTTGGCGCCGACCGGCAGCATCTTCTCGATGTAGTCGCCCTTGGGCCGGAAGAAGGTCAGCACGACGTCGCCGGTCTCGTCGCTGGCATAGACCAGATAGGGCGCGCGGGCGTTGCGCGACGGCCGATGGCGGTCGACCGTCACCTCCAGCGTCACCACGGTGCCGACCTCGGCGTCGCGCACCTTCGGCCGGTTGCGGCGGTCGATGACGCTGGCAGGCAGGTGCAGCAAGAGGTCGACGACGCGCGGCGTCTCGCTGCAGCTGAGCAGATAGCGCAGCAGCTTGTCCTGCTTCGGCCCGACTCCCGACAGGGTGGTGACCGGCGCGAACAGGGGATTGAGGACGCTAGGGCGCATGGACCGAACACTTAAAGCCGTTTGACGGTCGGAATAGCCGTGAATGCCGAGACATCCACCTCTTTTTTCGCCGGTTTCCGGCAAAAGCGGCATGCCGGTTCTGCGGCGGGGAGGGCTGACATAAGCCCCGCGCACCGCTATATCGAGCCGCGCCCGGCACAGTCCGGGCTTTCGGCGTTGTACTGCAGGGATACCGCGATGACAGGGACCACCCGATCAAGCCAAGGCCTCGACGACCGCCGCAAGCGGCTCCTGTTCCGTTGCTGGCATCGCGGCACCCGTGAGATGGACCTGATCCTCGGCCGCTTTGCCGACGCCGAGATCGGCACGCTCAGCGAGATCGAGCTGGCCGAGCTGGAGCAGCTCCTGGAGGTCCCCGACCCGGATTTCTATGCCGCGATCACCGGCGCCCGGCCGTTGCCGCCGGAGCAGACGCCGGCGCTGTTTGCGCGCATCAAGGCGTTCCGCGCGGTGGACGCCGATTGATGAAGAGCCCGGTCAAGTCGCCTGCCGAGCACCTCGCGCCGGGGCGCGCGCTTACGCTCGCCAATGTCGCCGAGGGCGCCGAAGGCCTCGTCGTCTCCGATCTGGCGCGTGCGATCGCCGCCCGGCCGAAGCCGCCGGCGGTCAGCCTTGCCGTGGTCTGCCGCGACGGCAATCGGATGCAGCAGCTGGCGCGGGCGCTCGATTTCTTCGCGCCGGATCTGCCGGTGATGCAGTTCCCGGCCTGGGACTGCCAGCCCTATGACCGTGTCTCGCCGCATGGCGGCATCCTGGCCCAGCGCGTGACCACGCTCGCCCGCCTGTCGCGTCTCGCGGGTAGCGACAAGCCGCTGATCGTGCTGACCACGGTCAACGCCATCGTGCAGCGGGTGCCGTCGCGCGACACCATGGCAGGCCAGGCGCTGTCGGTGGCGCCGGGCCATGTCGTGCCGATGGATTCCGTGGTCGCGTGGCTCGAGCACAACGGCTATGTCCGCGCCTCGACCGTGCGCGAGAGCGGCGAATATGCCGTGCGCGGCGGCATCCTCGATCTGTTTCCCGCCGGGCTCGATCAGCCCGTCCGGTTCGACTATTTCGGCGACAGCCTGGAATCGATCCGCACCTTCGACGCCGAGACGCAACGCACGCTGCTCGACATGCGTTCGCTCGATCTCGTGCCGGTCTCGGAATTCCAGCTGGTCACCGACACCATCCGCCGTTTCCGCATGGGCTATGTCGCCGAGTTCGGCGCGCCCGAGCGCGACGATGCGCTGTATGAGGCCGTCAGCGAAGGCCGCCGCTATCCCGGCATGGAGCACTGGCTGCCGCTGTTCCACGACAAGATGGAGACCTTGTTCGACTATCTGCCGAACACGCCGATCGTGATCGAGCCGCAGGGCGAGGACGCGGCGCGCGAGCGCTTCAAGCAGATCATCGACTATTACGATGCGCGCCGCGAGGCGATGGAGCATCCCGGCGGCGGTGCGATCTACAAGCCCCTGACGGTCGACCGTCTCTATCTGACGTCGTCCGAATGGGCCAACCGGCTCGCCGCCGTTCCGCTCGCAAAGGTGACGCCGTTCGCCGTGCCCGAGGGCGCCGGTGTCGTCGACATCGGCGCGCGGGCCGGCCGCAACTTCGCGCCCGAGCGCAACGACGCCTCGGTCAACGTGTTCGAGGCCGTGGTCGCGCATGTGCAGGCGCTGCAATCGGTGCGCAAGAAGGTGGTGATCGCGCTGTGGAGCGAAGGCTCGCGCGATCGCATGGCCAGCATGCTGAAGGATCACAAGCTGATCCACGTCACCAGCGTCAACACCTGGCGCGTCGTGCAGGCGACGCCGCGCAACGAGACCATGCTTGCGCTGCTCGGGCTGGAATCCGGCTTCGAGACCGACCAGATCGCGGTGATCTCCGAGCAGGACATTCTCGGCGACCGCCTGGTGCGGCCGCGCCGGGCGAGCCGCAAGCTCGACAATTTCATCTCGGAGGTGACGAGCCTCGCGATCGGCGACATCGTCGTCCACGTCGACCACGGCATCGGCCGCTTCGTCGGCTTGCAGACGCTGGAAGTCGCCGGCGCGCCGCATGACTGTCTCGAATTGCGCTATGCCGGCGAGACCAAGCTGTATCTGCCGGTCGAGAACATCGAGCTGTTGTCGCGCTACGGCTCCGACCAGACCAATGTCGAGCTCGACAAGCTCGGCGGCTCGGGCTGGCAGACCCGCAAGGCCAAGCTGAAGAACCGCATCCGCGAGATGGCCGGCGAGCTGATCAAGATCGCCGCCGAGCGCATGTTGCACGAGGCACCGAAGCTGCCGGTGCAGGCCGGCCTCTACGATGAGTTCTGCGCGCGCTTCCCCTATGACGAGACCGAGGATCAGCTCGCCGCGATCCAGGCGACGCTCGCCGATCTCGAAGCGGGCCGCCCGATGGATCGCCTCGTCTGCGGCGATGTCGGCTTCGGCAAGACCGAGGTGGCGCTGCGCGCGGCGTTCGCGGTCGCGCTCGACGGCAAGCAGGTCGCAGTCGTCGTGCCGACCACGCTGCTCGCGAGGCAGCACGCCAAAACTTTCACCGAGCGCTTCAAGGGCTTTCCGGTCAACGTCGCGCAGGCCTCGCGACTGGTCAGCACCAAGGAGCTCAACCAGGTCAAGAAGGGGCTCACCGACGGTTCGGTCGACATCGTCGTCGGCACCCATGCGCTGCTCGGCAAGTCGATCAAGTTCCGCGACCTCGGCCTCGTCATCGTCGACGAGGAGCAGCACTTCGGCGTCAGCCACAAGGAGCGGCTGAAACAGCTGCGCGCCGAAGTGCACGTGCTGACGCTGTCGGCGACGCCGATCCCGCGCACGCTACAACTTGCTTTGACCGGCGTGCGCGAGCTGTCGATCATCGCCTCGCCGCCGGTCGATCGTCTCGCCGTGCGCACCTTCGTCGCGCCGCATGATCCCGTCATGATCCGCGAGGCCTTGCTGCGCGAGCGCTATCGCGGCGGCCAGGCGTTCTACGTCGTGCCGCGCATCGACGATCTCGCCGAGGTCAAGGAGTTCCTCGACAAGACCGTGCCGGAGATGAAGGTCGCCGTCGCGCACGGCCAGATGGCGCCGACCGTGATCGAGGACATCATCTCCGCGTTCTACGACGGCAAGTTCGACATCCTCTTGTCGACCACCATCGTCGAATCCGGTCTCGACATCCCGCGCGCCAACACGCTGATCGTGCACCGCGCCGACATGTTCGGCCTGGCACAGCTCTATCAGCTGCGCGGCCGCGTCGGCCGCTCCAAGCTGCGCGCCTACGCGCTGTTCACCCTGCCGTCGACGCACAAGATCAGCGGTCAGGCCGAGAAGCGGCTCGGCGTGCTGCAATCGCTGGAGACGCTGGGCGCCGGCTTCCAGCTCGCCAGCCACGACCTCGACATCCGCGGCGCCGGCAATCTGCTCGGCGACGAGCAGTCCGGCCACATCAAGGAGGTCGGTTTCGAGCTCTATCAATCGATGCTGGAGGAGGCGATCGAGAACCTCAAGGCGGGGATCACCGAGCCGACCGTCGACCGCTGGTCGCCGCAGATCACCATCGGCATGCCCGTGCTGATTCCCGAGGACTACGTCTCCGATCTCTCGGTGCGGCTGTCGCTGTACCGTAGGCTCGCCGATCTCGAGACCGACGAGGAGATCGAGAATTTCGCCGCCGAACTGCGCGACCGCTTCGGCAAGCTGCCGGACGAGACCCGCTATCTGTTCAAGGTCGCCGCGATCAAGAACTACTGCCGCCGCGCCAATGTCGAGAAGGTCGACGCCGGCCCGAAGGGCGCCGTGATCGCCTTCCGCGACAACAGTTTTGCTTATCCCGAACGCCTGGTGGCCTTCATCAAGCGTCACGGCCAGGCCGCCAAGGTGCGGCCCGACATGAAGGTGGTGTTCCTGCAGGTGTGGGAGACGCCGGAGGAGCGGCTGGCGGGGACCACGGATATCCTCAAGGAGCTGGCTGAGCTCGCGGAGAAGAAGAAGGCGGCATGAGGCGCCGCCGGGTGAGCATCATCGAAGTTGCCAGCCGACATGTAGCGCGAAGCTCGCGATGAGAAACACCGAGACGATTGCAACGACGCTGACCCAATCGGTCTCGTCGCGGGATTGCCGGTTGTGCATGATGCCTGCTCCGCCTCGTCAGATGCCCTGAGCGATTGGCGGATTTCAGCAGACGAGTGGGGCGAATGCGCGATCTCAAGATGTACGCGGTTGGCTGAGACCGTGATCAATTCAAACAACGTCATTGCGGGCGCATCCATCAATGAGCTGCGGTACGGGGGGCAAAGCGGCAGCCGTCAGGCGGCAGCGTGCCCACCGTCGCGCGTCGCGTCGTGCCGTCAGATGGCGGGCACGGCGCCATCTGATGGCTCGCATGCGGCAAGACCTTGCATGCGCCTTTGCCCGCCCTACGCAGCACAACGGCTCGACAATTCGGATCAAGCTTGTCTATCGTGAACCTGGGTAATCCCTGCACAGCTTGAGCGATGAAATGCTGTCTCTCGTCAAAGAACTCATGGCGTTCCTTGTGAGCACGGTCGAACAGCAGGGCCTCGCGGTGAGAGGGACCGTCGTGGAAGGCAGAAGGACACGCCGCCTCATCATCGAACTTTGCCGTGGCCCCGAGATCAGGCTAGAGGCGGAGTTCGGCTTTCACATCCAAAAACGCGGCGCGCTGCTCGTGACGTGGACGACGTGGTTTCGCTGGCCGAAGCCTGAGGAGATGCTTCGCGACCTCCGGCCGCCGTCGCCCTATGATGGTCCCGACGTGCCCGAGATCCGCAGGGCGCGAACCCAGCTGTATCCGATCGCTGTGCTACGGGTCGTAAATGATCACAAATCCAATCATGTATATTTTTTTCCTCCGGAGGCTGACGCCATCCGTCGTCATCTCGTAGACGTCGTCGATACCCTGCTGCAAAAGGTCTTGCCGGACTTTCAGCCATACTGCGACGTCGACATATTCAGCCGGGCGGCAACGGAGCCCATGGCAAAATCCCGGCTTGAAATGAGGGAGATCGTTGTCGCAGCAATCCTGGCTGCAGCTGGCAAGCGCCGCGAGTTTGAAGCTTGGCGCGAGGCCTGCAGAAACGGCTTTGTCGGACCGGGTCGGCGAAACGCGACAGGAACCCAGGCCTCTGCCGTCGCATATCAGGAGAAATACGTGCTGGCGCTGGAAAGCCGTCTGCTTGACTCGGGCTAACGCGAGATCGCCGCCGGGAATTCACCCAGCGGCTGCCCCGCCTCACGACGCCGCGCGCTGCGCCTCGCCATAGACGCGGGCCAGCAGCGTGCGCGCCGTGTCATTGGGCTGCAATGCGGCGACGGTGACCGACGGCTCGCTTCGCGTGTCGCGCTTGCCGTGGGAGGTGTGGCGCATCACGCTGGAGAGGCGGCGGGCGATCGCGTGGGCGGAACGCAGATCCGTCTCGGCAAACACGACGACGACGGAGCCGTTGTCCTCATGGGTGCCGAAATCCATCCGCCGCATCAGGCGGCTGATGATGCGGGCGCCGTCATATTGCGCGCGCGGATTCACCGGATCGAAGGCGAAGCGGGCGACGGCCAGGCTGCCGCCGCTCCTCTGGGTTTGGCTGACGGCCGTGGCAAAGTCGCGCGCGAAGGCATTGCGGGTGAGCAGGCCGGTCTGCGGATCGAGCATGCCGCCGGCTTCGATCGCGCGCAGCGTGCGGTTGAGCCGGGTCTCGAAGGCGTGCTGGCGGATCAAAGGCAGCGCGTGGGCCGCGATGTGGGCGGGAGCGCCGGCGATGATCTCGAGATTGGCGAGTTCCTGTAGCGGGGCCGGCTGGTTGGCGGTGACGACGACGGCAAGGTTGCGGAAGCGGGTGTCCTCGGCAAGCACCGCGAGGAACGCATCGACCACGCGCGGCGAAAAGCCCTCGCCCAGCACGATGCCGTCGATGTCGCGGTTCGATAGATGCTTCGCTGCGGCTTCGATGCTGAGCGCGCCGACCACCGCCATGCGCTCGCCAAGCGCGACCGAGAGGCCGGGCAGAGAGCTGCCGCGGCCGAGCAGCAGCACGGTCGCATCGTCGAGCGGATCGGTGTCCGGCAGCGTCGCGTCGGGCGTCTTCTTCTCGTCGAGACGGCGCAGCACCATGGTGTGCAGCGTGCGGACGCGCAACGCCGCGCGCAGCCGCGCCAGCAGCCGCTCGTGATTGTCGCTGCCATGCAAGGGAATGGCGTGGTCGGGAAGAGCCGTACCACCGGGCGTGATTGCGATCAGCGGCACATAGGGTTTTCGTGCACCGACATGACGCGAGAACGCCGCAACCTCGTCGGCATCAGCGTCCTCGACGACGGCAACGACCGCCGCCGGCTGAACCTTGGACATCGTGCTGATCGCATCAGCCCAGCGCGTCTCGACCGAGGGAAGAATTTGCGCCACCGCGAGAGCCGCACTCAGCGAAGGCCGCGTGGACGAGGAGACGATGAGAAGCGGGCCTTGTTGGGACATCCAGGAAACTCAGGATACGCTGACGATACGTCGTGATCCTAGGTCTGTCCCGTTAACGCAGCGTCAACACTGTTCCAAACACGCCGGTTCCCCGTAGCCGTCAGGACGGCAGGTTCAGCCGCCTGAGCTGGCCCGGTCGCGGAAGGCTTCGACCATCAGCGGATTGAGCCCGAGCTCGGCGAGGGCTTCGCGCGCACGGGCATTGTCCATCGCACGGCCCGCGAGGCGATGGCCGCTCAGCCGGTCGGGCAGGGCGGTCAGCAGCGCGCCCTGGCCAAGCCGGCGCGACCATTCGTGCAGGTCCTGCGCAAGGAAGCGATAGCCGCCGACGGCCATCACGCCGGCCGGCGGCGCGGTGATGGAGATGGTGTCGTGAGCACGGTCGAGCCGCACGGCATATTCGGTGTCGACGAAATCGCGCGGCGGCGCCGGCATCAGCGAGTCGCTGGGCGGAGGCGGCGGCGCATAGGCCGCGACCACCACCATGGGACCGCGCAGGCCCAGCGTGCCCTTCGGCGTCACCAGGATCTCGCCGGCGATCGACGATCCCGGCTGCTCGCGCGGCGCGCCCTGGCGGCCCGGCTTGACGGGGCCCGGACTGCCGTCCGCCGCGGTGCGGCGAAGGGCGAACAGGCCGGCCTCGCCGAACAGATAGACATCGGTCATCTCGATGTCGCGCGTCTTCCAGGACGGGCTCGAGGCCACCTGCTCGGGCGCGCGCCACAACCCGAGAACGTAGCGCAGGTTCGGCAGCCGGGCCGTGATGTCGACCTCGTGGAGACGCAACGCGAGCTGCGCCGGAGCGATCAGCGTGTCGCAACCAAGCTGCGCGAGCTGCTGCTCGAGCGCCTCGGCATCGAACGGGTGATGCAGCGCGAGGCTGCCGCCGGACAGCAGCCAGGTCACGACCGACGCGGCGAGACCGGCGAAGGACGACGGCACGAACGCCGACATCATGTTCACGCCCTGCGGCAGGTCGCTCTCGAGCGAGATCGCAAGCCCCCCGGCGATCAGGCTGAGATGGGTGCGCGGCACCGCGCGGAAGCCGTCGGCGGTGACGTCGAACGAGACGATCGCGGCCTTGCGGCCGTCCGGCATCAGCCCGCGCGTCGAGCGCGACGGCTTCGCGATCGATTGATCGAGCGAATACATCCCCTCGGGCAGGTCGGAGCCGAAGCCGCAGACATGGCGGATCGAGAAGGCCTCCGCCGCGGCATTCATGGCGAGATCGGCATGAATGACGCCGTCGATCTTCGACATCGTCACGATCGCCCGCGCGCTGGTGCGGTTCAGCGCCGCCACCAGCTCCGACTGCCGCCACAACAGCGGAAACACGGCCACCACCAGACCAGCGCGATGCGCCGCCAGCACCGTCAGCACGAACTCGATCGTGTTGGGCAGCTGCACCGCGATCACCGAATGCGCGGGCAGGCCGGCATCGATGAAATGCGCCGCCAGCGCCGAGATCACACGGTCGGCCTCGGCGTAGGTCAGGCGCATCGGCGCACGGCCGGTGATGCGTTGCTTGTTGATCGGATCGACCAGCGCAACCGCGTCCGGCTTGCGCGCCAGGATGCGTTGAAACAACGCGTCGAGCGTCGGCGACGTATTGGCCTGATTCACCTGTTGCCCCGTACTTTCA
Source organism: Bradyrhizobium sp. SZCCHNR1002 (assembly GCF_032381435.1). Classification (NCBI taxonomy): domain Bacteria; kingdom Pseudomonadati; phylum Pseudomonadota; class Alphaproteobacteria; order Hyphomicrobiales; family Nitrobacteraceae; genus Bradyrhizobium; species Bradyrhizobium sp. SZCCHNR1002. Next base: position 680,519 of record NZ_JAUHIS010000001.1, read on the forward strand.
CGGACCCGGTCACGACCAACTGCCCCGGTTGGTCATTTCGATGCCGGCTCCGGCCGCTGCCACCAGCTCTCCGGGAGCGCTCCCGTCAAAGCTGTCCTCTTGGGCCGTTCTATACGATTCCACCGAGCGATCCATTCCTCGGCGGCATTGAGCACTGGAATAGCGTAGAACCCCGCCATCAGGGTACGGTCCAATGCGCGAACGGTCGAGATAAATTCCGTCCTGTCGCGGGCCCGCAACAGCGCGGCGATCATGGCATCGATGGCGGGATCCTTGGCGCCCATGTAGTTCCGGGTTCCGGTCCGGTCCGCCGCCTCGCTGCCCCAGTAGAAGGCCTGCTCGTTGCCCGGGGACAGCGACTGGTCCCAGCGGTTCTGGATCATGTCGAACTCGAAGCTCAGGCGACGCTGGTCGAACTGCACGGGATCGACCACCCGGATCGATGCGTCGATGCCGGCGCGCTTGAGACTGCCGGCATAGGCCAGTGCGATGCGCTCCTGATCGCGTGTCGTGACCAGGATTTCGAACGCGAGTGGGGCCTGCGTGGTCCGGTGCCGCAGCACCGTCCCGTCGAGATGGTAGCCGGCCTCTGCAAGCAGATCGAGCGCGGCCTTCAGCGCATTGCGATCGCGCCCCGAGCCGTCGGTGACGGGGAGGCGATAGCTGCCATCCATGATGTCGGCCGGGATCTGCGCCGCGTAGGGCCTCAGAAGCGCGCGCTCGGTGGCGTCGGCAGCGCGTCCATAGGCAGACAGCTCGGAGCCGGCGAAATAGCCGCCGCTGCGACGGTACAGGCCGAAGAAGTAGTTGCGGTTGATCCATTCGAAATCGAACAGCAAGGTCAGGGCACGGCGCACCCTGACGTCGGCGAACACCGCGCGCCTGGTGTTGAACACCAGGAACTGCGACGGCTGCGGCATGCCCGAGGTGAAGCTGTCGCGGATGACCTCGCCATTGCGCGCCGCCGGGAAGTCGTAGCCGTCGTGCCAGCGCAGCGGTTCGGTCTCGACGCGGAAGTCGTAGAGCCCACGCTTGAAGGCTTCGAACTGGCCATTGGCCTCGCGATAATAATCGAGCCTGATCTCGTCGAAGTTCCACAAACCGCGGTTGACCGGCAGGTCGCGGCCCCAATAGTCGGGATTGCGGGTGAGGGTGACGCTCGCCCCCGGCCGCACCGCGGTGACACGGTAGGGCCCGGACCCCAGCGGCGGCGCCATCGTGGTATCCTCGAAGGTCGCGAGGTCGGTGGCGTGCTTCGGCAGGATCGGCATCAGCCCGAGGATCAGCGGCAGCTCGCGATCCTCCGTGCCGCCGAAATCGAACCGGATCGTCAGCGGATCGAGCACCTCGATCCTGGCGACCTTGCCGTAGAACTGCCGGTGGTTGGGACGGCCATGGTCACGCAACAGCGCGAAGGAGAAAGCCACGTCGTCGGCCAGCACCGGGCGGCCGTCCGAGAACCGCGCGCGGGAGTCGAGGTGAAACGTGACATAGGTCCGGCGGTCGTCGGTCTCGACACGACGGGCCAGCAGCCCATACAGCGTGAAAGCCTCGTCATTTCCGCGGGTGAGCAGGCTTTCCACCACATGGCCGCGGATTTGTTGCACCGCAACGCCGCGAACGATGAACGGATTCAGACTGTCGAACGTGCCGAGCAGGCCCCATACGAGGCGGCCGCCTTTGGGGGCGGCCGGGTTCACATAGGGCATATGGTCGAAATCGGCCGGCAAGGCCGGATCGCCGTGCATCGCGATTGCGGCGGTTTCGGCGGCGTTTGCGCGGCAAGTGTAGATCGGCTGCAACAGCGCCAGGATCACGCCGCTCCATCCCGCCGCCGCGCGCAACATCTGCTGCAGCATCAGCGTCGGGGTGCAAGCATTTGATTCGGAACGGGCCACGAAGGGCTTTTACCACAGGCTCGCCCGCGCTAGACCGCGGCTTCGACATGGTCTCGCGGCATTGATTCTTCCGCGCACCGCGTTATGAAAGCGGGCGATTAAGCATTGGCGGCAACGCCTGTCACTTAACCGCCTCATTTCCTGAGGAGACAGCCGCTTCAACGGCTTGGTGTGGCGCCTTTGGCGGTCTCGGGCGCTGCCGTTCAGAAAGGGTTTTCCGCAATGAATTTCCGTGACTTGGCCTCGTCGGTTGGGCCGCGTGGGCGGCTCGTCGCCCTGCTGGCGGTCACCGCGCTGGCCGTTTCCTTTGCTTCTGCTGCGCAAGCTCAGGCGCCTGCTGCACCGAAGGCAAAGGCTCCGGCTGCCGCTCCCAAAGCTCCCGCTCCGGCCGCCCAGGCCCCTGCCAGTCCGCCGGCCGGCGGCCAGCCGCAGCAGGCCCAGCAGGAGATGCCGCAGCTGATCTACGCGCCCTGGACCAAGTTCTGCCTCAAGGGGCAGGATGCCAACGCCAAGCAGGTCTGCTTCATCGGCAAGGACGGCCGCATCGAGTCCGGTCAACCGGTGGTGGCGGCCGTGATCATCGAGCCGGAAGGCGAGCCGAAGAAGATCCTGCGCGTGACCCTGCCGCTCGGCATGCAGCTGCAGCCCGGCACCCGCATCGTGGTCGACAACAACCAGCCGCTGCAGAGCGGCTACGTCATCTGCTTCCAGAACGGCTGCATGTCGGACTACGAGGCGACCCCGGATTTCGTGGCCAGCCTGAAGAAGGGCCAGAACCTGTTCGTCCAGGCCATCAACTCCAACGGCACCGCGCTGACGCTGCCCTTGCCGCTGCAGGAAGGCGGCAGCAGCTTCGCCAAGGCCTATGACGGTCCGCCGACCGATCCGAAGGAGTTCGAGAAGACCCAGCAGAAGCTGCAGGAAGAGCTGCAGAAGCGCGCCGAGGAACAGCGCAAGAAGCTGGAGCAGACCCAGGGCGGTCAGCCGCAGGCGAAGCAATAGCGCCGGCAGCGCCCGAGACATTCACGAAGCAAAAGGCGCCCCGAAAGGAGCGCCTTTTTCGTCAGTCGCTGTGTTTGTCAGCCGCTTTGTCTGTCAGTCGTTGTGTTGTTGGCGATCAGATCATGCCCGCCTCGGGTCCCGCTGGCGGCAAGCGCGAGACGGGCGGTAGCCGCCGTCAATTCAACAACGGGTTGCGCGGACGGTAGCCGCCGGACTTGTCCTTGATGAAGATCTCTGCAACCTGGGAGTGCCGGATCGGTTCACCCGTGTCGTCGGGAACGAGGTTCTGCTCGGAGACGTAGGCGACGTATTCGGACTCGGCGTTCTCGGCCAGCAGATGGTAGAATGGCTGGTCCTTGTGCGGCCGGACTTCCTCGGGGATCGAGAGCCACCATTCCTCGGTGTTGTTGAACTCGGGGTCGATGTCGAAGATCACGCCCCGGAACGAGAACACTCGATGCCGGACGATCTGGCCGATCTGAAACTTGGCAGTTCGCGCTTTGATCATTCTAGTCGAATAGACCAGGATTGAGGCCGATGCTAGTGCCCCGGCCGCGGATTTAATCTAGACATCGGCGATTCGCGCCGTGCCGCGACCTCCCGCGTCCCAGGCCCGCTTCGGGTCATCTGCAAAGACCGATGTTCGACATTCTCAACCTGGCCCTGCCATATTTCGGGGTCGTTTTCATAGGCTTCGCCTGCGGTAAATGGAAAGGGCTGCCCGAGGCCGGGCTGTCCTGGATGAACTTCTTTCTGCTCTACGTGTCGCTGCCGGCCCTGATGTTCAACCTCATCGCCCGCACGCCGTTTGCGGAGCTGAGCAACCCTCCCTTCCTGGTTGCAACGACGCTTGCGACGATGCTCACCTTCACCCTGGCGCTGCTGCTCGGGAAGGTGATCGGGCGCCTGTCGCTGCGCGAAGCGACCATGGCCGGGCTCGCGGGCGGCTATGGCAACATCGGCTACATGGGGCCGGGCCTTGCGCTGTCGGTGCTCGGGGCCAAGGCGGCGGCGCCGACGGCGCTGATCTTCTGCTGCGACAGCATCTTCCTGTTTTCGATCGTGCCGCTGCTGGTGGAACTCACCGAGCGCGATCATGCCTCGCTGTCGCATGCGCTGCGCACCGTGTTGCGTCAGATCGTGCTGAACCCGCTGCTCATGGCAACCGCGGCCGGCATCCTGGCGGCTGCGTTCCAGCTCCATCCCCCGACCGTCGTCGATCGCACCCTGCAGTTCCTGCAGAACGCCGCAGCGCCAACCGCTTTGTTCGCGCTCGGTGTCACCGTGGCGCTGCGGCCGTTCCAGCGGCTGCCCTGGGAGGTGCCGGTCCTGACCGTCGTGAAGCTCGTGATCCACCCGCTGATATCATTCGGACTGATGCTGCTGTTCGGCCCGTTCGCGCAGCCCTGGGCGGCGACGGCGGTGCTGATGGCGGCGCTGCCGCCGGCGCTCAACGTGTTCGTGATCGCGCGTCAGCACGACAGCTGGATCGAGCCGGCCTCATCAGCGGTGCTGATCGGCACCTTCGCGTCCGTGGTCACGCTCACCAGCGTGATGTGGCTGATCCAGAGTGGCCGGCTCGCGTTCCCGTGACATCCGGTCAGCCGGCCTTGCGGGTCATACGCCAGGAGGGCGCCAGGCCTTCACGCATCGCCAGCCGCCGCAGGGGTCCGAAGCCGCCGATCAGGTGCATGCCGACGGCGCGCAGCGATTGCATCGGCAGGAGGTCGCTGAGCAGCGAGCGGTTGGCCATGTCGATCGCGAAGGTGCGGCTGAGAATGTCGGCGCGACGGGCCGCGCCGTAGCGGGCGATGACCTGGGACGCGCCGAGATCCTCGCCGGCGGCCTTGGCCTTCTGCACGACGGCGGCAATGTCGATGCCATCGCGCAGGCCGAGATTCAGTCCCTGCGCGCCGATCGGCGGCACCACGTGCGCCGCCTCGCCGATCAGGGCGACGCGGTTCTGGGCGTAGCGCTGCGGCCGCTCGATCGCGAGCGGAAACACGTGGCGACCGGGCTCGACGCGGACGCGGCCGAAGATCGAATGCGATTGCCGCTCGGCGGCGGCGGACAGCGCGTCATCATCGAGAGCGAACAGCCGCTCGGCTTCCTTCGGCGCGGCGACCCAGACGACGCTGCAGCGGTCGCCGGGCAGCGGCACGAACACGCATGGTCCCTGCGGCGTATGGAATTCCGTCGACACGCCGTGATGGGGACGCGCGTGGGTGATGTTGAACGTCAGCGCCGATTGCTGCAGCGTCCTGCGGCTCACACCGATGCCGGCGGCCTCGCGGCACAACGAATGCCGGCCATCGGCGCCGACCACGAGCTGGGCGGTCAGCACCCGGCCGGATGCGCTGGTGACCGTGACGGCATCGGCGCCGCTGTGGACGCTCTCCGCATCCTCGGCGATCCGCACCAATTCCTCGATCTCGCCGGCGCGCTGCTCCAGCGCCTCGACCAGCACGGCATTGGCGACGTTGTAGCCGAACAGTTCGAGCCCGATCTCGTCGGCGTCGAAGCGCACCTCGGGAGCCCGGATCAACCGGCCGGTGTCGTCGACCAGGCGCATCGTCTTCAGGCCGGCGGCGCGGTCGCGGCAGGCGGCCCAGACGCCGAGCTGATCGAGGAAGTCGACCGAGCCGCCGAGCAGGGCCGTGGTGCGATTATCGGCATACGGCGCCTTGCGTGCCACGAGCGCCGTACGGGCGCCGGTCTGCGACAGGGCAATGGCGGCGGCGAGCCCCGCGGGGCCGCCGCCGACGACGATGACATCGAAGCTGGAGTCTGCGTGGGTCATGCCGGAACATTTGACGTTCCTTCCGGCATTTTCAAGTGTGATCCGCACGCCTGCGCGGCGCATCGCCGCAATCGCCGATATGCAATTCACTTCGATTCCTGATAGCACTGGAGCGAAATGGATCAGCTCAGACCAGACAGCATCGCATCCGCCACGCCGCTGCGCCGCGCCGCTGCGTTCTCGGTGCACGTCTTCACGGCGCTCGGCGCCGGGGTCGCGCTGCTGGCGATGCTCGAGGCGGTACGCGAGCATTGGGCCGCGATGTTCTGGTGGCTCGGGGTGGCACTGGTCATCGACGGCGTCGACGGGCCGCTGGCGCGCTGGCTCGACGTCCTCAACGTGCAGCCGGACTGGTCCGGCGACGTGCTCGATCTCGTGGTGGACTTCACGACGTATGTGTTCGTGCCGGCCTATGCGATCACCGCGAGCGGCATGCTGCTGCCGTTGGCCGCCCCGGTGATCGGCATCGGCATCGCCGTGACCGGCGCGCTGTACTTCGCCGACCGCCGCATGAAGAGCGACGACAATCATTTCCGCGGCTTTCCCGGCCTGTGGAACATTGCCGCGTTCTATCTGTTCATGCTGCATCCGACGCCGCTGCTGGCGACGCTCGGCCTCGCGATCCTGATCGCGCTGACCTTCGTCCCGTTTCACGTCATCCATCCAGTCCGTGTCCAGCGGCTGCGCTGGCTGACGCTGCCACTCGTCGCGCTCTGGGGTGTGCTCGTCATCCACGTGCTCCGCCAGAATTTTGCAGTGGGCCCGATCGTCACAGCGCTGCTGTGCGCCATCGGCCTCTATATCGTCGCGAGCGACTCCGCGATCCGCCTGTTGAGATCCTTGAAATCATGATCGACCTTCTGACAAGTCCCGAAGCCTGGGCCGCGCTGCTGACCCTGACCGCGCTCGAAATCGTTCTCGGCATCGACAACGTCATCTTCCTGTCGGTGATCACGTCGCGCATCCCCGAGCCGCAGTCGACGCGCGCCCGGCAGATCGGGCTGGCGCTGGCGCTGATCTTCCGCATCATGCTGCTCAGCGTGCTGGTCTGGCTGATCGGGCTGACCCAGCCGGTGTTCTCGGTCGGCAAGCTCGGCTTCTCCTGGCGCGACATCATCCTGATCGCCGGCGGCCTGTTCCTGATCGCCAAGGCGACGCACGAGATTCACGCCGAGGTCGAGGCCCGCGAGGGGGATGGGCCGCAGGCCGGCGGCGGCAGCAGCTTCTTCTGGGTGATCCTGCAGATCATCGTCATCGATCTCGTGTTCTCGCTGGACTCCATCATCACCGCGATCGGCATGGCGCAGGATCTGGAGATCATGATCGCCGCCGTGATCATTGCCGTGATCATCATGTACGTCTCATCCGGGCCGGTCGCGCGCTTCGTCGCCAACCATCCGACCACCAAGATGCTGGCGCTCGCCTTCCTGGTGCTGATCGGCGTCGCACTGGTGGCGGACGGCTTCGAGTTCCACATTCCGCGCGGCTACATCTACTTCGCGATCGTGTTTGCGCTGGCGGTCGAGGCCTTCAACGTGATGGCCTCGCGCAACCGCAGGAAGCGCGCGGGCTGAGTTGACAAGACCGTCGTGATCGCCTTGGCTTTTGCCAGGCCGCGCTTGCGGGAGTGATCCGCTGGTCCGGCGAAACCGGATGTCTGCCGAGAATCAGATAAGCGTCCGGATTGGATCGGATCGTCCGATCCGGTCACACAGGTTCTGCAGGGAGGGGGCCCCGATGGCCAAGGCGGTGCGCGTGCACAAGGTGGGAGGGCCGGAGGCGCTCGTCTACGAGCCGGTCGAAATCGCCGCGCCCGGACCCGGCGAGGTCCGTATCCGCCAGCACGCGATCGGCCTGAACTTCATCGACGTGTACTATCGCACCGGCCTGTACAAGGCGCCGGGGCTGCCGTTCATCGCCGGCAACGAGGCTGCCGGCGAGGTGATCGCCGTGGGGCCTGGCGTCACCCATTTTCATCCCGGCGACCGCGTGGCCTACTACGAGAATCTCGGTGGCTACGCCACCGAGCGCAACATCGGCTGGCAGCGCCTCGTCAAGCTGCCCGACCACATCACCTACGAGCAGGGCGCCGTGCTGATGCTCAAGGGACTGACGGTGTGGTACCTGCTGCACAAGACCTTCAAGGTCGAGCCGCATCACCGCGTGTTGATTCACGCGGCCGCCGGCGGCATCGGCCTGCTGGCCTGCCAGTGGGCGCGGGCGCTCGGGGCGCATGTCATCGGCACCGTCGGCTCGAAGGCCAAGGCCGACCTCGCGCTCGCCAATGGCTGCGACCACGTCATCATCTACAGCGAAGAGGACTTCGTCGCGCGTGTGAAGCAGATCAGTCGCGGCGAACTGTGCGACGTGGTTTATGACGGCGTCGGCAAGTCGACCTTCCCAGGCTCGCTGTCATGCCTGAAGCCGCGCGGCCTGTTCGTGAGCTTCGGCAACGCCTCGGGCCCGGTGCCGCCGTTCTCGATCGCCGAGTTGAACAGTCACGGCTCGCTGTTTGCGACCCGGCCGAAGCTCAACGACTATATCGGCAAGCGCTCGGAACTGCTCGAAGGCGCCGACACGCTGTTCTCGGCCGTGATCAGCGGCAAGCTGCACGTTCCGATCAATCACGCCTATGCGCTGAAGGATGCGGGCCGGGCGCACGCCGATCTCGAAAGCCGCGCCACCACCGGAGCCTCGATCCTCAAGCCGTGACGGTTCGCTAGCTTTGATCGTCGGCTGACGCCGTGCGATCGGCGGCGCGACTCCACAGCATCGCGTTGCTCTGGCCCGTCTTGGCTTGCTCGATCCTGGCAGGTGCCAGACTGTCCTGTCCCTCGAGCCAGGCGCGCTCGCGCTGCGGATCATCCAGCGCCAGCGCGAGCCCCTGGTTCAACTCGTACAGGTCGGCGGCGAGACCGGACTCCGCGAGCGCCGACATCAGCGCGTCCTGGATCAATCCCCGCAGTGCGACATGAGGCCCAGAGATCGGGACCTCGACATCGCGTCCAGCCACCGCCTGGGTGCAGGCGCGCCGGTCGAAGGATGCGTGCCCGCGGCAGGCAAGGGGACGGGCAGGATGGATGATGCAGGCGCCGCGCACCACGAAGGGGCAGGGCTGGCGCAGCTTCATCCGCTCGGTCTCGCCCATGCCACGCGTCGCCCGGTTGGCGAGCTTGACCCGGCGCGACAGCAGGCCGAGCGCCGTCGACGGCATCCGCTGGTCGATCTGGCGGATATAGCGGGCGAGCAGAAATATCTCGGGTGCAGTTGCCGTGACACGGAGCGCGCAGCACGAGGGACAGCCCTTCTCGCAGGCGAGCGCCGGCAGATGCGCCGACTGGGCGCCGATATTGGCCTCGAACAGATCGAAGGCCTGTTCGGTGAGGCTCTCGACGGTCGCGCTTGATCGGGGCCAGTTGGCGAGCAGGGCGCGGAAACTCTGTTGCAACTCTCTGAACACCGATTGCGCCACTGCCGTTCTCCTGCGCAGCCCGTGAAATCACGATCGACCGCGGCGGACCCGGCCCACCGCGGTCGACGGGGATGAGGCAGAGAGGACGCTCACGGCCTCATCCAAACGGAGGCGAGATGTCAGGCTGCGACATCCTTCAGGATCGCGTCGAAGCTGGGGCGCGGGATGCGGAAGAAGCCACGGCCGCCCGCGAAGGTCTGGTAGTGCGGACGAGCCATATCGAGCAGCCGCTCGTACCATTGGTCGGCGGTCAGGCCGGCCGGCTTCTCGCCAATGGAGTTGATGGCCGAGTTCGGGAAGAAGCGGACATGGATCAACACCTCTTCCGTCGCGGCCGCGGCGGCGATGTGGCTCCTGGTGTCCTCCACGGGCAGCACCCGAGCCAGATTGTCTTTCGCCATTCGTGCGTCTCCTTGTGTCGTGCCGACCTCGTTGTCGGCGGAATGAACATCAGCTTGGTTCCGGCAAGCCTTGCCCCCTCCGAGCTGATCACATCCCGTGCAACGCTATATCCATACAAATATAACGTATGTCATCGGATCGCAGGCGTCTGGCCCCGACAGCATCGTTGCTCACGGGACGCGCTGTCTTTGATCCAGGTCAATCGACTGGAAAAGGCAGGACGATGCCGATAGATTTCGACATCATGACTACCCATCTCCGCATCGGCATCTTCTGCCCCTACGACAATCACGGTGACAGCGATCACGCGGCCATTCAGGCTGAAACCGACCTGGTGCTCAAAGCCGAGGCACTCGGCTTCGACGAGGCCTGGATCTCCGAGCATCATTTCGATGCCGGCAGTTCGAGCCCCTCGATCTTCGCGCTGCTCGGCTTTCTCGCGGCCCGCACGACGCGCATTCGTCTCGGCACTGCGGCCGTGCTGCTGCCGTTTCGCCCTCCGATTGAAGTCGCCGAGGACATTGCCACCATCGACATTCTCAGCGGCGGCCGGCTTGATGTCGGCATCGCGCGGGGCGGGCCGTTCCCGGAGCAGAACCGGAATTTCGCTGTCTCGTCCGATGAAGCGCGGCCGCGGATGCTGGAGGCGCTGCATCTGATCCAGCGTCTCCTGACGGAGGATGAGGTGTCGCATCGGGGCAGTTACTACCACGTCGATCGCTTGCGGCTGACGCCACGGCCGCTGCAGCGGCCGATCCCGACCTGGATTGCATCGGCCAGCGCAGCCGCGCTCGACGACGCAGCCGCGCATGGCCATGGACTGATGGCCGGCCTGACCTCGACGCTCGACGACATCAAGCAGATGCTGCGGAGCTATTGGGAGCGCAACACCGAGGCAGACGCGCGGCTCGTGGTATCGCGGTTCTACTGCAGCGCGCCGACCCGGGAGGCGGCGATCGCCGAGGCGGCGCCATTCCTGCAGCAGTTCTTCGATCGCAGGCGGCAGCTGTCCGCGGGGCCTCGTGCATGGGTGTCGCCGACCAATGTCGAGGGCTTCCTCGCACGGTCGCTGATCGGCAGCCATGACGAGGTCCGGTCCAAGCTGGCAGAGCTCGCGGAGGCCGGGCCGCGCAGCGTACTGCTGCTCCCGACCAGCATCGACGCCGGCCGGCGCTGTGACCTGCTCGCAACGTTCCGGACGCACATCTTGGCAGGCCGGCCCGGCGCATAGACACCGCGCCGGCCCTGGCGCGACCTCAGCCACTACGCCACGCAGCGCGCGGCGCCGACCTTGGTGAGGAGACCATCCAGCACGTCGATCATCGCTGCGATCTCGTCCCGGGTCACGTTGAGTGCCGGCATGAAGCGCAGCGTGTCAGGTCTGGGCGCATTCAAGAGCAGGCCGAGCTCGAAGGCGTGCGCCACCAGCGCTGGTGCGATCGGCCTGACGACATCGAGTGCGAGCAGGAGCCCGCGGCCGCGCACATCGCCGAGCCCGTGCCGCGCCGAGATGCGTTGCAGCTCGCTCTCGAGATAGATCCCGTTGTCCACGACGGCCTTGAGAAACTCCGGCTTCTCGACGAGATCGAGCACGGCAAGCCCGGCCGCACACATCAGCGGATTGCCGTTGAACGTGCCGCCCTGATCGCCATGCTCGAAGCACGCAGCCTCGTCCGTTGCCAGCAGGGCCGCGAGCGGCACACCGCCGCCGATGCCCTTGCCGAGCGTCATGATGTCGGGGAGGACGTCGGCGTGCTCATAGCCGAACAGCTTTCCAGTCCGTCCCATGCCGGTCTGGATCTCGTCGACGATCAGCAGCAGTCCGTGCCTGGTCGTCAGCGCCTGCAATTGCTGCAGGAACTTGTCCGTCGCGGGCCATACGCCAGCCTCGCCCTGGATCGGCTCCAGCATGATCGCAACCGTGTTGCCCGAGATCAGCGCCTCGACCGAGGCGATGTCGTTCAGCCGCGCCTTGGGGAAACCCGTCACCTTCGGCTCGAACAGCGGCTCGAACGCCTTCTTGCCGGAGGCTGACATGGTCGCCAGCGTGCGGCCATGGAAGCCACCCTCGAAGGTGATGATCTCATGGGCGCCGTTCTTGCGCAGCGCGCCGTATTTGCGCGCCAGCTTGATCGCGCCTTCATTGGCCTCTGCGCCGGAGTTGGTGAAGAACACCTGGTCGAAGCAGGAGCGATCGACCAGCGCCTTGGCGAGTTTCAGGCTGGTGTCGTTGAAATAGGCCGGACTCGGCGTGATCAGCCGCGTGGCCTGGTCGGCGAGCGCTTTGGCCAGCTCAGGCGGCGCATGGCCGAGCGAGTTCACGGCCCAGCCCTGGATGAAATCCAGATAGCGCTTGCCGCTGTCGTCCCACAGCCAGGAGCCCTTGCCCTGGACGAAGACCGTGCGCGGACGCGCCGTGATGTCCATCAGAGCCTCATAAGGATGGGGGGCGGTCAGCATGTTCAATCTCCTATGCTCAGGGGGAAACCACGGGCCGAAAAGCGAGAAGGCCGCTCCTTTGCGGGAGCGGCCTTCTCGAAAACCTGAAGCTGATGAGTTCGTCGATCAGCAACGTCTTCGGACATGGCGCGCCCCGGCATCGTCACGGCGGTGACGACGGCAAACGGCGGCGCGGCGGTTGGTCCGGTTGTGGATCATGCGCGGGCCATACAGGCAATTCGCAACAGATGTCAAGACGTCAGTCGGCTCGCAGCGAGGAGGGGAGGCCACCCCCTCCGGAGGGGGACTGCGTGCGATGAACGCACGGGCTGGCCGCAGCTGTGCCCGGTTAGTTCAAACTTTACCAAACATTTAGCGGCAGGATTTACCGTGCTGCCCAGCTTGAAACGCAAGCGCTCAGGACGAGCGATGTCGAATCCCCACAACATGATTGCCGAGGACGTCCAGGCGGCGATCGCCACCGGCTCGGCGGAACGCTGCTCCAGCGTGGCCGAGCGGGTCGCCTCGCTGTTCATTGCCTCGGCTGGCAATCTGGATATCGAGCAGCACGCGCTGTTCGCCGACGTCTTCGAGCGTCTCGTCAACACGATCGAGTTGCGGGCGCTGGCCGATGTCGGCGCTCGCATCGCGCTCGCCGAACTCAGCGCACAGCTCGCTCCCATCCCTCAGACACCGGTCACGGTGATCCGGCGGCTCGCCCATCATGACGACATCGCGGTGGCCGGACCGGTGCTGTCGGAGTCGCCGCGACTGACCGCCGAGGATCTGATCGAGATCGCCAACACCCGGAGTGAGAAGCACCTGGTTGCCGTCGCCGGTCGCTGGTGGCTGCAGGAGGTCGTCACCGACGCGCTTCTGATCCGGCGCTTTCCCAGCGTCAGTCGCAAGTTGATGAAGAATCCCGGTGCGCGGATCTCGGCGGCCGGTTTTTCGATCATTCTGGCGCAAGCGTTGGGCGACCCGGAGCTGGCCATTGCCACAGGCATTCGCGCCGACCTGCCGTCCGCGCTGCGCCGGACGTTGCTGCAGAATGCAACCGAAGCGGTGAAGGCGAGGCTGCTCGCGTCAGCGCCGCCGCATCTCTACGAGGAGATCCGCAGCGCGATCGCGGCCGCGACGACCGATGCCGAGCAGGGCATGTCGCGTTGCCGTGACTTCGGCGGCGCGAAGCTGACGGTCGGGCAGTTGAAGCAGGCGGGCAAGCTCAACGAAGCCGCGCTGCTCGATTTTGCGCGTCAGCGGCGCTACACCGAAACCATCGCGGCCATCGCGGAGCTGGCAAAATGCAGCATCGAGCTGGTGCGGCCGCTGATGCAGAGCCTGCGCAGCGACGGCATTCTCGTGCCGTGCAAGGCTGCGGGTCTGAGCTGGACCACGGTTGCGGCGATCCTCGACAGCCGGTTCGTGACAGGCGCGACCAAGCCTGATGAGCTCACCAAGCTGAAGAACAGGTATCTCGAGCTGACGCTGGATGAGGCACAGCGCTTGATCAAGCTCTGGAACGTGAGGGCTGGCGCATCAGCCAACTGAGCCGATGTCCGGCTCAGAACCCCGAGACGACGCCGTGCAGGTCGTATTCGTCGGCGCGCTCGATCTTGGCCGTGACGATCTCGCCGACCCGCAGCGGACGGCGGCTGGACACATACACGGCCCCGTCGATCTCCGGCGCATCCGCCTTGGAGCGGCCCTTGGCAACCGTCGGGCCGACCTCGTCGATGATGATCTGCTGGCGCGTCCCGACCTTGCGCTTCAGCCGACGCGCCGAGATCTTCTGCTGCCGCGCCATCAGCGCATTCCAGCGCTCCTGCTTGACCTCGTCCGGCACCTGGTCGGGCAGGGCGTTGGAGGTCGCGCCAGCCACCGGCTCGTATTTGAAGCAGCCGAGCCGGTCGATCTCGGCCTCGTCCAGCCAGTCGAGGAGATAAGCGAAGTCCTCGTCGGTTTCGCCGGGGAAACCGACGATGAAGGTCGAGCGCAGCGCCAGGTCGGGGCAGGTCGCCCGCCATGCCTTGATCCGGTCCAGCGTCCTGTCCTGCGCGGCCGGCCGCCGCATCGCCTTGAGCACGTTCGGGCTGGCATGCTGGAACGGGATGTCGAGGTAGGGTAGCACCTTGCCTTCAGCCATGAGGCCGATCACTTCGTCGACATGGGGGTAGGGGTAGACGTAATGCAGCCGGACCCAGGCGCCGAGATCGCCGAGCTCCCGGGCGAGGTCGAGGAACCGGGCCCTGACGCTGCGGTCCTTCCAAGAACTCTCGGCATATTTCAGGTCGAGCCCGTAGGCGGACGTATCCTGGGAGATGACCAGGAGCTCCTTGACGCCGGCCGCGACCAGCCGCTCGGCCTCGCGCAGCACGTCGGCCGCCGGCCGCGACACCAGATCGCCGCGGAGCTTTGGAATGATGCAGAAGCTGCACCTGTTATTGCAGCCCTCGGAGATCTTCAGATAGGCGTAGTGCCGGGGCGTCAACTTGATGCCCTGGGGAGGGACGAGATCCAGATGCGGGTTGTGCACCGGCGGCGACGCCCGATGGACGGCGTCCAGCACGCTTTCATATTGCTGGGGCCCCGTGATCGACAGCACGCCGGGATAGGCCTGCTCGATCTGCTCGGGCTCGGCGCCCATGCAGCCGGTCACGATCACCTTGCCGTTCTCGGCCATCGCCGAGCCGATCGCCGACAGCGATTCCTGCTTGGCGCTGTCCAGGAAGCCGCAGGTGTTGACGATGACGAGGTCGGCGCCGTCATGCTGGCGGGCGAGCTCATAGCCCTCGGCGCGCAGCCGCGTAATGATGCGCTCGGAATCGACCAGCGCCTTCGGACATCCGAGCGAAACAAAGCTGATCTTGGGCGCGGAACCCTGCTGCATCTTGGAACTGCCTGATGGGATAAGCGTCAGCTAGTCCGAATTACTCAGAAAGACAAGGCTTTAAGGCGGTCGCGTCCATGCTATGGATGACCGCCCGGACACCCTGGTGATCGATGAGCGCCGAGCAATCGCCCAAAATCGTGATCGTCGACGAAAGCCCGATCCGCGCGGCCATCCTGGAGGAAGGCCTGCGGGAGGCGGGTTTTACCGGCGTGGTGCATGTCAGCGAGATGCAGGGCCTGCTGGCGCGAATCTATGCCCTGGACCCCGACGTCATCGTCATTGACCTGGAGAACCCGAGTCGCGACGTGCTCGAGCAGATGTTCCAGGTCAGCCGCGCCGTCCGCCGGCCGATTGCCATGTTCGTCGACCAGAGCGATGCCGCCTCGATCCAGGCCTCGGTCGAAGCCGGCGTGTCGGCCTATATCGTCGACGGTCTGAAGAAAGAGCGGATCAAGCCGATCCTCGACCTCTGCATCTCCCGTTTCAATGCGTTCTCCAAGCTGCAGGACGAGCTCGAGCGTACCAAATCGGCGCTGGAGGATCGCAAGGTGATCGACCGCGCCAAGGGAATTCTGATGAAGATGAAGGGCTTCACCGAAGAAGAAGCCTACGTGCTGTTGCGATCCACGGCGATGCGCGAAAAGAAGAAGATCGGCGAGATCGCGCAGTCGATCCTGACCGCCTCGGAGATGCTGAAATGAGCGGGCCGCTTCGCATTGGCTTCATTCCGCTGGTCGATGCTGCGGCGCTGATCGTCGCGGTCGACAAGGGCTTCACCGCCGCGGAGGGGCTCGACGTCACGCTGGTCCGCGAGGTCTCCTGGTCGAATGTGCGCGACAAGCTCAACATCGGGCTGTTCGATGCCGCGCATCTGCTGGCGCCGGTCGCGATCGCCTCCAGTCTCGGCATCGGCCACGTGAAGGTCCCGATCGTCGCGCCGTTCAATCTCGGCGTGAACGGCAACGCCATCACGATCACGCCGGCCCTGCATGCCGAGCTCATGGCGAATCTGGAGGGCGACCGGTTCG
This sequence comes from Bradyrhizobium sp. SZCCHNR1002, assembly GCF_032381435.1. Lineage (NCBI taxonomy): Bacteria > Pseudomonadati > Pseudomonadota > Alphaproteobacteria > Hyphomicrobiales > Nitrobacteraceae > Bradyrhizobium > Bradyrhizobium sp. SZCCHNR1002. The sequence continues at coordinate 696,453 of NZ_JAUHIS010000001.1, forward strand.
ACCCGATGGCGACGGCGCTGGCCTTGTCGCGCGTCGTCGCCGCCCGACGCAAGGCTGGCGCCGAGCCGCTGACCTTCGGCATGACGTTTCCGTTCTCCACCCACAATTACCAGCTCCGATTCTGGATGGCCGCGGGCGGCGTCGATCCCGATGAGGACGTTCGTCTTGTGGTGCTGCCGCCGCCTTACATGGTCGAGAGCATCGCCAGCGGTCATGTCGACGCCTTCTGCGTCGGCGCTCCCTGGAACTCGATCGCGGTCGACCTGGGCATCGGCCACATCCTGCACTTCGTGTCGGACGTCCTGGTGCGGGCGGCCGAGAAAGTGCTCGCGGTCCGGCAGAGCTGGGCCGACAAGCATCCGGATGCGCTGGCGGCACTGGTCAGGGCCTGCGGCCGGGGCGCCGATTTCATCGAGCAGAACCATGCCGAGGCGTCGCTGATCCTGGCGCAGCCCGAGCGGATCGGCGTCGATGCCGAGGTGCTCCAGCGTACGCTTGATGGGCGGCTCAAGATCTCACCCGACGGCACGTTTCGCGAAAGCCCGCGCTATTTATTGGTGGGGCGGGAAGGGGCGGCGCGTCCCGAGCCGATCCAGGCGGCCTGGCTTTATGCGCAGATGGTGCGCTGGGGTCAGACGGCGCTCAGCGACGAGGGGCTGCGCACCGCAATCGGCGTGTTCAGGCCGGACATCTACGACGCCGCGCTCGGTGTGCCCGGGCAGGTCCAGGACGCCGCCATCGGCGCGTTCGCTGGCCCACCATTCGCAGCCGACGACGTCATGGGTCACCTCAAGGCCTTCAAGATCGGCCGCTGGACCGCCTGATCCACCTCTCCCGATCATGATCTGGGCATCTCGGCCACCCGACCATTTTTTGGGCGGAGTGCCCGCATTTCAGGGCTTGAGCCGGCGAACGCGCTTTCGCCGATTCGTACATCCCATTGTTTTATCCTGCATTTCCTCTCCCTCGAAGCTGGCACGCAACTTGAATATTGCAGTGCAGTCGGCCGCCGCAGATGCCGCTGACTGCAATCCGTGCCGGATTTCCGCAGCAACGAAGCTGGTCGGACCGCTCATCTGAAATCAAGCCAATGCCGGCCGTTTCGGACGACGCGATCCTCATCCCATCCCCGAACGCCAATCGCCGTGGCCGCTGGAGCTTCGTCCGCCATCATGAAAATCGAACCTTTGTCAGTCGACTTCAACGACGAGCAGAAGCGCTACCTGGAAGGGTTGGCCGCCGGCCTCAAGGTCAATCTGGGCGGCCGTACCCAGGCCGCAACCGTCACGGCCTCCGAGCCGACCGGGCCGGACGCCATCCATATCAAGGCGCAGGACAAAGTCATCGCGGCAGGCCGCAAACTCGCCGACCAGGAGAAGGTCAAGCGCGAGCTGCATCCGTTCGACGCCTACGAGCGGCTGAAGCAGCAGGCCCGCAGCAACGCGGCGCCCTCGGCAGCCGACAATTTCCGCTGGCGCTATTTCGGCCTGTTCCATGTTGCACCGGCGCAGGACTCCTACATGTGCCGGCTGCGCATTCCCAACGGCATCATGAAGCATTGGCAGCTGACCGGCCTGGCCGATCTCGCCGATCAACTCTGCGGTCCCTACAGCCACGTCACCACGCGCGCCAATCTGCAGCTGCGCGAGATCCCGCCCAAGCATGCCGTGCTGCTGCTGGAGGGACTCTCGGATCTCGGCCTGACCGCGCGCGGCTCCGGCGCCGACAACATCCGCAACGTGACGGGCACGCCGACCGCCGGCATCGATCCGCAGGAGCTCTTGGATACGCGGCCCTATGCGCGCGAATGGCACTTCCACATCCTCAACGACCGCTCGCTGTACGGCCTGCCGCGCAAGTTCAACGTCGCCTTCGACGGCGCCGGCCGGATCGCGGCGCTGGAGGACACCAATGACATCGCTTTCTCCGCGGTCGAGGTGAAGGACGGCTTCGGCGTGACGCCGGGCGTGTGGTTCAGACTCGGCCTCGGCGGCATCACCGGCCACAAGGATTTCGCAAAGCCGACGGGAATCATCGTCGAGCCGGAGCGCGCCACCGAAGTGGCGGACGCCATCGTGCGGCTGTTCATCGAGACCGGCGATCGCACCAATCGGCTGAAGTCGCGGCTCAAATACGTGCTCGACAGCATGGGCCATGACAAGTTCATGGAAGCGGTCGAGGCAAGACTCGGCCGCAAGCTCGCGCGCGTGCCGGACGAGGCGCTTGCGCCGCGGCCGGAGTCCGATCGCATGGCGCATGTCGGGGTGCACCCGCAGAAGCAGCCGGGGCTGAACTGGATCGGCGTGGTGCTGCCGCTGGGCAAGCTGACGACCGATCAGATGCGGGCGCTCGCCAAGATCGCGGCCGATCTCGGCGACGGCGAGATCCGGCTGACCGTGTGGCAGAACTTGTTGTTGTCGGGTGTGAGCGACGACAAGGTCGCATTGGCCTGCGCGGCGATCGAGCAGATCGGGCTCTCGACGAAGGCTTCGCACATCCGCGCGGGCTTGATCGCGTGCACCGGCAATGCCGGGTGCAAGTTCGCGGCAGCGAACACCAAGAAGCATGCGGCGGAGATCGGCGATTGGTGCGAGAGCAGGGTCGACATCGACACGCCCCTCAACATCCATCTCACCGGCTGCCATCACTCCTGCGCCCAGCACTACATCAGCGACATCGGCATGATCGCGGCGAAGGTGCCCGTCGGCGAGGGCGACGACACTGTCGAGGGCTATCATCTGTTCGCCGGCGGCGGCTTCGGCCCGCAGGCCGATATCGGCCGCGAGGTCTATCGCGACCTCAAGGCGGCGGACGCGCCGCGCTTCGTCGAGAAACTGCTCAAGGCCTATCTCGCCCACCGCGCTTCGCCCGAAGAGACCTTCCTGTCCTTCGCCCGCCGCCACGATGGCCACGCGCTGCGCCAGCTCGCCGAAGCCCACACGACGTCCGAGGTGTCAGCATGAACCAGATCACCCCCACGTCGAAGATCGAGCCGAAGATCGAGATCATTCCCGCGACGGCACCGTTCTCCGAGGCCCAGCGTTCCTGGCTCAACGGCTTCCTCGCCGGTGCACTCGGTCTTGATGGATCGACGGCATTGCCGCTTGCGCAGAACGGCGCGGTGCTGGCGCCCGCAGGCGATGCCGATGACGGCGAGGCGCCATGGCACGACCAGACCCTGCCGATCGCCGAGCGGATGAAGCTCGCCGAGGGGCGTCCGTTGCGCCGGCGCCTGATGGCGGCCATGGCACAGCAGGACTGCGGCCAGTGCGGCTACAATTGCAGCGACTATTCGGATGCGATCGCCGATCGCAGCGAGGCTCGGCTGAACCTGTGCGTGCCCGGCGGCAAGGAAACCGCGCGGATGGTGAAGGCGCTGTATGAGGAGATCGACAAGGCGCCTGCGGCCAAGCCCGCTGCCGTTGCCACGACCCCCACAGCCGTCTCCCTGGTCGTCAGCGCGCCCGGCCGATCGCGCGACAATCCGGTCGAGGCGACGTTTCTGTCGCGGCGTCTGCTCAACAAGTCGGGCTCTGAGAAGGAGACCTGGCACATCGAGTTCGATCTCGCCGAGGCGGGGCTCGATTATGTGGTCGGCGATTCCTTCGGCATCTTCGCCAAGAACGATCTTGGCCTCGTCGATCAGATCATCGCGCTGCTGGGCGCCTCGCACATGACCGAGGTCAACGGCAAGCCGCTGCGGCAATGCCTGCTCGAGGACGTCTCGCTGTCGCCGGCGCCGGATTCGCTGTTCGAGCTGATCTCCTTCATCACCGGCGGCTCCACCCGCGAGAAGGCGCGACGGCTGGCGCAGGGGGAGGATCCCGATGGCGATGCGGCGACGCTCGACGTCATGGCGGTGCTGCAGAAGTTCTCCGGCGTGCGGCCGCATCCCGAAGCCTTCGTCGAGGCGCTGGAGCCGCTGCAGCCGCGGCTGTACTCGATCTCCTCGTCGCACAACGCGACGCCCGGAAAACTCTCGCTGACGGTCGACTGCGTCCGCTACGTCATCGGCAAGCGCAAGCGTCTCGGCCTCGCCTCGACGTTCCTGGCCGAGCGGATCAATCCCGGCGACAAGCTCCGCGTCTACGTCCAGAAGGCGCATGGCTTCGCGCTGCCGGCCGATCCGAAGACGCCGATCATCATGGTCGGCCCGGGCACCGGCATCGCGCCGTTCCGCGCCTTCCTGCACGACCGCAGGGCGACCGGCGCGCCGGGCAAGAACTGGCTGTTCTTCGGCCATCAGCGCAGCGATTGCGACTTCTTCTACGCCGACGAGCTCAACGCGATGAAGACCGCCGGCCTGCTGACGCGGTTGTCCCTGGCGTGGTCGCGCGACGGCGACAAGAAGTTCTACGTCCAGGACCGCATGCGCGAGGTCGGCCGCGAGGTGTGGACCTGGCTCGCCGATGGCGCGCATCTCTACATCTGTGGCGACGCCAAGCGCATGGCCAAGGACGTGGAGCGTGCCCTGGTGGACATCGTCGCCCAGTTCGGCGCGCGATCGACCGACGAGGCCGTCAGCTTCGTCGCCGACCTCAAGAAGAAGGGCCGGTTCCAGCTCGACGTTTATTAACGCGTTCACCGTGCATGGAACCCCGCGGATAAAATTCTCGGCCGGGACAGCGGCCGAGAATTTTTTGGTTCCAAGCGGACCCGAAACGGGGGGCTTGTCGTTATTTGCGCGGTTGCCTTGCATCGGCCCGTGAGAGCGCTTTTCTCATGGCCGGAACTTCAGGAGACCGGCCATGCGGACGCTTTCGACGCCCCTGCGACAGATGCCTCAGGCTCGCGCCATTCGCGAGCGCGGCGCCACGGCGGCACTGGTCGCCCTCTACGGCGCACTCGCGCTGATCGGGGCCATCACGCTGGGCATGCCCTTCACCCATCCGTTCTGATCAGGTTCCTTCGATCACGGCACCGCCTTGAACGGCGCCACCCTGATGCCGGCCACGTCGAGCGCCTTGCGCACCTCGCGGGCGATCTCGACGGCGCCGGCGGTGTCGCCGTGAATGCAGACGGTGTCGGTGCGCATCTTCATCACCTTGCCCGTCACTGAGACGACCGCTCCGTCCTGGATCATGCGCACGACGCGATCGGCAATCTGCTTGGGATCGTGCAGCACCGCGCCCGGCTTGCTGCGCGACACCAGGAGGCCGTTGTCGTCATAGGCGCGGTCCGCGAACACCTCGTGCGCCATCGACAGATTGGCTTTTTCTCCAGCGGTCACCAGCTTCGAGTTCGCGAGCACCACGAAGATCAGGCTGGGATCGACGGCCTTGATCGCCTTGGCGATCGCGTTGGCCGTCATGTCGTCCTCGCAGGCGACGTTGGACAGCGCGCCATGCGCCTTGACATGCGTGACCTTGTGGCCGGCCGCGGTGGCGATCGCCTGCAACGCACCGATCTGATAGGCGACGAGGTTCTCGACCTCCGATGATGTCAGCCCCGGCACCGGGCGTCGGCCAAAGCCGTGCAGGTCGCGATAACCGGGATGCGCGCCGACGCTAACGCCTTTCGCTTTCGCCATCTCCACCGTCCGGCGCATGATGTCGGCATCGCCGGCGTGAAAGCCGCAGGCGACGTTGACGGAGGTCGCCAGATCGATCATCGCGGCGTCGTTGCCCATCTCCCAAGGGCCAAAGCTTTCTCCGAGGTCGCAGTTCAGATCGACGGTGCTGGTCATGTGATGGTCCGCTCGTTGATGAGATACGATCTTTAGTCGGGCGCCGCTCCGAGCCAGGTCGTGACGTCGGTCGCACTGACGGCATGCCCGGCCACATTGGCCGTGAACAGCGCATCGATGTTGAAATCACTGCTCACAAGCTCGGTGACGCGGCCGGGCAGGCTGCGCATCAGGTCCTTGTAGCGGCGCAGCTCGGCCTGCGCCTCGGCCATGCCGACCGCCTTGAAGCGGAACGGCGTGCCGGCCGGCGTCTGCGCCAGGCGACCGAAATCGGCCGTGATGACGGTCGCAATCTTCGGATAGCCGCCGCTGGTACCGCGATCCGACATCAGCACGATCGGCGAACCGTTGCCGGGCACCTGGATGCTGCCCTCGACGGTGCCGTCCGAGACGATGTTGTGGCCGTGCAGATGGCTGATGACGGGGCCCTCGAGCCGATAACCCATGCGGTCGCTGGTCGCCGAGACCATCCAGTTGCTGCGGAGGAACAGCGCCTTCATCTCGTCGCTGAACTCGTCGTCCTGTGGACCCATCACCACCCTGATCGGGCCGCTCAGCTTCGGCACATCGATCTGCATCTCCGGCGTCTGGCCGGCTGGCGCGACGTCGAACACGTCGCCGGCCTGCAGCGGCCGCGGGTAGGGGCTGCCGAGGCCGGCGCGGGCATTGACCGAGAGGCTGTTGAACATCGGCTCGCCCGGTATGCCGCCTTCGATCGCGAGATAGCTGAACGAGCCGCCGCGCGCAAAACCGAGCGTGAGCTTCTCGCCCTCGTTCAGCATCACCGACGTGTTCATGTCGACCTGGTGCTTGGCGACCTCAACCGGCCGCGGCGCGCCGCACAACGCGACGCGCACCGCGCCGCCCTTCGCCGTGAACGTCGCGCCGAACGGCCCGATCTCGATCGCAGCCGCCATCAGCGCGTTGCCGACCAGGCTGTTCGCCGCGGCCAGCGACAGCTTGTCCATCGCGCCCGACGGCGTCAGCCCATAGCGTTGCGCGCCGAAGCGTCCGCCATCCTGGACGGAACTTGCCGGGCCGATCTGCGAGACGATGAGCGTGCTCATGCGGCGATCCGCTCGGCGATCAGCTCGCCATGTTCCGCCGCACGCTCCTGCTCGGCAAACGTCTTCTCATCCACGGCGTAGAAGCTGACCTCGTCGCCGGGCTCGAGCAGAAAGGTCGGCTCGCGATGCAGCTGGAAGGTCCGCATCGCGGTGCGGCCGAGCAGGTGCCAGCCGCAGGGACCGGCGAGGCACTGGATGCCGGTCTGGATTCCGCCGATCGCGACGATGCCCGCCGGGGTCGCCAGACGCGGGTTTTGCCGGCGCGACATCTGTAGCGACGGATCGAGGCCGGAGAGATAGGACCAGCCCGGCGTGAAGCCGATCATCGCGACGCGATAGGTGCCGGCGACGTGGCGCGCGACGACATCGTCCGGCGTGATGCCGAGCGCCTTGGCGACGTCCTCGAGGTCGATGCCATTCTCGCCGCCATAGCAGACCGGAACCCGCCAGCGTCTGACCTCGGTGTCCGGTGCGAGCGACCCGGCCGACAGCGCAAGCAGCCTTGCGCTGAGCGCCTCGTAGTCGATGACGCCGGGATCGTAATGCACCAGCAGCGAGCGATAGGTCGGCACGGTCTCGGTGATGCCGTCGATCGCAGCCGCCGCGAGCGCGTGATCGAGCGCGAGGACGCGTCGGTTCGCGGTCTCGTCGATGGTCCGGCTGAACTCGACGGTCAGAGCGCTGTCGCCGCTGGGCAGTAGGCGAGGAGGGAGAAAAGGGTCGGCCATTGGTCCGAAGTGATCCGCGTTGCTGGTCCCTGATCTAGCCGTTTTCAGTCTCGAGTGGAATTGGGTGAAAGGCAAAAAGTCTCGAAAATTCAATAAATTAATCGGATGTCTTGCGATAAGAGAACTTTATCGGGCCGCGCAACCCCGCATGCAGCGGGCGCACGCCGCGAGGCCTTGACGCGGCGACCGCCGCTCGCAAGATGCGCCTGCCTTTTTAGCCAGCCTGTTGGAGCGCCAGTCTCAAGATGTCCCTCACTCCCGAAGCCATCGCCACCCTCTCTCAAGTCACCACTGCGACCATCACGACGGTCCTGCTGAAGAAGGGGTTGCGCAATGTCTGGCTGCGCGGCGCCAAGCCGCTGCGCCCGGGACAGAAGCGGCTGGTCGGTCCCGCCTTCACCTTGCGCTTCGTGCCGGCGCGCGAGGATCTGGCGACGCCGGAATCCTGGTCGTCGCCGATCTCCACCCGCACCGCGATCGAGGCCATGCCCGAGGGCTGCATCGCGGTGGTCGATGCGATGGGCGTCAAGGACGCCGGCATCTTCGGCGACATCCTCTGCGCCCGCATGGTCAAGCGCGGCGTGACCGCGCTGATCACCGACGGCGTGGTGCGTGACCTCGAAGGCGTGATGGGCACCGGGCTTCCGGTCTGGTGCGACGGCTATGCCGCGCCGCCGTCGGTCGCGGGCCTGACCTTCGTCGGCTGGGGCGAGGCGATCGGTTGCGGCGGCGTCGCCGTGTTCCCGAACGACGTCATCGTGGCCGACCAGGACGGCGCCGTGCTGATCCCGCAGGCGATGCTCGATCACGTGCTGGCCGAAGGTCCCGAGCAGGAGCGCATGGAGGCCTGGATCGTCGACGAGGTGAACAAGGGAGCCGTGCTGCCGGGCCTCTATCCGATGAATGCCGAGACCAAGGCGCGCTACGCGGCGTCGAAGAAGTAAGCTCACACGCGAGCGACAGCTCCAGAAAGGCACATCATGGACTTCCATCCCGCCGGCTCGCGCGCCACGCGCAAGGCCCCCGCCGAGTACTTCACCGGCAACGTGCTGCAGGACCCGCTGATCATGGCCCCGGCGCCGGCGCGCCTCAACGCCTCGCGCGTCTCGTTCGCGCCGGGCGCGCGCACGGCGTGGCACACCCATCCGCTCGGACAGACGCTCTATGTGGTCTCCGGCATCGGCCGCATCCAGGCCAAGGGTGGTCCGGTGCGCGAGATCCGGCCGGGCGACGTCATCTTCATCCCGCCGGGTGAGAAGCACTGGCACGGCGCTTCGCCCGACAATGAGATGACGCACATCGCCATGCAGGAGGCGCTCGACGGCGTCTACTCCAACTGGATGGAGCACGTCACCGACGAGGAATACGCGACGCCGGTCGGCTGATCCTCGACTGATGAAACGTGCAGCGCGCGGTCGAGAGGCCGCGCGCTTTTGTCTTGAAGCCGCAACGCTCAGTTCACCCGCGTCCAGGTCTGGCCGCCGCAGAACATGCCGCCGAAGGCGCAGCCCTGCACGAGCAAACTGTCCGATCCCTTCAGTGCGATGGTCGAGTCGTAGGTGCTGCCGCTGTTCGGATCGAAGATGCGGCCGCTCCACTTCTTCTCCTGCGTCTTGTCGCTCGGACGCATGTTGATCAGGATCTGCTCGCCGTTCTGGTTGGTCTTGGCGTCGACCGCGTAGCCGCACAGATTGGTCCCGCACGGCTCGATGCGGATCTTGCCTTCCTTCTCCTCGGTCAGCCAGATCCCGACGGGAGAGTTCGGATCGCGCGCAGCGGGGGGGGGTGCCGTCGGCGGCGCTGCTGCGGTCGTCACGGCGGGCGGGGCCTGGGCCGGTCGCGGTGGGACCGCGACCGGTGCTGGAGCCGCGGCAGCGGCCGATGCAGCGGCGGGAGGCGCAGCGGGGGCTGCCGTCTTGGCAACTGGTTCGGCTGGTGCGACGGGGGCAGCTGCAGGTGGCGGCGTCGGCGGCGCAGCCGCCTGGACGGGAGCAGGCGCAACCGGAGCAGGAGCAGGCGGCGGGCTCGTGGGGGCGACGGCCGTCGGGGCCGGGGCCATCGGCGCCGGAGCCACCACTGCCGGAGCCTGCGCTGGCGGAGCCGGCGTGACGGCCGCCTCGGCTGGCGCCTGCTTGTCCGAACCGGGCTGCGGCTTGGCCGCGCTGTCCTGATCGCGCTTGGTGCGCTTGGTCTTCTTCTGCTCGGTATTGTCGTAGACGCCCGGGATCTGCACGGTGCCGCGGTCGGGATCGATGCGGATTGTCTTGCCGCCGTACTCGATGACGTATTGCGCATGGGCGGCACTGCTGGCCAGAACCACGGCAGCAACGGCCAACAGCCTCTTCATCAGGATCTCCGCAATGTCGGTTGCTGATGTGAGCGAGCTCACGCGCAGTTAAGTCGCTGATGCAGCGAGGTCGGTTCAATGGACGGCCTGCTCAGAAATCGAGCGGCGCATTGTCGACAACCTCCTTCATCACGAAGAAGGTGCGCGTTTGTCGCACGCCGGGCAGCGAGATCAACTGGTCGCCATGCATGCGGTTGAAGTCCTGCATGTCTCTGACGCGGATCTTGAGGAAGAAGTCGAAATCGCCCGCGACCAGATGGCAATCGAGCACGAATTTCAGCTTGCGGATCGCGGCCTCGAAGGTGCGGAAGCTCTCGGGCGTGGAGCGATCGAGTACGACGCCGACCAGCACCAGCGCGCTGCGCTCGACCTTCTCGGGCGCGATCTGCGCGCGCACGCTCTTGATGTAGCCCGCCTCGAACAGCCGCTGGGTGCGGCGATGGCAGGTCGCAGGGCTGACATGGACGGCTGCGGCCAGCTCGGCATTGCTCATGCGGCCGTCCTTCTGCAGCAGCTGCAGAATGCGACGGTCGACGCGGTCGAGGTCGGCTTCGGAAGTTTCTTTCATCGATTGCTGATCCAGTGATGGAATATACCGCCATATCGGCTCGTCCTCGACGTAAGCACGAAAGAACGGACCAATAAAGAGAGCACCTTTCGTCGGCTTTCTCGTATGTTTCGCTTGATCCATTTCACCACCCACGGAGAGATCCCGTGCTTCGGCTCGACAAGTTCAAGAAGTATCCGCTGACCTTCGGTGCCACGCCCATCGAGCATCTGCCGCGCCTGACCGCGGCGCTCGGCGGCAAGGTGCAGATCTATGCCAAGCGCGACGATTGCAATTCCGGCCTCGCGATGGGCGGCAACAAGCTGCGCAAGCTCGAATACATCGTGCCCGACGCGATCGAATCCAATGCCGACACGCTGGTCTCGATCGGCGGCGTACAGTCCAACCACACCCGCATGGTGGCGGCGACCGCGGCCAAGATCGGCATGAAGTGCGTCGTGGTGCAGGAGAGCTGGGTGCCGCACGAGGACGCCGTCTATGACCGCGTCGGCAACATCCTGATGACCCGCCTGATGGGCGCCGACAGCCGCATCGTCGAGGACGGCTTCGACATCGGCATCCGCAAGAGCTGGGAGAACGCGATCCAGTCGGTGAAGGATGCCGGCGGCAAGCCCTACGGCATTCCGGCCGGCGCCTCCGTGCACAAGTTCGGCGGTCTCGGCTATGTCGGCTTCGCCGAGGAGGTGAGGGCGCAGGAAGCCGAGATGGGCATCAAGTTCGACTACATCATCGTCTGCGTCGTCACCGGCTCGACCCAGGCCGGCATGATCGTCGGCTTCGCCGCCGACGGCCGCGCCGACCGCGTCATCGGCATCGACGCCTCCGGCACGCCGGAGCAGACCCGCAGCCAGGTGCGGCAGATCGTCGACAACACCGCGGAGCTGGTCGAGCTCGGCCGCAAGGTGCGCGACGACGAGATCGTCATCCTCAACGACTACGCCTATCCGGCCTATGGCGTGCCGAGCGCCGAAACCAACGAGGCCATCCGCTTGGCCGCCCGCACCGAGGCGATGATCACCGACCCGGTCTACGAGGGCAAGTCGATGCAGGGCATGATCGACCTCGTCAAGAAGGGCTACTTCCCGGAGGGCTCGAAGGTGCTCTACGCCCATCTCGGCGGCGCTCCCGCGATCAACGGCTACAGCTACACCTATCGCAACGGCTGAGGCCGGCCCAGGCTGCCGTTGTCTCGTCGCGATGAGCCGAGGTGCAGCAACACACACAACTGTCGTCCCGGCCTCCGAGCCGGGACCCATAACCACTGGCTGTGGTGTTGTCGTCCACTGCATCTCCGCGCCTGCCACAAACTTCGGCCTGTGAGTCTGGGTCCCGGCTCGGAGGCCGGGACGACACCATTTGTGTGGCACGAGCGATCCAAACATGACGCCGAGTGTGTTGAGAGAGCGACTAAAACGAGACACCGCGTTCTCGCGACGCATGACGTCCGAGTGATCCATCAGTCGGCTCCCTCTGTAGAAGAAGAGGGCGCAGGGAATGCCGGGTGAGGGCCTCACCCATGGCCCGCCTGCGTAAAAAATGCAGGCGGCAGGTACCACAGGTGCTGCCGATCAACCGGCATTCCCTGCGCGACGGTCTTAACGCTTATACGCAGTCTCCCTGGTGCGCCGGGCTTGTTGGCCACCATGCCGCGACAATGCTTGCGCATTGCGCGGGTGATACCAGCGTCGGGGTATCAGGACCCTGCGACTTCACGTCCGCAAGCTGCCGTTCGTCCGCGTGCAAGCACGCTTTCGGCATCTCGCGGCCATCGCCTCCCCACCTCGCGTGTCGTGACGATCGCGCGCAACGCCCCTCTCGATGAGGCGGGATGCGCGCAGTGAACCATGGATTTCGGAAAAACGCAAGAGAAAATTTCTTGCATCTCACCTGACAACGATCTCCTTGTTGGAATTGCTGACGTAACTGCCCAGATGTGTCGACCGCGACGAAGGCGCGGGTCGTCCAGCTTCGGGGCGGGACGGCAAATGGCTCCCGTGAAGGGTTGCAACGGCTTTTGATCAGCTGCTGACCGCGAGCGGCGGCCGATGATGACGTCCGAAGACGGCACCTTCGGCCCGCGGCCCTCGCCTCAATCGAACCAGGCCTTGTAGATCGCCTGATAGCTGCCATTCTCGGTCGAGATGTGCAGCCACTGGTCGACGAACGCCTTGAGCGCCACGTCGCGCTGTAGCCAGTAGGCTTTCTCCGAGAAGTCGAACGGCTTCTCCGGGTGCACGGCGCAGAGCACGCCGGGATGCAGCTTCTGCTGGTAGCGGGTCTCGGAGGCGTCGGTCATCATCAAATCGGCGTCGCCCTTGGCGATCTCCTCGAAGATCGTGGTGTTGTCGGGGTGGACGCGGATGTCGGCGGCCTTGATGTTGGCGCGGGCGAAGCGCTCGTTGGTGCCGCCGGGGTTGACGACGACGCGGGTGCCGGGCTTGTCGATGTCGGCGAGCGTCTGGTACTTCGAGGTGTCGCTGCAGCGGGCGATCGGGGTCTTGCCCTCGCGCATGATCGGCGTCGAGAAGTAGCCCTTCTTCTGGCGGTCGAGCGTGATCGACACGCCGCCCATGGCGACGTCGAACTTGTCGGCCTCGAAATCCTTCATCAGCTGCGGCCAGCTGGTCGGTACGAACTCGACCTTGACGCCGAGCGCCTTGCCGAGCGACTCGGCCATGTCGACGTCGAAGCCGGAGAACTTGGCCGTCGCCTTGTCGAGATAGGTGAAGGGCTTGTAGTCGCCGGTCATGCCGACCCGCAGGCTGCCGCGCTGCACGATCTCGTCGAGGCGCGAGGCCTGGTCCGCGGCCGCGGGAGCGGCGAGGCTGCAGACGAGAACGAGCCCGGTCAGGACGGATAGCGGACGATCGAAGAACCCCATGATGCGACACCTCGGCTTGGATTGGACGAGGCTATTCTTATACGAGGCGATATCGCCGGACGAGGGGAGAGAGCGTCGACCGCAGCCGGGCCACATGGCGCGATCGCCATGGTCCATACCTGCACGTGGAAAGCGATGGAGACGCCCGGCTTCCACTGCACCGAGGCAGCTTCAGCCGCTGGGGCAGCCTGAATCCAGCCGTGACGACAAAGGAGCCGGCGATCACCGGGCCGGTCGATATCTGGGGAGCCGCGGCTAGCGCTCGCCGGGGCCCGTCGGCGCGGTCGGGCCTTTGCCGGTCATCTCGTTCTTCAGGGCCTCGAAACGCTCGATCGCCTCACGCGCACGGGTATCGACGGTCTTGACGGCGGCCTCGGCGCTCATCGGACCGCTGCTCACAGCGATCGAGGTGGGCCCCACCGTCTCATCGACGTAGTAGCCATCTTCGCCGCGCCTCGCCGTCCAGCGGAAACGGATCGCCGAGATCGGGCCCGGTCCGATCTTGGTATAGCCATCAGCCTGATCGAAGGACACGACCGTCGCGGCCGCCTTCTTCGAAGGCGAGCCCGCTCTGTCCGCGGGCTTCGCGGCTTCAGGCTGATCCAGAATGCTCGCTATCGTTGCGAGCGCGTGCTCGGTCGCAACACTCATGGCCGCCCCTGTTCCTACCGGCGCGCGCAAACATCCGCACCGATAGTTACAGTTGTAGCGAGATTTGGCCGGGTTGCAAGATTGCGTTGAAAATTGGGCAACAAAGCGGTGGAGAAAGATCCTGACATTCACGTGATGCAGCCCGGCTCCTGCCTCATTGCCGATGAGGCAGGGCCATGGCCTGAGCCGGACGACTACAGCACGTCCTGGTTGATCACGTTCTGGCGAATCGGCGCGCCGTCCAGCACGCTGAGAATGTTGCGCGCGGTCTGCTCGCTCATGCGGTCCACGGCCTCGCGGGTCACGCCGGCGACGTGGGGAGCCATGATCACGTTGGGCAGCGCATGCAGCGCATGGCCGACCGGTGGCGGCTCCTGCTCGAACACGTCGAGGCCGGCGCCGGCCAGCCGGCCTGATACCAGTGCATCATAGAGCGCAGCCTCGTCGATCAGGCCACCGCGGGCGGTGTTGATCAGATACGCGGTCGGCTTCATCAGCCGCAGACGCGCGGCGTTGAACAGGCCGATGGTCTCGGGCGTCTTCGGGCAGTGGATGCTGACGAAGTCGGCGCGCGGCAGCGCGGCATCGAGGTCGGCGACCGGCTCGCAGCCGGCGGCGGTGATCTCGGCGGCGGGCTTGTAGGGGTCATAGACCAGCACCCGCATTTCCATCGCGAGGCAGCGCTTGGCGGTGCGGGTGCCGATGCGGCCGAAGCCGATGATCAGCACGGTCTTGCCGTAGAGATCGAACGGCAGCACGCCGAGGCGCGAGCCCCAGGTGCCGTCCCTGACCATCGCATGCATCTCGTTGGCGCGCTTGGCGAGCGTCAGCATCATGAACAGCGCCTGCTCGGCAACCGACGGCGAGTTCGCGGTGCCCGCGACCATCAGCGGCACCTTGTGCTTGCTCAGCGCAGGCACATCGACGGCGTCGAAGCCGACGCCGATCCGGGTCACCACCTTCATGTCGCCGGCGGCGACGAGCTCCGGCTCGCCGAAACGGGTGGCGCCGAGGGCCACGCCATGCACGGGCGCGTGGGAGGTGAGCAGCGCAGAAAAGTCGGCCGCCGAGATCATGTTGGGGAACTCGATCATCTCGACGTCGTCGCGCGCCGCGAGCAGCGCGCGTCCCTTGGCCGAGAACGATTCCGTGACGAGGATCTTGTTCTTGTTGGTTGCCGTCCTGGTGCTCATGTCCTGCCCTTGAACCACGTTTCTTGGTGGCCTCGTCAGATGACGAGGCCCGTGGTCTCGTTTAGCAGGTGCATGTTGTTGAGGTCCATTGCCATGCGCAGGGGGCTGCCATCCCGCGCGCCCGCATTGGGACTGACCCGACCGCAGACCGGCGTCTCGTTGAGGGTGAAGTAGACCAGGGTCTCCATCCCCATCGGCTCGGTGACCTCGAGCAGCGCTTCGAACGGCTCGATTCCGGGCTCGGCATGCGGCTTGGTTTCGGTGATGTGCTCCGGCCTGATGCCCAGCTGCAGCGGTTCATTCCGCGACACGGATTGATAGCGCGCCGCCCGCGCCGGCGGCAACGGAAACGAGATCCGGTCCGTGAGACGCAGATGGAGTCGCCCCTCGGCCTCCTCGAGGCGGCAAGGAACGAAGTTCATCGCGGGTGAGCCGATGAAGCCGGCGACGAAGCGCGTCGCAGGATTATGATACAGCTCGTTCGGCGTGCCGATCTGCTCGATGCGGCCCTTGTTCATGACCACGACGCGGTCGGCCAGGGTCATGGCCTCGACCTGATCGTGGGTGACGTACACCGTCGTGGTGCGGACCTTCTGATGCACCTTCTTGATCTCGATGCGCATCTGCACGCGCAGCTTGGCGTCGAGGTTGGACAGCGGCTCGTCGAACAGGAACACCTTGGGATTGCGCACGATGGCGCGGCCCATCGCCACGCGCTGGCGCTGGCCGCCGGACAGCTGCTTCGGCTTGCGGTCGACGAGGTCGGCGATGTCCAGCATGCGCGCGGCCTCGGCCACCCGGCTCCTGATCTCGGCCTTCGGATAGTGCTTCAGGCGCAGTCCGAACGACATGTTCTCCGCCACCGTCATGTGCGGGTAGAGGGCGTAGTTCTGGAACACCATCGCGATGTCGCGGTCCTTCGGCGGCACGTCGTTGACGACGTCGCCGCCGATCGAGATGTCGCCGTCGGAGATGTCCTCGAGCCCCGCGATCATCCGCAAGGTCGTCGACTTGCCGCAGCCGGAGGGGCCGACCAGCACGACGAACTCGTGGTCGGCGATGTCGAGGTCGATCCCCCGGACGGCCTCGACGTCGTCGTAACGCTTCACGACCTTGCGCAAGCTCACTTCAGCCATGTCAGATCAACCCCTGTCTCAGCCTTTGGTCGCGCCGGCGGTCAATCCGGCGATGTAATAGTCCATCAGGAATGCGTAGATGATCAGCGGTGGTGCCGCGCCGAGCAGCGCGCCGGTCATGATCTGTCCCCAGTTGAAGACGTCGCCCTTGATCAGGGTGGTGACGATGCCGACCGGCAGCACCAACTGGTCGGCCGAGGTCGTGAACACCAGCGGATACAGGAACTGCGCCCAGGAGACGGTGAAGGCGAAGATCGTCGCGGCGATCAGGCCGGGCAGGGCGACGGGAATGAAGATGCGCATGAGCGTCTGCAGCCAGGACGCGCCGTCGATGATGGCGGCCTCGTCGAGCTCCTTCGGGATCGAAGCGAAATAGCCGATCATGATCCAGGTGCAGAACGGCACCGTCAGCGTCGGATAGATGAACAGCAGCACATACCAGCGGTTGATCAGCTGGATTCCCGTGACGTCGCCGATCAGGGCGAACATCTTGAACAGCGGGATGAACAGCAGGCTGTCCGGAATGAGGTAGGTGAGGAACACGCCGGTGGCGAGCGTCGCCGAGCCCCAGAACTTCATCCGCGACAGCGCGAAGGCGGCGGGAATGCTGATCAGCATGGTGATGATCACGACCACGATCGAGACCATGGCGGAGTTGAAGAAGAAGCGCTGGAACTGGTTCGAGGTCAGCAACCCGATGTAGTTCTCCAGCGTCGGGTGGAACACCCACCACGGATTGGTCGCCGCCGAGATTTCCGCGCTGCCCTTCAGCGAGGTGATCAGCATGTAGAGCGGCGGCACCAGCGAGAAGATCGCGAACAGCGTCAGGAAGAAATACGACCAGCGCAGCGCCCAGGCGCGGTCGCGGCTCATCGAGCCGTATTTGACGTTGCGGGTCGGGCCGGCCTTGTCGACGGTGAGCGTGCTCATCAGGATTCGTTCCCCCGCTTGTTGACGTCGCGCAGGATGAAGATCGCGGCGACCGCCAGGATCGGCACCATGAACAGCGAGACGCTGGCGCCGAGCGGGATGTCGCTGCCCTCGATGCCGACGCGGAACGCCCAGGTCGCGAAGATGTGCGTCTTGTCGAGCGGGCCGCCGGCGGTGAGGATGCGGACGATGTCGAAATTGGCGAAGGTGACGATCAGCGAGAACAGCGTCGTGATCGCGATGATGTTGCGCATCATCGGCAGGGTCACGTACCAGATCCGCTGCCACCAATTGGCGCCGTCGATGGCGGCCGCCTCGTAGAGCTGGTCGGGCACCGATTTCAGCGACGCCAGATACATGATCATGAAGAACGGCGCGCCGTACCAGATGTTGACCAGGATCACGGAGAAACGCGCCCAGCCCGCATCGCCGGTCCACGGGATCGGCCCGATGCCGAAGAATGCGAGCGTGTAGTTGAAGGCGCTGTAGGACGGATCGAACAGCCACAGCCAGGCGAGCGTGCTCATCGCCGGCGGGATGACCCAGGGTACCAACAGCATGCCGCGCCATTTGCGCTGGCCCTTGGCCGGGATGTTGTGGACGAAATGCGCGACGATGAAACCGATCAGCGCCTTGAACACCACGGCCGTGATCGCGAAGATGCAGGACTGCTTGACGACCAGCCAGAACGTGTCGCGCTTGAACAGGAACTCGAAATTGCCGAAGCCGACAAAGCGTTGCATCGACTTGTTCAGCGTCGCCAGATGCACCGAATAGATGGCGGGATAGACCACCAGCAGCGCGATCAGCAGGATCAGCGGCAGGGTCAGAAGAAAAGCGACGGTCGACTTGCGCTTCAGCGCATGGCGCAGGCCCTTGCGGCCGGCGGCCCTGCGCGGGCGGACGACGGAATCTTCGCCGATGGCGGCATCAACCATGAGAAAGGGCTCCTCGTGATGGTCCCGGCTGCGGCCGGGTTTCACTGGGCGGGCACGGAGACGGCGCCAAGGAGACGGCGCAGAGAGGACGGCCCGCGGGATGCGGACCGTCCATGTTCGAACGAAGCCGGCTCAACTGCGCATGAAGCCTTCGCACTCGCCCTCGGCCCAGGCCAGGGTTGCGTCCATCTTCTCGCCCTGGGCGTAGCGCAGGCACATCTTGGTCATGGTCGCCTGCGCGTAGATCTGCTGCGCGATCTTCGGCGGAGCAGGGGATGCCGCGATCGACAGCGTCTGGTGATTATAGGGATTGGGATAGTGATAGAGCGTGCCCTTGGGCGGTCCCTGCTCCTGCCAGACCTTGAGCGTGGTCAGCTTTTCGTAGGCGGGCAGGTCGTAGCCGCCGCTCGCCACCACCATCTTCTCGATCGAGGCCGGCTTCGACAGATGCACGATCAGGCTCTTGGCCGCCTCCTTGTTCTTGGAGAACGACCAGATGCTCCAGAAATAGGGCAGGAACGGTGCGAAGCGGCCCTTCGGCCCGGCCGGGAAGCCGTGGGTCCAGCACTGCTCGGCGATCTGCGGCGCGTCGCGCTTGGCCACCGCCCAGGCGCTCGGCGGATTCATGATCATCGCGCCCTTGCCGGACACCAGCCATTTGTTGTTCGAGGCGTCGTCCCACGAGGCGACATCCGGCGGCAGCGCCGCGATCAGCCGCTTGTAGAACTCCAGCGCCTGGCGCACCGCGTCGGTCTTCACCGTGACGTCGCCCTTGGCATTCACGAGCTCGGCGCCGAACGCCTGGAAGAAGGCTCCGGCGGAGTCGACGCTGTCGGTGGTCTCACCAAGTCCGATGCCGAAGGGAACGCCGGCCTTCTGGCAGGCTTCCGCCGCCTTCAGGAACGTCTCCGTCGTCCAGCTGTCGGCCTTCGGCGGGCCGCCGGCGGGATACAGTTCCTGCACGTCGATGCCGGCATGCTTCTTCATCAGGTCGATGCGCGTGCAGGGGCCCTTGATCTGGCTGCCCACGCAGGCAGGCACCGCGAGCCATTTGCCTCCCGATTGTCCGAGATATTTGACGGTGCCGTTGACCTCGCCGTTCTCCTTGATGATCGGCTCCATGATGTCGTTGACCGGCTCCAGCAGCTCGGCATTCGCATGCGGCCACCAGGTCGGCATCGCCATCAGGTCGTGTCCGGATTTTGCGGCCCCTTCGGCGGCGATCGTCAGCTCGATCTTCTTGCCCTGGCTGGTGATGTAGTCGATCTGGACTTCGACCTTCTCCTTGGCGGCCCATTCGTTGACGAGATCGGTCGAAGCCTGATTGGCCCCGGGAACCCAATGGTCCCAGAATCCCATCGAGAGCTTGCCGGCGGCATAGGCGCCGCGCACATAGGGCGCGGCGATCATGACCGCCGAAGTGGCAGCGGTCGCAGCAACAAATTGTCGGCGGTTCAGCTTCCTCCGTGACATGGCGTTCCCTCCCTGGTGGGCCAAGCATTCTGTTGATGCGAATCCAGCTTGTTAGTTATTGCGTCGCGTCATGCGACGCATGGATTTCGCTTGAGTGCAATCAGAGCAGAATTGCGCGCGGCTGTCGAGAAAGCAGGTGCGGCGAAACTTAGAACTAATGGCGTGCGCAATTCGTCGCAGGGGCCTCGACTGATCGCGTTGCAACGAACAGCGCTGCAACGCGAAGCGGAGACGGAAGCAGGCGAGGTCACCGCGACTCGTCGCGGCCCGCATGCCGACAGATGGACTTGCGCGTTGCGGCAAAGGTAGAATTCTGGCGACTCGGGGGCCGCCGCTTCATCTCGTCGATGTGGTCTCCCTGGTGTTGGCAGGGGAGTGCGAGCCGATGACGTTCAGCCGATGGACGGGGGTGAGGCGCCGTCGTCTCTGCGTTGCAGCAGGCCTGTTGCTGATGCTCGGCGGCGCAGCGGTGCTGCCGCGTCAGGTTGCCGCGCAGGGCCTGTTCAAAGGAGTCGAGCAGGGAGCTCGCGAAGGCAACAGGGCGGCGGGCCCGGTCGGCGGCGTGCTCGGCGGCGCGATCGGCGGTGTCGTCGGCGTGGTCACCGGCGTGACCGGGGCGTTCACCGGCAACAGCGACCAGCACAGTGCGCAACCGGCGCCGCCGTCGGAAAGCAAGAAGGCGAAGCCCTCGAAGACGACCAAGACGAAGGTGGCAAAGGCCGCGCCGATGCTGACGCAGCCGGGCGCGCCGCAGCTCACCGCCGAGCAGATCGTCGCCAACAGCGACGCCAATGTCGAGCGCCTGAAGACCGGACTGAACCTGACCGAGGAGCAGGCGAAGAGCTGGGGTCCGTTCGCCGACGCCATGCACGCGCTCGGCCGCAACGGCGCCGACCGGCTCAATCTGCGCATCGCGCGGGCGAAGCGCGATCCGCCTGACGACATCGTCGAGCAGATGCGCAACGAGGCGCAGTTCCTCGTCGACCGCGCCGCCGACCAGCGCGCGGTGGCGGACGCCTCCGAGCCGCTCTTCACCAGCCTCGACGACAGGCAGAAGCAGATCTTCATCGACGAGATGGTGCGCCTCAGCCGCGAACGCGGGCTGGATTAGTTCAGCGCGCCGGCCCTGGCCTGCTGCGACTGCGTCAACCGGCCGGCATCGCGCCGCGGTATTTGGCGGCGAGCAGCGCCGCCAGCTCGACTCTCGCATCGGCCAGCGGAATGGCGTCCTGGCGGGCCTTGGCCATCGCCATCGCCCCGGAATAGGCGGCAATCACCAGAGTTGCGAGGCTGTCGGGATGCAGGTCGCGGGCACGGCCGGCGAGCACGTCGGCATAGAGTTTCGCACGCAGGGCGTCGTGCCAGGCCGCGAAGATGGCATTGAGCGCGCGGCGCATCTCGGCGTCATGCGCCGAAATTTCCATCGCCATGTTGTTCAGCGGGCAGCCGGACACGGCGCGCTTGCCGGTCAGCTCGGTGATGATGGCCGCGAAGACGGCGTCGATGGCGGAGGGCGCGTCGGCATGAGCCTCCAGGGGCGCGATCCAGGTCTGCGCGACCGCCTGCGCCACGCGATCCTGAATCACCGCGAGGCCGAGATCGCGCTTGGCCGGGAAATGGTGCGCCATCGCACCGCCCGACACTGACGCCTTCTCGCGGATCTCCAGCATCCCCGTGGCGAGATAACCGTGGCGGACGAACGTGTCGTAGGCGGCGTCGACGATGCGCCGCCGCACGCCCTCGGGATCGTTGGTTCGCCGGGATGTCTTCATCTCCGCCAGAGAATAGCGGCTTGACAAAACGGGTCAATCATCCTGTTGTACAAAACAGGACGATTGACCCGTTGGAGCACGGCCATGCAATATCATGCGATCTTCGAGCTGCGCCGCTACCGCATGCGCCCTGACGGACGGGACACGCTGATCGACCTGTTCGACAGCACCTTCATCGAGCCGCAGGAGGCGCTGGGGATGCGCATCGAGGGGGAGTTCAGGGATCGCGACGATCCCAATGCCTTCGTCTGGGTGCGCTCCTTCGCCGACATGGACGCGAGAACGCAGGCGCTGCAGTCGTTCTATGGCGGCGATGTCTGGGCCGCGCATCGCGCCGCGGCGAATGAGACGATGCTCAATTCCGACAACGTGCTGCTGCTGAAGCCGGCCGGGGCCGAGCTGCCGTTCGCCGGCAATCTGCCGCGCGCTGAGGAAGGGAACCGCTCGTTGCCGGCCAGCGGCATCGTCGTCGTGAGCACCTGCTCACTGGCGCCGGGAAAGGAGACCGCTCTGGCCGGCTTCTTCTCCGAGCACGCCCGTCCGATCCTGCGCGAGGCGGGCGCGCGCATCGAGGCCATGCTCATCAGCGAGCACAGCCCGAACGGCTTCCCGAGGCTGCCGGTCCGGGAGGGAGAGACGGTGTTCGTGTGGCTCGAATGTCATCAGGACGAGGCCAGCCTGTTGCGCTATCGCGAGCGCCTTTCGCGCAATTCCGACTGGACTGATCATGTCCAGCCCTCCATCGACGCCCAGTGCTGGCGGCCGATCGAGGTGTCATACCTCACCCCCGGCTCACGATCGCTCTGCGCCTGGTGATCCCCGGCGGCGCGAGTTCCGTCTGCAGCGACCGCTACCCTGCGTCCATTTGGTCGCGTTGACCGGGCGGGCGGCGGCGGCTAAGCCGCGTCACGACGTGCGCGCCGCGAGTTGCACAACTTTCGCCTGGCACCATCAGCCGCAGAGTTTGCGCTGAAATATATGTTAACGTGCGTTGCGATCAATTCGCATATATAGAGTTGCGACGTAGACGCCCCTGCGGCGGCGTCTGGATTGCACTGAGGTCATTGTTGAGCCAGACGTGCCCGAAGCTAATCCTGGCGGGCGGCTTCCGACTGGTGTGGAGAGCCATTTTGTTATCGAGAGTGCGCGTGCGCCGATGGATTGAATCTCGGTTGGGTCGTGGCAAAGCGAGCACCGCCGAGAGGCTCGATGCGGATGCGAAACGCTTCATCGAAGCTGTGCAGGCGGAGTTGAAGGCTGCCAAGGATGACGCGCAGCGCTACAAGCGCATCACCGAGGAGATGGGCGTGATCATGGGCCGGCTGCGCGATGAGCGCGACGGCTACAGGCTGGAGTGGGAGGCCGCATCCGCGGAGCTTCGCCGGCTGACCCGACCGCGCGCGACGCCGGCCTTCGGCAATGGCTCCGCGCGCCGCGCCGGCAACGGCCATGACGGATCCGCCTTGAAGAACACGCCGCGGTCCGCGCTTCGCGTGCTGTGCGTGGGAACGGGGCGCGACGGCACGACGTCGCTCGCACGGATGATGCAGGAGGTCTTCGACAACCAGGGCAACGGCGACCGCGCGGTGCACGAGTGGGCGTCGGGCGAGCTCAACGAGCTGTTCTGCCAGCTCAAGGAAACCAACGATCCCGGCTTCGAGGATCAGATCCGCCAGACGATTCTCGATTGCCCCCATGCCTGCGTCGTCGGCAATGGATATGCGGCCGTGCTGCCGATCATCGCCGAGCTGCTCGGCGACCAGGTCACGCTGGTGCATCTGCGCCGCCGCGACCGCGCGGCCTGCATCGCAAGTCTGGCGGAGAACGCCGAGGTCGCGCCGGAGAACCACGTCTACTACGCCGACTCGCCGGCCGCGCGGCGCAAGCGGCCGACGGCTTTCCACTTCGGCGAGATGTCGAAGCAGCAATGGCTGGATCTGCCGCTGACCGACAAGTTCGGCTGGTACTACGACAAGACCCACGCTCTGATCGAGAAGTCCAAGGGCCTGTTTCCGAATACGCTGTCGGTCGATACCGAGGACCTCGCTCTGGACAGCGTGCGCGCTGCGCTGGCCCATGCGGCCGGCAGCACCGAAGCGCCGCGGGCTTTCCACGTCAACCGCTTCGTCGACCTGCGCCACGTGCCGGCCGAACGCCGCAGCTTCGTGCAGCGCCTGCTGGGCCAGCTCGACGTCCAGAAGCTCGCTCACGACGATCTCTACGGCGTGCGGCAGGTGCTGAACGAGCTGATCTATCATCTCGCGCATTTTCCGGACGAGGCGCCGGGCGCGCTGGATGAGCTGCGCTGGACGTTGAGCGAGACCTATCGGCTTCTCGACCACCGCATCAGCGACGTTCGCGAGCTGATGGAGCGGGTCGGGGTCACGCCGGAGACGGCAGCTCCATTGACTGAGCATGGCGCTCCACGCCCCCACGACGGCGTGCGCCTGAACAGTTGAGCGGCCTGGTCCCCAGGGCCGGCAAGCTCAGTCCCCGAAGCGCGTCGTCGACCGGCTCGCTGCAGCAAAGGGGCGATTGGATCTGCCCGCCACTGCCTCGCGCAGCCATGAGCCAACGAAACCGACAGCATTGCGCGTCCGCCAAGTCTGTCCGCCTTGCCCAAGAATTTTTCAGGCGCGGGACGATGTAGCAGCGACGACCGCGGTCGAATCGGCCGTCGCAATCACATTCAGACCGGCGCTGCCGCAAAGACCGCGTGCAACGTCCGCAGGAAACTTCAAAGCGGAATCGACCATGAAAGTGGGTCTGGCGGAAGGGGTGGGATTCGAACCCACGGTACCCTTGCGGGCACGCCGGTTTTCAAGACCGGTGCCTTAAACCACTCGGCCACCCTTCCATCCGGCGTCGTGTCCGGAACGTCGGCGTCGTCCACGCATGACCGCGGCATCGACGCGATCCTTGTTTAGGGGGTGGGGTTGCGGCTCGTCAACGGCGCATTCGCGCCTGTCCGGACGCCATCAATCTCAAAGCTCGCGCTCATCTGAGCGCGAAAACCATCAGGCCCGAGCACAAGACGGCCATGCTCAATGCCGTCAGGGCGAGAAAGCTGCCCGTGAGCCAGTCCTGACGTCCTAGATCTCGGTGTCGCATGGGCCACCTGCTGTGGCTGGGTTGCCGGTTCGGCCTCGGGCGGATCGCCAAGGTCGATCGCAAAGGGTCGGTCGCAAAAGAAAACCGATCGGAAGAAGCGGAGGATCAGAAAAGAAGCGGTCTTGAAAACCTGCCGGTCGAAACTGTCACCTTCAGGGTTGCACCTGAAGTGTCGCTAGTGAAGCGGACGAAAACATCGGACGAGAGCCGACCGTGACGTCGGCTGTCCGATCCGTCCAGACTCAGGCCCGCGACCGGACCCCTTCAAACGCATGAGCGAGGAAGATGCCGGCGCCAACCAAGCCCATCACCGCTGTCATTGCTTCAATCATCGTGAACACACCCTTGTTGCGCCCCGTGTGAAGGAAACGACGTGCAGCCCTGCACAGTCAAAATGATTCAGGCCCCGGAAAATGAGAACCGTCCTAAGTGAGGTTTTCACGCAACATATGTGTCTAAAAAGGTGCACTCGCAACATCGCGACGTGGGGACATGCACGCACGGGCAGCTATTGCACCCCGCGAACAACCGCGGGAAAGCTCCGGTTAACCACGGCGGGGGCCACCCCATTTCCGCCGTGTTCGGGTTGCGTTAGTCTCATGCATTGAGTTGCAGGGGATGCGACTCGGGGAAGAGCGGCTTGGCGCGGGCAGGGCGACAGCCGCTGAAGTGGTCATTGGGGTCGATGGGGATTGGTCAAACAGATCCGGTCGGACGAGCGGCGCGCGGTGCCGTCGCTGTCCTGGCCTGCCTGATGGTCGCGAATTGCGCCTCCTCGAACAAATTCGCCAGCAAGGTCGATCCGAAATACGGCGTGTCGTCCAGCCCGCGCGTCGTCGGCTTTGGCGAGCCGGTGCCGAAGGGGGGCGGCGTGTACCGAATCGGCAAGCCCTATACGGTCGCCGGCAAGACCTACGTCCCCGAAGAGGACGCCAACTATCGCGCCGAGGGCATGGCCTCCTGGTACGGCGACGATTTTCACGGCCGCCTGACCGCCAATGGCGAGGTGTTCGACATGACCTCGCTGACGGCCGCGCATCCGACGCTGCCGCTGCCCAGCTATGCCCGCGTCACCAATCTCGCCAACGGCAAATCACTGATCGTCCGCATCAATGATCGCGGCCCGTACCACGGCAACCGGCTGATCGATGTCTCCAACAAGGCGGCCGATCTGCTCGAGTTCAAGGGCAACGGCATCGCCAAGGTGCGTGTCGAATATGTCGGCCGCGCGCCGCTGGAAGGCTCCGACGACACCCAGCTGATGGCGACCTTGCGCACCGGCATCCCGGCGCCGGCGCCGTCACTGGTCCGCGTCGCCTCGGCCAAGCCGTTCGTACCCGACATGGGCGCCAGCCATCCGATTCGCGGCGAGATCCCGCTGCCCGAGGGCCGGCCGTATACGCTGGGCAACAGCTCGGCCGACATGGCCTCGATCAACGCGACCTCCGAGTTGTCGGCATCGAGCCGGACGCGGGGGCGCAGCCTCGATAATCCGCGCGCGGTGTCCTACGATCAAGCTGGGCGTTACGTCCCGCAGGGGCAGGCGAGCGGCAATGACGGCGCCGATGAGGCCCGCGACATCATGGGCGGTCGCGGCCTGTACTGATCCGCCCCCCAACCGGCACACGATTTCAGCGCACCGCCCCGATCGGGGCGGTTCTTGATTCTGGCGTCCGACACGTCCTATCGCGCCGAGAACGGTACGCGGCCGCGCGCCGAGAACGTCCAGACCTGGGTGTTGCTGCCGATGCCGCCGAGCTGGGCACCGACTCCGAGGCTGGCGCCGCCCGGCGTGACGATGCCGAGGCCACCGGTCGCACGTGCCGACCAGCCCTGCAGCAGCGGTGTCGAGGCCAGGCCGGTTGTGAAGGCGTTCGCATCATCCTTGGAGAAGTAGTAGTCGCCATAGAGGCCCGCGAACGGCGTCAGCACGATGCCGCTATCGAACCACGACACCGGGTAGGCGACCCGCAGACCGCCCGAAGCGCGGCCGCTGGCGAAGTCGTTGGTGCCCTGCCGCGTGCCGAGCGAGTCGGTATAGGCGTTCTGGTGCTCCCACAGCGCGTAGACCTTGGCGGAGGGCTCGAGCAGCAGGCCAGCCCAGTTGTACGTGCCGGTCAGGCCGGTGGAGAGCAGCCAGCGCTGGCCGTCGAAATTGCCCTGCGCGGTCCCGGCCGTGCCGTTGTAGCCGATACCCGAATAGGCGACCGCGGCATCGAAGCGCAGGGTGGGGACGATCTTCCAGCCGAGATAGGCGCCGGTGGTCCAGCCGTCACCTTTGAGCCGTCCATTGATGTCCTGCTGGGTGTAGCTGAACGTCTCGTAGCCGCCGACGACGCCGACCAGGAAGCTCGGCGTTGCGCGATAGGTCAGTCCCAGCATGGCATTGAGCTGCTGGCCGTAGAGCGTCGACTGGCTGGACTGAACCACGCCGCCCGTCGTCGTCGTGCCCCAGCGATCGACGCCGGTGCCGCGCACGTCGGCCCATAGCAGCCACTCCTTCTGCTCCTGCCATCTCGGCGCGGCCGATTTCTTTTGGCCGTGATCGATCGCCGCGAAGGCATCGTCGACCCGGCCGCGGCTGCGTCCACGTCCGGCAGCATAGCTGCTGCCGCCCGCACCATCGCCGGCGGCCTGCGAATCGTCGTCGCGCGGATCAGCGGAGAAATTGAAGCGCATGCGGGCATTGCCGGGGGTGACGAACGCGCCGCCATCGTTGAAGCCCGATGCGATCGCGTCATCGATCGCCCCGGAGATCGCCTGGCCGGAGTTCTGCGCCACCAGCTTGCTGACGGTCTGCTGCAGCGAGCGCAGCCTGGCGCTGTCGGCGGGTACGTTCACGGTCTGCGCGAGGCCGGGCGAGGTGCTGGCCGTGAATGGCGGATTGCCGGCATAGACCGCCGTGATCGTGTGGCTGCCGGCGACCAGGGTCGTCGTCGTGAAGGTCGCGACGCCGCCGCTCAGCGTGCCCGTGCCGATCGGAGAGCCGTTGTCGTTGAACGTCACCGTCCCCGTCGGCGTGCCGCCCGACGCCGTCACGGTCGCGGTGAAGGTCACGGCCTGGCCGAACTGGCTCGGGTTCTGCGACGAGGTCAGCGCGGTCTGGGTCGCCGGTGACTGATAGGTGAAGCGATCGGCCGCCGATGTCGCGGAGGTCTGGCTGTTGTTGGTGACGGTGACGTCCACCGTTCCGGTTCCGGCGGGCGAGACGGCGGTAATCGAGGTCGCCGAGTTCACGGTGTAGCTGGCCGCGTTGACCGCACCGAACTTCACGCCGCCCGCGCCCGTGGTGCCGCTGAAGCCCGTGCCCGTGATCGTCACCGAGGTGCCGCCGCCCACGGGTCCTGTGGTCGGCGAGATCGAGCTGACCGTCGGTGCGGCCGCGTAGGTGAACTGGTCGGCTGCGGAGATCGCCGACGTGCCGCCCGGCGTGGTCACCGTGACATCCACCGTGCCGGTGCCGGCAGGCGAGGTCGCCGTGATCGAGGTGGCGGAATTGACCGTGAAGCTCGCCGCCGGTGTCGCGCCGAAAACCACGGCGGTGGCGCCGGTGAGGTTGGTGCCGGTGATGGTCACCGACGTGCCGCCGCCGAGCGGGCCTCCGCTCGGCGAGATCGCCGTCACCGTCGGTGCTGCCGCATAGGTGAACTGGTCCGCCGCCGAAATCGCCGAGGTGCCGTTGGGCGTGGTGACCCGGACGTCGACCGTGCCGGTGCCGGCCGGCGAGGTCGCCGTGATCGAGGTCGCCGAGTTCACCGTGAAGCTGGCCGCCGCACTGGCCCCGAACGCCACGGCCGTGGCGCCGGTAAAGCCGCTGCCCGTGATGGTCACGGTCGTGCCGCCCGCGACAGGTCCACCCGTCGGAGAGATCGAACTCACGACCGGCGGGCCGATATAGGTGAACTGGTCGGATGCCGATGTTGCCGAGATGCCGCCCGGCGTCGTCACGCGAACGTCGATCGTCCCGGTCGTGCCGGCCGGTGAGGTGGCCGTGATCGAGGTCGCGGAGTTCACCGTGAAGCTGGCTGCGGCCGTGGCGCCGAACGCCACGGCCGTCGCACCGGTGAAGTTGGTGCCGGTGATCGTCACCGAGGTGCCGCCGGCGGTCGGCCCGGATGTCGGCGAGATCGAGGTCACGGTCGGCGCTGGGATATAGGTGAACTGATCGGACACCGACGTCGCCGAGGTACCGCCTGCGGTCGTGACCCGGATGTCGACCGTGCCGGTGCCGGCCGGCGAGGTCGCCGTGATCGAGGTCGCCGAGTTCACCGTGAAGCTGGTGGCCGGGGTCGCGCCGAACGACACGGCGGTGGCGCCGGTGAAGTTCGTGCCGGTGACGGTCACCGAGGTGCCGCCGCTGCCCGGTCCCGACGTCGGCGAGATCGAGGTCACCGTCGGTGCCGCCACGTAGGTGAACTGGTCGGCCGCCGACGTCGCCGAGGTGCCGCCCGGCGTCGTCACCGTCACATCCACCGTGCCGGTGCCGGCCGGAGAGGTCGCCGTGATCGAGGTCGCCGAATTGACGGTGAATCCGGCCGCGGGGGTGCCGCCGAAGTTCACGGCGGTGGCGCCCGTGAGATTGGTTCCGGTGATGGTGATGCTGGTGCCGCCGGCGGTCGGACCCGACGTCGGCGAGATCGAGGTCACCGCTGGCGGGCCGGTGTAGCCGAACTGATCGGCTGCAGTAATCGCCGAGGTGCCGCCCGGCGTGGTGACGCGGACATCGACGATGCCGGTGCCGGCCGGCGACGTCGCCGTGATCGAGGTCGCCGAGTTCACGGTGAAGCTCGCTGCGGCGTTGCCGCCGAAGGCGACCGCGGTGGCACCGGTGAAGTTGGTGCCGGTGATGGTGACGCTGGTGCCGCCGGCCAGCGGTCCCGAGGCCGGCGAGACCGAAGTCACCGTCGGCGCGGCGATGTAGGTGAACTGATCGGACGCCGACGTCGCCGAGGTGCCACCTGCCGTGGTCACGCGGACGTCGACGGTGCCGGTGCCGGCCGGCGAGGTCGCGGTGATCGAGGTCGCCGAGTTAACGGTGAAGCCGGTCGCAGCGGTGCCGCCGAACGATACGGCCGTCGCGCCCGTGAAGTTGGTGCCGGTCACGGTCACCGTCGTGCTGCCCGATGCCGGGCCCGATGTCGGCGAGATCGAGGTGACCGTGGGCGCGGGGACGTAGGTGAATTGATCGGCAGCCGTGATCGCCGAGGTGCCACCTGCCGTGGTGACCGTCACATCGACGGTGCCGGTGCCGGCCGGTGAGGTTGCGGTGATCTGGGTGGCCGAATCGACGGTGAATCCGGCCGCGGGTGTGCCGCCGAACGATACTCCGGTTGCGCCGGAGAAATTGGTGCCGGTGATGACCACCGACGTGCCGCCGCTCGCCGGTCCCGAGGTCGGCGCGATCGACGTCACCGTGGGCGCGGCGACATAGGTGAACTGATCGGATGCCGAAGTCGCCGAGGTCTGGCCGCCATTGGTCACGGTCACGTCGACCGTGCCCGCCGTGCCCGCTGGCGCTGTCGCCGTGATCGAGGTTGCGGAGTTGACGGTGTAGCCGGTGGCGTTGGTGGCGCCGAACTTGACGCCGCCGGCGCCGCTGGTGCCGGTGAAGCCGGTGCCGGTGATGGTCACGGTGGTGCCGCCCGCGGTGGGGCCCGACGTCGGTGAGATCGACGTCACCGTGGGAACGGGCAGGTTCACCGTGATCGTGAAGGACGTATTGGTGATGCCGCTGCCGGAACAGCTGTTGGCGGCATGCGAGCAGTCGCTGGCGTACCAGACCGTGATCGTATCGGTCCCGGATCCCGACTGAGTGTCGATCCTGATGCTGTATTCCGGGACCTGCGAGAAATCTCCCCCGATGGGAACCGGAATCAGCGTGTAAGTCGCCTTGCTGCCGCTATAGCTCAGATTGCTGTAGCTCAAGCCGCCCGCGGTCATCGGGACATTGTTGAAGGCATCGATGCTGGGATTGGCGCCGTTGGATTGTCCGTACAAGCCCCACAGCACGACGTCGTTCTGCACGCAGAGGCCGACGGCATTGCCCGCACCCGTGCCGTTGATCGTGATGGTGGCGCCGCTCGTCGAAGCGGTCGTGAAATTACAGGCCGCCTGCGCAGCCAGGGTTGCGCCGAGCAGCATGGCAAGAGCCACACCGACACGGGTTAGCGCCCGTCGCAGTTGCGCGCAGCCCTCGCGAAATTTCCGGCGCCCAATTCCGGTTGACAATTTGACCGTGCCCCTCGTGGCCCCTCATTGAACTGAGGGTGCCGCCCAAAAAAAATTATCGTTTCCAACAAATTTGGTAACACAACCGCAACCTTGGATGCTTGGCCGCTCACGAGCAAGTTTATTCAACCCTACAGCGAACAACTTCCGCCTTGCGTTGCATGTGTGCAACAGCAGAAGTTGTGGAACTTTATGCACTTGACGGATACGCGCATCACAACTTAGACTTCTCTCTGAGGTTGTTTCTCGACGGCAAGATTTCAGCGTGCGGTGGTGGTGCTCAAAGCCCCGCTCCTCGTTTCAAAGAATGACATTGGGAGAAGAAGCGCATGCCGATGACGCCTGTGTTGGGGCAGATCATGCCTTTTGCGGGATCTCAGCCACCGAGAGGATGGGCGCTCTGCAACGGTGCGCTGCTCGCGATTCAGACGAATCAGGGCCTGTTCTCACTGCTCGGCACCTATTACGGCGGCAACGGCGTCACCACCTTCGCGCTTCCTGATCTGCGCGGCCGGGCCATCCTCGGCTCGACCGGGAGCAGCGGCCAGTTTCCGGCGGGCATGGTCAGCGGCGAGACCACGGTGACCCTGAACGTGTCGCAGATTGCCGCGCACAATCACAATTTCAATGCCTCGACCACAGCCGGCGCCGGTCGCGGTGCATCTCCCGCCAACAATCTGTTCGGGGCCAACACGCTGCCGCCGCCGCCGAATGCCAAGGCGATCTTCGCCACTGCGGGCGCGCAGGAAGAGCCACTGGCGCTGGGTACCAACATCACGGACACCGGAGGCGGGCAGGCGCACAACAACATGCAGCCCTACCTCGTGATCAACTACCTGATTGCAATGCAGGGGGTCTATCCCTCGCGCGATTGAGGCGGCAGCAAAGCACTGCGTTTCGGCGCCACCCGATCCGTGTCCTTCGGCGCAGCTCCTTCGCCCAATTCCTTCGCACCGCGCTCAGCGCGGTCGCGCTGCAAACCCCAATGAAAGGATCTCGGGATGTCAGACCCGTTTCTCGGCGAGATCAGGTTGTTTGCCTTTCCGCGCATTCCCGACGGCTGGCTCGCTTGCGACGGGAGCTCGCAGTCGATCTCCGCCTTTGATGCGCTCTACGCGGTGATCGGCACCACCTTTGGCGGTGACGGCGTCCAGACCTTCAACCTTCCCGACCTGCGCGGCCGCGTTCCGATCGGGCAGGGGCAGCCGCCGGGCGGATCGGCGCCCTACATCCTCGGCCAAATGGCCGGCGAGGACGAGCATTTGCTGATCGAAAGCGAGATGCCGGCGCACAATCACGGGCTGCTGTCGTCACTCGCCGTCGCCGATGTCACCGAACCGGGACCCACCGTCCATCTGGCGACCGCGTCGACCGGAAATCTCTACGCGCCGGCTGCCGACGCCGCACCCTACGCGGTGATGTCGCCGACGTCCCTCGCGACGGCGGGACAGAGCCAGCCGCACAACAACATCATGCCGACCGTCGTGGGCAACTACTGCATCTGCGTCAACGGCATCTTCCCGTCGCCAGGCTGAAGCCCGCTCGCAATTCAATCGGCTTCATCCGTACATTCTCGAGGAGAGACGACGTGTCTGATCCCTTCGTTGGCGAAATCCAGGCCTTCCCCTTCACCTTTGCGACCGGTGGCTTCAACAATGCCTGGCTGCCGTGCTTTGGCCAGGTGCTGCCGATCCAGCGGTTCACGCCACTGTTTGCCTTGATAGGAACCTATTACGGCGGCAACGGCACGACCAACTTCCAGCTACCGAACCTGAGCGGCAGCATCACCAACGGCCAGGGCGATGGACCCGGCCTCCAGCCGCGCGTCATCGGCGAAACGATGGGAAGCAGCACCGTGTCCCTCCTGTCCACCGAATTGCCCGCCCACACGCACAACCTGCAGCTCGGGAGCAGGGGGGCTGCGAACGCCGCGCCGGGGCCGGGCACGCCTTCGACCATGACCGCCATCGATCCCACCTTCAACGGCTTCGTGGCACCGCCGGCCAACACCACCTTTTCGGTCAATGCCGTGACACTGACCGGGCAGAACATTCCGCACGACAACATGCAGCCGACCCAGGCGCTGATCTGGTGCATTTGCTACGCTGGCCTCTTCCCGTCGTTCAACAATTCCTGACGCCGCGGCGCGATCGCGGTGCCGACGATCGAAAGCGAGATCGTGTCGACGGACGCGCGTCTGCGGCTGCGTGTCGCCGAGACCGCCGACGAACCGTTCCTGAGCGACCTCTTCAGATCCGTCAAAGGCGCACAACTGGCCACCGGCGGTTTGCCGCCCGCGATGATCGAAGTCGTGCTGGCGCAGCAATATCGTGCGCAGCTCGCAGGCTATGCGGTGCAATGTCCCGCGGCGCAGTCGCTGATCATCCTGCGCGACGGTGCGCCCGTGGGGCGATTGCTGCTCGACCGCGGGACGTCGCGATGGCACGTGGTCGATCTCGCGCTGTTGCCGGGCGCCCGCAACGCGGGCGTCGGACGCGAGATCATGCAGTCTGTCGCCGCAGCCGCGCGGCAGCAGGGCGCCGACGTGCTCTCGCTCGCGGTCTCCACCGCCAATGAGGACGCGATGCGGTTCTACGTCCGGCTGGGATTCCGCGATGTCGCCGAGGACGCCACCGCGGCGCATCGCCGGATGGAGCTGGTGCTGAGCCCCTGATCGTCGCTTCGCTCATGCGCCGACAGGCGCGACCTCGCGCAGGAATGCGATCAGCGCCGCATTCACCTCGTCGGCGCATTCCTGCTGAATCCAATGGCCGGCGCCGGGGATGATCAGCTTGCGCCTGAGATCGGGCAGCACGCGCTCCATCTCCTGAATGCGCTTGGCACCGATCAGTCCGGTCACCACGGCATCCTCGCTGCCGGCGATGAACAGCGCCGGCTGCCGGATCTGCGCATCCTGCCAGGGCGCGGTGAGTGCCCAATTGCGATCGATATTCCGGTACCAGTTGAGGCCGCCGCGAAAGCCCGAGGCGCGGTAGGCCGCGACGAACGCCGCCAGGTCGGCCTCGCTCAGCCACGCCGGCAAGGGCAGGTCGGGGTTCACCGCGCCGAGGAAGCCCTTGCCTGGCGCGACGAACAGGGACTGCGGATCGGAGAAGCCGCGCGCCAGCATCGTGCGCATGGTCAGCGCCACGTCGCGCTCGAACTCGGTTTCGGCCACACCGGGCGCCTGAAAATACTGCCAGTAGAAATTCTCGATGCCGCCGGCGCGGAGCGTGTCGAGCGGCCGGCCGCGTCCGCGGAACGGGGGCGGCACGCTCAGGCCGGCGACCGCCGTGAACATGTCCGGCCGGAACATCGCTGCGTGCCAGGCCACCGGCGCGCCCCAGTCGTGACCGACGATGACCGCCTTGTCCTCGCCGAGCGCCGTGACCAGCGCCACCATGTCGCCCACGATGTCGAAGATGGAATAGGCGGTGACGTCCGCCGGTGCCTGCGAGCCGCCGAAGCCGCGCATGTCGGGTGCGACGACGCGATAGCCGGCTTCCGCAAGCGCCGCCATCTGATGCCGCCACGAATAGGACAGCTCGGGCCAACCGTGGCAGAGAACCACGAGCGGTCCCTTGCCCTGCTCGCGCACGAACAGCTCGATCCCATTGACCTTGATGATACCCGGCGACACCGCTTCCACCCTCGACGTCCTGTTTTTGCGCAATCATGATCGCATCGCGCTGAGCCCGGTGCAAATCACGGGACAGCCGCCGTCCCCGCGGGATTGCCGAGTTGTTTGCGCTCCGCCCAGCTGCTAGATTCCCAGCGCGCTCCAGAGCTTAGCCGATGAACCTCATGCCCTCACCGTTCCGTCGCGCCGGTTTCACCTCCGGGCGGGCCGCGCGCGCGCTCGTCATATTGACGGCGGCCTTGGCGATGGGCTGGAGCGGCATGCTCTACGCCGCCAATCAGAGCGTCCAGGGCGCGAAGAAGGATGACGGCGGCTTCGACGGCGACGCGCCGACGGCGATCCTGATCGAGGCCAACAGCGGCAGCGTGCTGTTCGAGAAGAACGCGGATGAGCTGCGCGCGCCCTCCAGCATGATGAAGCTGATGACCGCCGAGGTGGTGTTCAACGCCGTCAAGCAGGGCACCATCAAGCTCAACGACGAGTATCGGATCAGCGAGAACGCCTGGCGCAAGGGCGGGGCGCCGTCGGGCACCTCGACGATGTTCGCCGCGCTCAACAGCAAGGTCTCGGTCAGCGACCTCCTGCATGGCGCGATCATCCAGAGCGGCAACGACGCCTGCATCGCGCTCGCCGAAGGCATGGCCGGCAACGAGAAGATCTTCGCCGCCGACTACATGACCAAGCGGGCGCGTGAGCTCGGCCTGACCAAGTCGACCTTCGCCAATTCCAACGGGCTGCCCGACCCCGGCAACAAGATGACGGTGCGGGAGCTGTCGATGCTCGCCCGCCACATCATCCTGGACTTCCCTGAATTCTATAAGCTGTTCGGGGAGAAGGAATTCACCTGGAACAAGATCCGTCAGCAGAATCGCAATCCCTTGCTCAATGCGATGGAAGGCGCCGACGGGCTGAAGACCGGCTACACCAAGGAGGGCGGCTACGGCATGGTCGGCTCGGCCGTGCAGAACGGCACAAGGCTGATCGTCGTGGTCAACGGCCTGGAGGATCCCGAGGATCGCGCCACCGAGGCCAAGAAGATGCTGGAATGGGGTTTCCGCAACTTCGAGACCCGCACTCTGTTCGCGGCGGATCAGCCGGTCGGGTACGCCAAGGTGTTCGGCGGCGAGAGCCGTTCCGTCAAGCTGTCGAGCCCGGTGCCGCTCAAGGTGATGGTGCAGAAGAACGGCGGCGACAAGTTGATCGCGCGCATCGTCTACAGCGGCCCGGTCAAGGCTCCGATCGAGCCCGGGCAGAAGGTCGGGGTTGTCAGGGTCTGGCGCGGCCCCAATATCGCCATGGAGGCCCCCGTCTATGCTGCGGAGGCGGTGGGCAGGGGGTCCACGATGCGGCGCGCGATCGATGGGGCGAGCGAGCTCGTGATCGGGATGTTCCGCGCCGGGGCCGAGAAGCTCTAGAGACATGGCGGAAGCAGCTTTGAAACGTGGTCCGGGCCGCGGCCGATTCGTCACCTTCGAGGGCGGCGAGGGCGCTGGAAAATCCACGCAGATCAAGATGTTGGCGGATCGTCTGGAGAAAGAGGGTGTGCGCGTGGTGCTGACCCGCGAGCCCGGCGGGTCTCCGGGCGCCGAAATTATGCGCCACCTCGTGTTGTCCGGAATGGGCAAGCTGCTCGGCGCCGAGGCCGAGACGCTGCTGTTCGCAGCCGCCCGCGACGACCATGTGCGCAACGTGATTCTGCCGGCGCTGAACCAGGGCAGCTGGGTGCTGTGCGACCGCTTCTTCGATTCGACGCGGGCCTATCAGGGCAGCCAGGGCAAGGTCGCGCCCGACGTGCTCAACGCGATGCAGCGGGTCACGATCGGCGACCTCAAGCCGGATCTGACGCTGATCCTCGATGTGCCCGTGGAGGTCGGCCTGCAGCGTGCCTCGGCACGGCGCGGGAGCGGCACGCCGGACCGGTTCGAAGGCGAGGACATCAAGTTCCACAAGGGCTTGCGCGACGCCTTTCACAAGATCGCGGCCGCTGAGCCGCGGCGCTGCGTGCTGATCGACGCGACCGCGAACGCCGAGACCGTGGCGCACATCGTCTGGGATGCCGTGCGCGAGCGGCTGTTCACGGCCGTGGCGGCGGCATCATGAGCGCGCGCAAGGTCGAGCCGGAGATCGCGGTCCGGCATCCGCGCGAGACCACGGCGCTGTTCGGGCACCGTGAGGCGGAGGCGGCGCTGCTGGCAGCCTATCGCAGCGGGCGGATGGCCCATGCCTGGCTGATTGGCGGGCCGCAGGGCATCGGCAAGGCGACCTTGGCCTATCGCATGGCGCGCTTCGTGCTGACGCATCGCGATCCCATGGCAGCGGACGTGCGCGCAGCCGATTCGCTCCACGTCGACGCGGGCGACCACGTCGCACGGCTGATTGCCTCGGAAGCGCATGGCGGGCTGCTGACGCTGGAGCGCTCGGCCAACGACAAGGGCGTGCTGCGCACCGTCATCACCGTGGACGAGACCCGCGAGACGATCTCGTTCTTCGGCTCGACCGCGGCCGTCGAGGGCTGGCGGGTATGCATCGTCGACACCGTCGATGAGCTCAATCCGAACGCGGCGAATGCGCTGCTCAAGATCCTCGAGGAGCCGCCGCAGCAGTCGCTGTTCCTGCTGGTCAGCCACGCGCCGGCGCGGGTGCTCGCCACCATCAAGTCGCGCTGCCGACGGCTCTCGCTGCGGGCGCTGTCGACCGAGGACGTCATCAGCGCGGCTGTGGAGGCCACCGGCATGGACGGCGGTGAGCCGGCGCTGCGGGAGGCCGCCAAAGCCTCCGAAGGCAGCGTCTCCAGGACCCTGATGCTGATGGGCGGCGACGGGTTGCAGCTGCAGACCCGGACCGCCGCGCTGCTGGCGAGCCTGCCGCGAATCGACGCCGGCGAGCTGCATGCCCTGGGCGATGCGCTCGGCACCAGCGACCGCGTCGCGCTGGCGAGCTTTCTCGACAGCATCGAGCGCTGGGTGGCGGAACGGCTGCGGGCGCAAGATCCCAACGCGGAACTGCCGCGCCTTGCACGGCTGGCGGAGGTATGGGAAAAGATCGTCCGCGCCGCGCGCGACACCGAATCCTATAATCTGGAGCGAAAACCGCTGGTTTTCTCGGTGTTCGGGATGCTCGCCGAAGCCACGCGGTAACGCGCCGACCATCATCCCGGGATCATCAGGATCAATCCGTCCACCGACGGCGTCAAAGAGGAATCTGCCGTGGCCAAGGCCAGCAAGACAACCGTGAAGAAGGGCAAGCCGGCGACCAAGGGCGCCGCGAAAAAGGCTGCCGCCAAGAAGGCTGCCAAGTCGCCCGCGAAGGCCAAGGCCGGCGCGAAGGACAAGGCGGCGAAGGGCAAGGACATCAAGGACAAGGCGAACAAGGCAAAAGCCGTCAAGGTAGCGGCCGCGAAAGCCAAGGCACCGAAGTCCAAGGCGCCGGCGTCAAAGGCACCGACGTCAAAGGCGGCCAAGAGCGCCCCGAAGAAGGCAGTGAAAGCGCCTGCCAAGAAAGCCGCGGCCAAGCCTTCGACGACGCCAGCCAAGAAGACAGCCGGCAAGCCCGCTGCGGCGAAGAAGCCTGCGGCAGCCAAGCCGCCGGCCGCGCCGAAAAAATCCGTCGCCCCCGTCGTAGTCGAGACGCCGAAGGCGCCGCGTCCCGCGAAGCCCAAGGCGCCGCGCAAGCCGAAGGCCGAGGCCGCTGCAATTCCCGAGATTGAAGTTGCTGAGGTCGAGCTTGTCGAAGTGGAGGAGCTCGAGGTGACCGAGGCCGCGGAAGCCGCAGCGCCCGTCGCCGCCGCGCCCGACAACGCCAACACCTTCTACGTCACCACGGCGATCGCCTATCCCAATGGCAGCCCGCATATCGGCCACGCTTATGAGGCGATCGCGACCGACGCCATTGCGCGCTTTGCGCGGCTCGACGGCAAGGATGTGTTCTTCCTGACCGGCACCGACGAGCACGGCCTGAAGATGGTGCAGACCGCGCAGAACGAG
Source organism: Bradyrhizobium sp. SZCCHNR1002 (assembly GCF_032381435.1). Lineage (NCBI taxonomy): Bacteria > Pseudomonadati > Pseudomonadota > Alphaproteobacteria > Hyphomicrobiales > Nitrobacteraceae > Bradyrhizobium > Bradyrhizobium sp. SZCCHNR1002. The sequence continues at coordinate 734,785 of NZ_JAUHIS010000001.1, forward strand.
GGGCTGACGCCGTCCGAGCTTGCGACCCGCAACGCCGGCCGCTTCCGCGAGATGGACGAGCGGCTCAATGTGTCGTTCGACCGCTTCATTCGCACCACCGAGCCCGCCCACCACAAGTCGGTGCAGGCGATCTGGACGCGCATGCTCGAGAACGGCGACATCTACGCCGACACCTATTCCGGCTGGTACTCGGTCCGCGACGAGGCCTACTACGCCGAGGACGAGACCACAGTCGGCGAGGACAACGTCCGCCGCGGGCCGCAGGGCACGCCCGTCGAGTGGGTCGAGGAGAAGAGCTACTTCTTCCGCCTGTCGGCCTATCAGGACAAGCTGCTGGCGCTGTACGAGAGCCAGCCCGATTTCATCGGCCCGGACGCGCGGCGCAACGAGATCACGAGCTTCGTCAGGGGTGGCCTGAAGGACCTCTCGATCTCGCGCACCACCTTCGACTGGGGCGTCCGCGTGCCCCATGACGACGAGCACGTGATGTATGTCTGGGTCGACGCGCTGACCAACTACATCACCGGTGTCGGCTTCCCCGACGAGAATGATCCGAACTGGAAATATTGGCCGGCCGACGTGCACGTCATCGGCAAGGACATCATCCGCTTCCACGCGGTGTACTGGCCGGCGTTCCTGATGTCGGCCGGCGTGCCCGTGCCGAAGCGGGTCTATGCGCACGGCTTCCTGTTCAACAGGGGCGAGAAGATGTCGAAGTCGGTCGGCAACGTCGTCGATCCGTTCAATCTCGCCGACCAATATGGCGTCGACCAGCTGCGCTATTTCTTCCTGCGCGAGGTGCCGTTCGGCCAGGACGGCAACTACAATCACGAGGCGATCGTCGCGCGCATCAACGCCGATCTCGCCAACGATCTCGGCAATCTCGCGCAGCGCTCGCTGTCGATGATCGCAAAGCAGCTCGGCGGCGTGCTGCCGGAGCCCGGCGAGTTCTCCGCGAACGACAAGGCGATCCTGGCCGAGGCCGATGCGATGATCGGCGCGGCGCGCAAGGCGATGGCGACGCAGCAGATCCACCAGTGGCTCAACGCCGTGTGGTCGGTCGTGGCCGAGGCCAACCGCTATTTCGCGGGCGAGGCGCCGTGGGCGCTGGCCAAGACCGATCCGAAGCGCCAGCACACCGTGCTCTATGTCACCGCCGAGGTGATCCGGCAGGTCGCGATCCTGACCCAGCCGGTGATGCCGGCGGCGTCGGCGAAGCTGCTCGACAGCCTCGGCATCCCCGAAGGTGAGCGCAGCTTCGCACAGCTCGGCGGGGATGTGCGCATCGCGGCCGGCACGCAGCTGCCGGCGCCGCAGGCGGTGTTCCCGCGCTACATCGAGCCGACGGCGGCGTGATGCTGGTCGACAGTCACTGCCATCTGGATTTTCCGGATTTCGCCGAGGATCTGGAGGGCATCGTCACGCGCGCCGCCGCCGCCGGTGTCGGCCGCCTGGTGACGATCTCGACCCGGGTGCGGCGGCTGCCCGAACTGCTCGCCATCGCTGAGCGGTTCGACAACGTGTTCTGCTCGGTCGGCACGCATCCTCATCATGCTGACGAGGAGGACGGCATTTCGGCCGATGAGCTGATCGGGCTGACCAGGCATCCCAAGGTCGTCGCGCTCGGCGAGGCCGGGCTGGACAATTTCTACGACCACGGCTCCAAGGACGCGCAAGAGCGCGGGTTCCGTGCCCATATTGCCGCGGCGCGCGAAACCGGCCTGCCGCTGGTGATCCACACCCGCGAGGCCGACGAGCAGTGCAGCCGCATTCTCGACGAGGAGATGGCGCGCGGACCTTTCAAGGCCGTGCTGCATTGCTACACCGGCGGACGCGAGCTGGCGATGAAGGCGATCGATCTCGGACTGCACATCTCGTTCACGGGCATCGTGACGTTCAAGAAGTCGGAGAGCCTGCGCGCGCTCGCCGCCGAGGTGCCGGCCGACCGCATCATGGTCGAGACCGACGCGCCGTATCTCGCGCCGGGAAAATTCCGCGGCAAGCGCAACGAGCCGGCCTATGTGGTGGAGACCGCGAAGGTGCTGGCGGAAGCGCGCGGCGTGTCGTTCGAGGAATTCTCACAACAGACGACCGAGACCTTCTTCAAGCTGTTCTCCAAGGTGCCGCGACCGCAGGAGCTCTCATGACCCTGACGCTCACCATCCTCGGCTGCGGCTCCTCGGCGGGCGTGCCGCGCCCGGCGCTGGGGTGGGGCGCCTGCGATCCCAACAACCCGAAGAACCGCCGCCGGCGCTGCTCGCTGCTGGCCGAGCGCCGCGGCGCGCATGGCGTGACGCGGGTGGTCATCGACACCTCGCCGGACCTGCGCGAACAGCTGATCGACACCCAGGTCGATCACATCGATGCGGTGTTCCTGACGCATGAGCACGCCGACCAGACCCACGGCATCGACGATCTGCGCTCCGTGGTGATGCACCAGCGCCGGCGCATTCCGGTCTACCTGAACCAGTCGACCGCCAAGGACATCATGCACCGGTTCTCCTACTGCTTCATCTCGCCGCCGGGCAGTGACTATCCGCCGATCCTCACCCAGCACTCAATCGAGGCCGGCGAGACCCAGGCAGTGGAGGGGAAGGGCGGTGAGCTGAGGCTGACGGCCTTCCTGGTCCAGCATGGCAACATTCCCGCGCTCGGCTACCGCATCGGTGACGCCGCTTACACGCCCGATCTGAACGACATCCCCGAGGAGAGCTGGGGTGCGCTGGAGGACCTCGACCTCTGGATCGTCGACGGCCTGCGCCCCGCCTCGCATCCGAGCCATTTCTCGGTCAACGACGCACTCGCCTGGATCGAGCGCTTCAAGCCGCGGCGCGCTGTCATCACCAACATGACCGCCGACCTCGACTACGAGGTGCTGCGCCAGAGCCTGCCGGCCGGCGTGGCGCCGGCCTATGACGGGATGCGGCTGGAACTGACCGCGTAGGCCTCGTCGCCACCCCGGCCGTCATTGCGAGGAGCCGAAGGCGACGACGCAATCCAGAGTCGTTGCGGGACTCTGGATTGCTTCGCTTCGCTCGCAATGACGGTTCTGGCCAGCCACGATGTTTGAAGCTCGGCCAACACCAGGAACATGGAGGCGCCACCATGCTGTCGCTGTTCTTCGAGGTCGAGGTCAAGCCCGGCCATCTCGACCAGTACCTGCAACTCGCAGCCGCGCTGCGGCCCGAGCTCGATGCGCTCGGCGGCTGCCTGTTCCTCGACCGCTTCAAGAGCCTGTCGCGCGACAATCGGATCCTGTCCTACCAGATCTGGCAGGACGAGGGCGCCATGACCGCCTGGCGCGTCCACGCCCATCACCACGAAATCCAGACACTCGGCCGCGACAGGGTGTTTTCCGACTATCGCCTGCGCGTCGCCGAGCTGATCCAAGAGGTGAGACCGGGGCAGGCCGCCTGGCAGCCGGAACGGCGAGGGACGTACAACGATCCGAAGCGGCGCGCGCCGACCTATGTGCTGGTGCTGGAGACGGCAGAGCCGAAGCTGAGCGCCGCAACAGAGCTACCGGTCGAGAGCTTTTCCAGCGTCTATCGCGACGGTCGCTTCGCGCATTTGATCGAGCTGCCGGATGAGCCCACCGGCATCGCGCTCGTCACGCGGCTGCTTACCGAACCAGGCGCCGACAACATTCGCGTGGTGGAAGTTACCCGCGACTACGGCATGTACGACCGCCGCGAGGCGCCGCAATACTATCCAGAGAAGAGCAGAGACGGCTGAGTCATGGCTCCCCTTCTTTGGCAGCTCAACCGACTGCTGCCGCCCATCTACCAAATCTCGATGTATCAGGACCGGCGAACCCATAGGCATGCATGGTCGACGATGACAACGCGCGAGAGAGAACTGGTTCTGGATACACCTAGCGGAAAAATCAGGGTGCTGGACGAGCCGTCCTACACGTTCGGATCGACCGACAATCTGCGTCGATACGAAAGTGAATACCGGCTGGATGACTCCACACCCTATTCCATCTACGGGGTCAGTATCGACGGGAAGTGGTCGGTGGTTTTCGGCGCCGGTCGAGGACCAACGACCGTGCATCAACATTCTGCCGTCGAACTCGACGGGCGGTTGTTCCTTGCCATCGGCAACCAGGTTGTGTGCCTCGACCTGCAGACTGCGAGGATGGAATGGTCATTGGAGGTCGATTGGGCATCGTGTTTCGGTGTGTATTGGGACGACCGGCATCACGCGCTGATATCTCACGGCGAACTCCAGATCTCCCGGTTATCCCTCAAGGGGGAAACGATCTGGGCCACAGACGGTCGTGATATCTTCACCGAGGGATTTCGGTGCCTCCCAATGGCGATTGAAGTGATCGACTTCAATGGCGATGTCTATCTGCTGGACTACCTCACGGGCAGGGTGCTGCGTCGTGGGTAGGCAGCGCTGGTCTGGACCGATCCATCCTTCATTTCATGATGCCTGTGACTGTGCCCTCGCACCCAAGGCGAAGCGAAGCTTCGCCTTGGGTGGGAGAGGGCTCAAAGGTGGTCACTGCGGACTCACTCGGGTGAGGGGTTCGAGCCTCACATTCCGTTCCGAGTTCGTGGCGACCCCTCACCCGCTTTCGATGCTTCGCATCGAAACCACCCTCTCCCACAAGGGGAGAGGGTGCACCGAGCACGGCGATGCAGTTGATCAGCTCAGCTGAAATAGTTCGGCAGCAGCCCTACGCCGAAATTGCCTTCGCCGAATTCACCTCGTTCCGCAGCAGAAACTTCTGGATCTTGCCCGTCGACGTCTTCGGGATAGGCCCGAACACCACCACCTTCGGCGTCTTGAAGCCGGACATGTGGCTGCGGCAGTACGCGATAATCTCCGCTTCGGTCGCCTCCGCACCGTCCTTCAGCTCGATGAAGGCGCAGGGGACCTCGCCCCATTTCGGATCGGGCTTGGCGACGACGGCGGCGAACAGCACGGCGGGGTGCTTGTAGAGGATGTCCTCGACCTCGACGGAGGAGATGTTCTCGCCGCCGGAGATGATGATGTCCTTGGAGCGGTCCTTGATGATGACGTAGCCGTGCTCGTCGAGCACGCCGAGATCGCCGGTGTGAAACCAGCCGCCGGCGAACGCGTCCTGCGTGGCCTTCTCGTTCTTGAGGTAGCCCTTCATGACGATGTTGCCACGGAACATGACCTCGCCGATGGTCTCGCCGTCGCGCGGCACCTCCTGCATCGTCTCCGGATTGAGCACGGTGACGGCTTCCTGGAGGGGATAGGGCACGCCCTGGCGCCGCTTCAGCCGCGCGCGTTCAGGCGCGGGCAGGTCGTCCCAGCCGGGCTGCTCGGCGCAGACGGAGGCGGGGCCATAGACCTCGGTCAGGCCGTAGACATGGGTCAGCTTGATGCCGATGCTCTCGGCGCCCTCGAGCACGGCGACCGGCGGCGCGGCGCCGGCGATCAGGCCGACCACCGGCCTCTCGCGCTTGCCCTTGGGGGCGTCCGGCGCGTTGATCAGCACGTTGTAGACGATCGGCGCGCCGCACATGTGGGTGACGCCGTGGGTCTTGATCAGCTCGAAGATCTTGCTCGGCTCGACCTTGCGCAGGCAGACATTGACGCCGGCCGCCGCCGCCATGGTCCAGGGGAAGCACCAGCCGTTGCAGTGGAACATCGGCAGGGTCCAGAGATAGACCGGATGCTGGCCGAGCCCGCCGGCGAGAATGTTGCTGACGGCGTTCAGATAGGCGCCGCGGTGATGCGTCACGACGCCCTTGGGATTGCCGGTGGTGCCCGACGTGTAGCTCATCGCGATCGCGTCCCACTCATCGGCAGGACGGCGCGGTTCGAAGCTCGGATCGCCTGCGGCGACGGCGGCCTCGTATTCGATCTCGCCGATGCGGCTGCCGCCGGTGTAGGAGGCGTCATCGACGTCGATCACGAACGGCTTGGGGCCGCTCATCAGCTTCAGCGCCTCGCCGATCACTCCGGAGAACTCAGGGTCCACCAGGATGATCTTGGCCTGGCCGTGATCGAGCTGGAACGCGATCGACGGCGCATCGAGCCGGATGTTGAGCGTGTTGAGCACGGCGCCGGCCATCGGCACGGCAAAATGCGCTTCATTCATCGCGGGGATATTGGGCAGCATCGCCGCGACCGTGTCACCCTCGCCGATGCCGCGACCTGCGAGATAGGACGCGAAGCGCCGGCAGCGCTCATAGGTCTGGCGCCAGGTGAAGCTGCGGCCCTCATAGACCGTGCTGACGTGGTCGGGATAGACGGCCGCGCTGCGCGCCAGGAAGCTGAGCGGCGTCAGCGGCACGTAGTTAGCGGGGTTCTTGTCGAGGCCGAGCTGGTACTGGTTCGTGCTCATGGCTGCCCTCCCTTGTCACCTCAAGAGTTTACAGGAACCCGATCGAAATCCACGGAAAAATCGCAACGATGATCAGGCCGATGAGAAGCGCCAGCATGTAGCCCCAGATCGGCCGGATACCTTCGGCGGGATCGACCCGGCCGATCGCGCAGGCCGCATAATATCCAACCCCGAAAGGCGGCGCGAACAGGCCGATTCCCATCGCCAGGATGACGACCATGGCATAGTGCACCTCGTGCACACCGACGGCGCGCGCGATCGGAAACAGCAGCGGCCCGAACAGCACGATCGCCGGAATGCCCTCGAGCACGCTGCCGAGGATGGTGAAGGCCACGATCGAGACCGCGATGAAGGTCGCAGACCCGCCCGGCAGCCCGGTCATGGCGGCCGCCAGCGACCGCGAGAAGCCGGACTGCGTCAGGCCCCAGGCCATGCCGGTGGCCGTGCCAATGATCAGCAGGATGGCCCCGGACAGCGCGGCGGTTTCGATCAGCATCGGCATCAGCCGGCGCCACTCGAACTTCCGATAGATCAGCAGGCCCGCGAGCACGCCGTAGACGATACCGATGGTGGAGACTTCCGTCGCAGTCGCGATGCCCTCGACGACGGCGGCGCGGATCACGAAGGGCAGGGCCAGGGCAGGGAGCGACACGATGAACGCCTTGCCGATCTCGGCTCCGGTCGCGCGGCGGACGCCGCTCATGTCCTCGTTGCGGTAACGCCACCAGACCAGCGCGCACAGCGTGATCGCCAGCACCACGCCCGGCAGCAGGCCGCCGGTGAACAGCGCCGCGATCGAGACGCCGGTGACGGAGCCGATGGTGATCAGCACCAGGCTCGGCGGGATGGTCTCGGTCTGTGCGCCGGTGGCGGCGAGCAGGGCGACGAGATCGCCGGGCTTGGCGCCGCGCGCCTTCATCTCCGGAAACAGCACCGGCGCGACCGCGGCCATGTCGGCCGCCTTGGCGCCGGAGATGCCGGACACCAGATACATCGCGCCGACCAGCACGTAATGCAGTCCGCCGCGGACGTGGCCGAGCAGGCTCGCGAGGAACGCCACCATGGCACGGGCCATGCCGGTCATCTCGATCAAGAGGCCAAGGAAGACGAACAGCGGCACCGAGAGCAGGATCAGGTGGCTCATGCCCTCGTCCATGCGCCCGACCAGCACCATCAGCGGCGTGCGCGTCGTCAGCGCGAGATAGCCGAAGATCGCGAGCCCGAACGCGAACGCGATCGGCACGCCGGCGAAGACGCAGAACCCGACCACGCCGACGAAGAAGATCACGAGATTGATGTTGCCGAGCGGCTTCAGCACCGGCTGCGCCAGCCAGAACAGCGCCAGGATCGCCGCGATGGACACCACGGCGAGCAGCATCGTCCTGGCGTTGGCCGCGCGCGCCAGGCGGATCAGCGCGAATAGCGCCATCAGCCCGATGCCGACCGGCAACGCGGCCGCGCGACAGATGTTGGAGATCTGCAGCGCCGGCGTCGTGATGTAGCTTTCCTCGTAGGAGTATTCCCAGGCCGGCCAGGCGATCATCACCAGGAACGCCAGCGCGGCGGACGTTGCGACCAGATCGAGATAGCCACGCAAGCTCGGGCTTGCGCGCGCCACCATCGCCGTCATCCGCATGTGCTCGCCGCGGCGGAACGCCACCGCGGCGCCGAGCATCGCGAGCCACAGGAACAGGATCGAGGCCAGCTCGTCGGACCAGATCAGCGGCTGGTGCACGACGTAGCGCGCCACAACGCCCGCGAACAGGATGACGATCTCGGCCACGACCAGCAGCGCAGCCGGGATCTCGACCAGGAGGCCGAGCAGGGCCTCCAGGCGGTCGAGCCAGGACCAGCGGCGAGGGGTCTCGATGACCACCTCGCTGATGGCTATTTCCGTGAACTCGGCATGCGCCATGACGTCACCCGAACGCGTCTAAGTCAGTCCAACTCAGGACAGCTTGCCGACGGCCTTTTCCAGGAGCGCCCAGGCCTCGTCGCCATATTTGCCCTTCCACTCGGCGTAGAAGCCGGCGGTGCGCAGCTTGTCGCGGAACGGCGCCACGTTGGGCTGATTGAAGGTCAGGCCCTTGGCCGCGAGATCCGCCTGCAGGCCGGCATTCAGCTTGGCGACGTCCTCGCGCTCCTTCACGGCGGCGGCGTTGATGTGCTTGGCGACGATGGCGCGCATGTCGGCCGGCACGGCCTCCCAGGCGCGGCGATTGGCCAGGAACCAGAAGCCGTCCCACATGTGGTTGGTCAGCGAGCAGTACTTCTGCACCTCGTAGAGCTTCGCCGTCGAAATGATCGCCAGCGGGTTCTCCTGGCCCTCGACGACCTTGGTCTGCAGCGCCGAATAGACCTCGCTGAAATTGATCGAGGCGGGCGCCGCGTCGAACGCCTTGAACATCGAGGTCCACAGCGGCGACACCGGCACGCGGATCTTGAAGCCCTTGAGATCGTCCGGGCCGTTGATCGGCTTCGTCGACGACGTCGTCTGGCGGAAGCCGTTGTCCCAGATCTTGTCCATGACCATCAGGCCGGCCTTGTTGATCTGGCCGCGCACGTAAGCGCCGAGATCGCCGTCCATGGCCTTCCAGACCGTGTCGTAGTCCGGGAATGCGAAGCCAATGCCGTTGATCGACGCCGCCGGCACCAGGGTCGCCAGGATCAGGCCGGACAGCGTGAAGAACTCGACGCCGCCGGAGCGGATCTGGCTCAGCATGTCCGTATCCGAGCCGAGCTGGTTGTTCGGGAAGATCTGCAGGTCGAACTTGCCGTTGGTCTCCGCCTTGATCGCCGCCGCCATCTCCTTGGCGCGGACGTTCAGCGGATGGGTGTCGGGCAGGTTGTTGGCGTATTTGTAGGTGAACTCGGCGCTCTCAGCGCGCGCGACATGCGGGGCCGCAATCCCACCCAGAACGGCCGAGGCCGCCGTGGCCTTCAGCAGCGCGCGTCGTGACAGGCTCATTCTCGTTTCTCCCTGAAGAAGCTTCTTCTTGTTGCATCGCGCCGCGGGCGACGCCGGACGAATCCGGGCGACGTCGGCGACATCATCTGCGCTTATTGCAGCGATGGGCCGCAGCAGCAATATCGGCGTTCGCAGCGGGCCATGCGCGGCGCGATTCTCGGCTGTCTGCAAGCTGCGGAAAATATCGCTGCCGAGGCGTGCCGGAGCGTCCGTCGCGGCCGAAGTTTGAGGTTTTGGCGCCAAGCCATTGATCTGCCTGGACATATAAATATTCCATAATATACCTTATGCGAATTGGCTATCGACAGATCGTTCCGCTGTTGGGCTGTCGGTCTCGTCCGATGCCCGTGCGCATCATCGGACCTGATTTGCGAGAAACCTCACCTGTCCGGCAGCGCCTGCTCCGTCGTGCCTTGCCGAAGCCCGGTTGCGGTCCTAGATCGAGGCTGGTGGTGGCCCGCGACGCTGGATGCGGGACCGCACGGATGGCCACACGTGAAGCCTGCAGATCAAACAGAGCACGGCAGATGAGCCCGGCGAGTGACGACCATGGACCGCTGGCTGCGCGGCGCATTCCGGCGAGCGAGTATGACGCGAGCTTCCTGAGTAACCTCAAGGCTCAGCACAAGGTTGCGGCGGTCGACGAGAGCTGGACTGCCGAACAGCTGCGCAGTCTGCCTCCGAACGTGAAGTACCTGCTCTATCCCAACGGCGACCTCGAGCACCTCTGACGCCCGACGCCGCGGCACAGACGATCAGCGGCACACCAGGCCTGGGGATTGGCAGCCACAGGCGAAGCCGTCCCGCTTCAGCACGCTCTTGCCCCCTTCCATCACCAGTGCGTGCGTCATTCGTCCGTCCCGCTTCTTTCCCGCGCCGCTCAGCGATGGCGTCGCTTCGCTCAGATCGATCTGCTGACGCTGAATCAGGCCCGCAACGAAGTTGTAGGACGCGGCCTCCTGGCTCATGGCGCCGTCATAGGGAGCAGCTCCATAGGTGGCCGACGCGACGGCAAACCGCCCCTCGTCTTCCGGCGCATGCACCTCCAACTGCAGATCTCTCCCGATGGTCAGCGGGCGAAGCGGAAGGTCGGGCGTCTCGCCGAAGCCCAGGCGGTGCGCATCATCGTCCTTTCTGTCCTCATAGGAATAGATGATCGCGGCGCCTCCAGCGCCCGTCATGTCGAGCGCGCCCAGATGGATGGCCTCCGGCAGCGGCGCCGCGCCCATCTGAAGCGTGGAAGCGACGGACAGGATGCCGTGCTCGAGGAACGCTCCCGTGAGCTCGGCTTTGTGTCGGCCCTCGAAGCGCGCCTCATCGGCCTGGATCATCGCCGCTGCGACCTGGCTGAAATAGGCCGAAGTGATCGAAGCGCCATGCACGGCGTCGATCAGGATCTGGGCGATGTTTTGGCTCACGCTCAAAAGGCTCGCCTCATCCTTTGACGGACCTGCGGAGAACATCCGAGCGAGCGCGTCGAGAAAGGCGCCGGTGAAGATGCGGGAAAACGAATGCTCCTCGCTCGACAGCAGGCTGGCATCCGCGACCGGCGGCACCAGATCTGGCCTGCGGTAGAAAAAGCGGTTGGCGGCGTTGCGCAGGCAGTCGCGCTCCACCGTTCGCGGACTGATCTGACGGAGGCCCCAGCCCAGTTGCTCAGCCAGACGTGACAGTCTGGAGCTCGTATTCAGCCGACCGCCGGTTTCCTCGATCACCGCCTTTCGCATCTCGGGAACCTGCAACGCGCACAGCAGCGCACTGATGTCGCCAAAGGATTCGTGGAACGCCCCTGTCTCGGTGTTCGCAACATGAAACAGTTGCGGGCGCAGTGCATCGAGCACCGCGTGTCCGAGTTCGTGACAGACGACATCCGGACTCTCGGCGGTGAAGATGTCGATCTCGCGCACCTTCTGCCGGTAGAAGCGCAAGCCGAACCGGCGCGTGTAGTTCGCGTTCAGTTGCGTCCCCGCCTCGACCAGGCTAACCTGCATCGGATTGGAAGTGGACCAGGTCGTGCCGGCGGGCAGCAGCGAGCCCCAGAACCGGATGCCCCGCGCCAGCGCTTCGTTAGCGACCCAGTAGCGAAACTCCGGCGTGCCGGGATTATAATTGGCGACCGGCGGCGCCTGATCCGCCGTGGTGACGCGCATCGCCGAGAACGTGTTGGTGACGACCGGGACCGGCCGGGTTGGGGCCAGCGGGGGATTTGTGCTTGGCACGGCCTCGCTGAAAGGATCGTCCCAACTGCTCACCTGCCCCGCCCCCGCCCCCGCCGTGGCGGCGCCGCCGACGGCGCGGGACTTCATGAAGGCCTGCAGATCTTCGCTGGTCGACTGCATCAGCTCTGCAACGCGCTGCAGGGCTGCAATCGTGGCCGCGTCATCGTCCTTGCTCTTCTTCGCCATGGCGAAGCTCCTTCCGGTTCAGCGCGGCGTCACGCAAAACGCCCGGCGGCACCTGCCGGGATTTCGACGACGTCGATGATGTGCGCATCCAGCTGAGCCGTCGTATCGGCTCCGCCCCAGGTGCCTTCTGCAGATCGGCTCCCGCCACTGCCGGTGACCGTGACGTTGATGAAGCCGTATCCCTGCAGCCGGGCCGCAACCATGTCATTGCTGGCAAATTGCTCGAGCCCTTGCAGACTGAGCGTGGCGCGGTAGCGATGGCCGGTCTTGACCGAGAACGTCGCCTGCCGCGCGGCGACCGGCGCCATGGCCATGCCGGCGATGGCAGCGACCGTGTCGTGGTCGTGGGCAAGGACATAGACGAAGGTGCTGGCCTGCCAGCTGGCTCCGGTCCAGGGCCGCGAATCCGGGCCAACGCCGCCGCCATGCGATTCCAGCGTCTTGCCGCCCGAGATCAGGACAACATGGCCGATATGGCTGGACGTGTCCTGCGGCCGCAGAAACGCGATCCGCACCAGGCCGTCGCTCTGGGTCGCTGCGGCCACCGTCGACTTGGCAAATCCCTGCGCGCGGATCCAGTCATGCTGATTGACCGAGCCATCCGGAAACCTGAGCGCAGGGCTGGTGGCCCGGCGTAGCGCTTCGCGTACGAAGCCGCTGCAGTCAACCTGCGTGAAGTCACGGCCAGGGACGGCGCCGAGGAAAGGCACCTTCTTTCCAAGACCGTAGGTGACGCGCGGCCGCGACGTCATGCAGGCCTGCAGGAAGCTCCAGGCGGCATTCATGTCGAGGGTGAGCAGTGGAGCTGGACCCGCAGCGCCGCCGAGCGGGGCGAGATCGAGGGCACCGCCTTCGCCAAAATTCGCGATATCCTTTTCGCTCGCGAGGTCGTCGAACTCCCCTGCGACGGGCGCGCCGGGATCCTCCCCCCCAGTGTCCTGGACCATGGGAGCGTCCTGGACCAGGGGCTGATCGAAAAAGGGCACGCCAGGCGGCGGGCTTTCCGCTGCGATCTGAAGATCTCCGGGCGGGCGCGCATCGACCTGCACGCCGTTGGCTGAGATCGGCAGCATCGCGAGATCCCAATTGTTGCGGCCGATCTCGCGCATAAGATCTCGCGTCCGATAGGCGCTTGCCCGAACGGCAGGACGGTGATGGTTCAGCAGCCAGTCGTTGCGGGTCTCGGTGTACTCCCGGATCCAGGTCTGCTCATTGCCGCCGCGCGCTGGAACGGCTTCCCGGAAGCGCGCCCGCAGCAGATCGAGAATGCCACCGCTGTGAATGAAGGAATCGTAGATCACGAGGACTGACAATGCGCGGGTGAAGCCGTTGGTGTTCGCCCAGGCCAGCGCGGGCTTGAAATAGCGCCGATCGAAAAACACGTCCTGGGTCTCGCGCATGACCGGATCCTGCGCGCCGGCCTGGCGTAGCAAGCCCTTGAACGTGGCATCGTCGACCAGGGCTACTCTGCCGATCCGTTCGACATATGGACGGAGCTCGTTCGAGAACCGACCGCCGGCCTCGCTGTACATGGCGACCAGCTCGCGGAGATTGCCGTACTCCGTCGTCTGCGAGCGTCCATATGTGATCTGCCGGATGTCGTGCGGGCCGTCATTGAAGACGGTGATATTGCTGTAGTCGCCCTGCACCGAGCCGGTTTCGAAGGCATTGATCATGCGCTCGCAGACAAGGCGCTGGTCGGCCGTCAACTGAATGGTGGTGGCCGCGGCTGCACCGCCGGTCACTGCTGCCGGCGCGGCCATTGCCGGCGATGCGGCCGCCGGCCCGATCTCGCTGAGCTGGCGCACTGCTCGATTGATCTGCAACGCCGCCTTGATCAGGCCATCGATGGCGCGCTGCAAGTCCGTCTGATCAGCTGGATTGGGCACGTTTCCACCTTTCTGCGCCGCTCGGCGCTTGCTTGCAGCGGCTTGGACGGCGCGCAAGATGAAGGACGCATCCTCGCGCGGCGGCAGCGGCTTGCTGGGATGGCCGTCGACGAGGGGAATGAAGATGTCACGGGGGCCGTGCAGCCAGAATGCCGACATGTAGATCGCCGGGATATCCAGGATGCGCGCTTCGAACTCGCCGGCCCGGCTGCCATAGATTTGCTCGGCCTGCTCCGCGGCCTTCGCCAGACGCGCTGCGAGGTCGCCGCTGATCAGGCTGTCGAAATCGGGGGCGCCGGACGCATCGTGCTTCACATCGGCAACGGCCGATGAACCGCCGCCAATCACCAGATAGCGCCAGCCGACCGGCTTGGCGCGCGCAAGGAAGCCTGCATCGGTCAGCTCGTTCAGCTTCACCACGAACCGGCGAATGGGCTGGGTCAGCTGAGGCGCGCCGCTGCTCGCGGCGAACGCCGCAACGCGATCGGCCATCAGGTCGTTCAGCGCCATCTCGACGACGGCAACGCCACCGGCCGGTCCTGGCGGCATCCTGATGGCCATGCGGTACTCCCTCGGTCAGGCGGATATCGGAGAGTCTGAATCGGGCGATGGAGCTGCGGCGACCGCGATCGCCCGGTCGGTCGTGAAATAGCTGTGGCTCCACTCATCGCCGGGCGACTTGTAGGCCGAGACGAGATCGACATACCGTTTCCGGGTCGGTCCGTAGAAAGAATCGCGGACGTCGACATATTGGGTGCCGTTGCCTGCGATCAGCCAGCCGCCTAGCGCGACGAAGTGAGCGCCGCCGCCGGCCCAGGCGATGCGGCAGCCGACCGGCCGCCTGGCATTGATCTCGGCCTGCACGGCGTCGAACGCGAGGCTTGCGGATGTCATCCGGTCGAAATGTCCGACGCTTCGCAGCGCCGTATCGAGCCTCCAGGGCTTGTTGCAGTCCCCCGCCGCGGCATCTCCACAGCAATTGAGCGGCGTCAATTCGGCGGAGGCGACGGCGCATTGCGTCCAGGACGCCTGGCCATAGAAATTCCCGACGCTGCTGCTGACGGCCGCCCAGCACCATTCCGCCTGCTCCTGCGGTGTCACGATAAAATCGGTCAGCGCCGCCGCCGCCATCGTCGGTGCAGCACCGGCTGCCGGCGCTGCGTTGACGGGGGCCGTCGCCAGCGGCTGCAGCGGTTGCAAAAATCCCGCGAGAGCCATGTCATTACTCCCCACCAAGATACATTGGCGCAGATCGTCGACTCTGCCGTCGCCCAAATGATTTCGAAACCAATGACGCCTCGAACCGTTTTTCCGCTCCCGACCCTGGATCTCGAGCCTGGCCGCCGTTGCACGACAAGGGCGCCATCAGTTGCGCCCGAGCTTCATTTGCCTTTCGAGACTGCGTCGAATGCCTGCTCGATCTTCTTGAGATTCTCCTGCGAGAAGGCTGTCGTCACCGCCCCGGCGAAGGTCAGCATCTGCGTGACGGTCTTCCAGAGATCTGCCTGCGCGGCGCTGTTGTCGACGATCTCGTCATATTGCGCGACCAGGCCGTTGAACTTGTTGAGGGCCAGCGTGGTGTTGCCGGTATCGGCGATCTGGTCGTACGAGGCGGCCGTCTTCAGCGCGGCTTCGAGACCCTTCTCGAAGTGGTTCCAGATCAGCGCGTGGCACCTGCGGAACCGTCCACTGAGAATGCCCTTGTCGTTTCGCCTGTACATGGCCTCGCCCGCCCCACACGCCTCCTTCACCTCTTTCGAACTGAGATCGAGGGGATTGCCTGCGACCAGCGCGATCTGCTCGGCAAACTCTCCCGCCAGCATCAGGCGCCTGGCGAACAGATAGTCCGAGGTCGCTCGTCCAAGGCCGCGCCCGGCGCTGATGATATCCTGCTTGTGCTGATCGTCCTTCAGGAACTCCTTGATCGCCGCACGTTTGCGCGCGTCGTTCAGGATGTTGGAGAAGTTGGTCAGGACGGGCTGCACGATTCCGGCGACCGTGTTGAACAATGCGCCGATCGGGCCGAAGAAGCTCAAATCCGGCAGTCCCGTGCCGCCGCCCAACGGAGCAGCAGCGGCGACCAGCTCTGACGTTTGAGGAATGACGATGCCATAGTAGGCAGCATCGAACTCCTTCAGGTCGGCCTCGCAGCTCTTGCGAAACTGGCTCTCCATCTGCGGGTCGGCGCTCGGCTTCTTCGCCACGTCGACCTGGTAGCTGGAGAACAGCGACTTGATCGCCGACGGAATATCGGAGGCATCGCTCGGCGCGGCCAGCGCCTGCAACTGGCTCGTCACCGCATTGATGTAATCCTGCTGCGCCCGCGTCCCGAGATGGTCGACCGTGATCGAGGCAGCGTTTTCTCGCGGCGAGATCTTCGCCACGACCACTTTCTTGCTCCAGCGAAACTCACACAGCAGCTCCGCCTCATCGAGGACGTCCGCAAGCGAGATCTTGTTGGTCGCATCCGTGACCGGCGCCTGGCCCGACGCATGAGGAAATGCCGCCAGAACCTTGGCGGTCACCTTTTGTCTAACGAACTCGCGCCGTGCGGCATTTCTTTCGTTCTGAATCAGATCGTTCGCCGAGACCGACATCGCGGACAACGCCGACACGAATGCCGAATAGCTGTTCTGGTTCTCACTCTGCGCAAAACTCGAGCTGCTATGGCAGCCGATCGAAATGAACAAAGAAAATGAAAGCAGAAATCTGCGCTGCACATGCATCAGCATGGCCCTCCCTCTACATCGGGAAGTTGCATCCTATACCGCAACCAAGCCGTGTCAATGCAGCGTGCAGCGCGCAAAGCGATACGGGTCCGATGGTGAGATGTCACAGCCCGTGCCGGCCCGATGGCACCGCGCCGTCAGCCACGCAGGCGTGCGAAATCGCCCCTCACTGGTCACCCCTTAGTCTTGGTTTCGTCAAAGCCCTTGGCCAAATCGCTGGCGGGGATTGGGCACGGGCGTTTCGCGTACAGGACCCGAGGACATGTCAGTTCAGTCGGCGCCGAAGGAAGTTGATCCGGACGATGTCGCGCTGTCGCCCGACAACGAGATCTGCGAGCAGATCTATCAGCGCGTCCTCACTGAGGTGCGTGCTCGCATCGACCAGCGGATTGCGGCCATCGAGGCCCAGGCTGCGGCGGAGGCTGAAGTCGATGCTGAGGCCGTCGAAGCCGCCGAACCATCGGCCGAAGCCGGCAGCGCAGCTGCGCCAACCGCAACGAGGCGTCGGCCCGTGTTACGAGCCGCAATCACGCTCGCCGCCTCAGCCGGGCTCGTGGGCGCTGTCACCACATTGGCGCGCGATCATCAGGAGGCCATCACATCGGTGACCGATCGGATCGAGGCCGCGATCCAATCCATCCGTCGCGAGACGCCCCAGATGGCAATGCCGACCGGCGGAGGGGACGCGGCGACGTCCGGATCGAGCACAACCGAGACCGCAGACACGGTCCCGGCCGCATCATCTCCGTCCGCGTCGCCGTCACCGGAGCCGTCCTCCGGACGGTCCAGCGATCCATCCTCCGCAATGGCCGAAGCAACACCCGAGCGCGACATGCCGCCCGCGGCCGAGCGAGAGCTCGCCCCCCTGATGGAAAAGATCGCGCATGACGTCGCCGCGCTGCAGACCGGGCTGCAGGATCTCAAGGCCAGCCAGGAGCAGGCCAGCCGCGATCAAGCCAAGGCCATCGAGCAGCTGCAGGCCAGCCAGGAGCAGCTCGCGCGCGCCGTCCGGACGTCGAAGACCGAGCCCACGACCGTCGGCGCAGCCGCGCGTCTCGCGCCAAGACCGCCGCAGCCACCACAGACGCGCCAGCCTCGGTTTCCGAACTTCTGAGGATGAGATCCGAGCAGGGGTGCCCCTGCCCCCGGCACTCCTGCATATGACGATGGGAAGTATTGCGCGCGTCGTCTCCGTATCGTCATGGCCGGGCTCGTCCCGGCCCTTGGCGGACGGCGGCTCAGGCAGGCTGCCGCACAAGTGACTGAGCACCTCATGCACGTCGCAGGTCATGACGGCGAGAAGCGCCGCCAGCGCGAGACCAGATAGGTGCCGGCATATTCCAGCTTGACGCCGATGCAAGAAACTCGGGCTTTTCCAGCACTTTCCCACCAGTCCTAGGCACCGCTGCGGGGGGAATATTGTCCGAAAAGGCCCCCTCCTCGTCACGACGCTGTCTTGCTTTCGGCCAAAGCGGCGGGTCGAGTCACGTTTGAAAATTCAAAGAGAAATCGGCGTCGGCGGCGGGCGTTCAGGGTTTGGGGATCACCAATGCAATCCACACAGAATGTGCAACAGATCGATCCGAGCGAGATCGGCCTCGCCCCGGAGAAGCCGGAGAAGACCAGCTACGATCAGTTGTATCGGCGGGTCCTGCGCGAGGTCCTGACGCGGATCGACACCCGGCTGGCGGCGATCGAGAAACCGGGCGTGGCGGCGGATGCGGCCGCAGCCGCCAGTACCCGCGACGCTGCAGGTCCTGCGGTCAGCCGCTGGGCGCGCATCAAGGCACCGCTCGGCAAGTTGCGCGGCCGCAATGCCGTGGGGCTCGCGCTGCTGGTCGTCCTGGTCGGCGGATCCGTCGCCTGGTCGCAGCGCGACGCCGGCTCGTCGTTGATGGACCGCTGGATGCCTGGCGCGACCGAGGGGACACAGGACGAGGCCTCGGCCCAGCCGGGCAACGAGGAGGCCATGATGTCGAACGCCTCGTTGAGAGGCTCGGAAGACGGCGCCCGTGAGCCGGGAACGTTGATGCAGCGGATGGCGCGCGATATCGCCGAGCTGCAGCAGGGCATCGAGCAGATCAAGTCCACGCAGGATCAGGCCAGCCGCGATCACACCCGGGCCATCGAGCAGTTGCAGGCCGGCCAGGATCAGTTGATGCGCCTGGTGTCACGGATGTCGAACCAGGCGGCGCAGGCGCGCGGCGCGGGCGTGCCGCCGCCTCCGCCGCAGCAGATCGTCGTGACGCCGCAGCAGCGGACCACGACGGGGCTGGCGCGAAACCAGCCGCCGCAGCAGGGCTCGACGTTCGGGACGTTCCTGACCCGCAACAACTCCGGCATTCAATCGCCGCTGCCGCGCTGATCCTGGATCAGCAGCGGCCGCCAGCACGATCCCCAGCAATCGCGGTCAAGAGCAGGCGTGGAATTGCCCATCATAGCCGCGATAGGTGCCCTTCGCCGCATCATAGGTGCGGAAGGTCTTGCAGCTGACGCTGCCCCTCTTCGCCTCCCGCTTCAACTCGCTCTTCTTGCCGGCGTTGCGCTTTCGCTTGGCGGGCTTGTCCTGATCGCCATTGGCATGGTGATGGTGCGCGTGACCCTGGCGTTCGGGCTTGGCTGACGGGCTCGCAACGTCCTGCTTGGCGGCAGGCTTGTCCTGAGCGGCTGTCGGCTGCGCGGCCACGGCCGCAGACGGCAATGCGGGCTTGTTGGTCTCGGCCGCAGCAGGCGTTGGCTTCGCCTCCGCAGCGGCGGCGGGCTTCTCGGCAGGCGCTGCGACCGCAGGCTTGCTGTCAGCCTTTTCCTCGGCCTTGTCCTGGACCGGAGCGACGGCGTCCTTGGCAGCGGCCGGCTGAACGACCGGCTCGGCCGGCTTCGCCTCGGTGACGGCGGGCTTGGGAGCGGCATCGGCCTCCGGCTTGGACTCAGCCTTGGACTCTGCTGTCGACTCGTCGGCCTTCGGCTCTCCGGGCTTGCCGGCTGCCGTGTCCGTCGGCGCAACGGCAGCGGCCGCTGGTGCTGCGGGTTCAGCGGCCTTTTCGGCCGCCACCTTCTCCGGCTCGGCCGCACCCGCGGGCTTGTCCACCACCTGCTCCACGGGCTTGCTGTCCGTGCCCGCCGGCTTCACCTCGGCCTCGACGGGCTTCTCGGGCGGCGCCGTCGCGGAGCTTTCGCTGGCAGCCTTGTCTGCATCACCGGCCGAACTCTGCGCCCAGGCGCCGGAGCTCGCGATCGCGCCTACCATGCAGGACAAGACCGCAGCGCGCACAATCCGCGCGGGCGAACGAATGAGGAAAATTTGCATGCAAGAATTCTCTGTTGAGGAGCCGGCTGCCAGCGGTTTACGTCAAATTTCCTGTCCTTTCGCCTCGAAAACCTCGCGCGCGCAAAAGAGTCGCACGCGGTGTGCTTTCCAGATCATGGATTTGCAATCAACACGTGAAGATTTGACGCCGATCAATCGACGTCCGGGGACGATCAGCGCCGCACGTCGTCATTCATTCGCACGGCGCCAGCGTGCGCGGCCACCTGCTCACGCGCTCACGGCGTTGCGCGTGATGACGTGGCGATAATAGGACGCGCTGAGCTTGGGCGTGCGCACCTGGGTGTCGAAGTCGACGTGATAGACGCCGAAACGCTGCTTGTAGCCGAACACCCACTCGAAATTGTCCATCAGGCTCCACAGGAAATAGCCCTTCACCGGCACCCCTTCGGACGTCGCGCGCTGCAACTGGGCGAGATAGTTGCGCAAGTACATCACGCGATCGAGGTCGTGGACCTTGCCGTCGGCCGTGATCATGTCGTCCGACGAGGTGCCGTTCTCGGTGATGTAGATGGTCTTGAGATTCCAGATCTTGGCGGCGAGCTTCGGCACCCAATAGGCGGTCTCCGGCCCGACCAAGAGCCACGGCGAGCTCATATGCGGAAACGAGGCCGGCATCGGAAGCACGTCGAAGCCTGGCGCGCGGTCGGAGGCCACGACATAGGCCTGCGGCGCGTAGATGTTGAGCCCGACGAAATCGACCGGCGCGGCGATCGTCTTCAGCTCGTCCGCCGTGAAGACCGGCGCATCCTTGCCCGACCAGGCCAGGAAGCCGTCGGTGTAGCGGCCCTCGAGGATGACGTTGAGAAACCCGGCATTCATCTCGCGCGTCGCGATCTCGGCGGCGCGGATGTTCTCCGGCGTATCGATCGCCGGCAGGCAGGCGGTGATATTCTCGGCCATGCCGACACGCGTGCCCGCCCGTCCCTGGGCGCGGATCGACTGGACGGCAAGGCCGTGCGCCAGCGCCACGTGATGGCGCGCCTGATTGACCTCCTGCGGCGGCAGCTTCAGGCCGGGCGCATCGACGCCGAGGCCGTAGCCGAACGGGATGAAGCGGCCGCATTCGTTGATGGTGAAGATGGTCTTGACCCGGTCGCTCAGATGCTGCGCGACGTAGCCGGCATAATGCGCGAACGCCTTGGCGGCGTCGGCCGAGCGCCAGCCGCCGATGCGGTCCTGCAGCGCCTGCGGCAGGTCCCAATGGTACAACGTCGCGTACGGCTCGATGCCGTTGGCCAGGAGTTCGTCGACCAGGCGGTTGTAGAAGTCGAGCCCCTTCGGATTGGGCGTCAGCCCGCCATCGGGAAACAGCCGCGGCCAGGCGATCGAGAAGCGATAGGCGCGGCAGCCGAGCTCCTTGATCAGCCGCACGTCATCCTTGTAGCGGTTGTAGTGATCGCAGGCGACGTCGCCGGTGCTGGCGTCCTCGATGTTGCCCTGAATGTGCGTGAACACGTCCCAGATCGAGGGGCCGCGGCCATCGGCAGTGGCGCCGCCCTCGATCTGATAGGACGAGGTCGCCGTGCCCCAGACGAAATCGGCGGGGAAACGACGGCTGGCATCTTCCCTCACGGCGGCCTCCTCGGCTTGCGCTGGCCCGTTCGCCGCCCCGAGGGCAGCCAGTCCGGCCAGCTTCGCAAGATCACGGCGGGAGACGTCGTTCGGCATTGATGAACCTCAATCCTGTGGTCGTTTTGCCCCCTGCCCGGCAGGCATCGTCCAACAGGAAGCATAACTCGGCGCCGATTTGAACCGGTGGAACCCGCCGAAAATGAAGTTACATTTTCAGCGTGCCTTCGCGACGGCTCACCACCTGGAAAACGCCTTGCTCGACAGTGCAGCGGGATCGCCGTATTTTCACGCCATGACCGATCACGATCACCCCCACGACCATCACCACGATCACTCGGAATTGTCCGAGACCGAGCTGCGCGTCCGTGCACTCGAGAGCATCCTCACCGAGAAGGGCTATATCGACCCGGCCGCGCTGGATGTGCTCATCGAGACCTATGAGAGCAAGGTCGGCCCCCGCAACGGCGCCCAGGTCGTGGCGCGGGCCTGGACCGACCCGGCCTTTCGTGACCGCCTGCTGTCCGATGCCACGCCGGCCATCGGCGAGCTCGGCTATGCCGGGCGCCAGGGCGAGCACATCGTGACGGTCGAGAACACCCCCGAGCTGCACAACATGGTCGTGTGCACCCTGTGCTCCTGCTATCCATGGCCGGTGCTCGGCCTGCCGCCGGTCTGGTACAAGTCCGCCCCCTATCGCGCCAAGGCGGTCAAGGACCCGCGCGGCGTGCTCAAGGATTTCGGCTTCGAGCTGCCGCCGACGACGAAGATCCGGGTCTGGGATTCGACCGCGGAAATCCGCTATTTCGTGTTGCCGATGCGCCCCGCAGGCACCGACGGCTGGAGCGAGGAGCAGCTCGCGGAGCTGGTCACGCGCGACAGCATGATCGGCACCGGCCTGCCGAAGCGACCCGATGAGGTGCAACGCTCCGGGGGGCGATCCTGATGGACGGCGCGCATGACATGGGCGGCGCTTCCGGCTTCGGCCCGGTCCGCCCCGAGCCGAACGAGCCGGTGTTTCACGCCCCGTGGGAGCGTCGTGCGCTCGCCATCACGCTGGCGATGGCGATGCCGGGCGGCTGGAACATCGACATGTCGCGCTTTGCGCGCGAGAACCGGCCGGCCGACGATTACCTCGGCATGAGCTACTACCAGATCTGGCTCGCCGGTCTCGCGCGCCTCATGCAGGAGCGGCATCTCGTCGAAGCCGACGAGCTCGCCGCCGGCAAGGTCCTGCATCCGCCGAAGCCCGTCGCGCGCATCCTCACGGCCGACGAGGTTGCTGGCACACTGCGTCGGGGTGGCCCGACGGAGCGCCCGGCAACCAGGCCCGCGCTGTTTGCGGTCGGCGACCGCGTGCGCGCCAAGGACATGCATCCGCCGACCCATACCCGCCTGCCGCGCTACGTCCGCGGCCATCTCGGCCGCATCGAGGCGGTCAGAGGGACGCACGTCTTCCCGGACAGCAACGCACATGGCGGCGGTGAGGATCCGCAATGGCTCTATACGGTGTCGTTCAGCGGCGCCGAGTTGTGGGCCGATGCGCCCGACCCGCTGCTCGAGGTGACCGTCGACGCCTTCGAGCCGTATCTGGAGCGCGCATGACGGGCCCCGATCATCACGCCGCGCTGGCGGCGACGCATGCCTTGCCCGGCATTCCCGTCGATGCCGACGGGCCGGTGTTTCGCGAGCCGTGGGAGGCCCACGCCTTCGCGATGGCGGTGACCTTGCACGCGCGCGGGCTGTTCACCTGGCCCGAATGGGCCGCAGCGCTCGCCGAGGAGATTGCGCGCGCGCAGGCCGAAGGCGATTCCGATTGCGGTTACACTTATTACCGGCATTGGCTCGCGACTCTGGAGCGCCTGGTCGCGGACAAGGGCGTGACCACGTCGGCCAACCTTGCCCGTTACCGCGACGCCTGGGATCACGCCGCCGACCGCACGCCCCACGGCAAGCCGATCGAGCTCTCGCCCGAAGATTTCGCCGGCTGAGCAGCGTTAAGCGCTGGTGACCAGCTTGCACGGCATTTGACGATCATGTCTTAACGGGCCGGTATTCATGACGCGAAGAGCCGTATTTGCTCGAAATTGAACGTTCACGAGTGTGTCCGTAGCGTCCCGCGCATCTTCTGTGCTGAAGTTGAGGGGGACGCCGACATGCCCGCGCCAGAGTCTTTCGCCACCGTCATCGACACGCTCATGAGCGTGCGCCGCGACTATCACGAAAAGCTGAAATCGATCCCGCAATACGAGGCCTTCCTGCTGATCGAGGACTCGACCGAGAAGGCGGCCGGTGCGCTGCATGGCACGGAGGCCTCTGGTTCGTCGATCGCGACCGACGTGATCGACTCGCTGCAATATGCGCGCACCCGGTTCGAGCAGCACATGACCTCGATCCCGCAATATCGCGTGCTCGTGGCGATCGACAGGGTGATCAAGGAAATCTCGCAGCATCTCGGCCTCACCGCGCAGGACGATGCAGCGGCCGCGCCGAGTGTGGCTGCAGCTGCCGATGACGCGAAGCCCGAGGCCGCCGCTGTGGGCGCAGAGGCCGCGAGCGAGACCGCGTCCGCGGAGACCGTCGCCGCCGAGGCCGCCGACGTCGACCAGGACAATGCCGAGAACGAGGCGGTCGAGCCCGCGGTCGCGGAGCAGCCCACCGCCGAGCCCGCGGAAGCCGAGGTCGATGCAGAGCCGGCGACTCCCGCGCTGCGCGTCGTCGAGGCCACATCGCCGTCGATCGTGCCCGCGGATCATGAGGCCGATGCCGGCCACGATGACGACATCGTCGTCCTCAACGCGCCAGCCTGGGAGAAGAGCAGCAAGGATGCGAAGGACGACATCACCGCGCGTCTCGCCGCCCAGGCGGCCTCCGCCGCCGTCAGCCAGGACGACGACAGCCATGACGAGGCCGACACCGATCTCGTCGTCGTGAGCAAGCGCGAGCCGTCCGACCACGAAGCGGCCTGACCTCGATCACGTCAATCTGCGCCTGAGGCGGGGCCCGATGGCCCCGCTTTCGTATCAGGACCCGCCGCCGACATAAGCGTGCCAGCCATTGGCGCGCAGCTCGCAGGCGGGACATTGACCGCAGCCGTGCCCCCAATCGTGCCGTGCGCCGCGCTCGCCGAGATAGCAGGTGTGCGACTGGTCGCGGATGAGATCGACGAGGCCCCTGCCCCCGAGATCATGGGCAAGCTGCCAGGTCGCCGCCTTCGACAGCCACATCAGCGGTGTGTGCAGTTCGAAGCGACGGGCCATACCGAGGCTCAGCGCCGTCTGCAGCGCCTTGATGGTCTCATCGCGGCAGTCCGGATAGCCAGAATAGTCGGTCTCGCACATGCCGCCGACGATGTGGCGGATGCCGCGCCGATAGGCCAAGGCCGCAGCAAAGGTCAGGAACACGAGGTTGCGGCCCGGCACGAAGGTGTTGGGCAGGCCGTCGGCGCCGATCTCGATGGCGACGTCGCGCGTCAGCGCGGTCTCTGAAATCGCCGCCAGCGTCGGAATGTCCAGCGTATGCTCGCAGCCGAGCTTGGCCGCCCAGTCGGGGCGCATGTGCGCAAGGCCTTCGAGCAGCCTGGCGCGGCAATCGAGCTCGATCGCATGGCGCTGACCATAAGCGAATCCGATCGTCTCAACGCGGGCGAAGCGGTCGAGCGCCCATGCGAGGCAGGTCGTCGAATCCTGCCCGCCCGAGAACAGCACCAGGGCCGTGTCATCCTGTTCAATCATGCTTCTCCGCTTAGCATCATCATCAGGCCCGGCCAACCCGCCGCTCGCTGCGCTCTCCGGCCGTTTTTGCTGGGACCGGCGCGTGGCTTGAGGCATACAGGAGCCGATCGAAAGACGCCGTCAGGACCTGCCATGATCCCTTCCCGCGACATCTCACGCCTGATCGAAATCATGGCCGCGCTGCGGACGCCCGTCACCGGCTGTCCCTGGGACGTCGAGCAGACCTTCCAGACGATCGCGCCCTATACGATCGAGGAAGCCTATGAGGTGGCGGATGCGATCACGCGCGAGGATCTCGACGACCTGCGCGAGGAGCTTGGCGATCTCCTGTTGCAGGTGGTGTATCACGCCCGCATCGCCGAGGAGCAAGGCGCGTTCGCGTTCGGTGACGTCGTCGAAGGCATCACGAAGAAGATGATCCGCCGCCATCCGCATGTGTTTCCCGACGCGGACGGCAACGTCGCCAAGCCCAACAAGGGCAATTGGGATCGCATCAAGGCCGAGGAAAAGGCCGAGCGCGCCGCGCGACGGCCGGCCGAGGAGCACGCCGGCAAGTCCTCGCTGCTATCAGGCGTCAAGGCCGGGCAGCCGGCGCTGGTGCGCGCGATGGAGCTGCAGAAGAAGGCTGCCACCGTCGGCTTCGACTGGAACGATCCACGCGCGGTGTTGCAGAAGATCCGCGAGGAGGCCGACGAGATCGAAGCCGCGCTCGACAAGAGGGACGCCGCCGAGCTGACTGCCGAGACCGGCGACCTGCTGTTCGCGCTGGTCAACCTCGCCCGCCACGCCCAAGTCGATCCCGAGACTGCGCTGCGCAGCACCAACGCCAAGTTCGAACGTCGCTTCGCTCACATCGAGCACGCCCTCGCCGCCAAGGGACGCACGCTTGCGGAGGCCTCTCTCGACGAGATGGACGAGCTGTGGAACGAGGCCAAGCGGTTGGAGAAGTAGTTCACGCATTCGCGTATCTTGCCCACGCCGCAATCGAACCAGCCGCGCGGCCTCTCACCCCGTCCAATCCGCATTGTAGCCGCGGGTGTCGACATGCACGAAGGATCGGTAGACGCCGATGCCGCCGGCGAAGACTCCGCGCGACCGGTACTCCTTCAGCTTCGCGGCCCAGACAGCGGGAGAGCCGCTATCGCAGGCGAAGTCGACCGCCTTGAACTGCATGTGGAAGCTGTTGACGGCCGAGCCGTCGATGCACCTGTTGTAGAGCGGTGACCGGTAGACACTGAGGATACGGATCGGAACATTCAGCTCCTCGCGCAACTTGTCGAGCACCGCTGCCGTCGGAGCGATATTCGGCCAGAGCGTTTCGGGTGGATAGGTGTTGAGACCCTTGCAGGTGCCTCCGGCATTCTGGCTGCCGAGATACAGCAGCTCGTCGGCGTCGAAATGGCGCAGGCCTAGCTGGGCGATAAAGGCGGCGAACCTCGCATAGAGCGGCCAACCCGCATGCGGGCTCGTCCCTGCTACCGCTTCGGTAAGCGGTGCCGCACCACCCACCATGGCGGCTTCGCCGGCTTCATCGCTGGGCGCCGTGATATCGTCTTGCGGCGCCGTCGCCACCGAGCTGACCAGATCGATGATGGCCGAGGGCGTCGCGAGATCGGCTGCGGCCACTGCGGCGCTGCTGACACCCCAGGAGTCCAGCGCGTATTGCGAGCCGTGAACGGCGCCGGTGCCGTCGACGAAGGTCATCTTGCGGGACAGCACGTCCCTGCGCCATCGCGGGCTGCTGCCGTCGGCGATGATCTTGGCGAAGTCACCGCGCAGCTGCCTCCCCGTCGCGGCGGAATGGCCTGCCTGCTTCAGCAGGTCCCGCTCCTCGTCGTCGAGCGCGTTCTGAACGGCCGCGTCGAACCAGAAGGCGGCATCCTGCATCGTCAGAGGCTTGCCTGGCATGAAGTCTGATATTCGGGATCTGGCGGCCTTCCAATAGACGTCATAAGCGTGCTCGATCTGGGCACGCCTCGCTTGCGGATAGGAGCCGACCCGCTTGAAGGCGTCCTTCCAGGGCTTCGCCACGTCGTATTTGTTGGCACCCAGCGAGATGCTGTCGGCCCAGGCCAGACGCTCCGCCTTGGTGGCGGACAGGATCGACATGAGCTGCGGATAGAGCGCGCCGAACGCCGTCGCAACCGAACCCGGGCGCATCGCCTCGATCCTGGTCAGCAGACGTCCGATCTCGCCGTTCGCGAGCGTGAAGCCGATCAGTCCGAACGTGATGCCGGCACCGTCGAAATTGCCGACAACGCGATCGAACGACGTGCCTTCATAGTCCGCCGTGATGTTGAGGCAGATATCGAACGGAGCGGGCAAGCGGTCGCTGCGCGTCAGCTTTTTCCACTGAGCCTCGTCGATGCCGTCATGCTCCTCGAAGCCGTTCGCCTTCTGCCAGCGCCGGAGCGCTCCGGCGGTGATGTTTCCGAAGGCGCCGTCGGGCTCGAGCGCCTGGCCGGCCCGGATCAGGGCGGCCTGGAGCGCCATGACCAGCGGGCCGCTGGGATCGCGGCAACCGGCTGGCGCGCGACCAAGCAGCACGCGGCCCATCTGTGCAGGTGGGTGGATGGGAGGCGGCGGAGGTGGAGGTGGCGGCACGACAGGTCCGGCGGGTCGGCCGCCGAGATTTGGCGAAGCCGGGCGTCCTGGAGCGGCGCCGGACTTCCTGTCGATCTTGTCTTTCAGCTCCTTGAGGTCGTCCAGGAAGAAGTTGGCGATGTTGTGCTTAATGGTCTCGATGGCCGCCTCGAGAATGGCGCTGAGCTTGTTGAGGATCGCGGCCCTTCTGAGCAGCTCACCGAGCGCGATGTCCTCCTGGAGATCCGCCAGCGCAATGAGCTGCTCACGTATTCCCTGTTGGACCTGCGCATTGCCCTCGGCCTCGGCATAGGCCGCGCGCAGCTTCTCCCTGGCCTCATCGATGAGATCGTCCAGCTCAGCCATGACTATGTCCCCCCGTCGCGGGTTCGGCCGCTATTTGGCTGCCAGCTCCGCGAGATGTTTGCGGGCGGCTTGTGACGCCGTTTCGAGTTCGATGGCGACCGTGGTCAGTCCCGTGATGGTTCCAACCACGGTCGGCGGCGCCTCGGCGGCCGCCTTCGCCTGATCGATCGACTTGATGGTGGCATCGAGCAGGATGACCCAGTCCGCGAGCAGCTTCCGATAGGTCTCCAGCTTCTCGACCTCCTGCTGGGTGAGCTTGCCTTCCGCCGCGGTCACGGCCACCCGCGATCGCCTCAACGTGGCCGCGGTGAGGACCGGAAAGATCGCTTCCGTTCCCTGTCTGAGCTCGACGAGAATGGCGCGAACCGGTTGGTGATACTCGATGACGTAGCGTCTGAATTCCTCGCGCGACTGATAGGTCAGCCCCATCTGAACCAACGGCTGCGCCTGGGTGAAGGCGGCGTTCAACAGTGCGCCGAGCGCTTGGATCTTGGCCTGGTTCGCGATTCCGAGCAGCGCGCCGGCCTCCCCCGCGGCATCGATGATCTTGCCGTTGAGCTGTCCCACCTTTGCTGTGAGCGCTGCCGCGGTCTGCCCGGTCGCGAGTCCGTAGAGGAGCTCGTTGTAGGCTTTGACCGCATCGATCGAATGGCGGAAGGCGGCCGTCCCGGGCGGATCGACGGCATCAGTGTAATAGCGCGCGAGGTTGGGATCGAACCTCAGCGATCCCGACGATCCATCGATACGGTAGCGGCGCAGAAACAGCGCGCGCTCCTGAACGGCAAGCTGATCGAGAATCGCGGTCGAGGCGCCGTAGGTCTTGTCGAAAGCGACACGATAGGCTTCGAACTGCTCGACGCCCTGAACGCTAGCGCAAGACGCCAGGGCCAAGCCGACAATGAACATTGTGACGAGCCGCAGACGTGCTGCGACCGCCGAATACGCCTTAGCCACGCTTGCCCCCACAAACGAGACCCAGCTTCTTCTTCTAAGGGAGCTCCGAGATCATGCGAGCTCTGCTGGCCGGCCCCGATGACAATATGGCAAGATTAGGTCATATCCGAGCCGGGCGCAACCCGGGCGTGCCGCCCGCGCCGAGCGGTGTCTTCCACCGTTCCTGCGATGAGAGCGAAAGCCAAGGCGACGGCTCGCTCACGCCACCCTTGGAATGCCGTGGTAGCGCTCCACCACGATGTCGCGCTTGGTAGCGTCGACGCGCACGGTCATGTCGTAGTGGCCCTCGTGCAGTTCCTTGGCGAGCACCTCGGCGTTGCGATGCAGCCAGGAGATGCCGGCGCCGTCGGCGGCGTCGATGGTGAGGTCGAGCGTGGTTCGCGCAGCGGCGAGGCGGTCCTCGATTGCTTGCAGCAGCGCGTCGACGCCCTCCCCGGTCTCGGCCGAGACCATCAGGCACGGCCGCTCCGGCGGCCGCCGGCTGGCGATGTTGGCGAGGTTCTCGCGCGCCGCGTCGTCGAGCCGGTCGATCTTGTTCCAGACCTCGATGAGGCTGTCGGTCGCCTCGGGATCGATGCCGAGCTGGCTGAGCACCAGCTCGACATCGTGCTGCTGCGCCTCGGCGTCCTCATGCGACATGTCGCGGACGTGCAGGATGACATCCGCCTCCAGCACCTCCTCCAGCGTGGCGCGGAACGCCGCGACGAGTTGCGTCGGCAGGTTGGAGATGAAGCCGACGGTATCGGACAGCATGGCTTTGCCACCATGCGGCAGACTGATCGCACGCAAGGTCGGATCGAGCGTGGCGAACAGCATGTCGGCCGCCTGCACGTCGGCGCGGGTCAGGCGATTGAACAGTGTCGACTTGCCCGCATTGGTGTAACCGACCAGCGCGACCACGCGATAAGGCACGCGCTGGCGGCCCGCGCGATGCAGCCGCCGCGTCGCCTGGACCTTCTTCAGCTCGTTTTCGAGTCGCGTGATGCGATCGCCGATCAATCGCCGGTCCGCTTCGATCTGCGTCTCGCCGGGGCCCCCCATGAAGCCGAAGCCGCCGCGCTGGCGCTCGAGGTGGGTCCACGACCGCACCAGGCGGCTGCGTTGATAGTTGAGATGCGCGAGCTCGACCTGCAGCGCGCCTTCCTTGGTCTTGGCCCGGCGGCCGAAGATTTCGAGGATGAGTCCGGTGCGATCGAGCACCTTGGTGTTCCACGCCTTCTCGAGGTTGCGCTGCTGGATCGGCGACAGCGCGCAATCCATCACCACCAGCTCGGCATCCTGGCTGGCGATGACGCCGGCGATCTCGTCGACCTTGCCCTTGCCGAGATAGGTCGCAGGACGAATCTGACCGATCAGCGCGAGGATGGACTCGGCCACGGTGAGATTGATGGCGCGCGCCAGTCCCGCGGCCTCATCGATCCGCGCCTCGACATCTCGCATTTCGGATTGGCTGGCGGACGCGCCGTCGTCACCGCGGCGTGTCCGCAAATACGGGCCGACCACGATGACTCGGCCCGTTGTCTTGACGTCATCCGGCCTCGCAAGGCCGATGGTCCCTTCGCGATCCCTGGGTTCCAATCAGGTTACTCTCACGCAGAGGCGTCCTCGCCGCCTTCGAACAGCTGGATCGGGGCGCCCGGCATGATGGTGGAGATCGCATGCTTGTAGACGAGCTGCGAGTGACCGTCGCGCCGGAGCAACAGGCAGAAATTGTCGAACCATGTGACAATCCCCTGCAGTTTCACGCCATTGACCAGAAAGATCGTCAGCGGAGTCTTGGTTTTGCGGACATGGTTGAGAAAGGTGTCTTGTAGGTTTTGTGCGCGGTCTGCCGCCATTGTTGTTATCTCGCAGTCTTGTGCTTTTTCTTATTGAACCTTCGACGATCCGTTCGCAGGCCCCGGATTCGTCAAGGTGGCCCATGGTCCATTGAGATCCCCCTCGAGGGACCACGGGATGCCGGATTAGAAGACAGGCGAGCATATTAGGCAAGCCGCTTGCAGCGAAGCCGGTTCCAAAAGAACCGGATTCGCCCGTAAAATTCCGGAACTGGACGTTTTTTCCAATGTAAATTCGTCCAGCTCGGCAATTTTGGCCGGCCTGCGCGGATCACCCCACCCCGAGCGCCTTGAGCTTGCGATGCAGAGCCGAGCGCTCCATGCCGACGAACTCCGCGGTGCGCGAGATGTTGCCGGAGAATCGGCTGATCTGCGCGATCAGATAATCGCGCTCGAACACCTCGCGTGCCTCGCGCAGCGGCAGCCCCATGATGTGCTCGCCATTGTTGCTGGTCGGCATCGCCGGCACCATCGAGCCGACGTCGGGCGGCAGCATGTCGGCGGTGATGATCACCTCCGGTCCGCCGGCGGCGAGAATCATCACGCGCTCGACGTTGTTGCGGAGCTGGCGGACGTTGCCGGGCCAGACATGCGACTGCAGCACCGCCATTGCGTCCTGGCCGATCTGCCGCTTCGGCAGGCCGGTCGTGACCGAGATCTGGTCCATGAAATAGTCGATCAGCTCGGGAATGTCCTCGCGCCGCTCCGACAGCGGCGGCACGCGGATCGGAACCACCGAGAGACGATGATAGAGATCCTCGCGGAAGCGGCCGCTGGCGATCTCCTCCTCCAGGTTCCGCGCCGTCGACGAGATGATACGCACGTCAACGTGCACCTTGGTGGTGCCGCCGGCGCGCTGGAAGGTCTGATCGACCAGGACGCGCAGAATCTTGTTCTGCGTCTCCCGCGGCATGTCGGCGATCTCGTCGACGAACAAGGTGCCGCCATGCGCCTCTTCGAGCGCGCCGGTCTTGCGCGACTGCTCGCCGTTGGACTGCTCGATGCCGAACAGCTCCTCTTCCATCCGTTCCGGCGTGATCGCGGCGGCGTTGATGACGACGAACGGTCCTTCGGCGCGCGGCGACTGCGCGTGCAGCGTGCGCGCGGCGAGCTCCTTGCCGGAGCCGGGAGGACCGACGATCAGGATGCGGCTGTTGGCCTTGGCGGCGCGCTCGATGGTCTGGCGCAGCTGGTTCATCGACGGCGAGCGTCCGGTCATCGCGCTTGCGGTCGGCGCCAGCTGCTTGAGCTCACGGACCTCGCGCTTCAACCGCGAGGTCTCCAGCGCCCGCGTCGCGACCAGGATCAGGCGGTCCGACTTGAACGGCTTCTCGATGAAGTCGTAGGCGCCACGCTTGATCGCCGCGACCGCGGTCTCGATGTTGCCGTGGCCGGAGATCATCACGACCGGCAGATCCGGGTGATCCTTCTTGATCTGCTCGAGCAGCTGCAGGCCATCGAGCTTCGAGCCCTGCAGCCAGATGTCGAGAAACACGAGATTCGGCCGGCGGCCCGCGATCTCGGCGAGCGCCGAATCGCTGTCGCGAGCCGTTCGAGTCGTGAAGCCTTCGTCGTCCAGGATGCCGGCCACCAGCTCCCGGATATCGGCTTCGTCGTCGACAATCAGAATATCACTCGCCATGGGTCACGCCTGTCTCGTCAGCTGCCGGTTGCAGCTTGGATTTTTGGTTGATCATTGGTCGCTTGAACGTTGCCCGCGGTTTCCCCGCCGGCCTCGGTCGTCTGCGGATTGCTCGTAGCGGCCGCGAGCTCCTTCGCCCCGGGCTGCGCGGCCTGGCCGGACACCGCAAAGCGCAGCCGCATCCAGGCGCCGCGCTGACCGGAACGAAAGTCAGACGCGTCCTTCAGCTCCAGCTTGCCGCCATGGTCTTCCAGCACACGGCCGACGATCGCGAGCCCGAGGCCGGTGCCCTTGGCGCGCGTGGTGACATAGGGCTCGAGCAGCCGCTGCCGTGCCACCTTCGGCAGGCCGATGCCATTGTCGATCACGTCGATCAGCACGTCGTCGCCTTCGCGCGAGGCCACGACGTCGATGCGCCCCTTGCCGAGCTCCGCCTCGGGCACCACCTCGATCGCTTCGGTCGCGTTCTTGATGATGTTGGTCAGCGCCTGCGAGATCAGCCGGCGGTCGAACTGCGCGCGCAGCGGGTCCTGCTTGATCTCGGTCTCGATATCGATCTCGGGATGCGCGACCTTCATCAGGAACACCGCTTGACGCACCGTGTCGGCGACGTCCTCGCCTTCCATCACCGGCTTCGGCATCCGCGCAAAGCGCGAGAACTCGTCGACCATTCGCCTGATGTCGTCGACCTGCCGCACGATCGTCTCGGTACATTGCTCAAATACGGCCTTGTCCTCGGTGATGACCTTGCCGAATTTGCGGCGGATCCGCTCGGCCGAGAGTTGAATGGGCGTCAGCGGATTCTTGATCTCATGCGCGATGCGGCGCGCGACGTCGCCCCAGGCCGAGGTGCGCTGCGCCGATACCAGCTCGGTAATGTCGTCGAGCGTGATGATGTAGCTGTCGCGTGCCTGGTTGGTCTGCTCGGCGGTGACGCGCACCGAGAGATTGCGCTCGTGTCCGTCGCGCTGGATCGTGATCTGTCCCTGCACCAGGCGCTGCTTGCCCTCGCGCGCGGTCTTCATCATGTCGTCGAGCTCGGGCAGCACGTCCGACAGCGGATGATCGAGCACCTCCTGCTCGGCATGACCGATCAGCTTCTCGGCGGAGCGGTTGAGGATGCCGACGCTGCCGGACGCATCGACGCCGATGATGCCCGCGGAGGCCGACGACAGCACCGCCTCGATGAAGCGCCGCCGGCTGTCGATCAGTTCGCTGGCGCTGACCAGCTCGTCGCGCTGGGTGCGCAGCTCCTGCGTCATCTTGTTGAAGGTGTGGCCGAGCTGGGCGAGATCACCCTCGGAGCGATGCTCCGGGACCCGGACGTTGAGATCGCCGGTCGCAACCGTGTGCGCGGCGTTCATCAGCTGCCGGATCGGCGACACCAGCCAGTTGGCGAAGTTCAATCCGATCAGCACCGAGGCCATCAGGATGGTCAGCGCGATCACCGCGAACATCAGGGCGAAAGCGACCTGGATGCCGAGGCGGCGCGACTCGACCTGGGCGTATTCGGCGACCGAGGTCTCGGTCTGCTTGAGCTGCGCGATCACCCGCGGATCGAGCAGCCGCGCGACGTAGAGAAAGGTGTCGTTGAAGGCGCGCAGGCGGATCACGGCGGCGACGTAGTTGGCGTCGGGGAACACCGCGATCTGCGGCTCGGTCTCGTTGACGTTGCTGAGGAAGTCGGCCGGCGGCGTCTGGAAGGTCTGCTGGATGCCGGTCTCCGCCGTCTCCAGGACGTTGCGGTCCTTGTCGATCAGCATCGCGCCCGGCAGATTGCGCGAAGCGGCGCTGGCGGTGAGCAGCTCGCGGAACGTGCCGCGGTCCTGGTCGTAGAGCGGCCGGGCGTGCGCGATGTCGTTGGCCATGCCGAGGATGTCGCCGCGGATCAGCTGGGCATGCTCATAGGTGTAGGCGCGGGCCACCGTCAGCGAGTTCTGGATCGCCTCCTTGGCGGGCCCCGAGAACAGCCGGTCGAGGCCGCGGTCGATGGTGACGTTGGCGACCAGCGACACCAGCACGGCCGGCAGCACCGCAATCACCGAGAACAGGCTGACGATCTGGACGTGCAGTCGCGCCGCGGCCCGGCCCCGCCGCCGTGCCTGGACCATCTGCCAGACCTCGCGGATGATGATCCCGACCAGGATCAGGATCGTTCCGGCGTCGATCAGCAGGAAGGTGCTGACGACCTCGGGCGTCGGCTCGATCGGGCTCAGGCCCACCAGCACGATGAAGGTCAAAAAGGCCGACAGCAGTGCGAGCCCGACCGCCACCGGCGCCAGCCAGGTGCGCCAGGTCCAGCGCCGGCCATCGGCGGACGAGGAGTCGAAGGGGGTGGCCGAGGCCTCTGCGCTGGTCATTCCGGCAATTGGTGTGATGCTGAACGCGGCACGTCCGGGAATCGGACTGATGCATTCCTACCACGCTGTTGCCAAATTGCGACAAATCCGCGGCGCGGGAGGGCGTCGCGGATTTGTCTACAATATTTCTCATCTGCGGCCGTCCCGGCCGCACCGGTATGGTATTATTTAACCGTCATCAGCCGCCGCTGCGGTAGACCTGGATGTCGAGGTCACGGATCTTCTTGCGCAGCGTGTTGCGGTTGAGGCCGAGCAGATCGGCCGCGCGGATCTGATTTCCCCGTGTCGCCGCCAGCGCGGCCGTGAGCAGCGGGATCTCGATTTCCTTGAGGATGCGGTGATACAGGCCCGGCGGCGGCACGCCGTTCGGAAATCCCTGGAAATGCGATGACAGGTACGCCTCTACCGCGCCGCCGAGATTGTCGATCGAGGTCGGCGTGTTGGAGCCGGTGGTCACCGCCGGCGGCGCCAGCTCGCCGTCGATCACCGACGCGGTGATGACGTCCTGCGGATACAGCGCGGCGAGGCGGCGGGCGAGATTCTCCAGCTCGCGGACGTTGCCCGGCCAGCGGTGCTGCTTGAGCCGTTCGAGCGCGGCGGCATCGAGCTTCTTCGGCGGCAGCCCGTCCTTCTCGGCCAGCGCGAAGAAGTGGCGGACGAGATCCGGCAGATCCTCGATGCGCTCGCGCAGCGGCGGCAGCCGCAGCGGCACGACGTTGAGGCGGAAGAACAGGTCCTCGCGGAACAGACCCTGCTGGATCAGGATGCGCAGGTCCTTGTTCGACGCCGCGACGATACGCACGTCGGTCTTGATCGGGGTGCGGCCGCCGACGGTGGTGTACTCGCCCTGCTGCAGCACGCGCAAAAGCCGCGTCTGCGCCTCCATCGGCATGTCGCCGATCTCGTCGAGAAACAGCGTGCCGCCCTCGGCCTGCTCGAAGCGGCCGGAGGCGCGGGTGTTGGCCCCGGTGAAGGCGCCGCGCTCGTGGCCGAACAATTCCGATTCGATCAGGTCGCGCGGGATCGCCGCCATGTTGACGGCGACGAACGGGCCGTTCCGGCGCTTGCCGTAATCGTGCAGCGCGCGCGCCACCAGCTCCTTGCCGGTGCCGCTCTCGCCGGAGATCATCACCGTGAGGTCGGTCTGCATCAGCCGCGCCAGCACGCGGTAGATGTCCTGCATCGCCGGCGAGCGGCCGACCAGCGGGATCGATTCGAACTCGCTGTCATCGGGCTGGCTCGCCGCACGCTCCTTCGGCTCGGCCAGCGCGCGGCCGACGATCGCGATCAGCTCCTTCAGGTCGAACGGCTTCGGCAGATACTCATAGGCGCCGCGCTCGGAGGCCTTGATCGCGGTCATGAAGGTGTTCTGCGCGCTCATCACGATGACCGGCAGGTTCGGCCGCATCTTCTTGATCCGCGGCAACAGGTCGAACGCGTTCTCATCGGGCATCACCACGTCGGTGATGACGAGATCGCCCTCGCCCTGGCTCACCCAGCGCCACAAGGTGGCGGCGTTGCCGGTCAGCCGCACCTCGTAGCCGGCGCGTGACAGCGCCTGGTTCAGGACCGTGCGGATGGCCGTATCGTCGTCGGCAACGAGAATGCTACCTGCAGGCATGGGTGGTCCTCAATTTGATCCCTGAGAGGCATGCAACGGCGTCCCCGAAACGTCATCGCGATTGCTGTGGTCTGGTTGTTTGCTAGCGCTGTACATCGGCATCAGCACCCGGAAGGTCGTCTTGCGCGGCTGCGACTCGCACTCGATGATCCCGCCATGGTCGCCGATGATCTTCGCGACCAATGCAAGACCGAGGCCGCTTCCGGTCGGCTTGGTGGTCACGAACGGATCGAACAAATTCGGCATCAGGTCTTCCGGCACGCCGGGGCCGTTGTCCTTGACGCAGAACTCCAGCGGCAGCGACACCCGCGACTTCTTGCCGGGCACCGACAGCCGCACACCCGGGCGGAAGGCCGTGGTGAGCTGAATCTCCGCATCGGAGCCGAGGTCGACGACCGCCTCGGCGGCATTCTTGACCAGATTCAGGAACACCTGGATCAGCTGGTCTTGGTTGGCGAGCACCGGCGGCAGCGACGGATCGTAGTCCTCGATGAAGCGGATGTTGCGGGCGAAGCCGGACTGCGCCAGCCGCTTCACGTGATCGAGCACGGAGTGGATGTTGACCGGCCCGCGCGCCACCGGGCGGTCGTCGCCGAACACCTCCATGCGGTCGACCAAGGTGACGATGCGGTCGGCCTCGTCGCAGATCAGCCGGGTCAGCATGCGGTCCTCCGAGGAGGCCTGCTGCTCCAGCAGCTGCGCGGCGCCGCGGATGCCCGACAGCGGGTTCTTGATCTCATGCGCTAGCATCGCGGCCAGCGCGATCACCGAGCGCGCGGCGCTGCGGTGGGTGAGCTGGCGGTCCATCTTGTCGGCGATGGTGCGCTCCTGCAGCATCACCACGATATGGCCCGGCCGCTCCGGCAAGGGGGCGACGTGAAGATCGACGAGCCGGTCCGCGCCGGTGCGCGGCGTGCCCAGATCGACCTTGTACTCGTTGACCGGCGCGCTGGTCGTGCGCACCTGATCGATCAGCGCCAGCAGCGGCGAGCCGAACGGCACCAGCTTCTTCAGCGACTGCCGCTGCAGAAACTGCGTCGAGGAATCGAAGAACGATTCCGCCGCCATGTTGGCGTCCATGATCATGCCGTCCGGGCCGATGACGAGCACCGGATTCGGCAGAGCGTTGAGGATGGCGTCGCCATCCGAGGGAAGGCGCTTGCGCTGTTCTGCGGCTGAGCTCATGCGGCTGCACTCCAGGCAAAATCGTCGAAGGCGTCACGCAGCGCCCGATGCACCAGGGACGGCTGCTCGGATGTCAGGATACGCTCGCGCCACGCCTTCAGTTTTTCGGCAGGCGCGTCGGCGTGCCGGGCGGCGACGTCGAGCCCCCAGCCGAGATGCTTGCGGGCGTGGCGCAGGCCGACCCGCTCGCCGTAGTGGCGGCAGATCTCGTCATAGAGTGCGGTGAGAAGACCAAGCTGCTGCGCCAGCTCGGGCGCACCCTCCTCCGCGCCGCCGTCGAGGCGGCGGCCGATCTGGCCCGGCAGCCAGGGGGCGCCCTGCGCGCCGCGGCCGATCATCACGGCATCGGCGCCGGAGGCGTCGAGCGCCTCGCGCGCATCCGCGTAGGTGGTGATGTCGCCGTTGACGACGACCGGCAGATCGACGGCGTCCTTCACCGCGCGCACCGCGCTCCAGTCCGCCTCGCCCTTGTAGAACTGCTGCCGCGTGCGGCCGTGCACGGTAATCAGCTGCACGCCGGCGGCTTCGGCGCGGCGCGCCAGCTCCGGCGCATTCAGGCTGCGCTCGTCCCAGCCGAGTCGCATCTTCAGGGTGACCGGCACGTCGACAGCCTCGACCGTCGCCTCGATCAGGGTCAGCGCATGGTCGAGATCGCGCATCAGCGCCGAGCCGGACTGGCCGCCGGTGACGTGCCGCGCCGGGCAGCCCATGTTGATGTCGATGATGTCGGCGCCGCCATCCTCGGCGACCTTGGCGCCTTCGGCCATCCAGTGGGCCTCGCAGCCGGCGAGCTGCACCACATGCGGCCCGATGCCGCTGGCCTCGCAGCGCAACCGGGATATCCAGCGCCCGCGCACCAGATCGTCGCTTGCGGTCATTTCGGACACCACCAGCCCGGCACCGAGCTCGGCCGCGAGTCGGCGGAACGGCGCGTCGGTGATGCCCGACATCGGCGCGAGGATGGCCCGGTTCGCGAGCGAAACGTCGCCTATCTTCAAAGCGTTGGCAGGTGTATTGGCCGGACCGGTCACGAACGACTCTTAAAGCTCTTCCGACGCATCATTGCGTCTGCCTGCACTCTTGAGCACAATTCTTGGGCAGTCAAGCGTCATGCCTACACTTTAGCCAAAACCCCCAGCATTTCAAGTGCAGTGCAGCAAAATATGCTTGTTCGGCAGTCATGGTAAACCCTTGAGCCGCCGGATTTTTGCATGGCTCGCAGGCGACCTCCGCGAGCCGGTCGTCGGACCCGCGATGCTTCCTGCACCTGCGTCGGGCTTCCGCCGCTCATGCAATGTGTGATCCTGCTCGCTTAACATCCTCTGCAGATGTAAGAAGCCGCGACCATTCACCGCTTCCTCATCTCCTCAGCACCGATACCCTGTTCCCATGACGACTTCTCAGCGGACTGCAGCCATTCTCGTCGCAGCCGGACGCGGCCTGCGTGCCGGCGCCGGCGGTCCGAAGCAATACCGCACGATCGGCGGCCGCACCGTCATCCATCGCGCGCTCGCGGCGTTCGCGGATCATCCCGACGTGGCCGTCGTGCAGCCGGTGGTGAACCCCGATGACATCGACGTCTTCAATGCCGCGGTATCGGGCCTGCGCCACGAGGCGCCCGCGCATGGCGGCGCGACGCGCCAGGCCTCGGTGCTATCAGGACTCGAAGCGCTGGTGCCGCACAAGCCGGAGATCGTGCTGATCCACGACGCCGCCCGCCCCTTCGTGACGCCGGCGGTGATCTCGCGCGCGATTCAAGCTGCGAACAAGACCGGCGCCGCGATCCCCGTCGTGCCGGTCACCGACACGATCAAGGAGGTCGGCGCCGGCGGTGACATCACCGCGACGCCGGAGCGCGCCAAGCTGCGCATTGCGCAGACTCCGCAGACCTTCAAGTTCGAGGCGATCCTCGAGGCGCATCGCCGCGCCGCGCGCGAGGGCCTCACCGAGTTCACAGATGATGCGGCGATTGCCGAATGGGCGGGATTGACCGTCGCGACCTTTGAGGGCGATGTTGCCAACATGAAGCTCACCACCCCGGAAGATTTCGTGCGCGAGGAAGCGCGGCTGGCAGCCTCGCTCGGCGACATCAGGACCGGCACCGGCTACGACGTCCACGCCTTCGGCGAAGGCGACCATGTCTGGCTGTGCGGCCTGCGTGTGCCGCATAGCAAGGGCTTCCTGGCCCACTCCGACGGCGACGTCGGCCTGCACGCTCTGGTTGATGCAATTTTGGGCGCCCTGGCCGACGGCGACATCGGCTCGCACTTCCCGCCCTCCGACATGAAGTGGAAGGGCGCCTCCTCCGACCAGTTCCTGAAATACGCCATCGAGCGCGTCACCGCCCGCGGCGGCCGCGTCGCCAATCTCGAGGTCACGATGATCTGCGAGCGCCCGAAGATCGGCCCTCTCCGCGACCAGATGCGCGCCCGCATCGCCGAGATCTCCGGCGTCGACATTTCCCGCATCGCGGTGAAAGCCACCACCAGCGAACGCCTCGGCTTCACCGGCCGCGAGGAAGGCATCGCAGCGACGGCGAGCGCGACGATCCGGTTGCCGTGGGGCGAGTAGCGAGTAGCACTGGATTGATTCGCAGGTGATGGAAACCATTGACCTACGAGATTGATCGTATCCGAGTTTGAGTCGAGCTATCACCGCGACGGCGGTGCGCCCCCTCGCCCCGTTCTTACGGGGAGAGGGTTGGGGTGAGGGGCAGCCGCACGGGAGGTGTGTGCGGAAAGACCTGTACCCCCTCACCCGGATTGCATCTTGCGATGCAATCCGACCTCTCCCGGCCCGAGCGAAGCTTCGCTTCGCCCTGGCGGGGCAAGGTCGAGCCGAGCCCGCGGAAGCGTCTCGAATCCCTCGGGGCCGTCCATTCCAGGCGCGGTCCACGTTGAAGTAGCTATTGCTTCGAGGACAGGCTGCACATGGCGAGCGAACGTCAAATCGGCTCCACCAGCGCGCTGGCCCGCTCGCTGCTCGACCTCTGCCGGTCGCGCAAGCTGATGATCGCGACCGCCGAGTCCTGCACCGGCGGCCTGGTCGCCGCGGCGCTGACCGAGATCCCCGGCTCCTCCGACGTCATCGACCGCGGCTTCGTCACCTACTCCAACGAGGCCAAGCGCGCGATGCTCGGCGTCGAGGCCTCGACCCTGCAGACCTTCGGCGCCGTCTCCAAGGAGACCGCGATCCAGATGGCTGTCGGCGCGCTCGAACGCGCCGACGTCGACCTCGCGGTGGCCATCACCGGCATCGCCGGCCCCGGCGGTGCCACCCCCGGCAAGCCGGTCGGCCTCGTGCATTTCGCCGTCGCCGCCCGCGACGGCCGCATCACCCACCGCGAACACCGCTTTGGCGCCATCGGCCGCAGCACGGTGCGGACACGGTCGGTGATCGAGGCGCTGCGCATGCTGATGGAACTGGCAAGGCCGCAGGTGCCGGCGAAGCCGAAGCGCGCGGCGGCGACCCGGCTGCGTCCACGCGTGGCACGGGCGCCGCGGCTGCATCCGGTGAAGCGGCCGAGACGGCCACGGACTTGACTGGCCACAGGATGCGGGCCGCACGAGTCGTGAAGCGAAGCCTCAGAGACCGTGCTTGGCCCATATGGCCTTGATCTCGTCTGCCGCCTCAACCTCCGTCGTCATCCCCGCGAAAGCGGGGATCCATAACCACAGGATCCCGTGTGGCGGCACGTCGGTGGCTCACATCTCCTCTCACCACATCTGCTGCGGCGTATGGATCCCGGGTCGGCGCCTCCGCGGCGCGTTGCGCCGTGGAGGCTTGCCCGGGATGACAATTGTGGGTGGGCCGCCACCTCGGTCTCAGCTCGAAGTCCTCATGCGCGCCAGAACGGCCGCCGGCACAGCCGCCGCGCTTCGTCGCGCGTCAGGCCGTAGTCCTCCAGCACTTCGTCGGCGAGCCA
This sequence comes from Bradyrhizobium sp. SZCCHNR1002, assembly GCF_032381435.1. NCBI lineage: Bacteria > Pseudomonadati > Pseudomonadota > Alphaproteobacteria > Hyphomicrobiales > Nitrobacteraceae > Bradyrhizobium > Bradyrhizobium sp. SZCCHNR1002. The sequence continues at coordinate 776,212 of NZ_JAUHIS010000001.1, forward strand.
GGGCAGCTCCATGGCGAAGCGGCGACGCTCGCGCCAGCGTGCCCACCAGAGCCGAAGCAGCGATTTTGACTCGGGCTCAGCGCGGGCGGGGTCGGCAACCACATGCGGCAAGTAGTAGACGTTGCCTCCAGGCTTCGGCGAAGCAGGACGTCGCGCGGAGCGATCGCGACCGCGCTCGAAGATCCGCGGCCCATGCGCGACACCACGAAATCCGCGCGTGCCGATGGCGCTGAGGCTCGGATCGTCGGTCGTGCTCTGCATGGCGGACTCCCTTGAAAAGAAGAACCTGCCGGCAACAAAAAAGCCGCCAGGTTCCTGGCGGCTGTTCGGATCAAAGACTGCAATTCATCAGATTGCGCGTGATCCTCCCGCCGCCCGCGAGCTACGGTGCGTCCAACGACCGAAACGATGGGTGGCGACGGTGATCATGGTTGGCTCTATAGCTGATCGATCTGAGGTTGTCATCTGCCGGTCCGGCCAAAGATCGGCACCCGCCTTGTCCAATCTGTCAGGCCGGAAAAGCGTCCACGGCCCGCGCAAGCTGCCGCGCCAACGATCCCGGCAACACCTGATCGAAGATGCTGCTCAGCGTGCGGTAGTACCAGATCGTCCCATCCTTTCCGCCTGTGAAGCGTTGCCACACCGCGTCGCCGACTTCGTCGAGGTCGCGCGCGATCGCTTCGGCATTGTCGATCTTGTCGGCGAGCGAGACCAGGAGCGATGACGCCGGCTTGTCCGGCAGTTTCGCGAGATAGGCTTCCTTCCGAGGACGCCATGCCGGCTTCGGATCGACCCAGGAATCCGTGCAGTCCGCGACGATGTCGGCGACGCCGTCGCCGAACCGCCGGCGGATGTCGTCCAGCGTCGGCTGACCGCCCTGGTCCTCCGCCGCGTCGTGCAGCAGGCCGGCGATCGCCTGCACCTCGCTGCCGGCGGCGGACAGCACCCGGCTGGAGACGCTCAGCAGATGCGCGATGTAGGGCACGTTGCTGCCCTTGCGGAACTGGCTGCGATGCAGCTCTGCCGCATAGACCAGCGCGTCATCGTAGATTTTCGAGAGTGACATTGGTTAGCTTCCTTCTCCTGATGATTGAGGATCATCATCTCAGACGTGAGACACATTCAGCAGCCCCCGGGGGATATCGAGCACCAGACCAGCCCGCCCGTCGGGCAAATCGGCAATGCCGCCGGCCTGCGTCGGTCGCCCTTGCCGAACCTTCAGCGGCCGGAAAGCGAAGCAGAAGCCGTGCGTCGCGCGGCGAATTTCTCCTGTGCATTCAACACCCGACTCACTGTCCAGTCCTCACAGCAAAAATATCCTACTTTCATTTTTCCGAATTTCATGTTTTCTCCCCTCATCCCGCCTCGACACGAGGGACGTATCGCGATCGTCACGAGACGCGAGGTGGGGAGGCGATGGCCGCCGGTGAGCCGCAGCGCGTCCAAGGACGTGCCGACGAACGGCTCTTGGCGGACGTGAAGTCGCAGCGTCCTGACACCCCGATGCTGGTGTCACGCCGGCGGTGATGATCCGCCGGTCACGGGGGCAAGACAGCCGGTCCCCGGGGAGACTGCGTATAAGCGTGAAGACCATCGCGCAGGGAATGCCGGATGTCGGCTGAACCTGTGGTGACTGCCGCCTGCTTTTTTGTTGCAGGCGGGCCATGGGTTGCGGCCAGCGCCCGGCATTCCCTGCGCCCTCGTGATTGTTCCGAGGGTGATCGACGAGCACAGCCCGGGCGTCATCGCGCCGCGGAAGACGCGGCTGCACGCCCGCAGCCACTCTCACCCGTATTTGTGCGGACCGCGCCCCTCCCGATGAATATCGCTCACCGACCGTGCGCCGAAAGGTTTTGGTTAATTTTGTCCTGCTAGCTCTCGCTCATTCTTCTCTGACAGTGGATTCGGTATCCCCATGGCTTTCTTCTCCGGCAAGTCGGCTGATCGCGTGCACAACCTCCTGATGGCCGAGCTGTTCGAACGCCATCGCGACGCCATCCTGGTGATGTCCGAGGGCAAGATCATCGCCTGCAACGAAAGTGCGGTGCGCTTCGGCGGTTTCCGCAGCAAGCAGGACTTGTTGTCGCGCTCGCCGGCGGCGATGGCGCCGGAAGTGCAGCCCAACGGCAAGAAGTCCGCCGACGTGGTGCGCGAGATGGACGCCAAGGCCAAGCGCGAGGGCCATGCCAGCTTCGAGTGGACCACCAAGCGCGCCGACGGCAGCCCGGCGCTGGTGCAGATCACGCTGGTGCCGACCACGATCGAGGGCCAGACCTACGTCTTCAGCTTCCGCCGCGATCTCTCCGACCTCGTCGCCGCGCGCGAGGAGAAGAAGCGCGCGCTGGACCGGATCGCCAAGGATTTCGAGGCTAGCGTCGGCGCGATCGCCAATGCGATCTCCGGCGCCTCGCGCGAGGTCGAGACCACCGCGGCGTCGCTGACCACGACCGCCGACCAGGCGGCGCAGCGCGTGGCGCTGGTCGCATCGGCGTCGAGCTCGGCCTCGTCCAACGTACAGTCGGTCGCGGGCGCGACCGAAGAGCTGTCGAGCTCGGTCAGCGAGATCAACCGCCAGGTCGCGACCTCCTCGACCATTGCGGCCGAAGCGGTCGAGGCGTCCTCTCGCACCAACGACCTCGTCAACAGCCTCGCGGATGCGGCCGCCAAGATCGGCGCGGTCACCGACATGATCAATGCGATCGCCAGCCAGACCAATCTCCTCGCTTTGAATGCCACGATCGAGGCGGCGCGGGCCGGCGATGCCGGCCGAGGTTTTGCCGTGGTCGCCTCGGAGGTGAAGAGTCTGTCGAGCCAGACCGCGAAGGCGACCGACGAGATCTCGGCCCATATCAGCGCGATGCAGCGCGCCACCAGCGACACCGTCGCCGCCATCCAGGGCATCGGCGGCACCATCGGCCAGATCAGCGAGATCGCCAAGACGATCGCCACCGCGGTCGATCAGCAGGGCCACGCGACGCAGGAGATCGCCCGCTCGGTGAGCCAGGCTGCCAGTGGCACCCGCGAGGTGGCGACCAATATCGGCTCGGTCAGCCAGACGGTGGAGTCCGCCGGCGGCGCCGCGCGGCAGATGCTGGGAGCTGCGGGTCAGCTCTCCAAGCATGCCGACGAGCTGCGCGGCAAGGTGAAGGACTTTTTGACCGCCGTGCAGGCGGCGTAGGGTCTTGGTCGCAGACTGACCGTCCGCGATCAGACCGGCTCCGCGACGATGTCGCGGAGCAGCTGTTTGAAACGTGGATAGGAATTTGAAGCCAAGTCGAGCTGGCAGCGGCTTGATAGGGGGCAGCTTTGCTGTGAGTTGGCACGCGGCCGACCAACCCTCCGCCGTCGTCCCGGGCTTGACCCGGGACCCATACTCCGCGGCGGATGTGGTGAGACGAGATCGGAAGGACGGGCGTACGGCCACACGCCCCCCTGTGGTTATGGGTCCCGGCGTTCGCCGGGACGACAACTGAGGGTGAGGCGCCCTCTGTCGTCTACCACCGGCTGGCATGGAGAAAGACTTACGTCGACGACACCGCCGGCTTTCGCCTGTAGATCGCGTCCGCGCGCTTTTCGAACGCCGCCGACATCCGAGCGAAGATCGTGTCGAACATCGAGCCCATCAGCATCGCCAGCATGCGGCTCTTGAACTCGTAGGCGATGAAGAACGTCACCTCGCAGGCGCCCTCGCCTGTTGGCTCGAAGCTCCAGCGGTTTTCCAGGCTGGAGAACGGCCCGCTGACATATTCGACCAGGATGTTGCGCTTGGCGCGGTCCAGCGTGACCCGGCTGGTGAAGGTCTCCTTCACGAGCTTGAACGACACCGTCATGTCGGCGACGACCACCTCGGTGCCATCGGGCTTCGCGTTGCGCTGGCGCACCACCAGCCGCTCGCACAGCGGCACGAACTCCGGGTAACGCTCGACATCGGCGACGAGGTCGAACATCTGGTCGGCCGTATGCGCGACACGGCGCTTGTTGGAAAATCTCGGCATCTCGTCTCGATCAGCGCGCGAGCGCGTCGCGCGCGGCCTTCAGCTTGGCGAAATCCTCGCCGGCGTGGTGGGAGGAGCGCGTCAGCGGGCTGGCCGACACCATCAGAAAACCCTTGGTGTAGGCGACGGTCTCGTAGTTGGAGAACTCCTCCGGCGTGACGAAGCTCATCACGGCATGGTGCTTCTTGGTCGGCTGCAGGTACTGCCCGATGGTGAGGAAATCGACCTCCGCGGAGCGCAGATCGTCCATCACCTGCAGCACCTCGTGGCGCTGCTCGCCCAGGCCGACCATGATGCCGGATTTGGTGAAGATGGTGGGGTCGATCTCCTTGACCCGCTGCAGCAGCCGGATCGAGTGGAAGTAGCGCGCGCCCGGGCGGACCGACAGATAGCGCGACGGCACCGTCTCGAGATTGTGGTTGAAGACGTCCGGCTTGGCGGCGACGACCTGCTCCAGCGCGCCGTCCTTGCGCAGGAAGTCGGGCGTCAGCACCTCGATGGTCGTGGTCGGACACTTCGCGCGGATGGCGCGGATGGTCGCGGCGATATGGGTGGCACCGCCGTCGGCGAGATCGTCGCGATCGACCGAGGTGACGACGACATGGGCAAGGCCGAGCTTGAAGGTCGCCTCGGCGACATGCTCGGGCTCACCGGCATCGAGCGCGGCGGGCATGCCTGTCTTGACGTTGCAGAAGGCGCAGGCCCGCGTGCAGGTGTCGCCCATGATCATGAAGGTGGCGTGCTTCTTGTCCCAGCACTCGCCGATGTTCGGGCAGCCGGCCTCCTCGCACACGGTGACCAGGCCGTTCTCGCGGACGATGTTGCGGGTGTCGGCATAGCCGCGGGTGGTCGGCGCCTTGACGCGGATCCAGGCCGGCTTGGCCGGCGAGACCGAGTCCGGCCGGTTCACCTTCTCGGGGTGGCGGGGGCGCAGCGGCGTGTTCGCGTTGATGTCGACGATGGTGACCATGATGCCCAGCAAATCTCTGTTGCGCCCTAGCTATTCCGTGTCGGCCCGCGCCGCAACCGGCTGGCCGAGGATACCAGGGCATGGCAGATATGGGCAGCGCGGAACCGCGCTGATCCCGGCGGAATTCTTCAAGAATGGCGCAAAAACCAGCAAGAACCACCGGAGTTTCCCGGCCCTCGCGCGTCGCGCCAGGCAAGCGGCTCACGCGGGCGTTCTTCGCCCGCGACGTGCTCGACGTGGCGCCGGAGCTGATCGGGGCGACGTTCCTGGTCGACGGCGTCGGCGGCGTGATCGTCGAGGTCGAGGCGTATCACCACACCGACCCGGCGGCACATTCATTCCGCGGACCGACCCCGCGCAACCAGGTGATGTTCGGCCCGCCCGGCTTCGCCTATGTCTACCGCTCCTACGGCATCCATTGGTGCGTGAACTTCGTCTGCGAGCCTGCGGGCTCGGCCAGCGCGGTGCTGATCCGGGCGATCGAGCCGACGCTCGGGATTGGCGAGATGCAGCGACGGCGCGGGCTGGAGGATATCAGGATGCTGTGCTCGGGGCCGGGCAAGCTGACGGAGGCGATGGGGATCACGATCGCGCATAACGCGCTGCCGCTCGATGCTCCGCCGATCGAGCTGTTCGCACGATCTGCCGATGTCGAGATCGTCACCGGCGTCCGCATCGGCATCACCAAGGCCGTCGAGAAGCCCTGGCGCTTCGGCCTGAAGGGCTCGCGGTTCGTCAGCAAGCCGTTCCCGACTTAATGCTGGGCCGTCATTCCGGGATGGTCCGAAGGACCAGACCCGGAATCTCGAGATTCCGGGTTCGATGCTTCGCATCGCCCCGGAATGACGGAGAGAGAGAGCGTCGCGTCAGACGCCCTGCAGCCGCGACAGCGCCTCCTGGAACTTGGCCTTGCGCGCCAACGCCGCCTCGCGCTTCTCCTTCTCCTCCTCCACGAGCTCCTCCGGCGCGTTGGCGACGAACTTCTCGTTACCGAGCTTCTTGTCGACGCGCTCGATGTCCGCCTCGGCCTTGGCGATCTCCTTTCCGAGCCGGGTGCGCTCGGCGGCGAGATCGACGACGCCCTTGAGCGGCAACGCTGCCACCTCGCCGCGGATGACGAACTGGGCCGAGCCTTCCGGCGCGGTGTCCGCAAAGGTGATGTCCGACAACCGCGCGAGGCGCTTGATCACCTCGCTCCAGCGCGGCGCGCGGTCGCGGGTCTCGGCGGAGGCACCGACGAGGGCGAGCGGCATCAAGGTCGCCGGCGGGATGTTCATCTCGGCGCGGACCGAGCGGATCGCGGTGACGAGATCGACCACCCAGCCGATCTCGGCCTCGGCCGCCTCGTCCTTGAAGCTGGCGGCGTCGAACGACACCAGCACCGGTGGCACCAGCGGATCGCCGAAGCTGGCAGCGGACAGCGCCGCGATCTCGGCGACGGTCGGCGTGTCGACGCGGTGCGGCCACGGCGAGAGCGTCAGCAGGCTGTCGCGCTTGGCCGTCGACTCCCACAGCGCCTCGGTGATGAAGGGCATGAACGGATGCAGCAGCTTGAGGATCTCGTCGCGCGCCCAGGCGACCATCGCCTTGGTCTCATCCTTGGCCGGGCCCTCTTCGCCCAGGAGTGTCGGCTTGGAGAGTTCGACATACCAGTCGCAATAGACGTCCCAGACGAAGCGGTAGATCGCGTTGGCCGCGTCGTTGAAGCGATAGGCCTCCAGCGCCTCGGTGACCTCGCGCGTGGCGGCGGCGGCCTCGTGGGCGATCCAGCGGTTCAGCGTCTCCTTGGCGGAGGCAGGATCGAAGCCCTCGGGGACGGTGCAGCCGTTCATCTCGGCAAAGCGGCTGGCGTTCCAGAGCTTGTTGGCGAACTTGCGGTAGCCCTCGACCCGCTGCGTCGACAGCTTGATGTCGCGGCCCTGGGCGGCCATGGCGGCGAGCGTGAAGCGCAGCGCGTCGGCGCCTTGCTCGTCGATCAAGGCCAGGGGATCGATGACGTTGCCTTTCGACTTCGACATCTTGGCGCCCTTCTCGTCGCGGACGAGCGCATGGATGTAGACGGTCGAGAAAGGCACCTCCTTCATGAAGTGGATGCCCATCATCATCATGCGGGCGACCCAGAAGAAGATGATGTCGAAACCGGTGACCAGCACGTTGGTCGGGTAGTAGCGCTTCACCTCGGGCGTGTCGTCGGGCCAGCCGAGCGTCGAGAACGGCCACAGCGCCGAGGAGAACCAGGTGTCGAGAACATCTTCATCGCGGGTGATGAAGCCCTCGCGCTTGTTGCGGTCGAGCGCCATCTCACGGCCCTGCTCCGCCGTGATCACTTCTTGCTCGACGTAGTAGCCGATGGCGTGGCCGACGGCCTCCTCCTCGGTCTCGGCGACGAACACCTTGCCGTCGGGGCCGTACCAAGCCGGGATCTGATGGCCCCACCACAGCTGGCGCGAGATGCACCAGGGCTGGATGTTCTCCATCCACTCGAAATAGGTCTTCTCCCAGTTGCGCGGCACGAACGTCGTTGCGCCCGAGCGCACGGCGGCGATCGCCGGCTGCGCCAAGGTCTTGGCGTCGACGTACCACTGGTCGGTCAGGTACGGCTCGATCACGACGCCAGAACGGTCGCCATGCGGCACCATGTGCGTGTTCGGCTCGACGCGCTCGAGGAAGCCGAAGGTCTCCAGCCGCTCCAGGATCTTCTTGCGCGCGGCGAAACGCTCGATGCCGTGGAACTCCTTCGCAAACTCCTCGGAGCCCTCCGGCAGGCCGCGCAGATAGTCCTCGTTGTCGACCAGCGCGATGCAGCCCTCGCGGTCGAGAATGCTGATCTGCGGCAGGCCGTGGCGGCGGCCGACCTCGAAGTCGTTGAAGTCGTGCGCCGGCGTGATCTTGACCGCGCCGGTGCCCTTCTCCGGGTCGGAATAGGTGTCGGCGACGATCGGGATCTCGCGCCCGACCAGCGGCAGGATCACGCGCTTGCCGACCAGGTGCTGGTAGCGTTCGTCATCCGGATGCACGGCGACCGCGCTGTCACCCAGCATCGTCTCGGGACGCGTGGTGGCGACGACGATGAAGCTCGAGGGATCCTCGGGACTGAAGGTCTTGCCCTCGATCGGGTAGCGCAGGTACCAGAGGTTGCCCTTGACCTCGATCTGCTGGACCTCGAGGTCGGAGATCGCGGTCAAGAGCTTTGGGTCCCAGTTGACCAGCCGCTTGTCCTTGTAGATCAGGCCGGCGCGGTGCAGCTCGACGAACACCTTCACGACAGCCTTGGACAGGCCCTCATCCATGGTGAAGCGCTCGCGGCCCCAGTCGCAGGACGCGCCGAGGCGCTTGAGCTGGTTGATGATGGTGCCGCCGCTCTCGTCCTTCCATTGCCAGACGCGTTCGAGGAACTTCTCGCGGCCCATCTCCCGGCGGCCCGGCTGCTGGCGCTCCATCAGCTGGCGCTCGACCACCATCTGGGTGGCGATGCCGGCATGGTCGGTACCTGGTTGCCACAGCACGTCGCGGCCGCGCATGCGCTCGAACCGGCACAGGATGTCCTGCAGCGTGTTGTTGAGCGCGTGCCCCATGTGCAGCGAGCCGGTGACGTTCGGCGGCGGGATCACGATGGTGAAGGGATCGGCGCCGCGGCGATCCGGGCGGCCGGCGGAGAACGCGCGGGCATCCTCCCAGATCAGGGACATGCGTCCCTCGAGGTCGGCGGGCTGATAATTCTTCTCGATCATGACACTTCCAGCGGGCGCAAGGCCGCCGTCCAATTCGGGATGGCGCGGCTCGTCCGGGTCTTCATCGCGACCTGAAAAAGCTCGCGCAAGCTATTGGGGCTTGGGCTCTTTTCGGACCGACGTCCGGCCACCTATCGCGCTCTCGGAGACCTCTCTCCGATCCGCCCGGCCGGCATCAGCTTGAACAGGCTAGAAAGCCGCCGCGGGCCGCCAAGTCAACAGCGGCGGCCAACATTGACGGCAGCGTGAGAGCCCTGCCCTGTCCTCAGCGGCCCCGCGAGACCCGTTCGATCTCGGCCTTGACGATGCGCTCGACCAGGGCCGGAAGATTGTCGTCCAGCCAGGATTTGAGCATCGGGCGCAGCATCTCCTTGACGAGATCCTCCAGCGTCCGGGCATTGTTGCTCAGCACCGTGTTGGCCAGCGCGTTGAACGCCGACTCGACGGCGTTAACCGTGGATGGCGCCATGATCGGCTGCTTCGGCGAGACCTGCTCGAACGAGGTTTCGAAGCTGGCGGCCTTGTGGTTGAGCCGCCCGGACTCGATGAACTCGATGTCGTCCTGCGGATCCACCTTGCGGAAGGAGGCCGCTGCGGGGGCCGGAGCGGGGGTCGGTGGTGCCACTGCCATGTCGTCCGTCAACTCGAGTACTTCTGGTTCGGGCCCAGGCTCGGGTTCCGCCGGCCTGACCTCCGCGACCGGAGTCGTTTCATCCAAACCCGCCAGCAATGCGTCAATGTCGTCCTGATTGTTCGTCGCAGCCGGCGCAGGCGGCGGCGCCGGTGGGGGTGGCGCAGGCTTGGCGGGAGCCGCCGCAATCTTCGACGGCGGGATGTCGTTCATCACGGGCTTGGGCGCTGGAGCGGGCGCAGCAGCAGGCTTCTCGGCCTTCACGGGCTCCGGGGCGGCCGCCTTCTCGGCTGCCGGCGGCTTGGCTTCGTCGTCGGCAATGATACGCCGGATCGACGCCAGAATCTCCTCCATGGAGGGTTCTTGGACCTTCGCAGGCTGCGTCATTTCCGACTCCAAATCAGCGATGCCGCCGCACGCGTCGGCTTAGCGCAAAAGTCCCGGGCGCCGGATCCAATTGGCTTGGACTTCTCAACGGACATGCCAAACTGTCTCCAGACGAGGCCCGATTGATACAAAACAACAGAACGATACTGCTCATCTCGGAGTCTATTCTTGGAACAACATCCGACGTAGTCCGAATCGTTCGGCGGCCATTTTGAGGCTATGTCATGGCAACAAATGAATGCAAGCAACGCCCGCCGCGAACCGGTGGAGCACGGAGTTCGCCGGGCAAGCGTCGCGCAATCATCACAACCACAGCATGTGCCATAAAAAAATCCCCCGGCCAAGGACCGAGGGATCAGCACTGATATTAAGATTTCACTAACGACCATCGGGGGTCCGTGCACCCGCCCAACTGTCCCGAACCTGCTGGTAGTGAACGCTCGGATCGTAGGTGGTCGTCGGCAGGTTCAGCACCTGCGGCGAAAGGCGTCCGACGGTCTGAAGGACCGAATAGGATGCAACCACACGGTCGTGCTGGGCGGTCACCAGCGAGACCCGCGCGTTGACGAGCGCCTGCTGGGCGTTCAGGACGTCGAGAGTGGTGCGCTGGCCGGCCTTGGCCTCCTCGCGGACGCCGTTCAAGGCGATCTCCGAGGCCGAGACCTGGGCCTGCGCCGACTGCACCTGGGCCTTGCCGGCGAGCAGCTTGCCCCAGGCAGATACCACGTCGGAGCGAGCCTGATCGCGCGTCTGCTCAAGGACCAGACGCTGCTGCGACAACGACTCCTTGGATTGACGGATCAGCGCATATTCCGCGCCTCCGTTGTAGATCGGGACGTTCACCGAGGCGACGGCCGAAGCGGTGAACCCACGGTAGGACTGCAAGCTCGACTCATAGCCTTGCTGGGCTTGAGCCTGGAGATTGACCGTCGGCAGCAGCGCACCTTCGTTGATCCTGACCTGCAGGTATTGGACGTCGATGCCATACATCGCCGAGGTCACGCTCGGGCTTTCCGTCAGCGCCGTTTCGATCGACTGCTGCAGCGACGGCGGCAAGTACCGGTCGACAGGAGAGCCTGGAGCCAAGTTCTCGGGATCGTTGCCGATGATGCGGCGGAAGTTCGAGCGCGTCGCGGTCAGGTTGGCTTCGGCCGTGAGCTGCTGGGTGCGACCCGCGGCGAGCTGCGCTTCGGATTGTGCGACGTCGGTTCGGGTCACCTCGCCGACGTTGAAACGATCGCGGGTCTGCTTGAGTGTCTGCTCCAGCACCCGCGTGTTGCTGCGCTGGACCTCGACGATCGCCGCGTCGCGCAGATAGTCCATGTAGATGGTAGCCGCCTGCAGCAGGACCTGCTGCTCCAGCACGCGGAGGGCCTCGCGTTGCGCCGAGACGTTCGCCTCGGCCCTGCGCACGCCGTTTGCGGTCTGCTGGCCGTTGTAGAGATTCTGGTTGACGGTCAGACCGACGCTGCGGGGCCTCTGTACGCCGTTAACGGCCGGTGCCCCCGGCGCTGCCTGCAAGTCCGTATATTGAATGCCCGCTGTCGCAGTCAGATTGACCTTCGGCCGATACCCGGAGAGCGCCTGTGGGACGCCTTCGTCGACCGCACGCGCCTGCGCCCGCGACGCGTTCAGTTGCGGGTTGTTCTGATAAGCGCGCACCAGCGCAGCCTCGATCGTGTCGGCAAGCGCAGGCGCCGGCCCCGCACAAGCCATCACGAGAACCGCAGCCGCCGCCGCGGTGACGAGCTTCACCCCAAACATCCCTGTTCCATTCATTTTGTTACCGGCTCGAACGCCAGAGCCGGGCCGTAACTTGTTGAAGAGACTCCCGCGCACCTCGCACCTTATTCCCCATGCAAGCGCAACGGAACCACCCTCCCCTGGAACTCCTGCGGAAATCTCCCCACGTGCAGCATCCGGGCCACACTTCTGATTTGAAACAGAATTTTGCCTGAGCGGAGCCGCCAAGACGACTCAACTACGGCCCATTGCACGACCGGATGACCGCACGCCCGAGCGAATCGAGAGGGAACGTCGATGAACGCCTAGAACACGAACTCGGGGACCCGTTCGAGACCGGGAAGGACTGGTGCCGCGGCATCGAAAAGGACCCTGCTGCCGATGTCACCATGCGATCGCGTAAAGATCATGGCACGGGCGGGCCTGGTTTTGCCGAAGACGCCGACGAGCCGCCCGGCGTCCTTGAGCTGGCGACAAAGGCCGTCGACAGCGATCTCGGTGGCCCCATTGAGCAGAATCACGTCGAACCGGCCGTCGGCCGGATCGCCCTGCACGGCAGGCGCGACACGAATCGTAACGGGGCACCCTTCGGCCGCGCCGAGCAACTGCTTGGCGCGTCCTTCCAAGGCGGGATCGATCTCGGTGGCGGTCACGCTGCCGGCCAGCCTGGCGGCCAGGGCCGCGAGATAGCCGGTCGCGCAGCCCACGACGAGGACGCTGTCGGTCGGCTTGATCTCGGCAGCCTGAAGCAGCTTTCCTGTCAGCATCGGCTTCATCAGAAACCGCTTCGCGCCAGCAGTTTCAGAGACGTCGAGATCGAGATCCAGATAGGCCAGCGCCTGCCGGTCGGCGGGAGCGTAAGCCTCCCGCGGCACGGTCAACATGGCGTCCAGCACGCGGTGGTCGGTCACGTCGTTGGTCCGGACCTGACCATCGACCATTTTTTGGCGCGCCGTCGCGAATGAAGACATGAGCAGACCTGCAAGCAAAGCGGATGGACCGCGAACGATCTGCGCAATCTTTTGGTACAAGGCTCCCGAAAAGGCAACACGCGGTTCGAACGGACACACCGCGATGTCGGGTGATCGTCGACGGGACTACTCGATCACCACAGCCAGCCGGCCGATCAGTTGCACGATCTCGTCCAGCTGCTCCGATTCGCCGCGTGTCACGGCATCGGCCAATCGCGTGAGGCACTCGTCATCGCTGAGACGCTCGAGCGGGTCGGGAATCAGCGAGGGCGCAGCGACAGCCTGGGTGAACTGGATGATGGTGTTCGGCATCTGACAACACTCCCTGACCCCGGTGACTGGCAAGTTCCAGCAACTATCGGTGCCGGTTTGCCGTTGTCCAAGTGAAATTCTTGTCATCCAACTGTGGGCGCCAGCTGCCCACCAACCGTTCAAAATCAGAGTAAGTTGCTGAAAAATCGTGAAATTGGCTGAGCAACCGTAATTGTCATCAAGATGCGATTTCGTTCTATGCAAGGCGAAAGGGCTTTGTTATACGCACCCCGCTCGCGAACATTGCTTCGCCTGTTCCTCGGTAGCTCAGCGGTAGAGCATTCGACTGTTAATCGAATGGTCGCTGGTTCGAATCCAGCCCGGGGAGCCATTCTGGCCATGCCGAATGGTTCTTCTTCACCCCCATTCTTCCCCCGTGAATGATCCCTCCCGGCGTTCGGTGCGGACCGATGCGCTGCCACATGGCCAGCCCAGACGATCTCCAGCCGGGATCTGCTCGCGTGCGGCCCGTCTTGACGGCGCATGAGGGCTCGGGCAAGCGGGGCCGACCTCCTGCGAGCGACGACCCGCGATGCCCATTTCCGACCATCTGAAAGCCGTCCGCAGCAAGATCGGCCACGATCTCCTGGCGACGACGGCGGTCTCGATCTCCATTTTCGACGACAAGGGCCGAATCCTGCTGGGGCGCGACGCCGAAACCAACCTTTGGACCTTGCCCGGCGGCGCCATCGATCCGAACGAGCATCCGGCCGACGCAGCCAGCCGAGAATGCTTCGAGGAGACCGGGCTCATCGTTCGGCCGCAGCGCCTGCTCGGTGTCTTCGGCGGCCCCGAATTTCTCATCCGCTATCCCAATGGCGACCTGACCTATTACACCGTGATCGCCTTTGAAGCCGTGATCGTCGGCGGGGCGCTCGTGCCCGACGGCGAGGAGATTGCAACCCTGCGCTTCGTCGATCGCGAGGAATGGGAACAGCTCCCAGTGTCGCCGTCGAGCCGAATCATCTCTCGCCAGGCGTTTGACCAAGACACGGCACCGTATTTTGCTGCAGCAGGCTGGCGGCCCGAGAACTGACCTCCGAGCCCCGATCTCACCAAGGCCCTGCAACGTTGGACCCCGTCGCTGCCATTCTGATGCTGCTGGCTGGTCTGCTGCATGCGACCTGGCATGCGATCGTCAAGACCGGCAGCGGGCTGTCCATCCTGGCCGGCATGGGTCTGGTCAGCAGCGTGCTGACGATGCCCTTCATGTTCGTCGTTCCAATGCCATCCAGATCGACATGGCCGATCATTCTCGCCTCGCTCGTTTTGCACGCCGGATACAAGACAAGTCTGGCAACGGCCTACCGCTCGGCCGAGTTCGGGCGCTCCTACCCGATCGCCCGCGGCACCGTGCCACTGTTCGCGACGCTGCTCGCCTATGTCGGGCTGCAGCAACGGCCCGGCCTCGAGCAGCTCGTCGGCATCCTCATCGTCGTCCTTGGCATCCTCGGACTTGCACGTGACCGCATCCATGGTCCGATCGACCGCCGCGCGTTCTGGGCTGCAGTCTCTGCCGCGGCCATGGTCGCCGCCTACTCGGTCGTTGATGGCGCGGGCACCAGGCAGATCGAGGGATGGGCGTCATTCACGGTCTGGGTGATCGTGCTCGACAGCATCGTCTTCTTCGTTGTCGCGACGGGACTGCAAGGACCGGCAATCCTGTCGGATATTCGTAACGCCCTGCTCCCGGTCCTCGTCGCGGGAGCATTGGGCGTCATCTCGTTCGCCGTGTTCCTGTGGGCCCTGAGCCGAAATCCGATCGCCAGCGTTGTCGCCTTTCGCGAGTGCAGCGTCTTGTTTGCGACGCTGATCGGTGTCCTGTTTCTGAACGAGCGTCCAACGCCACGACGGCTCTGTTGCGCGGCACTGATCGCAGGAGGCCTGGTCGTCATCGCACTGCTCAAGCCGGCCTGAGCTGGCCTGTCGCTGCGTCCTGTGGAGGAACGCTGCCGAATGCCATAGTTCCATGTTCATCGCAGTGTGCATAGATGTGCCACGATGATGCACGCCAACGAAACCTCCGTAAAACTCCTGGTTGCAAATCGGAGGCAACTAATTCAGTGTTAATCACTTTGTCATTTTTGAGTCCCAGCCCCATTGTCCTTGTAGCGTGAGAGTCCTTCAGTCCAGCTGATACTGAGGTGGCCCATGCCTACCGTCCTCATTATTGATGATGATTCTGCCACGCGCGCTGCGCTGGAAACGTTGTTGAAGAAGAAGCGATTCTGCGTGTTTCTCGCGCCGGACGGACCCACCGGCATTCGGCTGATCGGCAGCGTCTCGTTCGATGCCGTCGTGATCGACATGTTCATGCCGGGCATGGACGGAATCGCGACCATTCGCGAGCTTATCAAGATTGATCCCACGGTGCCGTTCATTGCGATCTCCGGCTACGCCTTCACCGACAAGAAGCAGGGAGCTCCGGACTTCCTCGGCATGGCGATCAAGCTCGGAGCGACGGCGGCTCTGCAGAAGCCGTTCGACATTCTTGACCTGCTCGAAGCCGTGGATCGTGCGATCGAGGTCCGTCAACAGCTGCTGGTCGAAGCCCGGCAACCCGGCTCCGCAGCCACATCTGTCAGGAAAGCCTCATGACGAACATCCTGGTTGTCGATGACGAAGTTGGCGTCTGCTGTGTCATCCAGCATCTTCTGGTTCGCGAAGGCTATGCTGTCACCGCCGTCACGGACGGTCGACTGGCGATGGACGCCGTGGCACGCGACGATTTCGCCGCCGCCCTGATCGACCTCAACTTGGCCGACATGGACGGTAACGACGTCATTCGGGCCGCGCGAGCAGCGCGGCCGAACATGCCGATCGTGATGATGTCGGGCATGGTCCTGGAGTCCGGACACGGGACGCCCGACTTCCTCGGACTCTCGGCCCGGGTGGTCGGCCTGCATCGTCTGGCAAAACCGTTCAAGCCACGCGATCTGTCGCAGCTGATGCGAGACATTCTTGCTCACGACTCCGAGCCCCTTGCCGTCGCGACGATGACCCGACAGTAGGATGACCCGGACATGAGCCGTTGACACGCGCGCCCGCTCCGCCCTTCATTGCGGGACGGCATGCGTCGCCGACAGTCCAGGGCCGCCGCGCGGGAGTTGCTGAATTGCAGCCGTGCGCATCCAGGCCGGAACGCGCGCTTGGCAAGTTGGCTCGTCAGCCCCGGACGACCGCGAATCGCCTGACCGGTCGGCGCCGGACTGATGCGAGAAGGAACAGGTTCAGAAAGAGCTTGAGCGTCGAGCTCGGCGAAGCTCGAGAGCCTGCGACAAAGCGTCGTCCGAATCGCGGCTTCATCTTCTTCATCCCATCTCATGCGGACACGCGAAGTCCTGGAGCCATTTAGGAACGATTAAGTTCGATGGGATGTGACCTCGTTCACACCAGACGGCTCGCAGACTGAGATACCTATCGCTGGAACGAAAGGCACCGGTAACCAATTAGGTCTTTCGCTCCGGATCGTTAGAATTTGAGTGATCCGCTCAATTTGAACAAAGTGAAGCTTTGCGATCTTGCTCGCAGTTGCGCGAGGGCACGATGAGCGAAGCCGAATACGAGTTGTTGATGGACGTTG
This sequence comes from Bradyrhizobium sp. SZCCHNR1002, assembly GCF_032381435.1. Lineage (NCBI taxonomy): Bacteria > Pseudomonadati > Pseudomonadota > Alphaproteobacteria > Hyphomicrobiales > Nitrobacteraceae > Bradyrhizobium > Bradyrhizobium sp. SZCCHNR1002. Next base: position 792,535 of record NZ_JAUHIS010000001.1, read on the forward strand.
TAAGAACGGCTATTGCGCCAGAGCTTGAGATCGATTCCATGGCCCGCTTGTTTTCAATTTCAACCTTCCCCAAGGCTGCCAACGACAATCAGGGCGCTTGGCCGCTGATCCCGTTTCCGGATGGCTGGTTCGCGGCCTGTTGATTCGCGCCTGCGGATTCGGGCCTGTTCTTGATGCGTCCGGCTCGCCCGGCGATTGGGTCGACGGTCGTCCTCTGACTTCACCCGAAACGGTTCCCGTTGATGCAATGGCGACGGCGCGATGGCCGCCGCCTTGCTGATCACACCAGCTATTTCTTGACGGCGAACACCCAGACCACGCCGCCTTGCGGCACGTTGTCCTCCAGCCCCGTGTTCCCCTTGGCGAGCGCATCCTGGATGCGCTGCGCATCGACGCCCCAGCCGGACTGCACGGCGATGTACTGGGTGCCGTCGACCTCATAGGCAACCGGCATCCCCATGATGCCCGAGTTGGTCTTCTGCTCCCACAGCAGCTCACCGGTCTTGGCGTGGAAGGCGCGGAACATCCGGTCGTTGGTGCCGCCGACCAGGACGAGATCGCCCGCGGTCGCCGTCACCGAGCCGAACAATTGCGACTTCGGGAAGTTGTGCGACCACACCTTCTTGCCTGACGCCGGATCCCAGGCCTGCAGCTCGCCGAAATGATCCGCGCCCGGCCGCACCGTCAACCCGATGTCCTCGGCCTTGGTGCCGAGCCAGAGCTGTCCGGGAACGAGCGGCAACTTCTCGCCGGTAAAGCCGCCGCAGAAGTTCTCGTTCGCCGGCACGTAGACGAAGCGCGTCTTCTGGCTGTAGGCCGCCGACGGCCAGTCCTTGCCGCCCCAGAGCGACGGACAGAAATCGACGCGCTTGCCGAGCGTCGGCTTGTGCGCGGGATCGACGATCGGCCGTCCCGTTTCCGGCTCGATGCCCTTCCAGACGTCGGTGTGAACGAAGTTCCAGCCGTTGACGTATTTGATGCGCTCCGGCGTGCTCTCGAGCACCCAGAAGATCGCGTCGCGTCCGGGATGGATCAGGCTCTTGAAGGTACGGCCATCGCGCTGCAGATCGATCAGCATGGGTGCATCGACCTCATCCCAATCCCATGAATCGTTCTGGTGATATTGGAAGTGCGTCTTGATCTTGCCGGTGGACGGATCGAGCGCGATGACCGAGCTGGTATAGAGATTGTCGCCGGGATGCAGATTCCCCGGCCATGGTGCGGCGTTGCCCACGCCCCAATACACGGTCTTCGTGTCCTTGTCGTAGGTGCCGGTCATCCAGGCGGAACCACCGCCGTTCTTCCAATCGTCGCCACTCCAGGTGTCATGCCCGGGCTCGCCCTCGGCCGGGATCGTGAAAGTCCGCCACAGCTCCTTGCCGTCCTCGGCATCATAAGCGGCGACATAGCCGCGCACGCCGAACTCTCCGCCCGAGCCGCCGACCATGACCTTGCCGTCGACGACGAGCGGCATCAGCGTGAGATATTGTCCCTTCTTGTAGTCCTGGACCTTCTTGTCCCAGAGCACCTTGCCGGTCTTGGCGTCGAGCGCGACGAGATGATCGTCGGTGGTGGCGAGATAGAGCTTGTCCTGCCACAGCCCGACGCCGCGGTTGGTCGGATGCAGCTGGAACAGATCCTCGGGCAGCTCGCGCTTGTAGCGCCAGTACTGATCGCCGGTCTTGGCATTGAGCGCGATCACCTGCCCCATCGGCGTCGTGATGAACATGACGCCGTTGTTCACCAGCGGCGGCGCCTCGTGCCCCTCGACCACGCCTGTAGCAAAGGTCCAGACCGGCACCATGCTCTTGACGTTGGTGGTATTGATCTGGTCGAGCGGGCTGTAGCCCTGGCCGTCATAGGTGCGGCGATAGAGCATCCAGTTGCCGGGCTCGGGATTTTCGAGCCGCGCCGGCGTAACCGGACTGTAGTTGTCGATCGGACCGGCGATGGCCGCCGGTGCGGCGAGACAGCTGAACGCGACGGCGCTCGATAGCAGCCATTGTTTGATCGTGATGGACGTGATGGACATGGACAAACCTCCCCTGCTTCGTTTTTCGCTTCAATGCTTGTCGTGACGATGCGAGTTCCGATAGGCACACGAGATCTCATCAGCCCTGCTGGCCACCTACCTTTCCGATGAAAGGTGCGGCGATCACGAGCACGCCGTCCTTGATCACGAGGGGCAACGCGGCAAGCCGCCGCGGCGCGGGACCGAACACGACCTGCGCCCCGCGCCGTGGATCGTATTCGGAGTTGTGGCACATGCATTTGAAGACATCGTCGTTGCCTTCGCTGGCCTTGATCCAGGCCGTTACCGGACACCCCGCATGCGAGCAGATCGCCGAATAGGCGACGATGCCCTCCGCTGCGCGCGAACGCGTATTCTCGTCGAGTTCGTTCGGATCCAGTCTGACGAGAAGCACCTCGTTCAGCCGCGAACCGTCGCGCACGATCGCATCCATCGGATCCTTCGGCCATGCATGGACCGGTGGCTCTCCGACCTTCATGTCGCCCAGCGTGATCGTCTGTCCTTCGCGGTCCCCTTCCGAGAAGACGAGCAGGTCGCCTTTTTGTGGCCGCTTCTCCTTACGAGGATCATCGTCATCGGCCGCCGCGCCTGCGACCGACGCGCAAGCGGCAAGCGTGCCGAGAACCACCGAACGACGTGTCGGATGCTCGTCCATGACAGATCTTTGCGTGTGATGTTGTGTGTGAGTTCTGGGAATGCTGCCTTACACCCGCCGTCCCGCAGCGCACCCTGACATAGAATGATTAGAACAATACAACCCGCCGAAATCAAGGCGCGCAGCGCGATTTCGCCGCGATGTTTTCAAATATCGTCGCTGCTTCGCGTCATCGCGGATGCAGCAGCCGGCGAACGCCGCGGTTGCAGGGCGTGCGCTCACGCACTACGATTGCGTCACTGATCGCGCTTGAGCATCCTGCAGCAAGGCTCCGACAGTCGCAGCGTGGGAGCCTTCATTTTGCAGCGGCCGATCATACGGATATGCAGGACATCGAACTCGATGCAAGGAACTGGAGAACGCCTGACGATTTCCGATCGGCGCTCAAGGGCGCGATTGGAGCCCCGACATGGCACGGCGACATCGTAGGTGCGTTCTTGGATTCCATTTTTGGAGGTGGCTTGAACACGCTCAAGCCGCCTTACATCATCAAGATCGTCAACACGGCGGGCCTATCAACCGAGCTGAAGGCATTGCTCCACGATTTGTCCTCCGCAATTGATGACACGCGAACTCGGAGGCTTGCACGCACAGGCGAGGATGTTGCTGTTGGTCTCACCATCGCGGAATGAAAACCGCGACGTCATGTTGGGAGCCATGATCGGATCTCGCCGGACGATCGGCCATGTAGCCTGAAAACATACACGGAACGTGACACCCGGCGGGTGCGTGACGATGCCGCCTCCGCTCGGCGAACCGTTGCACTTGCGACATGCGACGGAAAAGTCTAAGGCATGCGCCATGGGGCCACGTGGCGGAGTGGTTACGCAGCGGTCTGCAAAACCGTTTACACCAGTTCAATTCTGGTCGTGGCCTCCACTCAATCGAATCAAGCGGCTGGACCACCCGTCGCGTCGAGACCGGCGCTAGATGGGCAGATCGTCGATGCCGCCGGGATAGCTGGCCGGTGCGCGTGGCCAGGTCAGAACCGCCCCTCGCTCGCCAGCCGAGACACCGGCCCGTTCGGACCCGGACCTGCCGGCTCGCCGGGGCGCATAGTCTCGGAACTGCACCACGTTGGTTTTTTCTGCTTCCTGCATGGCTCTCATCCTCGTTCCATGCTGCAATGCAAGAAGCGTACCCGGGGTTCCTAAATCCGGCGTTTACGGCCACGCCAGTCGGGCTTGCGGGGCTTGGGCCGCGAGGTGAGCTCGGGGTGCGCCTTCTCCACCTCCCGATACCTTGCCAGCATCCGCTCGAAGCTTGCATCGAGGGTCGTGGCAATCTCCGGCCGGCGCTCCAGCGCCGCCATCAGCAGGCCCGCCGCCTCGATGGTCGACAGACCGTCGCGGCGCGGTTCGCGGCGCAGATGCCCATAGCGGGAGGGGCGACGCGGTCCGAGAATGACGCGCTGGCATTTCAGCATCCACGGATTGCGCCACCACAGCGCCTTGGCCTGGCTCCAGGTGCCGTCGAGCAGGATCACGCCCTCGATCGATTTGAGGATGGCGCGCTGGTTCTCGGCCATCTCGCCCTTGCGGGTCAGCGCCATCACCTCGCTCTCGGGATCCAACTCGGCCGCCTTGGCCGAGCCGAGATAGAGGATCGCCCAGCGGGCCGGGTCCGCAACCGGCCGGCCCAGCGCCTTGGCGAGGCTCGGCCAGGACAGCCCGACCTTGACCACCGCGTTCTTGAAATGCTGCGCGGCCAGCCGCGCGGTGCCGAGCGCGCGGTCCTGCTCCTGCGGGTGCTGCAGAATCAGGAGCCCCAGCCGGCTCTCCAGCGGGACGACGCTGTCGCAGATGCACAGCGGCAACGGCTTCTGGCAGCGCGGACAGTCGGGTGGCGGCTCGGCGGTGAGCGGCGGATGGTCTTGAGGCTGGTCGGACATATCGCGCCTATACGCGCCCGCAGGCAGCGCGACAATCGCTCATTCCGCGGGCGCGGCCAGCGGCTCGGGCGCGGAGCGGCGGCGCAGCCGGTCGATCAGGAGGTAGATCACCGGCGTCGTATAGAGGGTGAGGATCTGCGACACCAGCAGGCCGCCGATGATGGTGATGCCGAGCGGCCGGCGCAGCTCGGTGCCGGGGCCGGTCGCGATCACCAGCGGCAGGCCGGCGAACAGTGCGGCCAGCGTCGTCATCAGGATCGGCCGGAAGCGGACGCGGCACGCCTCGAAGATCGCGTCCGCCGAGGACATGCCGCGCTGGCGCTCGGCCTCGAGCGCGAAGTCGACCAGCATGATGCCGTTCTTCTTGACGATGCCGATCAGGAGGATGATGCCGACGAAGGCGATCACGGTGAGCGGCGTATTGGTGATCTGCAAGGCGAGCAGCGCGCCAAGCCCGGCCGACGGCAGGGTCGAGATGATGGTCAGCGGATGCGCCAGGCTCTCATAGAGCACGCCAAGCACGATATACATCGCGACCAGCGCGGAGAGGATCAGCAGCGGCTGCCGTCCGCTGCTCTTGTTGAAATCGCCGGCATTGCCGTCGAAGCTGCCGCGGATACCCTCGGGCATATGCAGCTCGTCGACGGCACGCTGGATATTCGTCGTTGCCGCCTGCAGCGGCACGTCGGGCAGCAGGTTGAACGACACGGTGGTCGAGGGGAACGACTGCGAGTGATAGACCGCGAGCGGCGACAGGCCGCGCTCGGCCTTCACCAGCGCCGAGAGCGGGACCTGCGCGTCCCCTGCCCCGGCCACATAGATGCGGTCGAGATTCGACGGATCGGTCTGAAGCTTCGGATTGATCTCCAGCACCACCATGTACTGGTTGCGCTGGCTGTAGACGATCGAGACCTGGCGTTGCGCAAACGCGTTGTTGAGCGCGTTGTCGATGTCCTGGACGCGCACGCCCATGCTCGCCGCCTTCTGCCGGTCAATCTTCAGCGCCAGCTGCAAGCCGCCGGGATCGCGGTCGCTGGAGATGTCGGTGATGCCCTCGACCGTCTCCAGCCGCTTGGCCACGATCGGCGCCCATTTCTGCAACAGGTCCAGGTCGGGGCTGCTCAGCGTGTATTGATAGTCGGAATCGCTCTGCCGACCGCCCGTGCGCACGTCCTGGGCGGCGAACATGAAGAGACGGATGCCGGGAACCATGAACAGGCTCCGCCGCAGACGATCGATCACTGCCTGCGTCGGGACGCCCCCCCGCTCCTCCGGCGGCTTGAGATTGATGAACATCGTGCCGCGGTTCGACGTCGCGCCGCCCGGCCCGCCGCCGCCTCCGATCGTCGAGCCAAGGCCAGCCACGGCGGGATCCGCCATCACGATGTCGGCGAGCCGCTGCTGCAGGCTCAGCATCGACTGGAACGAGATGTCGGCGGAGGCGCGCGTCGCGCCGATGATGAAGCCGGAATCATCGGTCGGAAAATAGCCCTTGGGCACCTTGATGTAGAGCGTCACCGTGAGCGCGATCGTGGCGAAGAACACGAGCAGGGTCAGGAACGGAAACATCAGCACGTAACGGAGCGTCCACGTGTAGAAGCCGACCATGCCCGAAAGCGCGCCTTCGACGATGCGGTCGAACCAGGTGGCACGGTCGGACAGCGTCTCCTTGATGTAATGCGCGCAGATCATCGGCGTGACCGTCAGCGACACCAGGGTCGACACCACGATCGCGAAGGTCAGCGTCAGCGAGAACTCGCGCAGCAGACGGCCGACCACGCCATCCATGAAGATCAGCGGCACGAAGGCGGCAATCAACGAGAGACTGATCGACAGCACGGTGAAGCCGATCTGGCGCGCGCCGTCGAGCGCCGCGCGCATCGGCGACAGGCCATGCTCGAGATTGCGGTACATGTTCTCGATCATGACGATGGCGTCGTCGACGACGAAGCCGACGGAGATCGCCAGCGCCATCAGCGAGAGATTGTCGATCGAGAAGCCGGCGAGCCACATCGCGGCACAGGTGCCGGCCAGCGCCAGCGGCACCGAGACGCCGGCCGCGACCGTCGGCACCAAGCGGCGCAGGAACAGGAACACGACCACCATCACCAGCACGGCGGTCGCGAGCAGGGTCCACTGCATGTCCTCGACCGAGGCGCGGATGGTGCCGGTGCGGTCGACCAGAGTGGCGATCTCGATGCCCGCCGGCAGCCATTGCTTGAGCTCCGGGATCAGCGCCTTGACGCGGTCGACGGTCTCGATCACGTTCGCATCGCCCTGCTTGGCGATCTGGATCAGCACCGCCGGCTGCTTGTTGAACCAGGCGATCGAGCGCACGTTGCGCACGGAATCCTCGACATCGGCGACATCCGACAGCCGTACGAAGCTGCCATTGCTGCTCTTGATCAGGATGTCGCGGAATTCCGCGGCGGTGCGCATCTGCTTGTTGACCGCGATGGTCTCGCTCTGCCGTCCGCCCTCGAAGATCCCGACCGGCCCGATCGGATTGGCGTTGACGATGGCCGTCCTGACGTCGTCGGTCGAAATCCCGGCATTGGCGAGCGAGACCGGATTGAGCGCGATGCGCACTGCCGGCTGATCGGCGCCGCTGACCGTGACATTGCCGACGCCCGGCACCTGGAACAGGCGCTGCGCCAGAACGGTGTCGGCGACGTCGTACATCGCGCTCGGCGTCAGCGTCTTCGAGGTGAGCGCCAGCACGAACACGGGAGCAGCCGCCGTGTTGGCCTTGCGGAAGCGCGGCAGCGCCGGCAGGTCGCTCGGCAGGTCCGACAGCGAAGCGTTGATCGCCGCCTGCACGTCGCGCGCCGCCTTGTCGATGTCGCGGCCGATCGAGAACTGGATCTGGATGTTGGTGGTGCCGAGCGAGCTCGTCGAGGTGATCTGGTCGACGCCCGCGATCTCGCCGAGCCGCCGCTCCAGCGGTGCTGCGACCGTCGCCGCCATGACCGAGGGATCGGCGCCCGGCCGCGATGCGCTCACGAAGATCGACGGGAAATCGACATTCGGCACCGGCGCGACCGGCAGGAAGATGTAGGCCACGATGCCGAGCAGGAACAGGCCGACCGAGAGCAGCGTGGTGCCGACCGGCCGGCGAATGAACGGCTCGGAGATCGAGGCCATCACTGGATGCCTTCGGTGGCACCCGCGATCGGCGGCGACGGCAGGTCGGGCGCAGGCGGCAAGGCGCGCTCGAAGCGGCGATTGATCCGGTCGAGCGCAAGATAGATCACCGGCGTCGTGTACAGTGTGAGCAGCTGGCTGAGCAGCAGGCCGCCGATGATCGAGATGCCGAGCGGAAAGCGCAGCTCCGAGCCGGTGCCGCTTTCGATCGCCAGCGGCAGCGCGCCGAACAGCGCGGCGAGCGTCGTCATCATGATCGGCCGGAAGCGCAGCAGGCAGGCCTGCACGATCGCGTCGTAAGGCGTGCGGCTGTCGTGCCGCTCGGCCTCGAGCGCGAAGTCGATCATCATGATCGCGTTCTTCTTCACGATGCCCATCAGCAGGATGATGCCGATCAGCCCGATCACGGAGAGATCCTGGCCAAACAGCATCAAGGCGAGGATGGCGCCGACGCCGGCCGACGGCAACGTCGAAAGGATCGTGATGGGATGGATATAGCTCTCATAGAGCACGCCGAGCACGATGTAGATCGTAATGACGGCGGCCAGCAGCAGCCAGGGTTGACCCGCCAGCGATTTGGCGAATTCGGCAGCATCGCCCGAGTACACGCCGATGATGCTGCCGGGCATGCCGATGCGGTTCTCCGTGGCGTGGAGCGCGTCCACCGCCTCGCTCAGCGCGACGCCGGGCGCGAGGTTGAAGCTCAAGGAGACCGCCGGAAATTGCGCCTGATGCGAGATCGCCAGCGGCGCCGTGGTGCGCTTCAGGCTGGCGACCGCCGAGAGCGGCACCTGGCCGCCGGCGCCGGGCAGATAGAGCTTGGACAGGATCGACGGATCGCGCTGATACATCGGCAGCGCCTCCAGCACCACGCGGTACTGGTTGGCCTGACCGTAGATGGTCGAGATCTGCCGCTGCGCGAAGGCGTCGTTGAGCGTATCCGTGACGCCCTGCAGGCTGACGCCGAGTTGGCCGGCGCGCTGGCGATCGATCGTCAGCTCCGCGCGCAGGCCCCCCTCTTGTGCCTCTGAGGAGACGTCGCGGAACAGCGGATCGCGCCGCATCTCCGCCACCAGCTGCCGCGCCCATTTCGACACGTCGCCGGCATCGGCGCCGGTCAGCGTATACTGGTATTGCGAGCGGCTCGCCTGGGTCGAGATCTGCACGTCCTGGACCGGCTGGAAGTACACGGTCATGCCGGGGACGCCCGACGTTTTCTGCTTGAGCCGGTCAATGACCTCGGAGACGCCATCCTGGCGTTCGCCGAGCGGCTTCAAGGTCATGACCAGGCGGCCGACATTGGTGGTCGGGTTGACCGATCCGGCGCCGATCACCGAGACCACGCCGATCACATCGGGATCGGCCTGGATGGCGGCCGCGACCTCGGCCTGCCGCTTCTTCATCTCGGTAAACGAGACATCGGGACCTGCCTCGGTCACCGCGGTGATCGAGCCGGTGTCCTGCAGCGGCAGGAATCCCTTGGGCGCGGCGACATAAAGCGCCAGCGTCGCGGCCAGGGTCGCGAAGGTGACCACCAGCGTCTCGGTCTGGCGGTCGAGCACCCAAAGCAGGCTGCGGTGATAGAGCGCCACCGTGCGGTCGATGAAGCGGCTGACCGCGTTCAACCCGGGCAGCACCCATTCCTCGCTGGCGTGCTTGAGCAGCCTCGAGCACATCATCGGCGTCAATGTCAGCGACACCACCGCCGAGGTCACCACCGCGATCGTCAGCGTCAGCGCAAATTCGCGGAACATGCGGCCGACCAGTCCGGACATGAACAGCAGCGGAATAAAGACCGCGATCAGCGACACGGTCAGCGAGATCACGGTGAAGCCGATCTCGCGCGCGCCGCGCAGCGAGGCATTCATCGCGCTCTCGCCGTTCTCCATGTGGCGCACGATGTTCTCGATCATGACGATCGCATCGTCGACGACGAATCCGGTGCCGATCGTCAGCGCCATCAGCGAGAGATTGTCGAGACTGAAGCCCGCGAAATACATCACGCCGAAGCTCGTGATCAGCGACAGCGGCAATGCGACGCCGGCGATGATCGTGGCGCGGATGGAGCGCAGGAACAGCAATACGACCAGCGTCACCAGCACGACGCTCAAGACCAGCGTGAACTGCACGTCGTGCACCGAGGCGCGGATCGTGACAGTGCGGTCGCTGACAGTAGCGAGCTTCACGCCGGCCGGGATCGTGCGCTGCAGCTTGGGGATCTCGGCGCGGATCTGCCTGACGACCTCGATGACGTTGGCGCCCGGCTGGCGCTGGATGTCGAGGATCACGGCCGGCACGCCCTGGTACCAGCCGCCGGTGCGGTCGTTCTCAAGTCCATCGACGATGGTCGCGACGTCGCCGATCGTGACCGGCGAGCCGTTGCGGTAGGCGATAATGATCGGCTTGTAGGCGTCGGCGGCCGCGATTTGATCGTTGGCCGTAATCAGATAGGCCTGCTGGGCGCCGTCCAGCGAGCCTTTGGGACCAGAGACGTTGGCGCCGGCGATCGCGGCGCGCAGATCCTCCATCGAGATGCCATAGGCCGCGAGCCGCGCCAGATCCGCCTGAACACGGACCGCCGGCTTCAGCCCGCCGAGCACCGACACGCGGCCGACGCCGGACACCTGACTGAGCCGCTGCGCCAGGATCGTATCGGCCATGTCGCTCATCGCGCGCAGCGAGATCGTGTCCGAGGTCAGCGCCAGCGTCATCACGGGGGCGTCGGCCGGATTGACCTTGGCGTAGGTCGGCGGATAGGGCAGCGACTTAGGCAGCACGCCGGCGGCGGCGTTGATGGCGGCCTGCACGTCTTGCGTGGCGCCGTCGATGTCGCGTCCGAGATCGAATTGCAGCGAGATCTGGCTGACGCCGAACGAACTCGTCGAGTTCATCGCCGAGAGCGAGGGGATCTGACCGAGCTGACGCTCCAGCGGCGCCGTAATCAGCGAGGCGATCACGTCGGGGCTGGCGCCCGGCAGCTGCGTCGTCACCTGCACCGTCGGGAAGTCGACCTGCGGCAGCGCCGAGACCGGCAGCGCGAGATAGCCGAGCAGGCCGCCGATCAGAAGCGCGACGCCGAGCAGCGACGTTGCGATCGGACGGCGGATGAAGGGTTCTGAGACGCTCATCGCGACCTGCTCGTCAACCTCTCATTCGGGTCATGGCTGCGCCCTCGTGCCGCGCCCCTGCTCACCGCCTCCCTGGGATGGCGCACCGCCGGTGTCGGTCTGGCCGTCGGCTTGCGGTCTGCGACGGCGCTCGCCATCCTTCGGCGCGCCTTCGGGCGGAGCGCCCTCCTTCGCCTGATCCTTGCCCTGCGGGTTGCGGCCACGCTTGCGCGGCGCGAGATCGGCCTGCGGCGTCTGCTCGGCGCGTCCGACCACGACCTTCACACCATCGGCGAGATTGGCGAAGCCCGTCGTGACAACCCGATCCGAGGGGCTCAACCCGCTCGCGATCACCGCCTCGCTCTCGTTCTGCTGCACCACGGTCACCGGATGCGCCGAGGCGATGTCACCGTCCCCGATCACGTAGCTGAAGGTACCGGCGGGCCCGCGCTGCACCGCCGACGTCGGCACCGTGATGGCCTGGGACAAGGTCTCCACCTTCAGGCGGACATTGACGAACTGGCCGGGCCAGAGCTGAAACTTGGCATTGGGAAATTCCGCCTTCAGCTTCAGCGTGCCGGTGGTCTGATCGACCTGATTGTCGATGCCCTTCAACGTCCCGGTGTCGATGACGGTCGCGCCGTCATTGCCGAACACATCGACGGCGAGCGGTCCTTTCGCCGAGGCCGCGTTGACCCGCGTGATCTGCTGCTGCGGCAGGCTGAACTGCACCGCGATCGGCTGCAACTGCGTGATCACGACGAGCCCGGTCGCATCCGACGAGCGGATGATGTTGCCCTGGTCGACCTGGCGCAGACCCGCGCGGCCCGAGATCGGCGCCACGATCTTGGTGTAGCTCAGTGTCGCCGCGGCATTGTCGATCGCGGCCTGATCGGCCTTGATCAGCGCCTGCTGCTGCGCCACGACGGCGCGCTGCGTGTCGGCCTGCTGCTTGGAGCCGGCACTGCTGGCGGCGAGCTGCTCATAGCGGGCGAGGTCGAGCTTCTGGTTGGCGAGCTGCGCCTCGTCCTGCGCCTTCTTGGCGACGGCCTGGTCGTACTGGGCCTGATAAATCGCCGGATCGATCTCGGCGAGCACGTCGCCCTGCTTGACGTCCTGCCCTTCGACGAAATTGACCGCGATGAGCTTGCCGTCGACCTGCGAGCGGACCGTCACCGTGTTGAGCGCGCGCACCGAGCCGACGCCGTCCAGATAGACCGGCACATCCTTGATCGCCGGCGACGCCGCCAGGACGGGTACGGGAAGGTCGGGCCGGGCGAAGCGGTTGTTGGCCTGCTGCTTCTGCTGCATCGCCATCCAGCCGATATAGCCGAGGCCGCCGACGATCAGCAGCGTGATCGTGATCGACACCAGCCGCCGGGCGACGCTCGACCGCGCCCGCTTCACCGCGCCTGCCCCTCTTTCGTCCGGTTTAAAGAGCATCGGCCGACTTCTCCATGCGCGGCTCCCAGCCGCCGCCGAGCGCCTGATAGAGGCTCACGAACGCCTGCAGGCGGGCCAGCTGCGCCTGCCATAGCGCGTCCTCGGCCTGGAACAGTGTCAATTGGGTATTCAAGACCGTCACGATGTCGGCAGTTCCAGCGCGCAATTGCTGCTCCGAAAGCTCGAACGCGCGGCGCGAGGCGGCCACGACCTGGCGCTGCAATTGCAGCCTCAGCGTGGTCTGCTTGATCGAGAACAGCGCATTGTTGACGTCGGTGAAGGCCTGGATGACGGTCTTGCGATAGGTCTGCAACAGCTCGTCCTGACGCGCCCTCGCATTCTCGAAATTGCCCAGGATCCGGCCGCCGTCGAAGATCGGCTGGGTGAGGCTGCCGGCCAGGCTGAAGAACGCCGCATGCGGCTGAAACAGCGAGACGAGCGCAGCACTCTGATAGCCGCCGTTGCCCGTCAGTTGGATGCTCGGGAAGAACTGCGCGCGCGCGCTGCCGACGTTGGCGGTGGCCGATGCGAGCTGTGCCTCCTGGCGGCGGATGTCCGGCCGCTGCGTCAGGAGCTCCGACGGCAGCCCTGGCGTGACGCGAGGCGTCCTGATCTGATCCAGCGATCCGCCTGAAATGCGGATGCCCTCGGGCGAGCGCGCCACCAGCACAGCGAGCGCGTTGACGTTCTGATCGAGCGTCTGGCGAAGCGGCGGCACCGCGGCCTTCTGGTTGGCGAGCACGCTCTCCTGTTGGGCGACGTCGAGATCGTTGCCGGTGCCCGCCTTCTGCCGCTCGCGGATCGCATCGAGCACGCGCGTGGCGCTTGCGATGTTGCGCTCGGCGGTGCGAATGCGATCCTGCGCCGCCAGCACCTGGAAATAGGCGTTCGCAACGGTCGCGAGCGTCGTCAGCTGGGTAACGTCGCGGTCGAAGCGGTTGGCGACCGCGGTCTCCTCGGCCGCCTGCAGCGCATCGCGATTCTGGCCAAAGAAGTCGAGCTGATAGCTGGCCGAGAGCGAGGCCTGGTAATTGACGACCTCGCGGCCGCCATTGGTGAGCCCGCTCGAGCTCGAGCCGGACGTGCGCGAGTATGTCTCCTGCCCCGTCGTCGACAGGCTCGGCAGCAGCGCGGCACCGGCCTGGCGGGCCAGCGCATCGGCCTGCCTGAACCTTGCCACGGCAGCGGCGATATCGAGGTTCACGCTCTGCGCCTCCTCCATCAGCTGCGTCAGCTCGCGCGAACCGAAGCCGCGCCACCAGTCTAGGGGCGGCGGTGCCGCTAGGTCGGCGCCCGAAGCAGACTTGTAGCGCCTTGGGAGGTCCAGGGCCGGATCGGGGATGTCCTGCGTCAGGAGGCAGCCGGCCGAGCTGGCCGCCAGTCCGACCGCAGCGATCCAGCGGGCGAAATGCCGCAGGCCCGCCCGGTTGCGGCTCTCGCGGTTTCCCGCGACGGTCCGCGTGTCAGCGGACGCGCGGCAAGGCTCGTCGACGGCGATTCCCACTGGTGACACTGGCGTGATGCTTCCCTGTCGTCTTGGGAATCATTCTAGCCGCAGCCCAAGGCGGCGGACAGCCCTGCAGCCGTGCTGTCCCCGGTGGGCGAGACCGCCATCGCGGGACCGAGAATCAACGAATCTCCCGTAATTCAGCGGGTTTTCGAGCCACAAAGGCCACAGGTCTCCCACCATAGCCTTACCAAGATTTCATCTGTCGACGGCCATTTTGGGCGTGGTGTGACGCGGGGAACGCGCTCTGAAACCCTTTGCCGGGGGAGCCGTAACTTGCACGTGAACTTCAGGGGGGAATGCATGCGAGTTGCGGTGGTCGGAACGGGTATTGCGGGAAATGCCGCAGCCTGGTCCCTGGCGAAGCGTTATCCGATCACCGTCTATGAGCGCGATATCCGTCCGGGCGGCCACAGCCACACCGTGACCATCGACTATGACGGCGCCCCAGTCTCGGTCGATATCGGCTTCATCGTCTACAATGAGCTGAACTATCCGGATCTGACTGCATTGTTCGATCATCTCGGGGTCGAGACGGTCGAGAGCAGCATGAGCTTCGCAGTAACGGCGGATGCCGGCCGCTTCGAGTGGAAAGGCGGCGGTGACAACTGGCTCGACACCGCCAGAGGATTGTTTGCTCAGCCAAGCAACCTGCTGTCGACATCCTATCTCTGGATGCTCAGGGACATCCTCACCTTCAACGAGCAGAGCGTCGCCGATTTCAAGGCCGGCCGGCTGGGGGGGCTGACGCTCGGGGACTATTTCCGGCGCAACCATTTCGCGCCAAGGCTCCTGACCGACTATCTGGCCCCGATGGGCGCCGCGATCTGGTCCGCCCCGGCGTCCGAGATGCTGGAATTTCCGGCCGAGAACTTCGTGGCGTTCTTCAGCAACCATCGGCTGCTGCAGTATGACCGCCCGATCTGGCGCACCGTGAAAGGCGGCAGCCGCCGCTATGTCGAGAAGCTGACGTCCAGCTTCCGCAACCATGTCAGGCTTGGCAGTGCGGTGACCAATATCGAGCGCACGCCCCAAGGGGTTGTGATCGAGGACAGCAGCGGCCATCGGGACTGCTATGATCATGTGGTGATCGCCGCCCATAGCGATCAGGCGCTCGCGATGCTCGGCGATGCGGACGAGCATGAGCGCAGCGTGCTCGGCGCGATCAAATACTCGCCCAATACGATCTACCTGCACCGTGACACCAGGCTGATGCCGAAGCGGCGACGCGCCTGGGCGTCCTGGAATTTTCTGCGCTGGCAGCGCGAGGGCGTTCCGATGAACGACGTTGCCGTGACCTATTGGATGAACAATCTGCAGGGCATCGACCATCACAGGCCGCTGTTCGTCAGCCTCAACCCACCCTTCGCTCCGGCTCCGGAGCTGACCTTCGGCAAATATGTCTGTGAGCACCCACAATACACCGCTGCCGCCTTTGCGGCGCAGAAGCGTCTGGCAACGATTCAGGGGCAGCGCCATACTTGGTTCTGCGGGGCCTGGACCGGCTATGGTTTTCACGAGGACGGGCTGCGCTCGGGCCTCGCTGTGGCGGAGGCGCTCGGCGCCGGTGTGCCGTGGCGCGGGCTTCCTGCCGGGCTCGCCGAGGCGGCGGAATAGACGCGAGATGGATACAGACCCAAGCGCACAGCACCAGCGAGAAGCGGCTGCGCTCTATGTCGGCGAGGTCATGCATGCCCGCATGCGGCCGACAACGCACCGCTTCCAGTATCGCGTGATGAGCCTGCTGGTCGATCTCGGCCGACTCGACGAGGCGGACAGGCAGTCGGTGCTGTTCGGCGTCAACCGCCGCGCGCTCTACAGCTTTCACGAGCGCGACCATGGCCGACGTGACGGCTCCTCGCTGCTGGCCTATGCGCAGGACTGTGCCGCCGAGCACGGCATCGATCTCGCCGGAGGCCGCGTCCTGCTGCTGTGCTATCCGCGGCTGCTCGGCTACGTCTTCAATCCGCTCTCGGTGTATTTCTGTTATCGCAGCGACGGCACCCTGGCGCTGATGATCTACGAGGTCCGCAACACTTTCGGCGAGATCAAGCCCTATGTGCTGCCGGTCAGGCCGGGGGAGTTCACGGACGCCGGACTGCGCCAGGAGCAGGACAAGACATTCTACGTCTCGCCCTTCATCGACATGGCGATGCGCTACCATTTCCGGGTCACGCCGCCCGGCGACAATGTGAAGTTGCGGATTCTCGAAACCGGTGGCGACGGCCCCCTGCTCGCCGCCACCTTCTTCGGCCGCCGCCGTGCGCTCTCCTCGCGATCCCTGCTGGCGGCGTTCGCATCCCTCCCCCTCGTGACCCTCAAGATCTTTGGTGCCATTCATTGGGAGGCGCTACGGCTCTGGGCCAAGGGCGTCCGCCTCGTCCCGCGGGGCGAACCCGCCGCAAGCCCAGGAACCAATACTGGCTTGGCGGGAAACGGCAGCCACGCTTATATATCTCGGCGCTGACCATCAGCGGCCAGCGCGCTCTCGTCCGATCAGTCGAGCCCGACCAGGTGTCCATCGCGCGCCGTCCGGGAGACTGGGACGCCGAGCTGTTTGCGTGAATGGACCTGCCATGCCGGACGTCATTGCCGTCACTCCTGACAACATCGACGAGGTGCTCGCCGACCTGCCCCGCCTGCCCAGGCTGGCGCTCGGCTTCGGCTCGCGGTTGCGCAAGGGAACGCTCGACGTCACGCTGCCCGACGGCCGCATCGTCCGGCTCGGCGGCGCCGAGCCGGGGCCGGCGGCGGAGATGATCCTGGCCAATTACGGCTTCGCCTCCGGCATCATCAACGGCGGCGATATCGGCATTGCCGAGGCCTATTTGAACGGGGACTGGGATACCCCCGATCTGACGCAGTTTCTTTATCTGTTCTGCGTGAACCAGCATCTGCTGCAGTCGATGCTGGAGGACAAGCCGCTGATCCGGTTTGCCCAGTTGGTGCGGCACTGGTTCAACCGCAACACCAAGCGCCAGGCGAAGCGCAACATCTATGCCCATTACGACATCGGCAACGCGTTCTATTCGCGCTGGCTCGATCCCAGCATGACCTATTCCTCGGCCCTGTTCGAGGAGCACACGACCGACCTCACTGCGGCGCAGACCAACAAGTACAAGCGGCTCGCCGAAGCGATCGATCTGAAGCCGGGCCAGACGCTGCTCGAGATCGGCTGCGGCTGGGGCGGCTTTGCCGAATATGCTGCCAAGACGTACGGCGCCAAGGTCGTCGGGCTGACGATCAGCGAGCAGCAGCGCGACTTCGCCCAGCGCCGCATCCAGGAGGCCGGGCTGGCCGAAAAGGTCGAGATCCGTTTGCAGGACTATCGTGACGAACGCGACCGCTACGACCGCATCGCGTCGATCGAGATGATCGAGGCCGTCGGCGAGCAGTTCTGGCCGAAATATTTTTCGCAGCTGCGAGACCGGCTGCTGCCGGGCGGACTGGCGGGTGTCCAGGCGATCACCATCCAGGACAGCCTGTTCCAGCACTATCGGCGCGAGGTCGACTTCATCCAGCGCTATGTGTTCCCCGGCGGCATGCTGCCGACGCCGCAGATCCTGAAGTCGCTCGGCGAACGCTTTGGAATACCCGTTATCCGCGAGCGCATCTTCGGGGAAGATTATGCCAAGACGCTCGCGATCTGGCGAAGCAATTTCCGCGCGGCCTGGCCGGACCTGACGCCTGCGGGATTCGACGAGCGCTTCCGCCGGCTGTGGGAGTACTATCTGTCCTATTGCGAAGCAGGTTTCCTCTCCGGCAACATCGACGTCAGGCAGGTCGTTTTTGCCAAGTCGGGGTCCTGACGCGGCGGCTTACGCTGCTCTGGATATCGGGCTAGGGTCCTCTTAAGTGTGATCGAGGAAACTCCTACGGTATCTGCAAAATGACCATTCATAACGACGTCGTCGCGGCGATCGGCAACACGCCCCTGATCAAGCTCCAGCGCGCCTCGGAAGCGACCGGCTGCACCATTCTCGGCAAGGCCGAATTCATGAATCCCGGCCAGTCGGTCAAGGACCGCGCGGGCAAGTGGATGATCCTGGAGGCCGAGAAGCGCGGCGACCTCAAGCCGGGCGGCCTCGTGGTGGAAGCCACGGCCGGCAACACCGGCATCGGGCTCGCAGTGGTCGCCAGCGCACGCGGCTATCGCACCCTGATCGTGATTCCGGAGACGCAGAGCCAGGAGAAGAAGGACACGCTGCGGCTGTGCGGCGCGGAGCTGGTCGAGGTGCCGGCGTTGCCGTTCAGCAATCCCAACAACTACCAGCATGTCGGCCGCAGGCTCGCCGACGAGTTGCGCAAGACCGAGCCGAATGGCGTCCTGTTCGCCGACCAGTGGAATAACCTCGACAACGCCAAGGCTCACTACGAGTCGACGGGTCCGGAGATCTGGGAGCAGACCGGCGGCAAGGTCGACGGCTTCGTCTGCGCGCTCGGGACCGGCGGCACCATCGCCGGAACGAGCCGGTATCTGAAGGAAAAGAGCAAGGATATCGTGATCGCCTGCGCCGACCCGCATGGCTTTGCGATGTACGAATGGTTCAAGAACGGCGTCGTCAAATCCACGCCGGGCGACTCCATCACCGAAGGCATCGGCATTGGCCGGGTGACGCCGGTGATCGAGACCGCGAAGGTCGACACGGCCTTCCTGATCTCGGACGAGGTCGCCATCAACACGATCTACGACCTCGTGCAGCACGAGGGCCTGTGCCTGGGCGGGTCGAGCGGCGTCAATGTCGCCGGCGCGGTGGAGCTGGCCAAGCATCTCGGCCCGGGCCACACCATCGTGACCATCCTGTGCGACTCCGGCAACCGCTATCAGTCGAAACTGTACAATCCGGCCTTCATGCGATCGAAGGACCTGCCGGTGCCGGCCTGGCTCGAGCGGCGCAGCGGGATCAAGCCG
The DNA here is from genome assembly GCF_032381435.1 of Bradyrhizobium sp. SZCCHNR1002. Taxonomy (NCBI): domain Bacteria; kingdom Pseudomonadati; phylum Pseudomonadota; class Alphaproteobacteria; order Hyphomicrobiales; family Nitrobacteraceae; genus Bradyrhizobium; species Bradyrhizobium sp. SZCCHNR1002. The sequence continues at coordinate 811,226 of NZ_JAUHIS010000001.1, forward strand.
CCATTCGTGTGATAGCGAGTAGCGAACGGATCGTTCCTCGAATCGAGGCTCGCAATCCCTCTTCGCTATTTCCCATTCGCTATTCGCCCCTCGTCAATGCCGCAGGATCTGGCTCAGGAACAGCTTGCTGCGCGCATGCTGCGGATTGGCGAAGAACTCCTGCGGCGTGTTGGATTCGATGATCTGGCCGGCGTCCATGAACACGACGCGGTTGGCGACCTCGCGGGCGAAGCCCATCTCGTGGGTGACGACCAGCATGGTCATGCCCTCCTTGGCGAGGTCGACCATGGTGTCGAGCACCTCCTTGACCATCTCGGGATCCAGCGCCGAGGTCGGCTCGTCGAACAGCATGACCTTCGGGTTCATCGTCAGCGCGCGGGCGATGGCGACGCGCTGCTGCTGACCGCCTGACATCTGTCCTGGATATTTCTGCGCCTGGTGCGGGATCTTGACCCGCTCCAGGAACTTCATCGCGGTCGCCTCGGCTTCCTTCTGCGGGATGTTGCGCACCCAGATCGGCGCCAGCGTGCAGTTCTCTAGCACGGTCAGATGCGGGAACAAATTGAAGCTCTGGAACACCATGCCGACCTCGCGGCGGACCTCGTCGACCCGCTTGAGGTTGGGACCGAGATCGATGCCGTCGACATTGATCTCGCCCTCCTGGAATTCCTCCAGCGCATTGATGCAGCGGATCAAGGTCGACTTGCCCGAGCCCGAGGGCCCGCAGATCACGATGCGCTCCCCCTTGGCGACGGACATGTTGATGTCCCGCAGGACATGGAACTCACCATACCATTTGTTGAGGGCGGAAATGCTGACGATCGAATTTGCAGCCATTGATCTGTTACTCGATGATCTCTGTTCAATTGCGCCGGTGCGCGTTGAGGCGGCGCTCGACCGACAGGGAGTAGCGTGACATGCCGAAGCAGAAGGCGAAGTAGATCAGTCCGGTGAAGGCAAAGCCGGTGAAGGCCGTCGTCGGGGTCGCCCACACCGGATCGGCGAACGAGGCCTTGAGGCTGCCGAGCAGGTCGAACAGCGCCACGATCGACACCAGCGAGGTGTCCTTGAACAGCGAGATGAAGCTGTTGACGATGCCGGGAATGACATGGCGCAGCGCCTGCGGCAGCACGATGAAGCTCGTGGTCTTCCACCAGGACAGGCCGAGCGCGCTCGCCGCCTCGGCCTGGCCGCGTGGAATGGCCTGCAGGCCGCCGCGGATCACCTCGGCCATGTAGGCGCCGGAGAACAGCGCGACGCCGATCAGTGCCCGCACCAGGCCGTCGACGCGCACGTTGCCGGGGAGGAACAGCGGCAGCATGTAGGTGGCGAAGAACAGCACCGTGATCAGCGGCACGCCGCGCACCAGCTCGATGAAGGCGATCGAGAAGATCCGGATCAGCGGAATCGTCGAGCGCCGGCCGAGCGCCAGCGCGATACCGATGGGCATCGAGGCGACGATGCCGATCACCGAGACGACCAGCGTCACCAGCATGCCGCCCCACAGCCGGGTGTCGACGATCGGAAGGCCGCCGCGATCAAGACCCATGACGGCAATGACGATCGCGATGCCCACGAAGGCCGCGGCCGTCGCAATCACGCTGCGCAGTGCCCTGCTCCCGCCGCCGACCACGAATACGAGCGCGGTCACCACGATGGCCGTGAGCGCGAGATCATTCCACACCGGCTGGTGGGATTGCTGCAGCTCATGGCGGATCCAGACCAGCGGCCAGATCACCAGGGACGCGAGGGTTCCGAGCAGCACGACGAGCTTGCCGAGCAGCCACAACAGCATGCCGATGACCGGCACGTTGGCGCCGGCGCGGATGAGCGCGTTGCCGGCGGTATCGATGCTCTCCACGAACAGCTGCAGCGTGCTGGTCGTCCAGCTCACGCCGAAGCCCGACAGGCCGCCGCCATACAGCAGGAAGAATGCGACCACCGGCAGCGCGAAAAAGAACAGACCCGCATTCAGGCCCTTGGCCGGCAGACGAGGGATCAGCAGCGGCACCAGCAGCACCACCGCGAGCGCGTAGGTCAGATTGACCCGCCAGCGCTCGGCGTCCGGATAGAAGCCGTACATGAACTGGCCGAACTTCGCCGTGACGTAAGGCCAGCAGGCGCCGACCGCACGGCCGGCGTTCTCCGCGAGACAGGCATCGCGATCCTTGCCGACCCAGACCGCATCCACCAGCATGAACTTCAAGGCGGGGATGACGGTGAACCAGATCAGCAGCGCGCTCACCAGCGTGAGCAGGATGTTGGTCGGCGAGTTCAGAAGCCGGGTGCGGACGAAACCGACGAAGCCCGTCGTCTTGACCGGCGCCGGCCGCTCCCCGGCCAAGTCCTGACGAATGAAGGTCGAAGCGGTGATATCGGTCATGCGCCCATTCTCGTCATGCGCCAAATCTTCGTGCGACAAATCTTCATGCGCCGAGCGTTCATGCACCAAGCCTCTTGCCGAGGCGCCAGCTGTAGAAGCTCATCATCGCGCTCGTGATCAGCGACAGTGCCAGATAGACGCCCATGGTGATGCCGATGATCTCGATGGCCTGTCCGGTCTGGCTCATGGTCGTGCCGGCGAATACCGAGACGAGGTCGGGATAGCCGATGGCGACCGCGAGCGACGAGTTCTTGGTCAGGTTCAGATACTGGTTGGTCAGCGGCGGCAGGATCACGCGAAGCGCCTGCGGCACGACGATCAGGCGCAGCACGGTGCCGCGGCTCAGCCCCAGCGAAAGTCCCGCTTCCATCTGTCCCTTGTGGACCGAAAGAATGCCGGCGCGCACGACCTCGGCGATGAACGAGGCCGTGTACATGGTGAGCGCCAATGTCAGCGCGACGAGCTCGGGAATGATCCGGGAGCCGCCGGCGAAGTTGAAGCCCTTGAGCGCCGGCACTTCGAACGCGATGGGCGCGCCGAACACGACGATCGCAACGACCGGCAATCCGATCAAGAGCCCCAGCACATAGGGCCAGATTCGCATCGCATGGCCGCGCACGAACAGCTCGCGCCGCGCATAGTAGTGCAGACCAATGGAGCCGACGATCGCGACACAGAGCGCGATCAGGAACGGCATCAGGCCGGGCTCCTCGACAGGGCGCGGAACGATGAAGCCGCGGTTGTTGAGGAAGAAGGTCGAGAACAGCGAGATGCTCTGGCGCGGTCCGGGCAGCGCCGCCAGCACCGCAAGGTACCAGAACAGGATTTGGAACAGCAGCGGCAGGTTGCGGATCAGCTCGACATAGGCGCCGGAGACACGCGACAGCAGCGCGTTCGGCGACAGGCGGCCGAGTGCAACCAGGAAGCCCAGGATGGTCGCCAGCACGATGCCGATGACCGAGACCAGCAGCGTGTTCAGGACACCGACGATCAGCACGCGGCTATAGGTGTCGGATCCGGAATAGCCGATCAGGGTCTGGTTGACGTCGAAACCGGCCGTGTTGTTGAGGAACCCGAAGCCCGACGTGATGCGCTGGGCTGCGAGGTTGCTGCGTGCGTTGGCGACGATCTCATAGCCAACCCACACCAGGACTGCGACGAACAGGATCTGCAGGATGATGCCGTTCCATCCTGCCTTGCCCCCGAGCATGCGCTTCAGACGAAGCCCATATTGCGGAGGCGGTAGCCTCGCTTCGATACTCATTCGCCGCAGCCCCGATATCGTGCAGGTCTTAGCGGATCGGCGGTGCGTATTGCAGGCCGCCCTTGTTCCAGAGCTGGTTCAGACCGCGCGCGATCTGCAGCTTGGAGCCGGCGCCGACGTTGCGGTCATACATCTCGCCGTAATTGCCGACCGCCTTGACGATCCGCGAGAACCAGTCCTTGGTGAGGCCGAGCTGCTCGCCGAGATTGCCGTCGGTGCCGAAGGCGCGCTTGAACTCGGGCTTGTCGGACTTGGCCATCTCGTCGGCATTCGCCTGGGTGACGCCGAGCTCCTCGGCCGTGATCAGCCCGAACAGCGTCCACTTGACGATATCGAACCACTGGTCGTCGCCGTGGCGGACCATCGGGCCCAGCGGCTCCTTCGAGATCACCTCGGGCAGCACGACGTGATCGGCCGGATTGGAGAGCTTCAGGCGCTCGGCGTACAGGCCCGAGACGTCGGTGGTGAACACGTCGCAGCGGCCGGACTCATAGGCCTTCACGGTCTCGTCGGCGCCGGCGAACGCGATCACCTCGTACTTCATCTTGTTGGCCTTGAAGTAGTCGGCGAGGTTCTGCTCGGTCGTGGTGCCGGTCTGCACGCAGACCGAGGCGCTGTTGAGCTCGAGCGCCGAATTGACCTTGAGGGCCTTCTTCACCATGAAGCCCTGGCCGTCATAGTAGGTCACGCCGGCGAAATTGGCGCCCAGCGAGGTGTCGCGCGACAGGGTCCAGGTGGTGTTGCGCGACAGCACGTCGACTTCACCCGACTGCAGCGCGGTAAAGCGGTCCTTGGCGGAGAGCGGAACGAACTTGACCTTGGTCGGATCGTTGAAAATCGCCGCGGCGATGGCGCGGCAGACGTCGACGTCGAGCCCGGTCCAGTTGCCCTTGTCGTCGGGCGACGAGAAGCCCGGGAGGCCCTGGCTGACGCCGCAGGCGAGCATGCCGCGATCCTTGACGGTCTTGAGCGTTTCGGCCTGAGCGCCGACGCTCGCCAGCATCGGGGCGAGAGCAAGAGTGAGAGCCAGAGTGACGCGTTTCATAAATACAGCCTTTCGCAAGTCGTCCTTGGGGAGCGATGAAATCTCAGCGCGTGGATGGGCCGACCTGAATCCGCGTCTGCAAACGCCGTACCAACAATATGGCGTTCGCCATGCACAACGAAGCCGTGCATGCTTGATCGAGCGGAAATCGCGGCAAGCCCCTCAACGTGCAGCGATCGAATTGCGCCGGCATCACAGAACGACTGGCGGTCCGGGTCAAGGGGTTGACGGCCCTCTTCTGCATTCTGTTATTAACCACCGCAGTCCTGCCCGAATTCAGCTATTTTCAGCTATCCCGGCAGACCGAAAAGAGAAAAGACACGCGAATGGCATCATCGAACGACCCCGCTGCGGCGGTGCGACAAAACGTCGAGACTCGGCTGGTGACGGCGGGACGGGACACGAAGGCGCAGCACGGATTCGTGAATCCCCCGGTCGTTCATGGCTCGACCGTTCTGTATCCGACCGCAGAGGACCTGCACGCGCACCGCGGCGAATTCCAATATGGCCGTCACGGCACGCCGACGACGAAGGCGCTGCAGCAGGCGCTGATGGCGCTGGAGGGGCCGCAATGCGCCGGCGTCGGCATCGCGCCGTCGGGCCTGGGAGCCATTTCGACCACCCTGTTGTCGGTGCTCAAGGCCGGCGACCACGTGCTCGTCTGCGACAGCATCTACCGCCCGACCCGCAATTTCTGCAACGGCATGCTGGCGCGGTACGGCGTCGAGACGACCTATTTCGATCCATTGATCGGCACAGGAATTGAGCAACTGCTCAAACCGAATACACGCGCGGTGGTTGTCGAGGCGCCCGGCTCGCAGTCGTTCGAAATGCCGGACGTCCCGGCCATTGCGGCGGTCGCCCACGCCCATGGCGCGCTCGTCATCGACGACAACACCTGGGCCACGCCGCTGTACCACCGCTCGCTCGACCAGGGCGTCGACATCAGCATGCAGGCGGCCACCAAATATATCGGCGGCCATTCCGACATCATGTTCGGCACGATTTCGGCCAATGCGAAGGCCTGGCCTCTGATCTCCGAGGGCATCCGCCTGCTCGGTGTCTGCGCCGGCCCGGACGACGTGTTCCTCGCGTTGCGCGGCGTGCGGACGCTCGGGGTGCGCCTGGCCCAGCATCACCGGTCCGGCCTCGAGATGGCGCGCTGGCTTGCCGCGCGCCCCGAAGTGATCGCGGTGCTGCACCCGGCGCTCGAGAGCCATCCCGGCCACGCGATCTGGAAACGCGACTTCACCGGCGCCTCCGGCCTGTTCAGCATCGTGCTGCAACCGAAGCCGCAGGCGGCCGTTGATGCCATGCTCGATTCGCTGACCCTGTTCGGCATGGGCTACTCCTGGGGCGGCTTCGAGAGCCTGGCGATCCCGTTCGACTGTGCCGGTTACCGCACCGCGACGACCTGGTCCCCCGGCGGTCCGACGCTGCGTCTGCACATCGGCCTCGAGAATACCGACGACCTCAAGGCCGATCTCGATCGCGGCTTTGCCGCGTTCAACGCGGCCTGACCATACCGCCTGCAGGAACAGAGCGCCGCCGGTTCGAGCAACCGTGGCCGACAAATTGGCGTTGATCCCCCACCAATTGGGCGTAGCCTTCGCCTGAACACACGTGGGAATGAACGCGAATCATGGTTCTGCTCGATCTGATGGGCGGCGTAGCGCTGCTGCTGTGGGGCCTGCATATGGTCCACAGCGGCATTCTGCGCGCCTTTGGCCCGGATCTACGGCTGCTGCTGTCACGCGCGCTCCGAAACCGGTTCAGCGCACTCGCCGCCGGGCTTGGCCTCACCGCGCTGCTGCAGAGCAGCACGGCGACCGCGCTGATCACCACGTCCTTCGCAGCGGAAGGTCTGGTCGGGCTGGTCCCGGCGCTGGCCATCATGCTCGGCGCCAATATCGGCACCACGCTGATCGTCCAGGTGCTGTCCTTCAACGTGGCGGCGGTCGCACCGATCCTGTTCGTAATCGGGCTGGTGGCGTTCCGCAGCGGACCCAGGTCACGAATCAAGGACATCGGCCGGGTGTCGATCGGCCTCGGCCTGATGCTGCTCTCGCTTCACATCCTGATCGACACGCTGGCGCCGGCCGAGGAAGCGCCGGCCATGCGCGTGTTCATGCAGGCCATCACCGCCGACGTGACGCTATGCATCATCTTCGGTGCGGTCGTGACCTGGATCGTGCATTCGAGCGTCGCCAGCGTGCTGCTGGTCATGTCGCTGGCCTATGCGCATTTCATCACGTCCGATGCGGCCCTGGCGCTGGTGCTCGGCGCCAATCTCGGCAGCGCGGTCAATCCCGTGTTCGAGGGGGCGCGCCGCGACAATCCGGCGAGCTATCGTCTGCCCGTCGGCAATCTCCTCAACCGCATCATCGGCGTGGCGCTGATTGCGCCTTTCCTGCATCCGCTGGCCGCACAACTGCAGCTCTGGCAGCCGGATCTGTCGAAGCTGACCGCACAGTTCCACATGGCCTTCAACCTCGGGACGGCGGTGGTCTTCATCGGCCTGCTCGGCGGCATGGAGAAGTTGCTCGTCAAACTGTTTCCGGACCGTCCGGCGGAAATCGATCCGGCCAAGCCCCGCTATCTGGACGAGACCGCGCTGGAAACCCCGTCGCTGGCGCTCGCCGATGCGGCGCGCGAGGCGTTGCGCATGGGCGACCTGGTCGAGACCATGTTGCGCAACGTGATGACCGCGATGATGACCAATGATCGCGGCCTCGTCGATCAGGTCTCTCGCACGGACAACATCGTCGATCGGCTCGACGAGGCGATCAAGCTCTACATCACCAAGCTGACCCGCGGCAGCCTGGACGAGCGCGAGGGCAAGCGCGCGATGGAGATCATCTCCTTCGCGATCAACCTCGAGCATATCGGCGACATCATCGACAAGAACCTCAGCGAGCTCGCGACGAAGAAAATCAAGCGCCGATTCCAGTTCTCGATCGAAGGCGCCGATGAGTTGCAGGCGTTCCACCGCCAGATCATGGAATCGCTGCGCATCGCGTTCGGCATCTTCATGTCGGGCGATGCCCAGCAGGCGCATCAATTGCTCGACCAGAAGGCCGAGCTCCGCAATGCCGAGCTCGCCGCCACCGAGCGGCATCTCGAGCGCCTGCGCGAGGGCCGCTCGGAAACGCTGGAGACCACGTCGCTGCATCTCGACGTGCTGCGCGATCTCCGACGCATCCACTCGCACATCTGCTCGGTCGCCTATCCGGTGCTGGATGCGGCCGGCGAAGTGGCGACGCGCCGGAGTGAGGTGGCGGACAGCGTGAGGACCGTCACTGCCCTGCCTGCATCGGGCGTTCAACCGCTGTCGCGCTGAGTCCCCCGCGCTCTGCCCATTGATGCAAGCTGTCTCGCCACATTGACCGTCATTCCGGGGCAATCGTCAAAGTGCAGCCGCATCGCGGCTGCGCTTCGGCGATTGAACCCGGAATCTCGATGTTGTTGGAAATGAACGTAAGCCAATCTCGAGATTCCGGGTTCAAGGCCTGCGGCCTTGCCCCGGAATGACGGTGGGTATGGTGCGATTGTAGTCCGCCTACCCGTAACGCTCAAACGGCCGTGCCGCTGAGCGCCCGCTCCCGCTCAATTGCTCCGCGTCTGCGATTCCCGCTGGCGGTTCTTGAAGATCAGCATCACGTTGCGGACGTAGATGATGTTCGACAGCAGCTGGCCGAAGATGATCACCGGCTCGCGCTTCACGAGGCCGTAGATCAGCGTCATCAACCCGCCACCGATCGAGAAGAACCAGAACGCGAGCGGCACGACGCTCTTGCCCGCGCGCTCGCTCGCGATCCACTGCACCAGGAAGCGCGCCGCAAAGGCGAGCTGCGCGGCGAGGCCGAACACCAGCCAGAAATCAAACTTGGCGATGAAGATGTCGTAGAGATAGTTGCTGAAAGCCTGCCCGAATTGAATCAGCATCATGTCACCTCGATCGCGACCGGCGTCGGCTTCTTGCGGCGGATCAGCCACCACACGCCGGCGAGATCCATGATCCCGATCCACAGCCGGTCGAAGAATCCGTAGTTCGATACGCCCGAATGCCGGGGACGATCGATCACGTCGATATAGGCGATGTCATAGCCCTCGCGCCGCACCAAAGCCGGCAGAAAGCGGTGCAGACCATCGAAATACGGCATCATCAGGAACACGTCGCGGCGAACCGCCTTGAGGCCGCAGCCGGTGTCCCGGGTGCCGTCCTTGAGCACCGCGTTGCGAATCTTGTTGGCGATCCGCGACTGCAGCTTCTTGAAGCCGGTGTCCTTGCGGCCGACGCGCTGGCCGGCGACGAGACCGACGCGCGCGCCGCCCTTTTCCAGGGCCGCGATCAGCTCGGGAAGAAAGGCCGGATTGTTCTGTCCGTCGCCATCGAGCGTCGCAACCATGCCGCCATGTGCGGCGCGGATGCCGCTGCGGACGGCGGCCGATTGCCCCGACGACTTCTCATGGCGCAAGACGCGCAGATTCGGCCGGCGTGCCATCTCCTCGGAGAGCCGCTGCGCGGTGTCGTCGGTGGAGCCGTCATTGACGTAGATGATCTCGTACGGCCACAGGCCGTCGAGCGCAGCCGCGATCTCGGTGATCAGAGGCGTGATGTTGCCGGCCTCGTTGCGCACGGGAACGACGATGGAGACGGCAACGGGGGGTTCGGTCGACAAAATGAGACTCGTGATGGCTTGATCGGACCGGTTCCTGCCCCGGGCGCTGCGGCGGAGGCTTATTATGGGGCTTGGAGCCGGCTATCAACCCCCTTAGCGCGGTACGATTTGGCCGTCCTTGGCCAGGCGAAAACCGAGCCGCCGGGCTGCGAACCAGTAGCGGACCAGCATGGCACAGGCGAGGCCCACCACGGCGCCGGCCACGACGTCACTCGGATGGTGGGCGAGCAGAACGAGCCGGCTGAGCGCGATGATGACGGCGTAGATGAACATCGCGATCCGCAGCCGCGGCCAGATGGCGGCGACGGCGAAGGCCAGCGCGAACGCCGTCACCGCATGTGCCGAGGGCATGCTGAAATAGGCCGGAGTGCCGTTGAACGGATCGAAATTGAAGGCATTCGCCTTGCCGCCGACGAACGGACGGCCGCGTCCGATGATGTATTTCAGCGCCTGGGCAGCCAGCAGCGAAGTCAGCAGTGCGAAGAAGACATACTGCACATGGGTCGCGAAGTTGAGCAGCCGGCTGCGCGTGGCTTCGGGCCACAATGGCGCGATCAGGATGGTCACGACCACGCCGGCCGCCAGCACACTCAGCACGTAGTCATCCTGGCCGAATTCGGTGATGATCCGCACCGGCCACAGGCTTGGCGTGCCGCGCGGCGGCATCAAGCCGATCTCATAGGCGTCGAAGGCAACCATCAGCACCAGGATCGTGCCAAGGCCGATGGCGCCGAGCAGGAGGAGCTCGCGCCACAAGCGCTGCCGGCTCGCCGCATCCGGCGCCGTCTGCGGACGCCGCACCAGCCGGCCGAGCAGGAATTTCCCGACCAGTGCGAGCTGGGCGAAATAGCCTGACGAGGTCGGCGGATTGTCGGGGGCGAGCATCTATTCGGTGCCTTCCGAACGGTAGATCGCGATCGACACCGGGCGGCCCTGCGAGATGTTGTAGCCGTCGATGCGCTTGGCCACGTTGTAGCGCAGACCGATCGCCTCGGCGCGCTGCACGAAGGCGCGCTCGGTGCGCTGCTCGATCAGGGCAAAACGGCAGGTGCCCTGGCTCAGGAAGTCGGCGGCGCCGGAGCCATCCGTCAGCTGCGTCGACGTCCCCGTCATGAAGACGAGGCTCGGTTCGTGGAAGCCTGCAGCGGCCGCCTTGGGCCCGACGCAGACGACGTTGCGCAGCGCGCGCGCAATCTCGGCGCTCGGGAACAGCGGCGTCAGTGCCGGCAGCACCGCGCCGTAGACCACGAACGCCAGGAACATCGCCGCCACGCCGGCATTCAGCAGGGAGCGCTCGGCGCGGCCGTCGTCATAGAGCCACCACGCGAACAGGCCGAAGATCAGCGACGCAGCCACGAACGGCCATGCCAGGAACACCGGCTGATGCGTCACGATGATGGCGCCGATCACCGCGACCACCGAGGTGATGGCCGGAATTGCGAACCACCAGGCCGCGCCGCGCCGCAGCCAGGAGCGTGACAGCACGCGCCGCTCCAGCGCGCCCGCGGTGAGGATGGCGATCGCCGGATACAGCGGCAGCACGTAATGCGGCAGCTTGGTGAGCACGGCCTCGAATACGATCCACGACGGCAGCAGCCAGGCCAGCAGGAACTGCGCGCCCGGCTCGCGCCGCGCCCGCCACACCGCGGGCGCAGCCATCGCGGCCAGCGGCGCGCCGGGCCAGAAGGTGATGAACAAGAGGAGCAGATAAAGCCCGGGCGGCGCGCCATGCGACTCCTGTGCACCGATCTTGCTCAGCATGTCGCCGCCGACGGAGTCCGCAAAGAAGGTGTCGCCAGCGCGCAGGAAGATCAGCACGAACCATGGCAGCACCAGCACGAGCATCCACATCAGTCCCCAGACCGGCCGTAGACGCCACAGCCACGCCGCGCCGCGATCCATGATCGCGAGCGCAACGATCGTGAGGCCAGCGAACATCAGGATCAGCGGACCCTTGATCAGGATGCCGCCGGCCAGAGCCGTCCAGAAGATCGCCGGCGGGCCCCACGGCGGATGCTCCGGATCCTCGCCGCGCTGCCAGGACAGATAGACTCGCGCCAGCGCCCCCATCGCGGCCACGACGGTGAACAGCAGCATGGCGTCGGTCTTGGCAAGCCGCGCCTCGACGCCGAGCAGCACCGAGCAGCACATCAGGAGCGCCGCGAATACGGCGCCGCGCCGCGTGACGAAGGCGAGCGCGGTCCAGTACGTCAGCAGCACCGCGCCGATGGCGCCGATCAGCGAGGGAATGCGATAGACCCAGATGCGCAGCTGCGCACGCGGCAGCCCGATCGCGGACGCGGTCTCAACGGCAGCCGATTGCAACCAGTAGATGCCGACCGGCTTCTTGTAGCGCACGTCGTCCTGGAAGCGGATGTCGACGTAGTCGCCGCTCTCGACCATCTGCTTGGTCGCTTGCGCGAAGCGCGCCTCGTCGCGATCGATCGGCGGGATCGTGAAGAAGCCGGGCAGAAACAGCAGCAAGCCGCAGACGAGCAGGAACGCGACCGCCCTGGGGTGGCTCACGGTGACGGCATCGATCATCCGCAGCAGCCGATTGCCTGGGTTCACCAGGTTCTTCGGCTCGCGCGGCTCTCCAAAACGGGGGCGGGCATAGGTCTCGACCATGGGGTTCCGAATACGCTGAAACCACCATGCCGACAACCGCTTAGCGAACGGTCACTGGATTCTGACCACAACTGTGTCCGCCGCGCCCGTGGCGTCGATGACGGTGAGGCGGGCAAAGCCCGGCCCAGGCGGGTCGATCAGGCGCTGGCGCCGGCTGTCGATCTCGCCGACCGGCAGGCCGTTCACCAGCATCGTCAGCGGCAGCACGCCGCCCGAGACCTTCACGGGCATCACCGACGCTTCGGGCCCTGCGGAACGGTCGACGTCAATGCGCGAGCCGTTCAGTGGGAACTGGATGTGCGGCGCCTGCTCCGCGCCCGTGCGCACGAGTTCACCGACCGGCCGGAACCGACGCAGCGGCAGCGGCAACTTTGAATTGCTGGCGACCAGCGCGCCCTTGGGCGGCTTCGGCAGCGCCGCCGTCAGCTTGCCCGAGCGTGCGAAAGCGTCGAACAGGATCGGCGCCGCTGCCACGCGGCCGATCAGGCCGGGCACCGGCGCGCCATCGGGACGGCCGACCCAGACGCCGATCGTGACGCGGCCGTCGAAGCCGACCGACCAGGCATCGCGATAGCCGTAGCTGGTGCCGGTCTTGAACGCGATGCGGTTGCGCGCGGCATTCTCCGGCGGCGGCGTTCCCAGCAGAACGTTGCCGACCTGCCAGGCGGCTGCCGGATCCATCAGCCGCATCGGCTCGCGCGCGTCGTCCTTGTCGTCGGCGGTCATGATCTCGCGCAGCGGCCGGGTGGTGCCGAGCCGCGGGAAACCCGCATACAGCTGGGCGAGGTCCTGCAGGGTCACGCCGACGCCGCCGAGGCCCATGGCCAGACCCGGGGCCTCGTCCTTCGGCAGCACCAGATTGCCGCCGGCCTGTTTCAGCCGCGACGACAGCCGGCTGGCGCCGACGCGGTCGAGCAGCACGATCGCCGGTACGTTCAGCGACAGTTGCAGCGCCTTGCGCACCGGCACCGTGCCCTGGAACGTCATGTCGAAATTCTCCGGCGCATAGGAGCCGAAGCGCACCGGGCGGTCCTCGATCAGGCTCTCCGGATGCACAAAGCCGTCCTCGAAGGCGAGGCCGTAGATGAACGGCTTCAAGGTCGAGCCCGGCGAGCGCACCGCGCGGGTCATGTCGACCTGCCCTGCCCGCTTCTCGTCGAAATAATCCGCCGAGCCGACATGCGCGAGCACGTCGCCGCTGTCATTGTCGATGACGATCATGCCGACCGAGACGCTCGGTCCCAATGCGATGGCGCGGTCGCGCGCCAGCGGCTCCAGCACCTTCTGCAACGAGGCATCCAGCGTCAGCCGGATGACCGGCTGGTCCTTGATGGCGGCCGACGCTTGGTCCGCGGCGTGCGGCGCCAGGATCGGCATGGGTTTGCGGAACGCCGGCACCGGCTGCGCCTTGGCCTGCGCGGCGTCCTCCGCGGAGATCACGTTCTCCGAGACCATGCGGTCGAGCACGCGGTCGCGGCCGCGCCGCGCGGCCTCCGGATGGCGGTCGAGCCGGCGCGTCTCCGGCGACTGCGGCAGCGCGACCAGCAGCGCAGCTTCCGCCAGCGACAGCCGCTTCGGCTCCTTGCCGAAATAGGCGATCGAGGCTGCGCGGATGCCTTCGAGATTGCCGCCGTAAGGCGCGAGCGTGAGATAGAGATCGAGGATCTCGTCCTTGCTCAGCTTCCGCTCGAGCTCGAGCGCGCGCACGATCTGCCTGAGCTTGGCATGCAGCGAGCGCTGCCGCCTGGGCTCGAGCAGCCGCGCCAGCTGCATGGTGATGGTCGAGCCGCCGGAGACGATATGGCCATGCGAGCCAAGCTGGATCGCGGCACGCGCCAGCGCGCGCGGGTCGACGCCGTGATGGGCGAAGAAGCGCTGGTCCTCATAGGCGAACAGCAGCTTCAGATAGGTCGGGTCGACATCCTTCTTGGCGCTGACCGGCAGCCGCCACCGCCCATCCGCCATCGCATAGGCGCGCAGCAGCTTGCCGTGACGATCGACGACCGTGGTGGAGACGGCTTTTGCCTCGCGCAGCGGCAGCGGGCCTAGGGAGATGGTGTAGACGGTGAGGGCCGTCGTTATGACCAAGATCAGCAGGAGCGCAAGTGCCACTAGACGTTTTGCGACGCGCCCTCTCCTCTTGTCATGCCCGGGCTTGACCCGGGCATCCACGCCGTCCTCGCGCGCGGCCGTGGATGGCCGGGTCAAGCCCGGCCATGACGACGGAGAGTGGAGCTCCGTCGTGCGTCCATCACCGCTGGTTCCACCCTCGCTCATTTCGCCGCGCGGACCTCCACCGAGCCCGTCCCGGTGCGACCATAGCGCGAGGGATTGTACATGTCCTCGACATAGGCCTGCGGCAGCACGTATTTGCCGGGCGACACCGCACGGACGATGTAGGCGACCGTGAACACCGCCTTTGAGTCCGCGGCGCGGTCGAGCGCGGCGGTGAAGCGGTCGTCGCGGAACTCGGTATTGACCGGCTCCTGGCCGTCCTCGATCCAGTCCAGCGTGCCGCTGTCACCCGACGACACCAGGCGCGGATTGTCGATCTCGAGCCCGGCCGGCAGATAGTCTGACACCATGATGTGCCCATATTCCGGCTTGGCCTCGGTGACCTTCAGTACCACCGCAAAACGGTCGTTCTGCTTCGCGATCTTGATGTCGGCCGGCTTGCCGTCGAGCGTGTAGTAGCTGCGCTCGATCTTGAAGCCGTTGGAGGCGGCCGGCTCCGGCGTCAGCGGCGAGCCGGACACCGAGACCACCGCCTGCACCGGCGCCTCGCCAGTGTTGGTGATTTTGAGCGGCTGGCCTGACAGCTCGGCCGCCTTGTAGCTGCGGTACAGCGCCTGCTTCACCGCCTGGCCGTTGACGTCGAGCACCAGCGTCTCCTTGGCGAGTGCGCGCGCCGCCAGCACCATCCACGCATTCTCCTGCGTCGAGGTGTACGGCGTCAGCCCGCGCGCCGCTTCGACGCGGGCCACCGCCTGCGTGAGCGTCGCGCGCGGTGCGTTGCCCTCGCCCGCCAGCGACACCAGCGCCGCGGCATCGCGCAGGTCCGAACCGTAGTCGGTGCGGCCGAACACCAGCACCGGCTTCGGCGCGAGGCTGTCGGCGGCGGCGCCATAGACCCGCTCGGCGCGGGCGCGGTCGCCGACCAGCGCCAGCGCGGCGGCGAGCTGCGCCTTGGCAATTGGAGTTGCCAGGTTGCCGAGCTTGGTGTCGGCGAGATAGCGCAGGTCGCCGATCGGCGCCGCGCCGTTACGCGCGAGCACGTAGAGGCCATAGGCGAGATCGCGGCCGCCGGTCTTCTCCGGCTCTTCGGCATTGACCACCGAATTCCTGACGCGGTCGAGCGCGCTCTTGAACAGCACGTCCGGCACCGCAAAGCCCTTCTCGCGGGCGCGGGTCAGGAAGTCCGTCACATAGGCATCGAGCCAGGGATCGTCACCGCCGGCCGACCACAGGCCGAACGAACCGTTCGAGCCCTGCCGCGCCAGCAGGCGATCGATGGAGTCGCGGATGCGCTGGTCGACCTCGGTGTCCATCGCGAGATGGGCACCGGCGGCGAGCTCGTTGACATAGAGCAGCGGCATCGCGCGGCTGGTGATCTGCTCGGAGCAGCCATGCGGATAGCGGTCGAGCGCCTTGAGAATCGTCGCCGCGTCGAGCGCGGTCGACAGCCCCGCCGACAGCGACACCGTGCCGGTGCCCGCCACGAGATCACTGAACATGTCCGACGTCAGCGTCAGGCTCTCGCCCTTGGCCAGCGTGCGGATCGAGCGCCGCGCCAGCACCTGCGTCGCCGGCTTGACATCGAGCTGATAGTGCCGCGCCAGCGACAATCCATTCGGCCCCTTGATGTCGACATCGAGCTGCGCCGTGCCGGTGCCGCTCGCATCGAGCGGCAAGGTCGAGGACCCCCGCTGCTTGGCCGCGAGCTTGAGCGTCACATTGGCATTGCCGGAGACCTTGACCGGCCCGCTCGCCTTGACGGCCACGACATAGTCGCCGGGCGCGCCCTCGACATTGTCGACGTCGAACGACAGCGTGCCACGGTCGCCGGAGAGCAGGAAGCGGGGCAGGGTCGCGGTCAGCACCACGGGATCGCGCACGGTGACGTCGACATTGGCGTGGCCGACCTTGGTCGCGCTCCACGCCACCGCCATCACGCGCGCCGTGCCGGCGAACTCCGGAATGTCGAAGCTCACCTCCGCCGTCCCATCAGACCCGACCGTGACGATGCCCGAATACAGCGCCAGCGGCTTCTGCGTCGGCGGCGAGCCCTGCAGCTCGGCACCACCGCTGTCACCGCCGGAGCGGATCTGGCCGCGCGAGCCCTGCATGCCGTCGATCAGCTGGCCATAGAGGTCGCGGATCTCGGCCGAGAGCTGGCGCTGGCCGAGATAATAGTCGTCCGGCGCCGGCGGCTTGTAGTTGGTGAGATTGAGGATGCCGACATCGACCGCCGCGATCACGATCTTGGCGTCCTCGCCAGGATTGAGCCCGCCGATCTTGACCGGGATCTTCAGCGCCGAGCCCGGCCGCACCAGCGCCGGCGGGCTCAAGGCGACGTTCAACGTACGCACTGACTTGTCGATACCGAACCACGCCAGCCCCAGCGCCCGCCCCGGCATGCGCTGCGCGGCCGCATCGAGCGGACGGCGGAGCGTCGTCACGACATAGGCGCCCGTGCCCCAGTCCTTGCCGACGGCGAGCTTGACCTGGTTGGTGCCTTCCTTGATCTCGGTGGTCTGCGTCGTCAGCAGCCGGTCGCCGAGCACGTTGACCGTCAGCTTGCCGGCGGTGCGCGCATTCACCGTGACGACCATCGTGTCGCCCGACTGGTATTGCGGCTTGTCGAGCGAGGTCTCCAAGAGATCCGGCGTATCGGCGCTACCCTCGGTGTACCAGCCGACGTCGAACTGCAGCGAGGTCACCGGACCATCGGCATCGGCCGACTTGACGTCGAGCCGGTAGCGCCCGGCCTCCGGCTGGAAGCTCAACCGCGCCGGCTTGTTCGCCGCGATCGTGACGTCGCCATCGCCGACGCGCTTGGTCGACTTCACCGGCTCATAGGCCCAATAGGAATTCTGCCGATACCATTGATAACGCGACTCGATCTTGAGCAGCTCATAGCGCAGGCCATTGCGCGCCAGCGTCTTGCCCTCGGGCGAGACGAACACGACGTCGAACTCGGCCTTGTCGCCCTCGCCGACGCTCCTGCCCGAGAAGGACGGCTTGATGCCGATCTGCGCCGCCTTCGGCGCCACCGGCAGGGTCAGCTTGCGCTCGACGGCGCGGCCGCCGGTCTCGGCCATGCGCACATAGATCTGCGCCTCCTGCGGCCGGCTGGAGGATGGCGGCTTCGGCAGGCTGACCGGGAAGGTCGCCGCGCCCTTGTCGTCGGTCTCGGGCATGCCCTCGATCGGCGTGCGCTCGTTGGAAGCGCTCTCCTCGTCGGCGACGCCGAACTGATAGCCCGGAAAACCCGGCCGCTCGGCGGCGGTCGTCACCAGCAGGTCGCCCTCGAGCTGGAGGCTCGATGCCGGCGCGCCATAGAGGAAATGGCCGTCGACCTTCACCTCCACCGGAACATCCGCCTTGATCTGCTTGTCCTTGGACGACAAATCAAATTCCAGCCGTTCGGGAACGTAATCCTCGACCATGAAGGTGGTCTCGCCGACCGCCGTTCCCTTGGGATCGGTGAAGGCGCGCACGCGATAGGTCCCGGTCGGCACCGCCGAGTTCAGCGCCACGCTGAGCGAGCGCCCGCCGGCGCCCTGGTCGGGCAGCACGGCGCGGCGGAACTCGACGCCGTCGGGACGCTCGACGACCAGGGTCAGCGGCGTGCCGGTCATGGCGTTGCCCTTGCCGTCGCGCAGCAGGGCTGTCAGGTAGACGGTCTCGCTGGAGCGATAGACGCCGCGCTCGGAATAGACGAAGGCATCCGGCCCGGCCGGCGCCTCGCGCCCGGCGACGCCGCGATCCGACAGGTCGAACGCCGTCGTCTTCAGGCTCAGGAAGGCGTAGTCGGCCTTCTCGCCGGACACCGTCAGCATCGCCGGCGACAGACCGCCCTCGCCGCGCGCCAGCCCCGTCTCGAACAGCACGTGGCCGGCCTCGTCGGTCTTGCGCGTCGCCAGGATCTCGTTGTTGCGCGCCACCAGCCGCACCTCGGCACGCGCCACCGGATCGGTCGACGCCAGCGAGTTCACGAACACGTGGATGCCGTCATTGCCGGAGAACGCGGCGACGCCGAGGTCGGAGACGATGAACCATTGCGTGGCGAGCTGGCCGCTGTCCTCGTCGCTGTTGCCGCTGGCCGGGCCCTTCGGCGCCGCCGTCATCACATAGACGCCGGGCTGCATGTCGCTGATCGCCTGGTCGACCGGGAACGCGGTGGTGACGTCCTGGTTCAAGGTCATCGCGGTCGAGAGCTCGCCGCTCCACACCTTCATGCCGCGCTGGTCGCCGAGCTCGCTGAGCTGGTAGCTCGACAGCGGCCGCTGGAAATCGCTGTCGATGACCGTGTTGATCAGGTTGCGGTCGCCGATCCGGAACACGCTGACGTTCACCGCCGGCGTGTTGACGCTGACCAGCGGAATGCCCTTCTGCCCGGTGCGCGGCAGCACATAGGCCTTGCCGGTGAAGCGCACGAACGGCTTGCGGTCGCGGACATAGATGTTGAACTCGGCCGATTTCGGCAGGCTCTCCTTGACGCCAGAGGGCAGGCCGGCACGCAGATTGATGTTGTAGCGCTCGCCGTGCTTGAGTCCCTCGACGCAGAGCTGCTTTTCCTCCGAGGTCAGCGCCGGCTTGTCATTGCCGGCCTGCGCCACGAAGGGCGAGAAGTCGGTGCGCTTGGCGAGATCCTCGGAGAACTGGAAGCAGGCGCGCGGGCTCGCCGAGTCCGAATCCACGGTGTAGTCGAGCAGCTTGAAGCCGTGCTCGTCGCGCATCCGCTCATAATGTCCACGGACATCCGCGACCTCGCGCAGCTCGAGCGACATGCGCAGCGTATCCAGCGCCGGCCGCCACAGCTTGCGCTCGGCCATGGTCTTGCCGAGCACCGCGAGCGCATCCGCCTCCTCGCCGGCATTGCCGGCGCGCTGATAGGCGATGTAGGCCGCCGTCGAGGCGCGCTCCAGCAGGAAGGTCTGCTCGGACGTGTTGATCGGCTTGATCTGGTTGAGCACGGTGCGCGCCAGCCGCAGCCAGTTGCCGGAATCATCCGGCGCCGCGGTCGCGATCTGGCCGAGGATCTGCAAGCCGGTCCGCAGGTCGTTCCGCCGCAGCGCCGCGTCGGCATCGGTCCGCAAGGTCGCCAGCGGCTTGTTGACCGCCCCCGCCTCGCTCTTGATCTGCGCCTCCAGCTTGATGGCGGCGTCCGCCAGATCGTCGCGCTTGAACGCCTTGTCGGCCGCGTCGGCCGAACCGGCGGCAAGGACGAGGCCGAGCGCCATAGCGGCGCAGAGGACGGCGGCGCGAACCAGACCGATCATGGGACAGCTCCTTGCAAGGATCTTTGGACGGATCTTTGGGCGGCTCTTCGGCACGAGCGGAAGGCCGTGCGTGTTTGGCCGATTCGTGGCGAGAATGGACGCGAAATGGTGACGGACTGATGGCAGCGGTTGCAGCGCCAGACTAGCGCCCCGCCGTGGGGGGCGGCCATCGGCGGGCGGTCCGGCCGGAAAAATCTGTTCATCAACGGCAATTCACAGGACATGGCATACCGGCAAGGCCCGCGGCGGCCGTCAACCGGCGCCACGACACGGAAACGAGGGCGAGCGCCCTCCTCCGCCTCCGCTTGGTCGCGCCGCGCCCCGTTCCGGTTCGGCCGGACTTGGCGAAACCAAAGATTTTTCATATGACCCGTGCTATGGATTCCGCGCCGGCCGGCATCGCCCGCCGGCACCGATCCCGTGAACCGTCCGGCAGGTCGTTCACGAACCGGCCGTTCACGCCGTGACGACGGTCCCATAGCTCAACTGGATAGAGTAGCGGATTTCTACTCCGCGGGTTGCAGGTTCGAGTCCTGCTGGGATCGCCACCTAACTTTTGCAAAAGCGCTGTGAAAACAGAGACTTTGGGGAGCTTCGCTGCTCCGCCTCACACTGCCCGAAAGCTGCTCCGGATCACCGGCCGACATTACGCCAGCGCGCGAACAGGATCTACATCGAACAGATCACGATGGCCCTCGAGCGGAAGGCGCACAGCCAACGGGATACAAGGCTGCTCCAATAGGGCCCCGCGCCGTGTCTGGCTACAGGAGATCACGACCTATGTTAACCTGATTGTCAATCTCATGAGAATTAGCACCCGGCCGAAATCGAGCCATAAGCTACACAAATAGGCCTAAACTGATGATCGATTCAATTACTCTATACTTCACCGGAAATTCTGAAAAACTGCAAATTTGCACACAAGGCGTCACCATCCTTGTGGGAGCCAACAACTCTGGGAAGAGCCTCGCTCTTCGCGAAATTGAGATGCAACTATCAGGCTCCCGTTCTAGCTCAACGTGTCTTGTCAAAGATTTCGAACCGAAATGGCCGACCTTGGAAGAATTCGACATTGCGCTCGAAGGCTTCAAAGCCCGAGCCCCTCAAGAGATACGAGTTGCTGAGGGCGCAGCGGTGCTTACTCGCTACGAAAGACGCGGAGAACTTGTTACTACAAATGTTGACGTCCGCCATCTTCGCGAACAAGTCGGCGCCCAGGTAAACAAACATTTTGTCGCCTCGACTTTCTTTCGCAATTTTCTAGTTAGCCTCGATGGCCGCACTCGCTTCGAACTCACAGATGACCTTCCGCGAGGCGACCTTCTCTTGCCTGCTCGAAATATGCTCGCCCATCTCTTCAAAGATGATCCGTTACGGGCGAGAGTCAGAGAGATCATACACGATGCGCTAGGTGTCCACTTTACAATTGACGCACTCTCTTCCGACCAACTTCGCATCCGATTGTCACCAACACCACCGCCAGACGTTGAACAAAGTCTCAACGCTGAAGCTCGCGAATTTCATTCACGCGCTCAATACATAAAGACTGCAAGCGATGGGGTACAGGCCTTCGTGGGCATCGTATGCGCTACTCTATCGGGAGACTATAAAGCTATATTGATAGATGAGCCAGAAGCGTTCCTACACCCCCCTCTTGCACGTCGGCTCGGCTATGAACTTTCTCGCAATTTGAAGGAAGGTGGAAGCCTGCTCGCAGCAACGCACAGCTCGGACTTCCTCGTTGGCTGCCTCCAGGCATCAACAAATGTCCGCGTAGTCAGACTGGAATATTCCGACGGAGAATCAAGGGGGCGCATCGTCGATTCCGCTACCTTATCTAAGATGTTCAAAACCCCGCTATTTCGAAGCACTAACGTAATCTCCGCACTATTTCACGATGGTGTCGTCGTGACGGAATCAGACAACGACCGAGCATTTTACGCTGAGATCTACTATCGACTATCAGAACAGGAAAAAGGACTCCCTTCTCTGCTCTTCGTAAATGCTCAAAATAAGCAGACAATTCGAGACCTTGTACGACCACTTCGCGAATTTGGCGTGCCCGCCGCTGCGGTAGTTGATATTGATATTCTCAAGGACGGAGGCAGCGACTGGATTCAATGGCTAAAGGCCGTGCGTATCCCAAACGCGATGCATGTCGGCCTAGCCCACCTTCGAGCTTCGCTTCACAACATCTATAAAAGCCATGGGATGGATATGAAGGAAGGGGGTGTAGATCAGCTTGATAGACGCGACCAGGCAGCAGCTCATGAGTTGTTCGATCAGCTTCAACAGTATGGACTTTTTGTAGTTCGCAATGGCGAACTCGAGTCTTGGCTCGCGGAACTCGGAATTCGCTCTAAGAAGTCCAACTGGACGGTTGAGATGTTAGATCGGTTAGGGGGGAACCCAACCGACTCAACCTACGTTCGACCGTCGGAGGGTGACGTCTGGCAATTTATGCGATCGGTTGTCGCGTGGGTGAAGATTGCTTCGCGCAAAGGCGTCGACTGAAGAAGAGTTGCCCCGGAATGATCGGCCAAGGAGCTCCTTAGATCACGCTAACGATCTGATATTATTTATGGATGCCGCTCACGCAGGACGAATTCTACTCGCGGGCAGGTTCGAGGCCTGCTGGGATCGCCACGCGGGCATCGTGCCGATGAGTCCCTCAATTAGACACCGGGCCGCTGATCTCGGACTGTGCGGCGAGCCCTCGCCGGCGGCATCATCATTTGGATCGAACGCCGGCTTCACCAGCTCGGGCCGCGAGATACGAAAGCCCGGCGGGATCGTCCGGCCGATTCGTCGCACGCCCCTCGTTCAGGTGTCGGGCGCCAGCTGAAACGCACCCGCCTCCTCCACGCGCTTCACGCCGGGGACGGACCGCAAGGTCGACAGCTGGGACGGATCAATCGAACCGGTCACGATCGCCAGCCGGGGCAGGACGCGATCGACCGTGACCCCTGCGTGGCTGAGCTTGCCGAGCAGAACGGCGTCGTCACCGGACACCGGCTCGCCCATCAGGATCGTCACAATCAGTTTCATCGCGTTGCGCCTCCTCAAGGGAGAGTGGATCACTCCCTGGCATCTGCCGCAACTCCGACGACCTGCGGTAGCTTCCGAAAGGGCAAAGATAGGACAGTACCGCGCGATCGCCGGACCCAAGACCACCGGCCGACGAGCCCACAAACCCGTGCGCAGCCAACATCCAACCGGGACATTCCATCGCCGTCTCCCGCAACGCCAGCCGTCGTCACCGTAACGCCATGCTGCCGCCGCGGCCGGCCTTCATGTCTGAATGTTGCGGGAACGGCGGGGAAGGCCTAGGCATGCGGCCCAAGAATCATTGGCGGGACCGACTCGTGGTCGGAGGGTTGATTGGCAACGCATGAAGCACTTCGGTTCCTGGTGAGGGTCTTGCGATCCAGGTATCGCGACCACCGGACCGAGCTGGCCGAGCTGCGGCGAAACATCAGGCCCGGCGACATCGTCTGCGACATCGGCGCCAACAAGGGCAGCTTTCTTTATTGGCTCGCGCAATGGTCCGCGCCGGGGCGTGTCATCGCCTTCGAGCCGCAGCCGGAGCTCGCCGCCGGATTGTCCCGGCTCTGCCGCAGGTTTTCGCTCGACAACGTCGTCGTCGAACCACGGGCCGTTTATTCGTCGTCGAGCAGGAAGACGCTGTTCGTGCCCGAGGGGCATCAGCCCGGCGCTTCGCTGCTGGAGCCTGCCGAGACCTCGACGGCGATCGAGGTGCAAACGACGTCGCTGGACGATTACCTTCCAGAAACCGGCAACGTCTCCGCGCTCAAGATCGACGTCGAGGGCGCCGAGCTCGACGTGCTGCGCGGCGCCGAGCGCACCTTGCGCCGTTGTCGGCCGCTGATCGTTGTCGAGTGCGATCGCCGTCTCGCCACGCTGGACCGGGTGAAGGACACCTTCTCGCTGCTGCGCGGCCTCGGCTATGCCGGGGAGTTTCTCAGCAAGGGCCGGCTGCTGCCCTTGTCTGCGTTCGATCCGGAGATTCACCAGCGCGCTGACGGTGAATGGTTCTGGAAGCGAAAGGACTATTGCAACAACTTCATCTTCAGGAACGCGGAGGCGCGGGCGCCATAGCGGGATGGCGCGAAACCGACCCGCGGCCGAACGAAACCGTTTCCCCTGCCCCACGACAACGTCCGGAAACAGAAGGCCGGCATCCTCCTCCCACGTGATCAACCGGTGGGGCGACCGATGTCCGCAGTGCTGAATTTCATCTTCGAATCCTACTGCCTGAGCTGCCGGGCGATGTTCCCGGAGCTGGATGCCGATCGTCCGGCCGTTACGGACTGAGAGTCGCGGCCTCGGATCGCCGGGACATCACCTGCGCACGCGCCACACCGCGATCTTGGCGGACGGGCCGACATCCACCGGCTCGAGAAATCCGGGCGTCTCGCCTCGAAACAGCATTGCCTCCAGGCCGTTGGGAGCGCGCCCCATCACCAGCCGGTTCGGCGCGGTCCGGCAGGTGACGACGTAGTCGACCTGCCGGTCCAACAGGATCTGATGCGCCAGCAGACCTGGCGCGAGCATCAGCTGGAAGAATGCAAGATTGCCGTCATTGTTGCGATGATACGGGGCGGCAAAGACCTCGTGGTCGGTCTCGACGAGAATGGCGGGGCCGATATCGGTCGGCGCCATCACGCGTCCCTTGGGAAGTCGCCGCATCGGCGTGGCATCCGAAACGCTCCGGCACATCGTCGCCGGGTCGTCGAACACCAACGGCTCCCACTTGAAGACAGCGGCAATCAGCGGCTTGGCCGTGCCGGACAGCGTCGCAAACATCGCCGGCGAGACGACGAAGGCCAACAGCACCAGATTGCCTCCGATCGCGAGCGATGGCCAGAGCACCGCGACCCCTGCCGCGAACACCGGCGCAGCGACCATCGCAGCCCCGGCCGCCCCGCGCATCTCCCACAGGCTCACTCCGAGCAGCGAGGCGAGCGTCAGGATCACGATCACCCAGCGGAACCGATCCGACGGATCGGAGCGCAGCAACGCCCCAACGGCGACCCCCAGCGCAATCACGGGACAGGCATAGAAGCCGAGCGCCTCTTCCGGACCGAGCCGGAGCATCTTCGGCAACGAGATCGTCTCCTGCACGTTGTCGAGCCATAACGAGACGACCAGCGGATCGAGCTGCGCGTACGGAAACATCAGGGACTTTCCGAACAGCAGATAGGATGCCGCCAGCAGAGCGGCCGCAACTCCCATTGCAGCGACGAGGCGCAGCGGCGGGCTCGAGCGAACACGATCGAGCCCGACCATGAGGATCAAGCCGGCCCCGCCGCCGACCGTCAACAGCAGCAGCGGCCCGCCGAGCGCGTCCATGACCGGCGCCGCCAACGTGGACAGCGGGAGCAGAAGCAACGCGAAGCCCAGGGATGACGCGGCGAGTGCGCAGGCGAACGCCGAGACCTGTCGCGCGACCGGCGCGCCCCGCCAGATGAAGAGACCGGCCACGGCAACGCTGACCGTCGCGATCGCCGGCAGCATCTCAACGCCGACGGCCAGCGATGCCGACGCCGCAACGCCGGCACATGCGGCCTTGAACGCGCTGCGCTCGATCTGCAGCGCGAACAACATCATGGCCAGCACCAGGACGATCTGCGCGTTGTGATGATCGATGCTGCCCGGCCGAAAATGCGCCAGGGCCGGCATTGCCAGCATTGCCAGCACCAGGGCTCCCAGCATCGCCGTCGGCGCACCGCCGCTCATCTGCCGGGCGATTGCAGCAACCAGCGCGAGCGCGACCGCAAACAGCAACAGCGGCCATAGGGTCAGCGTCACCAGCTCGGCCTGGTGCGTTCCCAGCAGAGGTTTCAGCAGCAGGATCGAGAGGGCCAGCGGCAGATCGATCAGCCGCGACCAGTGCATCAGGAGGCCGGGCGGATCCAGCCGATATTGGTGGAGGTCGGACCAGGCCTGGCCATTGATCAGATCGCGAACCTCGACCAGTCGCATGGCGTCGTCGGTCGACATGGCATCCAGCACGCCGGTCTTGATCCAGAGCACCTTGATCGCGAACGCGGCCGCAAGTCCGAGCACTGCGACCACGAGGCCGGCGCTCCACCTTCGCCGCTCCTTTGGAACAAGGCTCGAAGCTGAAACGAGATCTGACATGCGGAGCCCATCAATCTGCGAGGCGATGACGACCGACGTGCCCCTCGTTGGCGGCACCTGTGGCGATGGTCCGCGCAAGGTTCGTGGCGATCAGGTCGCGCTCGACGGCCATCGGGCCGGACCCCGGCCAAGCCGTCCTCGCTCGCGTCAGCGCGCCATCCACCCCACGCAACGTTCAATCCCATGACTACGGCTCATTGCCTAAGGTAGCGTGAACGGTAGCCGGTCCGGCATCGGGCTCCCGCGGCCATCGGGGGGCCAATCGCCCTGCCTGCCACGCCGGAACGTCCGAGAAGCCCCCTGCAGACCGCGGTGAACGCCGCGCGGCCAGCCTGCGCGGGACCCGCCGAACCATCCGGACATGGTGTTAAGCTTTCCGCTTCAGCTTAACGGCGGCTTCCGTTTGACGCCTGCGGCTGCATCC
Source organism: Bradyrhizobium sp. SZCCHNR1002 (assembly GCF_032381435.1). NCBI lineage: Bacteria > Pseudomonadati > Pseudomonadota > Alphaproteobacteria > Hyphomicrobiales > Nitrobacteraceae > Bradyrhizobium > Bradyrhizobium sp. SZCCHNR1002. The sequence continues at coordinate 837,322 of NZ_JAUHIS010000001.1, forward strand.
GCCACGTCGTCACTGGTGGAGCTTTTGACATGTTCGAACTGGCCATTTTCAGCGCATTTTGTTTGATTGCCGCCGTTGCCCTCGTCACGATCTACCAGCGGCGGCAGGACGTCCTTTATGGACCTTATATCGAGGACGTCTCCTGGCCTCCGGCTCGACCTGACGACAGCATCGGGGCATCGTCCTGAGCCAGGTGATCTCCAGGTGATCTGATGATGGGGACCGGACCTGTGAGCAGGCTCGACACCGTCATGCCCAAGCGCCCGCACTGGGCTGGCATCACAGGCCGACGCGGCCTCCGGAATCGCTGAGCAACGCGTCCAGCCGGTCCGGACTGATGCTCTGGCCGCCGGGCGTCTCGATGCTGACGCAGGCGGCGCCCAGGCGCAGATAGGTGTTGGCCGTGAGCAGCGCATCCTGCGCGCTGCGGCACCTGATGGTGGCGATCGCGCTGACACTCTCGGCCCGGACGGTGAAGGAGGCAGCAGCCATGAAGGAGAAGCCCGTTTGCCAGCGGCGGCTGAAAGGAAGCCGGAGCTTATGCAACGGGACCCGACGGCCTCATTGAGCTGGATCAAACCGCGCGGGCGATGGTGGCCGCGCCGTCCTCAGCCTCGGCTGAGCGACAGGCTGATCCGGGTCACCAGGCCGTCCCAATCGCGCTCCCAGGCCCGGGGATAGTTGATGAGAACGCAGTGCACGTAACGGTCGACGAAGTTGCAGCGGTTGTACCAGACGTAATCGCCCTTGTAGCTCGACACGGCGAAGAAGCGTGCGGTGATGCGCTTGTACTGGATGTTCGGTGGAGGGTTCTTCCTGGCGAGGAACCGCGCCGGCGAATCCCCGGTGTCGTTCGCCATCGACTGCACCGTGAGATTGGCGCGGCCGTCGGCGGTCTGGAAGCGTTGGCCGTAGCCGTCGGGTCGACCGGCCATGTCGCTGAAGACCGAGACGGGAATGTCGACCGAGGTGCCGGTCTCCGGGATGCGATAGGTGCTCCAGCGTACCGGCTCGGCCTGTGCGCCGGCGCTCCAGCAGACGGCGCATGCGAGCGCGGAAAGAGCCTTGATGATCGATGTCATGTCTGTCGTTCCGAACAGCCTGGGAAAGCCGCGACGTTAGCTCAGCTTCGCGGCCCTGCGAAGGCACCGCTACAGTCTCGCCGGACGAACGCACGGCAACGCCCAAGGTTCATGGCGCGCCCCGAACATCCAGCGGACTCGCCGCTCGGCGCGGCCAAACGCGGTGTCCGCCCGGCCCTGCCCGTCGGCCAAATCGCCCTCCATCGCGCGCGCCATTCCCCGCCGATTTCAATGCAACGCGGACCATTGATGCCTGCGCGCGGAACGTCATTTCACGAGTGCGCTCAAGGTGATTTGGGCTGTCCAGTCGTCCGCGGAAAAATATCGTTGTTTCCTTTTTTCGGAATTCGTGTTGACTGTCTTCGTCCCGCCTCGCAGCAGAGGGGCGCATCGCGATCGTCACGAGCGTTGGGTGCGGGATACGATGGGCGCAGCGGACTGCAGCATGCTGGTCATGCGGACGAACAGTTCATTGCGCACGGTCAAGTCGCGCGGTCCTGATATCCCGACGCTGATATCAAGGTTGTGAGCTCGACGAGGGCTCCGACCGATGGTGGCCAGAAGCCGGCGCACCAGGGAGAACGCGAAGCAGCCGTTAAAGCCATTGTGCAGGGGAGGCCGGGAATGTCCGGCTGCGCCTGTGGTTCCTGCCCCGTGCAATCTTTCCGCACGGGGGCCGCGGGTGTCAGTGGATGCCCGGCCTTCCCTGCGCCCTCCTCTTCGAACGAGGGCAAAGCGACTGCCATGACTCGGGCATAAGGTGCCGCGAGAGCGCCAACGCTCGGCCGGCGCAACCTCCCCGCCATGCCGACGCCTCACCTGGGCTCAACGCGAGACGCGCGTGGGATACGACCTCGATGAATATGCGGCTGTTGTTGGATGAGCACATCCACAGAGAGAATTCCGAAGCGACCTTCCGTCGACGTCACTCACATGATACCAGTCATGCCACAGATGCTGGCGACCTCGTGGCGACAACGCCACAGGGGTTAATGCCTCGCCACATATTGGCCGAGCGCGCGACATGCCGGCCCTATACTTCGAGTTGCTTTTGCAACCCGCGCGACGGACGGGCTCACTGGCCGTTCGCAACGATCCGGCCGGGCAGGCCAGGATCGCTCGGAATGCTTTCCCGACAAGAATTAAGCTTACCAACGTGCGCGGCTGCGCCTCGGCAACCTGGCAACTTCATTCAGCAGCCGAGACGTGCAACAATACTATGCGCAACTAATATCAACCTGAGATTTAATTTACTGAACATTTACTTTCCTCAACTTTGCCCCAAAAACTGCACGATGCTGGGTTCCTCTTTCACAATTAGAACTCTTCTGGAGCCCTACAAAAACACCGCCCCAGAACGGGTTCTAACAAGCCTCGAATATTCTTTCATCACTCACTCTCCGTCTTCGTTTCGCGTACAGAGGTCCAACCATGACGACACTGACCAAGGCTCTCCCGACCCATCTCGAAGAGACGCGCATCGACTCCGAGAAGCTGCGGACGATTCTGATGCTTTGCGGCGCAACGGCGTTCGGCTTCATTCTTCACGCCACCTACGGCCTCGATCTCAGCTACGCCTTCTTCTGATTGGATCAGCCTTCCGGCCGCGGCTGGCGGGCTTTTCGTTCCGGACGCGATCGTCGTCCGTCCCGGCTCGCGGGGTTCTGGAATCAGCCCCGCGCGTCGTTTTGTCGAAGCGCGACGCGTGTCACGCGAGAATGTTGGCAGAGGCCCGCCACCCCAGGCTGATCGCAATTTTGCACAGGCTGGACGCGCCGCTCCCACAATTCCGCCTTGACCACGGGACACGCTGAGGGTGTCGAGACTTGCGGTTGCTTGAGGACGAGTAGCGTCATGCGTTCGCCAGTATATGATCTGTATCAGATGAAGCAGGACCGATTGCCGAAGGGAGCCCGTTCGGCTTGGCTGAGAACGCGGCCGAACGAGCCACCGGCCTCGGCGGATGATTGGGTGTTCGTCGGCAAGGAACGCCACCCGAGCCGGTGGACCATTGCCGAGATGAACGAGAAGGGCACCTGCTATCGTGAGATTCCGATCTGGCTGTCGAGCCGGCGGAGCATGATGGCCGGATCAGCCGCCGACGGCAGCGTGCAGACGCCGGCGGCCTGAGCGCGGAGCGCAGCCGGGACGCGGGGGTCAGGCGAGCCGGACCCCGTAATAGTCGTCGACCTTGCGGCCGGTCGCGAGATCACCCCAGTCCCACTCGCGCTCGTCGGAATATCGCGGCGCTCCTCGGAGCTGGTCCTCGGTGACTCCCGTGACGTAGCCGCCGAGCCGCGTGTCGTATTTCAGCGATTGCCACGGCAGCGGATAGTGGTCGTTGCCGAGACCGAGAAAGCCGCCGAACGCGAGCACGACATAGGACACGCGACCGCTCAACTTGTCGATCATCACGCGCTCGATGGTGCCGATCTTGTTGTCGTCGGCGCCATAGACTGACGTCCCCTCGACCTTGTCGCTTCCGATCAGATTGCCATATTCACGCTGCTCGAGCATCGATGTATCGACCATGGATGTCATTTCGGCCTCCACTCCTGCAAAGAAAAACGTCAGCCCGCGCCGGATGTTCCCATTCGCGCGGGTTCAGCGGGATCCTGGCGCCTTGCGGTCCTTGTCCTCAGGACGCCCCGTCGCCTCACGGCTCGGCGCGTCGGGCGACGTCGTCTGATGTGCGAGTTGCGCCCGATCCTTGTCGGCAGGCTGCTCCTCGCCACGACCTGTTTTGATGATGCCTTGGCTCGTCCGATCCATCCCAGACCTCCTTCATTTTCCTGTCAATGCAGCACATCCAGCGGAACGCGGCAGATCTCGTCGCCCTCCTCATTGGTGACCAGAACCGCGTAGTTTTGATTGCGCAGCTCGGGATGATCCGAAACCAGCTGTCGCGCGATCACGTCGGCCGAGTCCATTGCCTCGACGTCGCCGGGCAACTCGACGTAACGATCACCAGCGATCGATTCGCTGTTCGTCAAATCAAAGTGATAGAACGGCATGATCCCATCCGAGCCTTGCATCGCGACGCTCCAACCGCGCGACGATCCGCAATCGAGATTTCCCTGACACGACGCGTGCTGGCGGCATTCGTTCCCTGCTGAGCCAATACGTCTCAGCACCATCAGGGCGCAGGATCGATTGCGACGGCGTGCATCTTCGACCTCGTGAACGAACGTTCACAGCGGTCGCCGGTTGGTGATCACCATCATGAGGAGAACCCGAATGGCAGACCAACGCAGACATTCGATGTCGCGCCGTCAAATGGTCGGAGGCAGTGCGACACTCGCAGCCGCCTCATTGACATCAGCACCGGAGGTGACTCCGGAATGGGCCGCGCGGCAGCGATCGCCTATGCGCGTGAGGGCGCCGATGTCGCCATCAACTACTATCCGACCGGAGAGCCCGCTGCGCAGGAGGTGGTTGCGCTCATCAGGGCCGAAGGACGACAGGCGGTCGCCATTCCCGGCGATCTGCGCGATGAATGCTTCTGTCAGCAGCTGGTCGCACAAGCCCTCGAGGCGCTCGGCGGTCTCGACATCATCGTCAACAACGCGGCGCGTCAGCAGACACGCCAGTCGATCCTCGACCTGTCATCCGAGGATCTTGACGCGACGATGAAGACCAACATCTACGCCCGTTCTGGATCATCAAGGCCGCCCTGCCCCACCTCAAGCCCGGCTCGGCGATCATCGGCACCTCGTCCGAACAGGCCTATGATCCGTCTCCAGATCTCTACGACTATGCGCAGACCAAGGCCGCGACGATGAACTACGTGAAATCGCTCGCCAAGCAGCTTGGACCCAAGGCATTCGGGTCAATGCCGTTGCACCGGGCCCGATCTGGACGCCCCTGCAAGTCTCGGGCGGGGCGACGACGGAGAAGCTGGAGAGTTCGGCGGGCAGACGCCGCTTGGTCGGCCAGGACAGCCCGCGGAGCTGGGATCGATCCATGTTCAGCTGGCTGCAGCAGACGCGAGCTACGCCAATGGCCAGGTCTACGGATCATCCGGAGGGGCGGGACAACCGTGAGTCTGTCCCCTCACCTCAGATGTGGGTCACGGGTTGCGGAAGCGAATAGGCTTCCGTATGGACCTGGCGGATTGTGGTCAGCGCCGCGGCCGCGGAGGCTACGCTGAAGGCAGTGAGCAGTGCGATGAGAACGATACGGGGGGCCATCGTGAAGTCCTCCATTCCCGATCCGATCTTCCAAGTCTATTCGTGGAGCGGCTCGCCCCTCCGCGGCAATACCGGAGCGACCTCGCCGTCGAGCCAATCCTGTTCGTTCGCCAATGCGTGCCAGCCCTGGGCCATGCGCGTATAGCGACGAAATGCCGGATCACTCTCGGCTCGCTCGGCGAGGTTAAGGCAGTTGTCCGCGTTTTCTCTGAAGAGATCTGACTGTTTCATTTGAACTACCTGGGAGCCCCGCCGATCTGACGCAACCGCGTTACGTGATATTAATGTTGAGCGGAACTTGCAGGCGCCGCGGTCATTGTCGGAGGATGCGTTACTCTGTCGTCCTCACCGCCACCGTAGTTCTTGCGTGCCTGTCGCCTTGTGCGGCCCAGCCAGAGACGGCTTCGCATGGCTCCTCGGCCGCTGCAGCTCCCACAGCCTCGCAGCTGATTGCAAAATTGAACGAGTTCAACGCATTTCAGAAGAACGCGTATGACCGTACTGCGTCGCTCGACCGATCGGATCTCACAAGTGCCGCCTCGGTGCGGGCGGAAGCTGCGGCACGACGTGCCCGTGCGCTTGCCGCGCTCGAGATCAGCACCGGAGTGAGCGCTTACCCGGCGTCAAAGCAGTCGCTCGGAAGGGAAACCATGCTGGCCGACGTGAGTCCCACGGATGGGACGGATTTCGTCCGCCAGTTCTATGCAGCAGAAATTGCGGAGTACGAGACCACGATCGCGGTTCTGCAAAGCTATCTCACCGCGCCTGACAATCAGGAGGTCAGGCGCTTCGCGATTGTGGAACTCACAGATCTGCAGATCGAGCTGAACGACATCAAGAGCGCACTCGCGGAAAAATAGCCAACCCGCGCTCAGCGCCGGCTTTGGTTCTGCTGGGCGGGCGGCCTGACGCTGCCATTGCTCTCCGGCATCTTCTCCCGGCCCTGATCTCCATTGTCGTCGCGGCCGCCCGAGGACGACGACTCGCTTCCGCTGGGATTGTCTCTGGCAGCCTCGGAGGTTGGCGCAGACCGCGGATCTTCGGAGCTTGCGGCGGGGTCGCCCGTCACGGAACCAGGTCCGCTTGGCCCTCCCAATTGAGCGAGCGCCAGGGCGACGGCAGGACTCAACGAAATCGTGTTCTCATCAGCTTCTCCTCGCCTCAACCAAAGCCATTGAGTTCCCCCGTTCCAAGAGATCTGGCGCAGCGTCCCACGGACTGAAATTTATTTGGAACGATTGACGATGGAGTGGGTTGAGCCGCTTGTGCCATCTCCGACGGGTTCCAATTGTTGCGAGAAACGGCATCCGGCTTGATTTGAGATGTTGCCGCGGCTTGTATGCCGCCCGCAAATGAGACTCGGATTCTTGCCGGCACGCATGCTGCCTCGGGGGAACTTGATGAGCGATCTCGATCCTGCTGATAGTCCGTTGCCGGGCCGGCAAGGCTTCAGTCGTCAGGGAAATGGCGCGGAGGGGCCAGATGCGAGCCAGGATCTGCTTCGCGCGCTCCAGGCGATGCGTTCAGGCGACTTCTCCGTCCGCATGAGCGGCGACTATCTCGGCATCGACGGCAAGATTGCGGATACGTTCAACGACATCATTGCCGCCAACGAGCGCATGGCGCAGCAGCTCGAACGTGTCGGCCAGGTCGTCGGTCGCGAGGGCAAGACCCGGCAGCGGGTGAGGTTCGGCATCGCCAGCGGCTCCTGGGCCGACATGGAGAGTTCGATCAACACCCTGATCGACGATCTGCTATGGCCGACCCGCGAGGTCACGCGCGCCGTCGCCGCGGTGGCCCAGGGCGATCTGCTCCAGACCGTGAAGCTGGACGTGGACGGCCGGCCGCTGGGAGGCGAGTTCCTGCAATCGGCCACCATCGTCAACACGATGATCAAGCAGCTCAGCGTCTTTACTTCGGAGGTGACGCGCGTCGCCCGCGAGGTCGGTACCGAGGGCAAGCTCGGCGGCCAGGCCCAGGTTCCGGAAGTCACCGGCGTGTGGAAGGATCTGACCGAGAGCGTCAACTCGATGGCCAACAATCTGACCGGCCAGGTCCGCAACATCGCCGAGGTGACCATCGCGGTCGCCAATGGCGACCTGTCCAAGAAGATCACGGTCGACGTGCGCGGTGAGATTCTGCAGCTGAAGGAGGCCATCAACACGATGGTCGATCAGTTGCGCTCGTTCGCCTCCGAAGTGACGCGCGTGGCCCGTGAGGTCGGCACCGACGGCAAGCTCGGCGGCCAGGCGATCGTGCCGGGTGTGGCCGGCACCTGGAAGGACCTCACCGACTCCGTCAACGCCATGTGCGGCAACCTGACCGCGCAGGTCCGCAACATCGCCAACGTGACCACGGCGGTGGCGCGCGGCGATCTCTCGCGCAAGATCACCGTCGACGTGCGCGGCGAAATCCTGGAGCTGAAGGACACCATCAATACGATGGTCGATCAGCTCAATGCCTTCGCCTCGGAAGTGACGCGCGTTGCGCGCGAGGTCGGCACCGAAGGCAAGCTCGGCGGTCAGGCGCAGGTGCCAGGCGTCGCCGGCACCTGGAAGGACCTGACCGACAACGTCAACTTCATGGCCTCCAACCTCACCGCCCAGGTCCGCAACATCGCCGACGTCGCGACGGCGATCGCGAGCGGCGACCTGTCGAAGAAGATCACGGTCAACGTCTCCGGCGAGATCCTTCAGCTGAAGGAGACGCTGAACACCATGGTCGACCAGCTCAATGCCTTCGCCGGCGAGGTGACGCGCGTCGCGCGCGAGGTCGGCACCGACGGACGGCTGGGCGGCCAGGCCAATGTGCTCGGCGTCGCCGGCACCTGGAAGGACCTGACCGAGAGCGTCAACTCGATGGCGTCGAACCTGACGGCACAGGTGCGTAACATCGCCGAGGTGACGACGGCGGTGGCGAATGGTGACCTGTCGAAGAAGATCACGGTCGATGTTCGTGGCGAGATCCTCGAGCTGAAGGACACCATCAACACGATGGTCGACCAGCTCAACGCCTTTGCCGGCGAGGTGACGCGCGTCGCGCGCGAGGTCGGCACCGAAGGCAAGCTCGGCGGCCAGGCCATGGTGCGCGGCGTCGCCGGCACTTGGAAGGATCTCACCGACAGCGTCAACTCGATGGCCTCCAACCTGACGGGACAAGTCCGCAACATCGCGGAGGTCGCGACCGCCGTCGCCAAGGGCGACCTCTCCAAGAAGATCACGGTCAACGTCTCCGGCGAGATCCTTCAGTTGAAGGAAACGCTGAACACGATGGTCGATCAGCTCAATGCCTTCGCAGGAGAGGTGACGCGCGTCGCGCGCGAGGTCGGCACCGACGGCAAGCTCGGCGGCCAGGCCGAGGTTCCCGGCGTGGCCGGAACCTGGAAGGACCTCACCGACAGCGTCAACTCGATGGCCGGCAATCTCACCGCCCAGGTCCGCAACATCGCCGAAGTGGCTACGGCCATCGCCGGCGGCGACCTGTCGCGCAAGATCACGGTGGACGTTCGCGGCGAGATCCTCAGCCTGAAGGAAACGCTGAACACGATGGTCGATCAGCTCAACCGCTTCGCGGGCGAGGTGACGCGCGTCGCACGCGAGGTCGGCACCGAAGGCCGGCTGGGCGGTCAGGCCAACGTTCCAGGCGTCGCCGGAACCTGGAAGGACCTCACCGACAGCGTCAACTCGATGGCCGGTAATCTCACCGCCCAGGTCCGCAACATCGCCGAGGTGACCACCGCGGTGGCGCGCGGCGACCTGTCGCGCAAGATCACCGTCGACGTGAAGGGCGAGATCCTGGAGTTGAAGAACACCATCAACACGATGGTCGACCAGCTCAACGCCTTCGCCTCCGAGGTCACGCGCGTCGCACGCGAGGTCGGCACCGAAGGCAAGCTCGGCGGCCAGGCCGAGGTGCCCGAAGTCGCCGGCACCTGGAAGGATCTGACCGACAGCGTCAACTTCATGGCGTCGAACCTGACGGCGCAGGTGCGCAACATCGCCGAGGTCGCGACGGCGATTGCCGGCGGCGACCTGTCGAAGAAGATCACCGTCGACGTGCGCGGCGAGATCCTGCTGCTCAAAGACACCCTCAACACGATGGTCGAGCAGCTGCGCTCGTTTGCTGCCGAAGTGACGCGCGTCGCGCGCGAGGTCGGCACCGAAGGCCGGCTTGGCGGACAGGCCGTGGTGCCGGGCGTCGGCGGCACCTGGAAGGACCTGACCGATAACGTCAACCTGCTCGCGGCCAATCTGACGACGCAGGTACGCAACATCGCCGAGGTGACCACGGCGGTGGCGCGCGGCGATCTCTCGCGCAAGATCACGGTGGACGTGAAGGGAGAGATCCTGGAGCTGAAGAACACGATCAACACCATGGTCGACCAGCTCAACGCCTTCGCCGGCGAGGTCACGCGCGTCGCGCGCGAAGTGGGTACCGAAGGCAAGCTGGGTGGTCAGGCCCAGGTGCCGGGCGTCGCCGGCACCTGGAAGGACCTCACCGATACCGTGAACTTCATGGCCGCCAACCTCACCGAGCAGGTGCGCGGCATCGTGAAGGTGGTCACCGCGGTGGCCAACGGAGATCTCAAGCAGAACCTGACGGTGAAATCGAAGGGCGAGGTTGCTGCGCTCGCCGACACCATCAACAACATGACGGAGACGCTGGCCACCTTCGCCGATCAGGTCACCAGCGTCGCCCGCGAGGTAGGCGTCGAGGGCCGCCTGGGCGGCCAGGCGAACGTGCCCGGCGCCGCCGGCACCTGGAAGGACCTGACCGGCAACGTCAACCTGCTCGCGGCCAACCTGACCTCACAGGTTCGCGCCATCGCCGAGGTCGCGACCGCCGTGACCAAGGGCGACCTGACCCGTTCGATTCAGGTCGATGCGCGCGGCGAGGTCGCCGAGCTCAAAGACAACATCAATACGATGATTACAAATCTGAGGCTCACAACCGACCTCAACACCGAACAGGACTGGCTCAAGACGAACCTCGCCAAGTTCACCAACATGCTGCAGGGCCAGCGCGACCTGACCACCGTCGGCCGCCTGCTGCTGACCGAGCTGACGCCGCTGGTGAACGCCCACCGTGGCGTGATCTATCAGGTCGAAACCGAGTCGACACCGCAGCTGCGCCTGCTCGCCTCCTATGCCGACGACGGCGTCTATCCGCACCGGCAGCACGTCCAGTTCGGCGAAGGCCTGATTGGACAGTGCGTCTTCGACAAGCGCCAACGGCTGGTCTCGGAGATTCCGTCCGACGTCATTCCCGTGGGCTCCGCCCTGCTCCGGGCCGTCCCGAAGAACCTGGTCGTGCTGCCGGTGTTGTTCGAAAACCAGGTCAAGGCCGTGATAGAACTGGCCTCGCTCAGTCCGTTCACGACCTCGCAGATGACGTTCCTCGAACAGCTGACCGACTCCATCGGCATCGTGCTCAACTCGATCGAGGCCACGATGCAGACCGAGGGGCTGTTGAAGCAGTCGCAACAGCTCGCCGCCGAGCTGCAGGCACAGCAGCGCGAGCTGCAGCAGACCAATGAGCAGCTCGAGCAGAAGGCGCAGCAGCTCGCCGAGCGCAACGTCGAGGTGGAGCGCAAGAACCAGGAAATCGAACAGGCCCGCCGCGCGCTCGAGGAGAAGGCGACCGAGCTCGCCTTGACCTCCAAGTACAAGTCCGAGTTCCTGGCCAACATGTCGCACGAGCTGCGCACGCCGCTCAACAGCATCCTGATCCTCGGCCAGCAGCTCACCGAAAATCCCGATGGCAACCTCACCCTCAAGCAGGTCGAGTTTGCCCGCACCATCCATGGTGCCGGCACGGACCTGCTGAATCTCATCAGCGACATTCTCGATCTCTCCAAGATCGAGTCCGGAACCGTGACCGTCGATGCCGAGGAGATTCTCACTGCGAATCTGCTGGAATCAGTCGGACGTCCGTTCCGGCACGAGGCCGAAAACCGCCTCCTCTCCTTCAACATCGATGTCGATCCGACGCTGGCGCGCAGCATCGTCACGGACTCCAAGCGCCTGCAGCAGGTGCTGAAGAACCTGCTCTCGAATGCCTTCAAATTCACCGCCGAAGGCGGCGTCCGCTTGAAAGTATTCGCAGCGCTGGGGGGCTGGAGCACCGAACACCCGGTGCTCAACAATGCGCCAGCCGTGATCGCCTTCGAAGTGTCGGACACCGGCATCGGCATTCCTCAGGACAAGCAGAAGCTGATCTTCGAGGCGTTCCAGCAGGCCGACGCGGGCACGAGCCGCAAATATGGCGGCACCGGACTTGGACTTGCGATCAGCCGGGAGCTCGCCAACCTTCTGGGCGGCGAGATCCATCTCAAGAGCGCGCCGAGCAAGGGCAGCACCTTCACGCTGTATCTGCCCCTGAAATATTCGGGGCCCGCGACGGCCCCGCGCGTCAGCCCCGCCGCGCCCGTTCCCTATCTCCAGACCCCTGCCCTGCAGGCTCCGGTGCCCGAGCGCGCCATCGAGCAGTTGGCGGATGATCGGCTGCACCTCGAGCCGGGAGACACAATCCTGCTGGTCGTCGAAGACGATCCGCACTATGCCCGCGTCCTGATCGATCTCGCGCGCGACAAGGGCTTCAAGGTTCTGGTCGCCGGCCGCGGCGCGGAAGCGCTGGATCTGGCCAAGCAATATCAGCCGGCCGCGATCTCGCTCGACGTGTTCCTTCCGGACATGCTCGGATGGACCGTTCTCAGCCAGCTCAAGCACAATCCGTTGACGCGGCACATCCCGGTGCAGATCATCACGCTCGACGAGGACCGTCAGCACGCTCTGGCGCGCGGCGCCTTCTCCTTCGTGAACAAGCCCACCACGACGGAAGGCGTCAGCGCGGCGCTGTCTCAGATCAAGGAATACGCCAAGCCGCGGCGCAAGCGATTGCTGATCGTGGAGGACAATGCCGCAGAGCAGATGAGCATTCGCCAACTGCTCGATCACGACGACATTGAGATCGTCGCGGCGGAGACTGGCGCAGCCGCGCTCGATGAGCTCCGCAACGCGCCTTGCGACTGCGTCGTGCTGGACCTTCGTCTCCCCGACATGAGTGGCTTCGACGTGCTCGACCAGTTGCGCTCCGACGATACGCTCTCCGGCGTTCCCGTCGTCGTGTTCACCGGACGCGAATTGTCGGCCGAGGAGGACGCCGAGCTGCACACGATGGCCCGCAGCATCGTCGTGAAGGGCGTGGAGTCCCCCGAGCGGCTGCTCGACGAGACCTCGCTGTTCCTCCATCGTGTGATCACGGAACTGCCGGTCCAGAAGCAACGCATGCTGGAGAAGCTGAACAGCTCCGACGATGATCTGATCGGGAAGACGGTGCTGCTGGTCGACGATGACGCACGCAACATCTTCGCCTTGTCGAGCGTGCTGGAACGCCGCGGCATGCGCGTGCTCACCGCAACCACCGGCCGGGAGGCGATCGAGCTCGTCCAACGAAGTCCCGAGATCGCGATCGTTCTGATGGACATCATGATGCCCCAGATGGACGGTTACCAGACCATCGGGGTCATCAGGCAGACTCCAGCCTTCGCCCGGCTGCCGATCATCGCGTTGACCGCGAAAGCCATGAAGGGAGATCGCGAAAAGTGCCTCGAAGCAGGCGCGTCCGATTACCTGGCGAAACCCGTCAACACCGAGCAGCTGCTTCTTGCGATCCGCATGTGGCTGCACCGCTGAACGGTTGATCATGATGGAACATGAGAAGGTCAATATTCTTCTGGTTGACGATCAGCCGGCGAAGCTGCTCGCCTACGAAGTCATCCTGAAGGAGCTCGGCGAGCATCTGGTGGTGGCCACTTCCGGCCGGGAAGCGCTCGAGATCCTGCTGAAGAACGAGATCGCGGTGATCCTCGTCGACGTCTGCATGCCCGAGCTCGACGGCTTCGAGCTGGCGCAGATGATCCGCGAGCATCCGCGGTTTCAGAAGATCGCCATCATCTTCATCTCGGCGATTCAGGTCAGCGACTTCGATCGGTTGCGCGGCTACGAGATGGGGGCCGTCGACTACGTGCCGGTCCCCGTGGTCCCGGAGGTGCTGCGCGCGAAGATCAAGGTGTTCGCCGAGCTCTATCGCAAGACACGCGAGCTGGAGCACTTGAATCGCGAGCTGGAAAACCGTGTTCGCGCGCGCACGGCCGAGCTTGAGAGATCCACGGCTCAGCTGATCGAAAGCGAGCAGCGCCGCAGCATGGCCATCGCCGCCGGCAGGATGGGCTCCTGGGACTGGGATGGGGTGAATGGCGACTGGATGTGGGACGAGGGGCAATATCGCATCTTCGGAGTGACACCGCAGGGCTTCGAGCTCAACAGCGTGAACATCATGGGCCTGCTGCATCCTGAGGATGCGGCCCGCGCTAGCCAGGTGATCGCGGAGTTTGGGCTCGGCACGACATCCTACGAGACGGAGTTCCGCATAATCCGACCGGATGGCGAGGAGCGCTGGTGCGTCGGAACGGCGGCCGCGACCACGGACAGGACCGGTCGGGTGATCCGCGTCAGCGGCGTCACCATCGACATCACCGAACGCAAGCGCGCGGAGGAGCGCCAGAACCTGTTGACCCGCGAGGTCGATCACCGTGCCAAGAACGCGCTGACCTTGGCCCAGTCGATCGTTCGATTGACCAAGGCCGACAGCGTCGGGACGTATGTCAGCGCCGTCGAGGGCCGCATCAGCGCGCTCGCACGCGTTCACACCATCCTCTCTCTGTCGAGCTGGCAGGGCGCAGAGATGAGCCGGCTCGTGGCCGAGGAGCTCGCGCCCTATGCGACCGGCGGACAAGTGGAGTTCGGCGGCGCCGAACTGCAGCTGCAGCCCGCGACGGCGCAGACGCTGGCGTTGGCGTTGCACGAATTGGTGACGAACTCCGCCAAGTACGGCGCTCTGTCGGTCCGGTCGGGGCAACTGTCGGTGAAGTGGACGATCGAGCATGATCGCCTTGATCTGGTCTGGATCGAGACCGGCGGGCCCCTGGTCCACGTCCCGACCTCCCGCGGCTTCGGCACCCGCAGCCTGATGGCCAGCGTCGAGAGCCAACTGGGCGGACGCGCGTTGTTCGACTGGCGTCCCGAAGGGCTGGTCTGCCGTCTGCTCGTTCCGCTTCGCCCGGGAGTGACCCCGCCGGAAGCAACCAACGCTTTCGCGGTGCCCGTGGCCGATGGTGCGCGACAGCGCGCCACCGGCTGACGGCTTCGGCGCGGGCTCAGCCGGATCTGTCCCTGGTGATCCGCACCGGCACCGATTTGGCGGCGGGTACCTTGCTGCCCTCGGCATAGTGCCAGAGCGGGATCAATCCGTTGCACTCCGGATAGTAGGCCGCGACGCTGCATCTCGGAATGTCGAACGCAACGCTCTGCAAGCCTCCGAGCGAGCGCTCGATCCCGTCATGGGCAACCGTCGACAGACGGACAAGATCGCCCTGCATGATGCCAAGATCGGCCATGTCGCTTGCATTCATGAAGATGACTTGACGGCCGCCCGTGACGCCACGGAAGCGGTCGTCCTCGTTGTAGATCGTCGTGTTGAATTGGCCGTCCGCGCGCAGTGTCATCAACTGGAACACGCCGTTGCCCTCCTCGGGCGGATTCAAGGCCGCCTTCGGGACCGTGAAGTTCGCCTTGCCGGTCGGCGTCTTCCATTTACGCTCGCGGGCGCCGAGCGGCCGCGGAAACCCACCGGGCTGAAACAGTCGCTTGTTGAACTCCTTGAACTGATCGGGATAGGTGCGCTCGATCGCGTCCCTGACCAGCGCGTAGTTGCCAACCCATGCGTCCCAGTCGACGTGCGGATTCGGCGCCAGGGTTGCCTTTGCAAGACTGGCAACGATGGCCGGCTCCGATAGCAATCCATCCGCGACGGGCTGGCGCTGTCCCCGCGAGCCATGAATGCAGGTGGTGGAGTCCTCCATCGACACCGCCTGCTCTCCGCCGGCCTGCCGATCGATCTCGATCCGACCCAGGCACGGCAGCAGGTAGGTGACCGCACCGGGAACGAGATGGCTTCGATTGAGCTTGGTCGCGATCTGCACCGAGAGCCGTAATCCTGACCAGGCGGGCTCCATGAGGGACCGCTCCGGCACCGCGCGCAGGAAGTTGCCGCCGAGACTGACGAACCCCTTCACGTCGCCCTTGATGATCGCCTCGCAGGCATCGACCGTGCTGAGTCCGTCCCAGCGCGGCGGCTCGAACGCGTAGAGTTCAGCCAGCCTGTCGAGCGGCACCAGCTTGGTCTTCTCGGAAATCCCGACGGTACGCTGCCCCTGCACGTTCGAATGTCCGCGAACGGGGGAAATGCCTGCACCCGGCTTGCCGATGTTGCCGCGCAGCAGGAGCAGGTTCACGATCATTTTGGCGGTCTCGACGCCATGACGATGCTGTGTGATTCCCATTCCGTAGTTGGCGATCACGGCGTGCGCCGACGCATAGACCTTGGCTGCCTCGAGAATGTCGGCGCTGCCTAGACCGGATGCGCGTTCGATATCGCTCCACGACGCTTGACGGCAATAGTTCGCAAACTGCTCGAACCCGGACGTATGCTGCTCGATGAAGGCCACATCCAGAACCCGCGGGCTTCTCGTTGCGACCGCTGCGTCATCCGCCTCGATCACGGCCTTGCACATGCCGAGTAGCGCGGCGCCGTCGCCGCCGACCCTGAGCTGATGGTATTGCGTGCTGATCCGCGTGCCGCCGGTCAGCACCATCTGGATGGGATCCTGCGGATTCGTGAAGCGCTCCAATCCGCGCTCGCGCAACGGATTGAACGTGATGATGGGGACACCGCGCTGCGCGGCACGCTGCAGCGGATGCAGCATGCGCGGCGAGTTCGTCGTCGTGTTCTGGCCAAAGAAGAGAATGCAGTCGGACTTGTCGAAATCCTCCAGGAGTACCGTGCCCACCGGCACGCCGATGACCTCCGGCAGCGCGACCGAGGTCGACTCATGGCACATGTTGGAGCTGTCTGGAAAATTGTTCGTGCCGTACATCCGGCCGAACAGCTGGTACATGTAGCTCGTCTCGAGCGATGCCCGGCCGGACGTGTACATCACCACGGCGCGGGGATCGAGACCGTTCAGCTGAGCGCCGATGTCGCGAAACGCGTCGTGCCAGCTCACGGCCACATATCGATCAGTTGCCGCGTCGTAGCGCATCGGATGCGTCAAACGCCCCTGCTCTTCCAGCTGGTGGTCCGACCACGTCCGCAATTCGGCGAGCGTATGCCGCGAGAAGAACTCCGGTCCGACCGTCTTGCCGGTGATTTCCCACGCGGTCGCCTTGGCGCCGTTCTCACAGAATTCGAAGGGATGCGGCTTTGCCGGTTTGGCCCAGGAGCAGCTGACGCACATGAAGCCGCCCGGCTTGTTCTGCTTGAGAAGAATCTCGCTGCCGAGCAGCGTGACCTCCTCCTGCGTCAGGATGCTGGCGACAGCATGAACCGAGCCCCACCCGCCCGCAGGTGCCTTGTAGTCTTGAATCTTCGCCTTCTCACTCACGGCACATCTCCGCGGCCCGAAAACCCGCCAACCCGTGATCGAGGTGCAAGTTCCCACCGTTCACGGGAGCTTGCGACCGGGTGCGCCGGCAGCGGCAACGACAAGAGATGCGAAAGAGAGCGAGGCGTGCGCTGCATGTCAGACGGCGTTAGGAACGACGCGACGTGCCAAACGTCTTCCCTGGGTCTCCGGCGGCGTTCCCCCATCTCGCTGGAGGCACTCCGTGTGGACTGCGGCCCAGCGTTCGACCCCTCGGGCGCTGGGCCCGTCCCTCCGGGGAAGCCGGGCATGCGGACCCGGCTCCCTCGCCCGCTCGTCTCAGGCGGCACTGCGTTGGAGATGGCGGCCTTCCCTGACCTCTTCGATGATCTTGGCGCTGAAGGCTTCGAGGTCGCCGGGATTGCGCGAGGTGATGACGCCCTGATCGACGACGACCTCGGCGTCCTGCCACTGGGCTCCGGCATTGGCGACGTCGGTCTTGATCGATTTGTAGGACGTCATCTTGCGCCCTTTTGCAATGCCCGTCTCGATCAGGAGCCAGGGCGCGTGGCACACCGCTGCCACGACCTTCTTGGCGTCGAACACATCCTTGATGAACTTCAACGCTTTGGGCTCCACCCGCAGCAGATCGGGATTGATTTGGCCACCGGGCAGCACGATCGCGTCATAGTCGGACGCGGTGGCTTGGTCGAGCGTCTTGTCGACCTTCACGGGCCGCCCCCAATCCTTCTGATCCCAGCCCTTGATCTCGCCTGACGCCAGCGAGACGATCTCGACGGTGGCGCCAGCCTGTATCAGGCGATCACGCGGTACTTCGAGCTCGGATTGCTCGAACCCGTTGGTCGCAAGGATCGCGATCCTCTTTCCTTTGATGTCCATCATCTTCTCCGGTTTGAATTGACACCGCGGGCAACCTTGCGCACGGGACCATCGTTCCCGATGCAAGCCTCGACCGATCGTCACAACTGGTCGATCAGCGGCCTAGACTCCTCCGTGGAACAGCCGACGGCGGACGCTGTTTGTAGAGAGGAAGCAAACTTGGCCGTCCCCGCGCGACGCGGAGGCCTGGCAGCTCTGCCGACGGATGCGATCTGGAGTCCCCTCGTGCCTTACGCATTATTTGAGAACGACGAACGATTGACGCGTCCGTTTCGAACCGAGCGCGAGGTCTGGGAGGCCGCCGAACAGGCTGACCTGGTTACGTTGGACGCGCATGGTGAGAAGGTTCTCGACAACAGTTTCGAGATCAAGCCGTGCGACGCGGCCCCCGACGAACTGGTAGGTTCCGGACAGGACATCGTGATCCCGCGCGCACGCGGTGCCGACACCTCACGCGAGACCAGCTCACAGCTGTCACCGTCGCATCGGACGAATACGACGCAGAGGTCGTCATGAGCCAAGCAGACTGACCATTACGTGTCAGGCGAGCCAGGTCCTCACATCTCGGCACCGCTCTCGGCCTGCGATGCGGACACCTCAGCCGTGTCTGGCCGCCCTGCGACGGGGGACCCCATCAGAGTTTTCCAGCTTGAGCCGCTCACGTTGCTCGCGCAGGTCGTCGAGCGTCGTCAGCATGCGTTCGAGCAACGCCTGCGCCGCTTCTGTGGCAACTCCGGCGCGCTGCAATTGCACGATTTCACGTCGCTGCCGGCCGACCTGAACACGCATCCGGTCGATTTCCGCTCGAATGAAACTGAGGTCGCGCATCGATCCACCATGCCATGGCCGTGAATCATTTTAGAACAAATCAGGAACGAATTGCAAGCCAGAAATGTTCGGGCTTGTAAGTCAGGGCATCAACGGAGGTCGATCATGACCGGGAAGATCGAAAAAGATCCGAGGAACTGGACTTCGGGAGACGATCCGATGACGGACGCGCAAGCCTCTTACCTGAAGACGCTTGGCGAGCAGACAGGTCGGCCTGATCCGACACAGCACGTACGGACCAAGGCGCAGGCTTCGGAACTCATCGATGAGTTGAGACGGGCCGCAGAGTTGGAGTGAGCCGCGATCCAGGGACGAGCCGACACGGATTGGTATCTGAGTGCTTCGGAACCAAGGCCGGAGCGGTCGCGAATCAAGAGCCGGTTGTCTAATCTTTGCGGTATTCCTCGGGAGTGCACCATGGTTGCGGACAGTGACAGCAAGGTCGCCTGGCATCGCGCTCAACTCAAGAAGAACCGCGCGACACTCAAGCAGATCGAAACGGCGCGGTTCACCATCGGCGAGAGTGCCGATGCCAGGGCGATCGAGCGGAGCAAACGGCAGGTCGCGGAGCTTTTGCTCAAGATCCGCGAGTCGGAACAGGTCGTCGGTCAACACGACAGGCAGAGCCGACGACCATTGGGAACGGATCTGCGCAGCCTCTCCAACGTCGCCTGGCGCAACTGGACCGGCAACGGTCCGCGCTGACGAACGAGCTATCCTCATCGGTTCGCTCTCGTCTCAGTCGAGGTGCCTCCGGGAGGCAGAGCTTTCCGAAACGTTGGCGGCCAGAGATCTATCGTCCCCTTGCTGCCAGCGCGCGAGCCGCTCGTCGCTTCTTCGAAGCGCATTCAGGTCGATCCGTCCCTGCGCCAGCGCCCGCTTGGCACAGCCCAGCACCCGATGGAACTGCGTGCCGTCATACGCGACGAGCAAGAGGTCGGCGCCGCCATTGAGGGCCTCCACGACGGCTCTGCAGAGGTCGCGGCCGTAGATCGCTCCCATCACGAGATCATCGGTCACGATCACGCCGTTGTACTTCCAGCGGTCGCGGATGAGGCCTTGAAGCACGGCCTTGGAATGCGAGGCTGGCCGCTCTGCATCGATCGCGTCGACGACGACGTGACCCACCATCATCGCCGCGTGTGAATTGTCCAACACCTGACGGAACGGTCGCCAATCCGACTGCTCCAACACATCGGCTGGCGTGTCGAGCTGCGCCGAGAAGTGATGGGTATCGGCCGCGACGCGGCCAAGGCCGGGAAAGTGCTTGACCGCGGCGCGGACACCGCTTGCCTCCAGGCCGCGGACATAACCGAGCGCGATATCGCCCACCGCAGCCGGATCGTCGGAAATCGCGCGCTGTCCTATCAGCGTGTGGAAGTCCAAGCGGTTGCGCTTCCAGCGCGGACGTAGATCGACGACCGGCGCCAGGTTGAAGGTGATACCAGCTGCGGCCAGCGCCTGTCCTTGAGCGCGCCCCATCTCGAAGGCGTCATGCGCGCGACGCGGCGCGGGCAGATCGGCCAACGTCGCAAGCCCGGGCATGTTCGGCACTGTCGGGGACAGGTGCGCGACGCGGCCTCCTTCCTGATCTGCCGACACCAGCAGCGGTGCCAGCCCGGCATTCAGGCGCTCGGCCTGCAATCGCGCGATCTCGGCGCGCAGCTGAGCCATTGTCCGTCCGCGCACGTTGCGGTGGGTCACATAGACGCCGGCAATCAAGCCCCGCCGTGCCAGCGCCGCGGCATCCTCCGGGACCGTGTAGCCGACCATGAAGTGCCGCCCGAGCAGATGGGCCACGTCCGGGTCTGTGCGAAACGTCTCGTACTTGCGCCAGCCGAACATGAACTGCGTTGATGTCAACGCGAACAGCGGGATGCACCATATCAGCACCAACAGCCGCCCCGCGGGACCTCGTCCCCAACTGCCGCTGAGCAAGAGCAGCAGCGGAGCTGCCAGGCCGATGACGAGCAAGGCTGCGTGGCCGGTTCCGCGCAGGCGGACCAGATACGGCTCGTTGCTGTTGAACGTGATGAAGATGAAGAGCAGAGCAAGGGTCCAGAGGACCAGCGTCCTGATACGCCCGAGCATGTGCGAGGCCGATCATTGCAAGGAGACAACGACCCTTCCGTAACAATGACGATCCGCCGGCGCCAGCCGCGGAATCGCATCTGCACGATATCTGCAAACAAATCCTGAAATGCTGCAGACCTCTTCGTGAGCCCCTGCACGCGGCCGCGTCATGTTGGCTCATCGGCTGGCAAGCGCCGGCCGCATCGCGACTCGTTCGAGGATCCCGCAATGACCAGCTCCGCAGAGCTGACGGCCGCTCCGGCCGTCTCTTTCCCCATGTGGCACAAATTCGCCGTCGCCTTCGGCCTTCTCGGGCTTGCCGACGTGCTGTTCTATGACCAGACTGTTGGGCTCTCTTTTCCGATCTTTGCCGCGGCACTGGTCGCGGCCAGCATGCTGGTGAATCATGCCGGCATCGACCGCCGGCGCGCGATCCTTGCGGCCATCGTCCTCGTCGTTGGCCTACTGCCGGCGGTCGAGGATTTCACCCTGCCGTCGCTGTCGATCGTCGTCGTCACGGCGATCTCGGCCGTCGCCCTGTCGACCAATCCGGCCGTCAAGGGACTTCGCCTGCCGCTCACCGCCGCAAGGCAGTTGCTGCTGATCGGGCCGTTCCGGCTGATACCCGACATGATCACAACGTTCCGCAGCCATGATCTGACGCGGCTGCTCTTGACCTGGAGCATCCCGCTCGCGCTCGGACTCGTCTTCAGCCTGTTGTTCGCCGCCGCCAACCCGGTGATCGAGCAGTGGCTCGATCAACTCCGCCCCCAGCGCCTCGTGTCCAGCCTGAGCTTCGGGCGTCCCCTCTTCTGGCTGCTGATGCTGTCTCTGATATGGCCGTTCATCAATTTGCGTTGGAGGCAGCGGACGACGCCGCCGAGCCAGCCGGTCGAACCCGAGGCCAACCAGATGCCGCCGGCCGTGGTGCCCCTGCTCAGCCCGCAGACCGTCGTGCGCTCCTTGCTCCTGTTCAACCTGTTGTTTGCGATTCAGACTGCGTTGGATGGTGCGTATCTGTGGGGACATGCGGCCCTTCCGGACGGGGTGACTTACGCTACCTATGCCCATCGCGGCGCCTATCCGCTGATCGTCACGGCGCTGCTGGCCGCGGTCTTCGTCCTCGCCGCGGTCCGCTCCGGGCAGGAAGATGAGCCGCGGCTGATCCGTCCCCTGGTCTACCTCTGGGTCGGCCAGAACCTTCTGCTGGTGCTCTCCTCGATCCAGCGGGTCCACATCTACATCGAAACCTACCTCCTGACGCACTGGCGCATCGCGGCACTGATCTGGATGGGGCTGGTTGCCATCGGTCTGGTCCTGATCGTAATCCGGATCGTTCTGAACCGCCCGACTGCGTGGCTCGTCCGCATGAACCTGATGACGCTCGCCGCGACCCTCTATGCCTGCACGCTCGTCAACTTCTCTGGGCTGATCGCCGACTACAACGTCGCCCACAGCCGTGAGGCAGGACGGAGCGGGGCCGCCATCGACGTGCAGCATCTCTCGATCCTCGGTCCGCAGGCCCTGCCAGCGGTGCGGCGGAGCTTGCTGCTGTCGCCTGGAGAGGCCGGACTGTCCCGGGTGCACGACCGGCTCATGGAGCAGCAGGCAAGCGACATGGCGAACTGGCGCTCCTGGACCTTCCGCGGCTGGCGCTTGCAGCGCTATCTCGATACACATCCCCTGGCGCAGAAGCCAAACTGATGTCCCGCCGCGGAGGCTCCATTTTGTCCCCTCGAATTCTCATCGTCGACGACGATCCGCACATCCGCGAGGTGCTGCGCGTCGCGTTGAGCAAAGCGGGCATGACGGTGACGGAGGCGGCCGACGGCCGCGCCGCCCTCGCCAGGTCCGCCGAGGACCGGCCGGATCTGATCGTGCTCGACGTCGGCATGCCGGAGTTCGACGGCCTCGAGGTCTGCCGGCGCATCCGCCGCACCTCGCAGGTGCCGATCCTGTTCCTGTCGGCCCGCGACGAGGAGATCGATCGCATTCTCGGATTGGAAATCGGCGGCGATGACTACGTGACCAAGCCGTTCAGCCCGCGCGAGCTCGTCGCCCGCGTCAATGTCATCCTCAGGCGAGTCACGAACGGCGGGGGTGATCGCTCGGCCGAGCCGGAGGAGCTCGTCCATGGCCGGCTCCGGCTCGACCCGCAGCAGCATCTCGCCCGTTACGGCGACACGCCGCTGACCCTGACCGCGCTCGAGTTCAGCATCCTGCGCACGCTGATGACGCGCCCGACGGTCGTGTTCAGCCGCGACCAGATCATGAGCGCCGCCTATCAGCTCAACATCCAGGTCTCCGACCGCACGATCGACAGCCATATCCGCAACATCCGCGCCAAGCTCGCCGCTGCGCGCTGCGAGGACGCCATCGAGACGGTGCACGGCGTCGGCTTCAGGCTCGGCCGCTGCGGGGCCGCATGATCGCGCCGAAGCCGAAGAAGAAATGGCGGCCGTCGCTTGGACAGATCGTGTTCGGCGTCCTGGCGCTGGTCGCGACCCTGCCGCTGGTCGGGCTGTTCTTCTTCCGCATCTACGATAACCAGCTGATCCGCCAGACCCAGGCCGAGCTGATCGCACAGAGCCGGGTGCTGGCGGCGGTCTATGCCGAGGAGGTCACGGCGCGCCTCGCCTCCGGCATTGCGCTGGGCGCCGAGATCCCGCCGGAAGCCCGGCCCGACGCCTCCGACGAGGTGACGCCGATCCGTCCCCTGCTCGATCTGCTGGCCAACGATCTCTTCGTCCGCCGTCCCGATGCCCGCGAGGCCGTCCGGCCTGCGGACCCCGCTTATGTCGCGATCGGCGCCCGTCTCCTGCCGGTCATCCGCGAGACGCAGAAGGTGACGCTGGCCGGGTTTCGCGTGCTCGATCCGCAGGGTGTGGTCATCGCCGGCCGCGACGAGATGGGCAGATCGCTCGCCCATATCGAAGAGGTCGCCGCAGCGCTGAAGGGAAGATACAGCGCCGCGCTCCGCATCCGCATTCCCGACAAGGCGCCGCCGCCGATCTACTCGATCAGCCGCGGCGTCGGCGTCCATGTGTTTTCGGCCATGCCGGTGGTCGTCGACGATCACGTCGCCGGCGTCATCTACACGTCGCGAACGCCCCGCAACATCTTCGAGCATCTCTATGTCGAACGCGGCAAGTTCATCGCCGCGGGATCCGCCATCATTCTCACCACGTTGCTGGTCGGCCTCATCGTCTCGCGCACGATCACCCGGCCGATGCGCGAGCTGGTCGACCGCGCCGGCAGGATCGGCCGCAACGATCCCCAGGGCTTCCGGCCCCTCGCCCATTACGGCACGCGCGACTTCGCCGAGCTGGCCGAGCACTTCTTCGCCATGGCCGCACAGCTCGCGCGGCGCTCGAACTACATCAGAAATTTTTCCGCTCATCTGACGCATGAGCTCAAATCGCCGCTGACCTCGATCAAGGGCGCCGCCGAGCTGATGCTGGACTCGCTCCAGACATCTTCAGCTCGTCTCACCCCCGCGGAGCAGGAAAGGTTTCTCAGCAACATCCTGGGCGATGCGGAGCGGCTCGATCGGATGGCGCAGCGCCTGCGCGAGCTCGCCCGCGCCGAAGCCGTTCAGCAGAGCGAGACAAGCAGCCTGATCGATGTCATTCCCCAGCTGCGCGAGCGGTTTCCCACGCTCCAGATCGAGACGCGCGGCGTGCTGGAGCGACAAGTCGGACTATCGAGCGAGACGCTTCTGATCGTCCTCACCCACCTCGCCGACAACGCCGCGCGCCACGAAGCCCGGACCATCAGCCTGGAGGCGGAGGACCATGCCGACCAGCTGGTCCTGACGGTCGGCAACGACGGCACTCCGATCTCGCCTGCGAACCGCGAGCGGATCTTCGACGCATTCTTCACCACCCGGCGCGACAGCGGCGGCACCGGAATGGGACTGGCCATCGTGCGCGCTATCATGATGAGCCATGGCGGAGAGATCAATCTTCTGCCGGCTGAGCACGACGTCCGTTTCGAGCTGCGTCTGCCGGCCCGGGGAGAACCACGACAAACCCATCTGAAATAGCAATATACCTCTCCCCTTCTCGGAGGTTGCCGACCGGGTGCAAATCTGTCTGTGGAGGGCGCCGGGCGGCTGGGGACCCGTGCGCCGTCGCCAGCGGCAGCACACCATTTCCCTGCCCCTCGCCGCCAAAGCCTGGCCATCCTGCCGAACGTTCGTATACGAGCAATCCATCTTGCGTCGGCGATCCCGGGCCATCGCAGCTGCGACGGTTCGGCCGCGCAATTGGGAATGACTTGGCCGCGCGATCCGCGTAAGCTCAAGGGCTATTGCACCATCGGCCAGCCTTGTTGCTGCGTCCTTCGGGAGACCTTGATGAATTCGAGCCGTTTCGAAATCAATCGCCGCACCGCCCTTCTGACCTCCGCTGCGATTGCCGCCAACGTCGTCAATCCGTTTCGTGCCTTTGCCCAGGAGACGCCGCGCAAGGGCGGCGTGTTCAACGTGCATTATGGCGCCGAGCAGCGGCAGCTGAATCCGAGCCTGCAGGCCTCGACCGGCGTCTACATCATCGGTGGAAAGATCCAGGAGAACCTCGTCGACCTCGACGCCAACGGCCAGCCGGTCGGAGTGCTCGCCGAGAGCTGGGAGGCGGCCCCCGACGGCAAGACCATTACCTTCAAGCTGCGCAAAGGTATCAGCTGGCACGACGGCAAGCCGTTCACGTCCGCGGATGTGGCCTTCACCGCCATGAACATGTGGAAGAAGATCCTCAACTACGGATCGACCCTGCAACTGTTCCTGACGGCGGTGGATACGCCGGATCCGCAGACCGCGATCTTCCGCTATGAGCGTCCGATGCCGCTCAATCTTCTGCTGCGCGCCCTGCCCGATCTCGGCTACGTCTCCGCCAAGCACATCTATGAGACCGGTGACATCCGCCAGAATCCGGCCAACCTCGCCCCTGTCGGCACCGGCCCGTTCAAGTTCGTCAAATACGAGCGCGGTCAATACGTCATTGCCGAGCGCAATGCCGACTACTGGCGCGCCAACGCCCCCTATCTCGATCGCATCGTCTGGAAGGTCATCACCGATCGCGCCGCCGCGGCGGCACAGCTCGAGGCGGGTGAGCTGCATTACAGCCCGTTCTCGGGGCTGACGATCTCCGACATGGCGCGGCTCGGCAAGGACAAGCGCTTCATCGTCTCGACCAAGGGCAACGAAGGCAACGCCCGCACCAATACGCTCGAGTTCAACGTCCGGCGCAAGGAGCTGTCGGACGTCAAGGTCCGCCGCGCCATCGCGCATGCGATCAACGTGCCTTTCTTCATCGAGAACTTCCTCGGCGATTTCGCCAAGCTCGGCACCGGTCCGATCCCGTCGACCTCGACGGACTTCTATCCCGGCGCGAACACGCCGCAATACCCCTACGACAAGGCCAAGGCGGCAGCGCTGCTCGACGAGGCCGGCTACAAGCCCGGCGCCGGCGGCACGCGCTTCGCGCTGAAGCTGCTGCCCGCGCCGTGGGGCGAGGACATCTCGCTGTGGTCGACCTTCATCCAGCAGTCGCTCGGCGAGGTCGGCATCGCGATCGAGATCGTACGCAACGACGGCGGCGGCTTCCTGAAGCAGGTCTACGACGAGCATGCGTTCGATCTCGCGACCGGCTGGCACCAGTATCGCAACGACCCGGCCGTCTCGACCACGGTCTGGTACCGCTCCGGCCAGCCGAAGGGCGCACCCTGGACCAACCAGTGGGGCTGGGACGACGCCAAGATCGACAAGATCATCGACGATGCCGCCACCGAGGTCGATCCGGCCAAGCGCAAGGCGCTCTATGCCGATTTCGTGCGCGAGGCCAACACCGAGCTGCCGGTCTGGATGCCGATCGAGCAGATCTTCGTCACCGTGATCACCGCGAAGGCGCGCAACCATTCCAACACGCCGCGCTGGGGATCGTCGAGCTGGCACGATCTCTGGCTTTCCGCCTGAGCCGGAATCCGTCAGGATAGGCCATGCGCATCTTGAGCCTTGCGGGGCGGCGTCTCGCCGCCTCGATCCCCACTTTGTTCCTGATCCTGATCGGCGTCTTTCTGCTGCTGCAGCTCGCGCCAGGCGACACGGTAGACGCCATGATGGCGCAGATGGGCGGCGGCGATGCGGCCACCGCACGCGAGCTGCGCCGCTTCTATGGCCTTGACGTTTCGGTCCCGGTGCAGCTCGCCAACTATCTATGGCGGCTGGTGCGGCTCGATCTCGGCTTCTCCGCGATCTACGGCAAGCCGGTCGCCGCCGTGATCCTGGAGCGCCTGCCGCCGACCCTGCTGCTGATGACCTCCGCTCTCTCCTTTGCGTTCTTCTTCGGCTTGGTGTTCGGCGTCATCGCGGCACGCAGCGTCAACCGCTGGCCGGATACGCTGATCTCGACGGTCGGCCTGATCTTCTACGCCACGCCTTCGTTCTGGTTCGGCCTGATGGCTATCGTGGTGTTCTCGATCTATCTGCAATGGCTGCCCGCGGGCGGCTTCGAGGACATCGGCGCCGTCAGCACCGGAGTCTGGCGCGTGCTCGACATTGCGAGTCATCTCGTGCTGCCGTCGCTGACGCTCGGCCTGATCTTCCTGGCGATCTATCTGCGCATCATGCGGGCCTCGATGCTCGAGGTCCTGAACCTCGACTTCGTCCGCACCGCACGCGCCAAGGGCCTCGACGAGACCCGCATCGTCACCCGCCACGTGCTGCGCAACGCCCTGCTGCCGATGGTGACACTGATCGGACTGCAGGCTGGAACGATGCTCGGCGGATCGGTGGTCGTCGAAACCGTGTTCTCGCTGCCCGGTCTCGGGCGCCTTGCCTACGAGTCGGTGGTCCAGCGCGATCTGAACACGCTGCTCGGCATCGTCTTCGTGTCCGCATTGCTCGTGATCCTGGTCAACTTCGTCACCGATCTGCTCTACGCGCGGCTTGATCCGCGCATCACGGCGGAGAGCTGAACATGGACGCAGCGAAGCGCTACTTTCGCAGTCCGGCCGCGGTGCTGGGCCTGATTCTGCTGCTGATCGTCGTGGGCATGGCGATCAGCGCCGGCTATCTGTACCCGCGCGATCCGCTCGCGCTCGCCGGCCGGCCGCTGATCTGGCCGTTCGCCAATCCGCGCTTCCTGCTCGGCACCGATAATTCCGGCCGTGATATTGCGGCCCAGATCTTCCACGGCGCTCGCATCTCGCTGTTGATCGGCGGCGTTGCGACGCTGATTGCCGTGACGATCGGAATCATGGTCGGCGCGCTCGCCGGCTACTATGGCGGCTGGATCGACAACATCCTGATGCGGATCACCGAGGCCTTTCAGACGCTGCCGAATTTCGTTCTGCTTCTGGTGCTGGTGGCCGTGTTCGGTTCGACATTGACGACGGTGACGATCGCAGTCGGCATCGTGTCCTGGCCCGCGCCGGCGCGGCTCACACGGGCGGAGTTCCTCTCGTTGCGCAGCCGCGAATTCGTCCAGGCCGGCCGCACCCTCGGCATGCGCGACACGCAACTGATCCTGCGCGAGATCCTGCCCAATGCACTGCCGCCCGTCATCGTCTACGCGGGCGTCGTGATGGCGGTTGCGATCCTCCTGGAAAGCGCGCTCGCCTTCCTGCGGCTGTCCGACGCTAATGTCGCCTCCTGGGGCAATCTGATCGGCCTCGGGCGCGACGTGCTACGCGTGCAATGGTACGTCTCGGCCATTCCCGGCGTCGCCATCCTGACCACCGTGCTGGCGGTGTCGCTGGTCGGCCAGGGTCTCAACGACGCCCTGAACCCGCGGCTGAAGCAACGATGAGCGCGACAGCTACGATTCTCACCGTCGACCGCCTCAGCGTCCGCTTGCCGAAGGGGGCCGACCGGTCTCACGCCATCTCGGAGGTCTCGCTTTCGATCGCCGAAAACGAGATCGTCTGCATCGTCGGCGAGTCCGGCTCCGGCAAGTCGATGATGGCCAACACGATCATGCGGCTGCTGCCGGACGGCGTGACCACCGACGGCGGCCGCATCCTGTTCGCCGGCCACGATCTCTGCACCGCGACGGCGGCCGAGATGCGCCGCATCCGCGGCGCCGACATCGCGATGGTGTTCCAGGAACCGATGACGGCGCTCAATCCATTGCGTACGATCGGCGACCAGATCGGCGAGGTCCTGGACATCCATACCGATCTGTCGAAAGCCGAGATCCGATCGCGCGTGCTGTCGCTGCTGTCGGACGTCAACATTCCCGATCCGCCGCGCGCGGCGAAGGCCTATCCCCATGAGCTGTCCGGCGGCCAGCGCCAGCGCGCAATGATCGCAATGGCCCTGGCGCTCGATCCGAAGATGCTGATCGCCGACGAGCCGACCACGGCACTCGACGTGACGACACAGGCCCAGATCCTCAAGCTGATCCGTGAGCTGCAACAGCGCCGCAAGACCGCCGTGCTTTTCATCACCCACGACTTCGGCGTCGTCGCCGAGATCGCCGACCGCGTGGTGGTGATGCAGCATGGCGTCGTGGTCGAGCACGGTCCCGCCATGGATGTGCTACGTCATCCGCAGCACGCCTACACCAAGCAGCTGATCGCCGCGGTGCCGCCGGTTGCGGCGCCACCACCGCGTCCGCTGTCGGACGACGCCATTCTCACGCTCTCCGGCGTGGTCAAGACCTATCGTACCGGCGGCTTTCTCGGTCGCGGCGAGCGTGTGACGCATGCGGTGAAGGATGTCTCGCTCACACTGCCCAAGGGGGCGACGCTCGGCATCGTCGGCGAATCCGGCTCCGGCAAATCCACCCTCGCGCGTTGCATCATCCGTCTGATCGATCCAGATGCGGGATCGATCCTGCTCAACGGTCAAGACTGGGCCCGGCTGTCACGCCGCGACATCCGTGAGCGGACACAGCAGATGCAGATGGTGTTTCAGGATCCGTTCGCCTCGCTGAACCCGCGCCGCAAGGCCGTCGAGCTGGTGGCGCAGGGCCCGATCGTGCACGGCACGCCGCGGAACCAGGCGCTCGCCGAAGCACGTGAGCTGTTCGACCTGGTAGGGCTCGATCCGTCAGCGGCCGATCGCTTTCCGCATGAATTCTCGGGCGGCCAGCGGCAGCGCATCGGACTTGCGCGGGCACTCGCGCTGAGGCCTGCCGTGCTTGTGGCCGACGAGCCGGTGTCGGCGCTCGACGTCTCGGTACAGGCGCAGGTGCTGAAGCTGCTCAGCGATTTGCGCGAGCGGCTCGGTCTGTCGATCATCTTCATCACGCACGATCTGCGCGTCGCCGCCCAGATCTGCGATCTCGTCGCCGTCATGAAGGACGGCGTGGTGGTCGAGCACGGCCTCACCCGCGATGTGTTCGGCAGCCCGCAGCACCCCTACACCCAGGCGCTGCTCGAGGCGATTCCGGGCGGTGACTTCGCCCGGACGGCGCATGGCTGAACGCTAAAGCATGATCCGGAAAAGTGCGCAGCGGTTTTCCGAAAAGATCATGCGCAAACAACAACCTAAAGCGCGATGACTATTCATCCTGATCTCATCGCGCTTTAGGCAATCTCGCGAGCGTCGCGATAGCGATACAGCAGCAGCATCAGCGGCGCGAACGGACGCAGCAGCGCGTGCGCCGGAATGGTGACCGGCTCCGTGAACGGCAAGGCCAGTTGGTTTGCGGGCACGCCGCGCACCGCCTTGGCAAGCTCCGCACCGAGTGGGATCGTGAGCGCGACCGCGCGACCGTTGCAGCCGGTCCAGCCGTAGGCATCCGGGCCGAGGCGATGAATGCGCGGCATGTAATCCGTGGTCATGCCGACATAGCCGTTCCAGACGTAGTCGAACCTGACCTCGCCGATCTGCGGCCACAGCCGCTGCAGGCGTTCGGCGACCCGCGCCTTCAGCCGCTCGGCCTTGTTGCCGGGCCCGATCACGGCGCCGCCGGTGACCAGACGGTTGCGGGCATCGTATCGGACGAAATAGAGCTCGCCATGGGTGTCCGACATGGCCTGCCGCGCCGGGATGATGGTCTTGCGGATATTGTCCGACAGCGGCTGCGTGGCCATC
Organism: Bradyrhizobium sp. SZCCHNR1002; assembly: GCF_032381435.1. NCBI lineage: Bacteria > Pseudomonadati > Pseudomonadota > Alphaproteobacteria > Hyphomicrobiales > Nitrobacteraceae > Bradyrhizobium > Bradyrhizobium sp. SZCCHNR1002. The sequence continues at coordinate 867,919 of NZ_JAUHIS010000001.1, forward strand.
TGCCACGACAGCACCGGCATCACCTCGTGCGCGATATCGGGTGCGAGCGCCTTGGAGAACTCGCCGCTATAGGCATTGCTCGCGAGCACCAGCGCGCGGGCCGACAGCTCCCCCCGCGCCGTGCGCACGATCCAGCGATCCCCCCGCCGGGCAAAATCGATCACGGGCGAGCGCGCATAGATCCGGCCGCCCAGGCTCAACACCGTCCGCGCCAGGCCGCGCGCCAGCGCAAGCGGATTGATGTGGCCGCCGGTCTTGTTCCAGAAGCCGCCATGCCAGGCGTCCGAGCCGAGCATGTCGCGCGCCTCATCGCGCGACAGCAGCTCGACAGGCGCGCCGAACTTCGACCACTGCTTGAACCTGCGCTCGGCGATCTTGATGCGGCCGGGCGTATGCACCGGCTGGACCCAGCCGGCCTGCTCGTGCTCGGCGTCGATGTTGTACCGTCTCACGGTGTCGAACAGATTGGACGCGCTGTCGCGCAACATTGCCACGAAGCGCTCGCCAGCGGCGCCATGTCGCGCGACGAGGTCGTCCGGATCGGGACGTGACAGCGTCGGAATGACCTGACCGTTGTTCCGGCCGGACGCACCCCAGCCTGGCTCCATCGCCTCGACGATGGCGACGTCCGTCCCCGCCTCGCGCAGATGCAGCGCCGTCGACAGTCCGGTGAAACCGCCGCCGATGATGACCACATCGGCCTGCACACTGCCCTGGAGCTCGGGCAGCTCAGGTCCGGGCGGGGTCTGCGCCGCCCACAGGGACGGCGGCCATTGAACGGAATTCGTCGTGGTGCTCATCGTGGACAGCTCATCCTTGCTGGTCGACCGCCCTGCCGGAGATCGATCTTGCCTTGCACCCAGCGCCCGGCTGCGCCGGTTGCGGCGCATGGGTCGATTGGGCATAGTTCGGCCGCCAATATGCCAAGTTCGCTGCAAGGAGACAAACGCGTGGCCCTCAAGAATGTCATCGGTATCGATCACGCGGTTGTCGTGGTGAAGGATCTGGACGCAGCGGCCCAGACCTGGAAGCAGCTCGGCTTCACATTGTCGCCGCGCGGGACCCACAGTGCCAAGATGGGGTCGGGCAACTACACCATCATGCTCGATCCCGACTACATCGAGCTGCTTGGCATTCTCGCCGAGACCGATCACAACGTTCCGACCCGCAATTTCCTCGCGCAACGCGGCGAAGGCATCGAGCGCATCGCCTTCACGGCGATCGATTCCGCAGCTGGCGCCGAGGAAATCCGCAGCCATGGCTTCGAGCCGATCGGACCCATCGACTTCGAGCGCCCCGTGCCGCTGCCCGACGGCACCATCTCGGCCGCGAAATTCCGTGTCTTCCAATGGCCTGTTGCCGAGGCGCCGGGCGGCCTGCGCATCTTCGCCTGCCAGCACAAGACGCGTGAGACGGTGTGGATTCCGGAATTGATGACCCATGCCAACGGCGCCAGGCAGCTGAAGCAGGCGCTGATCGTCACGCCCGATCCGGCCAAGGATGCCGCGCACATGTCGCGCCTGATCGACCGTGACGGCCGCAGTGAAGCGGATGGCGCCGTGACCGTGGCCTCGGGCGGCGACCGTGCCGATTTCGTGTTCCTGACCCGGGACCAGCTGGCGGCGCGCTATCCCGCCGTTTCACTCGCGGGATTGCCCGAGCGCGGCGGCGCCGGCCTGGTGCTGGCCTCGCATGATCTGGCCGCCACCGAGAAGGCGCTGGGGACGCAGGCTGTCCGCAGCGGCGCCAGCCTCGTGGTGGCCCCGACATCGGCGACGGGGACGCTGCTCGCCTTCATCGCCGGCTGATCGGGACGACGCGGCGGCCGCTGTTCCGCGGCCGCTGCGAGCTTACTCCGCCGGCTGGAACATGGCCGGACGGCCCCGCTGGCTGTCGAGCCAGCCCACGAGCCGGTCCATCAGTCCGCCGCTCGACTCGGACGGCTGCGCCGACGACACGAACGGATCACAGTGACACTTCGCGCCGGCCGCGCGTGACATCTTGGCGACCGCATCGGTCATCGCCGGCGCGCCGCAGGTGTAGACGACGTCATTCGGCGTGAGCTCCGGCATGTGCTCGGTCGGGCGGCCGCTGCGAATCGCCGGCGAGACGTTCTGCGGCTCCGACACGATCGGAATGATCTTGACGTTCGGAAAGCGCGCCAGCCGGCACAGCGCCTGATGCATGTAGAACGATTGCAGCGTGCGCGACACGACGATGAAGACGATCTCGCGCTTCGGATTCTCGGTGATGGCCGCCACCGCAATCGCCCACATCGGCGCGAAGCCGGTGCCGCTCGCCACCAGGATGATCCGGCCGCGATGCTTCTGACGGAAGAACGCGGTGCCGAGCGGAGCCGTCAGCTTGACGCGATGGCCGACCTGGATGTCGCGGCCGAGCGCCGACGACACCAAGCCATCCTTCAGGATGCGGATGTGCAGATACAATAGATGGCTGTCGGGCGCGCCGACCATCGGATAGGTCGGGCTGTAGCAGCGCGTCGGAAAACCGCGGTACTGGACCTTGGCATATTGTCCGGGGAAGAATCGCAGCGGCTTCGGCATCTCGATGGTCACGCCGACGACGTCGGGTGCGAGCCGCACCAGATCACCCACCTCGCAATTCATCGTCACCGTATCGGGCACGGGCTCGGTGATGATCTTGAGGTCGGATACGACGCGCGCCTGGCACGCATGCGCCATGTCGCCTTCCATGCCGCCGAACAGCTTGCCGTCGACGACCGTCACCTTGCACGAACCGCAGATTCCGCTGCGGCAGTCATGGGGCAAATCCACGCCGCTGTTGATGGCGCCGTCGAGCAGGATATCGCCCACATTCGCGTAGAACGTTTCCCTGTTGTACTGGATTTTGCAAATCTTACCCATCACTGCACCTCAAGTCGCATCGGCCGGATCTGCCTCGTATGTCTGATCTGGGTATGGTCGAACGCTGCGACACGCATGAACACGCCATTCTTGATGGCAACGTCGTATTTGCTTTTCGTGTCTATTTTGCGGGCGATTTCGAGCGTCCAGTGGCCCGCGGCCCAACGTGCGGCACAACGGATGTCGGCGCGGTCGCCGGTGAACTCGCCGCTGACGAGAACGCCGGGCACGACCGTCCCGATCGGCGTCTGCGCGTCGGCTTCGGCCGAATACGGCACCGATTCGGCCTCCGTCATGAACCAGCGCGCGCCTTCGCTCTCGCCGATGTTGGGATCGAGATTGATCTCGCCCATCGCGGCGGTCATGGCCGCGACGTCCTTCGGAAGGCGCTTCGGTCTCACGCCCCGATTTCCAAGCCTTGCAGCCTCCCTGTCGATCACGAAATTGTCCGAATAGTTCGCGGTGCCCGGATCGGCGGCGAAGCCGCCTTTATAGGGGGCGAGGCCCTTGACCTGATCCGGCGTCGCCTCGGCCGGGGGTCCGAAATGATCGTCGTCCATCCAGCCGGTCGGGCCGCCGCTGGTCGCTTTCCACAGCCACGCGTCGGCATAGAGATTCGGCGCCGGCGTGTAGTGAATGCCGCGTCCCGACAGCGTCGCAGGCTTGTCGGGCATCGGCTGCGAGCTCATGTGGAACGTTCGGTCTGCGGCCAGCGTGATCGGCAGCGTCGTGAACAGCAGCGAGAACTTGTCCTCGTTGAAGTCGTTTTCGTCGCCCTTCTCGAAGCCGTTGTGCAGCAGATGCCAGCCATCGGCCTTCTTGATCATCGGCAGTTGCTTCAGCGAACGGGTCGGATCCTCCCAGATGACGAGGAAGTAGACCCATGTGCCGTCATGCGCGGCCTTGATCCACACGCGTGATTCGCCGGTGCCGTCGAAATTGTCACCCTGGTTGGTCGTCACCATGTGCGGCTGGATATTGCGCCAGACACGATCGGATGAATCACCGTCGAGCGTCGGCGCATCGGAGGACGCGATGCGGTACACCGTGACGCTGTCCTCGGCGTAGTAGTCGGCTGCAAACATCGCCGAGCCGATCACGATGGCTGCGGCCGTTGCGACCATGAACGGGTTGGCCTGGAAGCTCGGGTTGCGGCGACGCGAGTTGCCCTTCGCGGGCGCCGGCGGTGGGCGCATCCGTCCCGGCGGCATGCGCTGCTCGGCGCGGCCGCGCATCGGCTCCTCCATGCGGCGCGGCGCCGGCATCGGGTCACGCGCGGCGGGTCGCGCAGCCGGCGCGGGTTTCCTCGGCGGCGCTTCGGCCTCCTCCAGCTTCTCCGACTGCTCCACCAGCATTGTGAGGAGTTCAACGGGGTCGAGTTTCGGCGGCGGCGGCGGCAAGGGCGCCGGCCGGAACACGCGATAGAGCTGCATCTTTCCGCCGATGCTGAAGTGAACCAGGACGTGCAGCACCACGAACGCCGGAATGACCCAGGTCGCGTACCAGTGGATCATCATGGTCACGTAACCGGACGCCACGCCGAAGAACAGCATTCCGCCGGTGACGATCAGCGTCGCCATGGAGATGAAGAGCGTCCAGTGCAGCAGCACGCTGATCGAACCGAGCCGCGCCGGCCGTTTTCCGAGCAGGCCCTTGAACCGCATCTTGTCGACGGTGACGCGACGGCCGAGCCCGGACTTCGCGATATAGATCATGTAGGCGACGGCGACGCTCGCCAGCACGACTCCGGCCGGCATGTGCCAGGTCCAGGTCCGGTGCCGTGGCAGCAACCAGTCGAGATTGTTTGCGATCCAGGCATGTCCCGGCGCTTCGGTCGCCATGCGAAGCCCCGTCAGGAATGCGATCACGGTGGCCCCGACGAGGGTCCAGTGCAGAATGATCGTTCCGTAATCGGTCTTGCGAATCTTCATGCGTGCGCCTCCCGACCTGCGCGCACGCGATCGGCGCGACTCACCGCCGATCCGGTGACCGAATTTCGTTTCGGCGGATGGATCTGGCGCGGGATGGCCTGATGTGCAGGCATGGCCCGTTCTTGGCTCAAATCCATTCCCGCATCACGCGTCCCGATGATGGTGATGTAGTCCAACTTGTCGTCCCCCGGATACTCTCAGTGAGCAACTGCTTCGTCTGATTTCGGCGAAACCGCGCCGCCCTCCATGCCGATCGTTGCCACGTTACGTTTCAACGCGACCGCGTGGATCACGTCTGTGGTTGGTCAGTTGTTGCGGACCGAGCCGGTGACGGGTTGCTCGGATCGCATGGGAACTGGCCCGCTTCGTCCTCCCCTGATCTGTTCTGACTGTCGTCATGCGACCGATTGCCGGACCCATCGCGATAGCGCGTTCGCTGACAGAACGTACTACCAACTACGACGGCCGACAGTGTTGGTCGTGGATTTTAGGCCGATGCGCGAAACCGAAGTGTCCATGTGTTGCCGCCGTCGCCATGGTCAGTTCTCCGCACCGCCGTCGAATGACAACGCATGTGCGTTGCACCGCAGGAAGATTTATTCGCCTTCGTGGCGTCAATCGGCCCGGACCACGGCCAATGAGTGCAGAAGCAAGGTGATAGGCCGACGAATGTGTGACGCACGCCTTGCGTGTTGGTTGTCATCACACCGCAACCATCGAAGATCGTAAGCGGATTCCGGATCGTCGTGATCGCCGCGAACGATTTCGTCGGACTGCGGCCGGCACGGCGACTTGCCGTGCCCCGGAGAATTCGTCCCCCACGGCTGCGACAGAAAGGGCTGCATGTCTAATTGTTGCCGGAAAATCGTCGGCATCGACTGTCAAGAGCGCTGATTGAAGCACTAGCCTTTGGGAGACGCGCCTGGATGAGTCTGGCTCAAGACCGCCCGCGAACGAAAGCTGCGGCTGCCCTCACTGACCTTCTCTCGGGAAGCGACGATCCAGTGACGCGCGGATTGCGGCAGGCTGTCAAGCGCATGGCCGGCATCGGCGTGTTCAGCGGCGTCATCAACGTCCTGATGCTTTCCGGCTCCGTCTATATGATGCAGGTCAACGACCGCGTGGTTCCCAGCAAGAACCTGGCGACGCTGATCGGCCTCTCGGTCATGATTCTGGCCGTCTACGTCATCCAGGGCTATTTCGACGCGTTGCGCACGCGCATGCTGTGTCGTGTCGCAACCGTGTTCGACGCAAGCTTGCAGGACGCCATTCACCACGCGCTGGCCACGCTGCCCCTGCGCGGCACCAAGCCGATGCTGATGCAGCAGCCGCTGCGCGATCTCGACCAGCTCCGCGCCTTCATGTCGAGCATGGGACCGACCGCCTTTCTCGACATGCCCTGGATTCCGATCTTCCTGATCGGCATGTTCCTGTTTCATCCACTGATCGGCATCACTGCCGTTCTCGGCACGGTGGCGATCGTCTCGATGACGCTCGTGACGGAACGATTGTCGCGGCAGGCGAGCAAATCCGCCAGCGACACCAGCGCTGCGCGCCAGGTTCTCGCCGATGCCACTCAGCGCAATGCCGAGGTGATTCGCGCGCTCGGAATGCTGGATCGCTTTTCGGCGCGCTGGAACGCCGTCAACGAGCGCTATCTCAAGGACAATATTCGCGCGAGCGACGTCTACGCCAATCTCGGCGCGGCCGCGAAGGTGCTGCGTTTCATGTTGCAGTCGGGCATGCTCGGGATCGGCGCCGCGCTCGTCGTCTCCGAGCAGGCGTCCGGCGGCGTCATGATGGCGTCGTCGATCCTCATGGGCCGCGCGCTCGCGCCGGTGGAGATCGCGCTCGGCAGCTGGAAGCAGCTGGTCGCCGCGCGCCAGGGCATCGTGCGCCTGCGCGACATCTGCAGAGCGACCGCCAGGCCGGAAGCGCCGCCGGTGGCGCTGCCACGCCCGTTCCGCGAGCTGGCCGTCCAGGAGCTGACCGTTGCAGCACCGGGCACGGACCGCCCGATCGTTCACAACGTGTCGTTCTCCATCAAGGCGGGCACGGGCCTCGCGCTGCTCGGCGCGAGCGCCTCCGGGAAAACCTCGCTGTCGAAGGCGCTGGTCGGCATCTGGCCCGCCGTGCAGGGAACGGTCCGGCTTGATGGTGCCGCGCTGGACCAGTGGAGCAACGAGGATCTCGGTCGCCACATCGGCTATCTGCCGCAGGACGTCGCCCTGTTCGACGGCAGCATTGCCGACAACATCTGCCGCTTCGACGAGAATGCGAGCTCGGATGCCATCCTGAAGGCGGCGCAGATCGCCGGCGTGCACGACATCATCCTGCGGCTGCCGGAAGGCTACTCGACGCGAATCGGCCAGGGCGGCATGTCGCTATCGGCTGGCCAGCGCCAGCGCGTCGGTCTTGCCCGCGCGGTGTATGGCGATCCGTTCCTGATCGTCCTCGACGAGCCGAATGCGAATCTGGACACCGACGGCGAGAATGCGCTCAGCCGCGCCATTCAGATCATGCGACAGCAGAACCAGAGCATCGTCATCGTCATCTCGCATCGCCCGAGCGCTCTGAATGCGCTCAACATGGCGCTGGTGCTCTTCGAGGGCAAGGCGATCGCATTCGGTCCCTGTCAGGAGATCTTTGCCCGCGTCGCCGGCGCCAAGGCTCCTGCTGGACCAGCGGTCACGCACGCCACCGCTGCACCCAGGGTTGCCGCTCCGGTCGCAGCGCCAAATCCGAACGCCCGAACGCTTCGTCGCGCCGCCCCAGCAGAAAGCGCTTGATCCATGAAACACATCAACGACTTCAGGCCCTTTGACGACGAAGACTATGTGCGTCCCAAGACCCGCGCCGTCGGTCCGCAGGGCGACGCTCTGATCCTCGAGCTGCAACGGCTGCAAGGCGCGTTCGACGACGGCTCGGACGAAGACCCGCGGCAGCGCCGCGGCTCGCGCGACGGGAAGAAGCGTCGGCGTCCGCCGCCATCGCAAGTCAGGCCCAAGCCGCGCAAGAAGAAAGGCAGCACGATGGGCCGCGCCATCGGTGCGTCGTTGTCGCTGTTCGGTCTCGGCGGCCAAGCGCCGAGAGCACGCCGGGGTGAAGGCATCCGCGAGATGGACTGGCAGCAGCCGGTACCGACGCGCGGCTACGAGCCGGAGCTGTCTCCGCCGCCACGCCATGCGCCCGCGCGGATGCCGGGCAACAACAATTCCGCCGCCCTCGTCGATCTCAGGAATGCGCGGCGCGACGACGACTTCGGCGTTGCTCCGCGCACGATGGGACAGCAGAATCTGCCTGCCCGTCTCGCGCATGCGCCTGCCGTTCCGCAAACCGGCGTCCGCCGCCTCGTCGGCACCGCCGGCACGGCCTTGACGACCGGCATGACCTTCATCGCCACGCAGGGAACGGCGGCGGATCTCGACGACGGCTCGGACGAATCGCTCGTCCCGCGCGTCGGCCGCATGTTCGAGAACGAATTGCGGCTCGGCCTGCGTGTGCTGCTCGTGGCGGGGGTTCTCGGCGGAGGCTGGCTCACTTTGGTGCCGCTGGCCGGCGCGATCGTGGTGCCCGGCAATCTCGTGGTGCAATCCAACGTCAAGGCGATCCAGCATCCCACCGGCGGCATCGTCGCGGAGATCAAGGTCGACAATGGCAAGCGCGTGGCTGCCGGCGATCTGCTCGTGCGGCTCGACGCGACTCAGAGCCAGGCGCAGTTGCAGTCGATCACCAAGCAGCTGAACGAGCAGCGCGCCAAGATTGCCCGCCTCTCCGCCGAACGCGACGGTCTCGATCAGCCGGACTACCCGACCACGCTGACGTCGCGCCCGGACGATCCTCACGTTCGTGCGGTGATCGCCTCGGAGAACGCGCTGTTCAAGGCCCGCGCGGTCACGCGCAGGAGCCAGAAGGAGCTGCTGCAGGGACGCATCGTCCAGCTCAACAACGAGATCAGCGGCATGGAAGCCCAGCTCGATTCGAAGAGCAAGCAGATCGACCTGATCAAGGGCGAGCTCGCCGGCGTGCAGGATCTCTATGACAAGCGCCTCGTTCCGCTGACGCGACTGACGACGCTGCAGCGGGAAGCCGCCCGGATCGATGGCGAGCGCGGCCAGCTCGTGTCCAGCGTCGCGGAGACCAGGTCAAAGATCAGCGAAGCCGAGCTGCAGACAGTCAAGATCGACCAGGATTTCCGCAGCGAGGTGGTCAAGGATCTCAGCGAGGCGCAGGCCAAGGAAGGCGATCTGGTCGAGAAGGGCGTCGCCGCGCGCGACCAGCTGGACCGCATCGAGATGCGCGCACCGAACTCCGGCACCATCCATCAGCTCGCCGTTCACACCATCGGCGGCGTGATCAAGCCGGGCGAGACGATCATGGAGCTGGTTCCGGACTCCGACGAGCTGCAGGTCGAGGGGCATGTGCAGCCCAAGGACATCGATCACGTGCACACCGGACAGGATGCGATGGTGCACTTCAATGCCTTCAACCAGCGCACCACACCGCAGGTGAGCGGCCAGGTCTCGTTCGTGTCGCCCGACATCACCAACGACCCGCGGACGGGCTCGACCTTCTACACGGTCAGGATCACGCTGTCGGACGAGGAGCGGAAGCGACTCGGCGGCGTCAATCTGATGCCCGGCATGCAGGCCGAAGTCTACGTCCAGACCGGCAGCCGGACGATGCTCAGCTATCTGATGAAGCCGGTTCTCGATCAGTGGCGCCGCGCCTTCGTGGAGTAATAAGGCCGAACAGGCGCGGTCTGCGACCTCCTTCGAGGCCTGCAAACCGCGTCGGCCAGTCAAAATGAACGTTGCAAATTTTTCCCGCACCTCGGATCCGACGATGGTGCCGACGATTGCGATGCCGTCAGCCGACGCCCGACCGGGCGTACGAACAGACGCGGCCGCTCGTCTGGACCGGCCTCGGCTGCCGCCGCCATCGACGGTGCCGACCCAAGAGGGACCGCAGGGACTTCGATTCGATTTCAACGACGGCTGCCGCGTCATGCTGCCCGACAACGGGCCGGCCTGGCGCGTCCGCCTGAGCGATCTCGAAACCGCCAACGTCCTGTTCGACATCGATCTGCGTTCGGGGCACGTCAACAGCAGCAAGCGCTATTTCATTCCGTTCAGGCTCGAGGTCTGGTCGGAGGACGAGCTTCTGCTGCGCCATGACTACGACGCCAGCGGGCGCGACGTCCTGATCCAGCTTCCCGTCGGCACGATCGGCGACGTCATCGGCTGGATGAGCTACGCAGAGAAGTTCAAGGCGCTGCATCAGTGCCGTCTCACTTGCGCGATGGGCGAGGCGTTGATCCCGCTGTTCCGCAACGCCTCCCCTGACATCACCTTCGTCACCCACGAAATGATCCAGGCGGAACGCTACTACGCCACCTACTCCGTCGGCCTGTTCTTCGACGATGCCGACCTGGTCTATCATCCCTGCGACTTCCGCAACGTCGGCCTGCATCGCGTCGCAGCCCATATTCTCGGCGTCGATCCCACCGAACGGCCGCCGCGCGTCGCGCTCAGCGAGGACAGCCGTCCGATCGCGGAGCCCTATGTCTGCATCGCGGTACAAGCGACGACTCAATGCAAGCACTGGAACAATCCGGATGGCTGGGACAGCATCGTCGCCTTCCTCAGGACCGCCGGCTACCGCGTCATCTGCATTGACCAGAAAGCGGAAAGCAGTCGTGGCGCCTACCGGACCCGAATTCCCGAGGAGGCTGAGGATCAGACCGGTGACCGTCCGCTTACGGAGCGCGCCCGCTGGCTGAGGCACGCTGCGTGCTTCATCGGTCTCTCCTCCGGCCTGTCGTGGCTCGCCTGGGCCGTCGGCACGCCGGTCGTGCTGATCAGCGGCTTCACCGATCCTTCCAACGAATTCGCGACGCCCTATCGCATCATCAACCGTCACGCCTGCAACAGCTGCTGGAATGACGCGCGTCATCGCTTCGATCATGAAGACGCGCTCTGGTGCCCGCGATGGAAGGGCACGCCGCGGCAGTTCGAATGCACCCGCCTGATCAAGGCCGAGCACGTCGAGGCGATCTTGCGCAGCATCCCCGGCTTCGGACAAGGATTGAGCCAGCAAACGCGCCCGCAAGCCTCGGCCGCGCAGCAGGCCGCACCGGCCCGGCCGGACGATCCGGCTTTTGCAGCAGGCTCTCAGGCGGCTTCAGCCGGCGGTGACGAGCCGATCGCGCTCGCGGCGCTGTTGGCTCGGCCGCGCGGTGACGTTGTCCGTGGCGGCCTCGCCATTGGCGTGACGGTCGCCGCGGGACGGCTGCTGGACCAGGCCGCAGCTCAGATCGCAGAAGGTGATCGCAGCGCAACGGCCGGCGATCTGATCAGCGCGATGCAGAACTACAGGCAGAGCATCGAGATCGTCAGGCACCTAACCCAGGCCGAACCCGACAACGGCGGCTTTCAGCGCAACCTCTCGGTCGCGTTGAACCGGATCGGCGCCGTGCTGTTCGTTCAGCGAAATCTTCCGGGTGCCTATGCCGCCTATTCTGCGGGCCTTGCAATCATCCAGAAGCTGACCGCCGCGCATCGCGGCCATCTTGGCTTTCAGCGCGATCTCGCCTGGTGCCACGCGCTGCTCGCAGACGTGCTCGCCGCCCAGGGCCGCCATGCCGAGGCCTTCGAGCATCGCCGCTCCAACGCGGCGCTGATCACCCAACTCGCCAACACCGCTCCAGACGATTCGTCTTTGCAGCAATCGCTCGCCACGTCCTACCAGAGCCTGGGCGATGCCTTCGTTCCCCTCGGCAACATCGATGGCGCGCTGACCGTCTATCGGGTCAGCCTGGGCCTGACCAAGCGCGGGCTCGACGCGAACGGGCAGGATCCGGCCTGGAATCAGCTCTACAACATTCTGCTGCAGAAGATCCGGACCGCGTTGCTGGCGCAGCGGAAGACCACCACGCCGTCGTGAGACGGCATCGTATCCCCGATAGACATCATCCCCACCTGCTCGTGCGGTCGCACAGGCAACGCGCTTTCGCGTCGAACAGGACGTGAGCGCGACGCGACGGCCGCTGCCGCACTCGCTTTCCTGACGGCTTCAGAACCGGGGCATCGCCGGCAAGATACAGGCGACATCTTGACTGGAAGATGCAAAAGGCGTCAGATTGACGCACCCAGCATTTGCCCTTGACCCAATGCTTCAAGGACTTGGCGGCTGGTCCGGGCTGCACGGCAACACACGTGCCTTGCCACAACATCACCAGATTTGCGGACGGCCACACGCCTCTTTTGGCCTGATTGCTGCGACCAAATAGCACAGTGCGACATAACGGCGCACGCCTCGCGTCCATGACGACGCGCGGCATACGGCCTCAGCAACGACGATGCCGACCGTATCGTCGAGCCAGTCTCGTATCGGGGCCATCGAGCGTCGGATGAATTTGGAGAGATGATCCATGGCGAATAACACCTTCAATCCGACGGCGCTGGCCAACGGAACGTCGAACCTGCTGGTGCGCGCCTCAGCGCTCAACATGTCGACCGACCTGGTCCAGGCCGGTGTGGTGTTCAACGATGCGGTTCGCGCATCACTCGGCCTGTTCACGCAGGCCGGCAGTGGCAACTCCAATCCATTCCTTGGCAGCTATACAACCGATCTGCACGCGGTGCAGAACGACATCGCGGCGATGCTCGCCAATGCCGGACAGGTGACGCTCGGCGGCCAAGCCTTCACGCTGAACGCCACCGACACCGCCGTTCTCACCAACGTGCAGGCTCAGATCTCGACATTGCTCACGGCCGCCCAGCAGACCACGAACGCCGCGACGATCTCCGCGGCAGACCAGACGCTGCACGCGGTCCAGAAAGAGATCCTGCAGGAGATCAATGGCGACGCGCATCTCTCCGGCGCGCTGAACAAGGTGAACTTCCTCGCCAACACCGGCGGCCAGGACGTCGCCTTCCAGAATTCGCCGGCCGGCGCCGACGATGCGGCGACCCTGGCCGCCGCGACGGCAGGCAACACGCTCAAGGACGTCGGCCTCGTCTTCAACAAGGTGGTCGAACTGGCGTCCGGCGGCATCCACACCGGCAACCTGCAGGAGGTCACGACCGACCTGACCGCGATCTCGCAGGGCCTGACCAACATCCTGAACAACAAGACCCAGCTCGCGCAGATCGAAAATGGCGAGACGGCCAACGCGGCTGCGCTGACCACGATTCATCTGCAGACCGTGCTCGGACAGATCAACCTCGAGCTCAATCAGTATGCCAAGGCCGAGACGACCGGCAATCAGGCGGCGCTGCGCGGCACGGCCGACAATCTGCTCGACAGCATCGACATCATCCAGGGCGATGCCAATCTGAACATGGCCGCCGGGGGCAACGGCATGCCGGGCCATGCCGGCGGCTTCGCCGAGGATCCGGGCGGATTGACCGGCACCGTGACCAAATTTCAGGACAATCAGGCGCAGACCAATTTCTGGGCCGCATTCCTGGCCGAGGCCAACACGATCAACGCCACGCTGCAGAAGATTTCGACCGGCGGCGCGCAGGCCAGCGCGGCTCTCGTCACGCAGATTCAGAACTATCAGCAGTTCGGTGCCAATTTCGATGCGGCCCAGGGCAACGTCTTTCGCGGACGCTTCGACAATGAACTGCTCAGCGGCACGCTGGAAGCCGACTCGGCGGCTGCAGTGAAGGGCTTGCAGGGCATTCTCAACGGCGACACCGGCGCGGCGCTGGCTGCCGACAAGGCGATGCTCGCCGCGGCCGGCCAGGGCTTTGCCGCCGACGCCATGGACGTGTCGGGCAACAACATCGCGATCGGCGGCGCCACCTATGTCGGCTCGGCGACCACGGTGTCGACGGCCACCTCGGTTCACGGCCTCGCCCAGGGCACGATCCCGGTCACCGCAACTCCCAACCTCGCCAACGGCACCGGCGGCACGAGCACGACGCCGCCCTCCACCGGCGGCGGGACGGGCACCGGCGGAATGCATACGACTCCCGTCAATTTCAGCCCGACGGCGCTGGCCAACGGCACCTCGAACCTCCTGACCCGCGCCACGGCCATTCAGCATTCGACCGACCTCGTGCAGGCTGGCGTCGTATTCAACGATGCAGTACGAGCCTCGCTCGGCCTGTTCAGCCTCGCCAACAGCGGCAACTCGCCGACCTTCCTCAGCAGCTATCAGGCGGACATCACGGCGGTGCAGACCGACATCGCGGCGATGCTCGCCAATCCGGGCCAGGTCACGCTCGGCGGACAGACGTTCGCGCTGAATGCGACCGACACCGCGGTCCTCACCAATGTCGAGGCTCAACTCGGCACGCTGCTGCAGGCAGCCGGGCAGTTTGCCAACGCGACGACCCAGGCCGCAGCGAGCCAGACGATCCATGCGCTGCAGCAGGAGATCCTGGGGGAGATCCACAACGATGCGCATCTGGCGAACGCATTGAACAACGTGCCCTTCCTCGCCAATACCGGCGGTCAGGACATCGCCTTCCAGACGTCACCGGCGGGTGCCGACGATCCGGCAAGCCTCGCGGCAGCCACCGCAGGCAACAGCCTGAAGGACGTCGGCCTCGTCTTCAACAAGGTCGTCGAGCTCGCATCCGGCGGCATCGATGCCGCCCATCTGCAGGAGATCAACACCGATCTCACCGCCGTTTCTCAAGGCCTCACGGCGATCCTCAACAACAAGACGCAGCTCGCGCAGATCGAAGCCGGCGAGACCGCAAATGCCGCAGCGCTCACCACCATCCACCTGCAGACCGCGCTCGGCCAGATCAACCTGCAGCTCAACAAATATGATGCGGCCGCGACCACGGGCAACCAGGCTGCGCTACGCGGCACGGCCGACAATCTGCTCGACATCATCGACATCGTTCAGGGCGACACCAACCTCAACATGGCCGCGGGCGGCAACGGCAATGCGGGTCACTCCGGCGGCTTCGCCGAGGATCCGGGCGGGCTGACCGGCACCGTCACCAGGTTCCAGGACAATCAGGCGCAGACCAATTTCTGGGCCGCATTCCTGGCCGAGGCCAACACGATCAACGCGACCCTGCAGAAGATCTCGACCGGCGGAGCGCAGGCCAGCGCGGCTCTCATCACGCAGATCCAGAACTATCAGCAGTTCGGCGCCAATTTCGACGCCGCCCAGGGCGCCGTGTTCCAGGGCCGCTTCGACAACGAGCTGCTCAGCGGCACGCTGGAGGCCGATACGTCCGCCGCAGTGAAGGGCCTGCAGGGCATCCTCAACGGTGATACCGGCGCTGCGCTCGCCGCCGACAAGGCGATGCTCGCCGCAGCCGGCCAGGGCTTCGCGGCCGACGCGATGGACGTGTCAGGCAACAACATCCCTGTCAATGGCGGCACCTATGTGGGGACCGCAACGACCGTCTCGGCAGCAACCTCGATCAAGGGCACCGCGCACGGCACCATCCCGGTCACGGCCACACCGAACCTCGCCAACGGCACCGGGGGCACGGCGGCGGCAGGAACGACCGCGGCGGGCGGCGCTGCTGCCGGTGGAACGGCGGCGAACGGCGGTACGTCTGCCGGCGCCACTGCGGGGCAGACCGGCGGCACATCGACGGGCACCACCGCGGCAAACAACGGCAGCAACAACGCGCACCACGGCGATCATCATCACCATCACGACCACCTCAGCCAGGCCACGCATACGAGCCAGGCCGCAGCTGTCGGTCCCGACATGTCGCATCTCCACGCGATGCATCACATGTGGGCCTGACGCAGCCGGATGGATCAACCGCACCCGCAGCGGCAACGACATCCCTGGAAGCACCAGACCGAGCCTGTCACTCGCTGGTGCTCTCCGTGGACAAGCGAGCGTCAACGCTCAGAGGAAGTACGACCGCAAATGTCCGAGGGAGAGCCCGCAAGATTCGCGAAGATGCATGTTCCATTCCGCGCCAAGTGCGCACGTCACGTTGGAACTTTTCTAAGGAGAGCCCGGACGACAGTCGCAAGATCGGGGCAACTTCTTGTCTGGACGGTGCGTCGAAGCGTCGCCCGATGAGAACGTTGCAGAGATGCCACGACGGAAATCAAGGAGTTAGAATGTTTCCAAGCGTTGCCGTGACACGCCTGCGACACTGAGCGCGTGCCCGAACAACATCATATTTGGGGACTCTGCGGCGCTTCTTTTGGCCCCATTGGAGCAAATAATTCCCAGGTGCTCTGAGGCTGCGACATTTCGCCCGCTCCGCGAAGGGGTGAACGAGACATCGCAGCCCGATCAACGCCCGCGTGCTGCCGAACCGCCAAGCAGCAGACGCCGGGTTGAAACTTGGGGAGATGATCTAATGGCAGCCAATACCTTCAACCCGACGGCGCTGGCGAATGGCACGTCCAACCTACTGGTTCGCGCCTCGGCGCTCAATCTGTCGACCGACCTCGTGCAGGCCGGCGTCGTGTTCAACGATGCCGTTCGCATCTCGACCGGCCTGTGGTCGACGCCACAGAACAGCGGCAACTCCAACCCATTCCTCGGCAGCTACACCACCGACCTGCATGCCGTGCAGAACGACATCAACGCGATGCTGGCCAATCCCGGCCAGGTCACGATCGGCGGTCAGGCGTTCACGCTCAACGCAACCGACACCGCGGTGCTCACCCAGGTTTCGAACGAAATCACGACGCTGATCAACGCGGCGCCGCTGACGACCAATCCTGCGACGCTCGCCGAGGCCGACCAGACCATCCACAACGTTCAGATGCAGATCCTGGCGCAGATCCAGGGCGACGCGCATCTTTCGGCCGCGCTCAACAACGTTCCCTTCCTGGCCAACACCGGCGCCATGGACGTGGCGTTCCAGAGCATGCCCGCCGGCAACGACAGCGCCACCAATCTCGCTGCAGCGGCAGCCGGCGACCTGACCGCCATCGGAACGGTGTTCAATGCCGCCGCCGACCTTTCGCTGGGCGGCATGAGCGCCAACAACATCAATCAGATCCAGGCGGACTTCACGGCCATCACGCAGGGCCTGCAAAACATCCTGAATGACCCGGCGAAGCTGGCCGCGATTGAAGCGGGCGAAACCTCCGTCGCTGCGCAGACGACGACGCTCCATCTGATGACGATCCTCAGCCAGGCCAACCTGCAGCTGAACAACTACAACGTCGCCGAGACGATGGCCAATCCGACGGCGCTGCGCGGTTCGGCCGACAACATCGTCGACATGATCGACGTGTTTCAGAACGACGAGGCGCTCAACAAGGCGGCGGGCGGCACCGGCGCGCCCGGTCACATTGGCGGGTTCTCCGAAATGCCGGGCGGCCTGACCGGAACAGTTACGAGGTTCCAGGACAATCAGGCGCAGACCAATTTCTGGGCCAACTTCCTCGCCGAGGGCAACACGCTTGGTGCGAAGCTGGTTGCGGTCGCCAACGGAACGATGACGGCGTCGCAGGCCCTGATCGACCAGATCACAAACTATCAGAACTTCGGCGCCGCGTTCGACATGGCGCAGGGGGCGGTGTTCAAGGGACGGTTCGACGACGAGCTCGTCGCCGGCGCTCTGCAGTCCGACACCACCATGGCCACGAAGGCGCTGATGGGAATCATGAACGGCGACACGGGCGCGGCCCTGGCGACGGATCAGGCGATGTTGAAGGCTGCGGCCGCGAACTACATCGGCAATGCCGGAGACATTGCGGGCAACAACATCGCGATCGGCGGCTCGGACTACGTGACGTCAGCGACGAGCTTCGTGACGGCGACTGCGGTCAATGGCATCGCCCAGGGCACCGGTATGCCCGCCGGCGCCAATCCGAACATCGCCAACGGCACCGGCGGAGCGGCCGCCGCCCCGACCACGCCGGCGCCGACGACACCCGCCCCGACCACCCCTGCCCCAACCACCCCTGCCCCAACCACCCCTGCCCCGACGACGCCGGCACCCACCACGCCGGCCCCGACCACCGGGGGTGGAACGAACACCAACACGACGCATCACCACCACTGCCACAACAGCCACCACACGGCGACCGCGGCGACGGCAGGCACGGCTGCTGCTGCAGCGGCGGGCACGGCGGCCGCGGCCACCACGCTTCCCGACATGTCGCATCACCACGCGATGCATCATATGTGGGGCTGACGCTCCAACACCACGAGCAATCAAAGCCGGTGCAGACCCTTCGGTCTGCGCCGGCTTCGTTGTTTCCCGGCGGGAGCCGGCGATTGCGCGAAAGACCCTCGCAACTCCAGGCGTCACGTGATCGCGAAAGAGCTCCGATCGATCGGGACCGACGCCCCACCAAGCCTCCGTTTCGCTTCATTCCGCCACGACAACTGCTTCCGTCGAACAATCAGTAAGTTGTGATCATGAACGAGCCAGCACTCGCCTTCCGTCCCCGACTCGTCTCCGCATCGACCAACTCCGGCGCACCACTGCCGTCCCCGATCGATGGTCGCGCTCTGCAGGTTGCCGAGGAGGCCTATCGCAAGGTGCTTGCTCTTCAGCCCAAGCATTTCCGCACCCTGTGCAGCCTTGCGACCGTCCGCCTGCAACTCGGTGACGCGCAGGAGGCACGAACCCTGCTGGACCGAGCCGCCGACGCCGCGGGCGACTCGGCAGACCTGCACGTGATGCTCGGAAAGGCGTTCGCCGGCCTGGGCGATCTGGCCAAGGCGACCTCGCATTTCGCGCGTGCCGCCGCGCTCGATGAGTCCTCGATCGAACCCCGCCTGCTGCTGGGCGGCGCATTGTACGGCCTCGGAGATCCCGCAGCAGCCGTCCGGCACCTCGAAGCCGCGCTTGCCATCGACGGCACGAACCCGGATCTCCACCAGGCGCTCGGCCTCGCCCTGCAACGGCTCGGCCAGTTCGAAAGGGCGATCTCTCATCATGAGGCGGCACTTGCGGCGAGGCCGCAATTTGCCGCAGCAGCCGGCAGCCTCGGTGATGCCTGCCGGCAGCTCGGCCGCCATTCCGAAGCGATCGCACACTATACTCGCGCGCTCGCCATCGAGCCCAACGTGCCGACGGTGCTGCTCAATCTCGGCGGCTGTCATCAGGCGATGGGCGAAACGAGCGCTGCCATTCGCAGCCTGCAGCAGGCACTTGCATTGAGTCCTCATCTTGCCGAGGCGCACTATAATCTCGGCAATATCCATCTCGACATGAAGAGCTGGCCGGGCGCGATCTTCCACTACGAGCGCGCCCTCGCCGAGCGGCCGGACTTTCCGGAAGCGCATAACAATCTCGCCAATGCGCTGGAATCGTCGGGCCGGCACGAAGAGGCCCTCTCCCATTACGACGAGGCGCTGCGGCTGCGGCCCGACTACGCCATCGCCCACCGCAATCGCGCCGACTCGCTGCGGAACGTGCAGCGATATGACGAGGCGATCGTCGGGTATCAGGCGGCTCTTGCGCACGATCCCCGCGACACCACGACCATGAACCATCTCGCGGGCGTCCTGACGATCGTGGGCAGGCTCGATGAAGCGGGACGCGCCTATGAATCTGCCCTGGCAGTCAACCCGCGCAGCATCGGCACTCACCTCAACTACAGCGTGGTCAAGCCGTTCGCGGTCGACGATGCCCGCTGGGCGCCGCTGCAGGAGCTGGCCGCAAGCGCGGAGACGCTCACCGAGGACGCTCGCATCGCCCTGCATTTCACGCTGGGGCGCGCCTATGCCGACGTCAAGGACGGTGAACGGTCGCTGCTGCATCTCAATGCCGGCAACAGCCTCGAGCGCCGCCGCATCAACTATGACGAGAACCAGGCGCTACGCCAGATCGAGCGCGTTCGCACCGTATTCTCCAAGGCCATGCTGCAGGCGCGTGCCGGTCACGGCGATCCGTCGGACGCGCCCGTGTTCGTGATCGGCATGCCGCGTTCCGGCACCAGCCTGGTCGAGCAGCTCCTGGCCAGCCATCCGGCCGTGCATGGCGCAGGCGAGGTCAACTACTTCGCGGCGGCTGCCGGGCTGTTCACCGACCGTGCCCGCGGCGACTACCCGGAGATGCTCGCCAAACTGTCCGATGCCGATATCGCGAGCCTCGCACGCGCTTATCGCGAGCGGTTCACGGGCCTGCCGGCCAGCGTCCGGCGTGTGGTCGACAAGATGCCGTCGAACTTCCTGTTCGCAGGGCTCATCCATCTGACGCTGCCGAATGCACGCATCATTCACGTCCGGCGCAATCCGATCGACACCTGCCTGTCCTGCTATACTCAGCTGTTCGCCGAGCCGCAGCCCTTCGCCTACGATCTCGGCGAGCTCGGGCGCTACTACCGGGCCTACGACGCGCTGATGAGCCATTGGCGCGCGGTGCTGCCGGACGGCGTCATGCTGGAGGTGGCGTATGAGGACATGGTGCGCGACTTCGATGCACATGCCCGCAAGATCGTCGCGCATTGCAGGCTCGATTGGGATGACTCCTGCCTGTCGTTTCACGAGAACGGACGCCCGGTGAACACCGCAAGCCTCGTCCAGGTCCGCAAGCCGCTGTTCTCCGGCTCGGTCGGCCGCTGGCGGATGTATGGCGACCGGCTGAAGCCGCTGCTCGATGCGCTCGGAACCGAGGCGCTGCGGCCGACGATCGCCGAGGCCATCGCCGGCATCAAGCAGCCGCAGCCCGTCAACGTCGCCCCGCCGGTGGTCACGCCGACGACGGATTCGCGCCCCTTCGACGCCACGCGGCTCGCCTCACTTCAGACGCTGGCCGACGGCGTGGTCACCGTCGCCAAGAAGCTGCAGAGCCGCGGCGAACTCGGCGACGCCGAGCAGATCTTCAAGCTCATCCTGGCCGGCCAGCCGACCAATTTTGACGCCCTCGTCGGCCTCGGAATGATCTCGACCACCGCCAACCGGCTCGATGAGGCCAAGGACTACTTCGAGCGCGCGGTGGCGGTGAACGACAAATCCGCCGAGGCCCGTGGCAGCATCGGCGCCGTCGAGGCCTCGGCAGGCCGCTATGAGATCGCAGTGCAGCATTACGAGGCCGCGCTCGCGCTGGCGCCGAGCCATCCCGGTATCCTCTACGCCTTCGCCATGGTCCGGCAGAACCAGGGGCTAATCGACGAGGCGATAGCTCTCCTCAGGCGGGCGATCGACAACAAGCCGCAGCATCTCGACGCGCATTTTGCGCTCGGCAACCTGCTGTATACAGCCGGCAAGGACATCGAGGCGGCGCGCTGCTACTTGAAGGTCCTCGACTTCAGCCCGGAGCACGCCGAGACCCACAACAACATCGCCAACGTGCTGCTGCGCCAAGGCCACCGCGAGCGCGCCATCGAGCACTACAAGCGGGCGATCGCGAGCCGGCCCGATTATGCCGACGCCTACGGCAACCTCGGCAATGCCTATCTCGAGCTCAACAGGCTCGCGGAATCGATCGAGCAGAACCTCCTGGCCATCAAGATCAAGCCGGAGCGCTTCGGCTCCTACAACAATCTCGGCGTCGCCTATCAGGCGCTCGGCCGTTTCGAGGAGGCGACCGCAGCCTTCCAGAAGGCGCTGGAGCTGGCTCCCGACGACGCGTCGATCCACCTCAATCTCGCGAACATGTCGAAGTTCAAGCCGGACGACAGCCGGCTGCCGAGCCTGCAGCGGCTGCTCGAACGCGCCGATCAGCTCGACCAGGAGAAGCAGATCGCCGCGCATTTCGCGATGGGCAAGGCGCTGTCCGATCTGAAGGACTACGACGGATCCTTCTCGCATCTGCAAAAGGCCAACACGCTCAAGCGCAAGAGCATGGACTACGACCATGAGCAGCGGCTCGGCATGATGCGCAACGTCGCCAGCCGTTTCACGCCGGAGTTCTTCCGCTCGGTGGCGGGCCAAGGCGACGAGTCCTGGGCTCCGATCTTCATCGTCGGCATGCCGCGCTCGGGAACTACGCTGATGGAGCAGGTGCTGGCCAGCCATTCCAAGGTCTTCGGCGCGGGCGAGCTCGAGACGTTCAAGGAGCTGGTCGGAGAATCCGCCAGCCGGCAGAAGCTCGTTCCCGCCTATCCCGATCTGGTTGCGCTGCTGCCGCCCGAGGAGATGACGAAGCTCGGACAGGACTACACCACCCGCGTGCGGCCCCTGGCGCCGGCGGCCGAGCGCATCGTCGACAAGATGCCTCTGAACTTCCTGTTCGTCGGACTGATCCACGCCGCGTTCCCGCGCGCCAGGATCATCAATACCAGGCGCGACCCGCTCGACAATTGCGTGTCCTGCTATCAGTTGCTGTTCACCGGAGCCCAGCCCTTCGCCTACGACCTCACCGAGCTCGGCCAGTATTACCGCGGCTATGAGGGCGTGATGGAGCATTGGCACAAGGTGCTGCCGCCCGGCATCCTGATGGACGTCCAGTACGAGGATCTGGTCGATGATCTCGAAGGCGTCTCACGCCGGGTGCTCGAGCATTGCGGCCTCGACTGGGAGGATGCCTGCCTCGACTTCCATCGCACCGAGCGCACGGTGCGCACCGCCAGCCTGATGCAGGTGCGCGAGCCGATCTACCGCCGCTCGATCGGAAGCTGGCGGCGCTACGAGAAGCATCTCGGGCCGTTGTGCGATGCGCTCGGGATCGAGGTTCCGCCGCCGGCGGAAGCGACCTGACCGCCGGCAAATAACCGGGTGCTGTTGCCCAGGGATCGGTGACAGGCGCGGCACCCGGCTATCCGGCCGCGCGGCGGAGCGGCATGCACATTGTGCGCGATCGGCTTTAAGAAATTATATTCGTCATATGCCAAGGCGTCAGTTTTACTACGCACGTGGAACAGCTAATTACACAATCGAAAGTTGCGTCTGCTCTCAGCAACTCAGGTTCACGCGAGTTGCGTTCGCAGACCGGTCAGATTGCACTACGGCGCCTGCGATTGATCCGCGCGAGAGATGAGACTGGTAGTTCGGCTCATTAGTTCGAGCGGCCCCGGCGAGTTGAGGGCGCGAGATGTCACGGCCCGACATCAACGCGATCGACCGGCAACCGAAACAGGTGCGCCGTCGCGACCGGCCGAGCAACTTCCGCCGACCAGCCGCGGCCGGCCGGGATGCTTTCGCCGAACTCCCGCCGACATCGAAGGCGAGATCTGCTGTCTTGCGAGCGCGAAACCCGCTCGGGCGCGCATTCTGGCGGCGATTCGGGGCCGCCCCGGGTTGTGAGGAACGATCAGCCGGCGCTTGACCTGGACGCCAAGGCTTGGTTTGACCCGATTTCGTCCGCCCGCCCCAACCGTGGAAGATCCCTGATCATGCGTATCACCCTCGTCGGCTCCCGCCATTTCGGTGTCGCCACGCTGAACATGTTGCGCGAGAGAGGAATCGAGATCGCGCGCGTGGTCGTGCACGACGGCGAGGACCGGCTTGCGGCGGCGGCACGCGCGGCCGGGATCGAGGTCGTGGTCCAGGCCGATCCGAAGGTGGTTCCGGCCAGCGAAATCGCCCCCGGCACGGATCTGATCGTCACGGCGCACAGCCACGCCCGCGTCACGCAGGAGGCGGTCGCCGCCGCCAGGCTCGGCGGCATCGGCTACCATCCCTCGCTGCTGCCGCGGCATCGGGGTATCGCCGCCGTGGAGTGGACGATCAAGGAAGGCGATCCGGTCGCAGGCGGCACCATCTATCACCTGGCCGAGCGCATGGACGCGGGCGCCATCGCCGCCCAGGATTGGTGCTTCGTCCGCAAGGGGGAGACGGCCCGCGAATTGTGGGAGCGCGCGCTGGCGCCGCTCGGCCTCAAGCTGCTCGGTGATGTCGTCGAATCAGCCAAGGCGACCGGCACCATTCCGGCCAAGCCGCAGGACGAGCAGTTCGCCACCAAGGCTCCCAGCATCATCCCGCATTGAGCGACAGACCACGCCCCGGTCGCTGCAAGCCCATCCTCATGCCCCTGAGGGCTCCTGCTCCGCTGCGAACAATCGTGCAGTCAACGCAAGGCTGTGGCGCTGATCTGCTCATGCGGTGCGCGAGGGCGCAGTTTGCCCACAATGCCGCCCCGTTGGCTGAAAAGCGGGTTCCGCGTTAATCCTTAACGGGCTGAAATTGCTGAATAAAATCTGGTTGCGGCGATGCGGCAAACTTTCGTCACAATTTCTCCAAATAAGGTTCGTCATCAAAGACATTGAGGGACAACGATTCATGCGTCTCGACCGCATTGGAATGGCTTTCGTCGCGTCGATCCTGGCCGGCACCGCAACCGCCCCGGCTTTCGCCCAGTCGCCCTATGACGGCCAGTGGCAGGTCACCATCGTCACCAGCAGCGGCAGCTGCGAGCCTACGGCCAGCTCGACCCTGATCGTCGCAGACGGTAAGGTTTCTGCGGCCGGCGCCAATGTCACAGGTTCGATTGGGCGCGAAGGCCTGGTTAAGGTCTCCATCAATGGCGCATTCGCGAATGGTCAGCTCAACGGCAATTCCGGCTCGGGAAAATGGAACGGCGCGTCGGCAGGTATTCCTTGCAGCGGACGCTGGCAGGCATCACGCATGTAATGACCGGCCCGGTCTGAACGTGTCCAAGCGGCGGCTCTCGGTAGCCGCCGTTTTGATGTCGACGCTCCTGACAGCGTCGCCCGGGCAGGCCGATCCGGGCCCTTTCACCGGCATGGCTGGAACCTGGGGCGGCAGCGGCACCGTAGCCCTCGAGGACGGGTCGACCGAGCGCATCCGCTGCCGGGCAAGCTACAGCGTGTCCGGACCAAGGATGAACCTGGTCCTGACCTGTGCGAGCGACGCCTACAAATTCGGTCTGCAGGCCGACGTCATCGCCGAGGGCGGGACCATTTCAGGCAGCTGGACCGAGACCAGCCGCGGCATCAGCGGGGTGCTGCAGGGGCGCGGCGGCAACGGCAGCTTCCAGCTCGTCGCGACCACGGCCGGCTTCAACGCCAACATCGCGCTCGCGACCCGCGGCAACCGGCAATCGGTGTCGATCCGTGCCGACAGCCAGTTCCGCGCAGCCAACATCTCGCTGTCGCGGTAATGGCGTTCAGGCGCGCTTGACGCCGGGGACCGGACCGCCGCTCGGAGCCGGAGCCAGTTGGGCCGCGGTTCGCTTGATGGTCTTGGCAACCAGCAGCGCCTGCTCGCGGGTCATGGCAAAATCCTGCACGCCCTTTTGGGTGGTCAGCGACAGCACCATGAGGTGAGGCTCGCGCTCCGGCCAGCCGGTGGCGAAGGCGGTCAGGAAGTCGGCTGAGGCGGCACGGTCGGTCATGTGTGAAAGCTGCCCTTGGCTGTTTCGCGGCGGTCGCTTTAGGACGAAACGCCGCCACACTCCATGTTTTTCTCGGCACATCGTCCGCGGCCTTCCGTGGCGGCGTTGATGCACTGCACCGTTGATTTCATTTGCATTGCTGTGCACGCGAGGTGATACAGCCGCTCTCGCCTCCTGCCCGCCCCCCATTCGGCCTCATGCATCGCCCCGCTTCGAAACTGATGGCCGCGCTGTGGATGACCGGATGGCTCAGCCTCATGTTGGTGATGGCGGTGGCCGGGCGCGAAGCCATGCGCGAGCTCAACGTCTTCGAGCTGATGGAGCTGCGCTGTCTCATCGGCCTGGTGATGCTGTCGCCCGTCATCGCCCTCAGCGGCGGCTTTGCGACCCTGCGCACGACGCGGCTGAAGCAACATGCCGCCCGCAATCTGATCCACTACGGCGCGCAGCTCGGCTGGTTCTTCGCGCTCACCCTGATTCCGATCGGTCAGGTCGTGGCGATCGAGTTCACGATGCCGATCTGGACCGCCCTGCTCGCCGCGACCTTCCTCGGCGAGCGGATCACCCTGTTCAAGCTGGCGGCGATCGTGCTTGGACTGGTTGGCGTGGTGGTGATCGTGCGCCCCGATACCGGTGCGATCAATCCGGGCCAGCTGATTGCGCTGGCCGCCGCCGTCGGCTTCGGCATCTCGATCGCGCTGGTCAAGTTCCTGACCCGCACCGAGCCGACCGTGTCGATCATCTTCTGGATGCTGGCGGTGCAGTCGGTCGCCGGCCTCATTCCCACGGTGGTATGGTGGAGCTGGCCATCGGCGACCGGCTGGGGCTGGATCGTCCTGGTCGCGCTCTGCGGTACCTTCTCGCACTTCTGCATGGCGCGCGCGATGCTCTACGCCGACGCCACGATCGTGATACCGATGGACTTCCTGCGCGTGCCGCTGACGGCGACGGTCGGCTGGTTGGTGTATTCGGAGCGCCTCGACGGTTTCACGGTGCTGGGCGCCGCGCTGATTCTGGCCGGGAATCTGTTGAACCTCCGGCCACCGCAGCCTCAACCCGTGCCGGTCAACTCCTCGACGCAAAGCTGATCCAGGGTCTTCAGCGTCGTGCACGGCTGAATGTCTGTGATGTCTCTCACGGAACCGGTGAGATACACGTGTTCGGCGTTGGCTGCGCGCAACACTCGCGAACTGCTTTGTGGCGAAAGCGAGATTTTTTGTTTGGGAACAAGACTTTTCGGCTCGAACGGCGACAAATGCTGCAGTGATCGCTTCGCTGGATCGTTAGGGGATCTCCTGATGCGCTTTCTCACCATCACCTTGTCGCTGCTCTGCATGGCGCTGACGGCCGGGGCCGCCAAGGCGGACCGTCGCGTCGCCTTCGTCGTCGGCAACGGCGCCTACAAGAGCGTGGCTCAATTGCCAAACCCGCCGGTCGACGCCAAGGCCATGGCGGCCACCCTGCGCAATGTCGGCTTCGACGTCGTCGAAGGCACCAACCTCACACGCGACAGGATGACCGAGAAGCTGCTCGACTTCGGTCGCAAGGCGCAGGGCGCCGACATTGCGGTGTTCTATTACGCCGGCCACGGTATCGCGATCGCCGGCACCAACTATCTGCTGCCGGTCGATGCCGACCTGAAATCGGAGATGGACGTCAAGCTCGGCTCGGCGATCAACATCGACGTGACGCTCGACCAGACCATGGGCGATGCCAAGGTCAAGCTGGTGTTCCTCGACGCCTGCCGTGACAATCCGTTCGCAGCCAAGATCAAGTCGAACTCACCGACGCGCAGCGTGTCGGTGCAGACGGGTCTCGCCGAGATGAAATCGGGCGAAGGCACGCTGATCGCGTTCGCGACGGGGCCCGGCCAGACGGCGCTCGACGGCGACGCCGGCGGCAACAGCCCGTTCACGCGCGCGCTGATCTCGCACATCGCTCAGCCCGGCGTCGAGATCCAGCAGGCCATGACCTCGGTACGCGCGCAGGTCAACGAGGAGACCAGCAAGGGCCAGCTGCCCTGGGGCCACACCAACCTGATCGGCGCGGTCTATCTCAATCCGGCCGCAGCACCTGCTGCGACGGCCGCCACGGCCGGAACCACGCCGGTTGCTGCCGCAGCGAGCCCGACCGCTGCCGAGGCCGAGCTCGAGTTCTGGCGCTCGGTGAAGGACTCCAACAAGCCCGAGGAGCTCAACGCCTACCTCTCGACCTATCCGAACGGACAGTTCAAATCGCTGGCGATGGCGCGTATCGCCTCGATCGAGAGCGGCGCCATCAACACCGCGACCCGCAACGTCGCCAAGGGCGTGGACCCCGCGACCTTCACCGAGGAAGGCACCCAGGTCAGCGAGGATCAGATCGGCCTCGACAAGACCAAGCGTCGCGACGTGCAGCGCCGCCTGACCGGTCTCGGCTTCGATACCAAGATGACCGGCGTGTTCGACGACGAGACCCGTGGCGTGATGAAGCGCTGGCAGGCCGCGCGCGGCTACCCCTCGACCGGCTTCCTGACCAAGCTGCAGCACAAGGCTTTGCTCGCCGAGCCGCAGCCGGCGCCCGCGACTGCCGCGGTCGGTGACGAGGCCAAGCCCCGCCGCGCCAAGCCGGCCGGCAATGTTGCCGCCGGCGGCCCGCCGCCCCAGGGTGCGCCGGTCTATCGCAACCCGCCGCCGCAGGATAACGCGGGCAACGCTGCCGGCGCCGCCTTCATCGGCGGCATGATGGGCGGCGTGCTCGGCAGTGCCCTGCGCCGGTAAGCTGCAGCATCCCTGACATGCGCGAGCCCGTGCCGTGATCGGCACGGGCTTTTTGCTGTCTCGTGGGCGCGACCACCTGCGCTGCAACCATCGATTTGGCTTGGGCAAATCACGGCTTTTTGGTGTAGACATGACGGCGGATTTCAGTCGTCCATCATGCTTTGGCCTGGGGGATTTCAGATGCGGGGGATCAGCCTCATTGCGGCGGGGGTGTTGTCGCTCGTCGTGTCAGCGCTCGGCGTCGACGCCGCCCGGGCCGACCGGCGCGTCGCCTTCGTGGTCGGCAACGGCGCGTACAAAAACGTGGCCCAGCTGCCCAATCCGCCGGTCGATGCCAAGGCCATGGCGGTCACCTTGCGCAATGTCGGCTTCGACGTCGTCGAGGGCACCAATCTGAATCGCGAGCAGATGACCGAGAAGCTGCTCGAGTTCGGCCGCCGCAGCCAGGGCGCCGACGTCGCCCTGTTCTACTATGCCGGCCATGGCATCGCGATCTCCGGCACAAACTACCTGCTACCCGTCGATGCCGACATCAAGTCCGAGATGGACGCCAAGCTGGGCGCCGCGATCAATGTCGACGTCACGCTCGACCAGACGCTCGGCGATGCCAAGGTCAAGCTGGTATTCCTCGATGCCTGCCGCGACAACCCGTTCGCGGCCAAGATCAGATCGGCTGCATCCACGCGCAGCGTCTCGGTGCAGACCGGCCTTGCCGAGATGAAATCCGGCGAAGGCACCCTGATCGCGTTCGCCACCGGTCCGGGCCAGACCGCGCTCGACGGCGAGGCCGGCACCAACAGCCCGTTCACCCGCGCCCTGATCGCACACATCACCCAGCCGGGCCTCGAGATCCAGCAGGCGATGACCCAGGTCCGCGCCCAGGTGAACGAGGAGACCGCCAAGGGCCAGCTGCCCTGGGGCCATACCAACCTGATCGGCGCCGTCTATCTCAATCCCGCGGCCGGCAATGTCGCTGCGGCGGGCACCGTCCCGGCGGCCGTCGCCACCCAGCCGGCGAACGACGTCGAGCTCGAATTCTGGCGTTCGGTGAAGGACACCAACAAGACAGAGGAGCTCAAGGCCTATCTGACCAACTATCCGAACGGTCAGTTCAGGTCGCTGGCGCTGGCGCGGGTGGCCTCGCTGGAGAATGCTCCCTCCTCGACCACAACGCGCAACCTGACCACCGGCATCGACCCCGCCACGTTCACCGAGCAGGGCACGCAGGTCACCGAGGATCAGATCGGGCTCGACAAGGGCCTGCGCCGCGACGTGCAGCGCCGCCTCACGGGTCTCGGCTTCGATACCAAGGCCACCGGCAAGTTCGACGAGCCGACGCGCGCCGTGCTCAAGCGCTGGCAGGCCGCGCGCGGCTATCCGTCGAGCGGCTATCTCACGAAGCTGCAGCACAAGGCCCTGCTCGCCGAGATCGTCCCGGCCGCTGCAACGGCCAGCGCGACTGATGAAGAACGTCCGGCGCGCCGGGCCCAGCGCAGCAGCGGCGGTGGCGGCGGCTATCACCGCAGCGGCGGCCCGGATGCCGGCGCGGCCTTCATCGGCGGCGTGATGGGCGGCATGCTCGGCGGCGCGTTCCGGCGCTGAGCGGCCCGGCCCCGACGATCAGCAAGACAGTCGCTGCCGAGAGAGCGCTGCCGAGACAGCGCGCCCGTAGCGATGTCCCGCGCGGCCCCCGAAGCGGCAGAGACACGGTCCGCCGCTTCCTCGCTTCAATCTCGCTCAGAGCCCCGCGGCCTTGCGCAAGGCAGCGTTCATTCGCTCCTGCCAACCCGGCCCTTCGGACTGAAAGTGCTCGAGCACGTCCTGGTCGATCCGCAACGTCACCTGCTCGCGGACGCCGGGGACCGCCGCCTTCTTCGGCGGCGCCTCCACCGGCTTGGTGGTCACCTTCTTGAAGGCGGCCTCGGCCTCGGTGCGGGCGTCGGCCAGGGTCCGGGGACGCCGCGGCTGGTCAGCCATGATCAGATTCCCTCGAACAGCGCCGTGGACAAATAGCGCTCGGAGAACGACGGCACGATGGCCAGGATCGTCTTGCCGGCGTTCTCCGGCCGCTTGCCGAGCTCGATCGCCGCCGCGATCGCAGCGCCCGAGGAGATGCCGCCGGGGATGCCCTCGTTGCGCGCCAGCGCCCGCGAGGTCTCGATCGCGGTCGTGCTGTTGATCTTGACGATCTCGTCGATGACCGAGCGGTCGAGAATATCGGGCACGAAGCCCGCGCCGATGCCCTGGATCTTGTGCGGCGAGTGCTGCCCGCCCGACAGCACCGGGCTCTCCTCCGGCTCCACCGCAACCACCTTGAGACCAGGCTTGCGTGATTTCAGCACCTGACCGACGCCTGTGATCGTGCCGCCGGTGCCGACGCCGGCGACGAACACGTCGATATTGCCGGCGGTGTCGTTCCAGATCTCCTCTGCCGTGGTGCGGCGATGGATGTCGGGATTGGCGAGGTTCTTGAACTGCTGAGGCATCACGGAGTTCGGTGTGGTTCGCAACAGCTCCTCGGCGGTCGCGATCGCGCCCTTCATGCCCTGCGCCGCCGGCGTCAGCACGATCTCCGCGCCGAGGAAGGCGAGCATCTTGCGCCGTTCGACGGACATCGACTCCGGCATCACCAGCTTCAGCTTGTAGCCGCGCGCCGCCGCCACGAAGGCCAGCGCAATGCCGGTATTGCCGGAGGTCGGCTCGATCAGCACGGTATCCGGCTTCAGCACCCCGGCCTGCTCCATCGCCAGGATCATGCCCACGCCGATGCGATCCTTCACGCTCGCCGCAGGATTGAAATATTCCAGCTTGGCGAGGATGGTCGCCTTCACGCCGTGCTGCTCCGGCAGCTTTCGCAGTCGCACAATCGGCGTATTGCCGAACGCCTCGACAATTGAATCAAATACGCGTCCGCGTCCGGGACGCTGTGTTGCAGCTGACGACTCCATCAAATCACTCCTTTGCGCGCTTCCGGCGCGACGTTGACAATGGTCCTCGCCATCTTCAGCGAGCCTATTGCGCTGCGCAAGCACGTTTACGCGATCGCAAGATGACCGCGGCGCACAACAAGTCGTCGCTAAATTGCGAAAAACCAACGCATTTGTGTTGCGACAAGGTCAACAAACCCAGTGTATCTTCGGACGGAGATTCACGGTTCGGCGTCGATCGCGGCCGAGCGGGCATCAGCAAAATGTCATCTTCGGAATGATACAAGCAGGATGTTCCCAGCGATCGGCATCGCCGCCGCAGAATGAACCACGTAAGAACAGCCCACATAAGAACAGACCACCCAGACAAACTCTTTGTGTGACGGACTCGATATCCGCGAAAGTTGGACTCGTCGGAAATAGACTCGTTCGAAATTGCACAGTTCGAAATTGACGTCGTTCAAACAGAGATCACCAACAAAGAGATCGCCCAGGAGGTCCCTATGTCAGCACTCGCTGATCTCATGTCGACCGCATCCCCCCGTCCGGATCCGCGCGGCTGTGATCTACCGACCTGTCCGGTTTGCGCGGACTCCATGATAGCTGCGGAGGCATCGGCGTATCTGGCCGACAATGCGATCAGCTATCTCTGGACCTGCGACACCTGCGGCTACGGCTTCGTCACCAAGCATTCCGTGAAGAGCCGCTTCGTCTGCAATTGAACGGTATCGCGGCCGAAAGCGTTCCATGGTGTGACGCCGCAGCCGTCACGCCATGATGTATCCCCGAGGCGGTCTGCCAGGTCCATCCAGCCATCTGATGCCAAGAGGCGCACTGAGCGGCCCCTGTGAGGGAGCCGTCAGCCGGCGCGTGCGGGAATGTCGCCGCGCGCCCAATCCGCCTTGGTGCGCTCGTAGAATTCCGTGAAGCGCCGTGATGCGATCGCCTCGCGCATCCCGGCCATCAGCTGCTGGAAATAGGCGATGTTGATCTCCGACAGCAGCGTGGCGCCGAGCGCCTCGCCGGCCTTGATCAGATGATGCAGATAGGCGCGCGAATAACTGCGCGCCGCCGGCCACGGGCTCTCCTCATCCAGCGGACGCGGATCGTCGGCGTGACGCGCATTCCGCAGGTTCACTGGCCCGAAGCGTGTGTAGGCGACGCCGTGGCGGCCGTTGCGGGTCGGCAGCACGCAGTCGAACATGTCGATGCCGCGTCTGACGGACTCCAGGAGATCGTCCGGCGTGCCGACACCCATCAGATAGCGCGGACGGTCGGCCGGCAATGCCGGCGCGGTCGCCTCGATCATCTCCAGCATGACCGCCTGCGGCTCGCCGACAGCCAGGCCGCCGATCGCATAGCCGTGAAAGCCGATGTCGACCAGCGCCTGCGCGCTGGCGATGCGCAGCGCGGGCACGTCGCCGCCCTGCACGATGCCGAACAGCATGTAGCCGGCGGGCGCGCTCTCGAACGCCCGGCGGCAGCGCTCGGCCCAGCGCAGCGACAGCCGCATCGCGCGCTCGATGTCGTCAGGCTCGGCCGGCAGCCGCACGCATTCGTCGAGCTGCATCGCGATGTCGGAGTTGAGCAGCCGCTGCACCTCGATGGCGCGCTCCGGCGACAGCTCGATCTTGGCGCCGTCGATATGCGAGCGGAACGTCACGGCCTGCTCGGTCACCTTGCGCAGGCCCGACAGCGACATCACCTGGAAGCCGCCGGAATCCGTCAGCATCGGCCCACCCCAGCCGGTGAAGCGCTGCAGGCCGCCAAGGGCGGCGATGCGCTCCGCGGTAGGCCGCAACATCAGGTGGTAGGTGTTGCCGAGCACGATGTCGGCGCCGGCCTCGCGGACGTCGCGCCAGTGGATGCCCTTCATGGCGCCGGCAGTGCCGACCGGCATGAAGGCCGGGGTGCGCACCACGCCATGCGGGGTCGTCAGCCGGCCGGTACGGGCCACGCCGTCATTGCCGAGCAGTTCGAAATGGTTGGGAAGGTCGCTAGCCGAGGAACTCATGGCCGGCTTATTGCGTCAGGATGGGCGACGTTTCAACCGCGATCGGCCGTATTTGACGCTTAACGGCCGTTGACGGCGGTTCCGCGCGCCCCTATGGTCCCGCGCCATGACGACCTCGACCAAACGCACGACGAAAACCACCAAGCCCCAGGGGGACTCGGGAGGCGTGCGCGCGTAATCGACCTCGATCGCGACCATCTTCGAACCGAAGCCCCGCCTGATGAAGGTCCGGGGCTTTTTTTATGCCCAAATTTCAACCGGAGACTTCGAGACGTGCCCCAAGATTCCCGCCAAGATCCCACCATTGCCATCGTCGGCGTCACCGGCGCGGTCGGCGCCGAGTTCATCGCCACCCTGGACCGCCGCAACGTCCGCGTCGGCAGACTGAAGGCGCTGGCGAGCGCCCGCTCGGCCGGCCAGACCCTGACCTTCCGCGGCCAGACGATCGTGATCGAGGAGCTCAATGAGCGCTCGTTCGAGGGCGTCGACATCGCGCTGTTCTCGGCGGGCAGCGGCATCTCCAAGAAGTTCGCCCCGATTGCGGTGCGCTCTGGCGCCGTCGTCGTCGACAATTCCTCGGCGTTCCGCATGGACCCGAACGTGCCTCTCGTGATCCCCGAGATCAACGCTCGCCGCATCCGCGACCACAAGGGCATCATCGCCAATCCGAACTGCGCGGCGATCACCGCCCTGGTGCCGCTGTGGCCGATCCACCAGCAGAACCGCATCAAGCGCGTGGTCATCTCGACCTACCAGGCCGCCAGCGGCGCCGGTGCGGCGGCGATGGACGAGCTGGTGCAGTCGACCCGCGCGAGCCTCAACGGCCAGGTCTATGCGCCCAAGGTGATGCCGCATCCCTTCGCCTTCAACCTGTTCAGCCACAACACTGCCATCGATCCCGACACCGGCTACAATGACGAAGAGACCAAGGTCATCAACGAGACCCGCAAGATCTTCGAGGACGAAGGCATCGCCATCGGCGTCACCTGTGTCCGCGTGCCGGTGCTGCGCGCGCATTGCGAAGCCATCACCTTCGAGTGCGAGAAGCCGATCACGGAAGACGAAGTGCGTCGTATCCTCGCGACCGCACCGGGCGTGCGCGTGGTCGACGATCGCACCAAGAACTACTTCCCGATGCCGGTCGACGCCTCCGGCCAGGACGACGTTCTGGTGGGGCGCATCAGGAAGGACCTGTCGGATCCGTCCGGCCATTCGATCGCGATGTTCGTCGCCGCCGACCAGCTGCTCAAGGGCGCCGCGCTGAACGCGGTGCAGATCGCCGAGCTGCTGCCGGAGCGCGCGATGGCGTAAGGCGGCACGCGCTCGCGACACCGCAAGCTGCCATCACCCGCGAAAGCGGGTGATCCAGTACCCACCGGCACCTGTGATCAGCCGATCCGCAACGGCGTACTGGATTCCCCGCCTTCGCGGGGAATGGCGGCGGGGTGTGCCGTGACGGCTCAGCGCTCACCAAGACCAACCCTACGTCCTTCTAGGGAGTCATTCCGGGGCGCGCGCAGCGCGAGCCCGGAATCCATAGCCACAGGCGGTCATGGGACACGAGATGGATGTGGCGCCAGTCTTCAAGACATTGGACGCTCGTGGGTATGGATTCCGGGCTCATCGCTTCGCGATGCCCCGGAATGACAAGCCGATGGACCTAGGGCTCGACGACCCGCTCGCCCTGCTGCCGGAACAACAAGCACGCATCGCCATACGAATAGAACCGGTAGCCGCTGCTGATCGCATGTGCATACGCCGCCTGCATCGTCTCCAGCCCCGCGAAGGCCGAGACCAGCATGAACAGGGTCGAGCGCGGCAGATGGAAGTTGGTCATCAGGATGTCGACCGCGCGGAAGCGATAGCCGGGCGTGATGAAAATCGAGGTCTCCTGCTCGAACGGCGCGATGGTGCCGTCGGGCTGCGCCGCGCTCTCGAGGAGCCGCAGCGACGTGGTGCCGACGGCGACGATGCGGCCGCCTTGGGCGCGGGCCTCGTTCAGCGCAGCGGCGGTGTCCGGCGTGAGGCTCCCCCACTCCGCATGCATGCGGTGGCCTTCGGTGTCCTCGACCTTCACCGGAAGAAACGTGCCGGCCCCGACATGCAACGTCACGCGCTGCAGCCCGACCCCGCGCTCGCGTAGCCGTTCCTCCAAGGCCGGCGTGAAATGCAGCCCGGCCGTGGGCGCAGCCACGGCGCCCTCCCTGGCCGCGAACATGGTCTGATAGTCGGCCGCGTCCTGCTCGTCCGCGGGCCGTTTGCCCGCGATGTAGGGCGGCAGCGGCGGGCGGCCGAGATCGGCGATCGCCTGATCGAGCGCCGGGCCATGGAACACGAAGGCCAGCGTCACCTCGCCCTCCTCGCCCTTGGCCTCGACGAGGGCGTCGAGATGGCCGAGCAGGCAGACCTTGCCCTCGTTGCCGAAGCGGACCGTATCGCCCGGCGCGAGCTTCTTGGCCGGCCGCACCAGCGCCTGCCAGCGCGAGCCGTCGAGCCGTTTGATCAAGGTGGCCTCGATCTTGGCCTCTGTCTCGCGGCTGATGCGGCGGCCGGAAAGCTGGGCCGCGATCACCTTGGTGTCGTTGACGACGAGCTGATCGCCGGGCTCGAGCCAGTCCGGCAGATCGCCGACGGTGCGGTCGCGCAGCACCCCATCGCCCTGCACCACGAGCATGCGCGCCGACTCCCGCGGGCTTGCGGGGCGCAGCGCGATGTTCTCGGGCGGGAGAAGGAAGTCGAAGAGATCGGTGCGCATGATGAGAGCGAATGGCGAATAGGGAATGGCGAATAGGGAATAGAGTTCTACTCGCTATTCGCTACTCCCTACTCGCTCATCGCGGCCCTGCCGCGATGCTACGCCGCGTCGGCGGCCATGTAGGCCTTCACGATCTTGTCGGGATTCTGCACCGGCTCGCCGCGCTTGATCTTGTCGACGTTCTCCATGCCGTCGGTGACCTTGCCCCAGACCGTGTACTGCTTGTCCAGGAAGCGGGCGTCGTCGAAGCAGATGAAGAACTGGCTGTCGCCGGAGTCCGGGTTGGCGGCGCGGGCCATCGAGGCGGTGCCGCGGACGTGCGGCTCGGCGTTGAACTCGGCCTTCAGCTTCTTGCCGGAGCCGCCGGTGCCGGTGCCCTGCGGACAGCCCGTCTGCGCCATGAAGCCGTCGATCACGCGGTGGAAGACGATGCCGTCATAGAAGCCCTCGCGGACGAGCTCCTTGATGCGCGCGACATGGCCCGGCGCGAGATCGGGACGCATCTCGATGGTGACGGGGCCCTGGGTGGTCTCGAGGATCAAGGTATTTTCGGTCACAGCCATGCTGGTCTCTCGGTTCTGGTTGGAATTGATGAGGGGCAGGACAACGGACAGTTCGGGGTCTGAAATGTCGCGGCGCCTCCTCATGTGCGGCCGCCACCCCTCCTGACGGCCCTCCGAGCACAACGGGGCCCGGGCGATGCGGGTCCAGATTAGACCCAACGCGCTTAAAGCTGAAGCCGCCCGTCCTGTCGATGCAACGGGCGATGCGTGGCAAAAGGTTCCTTAAGGCCTTGGGAACCCGGACGTGAGTCCGGGTGACCCTGCCCTCCGAGCTTACTTGATATCGGAGGCGACCTGGACCTTGACCATCTTGTCCGGGTCGGTCACGGCGCCGCCCGCCGAGCCCGGAGGCGCCTTCTTGAGCTTGTCGACCACGTCCATGCCCTGCACGACCTCGCCGATCACCGTGTACTGGCCGTTGAGGAAGGATGCGTCGCCGAAGCAGATGAAGAACTGCGAGTTGGCGGAATCGACGCTGTCGCCGCGCCGCGCCATGCCGACGGTGCCGCGCTTGAACGGCGTCTGAGAAAACTCCTGCTTCAGGTTCGGATATTTTGAGCCGCCGGTGCCGTTGAAGTTCTGGCCGTCGCCGGTCTGCGCCATGAAGCCGTCCATGACGCGGTGGAACGGCACGTTGTTGTAAAAGCCTTCGCGCGCCAGCGTCTTCAGCCGTTCGGCGTGCTGCGGCGCCAGGTCCGTGCGCAGCTTGATGACGATGCGGCCCTTGGTGGTGTCGATGACCAGCGCATTCTGCTTGTCGAGGCCGGCGGGAAGCGATTGCGCCAGCGCGGGCAGCGCGAACACGAGAGCAAAGACGAAGGCGAGAGCGCGGATCATGGCAACTCCGAAGTCAGGATGAGAGGAAACGCTCGAGAAGGCGGTCTGGCGCCGGGAGTTGCCGGACGCCGGGACGTCAGGCAAACTTGGCTTTCAGGGGAGCCACCACCGATGGCGGGACGAAATGCGAGATCTCGCCCCCCATCGCAGCGATCTGCCGCACGAGGCTCGCGGTAATCGGGCGGACCGGCACGGAGGCCGGCACGAACACCGTCTGGATCGCCGGTGCCATGGTCTGGTTCATGCCCGCCAATTGCATCTCGTAGTCGAGATCGGTGCCGTCGCGCAGGCCGCGGATCATCATGATCGCACCGGCCTTCGCAGCGGCCGTGACCGTCAAATTGTCATAGGTCGAAGCATCGAAGGCGCAGCCGGCGGCGGCCGCGATCGGGCCGAACACCTCATGGGCCATCGCCAGCCGCTCCTCGGTCGAGAACAGCGGCTTCTTGCCGTGATGCACGCCGACCGCGACGATGAGCTTGTCGCAAAGGTGAACGGCCTGCCGGACCACGTCGAGATGGCCGTTGGTGACGGGATCGAACGAGCCCGGATAGAGCGCAATGCGTTGCATGCGTCCGTCCTATACCGGCCGGAACAGGCCGGCAAGCCGCCCTCGCCTGCCCTGGCGCGGCTGTGATGGGCTCGGGCCGGCGCCACAGGGCCGCTCCCGCGACGAAAGGCTACCGGAACCACCGAACCGCTGCCGCGATTGTTTCGTCGGAACATCGGCCACGAAACACGTCCGCGACGCGACGAAACCAATTGGTCGCCCCGGCGAAAGCGTCTCGAAACCGGAAATGGTTATCAAATCCTTAACGAACGACGGGCCGAACGGCCCAACCACAGGGGACCGTCATGATCAAAGCGCTTTCTGCCGTTGCAGCGGCCGGCTTCGTGGCTGCCGCCCTCACCGTCCTGCCCGGCCTCGCCCCGGAAGTGAACGCCAGCGTGCCGCAGCCGCTGGCCAAGGGTGATCGCCTGGACTTCCGCCCGATCGGCCGCGACTGCTCGCAGCAGGCCTGGCCGAATTTCGAAGCCGCCTGCCTGCGCGGCGCCGGAACGAAGACCACGATCCGGGAAGCCCGTATCGTCGGAGTCGATCGGACGCAATGAAAGATAGCGAGTAGCGAGTAGCGAGTAGCGAGTAGCGAGTAGCGAGTAGCGAGTAGCGAGTAGCGAGTAGGTGAGATCCGATTCGTCTCACTTCGCTACTCCCTATTCGCCATTCGCCCCTTCGGCGCCATTCCCGCCATTGCCATTCTCCGTCTCCTCACCGATGTGCTCGACAGAGACGACGTGCTCGTCATCGGCGGTGTTGAACACGATGACGCCCTGAGTGGAGCGGCCGGCAATGCGGATGCCGTCGACCGGACAACGGATCAACTGGCCCTTGTCGGTCACGAGCATGATCTGGTCGCCATCCTCGACCGGGAATGACGCGACCAGCTTGCCGTTGCGGTTGTTGACCGACATCGCGACGATGCCTTTGCCGCCGCGGCCGGTGGTGCGGTACTCGTAGGACGAGGTGCGCTTGCCGTAGCCGTTGACGGACACGGTCAGCACCACCTGCTCCTGCGCCGACATCTCGACGTAGCGCTCCTGCGACAGCTGGATCGAGCCGGCGGCCGCCTCCTCGCTTTCGCTCTCGACCGGCTCCTCGGCCGTCGTCTCGCCTGCCATGGCGCGGCGCATCTTCAAATACGCCGTGCGCTCGTCCGAAGTGGTCTCGACATGGCGCAGGATCGACAGCGAGATCACCTTGTCGGCCTCCGCCAGCGCGATGCCGCGCACGCCCATCGAGGTGCGTCCGGTAAAGACCCGCACATCGGTCACGGGGAAGCGGATGCACTGGCCGCCGGAGGCCGTGAGCAGCACGTCGTCGCGCTCGGTGCAGATCTGCACGTTGACGATCTCCTCGCCCTCGTCGAGCTTCATGGCGATGATGCCGGAGCGCCTGACATCGACGAAGTCCGACAGCTTGTTGCGCCGGACGTTGCCGCCCGTGGTGGCGAACATCACGTCGAGATTGGCCCAGGAGGATTCATCCTCCGGCAGCGGCATGATGGTGGTGATGCGCTCGCCCTGCTCCAGCGGCAGGATGTTGATCAGCGCCTTGCCGCGCGCGTTGGGAGCTGCCATCGGCAGCCGCCAGACCTTCTCCTTGTAGACCTGGCCGCGCGACGAGAAGAACAGCACCGGCGTGTGCGTGGAGGCCACGAACAGCCGGCTGACGAAATCCTCTTCGCGGGTCTGCATGCCCGAGCGGCCCTTGCCGCCGCGGCGCTGCGCCCGATAGGCCGACAGCGGCACGCGCTTGGTGTAGCCGGCGTGAGACACGGTCACGACCATGTCCTCGCGCTGGATCAGGTCCTCGTCCTCGACCTCGCCTTCCTGCTCGGCGATCAGGGTCCGGCGGGGCGTGCCGAACTCGGCCTTGATGGCGGTCAGCTCGTCCTTGATGATTCCCTGCACCCGCGCCCGCGAGCGCAGGATGTCGAGGTAGTCGTTGATCTCGATCTTGAGCTTGTCGAGCTCGTCGGAGATCTCCTCGCGGCCGAGCGCGGTCAGCCGCTGCAGCCGCAGGTCGAGAATCGCCTTGGCCTGCTCGAACGACAGCCGGATGGTGCCGTCCTCGGAAAGACGATGGCGCGGATCGTCGATCAGCGTGATGATGGCCTCGACGTCGCGTGCCGGCCAGTCGCGCGACATCAGCGCCTCGCGCGCGGTCGCGGGATCGGGCGAGGTCCTGATCACCCGGATGACCTCGTCGATATTGGCCACGGCCACCGCGAGGCCGACCAGGATGTGGGCGCGGTCACGCGCCTTGTTCAGCAGATACTTGGTCCTGCGCGTGACGACACGCTCGCGGAACGCGACGAAGATCGTCAGCAGGTCCTTCAAGTTCATCGTCTGCGGGCGGCCGCCGTCCAGTGCCAGCATGTTGGCCGCGAAGCTCGTCTGCAGCGGCGTGAACTTGTAGAGCTGGTTGAGCACGACGTCCGGCACCGCGTCGCGCTTCAGCTCGACGACGACGCGGTAGCCCTCGCGGTCGCTCTCGTCGCGCAGGTCGGCGACGCCTTCGATCTTCTTCTCGCGCACCAGCTCGGCGATGCGCTCGACCATGGTGGCCTTGTTCACCTGGTAGGGAATCTCGGAGATGATGATCGCCTCGCGATCCCGGCGGATCGTGTCGATCGTCACCTTGCCGCGCATCATGATCGAGCCGCGGCCGAGATGATAGGCCGAGCGGATGCCGGCGCGGCCCAGGATGATGCCGCCGGTGGGAAAGTCCGGCCCCGGGATGATGTTGATGAGATCATCGATCGTGAGCGCAGGATTGTCGATCAGCGCGATGCAGGCATCGATCACCTCGCCGAGATTGTGCGGCGGGATGTTGGTGGCCATGCCGACCGCGATGCCGCCGGCGCCGTTGACGAGCAGGTTCGGGAACTTGGCCGGAAGAACCGACGGCTCCTTGTCCGAATTGTCGTAGTTCGGCTGGAAGTCGACGGTGTCCTTGTCGATGTCGTCGAGCAGCGGGATCGCGGACTTGGCGAGCTTCGCCTCGGTGTATCGATACGCGGCCGGCGGATCGCCGTCGACCGAGCCGAAATTGCCCTGGCCGTCGATCAACGGCACGCGCATCGAGAAGTCCTGCGCCATG
Source organism: Bradyrhizobium sp. SZCCHNR1002 (assembly GCF_032381435.1). Lineage (NCBI taxonomy): Bacteria > Pseudomonadati > Pseudomonadota > Alphaproteobacteria > Hyphomicrobiales > Nitrobacteraceae > Bradyrhizobium > Bradyrhizobium sp. SZCCHNR1002. The sequence goes on from NZ_JAUHIS010000001.1 coordinate 908,410, forward strand.
CGCACCATGGCGTCGTAGATCGACTGGTCGCCATGCGGATGGTATTTACCGATGACGTCACCGACCACGCGCGCGGACTTGACGTACTTCTTGTCCGGCGTGTGCCCCTGCTCGTACATCGAGTACAGGATGCGGCGGTGCACCGGCTTCAGGCCGTCACGCGCATCGGGCAGCGCTCGCGACACGATCACGCTCATCGCGTAATCGAGATAGGAGCGCTTCATCTCGTCGAGGATGGAAACGGGACGAATGTCGGAAGGTCCGCCCGGCTCGCCGGGCTTCTCATCTTCTTTATCGGACAAAGGGGATACCGGTCGGTTTTGACACGCGAAAATCGCTTGGAATCATATAGCGCATGGCGGCCCCGCAGGCCACCCCCAAGCGGGTCAGGAGCGCGCTTTTTCTGCTCGCCTTTCCAGTCACTTAACCGAACGGCACAGCCGCCCGGCGCACGCGGCGGCAGCGCTCTTGCTAGACCCCGAAGACCACCCTGTGCATGATCCGTCCCGGCAGCAGCGTGAACAGTCCGGCGATCACCAGGGCGCCGGAAAACAGCATGATCATGGCCCGGCGATGCGCCGCCACCCGATGGCGGTGTGCAGCCCATATCGCGAGCGGCAGCATGGCCAGCGTGTAGAGCGACAGCAGGTGGATCGGGCTGAATGGACCGACCAGCCGGATGGTGTGAATCCAGAACGAGCTGACCGCCACCGCGGCCATCAGGGCGACCCAGATCCAGCCCATCGTTCGATGCGGCACGGTGCCCTTCGGCGCGGCGAACTGAACCACTCCCAACCCGAATGCCGTCATCGCCGCAAAGGCATGCAGAACGACGGCAGGCTCGGCGGCGAGCAACGGTGCGAAGCTCATGATCACCCCCCGTGGTCAGCGGGCCGGGCGTCGCGAAGGGCTCGCTGACGTCGATGTCGATCGCGCCAGCAAGCACGGCTCTTCGCTGCGACCTGCCGTTTCACGCCTCCCGCACGACGACCGGCAAGGCATCGGCCTCACGTGATCGCGTGCAGGGCTCAAACCGCTCCGGCTGCCGTTCCAGACAGGACGGAAGCCGTCTCACATAGGCAGAGAATTCGCGCGCCTCAGAACGGAATGTCGTCGTCCATGTCGCTGTTGCTGCGTCCGCCACCACCGGCCGAGGCGACCGCGCGGCGCGGCGGCGCCATCGACGGTCCGCTGCTGCCGAAATCGCCGCCTCCCATGTCGTCGGAGAAGCTGCCGCCGCCCCCGCCGCCACGGCCATCGAGCATGGTCAGCGTCGAGTTGAAACCCTGCAGCACCACCTCGGTCGAATACTTCTCGACGCCGCTCTGGTCGGTCCATTTCCGGGTCTGCAATGCACCCTCGATGTACACCTTGGCGCCCTTCTTGAGATACTGCTCGGCGACCTTGCACAGACCTTCATTGAAGATCACCACGCGGTGCCACTCGGTCTTCTCCTTGCGCTCGCCCGTCCCCTTGTCGCGCCACGTTTCGGAGGTCGCGATGCTCAGATTGGCGATCGGCCGACCATCCTGCGTGCGCCGGATCTCCGGGTCCTTCCCGAGATTGCCGACCAGAATCACCTTGTTCACGCTACCCGCCATCACACTCTCCCGCGGTTTTCAGATCACCGGACCGGTCGTCTCCACCGGCCTGTCGGCACAAGGTGGCTAACCCTTCCTCTCGCGCCGGACCCTATACGGTTGCCGCGCCAGCCACCTGCTTTCTCGCTGCTTATCCACATATAGCACTCCGGGTGCGATTGTTCCAGTTTTGTTCGCGATACTGTGCACACAACCAGACAGCGAGTTCCATGGAACTCGAGGGAACCCAAGGGAACCGGAAGTTCCCGAAATGGAACCCGCTAAAAGTTCCCTTAATCACGAAAAAGCGATTAACTTTCATTAAGTTAGCTCGCCTCATATCCTCCGCGCCTGTGGCTTTTGGGAGACGGTATCCAGGGTTGAATCGCGTATATTTTCGGATGGATTGAGGCCGCCAAGGCGGTCGCGCCACCTCACAGAAGTGCGCCTCCGGGGACGAATGTCGGGGCGCCCAACGCGGGAGACTTGGGATGAATGTTGGGATGAAAAGAATTTTTCTTGGAGCTGTCAGCTTGATGGTTTTGGGGGCGCTGACGCCGGCGGGAGCCGCCGATCTCGCCGCCCGCCCGTACACGAAGGCCCCGGTGATGGCGCCGGCTCCGCTTCCGACCTGGGCCGGCTTCTACCTCGGTCTGCAGGGCGGCGGCGGCTGGGGCCGCAGCGATGAGACCTTCTTCGGCGCGCCGAATACAGCGATCTTCGCCGGCACGCAGCGTTACGACATCACCGGCGGCTTCGCCGGCGGCGTGATCGGCTACAATTGGCAGGTCGATAACATCGTGTTCGGTCTCGAAGGTGACTACCACTGGGCGGACATCGACGGCCGCTCGGCCGTGATCAACGCCGGCGTCGGTGACACCTACTTCACCAAGCTGCGCGGCTTCGGCGACATCAAGGGCCGGCTCGGCTGGGCGGCCGGTCCTGCGCTGTTCTTCGTCAGCGGCGGTGCCGCCGTCGGCGATCTGCAGCATCGCTACGATGGCGTTCCCGGCAACTCGTTCGTGACCAACGACTGGCGTTGGGGTTGGACGATCGGCGCCGGTGCCGAGTACATGTTCGCTCAGAACTGGTCGGCTAAGGTCGAGTACAACTACCTCGACTTCGGCAAGAGCTCGATCCAGTACTCGCCGGTCGCGACCAACCGCTCGGAGTGGAACGACACCATCCACACCGTCAAGGCTGGCGTCTCCTACCACTTCGGTGGCCCGAGCGTGTCCCGCTACTGATTGCACGCGAACCGCGAATATGTCGAAAGGCCGGCCTCGTGCCGGCCTTTTTTTGCGTGCCGAAACCGGCACTTGCTGGGCCGCTGTGTCGTTTGGGTGACGGCTTTTTACCACGGAAGGGTCTATCAAGACGGCGCGGGTGGGCGTTGGTGAGAGCGTGCGTGCGGGCGTCGGACTTGGTTTGGGGAATGCGATGAGAAGGCTGTTGCTGGGGGCGACAACTTCGCTGGCGCTGGGGATTGCGCCGGCCATCGCTGCCGATTTGCCCGCGCGCACCTTCACCAAGGCGCCCGCGATGATCACGACGATCTATGATTGGAGCGGCTTTTATCTCGGCCTGAACGCCGGTGGCGGCTCGGCACGCACCTGCTGGACCAACAATGTGGCGTTCGGCGGCGTCGCAGCGACCAATGCCGAAGGCTGCCATGATGCGGCCGGTGCACTGGCCGGCGGCCAGATCGGATATCGCTGGCAGACCGGCAGCTGGGTGTTCGGCGTCGAAGGCCAGGGCAACTGGGCCAACCTCAAGGGCAGCAACACCAGCCAGCTGGCTCCGGCCGTGACCAACCAGACCAAGGTCAATGGCGTCGGCCTGCTCACTGGCCAGATCGGCTATGCCTGGAACAACGTGCTCTGGTACGTGAAGGGCGGCGCCGCGGTCGCAAACGAAAAGTACAACGGTCTCACGACCGCGACGGGAGCGACATTCGACCAATCGAGCGCCACGAGGTGGGGCGCCACGGTGGGCACCGGTGTCGAAGTCGGCTTTGGCAAGAACTGGTCGGTCGGCGCCGAGTATGAGCACATCTTCATGGGCAATAAGGCCCTGAACTTCTCAGGCGTTCCCGCCGGTGCGGCGACCCGGACCGATACGGTCGGCCAGGACGTCGACATGGCCACGGTCCGCGTCAACTACCGCTGGGGCGGCCCGGTCGTCTCCAAGCACTGACCTCCGATCGCCGATCTCGTCCTCTCTTCCAGAATCGTTGCTCGGGAGCGCGCATTTCCTTTGGCGCACAGGTGTGGCCTTCGGCGCGAGGCTCGGAGGCCGGCGACACGCGAACAGGCATGACTTCCTGCCTCCATGGATTGGTCGGCGCCGCGTGATTTACATCTGCTTAAGCACGATCGACACATCTCGCCCTGCCCGGCCCGCCGGTCTCAGTTTTTAGAAATCAGTCTCTCCTACAACCAGCGACAGGCCACACGCGGGCCGGATCGGAGGGATCCGGCGACAGCCATTCTGGGACTGGGGAGAGACACATGGACAAGACCACTCTGATCACGACTGCGGGCGTCGCATTGCTGGGGCTGGCCCCGGCATCGGCCGCCGACTTTGCTGCGCGCCCCTATGGCAAGGCGCCGCCGCCGGCCTATGTCACGCCGCTGCCGAGCTGGGCCGGGTTCTATCTCGGCGTCAACGGCGGCGCCGATTGGAGCCGCAATTGCTGGACGCTGAACAACATCGGCGGCGTGCCCGTCGCTCCGACGCAGTCTGAGGGCTGCCACAATGCGAGCAGCGGTCTGATCGGCGGTCAGGTCGGCTACCGCTGGCAGGCCGCCAGCTGGGTGTTCGGCTTGGAAGCCCAGGGCAACTGGACCGACCTCAAATCATCGAACGCCAGCACGGCCGCACTGGCAGCCGGAATCACCAACACCACCAAGACCGACGCCATCGGCCTGTTCACCGGCCAGGTCGGCTACGCCTGGGGCAACGTGCTCTGGTACGTGAAGGGCGGTGCGGCGGTCACGCACAACAAATACACCGGCACCGCCAACGCCGCCGCTCCCTTCCCGGTCGGCACGCTGCTGGACTCCGCCAGCGAGACTCGCTGGGGCGGCACCGTCGGCACCGGCGTCGAGTTCGGCTTTGCGCCGAACTGGTCGGTCGCGGTCGAGTACGACCACCTCTTCATGGGCTCGCGTGACATCAGCTTCCCGGCCACGGCAACCGTGAACTCACGCGTCGATACCATCAAGCAGGACATCGACATGGCCACGGTCCGCGTCAACTACCGATTCGGCGCTCCGGTCACGCGCTACTGACGCTGAAGACGTCTCATCCGACGGGCTTGGAAAAGGCCGGCGACCCCGCCGGCCTTTTTCGTGTCCAGAGCTCGGCACCGAAACGGCCGTTTTGTGTTAAATATTTGATTTATAACGCTTTTTCATCGTTGTGGCGCACGCGTTACAGCATCTCCGGGATGCCCCGTGTATGAACGTTTCCATCGCTTGTCATTCCAACTCCCGGGGGAGAATTTGATGAAGAAGTTGCTTGTGATCACGACGGCCCTCGTCGGCATCGCAACCGCCACGTCCGCTTCGGCGGCCGACATGGCAGCCCGCCCGTACACCAAGGCGCCCCCGATGACGGTCGCCATCAACGACTGGAGCGGCTTCTACCTTGGCATCAACGGCGGCTACGGCACGAGCCGCAATTGCTGGACGCTCGTGAATGGCCCCGCCGAGGGCTGCCACAACGCCACCGGCGGCACGATCGGCGGCCAGTTCGGCTACCGCTGGCAGATGGGCTCTGTCGTGTTCGGCCTCGAGGCACAGGGCAACTGGGCTGACCTCACCGGCAACAACGTCAGCCCGGTGTTTGCGCCCGACCGCAACCGCACCAAGCTCAACGCCTTCGGCCTGTTCACCGGCCAGATCGGCTATTCCTTCGACAACGTTCTGCTCTACGCCAAGGGCGGCGCGGCCGTCACCGACACCAAGTACGAGATCTTCTCCGGCGTGATCAACAGCGTGCTGGCCACCACGACCGTGACCAAGTGGGGAGCGTCGGTCGGCGCCGGTGTCGAATACGCCTTCTCGCCGGGCTGGTCGGTGGGCTTCGAGTACGATCACCTGTTCATGGGCAACACGAACGTCCCGTTCCGCGGCGCGGTCTTCACCCAGACCGACAACATCAAGCAGGATGTCGACCTGTTCACGGCGCGGTTGAACTACCGGTTCGGCGGCCCGGTCGTCGCGAAGTATTGATCGACCGTTATCAAGTTGTGTTTTCTGAAAGGCCGGCGCAAGCCGGCTTTTTTGTTGCCCGTGCGACACCCCCGACGCATCGGTCACACATGGAACCAAGCCATTGTGTGGCCTTATGTTTTGGGAACCGTCCCGTAAATGTCCGGTTTCGTCCCGAGTGTGGCTTCTGGGTGACGGCAATCCGCTAGGAACCCGGCTATAGGATGGTCGTCAACTTGAACGGGTGAGTCTGTTTCGTGCGTAAGGCTTTCGATGCGACGCGGACTTCACGGACTAAACTGGAGACAAGAATGAAGAAGATCCTGCTCGCGACCGTGGCCCTGGCCGCCCTGGCCGCTCCCGCTGCCGCCGCTGATCTCGCTGCGCGCCCGACCTACACCAAGGCCCCGGTTCTCGCGCCGGTCATGACCTGGACCGGTTTCTACATCGGTGCGATGGGTGGCTATGCCAACGAGGACGCCGACTTCGCCGCGATGAAGGGTGGCTTCGCCGGTGGCACCATCGGCTACAACTGGCAGCAGGGCGCTGTCGTGTTCGGCCTCGAGGCTGACGCTGCTTGGGCTGACATCTCCGCGTCGGCGACCGCTCTCGGCGTGACCGCCAACTCGAAGATCCGTGATTGGGGCACCGTTCGTGGCCGTCTCGGCTACGCCTTCGGCCCGACCCTGCTGTACGTCACCGGCGGTTACGCCTGGGCCGACAACCGCATCACCCTGTCGGCTCCTGGCATCAGCCTGTCGGACAGCAAGATCCACTCCGGCTGGACGGTCGGTGCCGGCGCAGAATGGATGTTCGCTCCGCAGTGGTCGCTCAAGGGCGAATACCTCTACAAGAGCTTCGGCGGTGAGAGCTACACCTTCACCGGTCTGGGCACTCTGGCCACCGGCACGCTCAACGTGCACTCGGGTCAGGTCGGCATCAACTACCACTTCTAAGATTTTCGCCTTCGGGCGGGATCTCGGCCTCCGGGCCAACGCACAAGGCCTCCGCTTCCCAAGAGCGGAGGCTTTTTCTTTGCCGGCTCGTCCCGCTGATTGCGCATTCTTCGCCGCGAGTCCGCCCGCTGGATTGCCGAACCGGTTCCGCTCCTGCCATTCGCTGCCATTCCTCGAGCGCATTGTTGATGATTCGCTGGCGGCACTGGAAATCCGGCCTCGTTCTTCCTACGTTCCGACGATACCTTTTCCCTTGGCGTCCGATGGCCGGCTTCCGGCGAACGCGCCTGCAACGATGGCGCAGCCTTGCGCCGTGGGACGATCGTCATGGATGAAGTGCTCAAGGCCAAGCAGCGCGCGCAAGCCAATCAGTCGAGCCTGCGGGCGATCACCATCCGTGGCGCCCGCGAGCACAATCTCAAGAACATCGACGTCGAGATTCCGCGCGACAAGCTCGTCGTGTTCACCGGCCTCTCCGGCTCCGGCAAGTCGTCGCTCGCCTTCGACACGATCTATGCCGAGGGCCAGCGCCGCTACGTCGAATCGCTGTCGGCCTATGCGCGCCAGTTCCTGGAGATGATGCAGAAGCCGGACGTCGACCAGATCGACGGCCTGTCGCCGGCGATCTCGATCGAGCAGAAGACGACCTCGAAGAACCCGCGCTCCACCGTCGGCACCGTCACCGAGATCTACGACTACATGCGCCTGCTGTGGGCGCGCGTCGGCGTGCCCTACTCGCCGGCGACCGGCCTGCCGATCGAGAGCCAGACCGTGTCGCAGATGGTCGACCGCGTGCTGGCGCTACCCGAGGGCACCCGCCTGTATCTGTTGGCGCCGGTCGTGCGCGGACGCAAGGGCGAGTACAAGAAGGAGCTCGCCGAATATCTCAAGAAGGGCTTTCAGCGCGTCAAGATCGACGGCACCTTCCACGAGCTCGCCGAGGCGCCGGTTCTCGACAAGAAATTCCCGCACGACATTGACGTCGTCGTCGACCGCATCGTCGTGCGCCCGGACATCGGCCAGCGCCTTGCGGAAAGCTTCGAGACCGCGCTGAAGCTGGCCGAGGGCCTTGCCGTGGTCGAATTTGCCGATCCCAGCCCCTCCTCGTCATCACCGGGCCGCGCCGAAGGCGCGAGACCCGGTGATCCATCCTCTTCGAAGGAGATGGATGGCCGGGTCAAGCCCGGCCATGACGAGAAGAAGAAGGTGGCCAAGATTCACGACAAGAGCGGGCCCGAGCGCATCCTGTTCTCGGAGAAGTTCGCCTGCCCGGTCTCCGGCTTCACGATTCCCGAGATCGAGCCGCGGCTGTTCTCGTTCAACAATCCCTATGGCGCCTGCCCGGAATGCGGCGGCCTCGGCGTCGAGCAGCATGTCGATGCCGACCTCGTCATTCCCGACAAGGACGTCACCCTGCGCAAGGGCGCGATCGCGCCGTGGGCCAAGTCGTCGTCGCCGTATTATTTGCAGACGCTGACCGCGCTCGGCAAGTTCTACAAGTTCACGCTCGACACCAAGTGGAAGGACCTGCCGAAGAAGACGCAGAACGCCCTGCTGCACGGCTCCGGCGACGACGAGATCAAGTTCACCTATGAGGACGGCGTCCGCTCCTACGACACCAAGAAGCCGTTCGAGGGCGTCATCACCAATATCGAGCGCCGCTTCCGCGAGACCGAGAGCGAATGGGCGCGCGAGGAGCTCGGCAAATACTTCAACGACGTGCCCTGCGCCGGCTGCAAGGGTTTCCGGCTGAAGCCCGAGGCGCTGTGCGTCAAGGTCGGCGGCAAGCACATCGGCGAGATCTCGGATCTCAGCGTCAAGGCGGCCGGCGAATGGTTCGCCGAGGTGCCGGCGCAGCTCAACGCGCAGCAGACCGAGATCGCCACGCGCATCCTCAAGGAGATCCGCGACCGCCTCACCTTCCTGCTCGACGTCGGCCTGAACTACCTGACCCTCGCCCGCTCCTCCGGCACCCTGTCCGGCGGCGAGAGCCAGCGCATCCGCCTGGCCTCTCAGATCGGCTCGGGCCTGACCGGCGTGCTCTACGTGCTCGACGAACCCTCGATCGGCCTGCACCAGCGCGACAATTCCCGGCTGCTCGACACCCTGAAGCGGCTGCGCGACCTCGGCAACACCGTGATCGTCGTCGAGCATGACGAGGACGCCATTCGCTTGGCCGACTACGTGCTCGACATCGGCCCGGGCGCCGGCACCCATGGCGGCCACATCGTCGCCGAGGGCACGCCGGCCGAGATCATGCGCAATCCGAAATCGCTGACCGGCAAATATCTCACCGGCGAGCTCGAGGTCGAGGTGCCCGAGCGGCGGCCGCCGAACCATCGCCGCACCATCAAGGTCGTCAACGCGCGCGGCAACAATCTCAAGAACGTCTCGGCCGAGATTCCGCTCGGCCTGTTCACGGCCATCACCGGCGTGTCCGGCGGCGGCAAGTCGACGCTTCTCATCGACACGCTCTACAAGGCGATCGCGCGCAAGCTCAACGGCGCCAACGAGGCAGCGGCGCCACACGACCGCATCGAGGGCCTGGAGCACATCGACAAGATCATCGACATCGACCAGTCGCCGATCGGCCGCACCCCGCGCTCCAACCCCGCGACCTATACCGGTGCGTTCACGCCGATCCGCGAATGGTTCGCCGGCCTGCCCGAGGCCAAGGCGCGCGGCTACGAGCCCGGCCGCTTCTCCTTCAACGTCAAGGGCGGCCGCTGCGAGGCGTGCCAGGGCGACGGCGTCATCAAGATCGAGATGCACTTCCTGCCCGACGTCTACGTCACCTGCGACGTCTGCAAGGGCAAGCGCTACAACCGCGAGACGCTCGACGTGCTGTTCAAGGGCAAGTCGATCGCCGACGTGCTCGACATGACCGTCGAGGAGGCCGCCGAGTTCTTCAAGGCCGTGCCGCGCGTCCGCGACACGTTCGAGACCCTCCGCCGCGTCGGCCTCGACTACATCCATGTCGGGCAGCAGGCCACCACCCTGTCCGGCGGCGAGGCCCAGCGCGTCAAGCTCGCCAAGGAGCTGTCGAAGCGCGCCACCGGCCGCACGCTCTACATCCTCGACGAGCCGACCACCGGCCTGCACTTCCACGACGTCAAGAAGCTCCTGGAAGTGCTGCACGAGCTTGTCGCGCAGGGCAACACGGTGGTCGTCATCGAGCACAATCTCGAGGTCATCAAGACCGCCGACTGGGTGATCGACTTAGGCCCCGAAGGCGGCGACGGCGGCGGCGAGATCGTCGCCTGGGGCCCGCCCGAGGACATCGTCAAAGCGCCGCGCAGCTATACCGGGCAGTTCCTGAAGCCGGTGCTGGAGAAGTCAGCCAAGCCGAAGAAGCGCGGGCGTGGCGCGGCCAGTGAGGCGGCCGAGTAGCACCGTAGCCCGGGGTACAGCGCAACACCTCTGCCTGCGCCGCCGTCATTGCGAGCGAAGCGAAGCAATCCAGAGTCCCGCCCGCCACCCTGAATTGCTTCGTCGCTCCGCTCCTCGCAATGAGGCCCGCAGAGACGGCGTCGTTTCAAAACGAAAGCCCGCCGCTCAGCCAAGAGCGACGGGCCCGATTGTGGTTCTTCGAACTCAACTCACCACCGATAATACCCACTCCGCGTGCCGTTGTTGTTGCCCCACGGGCCGACGTCGCCTTGGGTCGAGCTCGGGGTCGGGTGGTTGGTGCCGTTGTAGCCGGCGCCCCAGCCCGGGCCCGCATACGGGCCCGGCGCGACGGCGACGTAGCCTTCCTCATAGACCGGGCCCGGCGCCCAGGCGTAGGAGTCGCGATAGGCATAGGTGCTGGTGATCTGGCCGCCATAGCCGTAGCCGCCTGGGCCGTACTCGCCGGCCGAGGCGCCGACGGTGCCGGCCACCAGCGTGACGGCGGTCAGCGCGGCCAATCCAAACGTGCGTGTCATGAGCTTGCTCCCTTGTTCCAAATTCATCGGGGAACAAACACCATCGATGCGGCAGCGGTTCCGCCGGTGCTCACAAGATTTGTGCGACACAACGCGGCGCTCACGTTCCCGCGATGACATGATCCAAGCCGCAATTGGCCTCAGCGGCCGACGGACGGCCTCAAACGACAAACCCGCCGCTCGTGTCGAGCGACGGGCTTGCTGAACTCACACGAACTCAAACTGTCGTGTGACGGCGATTACCACTGCCGATAGACGCCGGTCAGCGTGCCGTTGTTGTTGCCGGACGGGCCGACATCGCCCTGGGTCGAGCCGGGGGTCGGATGATTGGTGCCGTTGTAGCCGCGGCTCCAGGTCACCGGACCCGCCGCCGGACCGGGTGCATAGGCCTGCGCGCCATAGACCGGCTCGGAGTCGTATCCTTGTGCCGGCGGCACCCAGGCCATCGTGTCGCCGTAGCGGGCATAGCCCTGCGCCGACGCGGCGGCGGTGCCAATCACCAGGGTTGCTGCGGCCAGCGCAGCCATCTTGATCGTGCGTTGCATGGAGGTCTCCCTTGCTCCTGTCGGGAGTCAACCACCGCAGTGCAGCACCGTTCCTGCAACGCACGCTCACATCGACCGTGATGCAATCGTGATCCTGCCGGAGAGGGCAGCGCCTTGCAGACTTGCGAGGCGCAGTCCAGCAATCATCGGAACCAGAGCTCGCCCGGGCTCCCCGGTCGCTCACGCCGCGGCGGCAGCCGCGCGCGGACGCGCCACGCCCGTCTTGGTGATTCCCGGCAGCACCGGCGCCGTAGTGCCGGTCGCGTGCGGAAAGTACTGCAACTGCATCGAATGCATATACCCCGCCTCCGCAGTCCAGGAATCGTTCGGCTCCGCGACCGGCGCAATCGTGAACGCATCCGGATTGCTCGGCGTGATCGGCGTATAGGTCGGGATGGTGTTGCTGAGCCCCTTCAGCGGCAGGTAGATCGAGAAATAGTTGGTGTCCTTCAGCACCGGGGCCGGCGCCGGATAGGTGCCGAGAATGCCCTTCAGATTGGCCCAGCCCATCGGCACGATGTCGTTGCTGTTGACGGCAGCGTAGTAGGTGTAGGACTTGGCGAACGTGGTCGCGAAGCCGTCGTTCCACATCGTCGGTGCGGCGAAGCTGTGCGGCCACAGCGTGAAGGTCATCGACGAATTCAGCTTCGGCAGCTGATCCTGCAGCCACGCCGTTGCGACGACGGCAAGCGCGCCGCCCAGGCTGTGCCCGGTCACCATCAGTTGCAGGTTCTGGTTGGCGGCAAGACCGCGCAGATAGTCCAGCAGCGTCAGGTCCGTCGTGGGGTCGGTCATCGCCATCGCCAGCGCCAGCGCATCGTTGATGCCGGCGCTGACCTGCTGCGGCGCTCCGGTCTGCTGCGGATACAGCCAGGGCACCAGAAAGACCGCATCGGCATCGGCCAGCACGTTCTCGAATGCGCCTGCGACCGAGCCGTCAACATCGGTGCCGCGGAACGCCAGCGCGTAGCTGCCGTCATTGCCCTGCGCCACGTAGGCGAGCACGCCGTCGTTGACCGCCGGCCCCCAGCACAGCGACCACGGACCGTTCGCGGCCCCCGACGGCACTGCGCTGAGCATCTTGGTGAAATCGCTCGGCTGGACGGTGTCCAGCGCATCGTCGATATAGGCGAAGTAGGACAGATAGGCGGCAGCAACCTTGTTGAGGGCCATGTGAAATCTCTCTGCTCGCAAATGAAAAAATGATTCAAATCGTGCAGGCCGAGCGAACGCGCGCCCTGCCTGCCATCAGCATAGCCGCGGCCCATCCGGCGTGCACATCACAACATGTTCAACCTCAGATTATCTTCGTCGACCGCCGGGCGCGGACCGGCCGCCGGCCTGATCACGTTGCGCCGTGCGCGTGCCGTTGCTATGGCGCATGCTGTCGTACCAACATGCTGCCGTCGTCCCGCCCACCGCTTCAGGTCCGATGCCCTATTCTCTCGTCATCTTCGATCTCGACGGCACCCTGGCCGACAGCCTGCCCTGGTTTCGTCGCAACGTGAATACGGTGGCCGCGCGCTATCGCTTTCGCCCCGTCGTCGACGAGGACGTCGAGCTGCTGCGCCATTCCTCGACCGCCGAGGTGCTGAACCATCTCGGCGTCTCGCGCTGGAAGCTGCCGCTGATCGCGCGGCACATCCGCCGCCTCAAGACCGAGCAGGCCGCCAGCATTCCGCTGTTCGCCGGCGTCGAGGCCATGCTGGCGGCGCTGGCAGCGGCGGACATCCGCCTGGCGCTGGTGTCGTCGGACACCGAGGCCAATGCGCGGCAGAAGCTCGGAGCGTCGGCGCAGCTGTTCTCGGTCTATGACTGCTCCGCCTCGCTGTACGGCAAGGCGAAGAAGTTCAAGCGTGTCGTCAAGTGCATCGGCGCAACCCCGGCCGAGGTGATCGCGATCGGCGACGAGACCCGCGACATCGAGGCGGCGCGCACCGCCGGCATCGCGTTCGGCGCCGTGACGTGGGGCTATGCCGCGGAGAAGGCGCTGCGCGACCGGCAGCCGGAGCTGGTGTTCACGCGGATGGAGGAGATCGTGGAGCGGCTGGTGGTGACCCAGGCCGCCGCCTCGTCGCCCGCATGAGCGCAGCGACATCGGGGATTATCGCTGATGTCGGAGGAGAACCCGGATGTCGCTCGCGCTCATCCGGGCTGCGCAAGCGCCTCACCGGCGCAGGAACGCGCCGAACGCGCGCGGGCCGTTGCCGACCTTGATCTCGCTTGTCACCTTCAACGCGGCCACGTCGATGACGCTCAGGATGTTGCTCTCCCAATTGGCAACGATGATCCGCTGGCCGTCCGCGGTCGCCTCGATGCCTTCGGGATAGTCGCCGACATTGATGCGCTCGAGCGGCTGCAGGCTGGCGATGTCGAACACGCTCACCGTGCCGTCATACTGGTCGGTGACGAAGCCCCTGCCCTGCGCCAGCGCGACGGCATAGGGCCGCAGGCCGGTCTTGATGCGGCCGATCTCACGGCCGCCGGCGAGATCGATCACCGAGACGTCGTTGGAGCCGACATTGGCGGTGTAGGCGCGCCGGCCCTCGGCATCGATGGTGATGCCGAACGGCCGCGTGCCCACCTTGATGGTCTTGAGCCGCTGCCGGGTCGCGGTGTCGATCACCGAGACCATGTCGTCGTCACGATCGGCCGACAGCAGCAGCTTGCCGTCTTGTGTCACCGCGAGCCCCGAGGGCGATGCGCCGACAGCGATGCTGCCGGTCACGGCGCGGGCTTTCGCATCGATCACGCGGATCGCGGCATTGTACCAGTCGGCAACATAGACCGTCGCGCCATCCGGCGTCACGGCGATGCCGAGCGGCCCACCACCGACATCGATACGTCCGACCACCTTGCGCGCGACGGCGTCGAGGACGCTGACGGATTTGTCGTCGGGGCTCGCCACGTAGGCGAAGCGCCCGTCCGCGGCGACGGCCACGCCCGCCGGCTTGCCGCCGATCGGAATGGTGGCGACGGGCTTCGAGGTGGCGAGGTCGACGATGGTGAGATCATCGCTGAGCTGATTGGTGACGAAGGCTTCCTCGGCGTGGGCGGTGATGGCGATACAGGCGAGGAAAGAACCGACTAAAAGAACTCGATACCAGACCGCGCGAATTTGAAAGCTGCCGAAGTGACCCTGGTCCTTATCTCTGCGCGGCTGCGTGGGCGCGACGAATTGCGCGCGCACTGATTGCACCGTCAGATCCGATCCGGATGAAAGGATGCGGGTCTCCCCACGTACACTCCCCGTGCGGCTGCCCCTCACCCCAACCCTCTCCCCGTAAGAACGGGGAGAGGGAGCGCAGCGCGCGCTGAGCCACATGAGCGATCCCTCAACCGCAATCCTTAGCTCCCGCTCTCCACCTTCTTCTTCAAGCCTTCCAGTCCGCCCTTGTAGAGCCCGGTCACCGCATCGACCGCGGCCTCGTCGCTCAGCTCCGGCGGCGGGTCGTTGTTCGGGAAGCCGCGGTAGAAGGCGCCGGTCCATTCGACCACGCTGCCCTTGCCGTCCGCGGTCGGCGTCACCGCGATGGTCGACGAGTAGTTCGTCACCGGCAGCACCTTCACGTCGACACTCGTGATGCGGTACGAATAGCTCATCTTCTCGGCGTCGTATTTGTAGAGCTCCTCATCGACGGTGGCGCCGCCCTTCAGGGTCAGCTTGCGCGTGGCGCCGATCTCGTTGCCCTTGTCGCCCGCGGTCTTCTCGACCGGACCGAGCCAGCTCATGTCCTGAAAGTTGCCGATCACGGCCCACACCTTGGCGGGTGCGGCATTGATCTCGACATGCTCCTGCACCTTGCGCCGGGTCGGACCATGCGCTTCCGCCGTGGTCAGAGCCGTGATTGTCAGGGCCGTTGCGATCGCGAGCGCCGCCGTCACGGCCGGCGCCTTGCCGAACACCATCCTCATGTCGTTTCCTCAACCAGTCTCATTGGCCCGCGCATCCGGCGCGGGCAGCACCATATTTGCACCGCACCGGATTGTTGCAACAAAAAAGACCGTGTCGTGGCGGTCGCGGCCGCCTCAATTCGCGCCGCAGCAGCGCTTGTATTTCCGGCCGGAACCGCAGGGACACGGATCGTTGCGGCCGATCTTGCCGAATGACGCGAACGGATTGGGCTGCTCGGTGAAGGCGGGTGCGCCGGGCACGGTCGCGCCGCTCCGACGATGACGGTTCAAGGTCAGCACGGCATCGCGGATGTCAGCCGGCGCCGCGCGGTCGAGCTCGGGATTGGCGACACGATCGCCGTCTTCGTCAAGCGCCAGCTCGATCGCCACCATCAGTCTCAGCGCCGCCTCGCCGACGTCGCCGTCGACCTGCCGATAGGCGGCGAACCGCGCGCCACGGAGGTCCACCGCCGCAGCAAAGCCGTCGATCCACAGCTCCCACATCACGTCGCCGTTCACGGGATCGACCGGAAAGCGCGGCTGATACAGCTCCGGCTCGCGCGTCAGCGTCCGTGCGATCTCGTCGTAATATGCCATCACCAGATCGAGCACCGCGTTGGCATGGTCGATGCTCGCGAACACCGAGCGCTTCCCCCTGCCGAACCCGAACGCCGCCGCGAACCATTCGCCGGGTGGGACCTGCTCGGGCAGAACCAGCAGACCGGCGATGAAGCCGTCGAGCTCCTCCAGCACCATGGCCCGGTCATCGAGCGCGAGCAGCGCCTGCTCGAGCTCGGCGTGAGAATCGGCTCGCTCCGGCATCTGCAACCCTGCTCTTCCCTGCCCGCGTCGCGACCTGATTTGCCCGACGCCCACGCCGCGACACTGCCGTTTGACACCAAAACAGGGCCGCGCGCAAAATCTAAATTTCGACAAGGGATCAGCGGCATCACCCCTGTCCAGTCGGTCCGCGAAAAATATTCCGCTTTCGTCTTTGCAGAATTTCGGTTTTTCTGTCGCCGTCCTGCCCTCACGAGAGGGGCGCTTCGCGGTCGTCACGGGCGTGGAGGGCGGGATGCGATGGACGTCACGGACCCGGTGCTTTTGCGCAGACGACGGGTTTCGGGGCGGACGGCGAAATCGTGTGGTCCTGACCTCCCGACGCTGAGGTCAAGTGGGTGTCGATGTCTTCAGGGCGTCACGCCGATGACGGTGGCCAAAAAGCCCGGTGCACCGAGGAGAGCGCGTATAAGCCGTAAACCGTCGCGCAGGGAAGGCCGGTTGTCCGGCCAATCCTGTGGTTCCTGCCGCCTGCATTTTTTTCGCAGGCGGGCCATGGGTGCGGCCTGCACCCGGCCTTCCCTGCGCCCTCTCACTTCCGGAGGGCGACATGAATGGCAAAGCTCGGATGCAGAGGCATCGCGAGAACGGTGCTTCATGCCAACTTATTGCGCAACACCACAGTCCCACACTCCCCTGTCATCGCCCGGCTTGACCGGGCGATCGAGTATTCCAGAAGCGGTCGTTGTTGATCGATGGGCCGCGGCGAAATGGATCGCCCGGTCAAGCCGGGCGATGACAGCTGTGATTGTCGTCCCGAGCGGCGCAAAGCCACGCAGATGACCAGAGCGCTCGTGCCCTCACTCCGCGAGCACGCCCTGCACGAACCCATCAGGATCGGTGCAGAACTCCCGCAGCGCCTTGAAATGATCGGTGTCCTGCACCCGGACGGGCTCAAGACCATTCTTGCTCAGGCGCAGCAAGCTCGCGCCGGGATAGGCCATCAGCACCGGCGAATGCGTCGCCATCAGCAGCTGGCAATGTCCGGAGTCATCCATGCGCCGCATCAGCCTGAGGAACTCGATCTGGCGCGCAGGCGACAGCGCCGATTCCGGCTCGTCGAAGATGTAGATGCCCTGGCGCTGGCAGCGCTCCTCGAAGAAGCGCAGGAAGCCTTCGCCATGCGAATGCGACAGGAAGTCGGGCGGCGGCCCACCGAGCGGATCGTCCAGCGCAGCCTCGTCGAGATAGCGCGCCACCGAGAAGAAGCTTTCGGCGCGGAAGAACCAGCCTTGCGTGATCCTGGGCAGCCAGGCGGCGCGGAAGGCCTTGCCCAGCGCGCCACCCATGCGCTCCACCGCGCGGGCGTGATTCACCGGCATGTATCCCTTGCCGCCGCCGGCCTCGTCATAGCCTGCGAGCGCCGCGATGCCTTCGAGCAACGTCGACTTCCCGGTGCCGTTCTCGCCGACAATGATGGTGATCGCGCTGGTGAAGCTCAGCTCGAAGTCGTCGCGGAGAAACGGCAGGCAGAACGGATAGGCGGTCCGGTCATCGACCTTTGCCGGATCGAGCCACAGCCGCTTCAGATAGGGTGCGCGCAGCCGGATCTCACGCTGCTTCCTCGCCATGCCGTCTACACAACCTCAGTGACCTCACGGGCAATCTCGCACATCAAGGCGCCGCCCGCCACCACGGCCATCGATCTATGCCACGACCTCCAGCACCAGCTCCATGGTCATCAGCACCGGATTGTCACCGCGCACCAGACGGCCCTGCGCCAGCGCTCCGGTGTAGTCGACCAGCGCGACGTCGAGCGTGGCTTGGAGACCGTCGGCGCTGGGCGCGATCGCGCCCGAAGTGATGGTCAGCTCGGTCGCGAACGGCTCGACGACGCCGCCGTCGTCGAAGCGCGCGCCGATGGTCGAACCGACGCCGCCGCGGATGCGGGCCTCACGGACGCCCTGCGTCTTGCAGAACGCTTCGAGGCAGCCGGCGAAATCCTGGTTCGGCCGCAGCCGCAGCGCGAAGGCGCGGCGATCCGTCGTCGCGCCGCGCGGTGCGGCAGGAACCGGTCCGAACAGCTTGAAGCCGGTCTCGGGATCAGGCTCGGCCGCGAAGATCGCCCCATCGACGCCAAACGCCGTGACCTCGAACGGCTCGGCGACGACGGTTTCCTCCGGCAGGATGTGCCCGCCTCCCGCGCGGCCGCCCGCTTCGGTCCACAGCGCGTGGCAATGGAAGAATGGCGCGCCGTCGCGCACGCCGAGCGTCATCGTGGCGGTCGAGAGCCGCGTCACGCCGGCGGGACGATAGGTCTCGCTGTAGAACGCAGCGTGATCCGCGGTCTTCGACAGCGCCGGCATCACATAGGCGAACGGTCCGAGTGCACCGCGCTTGATCTCGAGCACGCCACCGGCAAATCCGTGCGCCGCAAAGCCGCGGCGCGCAGCCTCCAGCAGCGGCTGCCCTTGCTCCATGGTGAACGTGAAAGCGCGGCCGCGCGCCTCGACCCATTGGATTCGCTCGGCGACCGGCAAGCCGGGTTGCGTGATCGATCTCATCGACTTTCAACCCTGCTTGGTGAGGTCGAGCAGGCCGCGCGCCTCGAGCTCGTCGCGCACCAAGCGCTTCGGGATCTTGCCATAGCCCGACTTCGGCAAGGCATCCCAGAAAAAGAACCGCTTCGGCATCTTGTAGCGCGGCAGCTTGGTGGCGAGATAGCCGGCGATGGCGCTTTCGCTCGGTGCCGCCGCGCCGTCGCGCGCCACGCAGACGGCGACGCCGACCTCGCCCCACACCGGATCGGGCACGCCGAGCACGGCGACCTCGCCGATATCCGGATGGGTCAGGATCTTTTCCTCGACCTCGCGCGGATAGATGTTGGAGCCGCCGGAGATGTACATGTCGGACGCGCGGCCGGTGATGTAGACGAAGCCCTGCGCGTCCATGTGACCGAGATCGCCGGTGCGGAACCAGCCGTCGCGGAATGCCTTCGCATTGGCTTCGGGATTGTCGTAGTAGCCCGCGAACACCGCCGGCCCGATGACGCAGATCTCGCCGGTCTCGCCCGAGTTCAGCTCGCGGCCTTGATCGTCCTGGATCGAGACCTGCATGCCCGTGCGCTCATAGCCGCAGCTGCCGATCCGCGCGTCGGGTCCGTCCTCCTCCTCATGCGCGGCGGCCGGCAGCACGGTGATGTTGCCGGTGACCTCGCCGAGCCCGAAATACTGCACGATGACCTTGCCGAGCCGCGCCAGCGCGCGCTTCTGGTCCTCGCGGTACATCGGTGCACCGGCATAGATGACGTGGCGCAGCGAGGAATGATCGAACTGCTCGACCGCAGGATGCTCGACCATCATCTTCAGGATCGTCGGCACGGTGAACAGATTGCTGACGCGATGCCTCTCGATCAGCCGGAAGGCCTCGGCGATATCGAACTTCTCGCTCGGCAGCAGCACGGTCTTGGCGCCGCGCGCGCTCTGCATCAGCTGGTGCACGCCCGCGCCATGCGACAGCGGCGCAACCACCAGCGACGCGTCGTGCTCGGTCGTGCCCGGCGTCAGGTCGGCGAGATGGTTGGTGATGACGAAGGCCATCTGGCCATGGGTGAGCACTGCAGCTTTCGAGCGGCCCGTCGTGCCGGAGGTGAAGAAGAACCAGCAGGGATCGTCGTGCTCCACCGCTGCGTTCGCGACATCCGCCCCCGCATGCGCCTTCATCACCTCACCAACGGAGCGGGTGCCGAGATCGCCACTCTCGCCGACGCGCCAGGTGAATGCTGCCGTCGTCACCGCCGCGGCATGCTCGGGAAAATCGCCATGGCAGAGGAAGGCCTTTGCGCCCGAGGCGGTGGCGAGATAGGCGACCTCGTCTGGCATCAGGCGGAAATTGGTGGGCACCCAGACCGCGCCGAGCCGGAACGCGGCGAACATCGAGACGAACATCTCCTCGCAATTCTTGGAATGCACCAGGATGCGGTCGCCCTTGGCGATCCCTTGCGCGGCGAGCCCCGCAGCCAGCGCCGAGACCATCGCGTCGATCTCGCGCCAGGTCCACGAACGTTCCCCCCACACGAAGCCGATGCGGTCTGCGAGCCGACGGCCGTTCTGGGTCACGATATGCGCGAGGTTCATCACCCGCCGCGACATGCGCAGGGATCCGGTGGTCATCGAGGGGCCCTCGCTTGCTTGCAGCTGATGAACAAAACCATTGGCGGCGTCCCCTCGATCGATCCCGGGGCGATCTCGGCCGCCCTGCTCCGTGCCTGTTTATCGTGGTACCGCAAGCCGTCGCAAGATCACCCGGGCCATCGCACCCATGCAGCCGCCTCATTCGAACGAATGCAGGCGCCGTGCGACAAAACCCTGCCGGCCGCGCTGTCGTCCATCCCGAATTCCTGCATCCCCGGCGCACCGAATCTGATTTGAGGACACCATGATCGATCGCCGTCTCCTGCTGCTCAGCCTCGCCAGCTTGCTGGCCGTCTCGCCTGTTCACGCGCAGGCCCCCGCCAACGATCCGGTGGGCATCATGACCGCGATCTACACCCGCGTCGCCAAGGGCAAGGGCGAGGACGGCGGCAATTTCGTCATCGAGACCAAGGCAGCACGGGCCAAATATCTGTCGAAGTCGCTGGCGGCCCAATGGGCGACGATGGATGCCCGCACGCCCAAGGGCGAGGTTGGCGCGGTCGACTTCGATCCGATCACCAATTCCCAGGATCCCGACGTCGCATCGTTCAAGGTGACACCCGAAAAGCAGGACGCCGACAAGGCGACCATCGCCGTCACCATCGCCGGCCACCGCGACGATCGCAAGGAACAGGCCGACAACGTCATCCGTTATGACTTCGTGCGCGATACCGGCCAATGGAAGATCGACGACATCCGCGGCGCCATTGATGGCAAGCCGTGGTCGATCCGCGACATGCTGGCCGAGTTCATCAAGCTGACCGACAAACCGAAACGAAGGTAGAGCATCATGACCACCGTCCGCGACAACAAGGCCGAGAGCCGCTTCGAGCTCGACATCGAAGGCAGCATCGCGTTCGCCAATTATCGCGCGACACCGCAGGCGGTGATCATCACCCACACCGAGACGCCGCGTCCGCTCCGCGGGCGGGGCATCGCGTCCGAGCTGGTCAAGGGCGCGCTGGAGCTGATCCGCAGCGAGGGACGCAAGGTCGCCGCAGGCTGCAGCTTCGTCGCCGATTACCTCAGGGATCACCCGGAGAACCGCGACATCATGGCCTGACGACCCGTAGAACTACCGAACGGAGCGAGCTCAGCACCCACATTAACGCAATGGCTACCCGGATGGATCAGCAATCCCCCGCCGAACAGACAACCAGACCAATGGGGAGAGGCTCATGTTCATCACCGCCATTTTCGACGTTCTCAAGCGCTACGTTCACTACCGCGCCCAGCTCGCCTGCCTCGAACGGCTCGACGATCGCACGCTGCGCGACATCGGGGTCAACCGCGACCAGATGTATGCGCAGGCATGGGAGCGCGCCGCGCTCGCGCGCGCCTGAGGCGCTCACGCACCGCCATCCAACACGCGATCAGAGACGACGAAGGCCCGCACGATGGCGGGCCTTTCGCTTTTTGAACGAGAGCGGCACACGCTCAGTGCTTGATCTCCGGCGGCAGCTTGCCGCCATTGGCCGCGAGCTTGCTCATGACCTGCTTGTGCAGCCAGACATTCATGCTGGCGGAGTCGTTGGTGTCGCCGCTGTAGCCGAGCTCCTTGGCGAGCTCCTTGCGCGCGGCCAGGCTCGAATCGATGTCGAGCGCCTTCATCAGGTCGACGATCGAGGTGCGCCACTCCAGCTTCTCATGCTTGGCCGCCGCGGCCTTGTCGACGATTGCAGCCACGTCGACGTTTTGCGGCGCAGCAGCAGGGGCCGCCGTCGGAGCCGCTGCGGTGCCGCCCGCTGGCGCGCTGCCGCCCGTGGCAGGCGCACTGCCACCGGCCGGCGCGGCCTCGGCATGATGACCGAAAATCGCGCCCATGATCTTTCCGAAAACGCTCATCAATGGCTCCCAATGGATAGTGATCGAATGAAGAACTCGGCCGGCGGTGTTCCGTTGCGGAGCTGCCCGTCACAGCCTCTTCGCCCCCGGTCGCCTGCCAAGCGAACACGGCGACGATTGTGAAGCTTACCGAAGGCGGAATGACGGCGGAATGACTTTGTCCGGGGAATGCTCAGCTTCATGGATGGCGAACGTGGCTCTAATGCACCGCGACATTCACAACACTCACCGAGGCGTGAGTAGGCGCTGCCGCGATCACCATTATGCTCTTCGCTTCCGTTCGCGAATGGCCGCCCTGAGGTTCGTCGCGTCTGGCCATCCGCGAAACCGTCCAACGACGAGCGCAGCCCGGCCTGCGTGGTTGGGAAGCGCCCCACACGAGATGAGGGAGCGAACGACGATGGCCACCTATCACAGCAATGCCGCGGCACATCTGCGGCCCGCCGACGAGGTCGCAGCGGAGATCACGATCCGCACGATCGACTTTTCGAGCCTGACGCGCGCGCTGCGGCTCGGCTGGGATGATTTCAAGGCTGTTCCCAGCCATGCCGTGATGCTGTGCGCGATCTATCCCGTGCTCGGTCTGGTGCTGGCGCGCGCCGTATTCGGCTATGCGGTGCTGCCGTTGCTGTTCCCGCTGGCGGCCGGTTTCGCCCTGCTCGGCCCGTTCGCGGCGCTCGGACTCTATGAGCTCAGCAGCCGCCGCGATCGCGGCGAGGAAGCCAGCGCATGGGATGCGTTCGATGTGCTGCGCTCGCCCTCGTTCGGTGCGATGCTGGGACTCGGCACATTGCTGCTCGCACTGTTCGTCACCTGGGTGGCGACGGCGCAGGCGATCTACGTCGCGGTGTTCGGCTATGGCGGCGCGGCCAGTACGAGCGAGTTCCTTCAGCGCGTGTTCACCACGCCGCAAGGATGGTGGCTGATCGCGGTCGGCTGCGGTGCGGGCTTCCTGTTTGCACTGCTGGCGCTGTGCCTCAGCATCGTCTCGTTCCCCCTGATGCTCGACCGTCATGCCGGCGCACTCGAGGCAGTGGTGACCTCGCTGCGCGTAGCGGCACAGAACCCGATCCCGGTCGCCACCTGGGGCCTGATCGTCGCGGTGCTGCTGGTGGCCGGCACGATCCCGTTCTTCCTGGGCCTCGCGGTGGTGATCCCGGTGCTCGGCCACGCCACCTGGCATCTCTATCGCGAGGCGATCGCGATCCACCCCGACGCCGCGCCGATCATGCGGCCGGCTCCGCGCGGGTCGAAGCCGGCGGCGGATTTTCCCGCGAACCTCTTCCCATGGCGCTCGCGTGACTCGATGTGAGGGCGCACCGATGAGTTGTCATTGCCGCCGGCCCACGGGCCGGCGGCGTCTTGCAGGCCGGCGGTAATGGACGATAGCGGCGCAGTCGCGAAAACCGACATCAATGTGATCGGCAGGCCTTGTTGCTGCCGCGGTTGCGCCCGACATGGAGCACGTCCCCACGTCCTATTTTGAGTCCATTGCCGTTCAGGTGTTTCGATGATTGCTCGCGTTCTCACTGCCCCAGCCTTTGCCTGTCTCGCTGTCCTATTGGCCCTCACCTCACCGGCCAGGGCGGCCGTTCCCTGCGGGACCGGAAATTTCGATGCGTGGCTTGCCGAACTCAAGACCGAGGCGGCGGCGAAGGGCATCTCGCAGAATGCGATCAACGCCGCGCTGACGGGCGTCACCCCCGACCCGAGCGTGCTCAATCGCGACCGCGGTCAGAAAGTGTTCAGCCAGACCTTCGAGGAGTTCTCCGGGCGCATGGTGCCGCCGCGCCTGACCCGCGGCTCCAACATGCTCAAGCAATACGGCTCGGTGCTGTCGCGGATCGAGCAGAGCTACGGGGTGCCGGGCGAGGTGCTGGTCGCGATCTGGGGGCTGGAGACCGATTTCGGCGTCAATGTCGGCAAGTTTCCGACCATCCGGGCGCTGGCGACCTTGGCTCATGATTGCCGGCGGGCCGAGCAGTTCCGCGGCGAGTTGATGGACGCCCTGCGCATCGTCGACCGCGGCGATCTCCAGCCTGCCGAGATGCGCGGCGCCTGGGCCGGCGAGATCGGGCAGACGCAATTCATGCCGTCATCCTGGATGAAATACGCGGTCGATTTCGACGGCAACGGCCGCCGTGACCTGATCCGCAACGTGCCCGACGTGCTCGCCTCCACCGCGAACTATTTGAAGGGCTATGGCTGGCAGAAGGGCAAGGATTGGGAGCCCGGCAGCCCGAATTTCGCGATCATTCAGCAGTGGAACAAGAGCGAGGTCTATGCGCGGACGATCGCAACGTTTGCGACCCAGCTGGCGCGGGCGCCGTAGCCTGCGCCACAGAAAAGGCCGATCGCGGTGAGGCAACCGGCCGTGGGTTCGACGATGCGAACGAACGACGCGCTACTTGATCATCCCGGCCTGCATCGCCTTGGTCAGATGAACGCTGCAAGCGCCCATCTTGCCGCTCAGCAGCGCATCCTGGGCCGCCGCGATCTCCCGCTGCGCGGTGTATCTGGCATCGCCATCGGCCATCGCCTCGATCGCGGTCTCCGTTTTTTCCAAGTTGGCCCCGCTGCAGCCGGTGCCGTGCATCCTCGCCGCCTGGGCCGGCCCGAAGATTGTCATCGCCGCGACGGCGAGCGCGGCCCCCAACAGTTTGCTGTTCATTGTTTTTCCTCGCTGGTGCGATGGCGTCGGCATCATTGCCCTCCACCGCGACACTTTGTCGCACCTCCCGGACATTCCAGCGAAATGAAATCCTTGCGAGCGGCACGTGATGGCGCCCATCGGCCCGGGGGTCGTGGCATCAAATAATGAATATAAATTCACAACCCAGGACCCATGCACTCCTACGAGGCCCGTGGGACGATCGACACTTGATGGCTCCTCAGTCGCAGGGCCGGTCGATCGATTGAGCGACTCGACGAACGATTGAAAAACCGCATGATTACGGAGGTTTTCGATAGACGCTTACCCGCTGAGCGCCCCTGCCCGATTCTTACTCAAGCGTTACCCAAGCTATGCGCCGACGGTTTAGCTGCATCGCAACATCAGCGCTTCCGCATCGCAACAATCTCTTCTATGTTCATTTCAACGATGAGGTTCACACGAAGAACTGAATCGCGAACTAAAGGAGAATATTCATGTTGCTCTCGCTCATCCGCATGGTCCAGGCGTTCCGTGAGTATCAGCGCAACGTTGCCGAGCTGTCGCAGCTCAGCGATCGCGAACTCGCCGACATCGGTCTCGACCGTTCGGACATCCCGCGCGTTGCCGCTGGCCAATACAACGGCTGATCAAGCCTTCTTCCGATATCGACCGGACATCGCCCGCCTCGCTGCGGGCGTTGCCGTTTCCAGGGCTTCCCACACGCAACACACGCGCCCGGTTTCTCGCACTGAACCGCACTGGCGCATTTGCAGCGGTGAGGAAAAGCGCTACCTGTCCCGCGCATGACAGGCACCAAATCACCTTCCAATACCGTCCACGTTGTCGGCGCCGGCCTCGCCGGCTCCGAAGCCGCCTGGCAGCTTGCTGAGGCCGGGGTCGACGTGGTGCTGCACGAGATGCGGCCCGACCGCATGACCGAGGCACATCGGACCGCCACGCCGGCGGAGCTCGTCTGCTCCAACTCGTTCCGCTCCGACGATGCCGCCAACAACGCCGTCGGCCTGCTGCATGCGGAGATGCGCCGGCTCGGCTCGCTGATCATGCGCGCCGCCGACGCCAACCAGGTCCCGGCCGGTGGTGCGCTGGCGGTCGACCGTGATGGCTTCTCGGCGGCCGTCGCTGCGGCTCTGGAAGGGCATCCCCGCATCGCGCTGCGCCGCGGCGAGATCTCCGGCGTTCCGCCCGCCGATTGGAGCCGGGTCATCATCGCGACCGGTCCCCTCACCGCGCAACCGCTGGCCGAAGCGATCCGTGACCTCACCGACGAGACGGCGCTCGCCTTCTTCGATGCCATTGCGCCGATCGTCCACAAGGACACGATCGACATGTCGAAGGCCTGGTTCCAGTCGCGCTACGACAAGGTTGGTCCGGGCGGCACCGGTGCCGATTACATCAACTGCCCGATGACGAGGGAGCAGTACGATGCCTTCGTCGCCGCGTTGCTCGCAGGTGAAAAGACCGACTTCAAGGAGTGGGAGACCAACACGCCCTATTTCGACGGCTGCCTGCCGATCGAGGTCATGGCGGAGCGCGGCCACGAGACGCTGCGGCATGGCCCGATGAAGCCGGTCGGGTTGACCAATCCGCACGACCCGACGGTCAAGCCGTACGCGATCGTGCAGTTGCGCCAGGACAACAAGCTCGGCACGCTCTACAACATGGTCGGCTTCCAGACGAAACTGAAATACGGGCCGCAGCAGCAGATCTTCCGCACCATTCCCGGCCTCGAAAACGCGGAGTTCGCCCGCCTCGGCGGCCTGCACCGCAATACGTTTCTGAACTCGCCGAAGCTGCTCGACCAGCAGTTGCGCCTGCGCGTGCAGCCGAGGCTGCGCTTTGCCGGCCAGATGACCGGCTGCGAAGGCTATGTCGAGTCGGCGAGCATCGGGTTGATCGCAGGGCTATACGCCGCAGCCGATGTGCGCGGCGCGACTCTCCTGCCGCCGCCCCCGACCACTGCGCTCGGCGCGCTGCTCGGGCACATCACCGGCGGCCATATCGAGACGATCGACGGTCCGACCCGCTCGTTCCAGCCGATGAACATCAATTTCGGCCTGTTCCCGCCGTTGGCGACCGCTCCGACGCGAAAGCCGGATGGAACAAGGCTCAAGGGCAACGAGAAGACGGTCGCAAAGAAGCAGGCGATGAGCGCCCGGGCGCTCGCGGATCTCGATCGCTGGATCGCCGAGCATCTGCGCGTCGCGGCCGCTGCGTGAGAGTCCGATGAGCTTGCCGAAGACCGACTCTGCCTTGCTGGCGGCGCGCTGGAGCGAAGGCGTGCTGCTCAAGCGCGATGTGTTCTCGACCGTGGAGCGTGGCCGCTTCAAGACCGGGGCCGGCGATGTCGATGCGGTGCTCCGCCGGCTCGACGAGGTGCCGTGGTGGTCGTTCGTGCTGGCGCGTCATCTGTTCGCGCGCGAGCGCAAGGCGCTTGCACTCGCCAAGGGGCTCAGCGCCGGGCCCGATCTGTTGTGGGCGGGAGATCGCGCGCTGGTGCGCGGCTTCATCAATGGCGTGGCGCTGCATCTGGCCAAGCCGCACGGCAACGTCGCCTATTTCCGCTCGGCCAAGCAGATGATGCGCCGGCTGCATCGCGCCGGGATCACGCACAACGACCTTGCCAAAGAGCAGAACTGGCTGGTCGGCCATGACGGCCGTTGCTACGTGACGGACTTCCAGCTCGCCGCATGCTTCACGCGTCGCAGCCGGCTGTTCCGGATCGCGGCCTATGAGGATCTGCGCCACCTGCTCAAGCACAAGCGCACCTACGCGCCCGAGGCGCTGACGCCGAAAGAGCGCAAGATCCTGGCGCGGAAATCGCTGTTCGCACGCATCTGGCTGATGACGGGCAAGAAGGTCTACCGCGCAATCACTCGCGGCATCTTCAACTTCACCGACCGCGAAGGCGGTGGCCGGCGGCTGGTGAACGACGCGCCGGTGCTGATGGATCTGATTCGCAGGAATCCCGGGGTGCGCGACGCAGCGATCGTCGCCTTCGCCGATCGCCGCACCGGCGTCGGCCTCTATGCCTTCGTCGAGGCCGAGCAGCCTGCGCTTGAAACTCAGTTGCAGGACGAGCTCGCGGCCGCCAGGGGCCCAAAGCCGCCGGAGCACATCCAGGTCGTCCACGCTCTGCCGCGCGACGCCAGCGGCCGGCCCCGCACCGAGCTGCTGCAACTCGTGGCGATGAACCAGATCGACCTGATCGAGCCGATGCTCACCAGCGACAGCGATCGCGCGTTCCTGAAGGACATCCTCGACTCGCGAAAGAACCTGCGCGACCGGTTCAATTTCGAGGCGGACTTGAAGCTGCCCTCGGCCTGAGCGGACGAGACTTCGCAGGCCGCCGGCTGTATCCTGCAAAGCTGCGATGTCGTTGGGGAGGATTGGACCATGAACGTCGAGACCCGCGCGGACACGGCCTCCCAGTCATCCCGCATGGAGATCGTTCCGACGGGCAGGCAGCTCGGTGCCGAGGTCCGGCACGTCGACCTCAAACATCTGGACGACGCGGGGTTCAGCGCCCTGCTCCGCGCCTTCCACCAACATTCCGTGCTGCTGGTGCGCGGCCAAGATCTGTCCGACCAGGATCTGATCGCCTTCAGCCGCCGCTTCGGCGATCTCGACTGGGCGCCTGTCCAGGAGAATGGACGCCGCTTCGTCGACGGACTGCCCGAGATCTACATCGTCTCGAATGTGAAGGTGAATGGCGAGGCCATCGGCAGCCTGGGCGCGGGCGAAGCGGTGTGGCACACTGACATGTCGTATCTCGACACGCCACCGATCGCGAGTGCGCTCTATGCGCTGGAGATTCCGCCCGTGGGCGGCAACACCTCGTTCTGCAGCATGTACGCCGTCTATGACGCGCTTCCATCCGAGCTGAAGCGCCGTATCGCGGATCTCGAGATCAAGCATGACGGCACCTACAATAGCGGCGGCTTCGTCCGTCAGGGTGTCACGCCGACGGATGATCCGCGGACCTCGCCCGGCGCCATTCATCCGCTGGTCTGCACGCATCCCGAGTCCGGTCGACAGATGCTGTATCTCGGACGCCGTCGCAACGCGTATCTGATCGGCCTCGAGCTTGCCGAGTCGGAGACGCTGCTCGACGAATTGTGGACCTACGTCGCGCGCCCGGACTTCGCTTGGGAACATGTGTGGAAGGTCGGCGATCTCGTCATCTGGGACAATCGCTCGACGATGCATCGGCGCGATCCGTTCGATGATCATGCGCGGCGAATCATGCATCGGACCCAAATCAAGGGAACGCAGCGGCCGCGCTGATTCGCTCGCGCGGCCGACGCGCCCGCTGAAGCGTCATGATGCCTGCGAATGAGTTGCAGGTTGCTTGATATTTCCTCGCGCGCCGCCTTGAAGCGTCCAATTTCTGACTCAGAGCGGCAGAGTGTGCCGACAATCGGCAGATCGTGCCGCGATCCTTCCGCGAATTGCCTCCGAGCCGAAACACCCCCGACAAATTACGATGGTTGATTCCCAGGCGCTGGTGAAACTTGGGAGATGACGCACGTGAGTCTCAGAAGCAACGTTGCTCGAAGCGCTGAAAGCAGCCTCGTCCAGGTCCTCCCGACGGGAAAGGCGCTCGGCGCCGAAGTCTGCAACGTCGATCTCAGATCTTTCGACGACTGGGCGTTCGCTTCGTTCATGCGCGCGCTGCTCAAGCACCAGGTGCTGCTGGTGCGCGGCCAGCGCCTCGGCGAGCGCGACATCTCCGCCTTCAGCCGGCGCTTCGGCCACGCCGATCTGATCTACACATCCCCCGGCACCACGTTCGGCGACCGGCTGTCGTTCTGCAGCCTCTACGCCGCCTATGACGCGCTCTCGCCCGCGTTGCGCAGCCGGGTCGCTCATCTGAAGATTCGCCATCTCACCACCGACACCTCCGACGATGGGCGCCGCACCACCACCGCAGGTCCGGTGCATCCGCTGGTCGGCATTCATGCCGATACGGGCCGCTCGATGCTGGCGCTCGGACAGCGCCGGCATTCCTCCGTCGTCGGGCTCGCCGGGTGCGAGTCCGATGCCCTGCTCGATGATCTCTGGCAGCTTGCCGAGCGGCCCGAGTTCAGCTGGGCCCACACCTGTCGGCCTGGTGATCTCGTCGTCTGGGATACCCGCTGCACGATCCACCGCCACGAGGCGCCCGACATGCCGCGCCTGCTGCATAGCCCGCCTCTCTGGAATGCGATGCCGACGGCGTGAGCCCGCGAAAGGCGTCAACGTCCGCGGTAGCTTGCGGTCCTCGCTGCGCGCCACAGCGTCCACAGCGTCGCGAGGCGTGAGCGGGGCTGCGGCTGGAACGGATCGTCGTTGCGGCGCTCAGCCCGCGTCAGGTCGCGACGAACCAACGCCAGCGGCAACAGAACCGGCCGCACGGCGGGCGGAGCCTCCCGCGCCAGCTCCATCGTATGATCCAGATGCTGCCGGGCCTGCCCGCGCAGATCGGCCAGCAGGGCCCGGATCGCTCGCGTCGGCTTGCCGGCGAAGATCTCTTCCTGGCCGACACCATGCTGGGAAAGGAGATCAAGCGGCACATAGAGCTGCCGGTGAGCGACATCCCGAGGCAACGATGCAATCACCTGCATGATTCCGAGTGCGATTCCCGCGTGATGCGCCAGATGATCCGCGCCGGCGAAGGGAGGCGCGGTGATTTGCGCGGCGAGCGCGAACAGCGCCCCGCGCGTATCACCGAGATGGCCGTCGAGCGCGGCCATGGTCGGCATGGGATCGTTGTAGAGATCGAACTGATGCTCGTCGACCAGACGCGTCAGCCGCTCGATCGGAAGAGCGTACCGCTGTACGGTGTACAGAAGTTCGGCGGCAACGGGATTGCCTTCGACGCCGCCATGCTCGAGGCCCGTCAAGGTGTCGCGCCACCATTGCTGGCGAACCTCGCCCGGCAGCGGCTGCGAGACCAGATCGCGAATCCGGGTGACCTCGACGTTGAACGCATAGAGCGACAGCAATGCCCGTCGGATCTCCGGCCCGACGAACAAGGTCGAGGCGTAACGGTCGAAATCATGCTCCCGCACGAGGCCGGCACAGAACGCGGCATCGCTGTCAGCGCTGGTCTGGCTCATGGGACGGCAATGAGCGCCGCCGCAACCCGGCGCCGCTCGCCGATCATGACGTTGTAGGTGCGGATGGCCGGTCCGGTCTGCATCGCATCGAGCACGACGTTCACGTTGCGCAGCGCCGAGCGCAACGGCGCCGGCGGGATCCAGACCTCGGTCCCGGTCCCGACGATCAGCGTGTCGATCTTGTTCGCTGCATCGAACACGCGCTGCAGCGCATAGCGGTCGATCTGACTCGGCTGGGTGACGTCCCAGGCCCAGATCGAATCCGGCAGGCACAGCAGCGAGCCGCGATGCGACATGTCGGCAAAGGCGAAGCCGCCTTTGCCATAGCCGTCGATCGGCGCGGACCGCGGGAAATGTGGCGTGTCAGCTGACATGCGAGACCAACCTCTCAACCCCGATCCGGGTCCAATGGCTGATCAGGGCTTCTTCTTCGGCTCGTCGACCTGGTCACCCCGGATCGTCCCAACGCCGAGATAGATCAGGATCGGTGCAGCGATGAAGATCGAGGTGTAGGTGCCGACCAGCACGACGCCGAACATCATCACAGCGGTGAAGCTGTGGATCGCCGGGCCGCCGAACAGCAGCAGCGCGAGCAGCGCCAGGGTGACGGTGACGTGGGTGATGATCGAGCGCGACAGCGTCGAATTGATCGACTCGTTGAGCAGCTGCGGCATCGGCATCTTCTTGTAGCGCCTGAGCATCTCGCGGATACGGTCGTAGATGACGACGGTGTCGTTGAGCGAATAGCCGAGGATGGTCAGCAGCGCCGCGATGCTGGTGAGGTCGAAATCGACCTGGCTGATCGACATGAAGCCGATCGTCAGCACGATGTCGTGGACGTTGGCGATCATGGCGCCGAGCGCGAACTGCCACTCGAAGCGGAACCAGAGATAGATCAGGATCGAGACGATCGCGAGCATCAGGCCGAGCATGCCAACGGCCAGGAACTCACCGGAGACGCGCGGACCGACGACCTCGACCCGGCGATACTCGACGGAATCGCCGATCGCCGCCTTCACCTTGTTGGCGGCTTCCTGCTGCGCGGCGTCGCCGCCGGGCTGCTCGGCCACGCGGATCAGCACGCCCTCCGGCCCGCCGAACTGCTGCAGCTGCACCTCGCCGAGCTCGAGCTTGGCCAGCGTCGCGCGCATGCCCGCGATGTCGGCGGGACCCGACTTGGACCGCACCTCCAGCAAGCTGCCGCCGCGAAAGTCGATGCCGAGGTTAAGACCGTGGGTGAAGAACAGCACGATCGCGAGGATCGAGAGCGCCGCGGAGATCGGAAAGCTGATGCGCCGGAACTGCGTGAAATCGAAATGCGTGTCGTCGGGAACGATGCGCAGCGACGGCAGCAGGCCGAGCGCGCTGACCACCGTCAGCACCGCGATCAGGATGCCAAGCCCGATGAGAACCCAGTGTGTCACTTTAGCTCCTAGATTGGCACGCTTTGCGGCCGCTTCCACCGCACCCACGCCGCGACGATCAGACGTGTCAGCGTGAAGGCGGTGAAGACCGTGGTGAGGATGCCGATGCCGAGAGTCACGGCAAAGCCGCGCACGGGACCGGTGCCGATGTAGAACAGCACGGCGGCAGCGATGAAGGTGGTGATGTTGGAGTCGAGAATCGTCGCCAGCGCCCGCTTGAAGCCGGCGTCGATCGCCGAGATCGCGTTGCGGCCGCCGCGCAGCTCCTCGCGGATGCGCTCATAGATCAGCACGTTCGAGTCGACGGCGATGCCGACGGTGAGCACGATGCCGGCGATGCCGGGCAGCGTCAGCGTGGCATTGAGCAGCGACAGCACGCCGAAGATCATCGCGACGTTGACCACCACGGCAATGTTGGCGAACACGCCGAACAGCCGGTAGGTCACCAGCATGAACACGATGACCAGGATCGAGCCGACATAAGACGCGAGCTCTCCCTTGGCGATCGAGTCGGCGCCGAGGCCGGGACCGACGGTGCGCTCCTCGATGACCGTCAGCGGCGCCGGCAGCGCGCCGGCGCGCAGCAGGATCGCCAGCTCGTTGGCCGACTGCACGGTGAAATTGCCGGAGATCTGGCCCGAACCGCCGGTGATCGGCTCGCGAATGACCGGCGCCGAGATCACCTTGTTGTCGAGCACGATCGCGAATGGCTGGCCGACATTCTCGGTCGTCGCCTGCGCGAATTTGCGGGCGCCGGCCGAGTTGAAGCGGAACGAGACGATCGGCTCGTTGGTGCGCTGGTCGAAACCGGTCTGCGCGTCGGACAGATCGCCGCCGGAAACCAGCACCTGCTTCTTCACGACATAAGGCTGGTTCGGCGGCGAGGCACTCTGCAGCACTTCGGAATCCGACGGCACCCGCCCTTGCAGCGCCTGCTCGGGCGACACCGTGGTGTCGACCATGCGGAATTCCATCTTCGCAGTCCGGCCGAGCAGGTTCTTCAGCTGGGTCGGATCCTGCAGACCGGGCACCTGCACCAGGATGCGGTCGGTGCCTTGTCGCTGGATCACCGGCTCGACGGTGCCGAGCTCGTTGATGCGGCGCTCGACGATCTGGATCGACTGCTCGATCGTCTGGCGGACGCGCTCGGTGATGGCAGCCTGCGGGATCACCAGCCTGATCACGCTGCCGCCGGCGTCGCTGACTTCGAGGCTGCGCTGGCCGCTCGATCCCAGCAGGCCGCCAAGTGGCTGGGAGAGATCGCGCAGCTTGGACAGCGCGGTCGGGACGTCGGCATCCTTGGTGATGCGGACCTCGACGCCGTCACCCTTGCTTGCCAATCCGGTGTAGCCGATCTTGGCATCGCGGAGCGTCCGGCGCACGTCATCGCGCACGGAATCGAGCCGCTCCTTCTTGACGTAGTTGGAGTCGACTTCGAGCAGCAGATAGGAGCCGCCCTGCAGATCGAGACCGAGGACGATGTGACGCTGCGCCCAGGCCGGCCAGGTCTTGACCGTCGCTTCGGGGAAAAAGTTGGGCACCGCGCACAGGCACACCACGAGCGCCGTGAGGATGATGCCCAGCGCCTTCCACCGCGTGAAATACAACATGAGAGGTGTCCGTAAGGGCCGAAAGGCGGCCCGGGAAATCAGAACATCAGAGGAGGACCGGCGTGACGCCGGCCAAGCCGAAATCAGCTCGCGGCCTTCTCGTCCTTCTTGTCGTCCTTCGCATCCGCCTTGGCGGGCTCGCCCTTGGTGCGGACGCCCGTGATCATCTGGCGCATCTGGCGCACGCGGATGCCGTCCGCAATCTCGAACTCGACCTGGTCGTCGTCGACGACCTTGGTGACCTTGCCGACCAGACCGCCCTGGGTCACGATCGTGTCGCCGCGGCGGACGTTCTTGACGAGATCGGCGTGCTCTTTGACCTTCTTCTGCTGCGGCCGCAGGATCAGGAAGTACATGATCACGAAGATCAGCGCGAACGGCAGCAGCGACATCAGCATGCTGTTGGTATCGCCAGCGCCGGCGGCCTGGGCATAGGCAGGGGTAATCAGCATGTGGTCGATCCTCGAGGGCCAGTGCCCGGTGAGACGGAAATAGCCGGCGAACCACGCTGCTCTCGGCGCGGGCCGGCCTCTTGCGAATTTCGCGCGGAATATAACGGCCGCGGTCCCAATAGCAAGGCGCCCGGTCCCTTGATTTCCTCCGCTTGCGGCCGCCCCCGAGGCCCGATATGGCTGCCTCATCAGGAACTTGCAGCATGTCGAAAAAACCAGCCAAAGCCCCGCCCCGCAGCCCCGCCAAAACGATCGCCAGACCCGTCGCCAAGCCTCCCCGGTCCGCGGTGAAAGAGCCGTCGAAGGTCGCGGCAAAACGTCCCGCCGGCGCGGCTGCCGACGACACGCCGGAGCGGATCGCCCGCGCGCTGGAAGCGATCGCGGCGCATCTGGCCGCAACTCATGCGGGTGCCGCACCTGCGCTCGACCTGAATGCCGCCGACGCCTTCGTCTGGCATCCGGACGGCCGGCTCTCGACCGTGCCGCGCGTCAGCCGCGTCGAGATCGATCTGCTCAAGGGTATCGACCGGATGCGCGACATCCTGATCGAGAACACCGAGCGCTTCGCCAACGGCCTGCCCGCCAACAACGCCCTGTTGTGGGGCGCGCGCGGCATGGGCAAGTCGTCGCTGGTGAAGGCCGCCCATGCCAGCATCAACGTCGCGCGCAAGCCGGCCGACCGCCTGAAGCTGATCGAGATCCACCGCGAGGACATCGAGAGCCTGCCGGCGCTGATGGACATCCTGCGGGCGGCTCCGTTCCACTTCATCGTGTTCTGCGACGACCTGTCGTTCGACGGCAATGATGCATCCTACAAGTCGCTGAAGGCAGTGCTCGAAGGCGGCATCGAGGGCCGGCCCGAGAACGTCATTCTCTACGCAACCTCGAATCGCCGCCACCTGCTTGCCCGCGACATGATCGAGAACGAGCGCTCGACCGCGATCAATCCGGGCGAAGCGGTCGAGGAGAAGGTCTCGCTATCGGACCGCTTCGGCCTGTGGCTTGGTTTCCACCGCTGCAGCCAGGACGAGTACCTCGCGATGGTCCGGGGCTATTGCAGCCATTTCGACATCGCGGTCGCCGAGGATCAGTTGGAGCGCGAGGCGCTGGAATGGGCCACCACGCGCGGCTCACGCTCGGGCCGCGTCGCCTGGCAGTTCACACAGGACCTCGCGGGCCGGCTCGGCGTGCGGCTGAGCGCGAGGTAACGGCGAACTTCGCCAGCCCTCGCGGGCGACGACGTCTGGATGCGTGGCACTCAGCCAGCCTCAGCCACCGTGATTGCGGCGATCTCCCCGCCCCCAAACTAGCCCGAACTAGAAGGGCTCGCCGAAAGGCGAGCCCTAGCACCGGACGGCGGCAGGCGCTCTCGCCTATGCCCCATTGAGGAATTGCAGCGGGTCAACCGGGGACGAACCCTTGCGGATCTCGAAGTGGAGCTGCGGCGATCCGACTTCTCCCGATTGACCCGACTTGGCAATGACCTGGCCGCGCTTGATCGGATCACCGCGCTTCACCATCAGCTCACTCGCATGGGCATATGCGGTGACATAGCCGTTGGAATGCCGCACCAGAACCAGGTTGCCGTAACCTTTCAATTCATTGCCGGCATAGGCCACGACGCCATCCTCGGCGGCCTTCACCGGGGTGCCCTCGGGCACGGCGATGTTGATGCCGTCATTGGATTTGCCATTGGTCTTGGCGCCATAGCTCGTGATCACCTTGCCGCGCGCCGGCCAGCGGAACGTCGGCAGCGAGCTCGTCGTCTCGGCCGGGCGCGCCGGCTCCTCCTCTTTCTCGGGCGCCGGATTGGCCTGGGCCAGCCGGGCGCTCTGCACTGGACCCGCTGCCGTCGCCACACGCGTGGTCGGGACCGGGGCGGGCACGGTCGCAACCGCCTGGGGAACGGTTGCGACCGGAGCCACGGGCGCAGCAACCGCTGCGACCTTGCCAGGGACGGTCAACCTGGCACCGAGCTTCAGGGGCGAAGCCTGATCGAGATTGTTGGCGCGCGCGAGCTCCGCGGCCGAGAGGTGATTCTGGCGCGCGATGCTGGCCAGCGTGTCGCCGCGATTGACGAAGTGGACGGTAGACGGCGTGGCGGGCGCCGCGACCGCCATCTGCCGCGGCGCCATCGGAGCCGCAGCAACCGGCGTTGCGACCGGCTGCACCGCGGGCGCAGCCGCGACCGTGCCGGGATGCGGAATGATCAGCTGCTGTCCCGGCGACAACGCACGCGGCCCCTTGTAGCCGTTGGCAGCCAGGATCTCAGCCGGCGTGACGCGATAGCGCCGGGCAAGGATATCGAGCGTATCGCTGGTACCGACGATGATCTTCGTGCCGGCCGGGGGACGTGCCGCAGCGACCGAGCGCGGCGGCACCGTGCCGGTGGTCTCGAGCTGCGGGCGGGCCGGCGGGGCGTAGGCATGGGCCGGCGGCGCATAGGCCTGAGGCGCCGGGACCGACGCAGGCGGCGCGTAGGACGCGACGCCGCGACCGCCGGACGCGACGCCTCCCGGGCTGCCGCCGGACGGATAGGATTGCGGCGCCCCGACGGCCGGTGGCGGCAGCGCCGAAGACGAATAGGTCGGCACCGGCGCGGGCGCCGGGGTGTATTGCTGGTGCTGCCGGGCCGGCTGCGCCTGAACCGAGCCGGTGGAGTCGGAAGCAAAGGGGTTGGAAAAAGGGTTTTGCGTCTGCGACAGCCGCGTCGACATATCGGCGCTGCAGCCGGCAACGCCGAACGACATCAGCGCCAACGCCGCAACCTGCGGCAGGCGGCGCGAGCGAGGCAACTCGACGATAGCGGGCATGGTTACTCACTCGTACGCAACAAACAACGAATTCGAGTAAACACAGCCGCGGTAAATAAGCGCTTAAGCCGCGAATAAAGCGTTGTGCAGATTGCTGATCCGCTCCTTTAGAGTTCGCGCGCAATCCCCGGAATTGCCGGCACAAATCGGACGTCGACGAGCTCTTTGCGATCGAAACGATCGCCGTCTCGCGTGACCCTGACGAGGGTCTGGACGCCATGCTGGGGCCCGACAGGCGCGATCAGGATACCGTCCGGCTCCAGCCGGTCGAGCAGAGCCTGGGGAATCTCGTCCATCGCCGCAGTGACGATGATGCGGTCGAACTGGCCAGCCCCCGACGGCAGGGCGTAGCCATCGCCCAGCATCACCTCGACATTGAAGCAGTTCAGCTTCTCCAGCCGCTCCCGCGCCTTGTCCGCCAGGGTTCGGAATCGTTCGACAGTCAGGACGCTCGCGGTCAGCCGGGAGAGGATCGCGGCCTGGTATCCGGATCCGGTGCCGATTTCGAGCACGCGGTGAGACTTTTGCAGCTTCAACTGCTCGGTCATATAGGCAACGACGAAGGGCTGGCTGATCGTCTGCCCGCAGGCGATCGCCATCGCGCTGTCGCGATAGGCGTCGGGACGGTCGGCCGGTAGGACGAACTCCTCCCGCGGCACCTCTTCCATCGCACGCAAGACAGCCTGGTCGCTGATCCCGCGACGGCGCAGGGTCAGCTGAAACATCATCTTTTCGGGCGGAGGGGTCGGGGGCATCGCGCCGTTTCGGGTTGTTCGCCTGGCTCCAATTTAGA
The DNA here is from genome assembly GCF_032381435.1 of Bradyrhizobium sp. SZCCHNR1002. Classification (NCBI taxonomy): domain Bacteria; kingdom Pseudomonadati; phylum Pseudomonadota; class Alphaproteobacteria; order Hyphomicrobiales; family Nitrobacteraceae; genus Bradyrhizobium; species Bradyrhizobium sp. SZCCHNR1002. The sequence goes on from NZ_JAUHIS010000001.1 coordinate 946,210, forward strand.
GCATCCTCCGCCTGTTGCGCAGTGAATTCGACCGCCCTGCCATCACGCCCGCAAAGCTCATTCTTGCGCAGACCCATCGGTGGGCTCCCGGCGGGAACCATCGGCGGTCGAGTTCGTTCACCTTCGGGGCGATCTTGCCCTCTCGGCAAGGTCACGGTTTGACGACGTGGTTGACGTTGCGCCACGAGCCGTTATTTGCGAGCGTCACATCGGGTATGGGCAAGGACTGACATCATGACTGCACCGCGGCCGCCACGCGGCTCTGTGTTTCTGGTTGAAGACGAGGTCATGATCAGAATGATGGTCGCCGACATGCTGGAAGAGCTCGGCTACACCGTGGCGGCAGAGGCCGGCGAGATCGGCGAGGCGATGCGGCTCGCGGAGAGCACTTATTTCGACGTTGCCATCCTCGACGTCAACGTCAACGGCAAGGTCATCTCGCCGGTGGCCGATCTCATCAAGGCCCGCAATCGCCCCTTCATCTTCGCAACCGGCTATGGCTCGTCCGGCCTTCCGGAAGAGTATCGCGACCGACCGGCGCTGCAGAAGCCGTTTCAGCTCGAGACGCTCAGCAAGGCGATCGAGCAGGCCCTGCGCGGAGCGGAGTCGCAGGGTTAGCGAACGGCTCAGCCGAGAATGTCGCTGAGCTTGCCGGAGAACGCCTCATCGGTGCGATCCAGCCGCAACGGCGTCACCGACACGTAACGCGCCGCCAGCGCGGCAAGATCCGTCCCCTCGTCGGGCACGTCGAGCGCCGCAGCGCGGTCGAAGCCGATCCAGAAATAGGGATTGCCGCGGCCATCGCGGCGCTCGTCGACCTTCAGGAAGCCGAGATTGCGCTTGCCCTGGCGGGTCACCACGATGCCGCGGACATCGTCGGGCGCGCAGGACGGAAAGTTGACGTTGATCACGGTGTTCTTCGGCACGCCGGCCTCGAGCACCTTGCGCACGATCTGAGGGCCGAATTCGAGCGCGGTGTCCCAGGACGGCTTGTCGCGGGTGGCGATGCTGAACTCCTGCGACAGCGCAAACGACGGCAGTCCCAGGATGGTGCCTTCGAGCGCGCCGGCGATGGTGCCGGAATAGACGACATCCTCGGCGACGTTGCGGCCCTTGTTTACCCCGGACAGCACGAGGTCGGGAAGCTTCTCCCCGAGAATGTGCCGCGCGCCCATGATGACGCAGTCGGTCGGCGTACCGCGCACCGCGAAGTGCCGCGGGCCGACCTCGCGCAGCCGCAGGGGATCGTTGAGCGAAAGCGAATGCGAAACGCCGCTCTGGTCGAGTTCGGGCGCGACGATCCACACGTCGTCGGACAAAGCGCGTGCGATCTCCTCGACCACCTTCAGACCCGGCGCATGGATCCCGTCGTCATTGGTGCAGAGAATCCGCATGTCGCCCTTCCCCCGTTCAAGCCGATTGCGAGGGTGTCTTATCTGCTGCGCAGCATCGAGGCAAACCCGCCGCGGTGCCCGCGCTCAGTAGCTCAGCGCCGGATCCGCCACTGCGGCAGGAACCGGGCGAGCTTCCCTCGCGCGTCCAGCCGGAGCGGGACGATGGGTACGGCGGAGGCATCGACCGCCTTCGCGGAGGTCGGCGCCGGCGCAGCGACCGCCGGTGGCGGCTCGGCGGGAAAACGGCTGCGCGCGACACCCAGCGCCTTCTCGAAATCGGCGGCGTTGAACCAAGTCTGGTCGCGCAGGGACTCGATCAGGCCCTCGTTCCACACCGTCGCGCGGTCGATGTCGAACGCGCCCTTGAGGCGCTGATCGACCGCCTGTATGCCGGAGCCAGTGACGGCCCATTGCCGTCCGATCCAGAAAATGTCCCGATGCAGGGCCATGGCGCCCGTTCTGAAAAGCAGTCGCTGAACGACATCGAGCATACGATTTGGCGGACGCTGCGCAAGCGCCGTCCACCCGGCCGCGGTTCTCGTCCCGCCTACTCCGCCACCACCACCTTGAGGCCGCCCATGTAAGGCTGCAGCACGTCGGGGACCGCGATCGAGCCGTCGGCCTGCTGATAGGTCTCCATGACCGCGATCAGCGCGCGGCCGACCGCGGTGCCGGAGCCGTTCAAGGTGTGCACGAAGCGGGGCTTGCCGTCGCCGGCGCGGTAGCGCGCATCCATCCGGCGGGCCTGGAAGTCGCCGCACACCGAGCAGCTGGAGATCTCGCGGAAGGCGCCGCCGTCGCCCTGCCCGGGCATCCAGACCTCGATGTCGTAGGTCTTCTGCGACGAGAAGCCCATGTCGCCAGTGCACAGCGTGATGACGCGATAATGCAGATCGAGCCGGCGCAGCACCTCCTCGGCACAGGCGAGCATGCGCTCATGCTCGTCCTTGCTCGTCTCCGGCGTCGTGATCGACACCAGCTCGACCTTGGTGAACTGGTGCTGGCGGATCATGCCGCGGGTGTCGCGTCCGGCAGCGCCGGCCTCGGCGCGGAAGCACGGCGTGAGCGCCGTGAGCCGCATCGGGAGCTCCTTCTCGTCCACGATGGATTCGCGGACCAGGTTGGTCAAAGCGACCTCGGCCGTCGGAATGAGGCCGAGGCGATCGGTCTTGAGCCGCTCATCCGGCGCGATCAGCAGTTCGCCCCGCACCGCCCAGAACTGATCGTCCTCGAATTTCGGCAGCTGCCCGGTGCCGAACATGACATCGTTGCGCACCAGCAGCGGCGGATTGATCTCGGTGTAGCCGTGCTCGGTGGTGTGCAGGTCGAGCATGAACTGCCCGATCGCGCGCTCCAGCCGCGCCAGCCCCTTCTTCAGCACGACGAAGCGCGCACCGGACAGCTTTGCCGCCGATTCGAAGTCCATGCCAAGAGCCGCGCCGATCTCGTCGTGCGGCTTTGGCGCGAAGGCGTAGTTGCGCTTCGCGCCGAACACATGACGCTCGATATTGTCGTGCTCGTCCTTGCCGTCGGGCACCTCGTCGAGCGGCAGGTTGGGAATCGCCGAGAGCTCGCGCGCCAGCTCGTCGTCGGCCTGCTTGGCGGCGGCCTCGAGCTCCGGCATCGTCGTCTTGAGCTTGGCGACCTCCTCCATCAGCGCGGATGCGCGCGCGTCGTCCTTGGCCTTCTTGGCCTCGCCGATCTCCTTGGAGGCCGCGTTGCGCCGCGCCTGCGCCTGCTCGGAGGCCTGGATGGCCGCGCGACGCCGCTCGTCGATGGCCAGGAGCTGCGACGACAAGGGCGACAGACCCCGGCGCGTCAGCGCCGCATCGAAACCTTGCGGATTGTCGCGGATCGATCTGATGTCGTGCATGGTCGTTCGGTCCCTGGAACGAAAGGATGTCGGCGAGTCGCCCTGGGTCACAGGCCGGCCTGCACTACCGCGAATGGCAGCGGATGGGAACAGGCAAGCCCGGGGCAGGCCCGGGCGGCAGACCGCCTATTCGGACGGATTGGCTGGCAGATTGCCCGATCCTGACGACGAGCCGGACTTGGCCGCAGCCGCCTGCTTCTCGACGATGCTGACCGCGATGATCGCGCCCTCGTAGAGCGCCAGCAACGGCAGCGCCAGCGAGGCCTGGCTGAGTACGTCCGGCGGGGTCAGCACGGCCGCGATGATGAAGGCGATCACGATGAAATAGCGCCGCTTCTCCCGCAGCATCTGCGAGGTGACGATGCCGATCCGGCCGAGCAGGGTCAGGATGACCGGCAGCTGGAAGGCGATGCCGAACGCGAAGATCAGCGACATCATCAGCGACAGATATTCGCCGACCTTCGGCAACAGCGCGATCTGTGCAGTATCCGGACCGCCCAGCTGCTGCATGCCGAGCGAGAACCGGACCAGCATCGGCAGCACGATGAAATACACCAGCGCCGCGCCGAGCACGAAGAACACGGGCGTCGCCACCAGATAGGGCAGGAACGCGTTGCGCTCGTGCCGATAGAGACCGGGCGCGACGAATTTGTAGATCTGGGTCGCCACGATCGGAAACGAGATGAAGCCGGCGCCGAACATCGCGAGCTTGAGCTGCGTGATGAAATATTCGAGCAGCTGCGTGTAGATGAACTTGCTGTTCTCCGCGCCCGCGACCCACACGAACGGCAGCACCAGGATGTTGTAGATCTGCTTGGCGAAGAAGAAGCAGAAGATGAAGGCAATGCCGAAGCCGAGCAGCGCCTTGATCAGCCGCGACCGCAACTCGATCAGGTGATCCATCAACGGGGCCTTGCTGGCCTCGATATCTTCGACGGTCATGACGCTTTGGCGTCCTTCAGACGTTCAGCCTCAGCCGGCGCAGCCACGTCGGCAGGGTGCGGCTGCGGCTCGGGCTTGATCTCGCGCACGATGGCCAACGGTTCGCCTACGGCCTGATGGGCCTCGGCTTCCACGAAGGTCTCGGGGGTTGGAGGCTCAGGTGTGGTGGGGGTCACCGGCGTCTCTGTCAAAACGGCAACCGCGTCCGATGCCGGTGCCGCCGGCTCTGCCGGCTTGTCGATGCCCTCGATGTCCAGCGCCTTGTCGACGTCGCGTTGCAGCGACGACATCATGCCGCTGGGGGAGAAACCGCTCGCGGCTTCCTTGACCTCGTCAAAACTCTTCTTGAGGTCGGCCATCTCGGCCTCGCGCATGGCCTCCTGGAACTGCCCCTGGAACTCCGAGGCCATCCGGCGGGCCTTGCCGATCCACTGCCCGACCATGCGCAGGACGCCGGGAAGCTCCTTGGGGCCAATCGCAATCAGCGCGACGACCCCAATGACGAGCAGCTCACTCCACCCGATATCGAACATGTAACATTCCGCCTACGCGACGACGCCTCTGTTCCCGCCCTGCCCGTTCGAGCAGGTCCGCCCCTTGCGGGAGCGCGCGCCGCCCGCGCCTTTCACGCGCAGATCAAACGGCCTTGCTGCCGACATCCGTGCGGGTGGCCGAAGGCGTGGTGCCATGGTCGATCGACTTGACCGGCTCGGTCTTCTCCGGCGCCTTGTCGTCGTCCTGCATGCCCTTCTTGAAGGCCTTGATGCCTTGCGCGACGTCGCCCATCAGATCGGAGATCTTGCCGCGCCCGAACAGGAGCAGGACGACCGCGATCACCACGATCCAGTGCCAAATGCTAAGCGAACCCATCCTGCAACCCTCCAAACACCGGCGCAGCCTTCATCCGACTGCCCGTCGACGCTACCGCCGAAATCGCGCCATATCCATGGACTTGCCCGCGACACTTCGCTTCTAGCATTCGATTGCGAAACAGCAACCTGAACCAAGGCGGCAATCAGCCGAAAGCGGCGCGCGGAGAGCCCGATCTGGCCGGAAGGTAGGCGTCAGCGCCCCCAAAAACAAGCGCTTAAGGTCCGCCAAATCGGGGGCGGACCTACGTAATAACGCGAGTGTTAACGGCGCCGAGGGAGCCGTTCCTTTCCGCTACTCCCGGTGTGACGAACCGTCCTCGTCGGTATCGCGGTCGTCTTCGTCATCCGCCGCGTCGATATCGCGTTCGGCATCGACTTCGGCTTGGGGTGCTTCCTCGCCCCGAGCTTCCGTCTCATCCGCTGTATCGGCCGAAAGATCGACCAGTTCGGCAACGGGCTCATCATCCTGCTCGCCGACGAGTTCCTCGGCATCGAGCTCCTCGACGAGAGACTCCTGGATCTCGATGCTCGTCTCGACCGCCTTGTCCTCGGCGTCTGAAGTCGAGATCTCCAGATCACCGACGGCGAGCTGCGACGTCGCCTCATCGTCCAGAACGGCCGTCTCGGCCTCTGCCGCTCCCGCCTCTGCTGTTTCGGTCAGCGTGTCGATCACAGCGGTCTCGACGAGGCCAGCTTCGGCAACAGCCGTTTCCGCCTCGGACGATTCCGCTTCCGCGCCATCAGCGTCGCCAGGCTCGGCCTCGACCGCCGGTGCGAGCGCCAGATCGAGATCGCCCGGGTCCAGCGGCTCCTCGTCCTCGCGGAGCGTGGGATCATCGGATGGCGTCGGAACGGTAAAGCCGGTGGGCAGGCGCGAATCCAACAGGCCCGTGCCCTTCAACTCTTCCAGGCCCGGCAGATCGCCGAGCGTCTCCAGGCTGAACTGCGCCAGGAACGCGTCGGTGGTGCCGAACGTCAGAGGCCGGCCCGGGGTCTTGCGGCGGCCACGCGGCTTGATCCAGCCGGTCTCCAGCAGAACGTCCAGCGTCCCCTTGGAGGTGACGACGCCGCGGATCTCTTCGATCTCGGCCCGCGTCACCGGCTGATGATAGGCGACGATGGCCAGCACCTCGATCGCGGCACGCGACAATTTGCGCGTCTCGGTGCTCTCGCGCGTCATCAGCCAGGCGAGATCGCCGGCGGTGCGGAAGGTCCATTTGTTGGCGACGCGCACGAGGTTGACGCCGCGGGTGGCGTATTCCGCCTGCAGTTGCGCCAGTGCGGCCTTGATGTCGACACCTTCGGGCATACGCTTCGCGAGCGTGGCCTGCTCCAGCGGCTCGGCCGCGGCGAACAGCAGTGCCTCGAGGATGCGCAGCTCTTCGGGGCGCACCTCAGGCTCGCTCGTCGCGATCTCGTCGGGCTCTTCCATGCGCAGTTCCGCCAAGCTTGCCATGGCAGGGTCTCCTTCTTCGTTACTCAACCGTCAAGTCCGGCGCAGCCATGGCGCCGGGCTGGTTCGGTGGACGCTTACGAAAATACAGCGGCGCGAACGCCTGCTTCTGGTTCAGCTCGAGCTTGCCTTCGCGGACCAGCTCGAGCACGGCCGCAAAGCTCGATGCGAAGACGGTGGCCTTCTGTGCGGGCTCGACGACGTAGTCCAGCAGGTAGTCGTCGAGACATCCCCAATCGTCCGAGACCTCGGTCATGCCGACCAGACGCTCGAGCGAAGCACGCGCCTCCGCCAGCGACCACACGGTTCGCTTGGCCATATGCACCGACGTGACGACGCGCGACTGCCGTTGAATGGCGTAGGCCGACAGCAGGTCGAACAGGGTCGCGGTGAACTTGGGGTGCCGGACTTCGGCGATCTGTTCGGGATTGCCGCGCGGGAACACGTCACGCTGGAACTGCGGCCGGTTCATCAAACGATTCGCAGCTTCGCGGATCGCCTCCAGCCGCCGCAGCCGGTTGGCGAGCGCCGTCGCCATCTCCTCGGCACTCGGCCCTTCCTGCGCCGGCGGCTCCGGCAACAGCAGGCGCGACTTCAGAAACGCGAGCCAGGCCGCCATCACGAGATAGTCGGCGGCGAGCTCGAGCCGGATCTTGCGCGCGGCCTCGATGAACTGGAGATACTGATCGGCCAGCGCCAGGATCGAGATCTTGGCGAGGTCCACCTTCTGCTGGCGCGCCAGCGCGAGCAGAAGGTCGAGCGGGCCTTCATAGCCCTCGACGTCGACGACCAACGCCGGTTCGGCCTCGGCCAGCTCCGTTGTGGGCCGGCCGGTTTCAAACGACAGAATTTCCGCGGTCATGCGCTCGCTGGTCCCAGCCGGTTGATCAGGGCGTCGAGCTCGGCGCGCGCCGCGCCGCGATCGAAGCTTGCGGGTGTCTTGCGCACCGCGAGCGCGCGATCGGCCCGTGTCAGAGCCTGTCCCGCAAGCTCAGGTGTTTCGGCGGCGACGGCCTGCATCTCGTCCAGTCTGCCGTTGCAATGCAGAACCATGTCGCAGCCCGCCGCGACGATCGCGCGCGTGCGCTCGGCGATCGATCCCGCCAGTGCGTTCATGGAAACGTCATCACTCATCAACAAACCCTGGAACCCGATCCGCTCGCGAATCACCCGCTGAATCATTGTCGCAGAAGTCGTGGCCGGATGGGCGGCGTCGATTGCGCTAAACACAACATGTGCAGTCATCGCCATCGGCAGGTCCGACAGCGGTCGGAAGGCAGCGAAATCGGTGGCGTCGAGCTCCGCTTCGGGGGTGTCGACCGTCGGCAGCCGGAAATGGGTATCGGCCGTGGCCCGGCCATGGCCGGGGATGTGCTTGAGCACCGGCAGCACGCCGCCCTGCTCCAGCCCCTCCGTCACCGCCCGGGCGATCGCCGCCACCTTGGCCGGTGTCGTGCCATAAGCGCGATCGCCAATGACGGCATCGGCGCCGGCAACCGGCACGTCGGCCAGCGGCAGGCAGTCCACGGTAATCCCCAGCTGATTCAGATCGTCGGCGATCAGGCGGGCGCTGAGCCAGGCGGCACGAAGGCCCAGGGCCGAATCAAGGTCGTAGAGCCGATCGAACACGACGCCGGCGGGATAGGTCGGCCAGTGTGGCGGGCCAAGCCGCTGCACCCGGCCGCCTTCCTGGTCGATCAGCACGGGGGCGTCGGCGCGATCCGCGCAATTCCTTAATTCCTCAACGAGTGCAGTCACTTGAGCGGGTGACTGGACGTTGCGTTTGAACAGGATGAAGCCCCAAGGCTTCGCATCGCGGATGAACGCGCGCTCGGCGTCGGTGAGGTCCAGCCCGGCGACGCCGGTAATGAAAGCCCGCATGGTCATGCGGGCCGCATAGACCCCGCCTTCCGGGCGGTCAAGCGAGCCTTAATTGTTGCTAAACGGGAAACACTGACCGCCGGCAGTTTTCAACGTTCCGCACATCTTGTTGGCCTCTTCCTTCGTCGCGAAGGGGCCGACGGCGGCGCGGTACTTGACGCCGCCCTTCTCGCCGAGGTCCATGCGCTTGATGATCGGCTCATATTTGCCGAGCACGGCGCCGTACTTGTCCTGCACGGCCTTGTAGGATGTCATCGCCTCGGCCTCGCTGGCCTGCGACGAGATCGAGACGAGATAACCACCGGTTCGCTCCGGCTGGGTCTGTTCGGTGACCGGCACGGCCGCCGCGATGCGCGCGGGCGCCGGCGTGGCCGGTTGCGGCGTCAGCGGCATCGGGCTCTCGGCCGCCGACGCATTGGCATTGGCCGGTGACTTGCGGCCCTTCGGCGTCGCCGGGGGCTTTGTCGCAGGCGCCGCCGGCATCGCCGCGCCGCCGGGATCGGCCGCCGCCTGGTTGCCGCCGGTCACGGACAGCGTCTTGATCGGACGCGGATCAGAGTTGGGCAGGATGCCGTTGGCATTGGCCATTTGCGACATCGGAGCCGCTCCGGCGCTGGGCGGCGGGGCTCCGTTCTGGCTCATCTGCGGGAAAACGACCCGGGGGTTGCCGCCGCCGCGGGTATTCAGATCCATCGGCGTCTCCTCGCGGGACACCAGCTTCTCGCCGCCGTCATTGCCCAGCAGCCGATCCGGCACCTTCGGCGTCAGGTCCTGCTGCGCCATGATCTTGGTCGGGCTGTTGTCGGCGCGAATGATCGGCGGCTCGCCGGTGCGGCCGGACGAGATGTAGGTCTTGTAGCCATAGGCGCCGCCGGTTCCGACCACCGCAAGGGTCAGCACCGCGAGCACCGTGCTCATGCCGCTGCGGCGGCGGGGCCGTTCCTCTTCCTCGCCCTCGTCATAGCCGTCCTGGTAGCCGTACTGGCCGTCCTGGAAGTCGTTGTCGCCCTGAAACCCCTGTTGACCGGATCCCATCTGGCCAAACAGCGCGTCGTCGTAGCGCGACGAGTCCTGCTCGTTGTCGTCAAAGCCGTTGCCGCGGTCGTAGTCGCGGTCATTCTCAGCAAAGCCGTGGCGCGACTCGCCGACGCTGTAATCCAGCTTGGACAACTGGTCGGCGAACTCGGCGTTGGGATAACCCTGCGGCTGCCGGGGAGCGGCGGCTGCGGGCGCAAAATCCTGCTCGGGGAAGCCCGGCGGCTGGCCGCGTGGATCCTGATAGCCGGCGGGAAATGCCGGCGGCGCTGGCGCCGGCTGCTGCGGCTCGCGCCCCATGTCGGCGAACGGATTGGCCGCGGCGGGCTGAGCGCGCTGCATCCAGGCTGGAGCGCCGGCCGGAGGCATGCCGGCGGCCGGCTGCTCGGGAGCAGGCGCGGCAGGCCGGGCCATCGGACGCGGCTGGGACTGAGGTGTGGCCCGACCGGAAGCTGCGAAAGGATCGTTCTGCCCGATCAGACGGGCGAGTTCGGCGAGCGGATCAGCATCAGCCGACTGGTTTCCGCCGCGGCCAAAACCATCAGCGGGAAAGGGTCTGTCCTGGTAACGATCAGCCATCGTTTTGAAGCGTCCCTGCGGGTGAGCCGCATATGCGTCCTAAGGCGGACCCTGCCAGATTGAGGCCCCCAACTGAAGTCGCGTGTTTCCCCCAATCAGCGCATTGCATCAGGAGCATTAACGCCCAAGATGGCAAGTCCCGACGCCAGAACCGAGACGACGCCCTGAACCATGGCCAAACGTGCCTTGGTCAATTCTGCATCATCATCGATAATGAAGCGTAAATAGGGCAAATCCCGCCCCCGCGTCCAGTGGGCGTGAAATTCGCTTGCAAGTTCATAGAGGTAGAAGGCGACCCGGTGCGGCTCATGCGCCAGCGCCGCGCTCTCGACCGTACGTGGGTACAGCGCGAGCTGTTTCAAGAGGCCGTGTTCGGTCGGATGGGACAGTTTTTCCAGGTTCGCGCTGCTCAGGAACGCGATTCGAGCTCCCTCCTCTTCCGGCAGGTCCGGGAACATCTCCCGGGCATTGCGGAACACCGAGTAGCCCCGAGCGTGGCCGTACTGGACATAGAACACCGGATTGTCGCGCGACTGCTCGATCACCTTGGCAAGGTCGAAATCGAGCACGGCGTCGTTCTTGCGATAAAGCATCATGAAACGGACCGCATCGCGCCCCACTTCATCAACAACTTCCCGCAAGGTGACGAAGTCGCCGGAGCGCTTCGACATCTTCACCGGCTCGCCGTCACGCAAAAGCTTGACCAGATTCACGATCTTCACATCAAGAACCGCTTGTCCGGCACTTACTGCCTTCACGGCTGCTTGCATGCGCTTGATGTAGCCTTTGTGATCCTCGCCAAAGACGTCGATGAGATCCGCAAACCCGCGTTCGAACTTGTTGCGATGATTAGCAATATCGGAGGCGAAGTAGGTGTAGCTGTTGTCTGACTTGATGAGCGGACGATCGACATCATCGCCATAGGCTGTGGCGCGGAACAGCGTCTGGACTCTGTCTTCGTAGTCTTCGACGGGCTTACCCTTGGGCGGCGGGAGACTTCCCTCGTAGATATCGCCCCGCTCGCGCAGGAAATCGATGGTCTCGGCGACTTTGTTGGTGCCGCCGGTGATCAACGAGCGTTCCGAGAAGAACACGTCGTGACGGATGTTGAGCGCGGCAAGATCATCCTTGATCTCGGCCATCATCATCGCGATCGCCTTGTCGCGCACGATCGGCAGCCACTCGGCTTCCGACATCGCCTTCAGCTTGTCGCCATGCTCGGCGGCGAGCGCCTGCCCGACGGGCTTCAGGTAGTCGCCAGGATAGAGCCCGTCTGGAATCGCGCCGATCTCCTCGCCGAGCGCCTCGCGATAGCGGAGGAAGGCGGAGCGCGCGAGCACGTCGACCTGCGCGCCGGCATCGTTGATGTAGTACTCGCGCGTGACATCCCGCCCAGCGAACTGCAGCAGGCTGCACAGCGCATCGCCGAACACGGCGCCGCGGCAATGGCCGACATGCATGGGTCCGGTCGGATTGGCCGAGACGTATTCGACGTTGACCTTCGGCGCGCCCGGAACAGGCGCCAGGCGGCCGTAGTCGGCGCCTTCGCGCAGGATGGTGGCCAGCGCCTGCGCCCAGACGACGGGCTGCAAGGTGAGATTGATGAAGCCGGGACCGGCGACGTCGACCTTGGCGACCAGCTCATCGGCGCGCAACCGCTCGGCAATCTGCTCGGCGAGATCGCGCGGCTTGGCCTTGGCCTCCTTGGCCAGCACCATCGCGGCGTTGGTGGCCATGTCGCCGTGGCTCGGATCGCGCGGCGGCTCGACGACGACGCGCGAGAAATCGATGCCTTCGGGCCAGCCGGCATCCTTGGCCAGCGCGGCGCAGACGGCGTGCACGCGGGCGAGCATGTCGGCAAAAAGGTAAGGGGTGGATGCTTGTTCAACCATGCCGCCGCCTAACGCAAATCCGGGGTCGAGTCAAAAAGCCGGTGGTGCTCGGTTAAGGCAAAACGGTCGGTCATTCCGGCGATAAAGTGGCTGATGCGGCGGGCGCGATCGCTCTCCCCCGCACAGCCGTCGAGCCATCCCGCGGGCAGCGTCGCGCCGTCCTCCTGGTAGCGACCGAACAGGTCGGCGACGATGCGCTCGGCGTCGCGCATCACCCGCATGACCCGCTCGTGCCGGTACATCCGCTGCCAGAGAAACGCCTTGATGGTGGCCTCGTGCGCGGCGACATCGGCCGGAAACGCCACCAGCGGTCCGCTATGCCTCCGCACGTCGAGCGGCGACATCGGCTGCGCCTGCTCGATCCGGCGCTCGGCTTCAGTCGCGGCGGCCGCAATCAGGTAGGAGATCAGCTCGCGGACCAGCTCGGCCCCGCGCCGGATGTCGTCGAGACCAGGATAGTGCCGGTCGATCTCGTCGATCATCGCCGCGAGCAGCGGGACCTCCTTGAGGTCGCTCACCGTGAACAGGCCCGCACGCAGGCCATCGTCGATATCGTGCGCATCATAGGCGATGTCGTCGGCGAGCGCTGCGACCTGGGCCTCCAGCGAGGCGTAGCTCCACAGCTCCAGGTCGAAGCCGGCGTTGAACTCGGCAATCCCCGCGGGGATCGGTCCCTGCAACGGCCCGTTGTGCTTGACGATGCCTTCGAGCGATTCCCAGCTCAGATTGAGGCCATCGAAATCGGGGTAGCGCTGCTCGAACGAGGTGACGATGCGCAGAGTCTGGGCATTGTGGTCGAAGCCGCCATGGTCCGCCATGCAGCGGTTGAGCGCCCGCTCCCCGGCATGGCCGAATGGCGGATGTCCCAGATCGTGCGCCAGGGCGAGCGTCTCCGTCAGATCCTCGTCGAGGCCGAGCTGGCGGGCCAGCGCGCGGGCGATCTGGGCGACTTCCAAGGAATGGGTCAAACGGGTGCGGTAATGGTCGCCTTCGTGGAAGACGAACACCTGGGTCTTGTGCTTCAGCCTCCGGAAGGCGGTCGAATGGATCACCCGGTCGCAATCCCGCCGGAACGGGCTGCGGGTGCGCGAGGGCGGCTCGGCGAACAGCCGGCCCCGGCTGCGATCCGGATCGCAGGAATAAGGGGCGCGGGGGGCAGCCATTCCGACCGACACGAGCGATTGTTTCCTTTGCGATTTGATTCCAGGCCGGAGCCCACTTAACTATGGGGAGTGCCCGGCACCAAATGAATAGGGCATGACGAGCATTCCGGAGACCATTTGCCATGACTGATGCCCTGACCGGCCCCGTCACCATCAGCGAACGCGCCGCCCGCCGCATCGGCGAGATTCTCGGCAAGGAGACGGCCGGCGCGATGCTGCGCATCTCGGTCGAAGGCGGCGGCTGCTCCGGCTTCCAGTACAAGTTCGACATCGACCGCGCCAAGGCGGACGACGATCTGGTCATCGCGCGCGACCGCGCGGTGGTGCTGGTCGATCCCGCCTCGGTCCCGTTCCTCGCCGGCTCCGAGGTCGACTTCGTCGACGATCTGATGGGCGCCTCGTTCCGGATCAACAACCCCAACGCCACCGCCTCCTGCGGCTGCGGGACCAGCTTCTCGGTCTGACTCCCCTCCTCGCGGCTCAGGCCTCCGCGGTCGCCGCGGGACCGTCGGCCGGCGCAAGACTCGGCGCCTCCACGCTGGGCGCGGGCGTGCCGATCGCCTTCAGCATCGCCGCCACCATCGCCGGCTTGCGCAGCGGCTTGGCCAGGAAGTCGGTCATGCCCGCCTCGCGGCACTGCTTGATGTCGTCGGGAAAGGCGTTCGCAGTGAGCGCGATGATCGGCAGCTCGGCGAGCCGGCCGCCCTTGGCGCGGATGGTCCGCGTCGCCGTGATGCCGTCCATCTCGGGCATGCGGACGTCCATCAGCACCAGGTCGAACTCCTGCTCGGAGGCCGCCTTCACCGCCTGCAGGCCATCCGGCACGATGCATTTGTCGACGCCGAACTCCTGCAGCATCTTCGACACCACCATGCGGTTGGTGGCATCGTCCTCGGCGATCAGCACGCGCAGCGGCCGGCCGAGCTGCTCGATCCGCGTCTTGAGATCGCCGGCGCCGACCCGGTCGCCGCGCTGATCCGACACCTGCTTGTCGCTCCACGGCAAGGTCAGGCTGAAGCGGAAGGTCGAGCCCTCGCCCTGCACCGACGACACCGCGATCGCCCCTCCCATCTGCTCGATGATGCGGCGGGAGATCGCAAGCCCCAGCCCGGTGCCGCCGAAGCGGCGGTTGATCGAGGCATCGGCCTGGGCGAAATCGGTGAACAGCTTGCCGACCCGGTCGGCGGGAATGCCGATGCCGGTGTCGGAGACGCGCCACTCGATCGTCGCCTTCTGGTCGTCGCGCGACCGGCACGCGACCGCGATGGTGACGCCGCCGCGCTCCGTGAACTTCACGGCGTTGGAGGCCAGGTTGATCAGCACCTGGCGAATGCGCGCGACGTCGCCCTTCAGCGCCGGCGGCAGTTTCGGATCGATGTCGGCATTGACCAGCAGGCTCTTCGATTTCGCGTTGACCCCCATAATGGCGGTGACCGCCTCGACCAGCACCGACGGCGAGAAATCGACCGTCTCGAACTCCAGCTTGCCGGCGTTGAGCTTCGACAGATCGAGAATGTCATTGAGGATGCGCTGCAGATTGTCGCCGGATTCGCGGATGGTCATCACGGCATGGCGCTGCTCGTCATCGAGCTTGGTCTCCAGCAAGGTCGAGGCAAGGCCGAGCACGCCGTTCATCGGGGTGCGGATCTCGTGACTCATCATCGCCAGGAAGTCGGATTTCGCCCTGCTCTCCGCCTCCGCCTGCTCGGCGCGCCAGCGCTCGGTGACGTCGCGGCCGAAACCGCGATAGCCGGCGAACTTGCCTTCGTAGTCGCGCGCCGGGCGTGCGGTCAGCGCCCAGCGCCGGCGCTCGCCGCCAGCGACCACGACATGGATCAGGATCTCCGGGATCGAGAGCCGCTGCGCCATGCGGTCGGCGAAGGTCTTGAGCGTCGCGGTATCGGTCGGGCACAGATATTTCAACGTATCGATCAGCCGTTCGCCCTTGAGCTGGTCGAGCGGCAGTTGCGCGACGTCGGCAAAGCGTTGCGGCGCATCGATCAGGCGCCCCTCGGCGTCGGTCTGCCACAGCCAGCTCGCGGCATTCTCCTGGAATTCCTTCAGCAGCAGCGAGATCGTCTCGTTCTGCCGCTCGTGGCGGATCTGCGCCTTCAGGTTCTCCAGGAACACATTGCCGTGCGACACCAGGTGGCGCACCATGAAAGACGTGTAGAGTCCCAGGAACACCACGAGCACGAGAAAGGTCGTACCGCCGCACAGGAGCAGCGAGGCGACCGAGCACAGCATCAGGGTCCAGGTGTAGGCGAGGCCCGCCCGCGGCACGCTCGACATCGCAAACGCACCGCCCGAGATCATCCCGGTCATCAGCGATCCGACGATGATCTGCAGATGTGGCTCGACCTGCGGCATCACGATCAGCGGCAGCGATCCCCACACGGCCGAGAGGAAGAACGCCTGCAGGGTCATCCGATTGATGGCGCGCTCCGATGCCTCCTGCGGGCGCGACTTGCGTGCACGCCACCAGCCGCGCAGCGCCAGGGCGCCGGCCACGCCGATCGCCGCGCCCCAAGCGGTGAGGAAGAGGTTGGAGACGGTATTCCAGAACACGCCGAGAATGATCGCGGCATTGGCGAAATTGATGCCGATCGTGACCGGCACGAGGCGCGCCACGGCATCGATCTGCCGCGCCCGGATGCGACGGCGATCGCGCTCCGTGAGAGCTTCGTCATCGAGACCTTCGATGGCGCCGAAGCCGCCGATCCAAAGGAAGAAAGCACCCAGCGGGCTGCCACCGGCAGATCGCTTCGCGCTCGTGAGATCCCCAGGCCAATTCATGAGGGCGCAGTACTTTCCTTGTGATCCCCTTGCCATGCCTGATCGGCTGCTTCAGCCACGTTAATTGTCCCGCCCGTAGAATTACGGAACCATGACATTCGCCGTGAAATCGCATCGTCCGCCGGTCATTTTCGACGGAGCTGGCAGTTCTGGAACGCGGCGCGTCGTTCTCGCGGCATGATCTGCCCGAGCCTTGCATCTGGTTTTCACCCTCTCGGAAACGAGGGCGCAGGGAATGCCGGGTGCTGGCCGCAACCCATGGCCCGCCTGCAGAAAAAAAGCAGGCGGCAGTCACCACAGGTCCAGCCGGTCAACCGGCATTCCCTGCGCGATGGCGTTACGCCTTATACGCACTCTCCCCGGGGACCGGCTGTCTTGCCCCCGTGACCGGCGGATCATCGTCACCACCGGCGTGGCCTCAGCGTCGGGAGACCAGGACCATGCGATTTCGGCGTGCGCCGGAGCCGTTCGTCCGCACGGCATCAGCCATGCTGCAGCTCCAAGCGCCCATCGCATCCCGCCTCGCGTGTCGTGACGATCGCGATACGCCCCTCGTGCCGGGGCGGGACGGCCTGAATGAAGCACGATTTCTGATAAAAAGAAACACCAAAATGTTCAGCCGCGCCACTGGTCGGACCGATCGGCTTGACGGGACTGCTAAAATTAGTTCTTGCGCGCAGAGGATTTTTGCCCCCGCGCCACGGTTTGACGCGAACAAACAAGCCTCACCGCGCACATTGATTTGCCCGACGGCCGCGAGCGGCGCGCAAGTTTGGCAACGATCAGAGCTTGAACACCCGCGCGGCATTGCCGCCGAGAAACAGCTCGCGCGCCTCGGCATCGAGCCCGAGTTCCTCGAGCCCTTCGAGCGCCTTGGCCGGCGTGATCATCGGATAGTTCGTACCGAACAGCACCTTCCGCCGGCCGTTCGTCTTCATGTACTGCACGATCTCCGGCGGATAGCGCTTCACCGTGTAGGCGGACGTGTCGATGTAGACGTTCGCGTGCTTGGTGGCGACCGCGATCATCTCCTGCGTCCAGGGATAGCCGATGTGCCCGGCGACGATGACGAGCTCGGGAAAATCCAGCGCCACCTCGTCGATATAGGGAATCGGCCGGCCGGTCTCCGACGGCCGCAGCGGCCCGGTGTGACCGACCTGGGTGCAGAACGGAATCCCAAGCTCGATGCATTCGGCGAACAGCGGATAGAACCGGCGGTCGGTCGGCGGCACGCCCCACAGCCAGGGCAGCACGCGCAGGCCCTTGAAGCCGAGCGTGCGGACCGCGCGCCGGAGCTCGCGCACCGCCTCCATCGGGCGGGCCAGATCGGTGCTGGCGATGCCGACGATGCGGCCGGGATGACTCGCCGTGACAGACGCGACCTCGTCGTTGGAAATCATCCAGCCATGCGGCGCGCACCACGCCGAGGCGAGGCCGACGGCCACCCCGCCCTCGTCCATCGCCGCGATCGTCATCTCCTCCGTGATGACCTCCGGACGCGGCGTCTTCGCCGTCCAGCGCCGCAGCGAGGCGAACATCGGATCGGCCGAATGGCGCGCGGTCGGATGCTGCATCCAGGCATCGATGATCCGTGACATGACGGGCCTCCCCAAAGCAGTGTTAGAGTTATACTCTAGAGCAATACTCTAGAGCGTGGCGCGTTATGTTGTCAAACCGGGGATCGACGCCCGGAAAGAGGAGCGGTGAGCCGATGATGCGCAAGACCAGCCGGGAGCGGATCATCGACGCCGCGCTGGCGGAGTTCGACCACAGCGGCACCGAGGCCGCGACCATCGCCGCGATCTGCGAGCGCGCCGGTGTCTCCAATGGCAGCTTCTTTCACGCCTTTCCCTCGAAGGAGGCGGTCGCCGGCGCGGTGTTCCTGGCGGCGCTCGACGCCTATCATGACGCGCTGGTCGGGGCGCTGGCCGGCGAGCTCCCGGCCCGGGACGGCGTCGCCGCGCTGGTGACGGCGCATCTGCGCTTCGTCATCGACCACCGCGCGCAGGCCCGCTTCATGTTCGTGCATGCGGCAGGCGCCCATGCGGCGGCGATCCGTGACGCCCAGGCCGCCAGCAACGCGCGGTTCCGTGCAGGACTTGCGCGCTGGTACGAGCCGAACCTGGCGCGCGGCACGCTGGTCGCGCTGGCTCCGGAGGTCCTGATCAGCCAGATCATCGGGCCGGCGCAGCTGTTCTGCCGGGCCTGGCTGGCCGGCCGCAGCCGCGGCAAGCCGGACGTCCATCTGCCGGACCTGATCGCCTGCGCCGTTCGCGCCGTGGTGACCGGCGCGGCGAAGAACGATTGACGATCAGATCACCGCGCCGGAGGCGTAGGCGCCGGCCCAGTTCGGAAAGCCGTTCTGCGTAGCGCGCGCGGCGGCGTGATCCCAGTCATAGGCGAGCGCCAGCAGCTCGGCCTGCCAATGGCCGCGACGCTCGGTCAGCACGGCGTAGCGCGCATGCGGGGAGCGATATTCGAGTTGCGCCGCGATCGGGATGTCGCCGAACACGGGACAGCCGACGCTGCCGGGATTGACGACAAGAGGCCCGCGCGGCACCTGCACCATCGCCTGGCGGTGGCTGTGGCCGCACAGCACGAGCGTGGCGCCGCCGAGGTCGACGAGGCGCGCGGCCAGCACGTCGCGGCGTGCCGCGACGTAGCGGCCGTCATCGAGCACCTCCTCAAGCAGCAGCGCGCTGTCATTGTCGGGTGTGCCGTGCACTGCAAGGATGCCCTGCTCCAGCGCGAGCCGCGGCGGCAGCGCGTGCAGCATACGGCGCTGCTCGGCGGTCAGCGCGGCGCGCGCGAAGCGGCCGGCGGGAGACAGCTTCTGGTCGGAAAATTCCTCGATCCAGCGGTCGTGATTGCCGCGCACGGTGGGAAGGGCCAGCGACTGCAGCAGCTCGAACGTCTCGCGCGGCCACAGCGGGCTGGTGACGCAGTCGCCGAGATTGACGGTGGCATCGACGCCGCGCGTCCCGATATCCGCGAGCACCGCCTCCAGCGCCGGCAGATTGCCGTGCACATCGGATATTACAGCCAGCCGCATCGATCGTCTCCTTCGTCACGCAGTTTGAACGGTTCGTCAGCAGCGAACTTTAGCATCCTCGTCATTGCTGCTTTCTTGATAGATGGGTCAATCCCTCACTGCATTGCGCCGATCGCGAACACATCGGCACGCTCGATGATCAGATCGCGAAACAATCGCGCCCGGTGGGACATCCATTGCGGGTCGGGATAGACGACGTGCAGCGGCAGCGAGGGGACGTCGTAGTCGGGCAGCAGATGGATCAGCTTGCCGGAAGCGATGTAACCGACGGCGCACCAGTCGGGCAGCACGGCGGCGCCGAGGCCTTCGAGCGCGGCCAGCGTCATGATGTCGGCGTCGTCGCAGGTGAGCGAGGGCGTGATTCCGACAACGTGGCGGCCGGTCTCGGACTCGAAGCTCCATTCGTTCTTCGGCGACAGCCGCGAATAGGTCACGCAGGGCAGCTGGCGCAGATCGTTCGGCAGCCTGGGCGCGCGATGACGTGAGAGTAGCGATGGCGCCGCGACCAGCAGCCGCTTCACGGTGCCGACGCGGCGCGCCACCAGCGAGCTGGATGAGAGCACGCCGATGCGGATGGCGAGCTCGGTGCCGGTCTCGACGAGGTCGACGAACTGCTCGGTGAAGCGGATGTCGAGCCGCACCTCGGGATAGCGGCGGCCGTATTCGGCGAAGATGTCGGCGAAGAAATAGCGGCCGAACGAGGTCGGCACCGTCATCCGCAACGTGCCGGAGGGCGCCCCGACCCGTTTCGGCGACGGCACGCCGGCGCTCTCGAACAAGGTGACGATGTCCTTGGCGAGCTTCAGCACCCGATCGGCCTCGGGCGTGGGACGCAGCTTGCGCGTGGTGCGGACGAACAGCCGGCAGCCGAACTGCTCCTCCAGGAGCGCGATGCGCTTGGTGATCGCGGGCTGCCCCAGGCCGAGATCGGCCGCGGCCTGGGTGAAGCTGCCGGCCTCCATGACCCGGATGAAGGTCTGCAACGCGTCGATACGGTCCATCCATTCCTCCCCGGAATGAGTTTTATTCTTGCCATTCCGTATACGTGATCGGGAGGACTGGTCTAGCCTCTCAAAAAAATCAAACGGAGGGAGACCCATGGAGAAGTCGATTGGCATCGTCGGCGCCGGCATCGGCGGACTGCATCTCGCGCTCTATCTGCAGAAGCACGGCATCCAGGCCACCGTCCTGACCGACCGCGAGCCGGAGCAGTATGCTGCAACGCGGCTGATGAACACCGTGGCGCACCACGGCATCACGGTGGCGCGCGAGACCGAGCTCGGCGTCAACCATTGGGACGATCCCGAATTCGTCTATCACCACCACGATCACTTCTTCAATTTCCCGGGCAGCCCCCTGCTCTTTCGCGGCGCGTTCAAGCAGCCGAGCCGCGCGGTCGACTACCGGATCTATTTGCCGGCGCTGATGAAGGATTTCGAGGATCGCGGCGGCTCCATCGAATATGCCAGCATCCAGGACGACGACATTCCGGCGCTGGTGGCACGGTTCGATCTGCTGGTGGTGTCGACCGGCAAGGGTGCGCTCGGGCGGATGTTCAGCCACCGGCCGGAGCTGTCGCCCTACAACCAGCCGCAGCGCCTGCTCTGCGTCGGCCTCTATGATGGCGTCGATCACGGCAGCCCGGACGGCGACGATCCGCGCGGCGTGACGCTGTCGGTCTCGCCCGGGCATGGCGAGATGATCGTGATTCCGACGCTGACATTCGGCGGCATGAAGACGGCGCTGCTGATGGAGAACATTCCCGGCGGCGACATGGCCGATCTCGTGTCGCTCAACTACGATGCCGATCCCACAGCGTTCCGGCAGACGATGCTGGACAAGCTCGAGAAGCACCATCCGCACACCTACAACAAGATCGATACGCACCGCTTCGACCTGCAACCGCTGGACCTGCTGCAGGGCGCGGTGGTGCCGACGGTGCGGCGCTCCTCGGTCAGCTTCGACGACGGCAAGATCGCGCTCGCGCTCGGCGACGTGCATTCGGTGGTCGATCCGATGATGGGCCAGGGCGCCAACATGGCCTCCTATGCGGCGTTCGAGCTCGGAAAGGCGATCGTCGACGCCGTCGCGTTCGACGACCGCTTCGTCGAGACGGTCGATCGCGCCCGCGAGAACCGGGTGCTCGCGGCGGCGCGCTGGACCAATCTGATGCTGCAGCCGCCGTCGGAGGCGATGGGCCGGCTGATCTTCACGATGGCGCAGAACCGCGCGCTCTGCGACGAGTTCACCGACAATTTCAACTATCCGGAACGGCAATGGGACCGGCTCGCGAGCGACCGGCGCATTCATGCCTGGATCGACGAGCGAACGCCGCTCGCAGCGTGACATCGCAGCGGAGCAGCTGACATGAGCCATCATGCCGACCCCGCCAGTTTTCGCGCAGCCGCCTCGCGGTTCTCCACCGGAGTGACCGTCGTGACGAGCAGCGATCCCGACGGTGCGCCGGTCGGCATGACCGCCAACAGCTTCACCACGGTGTCGATGCAGCCGCCGACGGTGCTGGTGTCGCTGAAGCGCGGCCGCACCTGGCAGGCGGTGAGCACGTCCGGCCGCTACGCGGTCAACGTGCTCGCGGCAAGTGATGTCGCGATAGGCCGGCATTTCGCAGGGGCGCCACTGCCACAAGGCGCGCCCGCCTTGGATGAAAGCGGCGGTTTCTTCCTGCTGCCGCAGGCCATCGCGCAATTCGGCTGCGAGGTGGTCAATGCCGTCGAGATCGCCGACCACACGCTGTTCATCGGCGAAGTGCGCTGGTGCCGGCACCAGGACGGCCTGCCGCTGGCCTTCTACGCCAGCTGCTTCCGCAACGGACTGGGTGCGGAGATCGGAGCAAGCGAAGCACTGGCCTATCCGGCGGAGGGATGGACGCTGTGAGCGTCGCGCCCTTGCCGCACGGCGGAACGGCTACGCCGCCTGCTTCAACAGATGTGCATCATGCCGCGCAAGGAACGCGCGAAGCAGATCCGGATAATCGGCGCTGACCGCGGTCCTCACACTGGGGCGCCGCGCGAGCTGACCGCGCCACGCACGACTCTTGGGCGTCGAAGCAAAGATGCCGAGATCGCCATAGGCATCGAACACATCGAAGTAGCGGAAGATCGGTGCGAACACGGCGTCGACCAGGCTGAAGCGCGCGCCGGCGAAATACGGCCCCTCGCCCAACGCGTCTTCGACGCGGGCGAACTTCGCCGTCAGCGCCTCGCGCTTGGCGGCGAACACCGCGGCATCCTGCGTCGTCTCCAGGCCCCAGAGATCGCCAAGGATCGCCGATCCGAACTCCATCCAGGCGCGGTGCTGCGCGCGGGCGAGCGCGTCCTCCGGATGCAGCCTGGCGCCGGTCTGGGTGTCCTCGATGTACTCGCAGATCACGTTGCTCTCGAACAGCGCCACCTCGCCTTGCGGCGTCGGCACCACCAGCACCGGCACCTTGCCGAGCGGCGAGAGCTTCAGGAACCAGTCGGGCTTGTCGGCGAGATCGATGTCGATCCGCTCGAATTCCGTGCCCTTCTCGGTCAGCGCGATCACCGCGCGTTGCACATAGGGGCAGAGCTTGTGGCTGATCAGCTTCAGGACGGGCGCCATGACATCCTCGGCAGTTCAATGCAGATGCATTAAACTAGATGCAGACGCATGAAGCTGTCAAGGTGAATGCAGATGCATCGATCAGGGCCGCGCGATCACCCCTCCGGTCATCGGGAATGGCACGCCCGTGGTGGTGGGATAGCTCAGCGGCAGGCCCTTCATGCCGCGCACGGCGAGGAAACCGAACGCCTGGGCCTCGATCGCGTCCGCCGACCAGCCGAGCGCATCCGCCGATTCGACGCTCGCCGGCGCCACGCGCTGGCGCAACATCCGCATCATGGTGTGGTTGCGGGCGCCGCCGCCACAGACGATCCAGCTCGCCGGCGGCTTCGGCAAGAGGGGAGCGATGCGGGCGATGGCCGCGGCTGTGAACGCGGTCAAGGTCGCCGCCCCATCGGCCGGCGACGCGTCGCCCAGCCGCAGGGCGGCGAAGTCGTTGCGATCGAGCGATTTCGGCGGCGGCAGCGCGAAGAACGGCAGCGCCAGCGCGCTGGCAATCCACGCCTCGTCCGGGGTGCCCTGCTCGGCCACGCGGCCATCCTGGTCGAACGCCTGGCCGGTCGTGCGGTGCATGAAGTCGTCGAGCAGCGCATTGCCCGGACCGGTGTCGCAGGCGATCAGCACGTCGTCGCCGTCGATATAGGTGATGTTGGAGACGCCGCCGATATTGACGACGGCGATCGGCCCCGGGCGGGACAGCGACTGCGCCAGGGCACGGTGATAGACCGGCACCAGCGGCGCGCCCTGCCCGCCGAAATCGACGTCCGCGGCGCGGAAATCATGCATCACCGGGATGTGGACGGCCTTGGCGAGGGCAGCCGCGTCGCCGACCTGCACGGTCAGGCGGCGCTCGGGGCGGTGCAGCACGGTCTGGCCATGAAAGCCGATGATGTCGATGTCCTCCGGCATGAGCCGGTTCTGGGCGAGGAAGGCCGCGATCGCCTCGGCATGCGCAGCCGTCACCACCTGCTCCGCGTCACGCACCCGGCCGGGCCGCGCCTCGCGCCGCTCGATCTGCACCGCATCCGCGAGCGCCTCGCGCAGCAGGCTCCGCTCGGCGGCCGTGTAGGCTCGGTACCCCGACGGGCCGAGCGCCTTGATCTGCCGCCCGTCGGTCTCGATCATGGCCACGTCCACCCCGTCGAGCGAGGTGCCACTCATGAGGCCAAGTGCGGTCAGAATCATTGCAGTCGAACCCGAAAATCCTGGCCTCGCCTGGAAGTGCGGCTGATTTGAGGTCCCGCCGGCGCCTTGCACATGACCTTGTACAAGCCCGGCGCGTCCTATAATGCCACAACGCCTGGACCGGCGGCAGCCGCTGTCCCGCGCCGGGCCGCGACAAGCGGCCAATACCGTAAACAAATGCTCAGAGTCGCCGACAATGACTGGCTTCAAGTCTGATTTCCTGAACGTGCTGCAGAGCCGCGGGTTCATTCATCAGTGCTCGGATTTCGAGGGCCTGGATGCCCTCGCCGCCAAGGGCCAGGCGACCGCCTATGTCGGCTATGACTGCACCGCACGCTCGCTGCACATCGGCAACTTCCTGACCATGATGATGCTGTACTGGCTGCAGCAGACCGGGAACAAGCCGATCACCCTGATGGGCGGCGGCACCACGATGGTCGGCGACCCCTCCGGCAAGGACGAGACGCGGGCGATGCGCACGGTCGAGGAGATCGAGGCCAACAAGGCCTCGATCCGCGGCGTGTTCGCCAAGGTGCTGCGCTACGGCGACGGCGCGACGGATGCCATCATGCTCGACAACGCCGAATGGCTGACCCAGCTCAAGTGGATCGAGATGCTGCGCGACATCGGCCGGCACTTCTCGGTCAACCGCATGCTGACGATGGATTCGGTGAAGCTCCGGCTCGAGCGCGAGCAGGAGATGAGCTTCATCGAGTTCAACTACATGGTCTGCCAGGCCTACGACTTCGTCGAGCTGTCGCGCCGCACCGGCTGCCGGCTGCAGATGGGCGGCTCCGACCAGTGGGGCAACATCGTCAACGGCGTCGAACTCGGCCGCCGCATGGGCACCGAGCAGCTGTTCGCGCTGACCACGCCGCTGCTCACCACCGCCTCCGGCGCCAAGATGGGCAAGACCGCGCAGGGCGCGATCTGGCTCAACGCCGACCAGTGCAGCCCGTATGATTTCTGGCAGTACTGGCGCAACACCGAGGACGCCGACGTCGTCAAGTTCCTCAAGCTGTTCACGACGCTGCCGCTGTCCGAGATCGAGAAGCTCGGCGCGCTGCAGGGCGCGGAGATCAACGAGGCCAAGAAGGCGCTGGCCGACGCGGCAACCACTCTGCTGCACGGCGAGGAAGCCGCGCGCACCGCGGCCGAGACCGCGCGCCGCACCTTCGAGGAAGGCGCGATCGCCGAGAACCTGCCGACCGTCGAGGTCACCAAGGCCGAGCTCGACGCCGGCCTCGGCGTGCTCAACGCCTTCGTCAAGGCCGGCCTCGTCGCCTCCAATGGCGAGGCGCGGCGCCAGATCAAGGGCGGCGGCCTGCGCGTCAACGACGTCGCCGTCACCGACGAGAAGATGGCGCTGACGGCGACAGAGCTGACCAGCGAGGGCGTGATCAAGCTGTCGCTCGGCAAGAAGCGGCACGTGCTGGTCAAGCCTGCATAGCCGCATTCGGTTTTGCCCGCTTGTCAGGGAATGCCGAAAGGCGCTCCCTGGCGGGCATGACCATCAGCGCGCCGCCAGAGCCTGCGCAGTCCGAGGAAACGCTTGCCCCGCCCAAGGCTGGGCGCATGGCGTTCGTCGTGCTCGGCCTGTGCTTTGCGCTGTCCGTGCTCGGGCGCGGGCTCGGCGAGAGCTTCACCGTCTTTCTCAAGCCGATCTCCGACGGTTTTGGCTGGGACCGCTCTGAGATCGTCTCGATCTATTCGCTGACGGCGCTCGCCGGCGGCCTCGCGGCGCCGTTGATCGGGCGGCTGTTCGATCATTCCGGACCACGCGCCGTCTTTGCGCTTGGCCTGCTGCTGCTGGGGTCAGCCTTCACGGCGGCCGCGCATGCGCAGGCGCTGTGGCAGTTCCAGCTCAGCATCGGCCTGTGCGTCGGCATCGGCATCGCGCTGATCGGCAACGTGCCCAACTCGATCCTGCTGGGGCGCTGGTTCGGCAAGAAGCTGCCGACAGCGATGGCGGTGATCTATTCGGCGACCGGCGCCGGCGTGCTGATCCTGCTGCCGGGCTCACAGCTCCTGATCGAGGCCATCGGCTGGCGCAGCGCCTATCAACTGTTCGGCGCCGTCGTGTTCATCCTGCTGGTGCCGCTGGCGCTGCTACCATGGCGGCTGTTTGCTGCCGGCGCGCCTCACATCACGAGGTCGGTGGCCGACGAGCTCGCTGATGATGTCTGGACCTTGTCACGCGCGCTGCGTCACCACGCCTTCTGGGCTCTGTTTGCAACCTTCTTCTTCACCGCCGTCGGCATGTATGCGATCGCGCCGCAGGTCGTTGCCTATCTGATCGATGCCGGCTTTGCGCCGCTGCAGGCCGCGACCGCCTGGGGCTTCTCAGGCGTCGTGCTGCTGTTCGGCATGCTCGGCGTCTCCACGCTCGACGGCCTGATCGGACGCAGGCCGTCGGTGCTGTTCTCCTACGCGGTGTCGATCGCGGGCATCCTGATGCTGTGGGCGCTGCAATTCTGGCCAAACATCTTTCTGCTCACCGGCTTCGTCGTCTGCTTCGGCAGCATGATCGGCTCGCGCGGGCCGCTGTTGTCAGCCACGGCGATGAAGATCTTCCGCGGCAAGCGGCTGGGGACGATCTATGGCACCATCACGATCGGCAGCGGACTCGGCTCCGCGCTCGGCTCATGGAGCGGCGGCGTGATCCACGACCTCACGCACGGTTATGACGCGGTCATTGTCTTGGCGCTGATCAGCGTCGTGATCGGGATGATTCCGTTCCTTGTCGTCCCCGCACTTCGCACGTAGCTGCAATCGGCAGCGTTCCGGAGGAACCTCACGAGCTTGTCCGTCCACATAGTGGACATCGCCGAACGATCACGCATTCATGATTAGTAAGCAGCTTGGTGGTAGTTGTTCGGACAACAAGAACGATGAGGATGCCGTGACATTGCTCAGCCACATGAAGTTCCGCACCAAGCTTGCAAGCATGGTGATCCTGGCCATCGCGACGGTCATCGCCATCGTCGCCGTCGCAGGCTGGCTCAGCCGGGAGCGCATGCTGGAAGACCGCATCACCCAGATGCACACGGCGGTGGACCTCATCTACGGTCTCGCCGAGACGCTGCAGACCGAGGTCGCGGCAGGAAAACTATCGGTTGACGAGGCCAAGAACAAGTTCCGCTACCTCGCGCGGCGAATGACGTTCAACAACGGCCAGGGCTATCCGATCGCCTACAACGCCGCCGACTCGGCGCTGCTGTTGAACGCTGCCAATGAAAAGCTCGAGGGCAAGATTCTCGGCACCAAGGACGCCAATGGCGTGCTGATCGCCGATGCGCAGATCAAGGCTGCGCAGCAGAAACCTGAAGGCAGCACGACATCCTATCTCTATCCGCGGCCTGGCCAGACCGAGCCGCTTCGGAAGGTGGTCTTCGTCCGCGCCTTCGCGCCATGGAACATCGTCATGAGCTACGGGCTCTATGTCGAAGACATCGAGGCGGACGTCTATGCCCTGCTGATCCGGCTCGCCGGGATCGGCGCGGCGCTGCTCGTGCTGCTCGGCATCCTGTCCTTCATGATCTCGCACAACGTGGTCGGCGGGCTGCACCGGCTGAAGGACCGGATGCAGGACATCGCCGGCGGCCGGCTCGAGCAGCCGGTGGCCGAGACGGAGCGCGGCGACGAGATCGGTCGCATGGCCGAGACCTTGGAGGTGCTGCGCAGGACGGCGATCACCGCGCGCACGCTGGAGCAGGAACAGGCAGCCACCAAGCAGCACAGCGAAGCGGAAAAGCGCGCGGCGCTGGTTGCGATGGCGGACCGCTTCGACGCCTCCGTCGGTCAGCTCGTTGCGCTGATGGCCTCGGGTGCCGGAGAGCTCGAGGCGACGGCGAAGTCGATGACCGGCACCGCCGAGAGCACCAATGCGCGCGCCACCGCCGTGAACTCCGCCGCGACGGAAGCGAGCTCGCGTGTTCAGACGGTCGCCACCGCCGCCGAGGAATTGACCTCGTCGATCACGGAGATCAGTCGTCAGGTTGCCCAATCCGCCGAGGTCACCGGACGCGCCGTCGAAAGCGCGCGCCATACCGATGGGATCGTCCGCGCCCTGGCCGACGGCGCCAAGCAGATCGAGCACGTCGCCGAGTTGATCTCGAGCATCGCCGGCCAGACCAACCTGCTGGCGCTCAACGCCACGATCGAGGCCGCCCGCGCCGGCGAAGCCGGACGCGGCTTTGCCGTGGTCGCGGCGGAGGTGAAGAGCCTGGCCAGCCAGACGGCGCAGGCCACGCAGGAGATCGGCGACCGCATCGCCCAGATCCAGAACGCGACGCGGGAAGCGGTCGGTGCGCTCGACGGCATCACCCTGACCATCGAGGAGGTGTCGGCGATCGCCGCCACGATCGGATCGGCGATCGAGGAACAGGGAACGGCCACCGCGGAGATCGCGCGCAACGTCACCCAGACGGCGCAGGCCACCCGCGACGTCACCGCCAACATCGGCGGCGTCTCGACCGCGGCCCATGAGACCGGGAGCGCCGCCGGCCACGTCCTGATCGCCGCCGGCAATCTCTCCAAGCAGGCCGAGCAACTCTCCCGCGAGGTCGACACCTTCCTTGCGGGCGTCAGAGCGGCCTGATTGCTTCGATCCGCTCGCGTGAGCGTCGCCGAACTCCGATGGCCTTCGCGCCTCAATTGTTCGGCGGCAGCTCGCCCGGCGGGTACTGCTGCTTGCCGGTGTTGAAGTCCATGATCTTGCGCGTCACGCCCGGCAGCATCGCCGAGATCGGGTTGATGCGCACCACCGGCTGACTCGGCGTTCCCACGACCTCGTAGGTGACGCCGAACAGGCCTTCATTGCTGCCGCCGAGGAACAGGCCGACGATCGGGATCTGGTTGAACATGTTGTTCAGCCCATAGAGCGGCACGATCGTGCCCGATGCGCGGACCTGGTTGACGTTGTAGTCGATGCTGCCTTCGATGGTCAGGCCGAGCGTCGGCCCCTTGACCACGCCGTCGCGGATCGAGAGCAGCCCGTTCTGCCGGGTGAACTCGGCGCGCAGCATCGTGAAGGCGATGCCTTGCGAGGCTTGCGGAGCGGCGCCGGACGCGGCGCGATCCAACGCCTGCTCGCCGCGGACGGTGAAGTTGCGAACGATCGCCAGCCCTTCCTTGGGGCTGGTGTCGGCGGTCGGCGGCTCCATCGCCAGCTCCAATTCGCCGCCCGCCATCTTCGAATAGGTATCGGCGAAGCGCAGCAGCGCGCCGGCATCGTTGGTCACGAGATAGATCACCTCGCGGCCCTGACGGCGGGCGCGCGGATCGGCGCTGGGCGCCTCGCGACCGACGCGGATGTCGGCGGTCACGGGCGTATCGCGGCCGACCTTGCCGCTCAGATTGAAGCTCTTGAAGGCGCCGCCGCGCCTGGAGAGCTTGACGTCGACGCTGCGCAGCGCCTCGCCATTGAAGCCGGCGACAGCGCCGAGCTTGACCTCGGCGTCGAAATCGAGATTGGAGCGCGCCTTGTTCTTGTCGGCGTCCTTGTTGGTGCCCGAAATCGCCGACTTCAGGAAGCCGCGGCCGTCGAACACATCGCCCCGCATCGACAGCTTCAGCACGCCGTCCTGGCCGCGCTCGGCCTTGAGCTGGGTCTTGTCGCCTTCCGACGGCGAATAGGTCGGGAAGTTCGCATTCATCAGGTCGCCGTTCTGGTCGACCTCCAGCGAGCCCTTGATCGAGACGCCGCCGCCTTCGATGTTGATGTCCTCGAAGCGAGTCGATTGCGGCTTCGCCACCACGAGGAAGGTCGCCTTGCCCGATTTGCCGGGGTTCTTCACCCAGCCCGGCAGCAGATTGTCGAGTTTCAGCTGCGTCAGATCGGCTTCGACGCCGATCCGGCTGTCACGATCGCTGGCGCCGGCGATCTTGCCGTTGAGCTTCAGCGGGACGTTGCCGGTGATCGCGGTGCCCAGATCCATGCCGAGTCGCGCCCGGCTGGCATCGTCGAGGATCGCCTGCATCCTGATGTCGGCATCGCCTTCGGTCGGCTTGCGATAGTCGAGGGTCGCCGGCTGGCCGTTGATCTTGACGTCGCCCTTGACCTGATAGCCGGCCGTGTTGGCGACGATCTTGAGCGTATTGGCCTCGAGCTTCTGGTTCATCACCAGTTTGTCGGCGGCAAAACCGTTGAGATCGGCCGTCACCGTGTAGCTGGTGTCGGCCTTGGTGAGCTCGCCCTTGACCGGCATCGCGAGATTGACGCTGGCCTGGAACGTGCCCTTGGTCTGGTTGGGGTCGATCGGCATCGAGGAGAGGTCGCTCAGCCGATCGGAGGCGAGAATCTCGGCGGCGGCGGCGACCGGGCCGTCGACCCGCATCCGCACCCGCGACGGCGACGGCTTCGGCGCCATGTCCGGCACCTCGAACACGACGTCGGAGAAGTTGAGCTTGCGGCCTGCCGGCGTATCGGCGACGCCCTGTCCCAACGTCACCGTCGCGGTGCGCCCGGTGACATGCGCCTTCATGTCGGCATCGCGCACCGACGGCAGGCCGTCGACGGGATGAACCGTCACGTTGTTGGCCACGATGTTGACGTCGAGGCCGTCATCGGGGATCGGCGGCCCCTTGCGAGGCAGGTTGCGGGTCGGCGAGTTGACCGCGATGTCCATGCGCTGCACCGAGCCGCGGTCGATGCGTTCGATGATCCAGGCGCGCACCTCCGGCACGATCAGAGCCGGCCAGATCCGCTTCATGGCGAGCACCGGCATCGGCGTGGTCGCGAAGCCGAGCTTCAGCCGCGGCTCGCCGGCATAGTCGACGCTGCCGGTGCCGGCGACGCCGATCTCGCCATTGGAGATCTCGGCCTGCGTCAGCAGCACGCGCTTGCCTTCGGTGTCGAAGCGGACGTTGATCGAGATGCGGTTGAAGATCAGCGGCGGATCGTTGGCGATGGCTCCGAGCAGGATCGTGCCGCCGCTGAGGCCGAGCCGCCAGTCGTTGACGCCGTCGTTCGGCGGCTCCAGATGGGCGTTGAGCGTGATACGGTTGGCGCCCGAGATCACCTTGAACGGCGCCACCAGTGCGCGACGGCTGGCGTCCCACTCCATGTTGATCTCGGCGGAGTCGATCGCCATCGGATAGTCGGGCGTGTCGGTGTCGATGATGTTGCCGGCGCCGATGTTGAGCTTGCCGCGCATATAGGTCGGCAATCCGTCGCGGCCGAGTTCGCCCTTGATCTCACCGGTGAGCGGCAGGTCCGCCATATAGGTCAGATCCTTCAGCCTGAGCGCCAGCAGGATGTTGCTGGTGGAGACCTTGTCGGCCTTGATGTCGATGGTGCGCACGCCGTTGGCCGGCGGCCCGACCAGGACGCGCAGCAGCCAGGGCTTGGCGCCCTCCTCGCCGAGGCTGAGCGCGACGCCGCCGCCCGAGGGACGGCGCAGGCTGAGACTGATGTTCTCGAACGTCCATTTATTGCCGCGCTGCTGGTCGTCGACGACCAGCACGCCGTTCTTCAGGCCAATCTCGTTCAGGTTCTGACCGTCGAGCCCGGTCAGGCTCAGGCTGTCGAGCCAGTCGAGCCCGGCGAGCAGCCCGTTCTGCGGCGGCGCCACAGCCGTCCCGGATGCAGCCGGCGGGTTTGCTGCCTGCGGCTGGGAGGCTTGGGGTGTGCCGGACGCCGGTCCGGCGGACTGTCCCGGCCGCGGGAAGGTCGGCGGCAGCCCGGCATCGCGCTTGGAGGCGACGCCGGTGGCCAGCGGCTTGCTGGTCTCGCCGGTCGAAACGGTCACGGTGCCGTCAGGGGTGATGCGGATCGCGAGCTCGGCGTCGACCAGCTTGAGGCTCTCGGCGCGCAGCTGGCCCATCAGGAGCGCCGCACCCGACAGCCGCACTTCAGCCTTGGGCGCGCTGGCGACGACGGCGCGATCCTGATCGCGCACGACGATGTCGCGGATCCGGACTGCAATCCGGATCCGGCCGGCGCGCTCGATCTGCGTGCCGCCGACCTCGACCGTATTGCCGTGGCCGATATTGTCCTCGATCGCGGCTGCAAGCCATGGCGTCGCCAGATCGAGGCTGATCGGCCCGACACCGAGCCGCAGCCACAGCCCGCCGAAGCCGACGCCCAGAATCAGGACGAGGACCACCAGCGAGACCACGCAGCGCCGCAACAGCCGGCCGCCGGGCCGGCGCCGCGGACTGGACTCGTCCGAGCGGCCCGAATCGGCACGCAACAGCAGGCGGCGCGCCCGCTGCCCGGCGGCCTCGTCGTGCTCCGCTGCATCTTCGAACTGGTCGGTCACGTCCCAGTCGGCGTCATCCCACTGTTGGCCCTGGGTGTCCGCTTGCAGATGGGGCCGGTGGGGTGATGTCTGTCTTGCCATTGCCTCTCGGTGCTGGCCCCTGGTGTCCGATATGGTGGTGACAATCTGGCTTCGGCCAGATTGGTCGCCGATGGTGCCCCGACCGTTCACGGGGCGCGCCCCTCGCTCGTCGGCATGGCCGCTTCCCGTCGATCCCCGTCACGCTCAACGGGCGTTCCCGAGTCGCCTGCTGTCGTCACGTCCGCCACGCGGGCCGGACGAAGCGCAACATCCCCGTCACTATAACCCGCCGCCGTCAGGTTTGCCCACCCGCTCGTGCCGCTCCGCCTGCGCCTCGCCACGGCGACGCGAAATTTGTGGCGGGGAGGCCTGATCCGGGGACGGTACGAGAGTCGTCATTGCTTTGGTACTCACGCATGCTGGTACCCGTGATGTCCAGCGCGTCGCAAGAGGCGTCACCCCCCGTTCGCCGAAGCACGGATGCAAGATCGATCCCGGGACACCGGACAAGAACCGAGATAGTTTCATTCTTGAGCCGCCGAAAGCGACGAAAGGAAGGCGTATGTCAAAGGAATCACGGAAGAAATCCTCTAACCCGGCGTCCTACGGGGCAACGCCCGGGAACCGGGCCGCCGCCGCCGCCAAGACGGCCGCCAAAACGGCCGCCAAAAAGACCTCCAAGCCGGCAACGACCAAGGCCGCGAAGAAGACCACCGCGAAGGCCGGAAACGCCGCCGGCAAGTCCATGGCCGCCAAATCGGCTCCCGTAAAGGCCAAAGCCGCCAAGCCCGTCGCACCCGCTTCGGCTGGAACCGGGCTTGCCGAAGGTGCCAAGGCCCCTGCCTTCAAGCTGCCCCGCGACGGCGGTGGAACCGCTTCGCTCGCCGACTACGCCGGCAAGAAGCTCGTGCTGTTCTTCTATCCCAAGGCCAACACGCCCGGCTGCACCAAGGAGGCGATCGACTTCACGCGACTGTCGAGGGATTTCGCCGCCGCCGGCACCGCCGTGCTCGGCGTGTCCGCCGATTCGGTCAAGGCGCAGGACAATTTCCGCGACAAGCACGACCTCGCCGTGCCGCTGATCTCGGACGAGACGCACGCGATGCTCGAGGCCTACGGCGCCTGGGGCGAGAAGTCGCTGTATGGCCGCAAGTTTCTCGGCATCATCCGAAGCACGGTGCTGATCGGCGCCGACGGCCGCGTCGCCAAGGTGTGGCGCAACGTCAAGGTCGATGGCCATGCCGACGCGGTGCTGGCAGCCGTGCGCGACCTGTAGAAACACGCGATGGGGCGTTGGGGGAAAATTAACCATGCAGGGGTCAAATCCCTCCCGTAAATGACGCCGCTGGACGTAACGAGCTCCAGCCGGCGCGGGAGTGCCGATGTCGCATCGTTCCGGCCATCACGCCGAATATCCCCAGCACCATCCTCATGACCGCGGGCACGCCCATTCCCATCGGCGCGCTGCGGCCAGCCATCCGGCACCCGCTGCGGCATCGGCCGCCTCGCAGAGCGACTACACGCTGGTGCATGCCGGCAAGCAGGTGCGCATCGGCCCGGTCGTATTCTGGATCGTGGTCGGCACCGTCAGCCTGCTCGGCGCGTGGTCGGCGGCAACAGCCACCTATTTCGCGTTTCGCGACGACGTGCTGACGCGCCTGATCGCGCGCCAGGCCGAGATGCAATACGCCTATGAGGACCGCATTGCCGAGCTGCGTGCGAAGGTCGACCGCGCCACCAGCCGCCAGTTGCTCGACCAGGAGCAGTTCGACCAGAAGCTCGACCAGATCCTCAAGCGCCAGACCGCGCTGGAGGGCCGCGCCACCGCGCTCGGCAGCATGCCCGACATCACCGGCTCGATCCGCGCGCCGGCGCGGGCGCCGGTCGCGATCGAGCCGCCATCGGCGCCGTCGACGCCCAAACCGTCGCCGATCAGCGACACCGTGATCTTCACTGCGCCGCCGGACCGCGAGGCGCGGCTGGAATCGCGCAGCCCGGTGATGGCCAATGTGCAGCCGAGCCAGGCCACCAAGCTCGCCGGCGTCGACAACGTGCTGACGCGGCTGACCCGCTCGCTCGACCAGGTCGAAGCGCGCCAGATCGCGATGCTGTCCTCCGCCGAGGAGACGCTGGAATCGAAGCTTCGCCGGATGCGCGGCGTGATCACCGATCTCGGCCTCGACATGGGCCATCTCGAGGCGGCCGCGCCGAAGGGCGGCATGGGCGGCCCGTTCGTGCCGGTCAAGCTCGGCGCCGAGTCCGGCCCGTTCGAGCGCCAGCTCTACCGCATCAGCATCACCCGCGCGCAGGTCGAGAAGATGAACCGCACGCTGGCGCTCGTGCCGTATCGCAAGCCGGTCATCGGCGAGGTCGAGTTCACCTCGGGTTTCGGCGTGCGCTCCGATCCGTTCCTCGGCCGCCCCGCCATGCACACCGGCCTCGACTTCCGCGCCGCGACCGGCGATCCCGTCCGTGTCACCGCCAACGGCAAGGTGGTCAACGCCGGCTGGGCCGGCGGCTATGGCCGCATGGTCGAGGTCGACCACGGCAACGGCCTGTCCACGCGCTACGGGCATCTCTCCGAGATCAACGTCAAAATCGGCCAGCAGGTGAAGATCGGCGACATCATCGGCGAGGTCGGCTCGACCGGCCGCTCCACCGGCCCGCACCTGCACTACGAAACCCGCATCGACGGCGAAGCCGTCGACCCGCAGAAATTTTTGCGCGCGGGTGTCCGGCTGAGCGCGGGCTGATCAGCCCGCCACCAGCGCATCCAGGAAGCGCGACAGATCCTCCCACAGCTCGCCCGGCTCTTCCAGGCCGATGCTCAGCCGCACCAAGCCCTCCGCCGGATTCCACGGCCGCATGGTGCGATCCGCCGCGACATCCATCGGCGCGATCAGGCTGTGGGTGCCGCCCCAGGAGGCGCCGATGGCGAACAGGCGAAGCTGCCCGAGCGCGGGGTAGATCCGCGCGGTGAACTCCGGCTTGATGACGAGGCTGAACACCGCGCTCGCGCCCTTGAAGTCGCGCAGAAACACCTCGTGACCGGGACAGGACGGCAGCGCCGGATGCAGCACGCGCGCAACCGCCGGCACGTCCTGCAGCCGCTCGGCGAAGTCGCGCGCGACACGGCCGCTGTGCGCCATGCGCACGCCCATCGTCTCGATGCCGCGCAGCGCCAGCGCCGCCTCGTCCGGCGACACGC
This sequence comes from Bradyrhizobium sp. SZCCHNR1002, assembly GCF_032381435.1. Classification (NCBI taxonomy): domain Bacteria; kingdom Pseudomonadati; phylum Pseudomonadota; class Alphaproteobacteria; order Hyphomicrobiales; family Nitrobacteraceae; genus Bradyrhizobium; species Bradyrhizobium sp. SZCCHNR1002. The sequence goes on from NZ_JAUHIS010000001.1 coordinate 981,423, forward strand.
CGATGCCGAGCACGCCGAGCACGTCCTTGACCGCCTTGCGCAGGCCGAGGTCCTTCACCGTGATCGAGCCGAGCAAGAGGTCGGAATGGCCGCCGACATACTTCGTCAGCGCCTCCACCGCGACGTCGACGCCATGCGCCAGCGGCTTGAACAGCAGCGGGCTCGCCCAGGTGTTGTCGCACCCCGTGAGCACGCCCCTCGCCTGCGCCGCGCGCGCGATCGCCGGCACGTCCTGCACCTCCATCGTGCCCGAGCCCGGCGACTCCAGCCAGATGAGCTTGGTGCTGGCGTCGATCAGATCGGCGATGCCGCCGCCGATGAGCGGATCGTAGACCTGATGCACGATGCCGCGCTGCGCGAGATAGCCGGCGCACAGGCTGCGCACCGGAGGATAGACGTGATCGGGGATCAGCACCTTGTCGCCGGGCTTGAGCACCGCGAGCATCGTGATCGCGACCGCGGCCTGCCCCGACGGCACCAGCATGGTGCGCGCGCCGCCATGCAGCGCCGTGAGCTGCACCTCCAGAGTGCGCGTCGTCGGCGTGCCGTGCAGGCCGTAGGTGTAGCCGTCGAGTCCACGCTCGGCGCGCCGCGCGAAATCCCGGGGATCATCATAGACGATCGTCGAGGCGCGATAGGTCGGGACCGCCAGCGACTTGAAGCCGTCCTGGGACACGGCGGGATGCTGAACGCAGCGGGTGAGATCGTGCATGGAAACCTCGTGTGACAACGCGTGCGGCCATGGTAGCGCAACCGCGCGAGCGGCGCGCTCATAACGTCTCAGGACCGGACCGGTATCGGCCCTGCTGATCGAGGACGACATCTACGGCGAAATCAGTTTTGGCGAGCACCGTCCACGCCCGTTCGCCGCCATCGGTGCGAAGGCCGACATCATCCTGTGCCGCTCGACGCGGATGACCGACCCCAAAGGCGGCTTCGTGCTGTGGCTGGAGCTGCCGGCTGGCTTCGACGCCGACGCACTTTACGTGCTGGCCATCCGCGAGCGCATCTGCTTCGTGCCGGGCGGGCTGTTCACCGCCAGCGATGGTTATCGCAACTGCCTGCGGCTGAGCTGCAGCCATGACTGGGATGCGCGGATCGAGCGCAGCGTCGAGCGGCTGGGGGAGCTGGCGGGCGACATGCTCGCATAGCCCTCTGCGCCTCCGCGCGCGGCAACTCGCCGGTCAGCGTTTGGCCGGCAGCACGAACACCTGCCCCGGATAGATCAGATCCGGACGGCGGATCTGCTCGCGGTTGGCGCGGTAGATGACGGCGTAGCGCGTGCCCTCGCCGAGGAGACGGCGGCTGATGTGCCACAGGCTGTCGCCGCGCGAGACGGTGATCGTCCTGGCGCCGCCGCCGCGGCCGGGTGAGGACGCCATGTCCTTGAGGTCGGCCGGCGACGCCGCCGCAAGCTGCGTGCGCGCGGCCGATGCGCCGCCGTTTGCCTGCCCCTGGCCGGCGGCCGCAGGCAGCGCGGCCGTGGTCAGCGTCTCCGGCACGTTCAACGGCACCTCCGCGCGCGCCTGAACGGCGCCCGTCTTGGCGTCCACCTCGTCGAGCCGCAGCCGGTCCTTGCCGGCCCAAGAGGCATCCTTGGAGGCATCCTTGGAGGCATCCTTGATCACCGCGGCGACACGCCCGTCGGCCGTGGCCGTCGCAGTGCTGACGAGGCGGTCGTTGAGATAGATCCGCACGGTCGCCCCGGGCCGGGCGAGGCCGCTGACGCGCAGGTTGCCGTTCGGCTCGAAATCGACGGCCTCGACCGCCACGGCGAGCGGCGCCGAGGCTGCCGGCTTCGACAGCACGCGCGTCGGCTGGTCCGGCGCGACCACCGCGACCGTGGGCGGCCGCTTGCCGGCCTCCACCACCACGGCCACGCTCTGCTTGGACGACATCTCCCTGCCATCGGGCAGCCTGGCCCGCAGCGTCAGCTCGAATGTCCCGGCGCGCAGCGGTGGCGGCACCATCGAGAACTGCCCCGCGCGGTCGGCGACCGCCTGGGCATGCGGCTCGCCATTGCGCAACAACTCGACGGTGGCGCCCGGCGCGGCGCGGCCGGCGACCACAGTCTCGCCTGTAGGCTCCACGCTGACCACGTCGAATGACGGCGCATCGCTCTCGGCCGCCGGCGGCGCGACCGGCGCCAGCAGCGCAGCCAGCCCGCTCGCCTGCTGCTGCGCGGTCGCGAGCGCCGTGGCGGCCTGGCTCGCGCCGCCCTTCTCCGGCGCTGCACCCTTCTCTGTCGCTGCGCCCTGCTCCGGCGCCGCGGCACGCTGCGGCACCGGCGCCGCGCGCGGGGCCGCAGCGCCATTGTCGCCAGCGAACGTCCACTCACGCGGAAAGATCGAGAGGTCGTGACCGAAGCGCGGCGCAACGACGACGCCAAATGCCGCAAGCGCGAGCGCCGCAACGGCGCCTCCCGCCCAGATCAGTCGCCGGCCGCTTGCGGTGCTCATCGATCGATCGGTCCCCGTTCATGGCGAACACGGAGACCACGGCTCCGTCGGCAGGAATCTCGATCCGCCTCATACCATCATGCGGGCCAAAAAGCCATCGCGGGCCGCCGCGGGCCGAGATCAGCGATCAGCCGCGATCTGCCTCGCGCATTCTTCGAACACGCCGCGCAGGAAGCGGTGGCTGGGATCCTGGTCGCGAAACGAGGGCCAGATCATCGACTCCTTCAGTTTCGGAATCTCGAACGGGAAATCGACGTACTTGACCGCATAGTGCCGCGCCAGGTCCTGCGCGAGCAGCCGATGCACCGTCGCGATCCGGTCGGTTCCGCACAGCATCTTGGGGAGCACGCAGAACGAGTCGACGGTGGAGGCCACGTTGCGCTGCCGGCCCGCGCGCGGGAAGAAGAGTTCTTCGAAGGAATGCGTCCCAGGCTCGCCGAGACGGACGCTGACGTGGCCGGCTGCGAAGTAGTCGTCTTCGGTCAGCCTGCCGCGCCTCAGCTTTCGCGCCTGATCCATCAGGCAGACGTGGTCGTCCGAGAGCAGGTGCATCTGCGGATGCGGAATGCGCGACGCATAGAGCTCCGGCAGAATCATCAGATCGATGTCGCCGAGCTGAAACACCTGCTCCACATGCTTGGGCAGATGCGAGATCTCGAGCTGGAAGCCGGCGGCCCGTCGCGCCAGCTCGATCGCGACGCGGGACACCAGGACATACGTCACATAGTCGGAGGCGCAGATCCTGAAGGTGCGATTGACCTTCGCGGGATCGAAATCCGGCTTCGTGCTGATCGCGGCCCGTGCGCGAATGAGCGTGTCCTTGACCGGCTCGACCAGCGCCTGGGCGAGCGGAGTCAGTTCGAACTGGCGCCCCACCGGCGTGAGCAACTCGTCGGCGAAGAATTCGCGCAGTCGCGCGAGCGCCGCGCTGGTCGCCGACTGGCCGAGACGCAGGCGGTCTGCGGCGCGCGTGACGTTGCGCTCGTCGAGCAACACATCGAGCGCGACAAGCAGATTGAGGTCGAACCTGTCCAGCCGCATCGGCGCAAATCCTCCCATTCCCCATCATGTATCGATCCTATCGATGCCCAGACACATTACAATCGATTTTGGCGAAACACCGCTCCGGCGTAGCGTGGCGTCGGATCAGCGTCGGCAAGGGCAAGAAGCCCTGGGCCATGGAGCCCGCGACCGGTCCGGAAACGGGGAAGGAAACATGGACCGTTGGAGCTCTGGCGGAGCCGTGCTCGGCATCTGCCACGTGGCCGGAATGCTGGACCTGGTGGCACTGCCGGTCTGGATCGGAACCTTCATCGCATTCTATGGTCTGTCGCCGGCCCAGGCCGGTGCGACCGTCACGAGCTTCCTGGCGGGCATCGTGCTCGCGAGCCTCGTGACCGCGCGGCTGCTGACCCGGCTCGACCCGCGGACGGTCGTCGTCGCCGGTTTCGTCGTGGCAGCAGCAGCGTTCGGCTATCTCGCGAGCCGGCCCGTCGAAGCGGTGCCATTCGCGATGCTTCCGGTCATTCACGGCATTGCCGGGCTTGCGGCGGGAGCGGCCCTGTCGATGACGCACGGCACGATCGGCCGGACGGAGAATCCGCACCGCCTGTTCGGCCTCGCCAACGTCGCCCTTGCCGTGTTCAGCGTCGGCTTTTTCGCGGTGGTGCCGGCCCTGGTCCATTCGGTCAGTCCGAGGCTGCTGTTCGCCGTGTTCGCCGGCAGCATGAGCCTTGCGGCCCTGGCGGCGTCGACCAGCTTCCCGCGCGCCCTCGGCGCCGGCGCGAGCGGCAGCGCCGCGTCGCAGGCCGTCCCGAGACCGGCGTGGCTGATCATCGCCGCCGTGATCTGCCTCGCGTTCAACCAGTCGCTGGTGTTTTCCTTCCTGGAGCGCATCGGCGATCACAAGGGTTTCTCGCATGCCGATGTCACGACGGTCCTGGTCGCCGTGGGTCTCGTCAACCTCGTCCCGGGAGCGCTTGCCGCGCTGACGCAGAGGCGGCTGTCGCCCGTCGCCGTCGGCATCGCCGGTCCCCTGGTGCAGGCGGTTCTGGCGCTGGTCATCGTCAACGCCACGGGCTTTGCGGCCTTCGCAGCCTTCGCGATCCCCTACGTCTCGGTCGTGATCTTCACGCACACCTTCCTGTTCGGCCTGCTGTCGCAGATCGACCCGAGCCGGCGCGCAGTCGCGGCGACTCCGGCGATGATGATGATCGGCTCGGCCGCCGGGCCCGCCGTTGCCGGCGCAATCGTGGAGACCTCGGGCTATGGCGGCCTGAGCTACACGGCCGTGATCATCTCCGGGCTCGCCATTGTCCTGATGCTGACCTTCAGGGTGCGTACCGCTGCATCGTCTCAAATCCTGCGCTCGGCGTGAGCCTGGCGCCAACGTCCCATTGTCGAGGAGAGTGCTTCCAATGAACAAACATGTGACCAGCACGGGCGGCCTGCAGTTTCCGCAGGACATCGTCTTCTCGGGCTACGCCGCTCCCGTGCGGATCGAGGGCGAGGTGCACGATCTCGAGGTGATCGGCCGCATCCCGCCCGGGCTCGAAGGCGCCTACTATCGCAACAGCGCCGACCACGCCTATCCGCCCTTGCTCGGCAAAGACATCTTCCTCAACGGCGATGGCATGGTGCACATGGTCCGCATCCAGAACGGCCACGCCGATCTCTCGATGCGCTACGTCCGCACCCGCAAGTTCACGGTCGAGCGGCAGGCCCGCAAGGCATTGTTCGGCGCCTACCGCAATCCGTTCACCGACTCTCCTGAGGTCGCCGGCGAGGATGCCAACACCGCCAACACCTCGGTGATGTGGCATCACGGCAAGCTCTACGCGCTGAAGGAATCCGGCCGCCCCTATGAGCTCGATCCGGTCACGCTGGAGACCCGCGGCGAGACCGATTTCGGCGGCCAGCTCGCGAGCCGGACCTTCACCGCCCATCCGAAGATGGATCCGCTGACCGGCGAGTGCATCGCCTTCGCCTATAATTGCGAGGGCACTGCCAGCAACGACATCGAGCTCTACACCATCGCCCCGGACGGCGAGTTCACCCGCAACGAGCGTTTCACCGCCCCCTATTGCTCGATGGTCCACGACTTTCTGGTGTCGCGCAACTTCATCGCCTTCGTGATCTGCCCGATGGTCTGCGATTGGGACCGCGTCAAGAATGGCGAGCCCTATTGGCATTGGGACAGCCACAAGCAGACCCATGTGGCTGTGATCCCGCGCAGGCAGGGCGTCGCGGGCATCCGCTGGTTCACCGCGCCGAAGCTCGCGATGCAGACCCACACCTTCAACGCCTGGGAGGACGGCCACCGCCTCGTGCTCGACCAGTTCGTCACAGAATCCGGCTGGCTCAGCCAGTTTCCCGACATTCACAATCCCGAGGCCCGGGAGCTGCCCCCCTTCGGCGAGCGCTGGACGATCGATCTGTCCAGCCCGGACGCCGCGATCGAGATCAAGCGCTTCATCGGCCACATCGGCGAAATGCCGGTCATCGACCAACGCTTCGCCATGAGCCGTGTCAGGCACTTCTGGTTTGGCACCAACAATCCCAAGCTCGGCCCGATGCTGCCGTTCGGACCCAAGGGGCCGCCCTTCACCTGCCTTGGACATTTCGACGAGGAGACCGGCAAGCTCGACTTCTACTACGCCGGCCCCGACAGCTCGCCGGAGGAGCCCTGCTTCGTGCCGCGCACCGCCGATGCACCCGAGGGCGACGGCTGGCTGCTGAGCATCGTCGGGCGACGGGCCGAGAACCGCACCGATCTCGTCATCCTCGACGCCCGCAATCTGTCTGCAGGACCGGTCGCCACGATCCGCTTCCCGTGCCGTGTCCACGAGGGCTTCCACGGCATCTGGGTCAATGCGGACGTCCTTTAGTCCAGCGCCCATCCGACGCCATCACGCCTCGTATAAGGCCAACAACCGGAGGACACCCATGAGCCGCCTGTACGGTTCACTGCACTCGCGCGCGCATCGCTGTGCGTGGATGCTCAAGGAATTGAATCTGTCATTCGAACATGTGGCGACCAACTTCACCGATGGCAGCACCCACAAGCCCGACTTCCTGAAGATCAATCCCAACGGGCGGGTGCCTGCCTTCGTCTCCGATGAGGTCTGCCTGTTCGAATCGCTTGCAATCAATCTGCATCTGGCGCGTCGCCATCCGAGCGACCTCTCGCCGGCCACGCTCGTGGAGGAGGCCCTCGTCACGCAATGGAGTTTCTGGGTCGTGACGGAGATCGAGAAGCCGCTTCTGCTCGCTGCGGCGAACAGCATCCTGTTCGATGCGGACAAGCGTAATCCGAGCGAGCTCAAGGTGGCGCTGACCAAGCTCAGCCGTCCATTCAGCGTTCTCGATCGTCATCTGTCCGAGCATGCCTACCTGCTCGGCGACCGCTTCACGGTTGCCGATCTGAACGTCGCTGCGGTCTTGACATTGGCGCGGCTCGGCTCCCTCGATCTGTCGGAGTGGCCCCGTCTCGACGAATGGCTCGGAAGCTGCCTGGAGCGTCCCGCCGCCGCAGATTGGAAGACGATCAGCTTTCGGGTGCCGCGGCCGGAGACTGACCTCGGCATGCTCGCCATGTTCGTATGAGAGCTACGCCCGCCTGTCCTGAAGGATGCCGAACTCATGCTGAAACGCGACGACGCCGTGACCATCATCGATGCAGCGCTGCACGAAGGGCGCGCGCGAAATCTTGCGCCGCTCGCAGTGGCGGTACTTGATCCCGGCGGACACCTCATCGCCTACCAGCGGGAGGATGGCGCGGGCATCATCCGCTTCGACATCGCCTTCGGCAAGGCCTGGGGCTCGCTCGGCATGGGCTTCGGCTCACGCGAGCTGAGCCACCGCGCCGGCGCTCTGCCGACCTTCTTCACGATGCTCTCAGCGACCAGCGGCGGCCGTCTCGTCGCATCGCCCGGCGGCGTTCTCGTGCGCGGCCGGCACCGTGAGGTGCTCGGCGCGGTCGGCATCTCGGGCGACCTCGGTGACAATGATGAGGCTTGCGCGATCGCCGGCATCGTCGCGGCGGGCTTCCAGACGGACGAGACAAGCCAGGCCTGAGCTAAAACATTCACGCAACCAACGAGCCCTGCTCGGCAGAAACATCCCGAGAGCCAAGAGCGACGGCAAAGATTTCTATTTCTTTTTTCCAGAAAATATGTATGATCCGCCCGTCCCGCCTCGTTGCGAGGGGCGTACGCGTCGTCACGGACGTTGAGGCGGGATGCGGTGGACGCGGTGGCGATGCACGACGGGCAGCGCTGGCGCGTACGGTGAAGTCGCGTGGTCCTGACCTCCCGAAGCTGAGGCCAAGTCGGCGTCGGTGCAAGATGCATCGCGCTGATGACGGGGGCAAGAAAGCCCGGTCCCCGGGGAGATCGCGTATAATCCGTAAAGCCATCGCGCAGGGAATGCCGGAGTGCTCGGCTGAACCTGTGGTTCCTGCCGCCTGCATTTTTTTCGCAGGCGGGCCATGGGTGAGGCCTTCACCCGGCATTCCCTGCGCCCTCGTATCCGAGGGCTCTCTGTTCAAGAACCTGAGCGCCTGGGCGCGCGGCGGGACGTCTTTCGATGCCTCGCCTCGCCCACGCACGAAAGCGTGCATTTTATTAAAATTGCAGCTTTTGTGTGCAATGCGTAATCGTACGGTGCTTAGATTTTACGCAACATTTAGGGAGTCCCGGCCCTCTAGCGCTGATCTGATGCTCTGCATTCAACTTCCGCATGCAGGGGACAATGGAGTCCGTATCTTGCGCAAGAACCTGCCCGTCACCCAAACCGAATACCCCATTACCGACGAGACGCTGATCGTCTCGCGTACCGATCTCAAGGGCAAGCTGACCTATTTCAACGACCAGTTCGTCGATGCCGCCGGCTTTACGCCCGACGAACTGATGGGTCAGCCGCACAACATCGTCCGCCACCCCGACATGCCGGAAGCGGCTTTCGCCAATCTCTGGGACACGCTGAAGCAGGGCAAGCCGTGGGCCGGTGCGGTCAAGAACCGCCGCAAGAACGGCGACTTCTACTGGGTGCTGGCGAGCGCCTCCGCCATTCGCGAGAACGGCGAGATCACCGGCTATACGTCGATCCGCACCAAGCTGCCGGCCGACCAGCGCGCCGAGGCCGAGAAGGTCTATGGCCTGCTCAACCAGAACAAGGCGCAGGACTATGCGATCAGCGCCGGCATCATCCGCCGCCGTTCGGTGTTCGACCGGCTGTCGTTCTTCACGGGGACGCTGCGGGCGAGGCTGACGACCTTCGCCGCGGTGCTGAGCGCCTTTATGCTGATCATCGGTGCGGCCGGTCTCCTGTCGACCCGCGCGAGCAACGCCGGCTTGAAATCGATGTACGAGGACCGCACGGTTCCTCTCGCGCAGCTGTTCGAAATCAACGACCGGACCCTGCAGAACATGTCGTCGCAACAGTCGGCGGCAGCCAACGGCAAGGCGGGCAAATCCATCGACGGCATCGCGCCCCTGATCGAGGACAACAGCGTCCGGATCTCGAAGCTCTGGGCCGACTACATGGCGAGCTATCTGACGCCGGAGGAGAAGGTCGTCGCTGACGCCTACGCGGTCAAGCGCAAGACCTATGTCGACGAGGGCATCAAGCCCGCGCTGGCCATGCTGCAGCAGCGCAAGTTCGACGAGGCGAGCCAGCATATCGCGACCAAGGGACATGACCTGTTCGAGGCCGCCAAGCATGAGCTCGACAAGCTCGTCGCGATCCAGGTCAAGGAGGCCAAGGGGCTCTACGAGGACGCCGAAAATCAGTATCACGTCGTGCTCGCGCTGGTGGCACTGATGATCCTTGGCGGTGTCGGTCTCGGTGCGATGTTCAGCGTGCAGACCATCCGTGCGGTGCTGAAGCCGCTCAAGGTCCTCAACGATTCGATGCAGAGCATCACGGCCGGCAAGCTCGACAACCGCATCCCGGTCGAGCGCGACGACGAGATCGGCGAGGCGCTGCGCAACCTGCAGACCGTGCAGTCGATCGTCCGCTTCAACAGCGAGGAGGTGAAGGCGGTTCAGCGCTCGGCCGAGGTCAAGCGCAAGGCCGAGATGGACAAGCTCGCCCGCGAGTTCGAAGGCGCGATCGGCGGCATCGTGCAGACGGTGTCGTCGGCCTCGTCCGAGCTGGAGAGCTCGGCGGGCACGCTGTCCTCGACCGCGACGCGCTCGCAGGAGCTGGCCACCACCGTGGCGGCGGCCTCAGAGCAGGCCTCCACGAACGTGCAGTCGGTCGCCTCGGCCACCGAGGAGCTGACCTCGTCGGTCACCGAGATCAGCCGGCAGGTGCAGGAATCGGCGCGGATCGCCACCGGCGCCGTCGACCAGGCGCGTACCACCAACGACCGCGTCAACGAGCTGTCGAAGGCGGCCGCACGGATCGGCGACGTCGTCGAGCTCATCAACACCATCGCCGGGCAGACCAATCTGCTGGCGCTGAACGCGACCATCGAGGCGGCGCGCGCCGGCGACGCCGGCCGCGGCTTCGCCGTGGTGGCGTCCGAGGTCAAGGCGCTGGCCGAGCAGACCTCGAAGGCCACCGGCGAGATCGCCCAGCAGATCTCGGGCATCCAGGCCGCCACCCAGGAATCGGTGACGTCGATCCGGGAGATCAGCACCACCATCGAGCGGCTGTCGGAGATCTCCTCCACCATTGCGGCAGCCGTCGAGCAGCAGGGCGCGGCCACGCAGGAAATCTCGCGCAACATTCAGGAGGCCTCGCGCGGCACGACCGAGGTCAACACCACCATCGTCGACGTCCAGCGTGGGGCCTCGCAGACCGGCTCCGCCTCGGGCGGCGTGCTCTCGGCGGCGCAGTCGCTGTCGCATGAGAGCGACCGGTTGCGCCAGGAGGTCGGCAAGTTCCTCAGCAACGTGCGGGCGGCCTAGTCCGCCCGTGACCACCGCCCGGTCAGCCGGATCGGGCGGTCCCGCATGGTGAAGGCATCATGGCCGGCGCCGCCTTCGCGCAACAACGCGAGAACAGCGGTCCCGATGTGACAGATTGCGGGTTTCCTTGCGCGGCGTCGCGACATAAGTTGCCGCCCCGGGGGTTGCTTCATGCATGAACTGATCGGCGACATCACGCTCTGCATCCTGTTTGCGTGGGTGCTGGGACTGGCGGCACATTACTGGCGCCAGCCCTCGATTCTCGCCTATCTGGTCGCAGGCTTCGCCATCGGCCCCTTCGGCACCGGCTGGGTGAAGTCCCAGGAATCCATCTCGGTGATCTCCGAGCTCGGCCTGATCTTCATGCTGTTCATGATCGGGCTGGAGATCGACCTGAAGAAGATCATCCGCGCGGGCCCGGTGATTCTGATCGCCGGCGGCGTCCAGCTGCTCGGCGGCGCCGCGCTCGGCATCCTGTTCTTCGTCGCGATCGGCATGCGGATGGGCGCCGAGAGCTATGACGCACTGTATCTCTGCGTCGCCTGCGCGCTGTCCTCGACCGTGATCATCGTCAAGGTGCTGTACGAGAAGCGCGAGCTCGACACCCTGCCCGGCCGGATCACGCTCGGCGTGCTGGTGCTCCAGGACGTATTCGCGATCCTGTTCCTGGCGGTGCAGCCGAGCCTCGACGACCTTCATGTCAGCGTCATCCTGCTGTCCTTCGCCCGCGCCGGTGCGCTGGTCGCGATCGCGCTGCTGCTCAGCCGCTACGTGCTGCCGGCGCTGTTCCACCGTATCGCCCGGACCCCCGAGCTGATCCTGCTGGGCGCGCTGGCCTGGTGCTTCCTGATCGGCGAGATCGCCGAGCGGCTGCACCTGTCGCGCGAGATGGGCTCCCTGATCGCCGGCGTGTCGCTGTCCACATTCCCCTATGCGCTCGACGTGACCGCCAAGATCACCACCTTGCGCGACTTCTTCATCACGCTGTTCTTCGTCGCGCTCGGCATGACCATCCCGATCCCGACGATGTCCGTGGTCGGGCTGGCGCTGGTGATCGCGCTGTTCACGGTGGCGAGCCGGCTGCTCACGACTTTCACGCCGCTCTACATGATGCGGCAAGGCCTGCGGGCAAGCCTGCTGCCGGCGCTCAACCTCGCCCAGATCAGCGAATTCTCGCTGGTCGTGATCCAGACCGGCGCTGCCGCCGGGCACCTGAAGAACGGCACGTCGGCCGCCGCCTCCTTCGCCTTCGTGCTGCTCGCAGTGCTCTCGACCTTCGTCATCGTGCGCTCCGATCCGATCGCGCGCCGGAGCATCCCGCTGCTCAAGCGGATCGGCCTGCGCGACCTCGACGCCGGCAAGGACGGCGAGGCCGGTCATGACGGCGGCCATGGCGCGGGCCGACCGATCGTGCTGCTCGGCTTCTTCCGTACCGCCAGCGCGCTCCTCAGCGAGATCGAGCGCAACCAGCCGGCCCTGCTGGAGCAGATCGGCGTGGTCGATTTCAATCCGGTTGTGTTCCGCACCCTGTCCGATCGCGGCATCCAGGTAACCTATGGCGACATCAGCAATGTCGATACGCTGGTCCATGCCGGCGTCGGCCAGGCCGAGCTGATCATCCTGAGCATCCCCGACTCGCTGCTCAAGGGCGCCAACAACGAGAAGCTGGTGCGGCACGTCCGCAGCATCAACGCCACCGCCAAGATCGTCGCCACGGCCGACCTGCTCGCCGACGTCAACGACCTCTACAATGCCGGCGCGGACTACGTGACCGTGCCGCGGCTGAGCGATGCCCAAGTGCTGCTCAACCTGATCCAGGACGCCAGCGCCGGCCTGCTGTCCGAGCGCCGACACGAGGCGGAGACCATGCTGGCCGACCGCCGCGAGGTGCTGCCATGAGCCACGCGCCCATCTGGAACATCCGCTCCGATCCCGGTAGACCCGTGCCATGACAAACAGCCACGTCCATGTCGTCGATCACCCGCTGGTCCAGCACAAGCTCACCTTGATGCGCGAGCGCGACCGCTCCACCAAGGGGTTTCGCGAGCTCCTCAACGAGATCGGAATGCTGCTGGCCTACGAGGTCACGCGCGATTTGCCGATCGAGCTGGTCGACATCGACACGCCGATCGCACCGATGAAGGCGCCGAAGATTGCCGGCAAGAAGCTCACGCTGGCGCCGATCCTGCGCGCCGGGGTCGGCTTCCTCGACGGCATGCTGGCCCTGATGCCGTCGGCGCGCATCGCCCATATCGGGCTGTACCGCGATCCCAACACGCTGCAGGCCGTCGAGTATTATTTCAAGGCGCCGCAGGATCTGTCCGATCGCACCGTGATCCTGATGGATCCGATGCTGGCAACGGGCAATTCCGCCTGCGCGGCAGCCGAGCTGCTCAAGGCGCGCGGTGCCCGCGACATCCGCTTCGTCTGCCTGCTCGCTGCGCCGGAAGGCATCGCGCAGTTCGAAAGGGAGCACCCGGACATCCCGATCTGGACCGCCGCGATCGACGAGAAGCTGAACGACCACGCCTATATCGTCCCCGGTCTCGGCGACGCCGGCGACCGGATGTTCGGCACGAAGTAGGAAACGTCAGGAGGCGCGCGGCGCGGCACGTAGAACATTGAAGACGCGTCCGTCGATCACCAGCAGCGCGCTTCCGATCACCAGCGCGCCCACGATCTCCCGCAACGAAACGGACTCGCCGAGCACCAGATATCCGAGCAGCATCGTCGTCAGCGGGATCAGCAGCGTCACCAAGGTCACATTGGTTGCACCGGAGCGGCGCAGGACCTGAAAGAACACGATGTAGGCGAAAGCCGTCGACAGCGTCGCGAGGGCGATGATCGCGAGCCAGGTCTGAAGCCCGGGCATCGGCAGACGCCAGGGCTGGTCGACCACCCCCGCGACGACGAGCATCATCGCGCTCGATGCCGACAGCTGGAAGGTGGCGGTCGCAAGCGGCGGCGAGTTGGCCAGGTGACGCCGCACCAGCAAGGCGGCAACGCCGTAGCTGAACGATGCACCGAGACCGAACAGAATGCCGTAGCCGCCACCGACTGACGCCCCTCCCCTCAGGACCACGACGCCGACGAGGCCAACGATGAGACCGGCGACCCGGCGCGCCGAGAGCCCTTCCTCTCCGGCCGCGGCCATCACCGCGATCGTGAAGAGCGGCGTGGTGGCGTTGAGAACCGCAGCAAGACCGGACGTGATGTAAGTCTGGCCGATGACGATCAGGCAGAACGGCACGACATTGTTGAACAGCGCCACCGCAAAATAGGGCCGCCACCCGGCGATCCCCCTGGGGAGATCGAGCCCCCGCAGGCGCAGGATGGGCAGCAGGATCGCGGCCGCCAGGGCGATGCGCAACAGCACCAGCGTCAGCGGCGGCAGCTCCTTCAGGGCCAGGCCATTGAAGATGAACGAGCCGCTCCACAGCAGGGACAGCAGACCGAGCAGCGACCAGTCCCGTGGATCCATCCTGTCATTGGGAAATACCATCGAAGCCCGCCGCTGTCCGAATGTCGGCGATCGTTGCAGCGGCCGCCAAGAACTGTCCACCCGCTTTCCGTCGGTGCAGAGGCTCGCCGCCGAGGTCAGGCCTTCGGCCGCGAGACCAGCTCGATCATGCGGCCCTCGTCTTCATCGGGCATCGCTGCCTTGGCCTGCGCATAGGCCTCGACTGCGGCCTGCGCCATCACGGGGCGCGCGCCGAGCAGCTCCTCGGCGAGCCGCAAGGCATAGGCCGCGTCCTTGTGGCGGAGCGCGGCGGTGAAGCTGGCGTCGGCGAAGTTGCGGGCGACCATGCGCGGGGCGTGACGCAGCACCTGCGGGCTCGCCGCCACGCCGCTCTGGATCGCCTCCAGCACGAGGTCCATGTCGAGCCCGGCCTGCTCGGCGATCGCGAGCCCCTCGGCCAGGCCTGCGATCTGCATCGCGCCCAGCAGGTTGTTGATCAGCTTGTAGACCGTGCCCGCCCCTACCGGCCCGAAATGCCGGATGGTCGAGCCGATCGGTGCCAGATATGGCCGCGCGCGCTCGAGGTCGGCAGCGTCGGCGCCAACCAGCAAGGTTAGCTTGCCCCCGGCTGCCGCATCCGGCAGCCCCGTGACCGGACAATCGAGATAGATCACGCCGCGCGCATTCAGCTCGCGCGAGAGGCGCAGCGCGTGGTCGCGGGATACGGTCGAGCATTCGATGGCGATCGTACCCACCCGCATGGTGGCCGCAGCACCATCGGGGCCGAGCCAGACCGTGCGCGAGGCGTCGTCATCGGCCACCATCGTCACGACGGCATCGGCATCGATCGCCGCGTCGGCCGGCGACGTCGACCAGCGCGCACCGCGCGCGATCAGATCGTCGGCCTTGGCCCTGCTGCGGTTCCAAACCGCAACGGAATGGCCGGCATCGAGGTAGCGCCCGGCCATGCCATGACCCATGCGTCCGAGCCCGATGAAGGCAATTCGGGCCGCGGTCAATCGACGTCCTCGATTGCGGCACCCGGCGTCGTGCCGAACGCCCGCTGCGCCAGGGTCGCCGCCATGAACTCGTCGAGATCGCCGTCGAGCACGCCGGACGTGTCGGAGGTCTGCACGCCCGTGCGCAGATCCTTCACCATCTGATAGGGCTGCAGCACGTAGGAGCGGATCTGGTGACCCCAGCCGATCTCGGTCTTGGCCGCCTGGTCGGCTGCCGCCTTCTCCTCGCGCTTCTTCAGCTCGATCTCGTAGAGACGCGCGCGCAGCATGTCCCACGCCTGGGCGCGATTCTTGTGCTGGGAGCGGCCGGCCTGGCAGACCACCGCAACGCCGGTCGGGATATGCGTCAGCCGCACCGCCGATTCGGTCTTGTTGACGTGCTGACCGCCGGCACCGCCCGACCGCATCGTGTCGACGCGCACGTCGGACTCCTTGATGTCGATCTTGATCGAGTCGTCGATCACCGGGAAGATCTGCACCGACGAGAACGAAGTGTGGCGCCGCGCATTCGAATCGAACGGCGAGATCCGCACCAGCCGATGCACGCCGGCTTCCGTCTTCAGCCAGCCATAGGCATTGTGGCCGGAGATCTGGATGGTCGCCGACTTGATGCCGGCCTCTTCGCCGAGCGATTCTTCGAGATACTCGACCTTGAAGCCGTGGGTCTCGGCCCAGCGCGTGTACATGCGCAGCAGCATCGAGGCCCAGTCCTGGCTCTCGGTGCCGCCGGCGCCCGCATGGACCTCGAGATAGGTGTCGAACTTGTCGGCCTCGCCGGACAGCAGAGCCTCGAGCTCGCGCCGCGCGACGTCCTTCTTCAGCTCCTTGAGCGCGTTCTCGGCTTCCGTGACCACGCCGGCATCGTTCTCGGCCTCGCCGAGCTCGATCATCTCGATGTTGTCGCTGAGTTCACGCTCGACCTTGCCGATGCCGGTCAGCGAATCCTCGAGCGAGGTCCGCTCCTGCATCAACCTCTGAGCTTTCTGGGGGTCGTTCCAGAGATTGGGATCCTCGGCGAGCTTGTTCAGCTCCGCCAGCCTTGCCGTCGATGTCTCGACGTCAAAGATGCCTCCTCAGCAGCCCGACAGACTGCTTGATCTCTTCTACGATTTTTTCGATTTCGGCGCGCATGTCGCTCTCTTCGGGCCGCAGCGGACAACGCCGCGGCAATCACGTCTGACAGGGGATGTAGCGGCGCGCAGCGCAAAGCGCAATCGCCCTGCACCACGCCAGCGCCAGTTTCACCCGTCTGACCCTAGTAGAGGCTTCCCGTTCCCGGACGGATGATGAAGCCGCCGGTGTCGGGCTGTCCGCCACTCTGCGACGGCATCATGCGCCCATCGGCATCGGCCACGCCGATGACGGAGTAGTTGTCCGGCGGCGCCGTGCCCGGCTTGAACGCCTCCATGATCGTGCGGCCGCCGTCACCGGGGCTCGCGCGCATGCCGGTCTTGGAGTCGACGCGCACCAGCTTGATGCCGGCCGGGATCTTGAACGGTGTGGCAGGCTTGTCCGCGAGCGCGAGCTTCATGAAGTCCTTGGCGATCGGCGCGGCGAGATGGCCGCCGGTCGCGGCATTGCCTTTGCCGAGCGGGCGCGGCTTGTCGTAGCCCATGTAGATGGCGACCGCGAGGTCCGGCGAGAAGCCGACGAACCAGGCGTCCTTGGCCTCGTTGGTGGTGCCCGTCTTGCCGGCGATCGGCTTGCCGACCTCCCTGAGCACGGTCGCCGTACCGGCCTGCACCACGCCCTCGAGCATCGAGGTGATCTGGTACGCCGTCATCGTATCCAGCACCTGCTCGCGGCGATCGACCAGCTGCGGCTCGCTCTGGTTCTTCCAGCCATCCGGCGCGTCGCAGCCGCGGCACTCGCGGGCATCGTGCTTGAAGATGGTGTGGCCGTAGCGGTCCTGGATTCGGTCGATCAAGGTGGGCTTCACGCGGCGGCCGCCATTGGCGATCATCGAATACGCCGTGACCATGCGCATCGCCGTGGTCTCGCCCGCGCCGAGTGCGTAGGACAGATAGTTCGGCAGCTCATCATAGACGCCGAAGCGGCGCGCATATTCGGAGATCAGCGGCATGCCGACGTCCTGCGCGAGCCGCACGGTCACCGTGTTGAGCGACAGCCGCAACGCGTTGCGCAGGGTCGTGGGTCCGAGATACTTGCCGTTGGAGAAGTTGTCCGGGCGCCAGACCTGGCCGCCCTGCCCTTGGTCGATCTCGATCGGCGCGTCCACGACCTGGGTCGAGGGCGTGTAGCCGTTGTCGAGCGCCGACGAATAGACGATCGGCTTGAACGACGATCCGGGCTGCCGGTAGGCCTGCGTCGCGCGGTTGAACTGGCTCTGGTCGAACGAGAAGCCGCCGACCATCGCGAGCACGCGCCCGGTGTTCGGATCCATCGCGACCATCGCTCCGGACACTTCTGGCAGCTGCTCGAGGCGATACTGGCCTTCGACCGGATTGCCTTCCTTGAACAGCGGGTCAGCATAGATCACGTCACCCGGCTGCAGAACCTGAGCAACCGAAGTCGGCACCTTGCCGCGGCCGTTGGGTGTCGCCGCGCGCGCCCACTTCACGCCGTCGAGCGTGATCAGGCCGGTCTGCCGTTCCTTGCTGACGGCGCCGCCCAGCTCGCGCGGCGGCTGAAAGCCGATACGCGCCGACTGATCGCTGGTCTCCAGCACCACGGCCATCCGCCATGGCGAGATGTCCGACAGCGACTTGATCTCAGCGAGCTTGAGGCCCCAATCACCCGAGATGTCGAGCTTGGAAACGGCTCCGCGATAGCCCTGCTCCTGGTCATAGCGCACGAGGCCTGCGACCATGGCCTTGCGCGCCATCACCTGGATCTTCGGATCGAGCGTGGTGCGAACCGACAGCCCTCCCTCATAGAGCTTCTTCTCGCCGTAGCGTTCGAAGATGTCGCGGCGGACTTCCTCGGCGAAATATTCGCCGGCGAAGATGTGCGCGCCGGTGTTGCGGCTCGCGATGGTCAGCGGATCCTTGCGCGCCTTGTCGGCGTCGGCCTGCTTGATCCAGCCGTTCTCCAGGAGACGGTCGACCACGTAGTTGCGCCGCTCGATGGCGCGGTCGCGGTTGCGGATCGGATGCAGGCTGCCCGGCATCTTCGGCAGGGCCGCCAGATAGGCCGCCTCGGCCACCGTGAGCTCGTTGACCGACTTGTCGAAATAGACCAGCGACGCCGCAGCGATACCGTAAGCGCCCGAGCCGAGATAGATCTCGTTCAGATAGAGCTCGAGAATCTTGTCCTTGGAATAGGTGCGCTCGATGCGCATCGCCAGCAGCGCTTCCTTGATCTTGCGCGCGAACGACACTTCGTTGGTCAGCAGGAAGTTCTTGGCGACCTGCTGGGTGATCGTGGAAGCGCCCTGCGGACGGCGATTCGAGCCGAAGTTCTGGGCATAAACGACGGCGGCGCGGGCCATGCCCGTGAAGTCGATGCCGCCATGCTCGTAGAAATTCTTGTCCTCGGCCGCGAGGAACGCGTTGATGACGAGCTTCGGCACCGCCTGGATCGGCAGATAGAGCCGTCGCTCCCTGGCATATTCGCCCACCAGCGAGCCGTCGACCGCGTGCACGCGCGTCATCACCGGCGGCTCGTAATCCTGCAGCTGGGAATAATCAGGCAAGTCCTTGGAAAAATGCCAGATCAGGCCTGCCGCCGCCGCCACACCGACCAGGAAGACAACGGTGCCGGCCGCGAACAGGAAGC
This sequence comes from Bradyrhizobium sp. SZCCHNR1002, assembly GCF_032381435.1. Classification (NCBI taxonomy): domain Bacteria; kingdom Pseudomonadati; phylum Pseudomonadota; class Alphaproteobacteria; order Hyphomicrobiales; family Nitrobacteraceae; genus Bradyrhizobium; species Bradyrhizobium sp. SZCCHNR1002. The sequence continues at coordinate 1,000,015 of NZ_JAUHIS010000001.1, forward strand.
CCAAAAACCGCACGAGAAAGCGCATCGGCAAATATCCGTTCCAACTCTTGTTCGTCTCTTGGCTTGGACGCGGCGCGCCGGAAAAGACGCGGCCGCCAAATCACGAGGTCGGCTGCGATGCCACGTGACCCATGCCAGAGCAACGCGCGGTCAAGCCTATCAGCGGTCAAGCCTATCACAACTCTGCGGAGAAGGAATCCTCACGTGATTCCGGGTGCCTCGCAGCACGTTTATACGGATGTTGCTGTGGCCAAACTAGGGCTTTGCACGTGGCGGAGCGGGCTTGTCCGGCTTCTCGGCACCCGCATTGGCGACGCGCTTGGCCAGAAAGGCGTCGATCGCCTTGGCCATCGCATCCGCTGTGCGCGACCGCCACGCCTCGGAAACCAGGTTCCCCATGTCGCCCTTGTTGGAGACATAGCCGAGCTCAACCAGGACCGACGGAACGTCGGGAGCCTTGAGGACCCGGAAACCAGCCGATTTGAGCGGCCGCTTATGCATGTGCACCGCGGTCTTCATGTCGTTCATCAATAGTCGGGCAAACCTATTGGAAAACGTGCGCGTTTCCCTCCTTGCCAGATCGAACAGGATGTCGGCGACGTCGGCCGGCTCCTCGGTGAGGTTGACGCCACCGATCTGGTCGGCGCGGTTCTCCGCCTCCGCCAGCCGCTCGGCCTCGACGTCGGAGGCCTTATCGGCCAACGTATAGATGGTGGCGCCCTGCGCGGTGCCCTCGCCTCGCGGCAGCGCATCAGCATGGATTGAGACGAACAGCGCCGCCGACTGCTTCTGGGCGATCCGCACCCGGTCTCCGAGTGGGATGAAGGTGTCGTCATCACGGGTCATGACCACGCGGAACTTGCCGGATCGTTCCAGCCGGTCACGCAGCGCCTGGCCGAAGGCGAGCACCAGGTTCTTCTCCGGCACCTCGCCACCCTGAGTTCCGTAATCGATGCCGCCATGGCCGGGGTCGATCACGACCACGGGCCGGTTGTCCGGCGGGCCGCCGGCGGGCGGGGCTGCGACGGCGACAGTCGTCGGCGGCGGCCTGACGATGGGAGGCGCGACGCCGCCCGTTGCGGTAACGGGCGACGCCGAATCGGCGCCCCTGGACGGCGTACGGCCGTCGACGCCGATCGCACGCGCGAAAGTGGCCTCGTCTACCTCCTCGAGTTCCAGCACCAGCCGCGGCGGCTGGCCGTTGGCGGCATCGAGGACGGTGGAGTTCGCGATTCGGGCGGGGCCGGTGAGGTCGAACACGATTCGGGAGCCGCCGGGCATGACCATGCCATAGCGAAACGCCTTCACCAGCCCGCGGCCGCCCGTTCCCGCCCCCGTCGGCAGATGAAAGCTCACCTGCGGCAGATCGACCACCACCCTATAGGGTTCGCTGAGCAGGAACGCCCGGTACGGCACCGTCTTGTCGAGATCGAGCACAAACCGGGTCTGGCGGGAATCGCCGGCCAGCCGCGCATCCGTCGCGATCGGGAACCCCGGACCGACCACGGCAGGCGGCACCTGACCGACCGGTCCGCTCTGGGCGCGGGCGGGCGCGAAGGCCGCGCATAACATTTGCGTGACGCAGAGCGCCGCACATCCCAGCAAAGAAAGGTAATTTGCCCGGCGAGCTGCCAATTCCGTGCCTCCGCGGGACCGTCTTACCGCAACCAATCCCAGGGGTTAACCGCCTAATTTTGTCATTTTCGTTAAAGGCCACCGATTGTTGCGGTTCCGCGACGCTTCCCTTGCACCGCCTGTCCATTCCTCGTATGTACGAACGGCTGAAGGCTATTCCTTACTGCCGGTTGTGTCGCGTTCAACCTCCCGGTGAAACGCCGGAAGCTTCGTGATCGGGTTCCTCTTGGTTCGTCGATCGTTGCGGAGATTCCTGCGCCTTTCCGACGCTCCATGAAGCCTGCGCGCCCCCGCGCGGCTGCGACGGAGAGCTGGTCACGAGCCGAGTAGCGCCGTCACAGGCGTCGTCTGGCCGAGACCATCCGGGCACGAGGTCAGATATGGCCAAGGTCAGACACGGCGTAGCCTGATACCACATTCCTAACGGAATGGGTGTTGATCCAGGGCAAGCGTCTCGGCGCGATCTGGCTTTCGGCAAAGAGCAAGGCGGCACCCGCTGCCGCCCACATATTCCAGACGGGCCGACGCTTGATGCGCCAGACTGAGTTGCCAACCATGACCAGCGGACGATCCGCGCCGATGCGGGGCCCGACCCCCGCCCGGCAGATCACCCCGCCGGCCTCACGGTTGGCGCGGCGCGACCAGCTGCGTTTAGGCCTTCCCCTCACCCCCGAATCAGGTGGACCGTCGCGTCGTCCGACAGCGCGCCACGCGCTCGCGGCCAATCGCGTCCGTCGCCTCCAAGAGTTCAAATATGCCCAACAAGATGTTGATCGATGCTACCCACCCGGAAGAGACCCGGGTCGTTGTCGTCCGCGGCAACCGCGTCGAGGAATTTGATTTCGAGACGGCCCAACGCAAGCAACTGCGGGGCAACATCTACCTGGCCAAGGTCACCCGCGTTGAGCCTTCGCTGCAGGCCGCCTTTGTCGAGTACGGCGGCAATCGCCACGGCTTCCTGGCCTTCAGCGAAATCCATCCCGACTACTATCAGATCCCCGTCGCCGACCGGCAGGCGCTGATCGAGGCCGAGGAGCGCGCGCACCGCGAAGCCGAGGAAGAGAGCGAGAACCGCTCCAACCGCCGACGCAACCGTCACCGCAGCTCCCGGCGCCGCGGCAGCGGCGAGCGCGTGCAGAGCGAGATCGTCGAGGCTGCCGAGGCGGGTCATCCCGCCCCGGCCGAAGACCATGAGGCCGGGCACGACACGCACGAACACGACACGCACGAACAGGACACTCACGAACACGACACCTACGCGCAGCACGCCTACGCGCACGACGATCATTCCGATCAGCCGCATGCCGATCACGCCGAGGCCCCGGGCTTTTCCGAGGCTGCGGTCGAGACCTCCGGCCACGAGGGCGCGGACCAGACTGAGCAGAGCCCGGCGACGGAGCCGCGCGGCGATGCCGACGCGCATCATGATGCCGTCGCGACCCGCGACCAGGCCGAGCACAGCGCGGCTGCAGAGCAGCAGGCTGCGGCCGGCGACGCCGCCGCGGTCGAGGCGGCCAGTGCCGCCGCAGCGGACGAGCATCACGACGACCAGCATGACCACGAGACCCACGACCGCGATGAGCATGATCATGACGAGCATGAGCATGATCACGATGGGCACGAGCACGACGATGACGTCGCCGACATCGCGCCGGTCGCCGAGCATGAAGGCAATGGCGTCACGATCGTCCCGGGCGACGACAATGATGCAGAGGCCGTTGCCGGCGACCACGAGGATGACGACGAGGACGGCGACGACATCGAGGAAGAGGTCGTCGAATCCGTGGGCGGTGACGACGTGCTCGAGGAGGTGCCGGAGCGCACCTTCCGTCCGCGCCGCCAGTACAAGATCCAGGAGGTCATCAAGCGCCGCCAGGTGATGCTGGTGCAGGTCGTGAAGGAGGAGCGCGGCAACAAGGGCGCAGCGCTGACGACCTACCTGTCGCTGGCCGGCCGCTACGCCGTGCTGATGCCCAACACCGCCCGCGGTGGCGGCATCAGCCGCAAGATCACCTCGGCGCAGGATCGCTCGCGCCTGAAGGAGGTGGTGCAGGACCTCGACGTGCCCGAGGGCATGGGCGTGATCCTGCGCACCGCCGGCGCCAACCGTACCAAGCCCGAGATCAAGCGCGACTTCGAATATCTGCTGCGGCTGTGGGAAACCGTCCGCGACATGACCTTGAAGTCGCAGGCGCCGACCCTGGTCTACGAGGAAGGCTCGCTGATCAAGCGCTCGCTGCGCGACCTCTACAACAAGGAGATCGACGAGATCCTGGTGGCCGGCGAAGCCGGCTATCGCGAGGCGCACGACTTCATGAAGATGCTGATGCCGACCAATGTCCGGGCGGTGAAGCAGTATCGTGACGGTCAGCCGCTGTTCTCGCGGATGGGCGTGGAGAGCCAGCTCGACGCGATGTTCTCGCCGACCGTTCAGCTGCGCTCGGGCGGCTATATCGTGCTCAACCAGACCGAGGCGCTGGTCTCGATCGACGTGAACTCCGGCCGCGCCACGCGCGAGCATCACATCGAGGACACCGCCCTCAAGACCAACATGGAGGCCGCCGAGGAAGTGGCGCGCCAGCTCCGGCTGCGCGATCTCGCCGGACTGATCGTCATCGACTTCATCGACATGGACGAGAAGCGCAACAACCGCTCCGTCGAACGCAAGCTGTCGGACTGCCTGCGGCAGGATCGCGCGCGCATCCAGGTTGGCCGCATCTCGCATTTCGGCCTGCTGGAGATGTCGCGCCAGCGCATCCGTGCCAGCGTGCTGGAGAGCTCGACCGAGCCATGCGCGCATTGCGGCGGAACGGGACATGTGCGGTCGGTGTCATCGGTGGCGCTGCAGCTGCTGCGCAGCCTCGAAGAGACGCTGATGAAGGGCGCGACCCACAATCTGGTGGTCCGCACCCGCACGGAGGTGGCGCTCTACGTGCTCAACCACAAGCGCGGCCATCTGCGCGACCTCGAGAACGGCTTCAAGGTCTCGCTCGCCGTCATTGCCGATCCGAATGTCAGCGGCCAGCAATCGTTCATCATCGATCGGGGCGAGCAGGTTCATACGCTCGAGGCCGCCAAGGCGCTGCTCGTGGCGCAAGCGTCCGCCCCCTCCCTCGTGGCCGAGGACGTCTACGACGAGGAGGAGCCGTTCGACATCGAGACGGAGTCCGAAGTCGAGACCGAGGAGACCGAAGGCCTGTCCGAAGATGGGCAGGATGGCGCTGCGGGTGACGGCGAGCGCGAAGGCACCCGCCGCAAGCGGCGCCGGCGCCGGCGCGGCCGCGGCAGCGAGGCCCGCGAGGGCACGCTGCCCGAAGGCGCTTCCGAATCACCGTCTGCCGAGCCCGCCCTCGCCGCCGATCAGCCGGCCGAGGACGGCGAGGCGGAAGACGATGAGGCTGACGAACAGCCTGCTTTCGCACAGGGCGAGGCATCCGATCAGGCCGGCGGCGAGCGGCGGCCCCGCCGCCGCGGCCGCCGCGGCGGCCGCCGTCGGCGTGGTGGTGCAGATGATGGTCTCGCGGCATCGATCGGCGATGAGCTGGCCCCGCCCCAGGCTTCGGAGGCGGAAGCCGCCGTTGCCGATTTCGACGGCAACGGCGTGTCCCATCACGACGAGCCGGCAGAGCAGGCCACGTCGGAGTTGGCCACAGCCGCTGCCGAGGTCGATCAGGCGACCGTCCCCGCCGTAACGGCTGCGTCACAGCCCCCTGCCGCCGACGTTCAGGTGCAGGAGACCGAGGCGCCCAAGTCTGAGACGCCCAAGTCTGAGACCGAAAAGGCCCCGCGCCGCTCCACGGTCCGCGAAAAGGTCAGCTTCGCCACCGAGCCCAAGCCGGACAACGCGGTTTCGGCCGTAAACGTTGCCGAGAGCAGTCCGACCGCGCCGGCGGCTGACAGCGCGGCACCTGAGCCGGTCGCAACCGAACCGGCGGATTCGACGACACCGTCGGCTCCGCGCCGAGCGGGCTGGTGGTCACGCCGCTTCGGCGGGCAGTAATCGCCAACGGCTCCAGCGCCGCCCACCGGTGGAACCCTTCCGACGCAAAACGCCCGGCCAGATGGCCGGGCGTTTTTGTCGGGCTGGCGTGTGGGATCGGGCGTGCCGACGTCGGCTCAGCCGCTCGCGACCGCGGGCTCGACGTCAGACGGATCGAGAATGCGATCACGCACGCGGCATCTGCGCCGGATGACAACCGGCAAGGTGGCCGTCAGTGGGACAAAGCCGGCCCAGTGATGCCGCTGGCGCTCGTCGTAGCCCGGTCGGGACGACCAGGCCAACACCCGGCATGGACCGAGCCGCTCCAGCTTCTCCATCCGCTGTGGCAACACGCTCTCGCACAAGCTCGTGCCGAACACGATCGGGAGCACTTCCTTGACGTAGCGATCCCTGCCGTAGAGCGTGATCCGGAAAAGTGGAAACCGGTTTTCCGAAAAGATCATGCTCAAACAAAGAGATAAGATCATGATGCGTTTCCGCCGAAACGCATCATGATCTAACCGAGCCAGCGCGCGATCCGGGCCACCGCCTCGCGCATGTCGTCGGCCGAGCGTGCATAGGAAAAGCGCACGAAGCTGCGGCCGTGGATCGGGTCGAAGTCGACGCCGGGCGTCGACGCGACGTGGGTTTCCTGCAGCATGCGCTTGGCGAACTCGAAGCTGTCGGAGGTGAAGTCGGAGACGTCGGCATAAAGGTAGAAGGCACCATCGGCCGGCAGGAACCTGGTCAGGCCCGCCTTCGGAAAACCCTCGATCAGGATGCGGCGATTCTCCTGATAGCCGTGCTTGATCGATTCCATCTCGGCGCGGCCATCGAAGGCTGCTTCCGCGGCGATCTGCGACAGGGTCGGCACGGAGATCGCCAGATTCTGCTGGAGACGCTCGATCGGGCGGACCAGGGCATCCGGCACCACCATCCAGCCGATGCGCCAGCCGGTCATGCAGAAGTATTTCGAGAACGAGTTGATGATCAGGGCGTCCGCCGACAGCTCGGCCGCGGTGACCGCGGGAAAGGCATAGTCGAGGCCGTGATAAATCTCGTCGGAGATGAAGCGAATGCCGGCCTCGCGCGCGGCCGCAATGACGCCGCCCAGCGCCTCGCGCGACATCATCGTCCCCGTCGGATTGGCGGGGCTCGCCACCAGCACGCCCTTCAGCGGCGTCTTACGATGGGCCGCGAGCAGCGCCTCGCCGGTCAGTGCATGGCGGTTCTCGGCGGTGGTCTCGATCAGCACCGGCTCGCAGCCGAGCGCGGTCAGGATGTGGCGATATGGCGGATATCCCGGCACCGTGACGGCGACGCGATCACCCGGCTCGAACATCGCGAGGAACGCCAGGATGAAGCCGGCCGAAGATCCCGTCGTGATCACGATGCGCGACGGATCGATCTCGCAAGCGTGCGTCTCGCGATAATGACGCGCGATTCGTTGTCGCAGCGACGAGAGCCCGAGCGCGGACGTATAGTCGATGCGCGCCCGATCGAGCGCAGCATGCGCGGCCGCGATCGCGGCCCGCGGGGCCGGCGCGGCGGGCTGGCCGACCTCCATGTGGATCACGTGGCCGCCCTCTGCCTCGATGCGCTCGGCCGCAGCCATCACGTCCATCACCATGAACGGCGGAACATTGCTGCGCGCGGACGGCGCCGTGAGGCTGGCGATCCGCTGTTCCAATGTCGGTATCACTGTCGCATCCACCATCAAGATCTGCTATGCACCCCGGCTGTTCGGACCCGCTCCCTGAACCGGCCGGACCCTCGATGGGTCTCATTCGGGACTTTGTTCGCCGCAGATGAGCCGCATTCCGCCGTTTGGTGGGCAATAGCCCGTATCGAGCCTCACGCCAATTGCAAAGATCGCCTGATGTTGCTCCCTATCGTGCTTCGCAAGAAATTGTCCGGCGGACTCGCCGCGATCATCGCAGCAGCGGTGGCGCTTGCACCGTTCGCGCCCGCTTCGGCGCAGCAGGGCAAGGGACCGCCGATCCTGCGCGACACCGAGACCGAAGTGCTGCTGCGTGAGTACACGCGGCCGATCCTGCGCGCGGCCGGCCTCGAGAAGCAGAACATCCAGATGGTCATCATCAATGATGGCTCGTTCAACGCATTCGTCGCCGACGGCCGCCGCATCTTCGTGAACTACGGCGCGATCATGCAGTCGGAAAATCCGAACCAATTGATCGGCGTGCTCGCCCACGAGACCGGCCATCTCGCCGGCGGTCACCTCGCCAAGCTGCGCCAGCAGCTCGCCACCGCGCAGACGCAAATGATCATCGCCACCATTCTCGGCGCCGGCGCGCTCGCGGTCGGTGCCCGCGGCGGCGGCAATAGCGGGCTGGCCAATGCCGGCGCAGCGACGCTGTCGGCGCCGGGTGAGGTCATCCGCCGCTCGCTGCTGTCCTATCAGCGTCAGCAGGAGGAGAACGCCGATCGGGCCGGCGTGAAATTCCTCAGCGCGACCGGCCAGTCGCCCAAAGGCATGTACGAGACCTTCAAGCGCTTCACCAACGAGAGCCTGTTCGCGGCCCGCGGCGCCGATCCCTATCTGCAATCCCATCCGATGCCCGCCGACCGCGTCGAGGCGCTGGAGGGGCTGGCGCGGCAGTCGCCCTATTGGGACAAGAAGGACGATGCCGCGCTGCAAATGCGTCACGACATGGTCCGGGCCAAGATCTCCGCCTTCATGGAGCGGCCGGACACCGTCGCCCGGCGCTATCCGTCCTCCGACAACAGCCTTCCGGCGCGCTATGCACGGGCGATCTCGACCTATCTCCACGGCGACCTGCGCAGCGCGCTGGGCCAGATCGACGCCCTGATCCAGGTGCAGCCCAGCAATCCTTATTTCTACGAGGTCCGCGGTCAGGCCCTGCTCGAAGGCGGCCGCCCGGCGGAGGCGATCGCGCCGCTGCGCAAGGCGGCGCAGCTCTCCAATAACGCACCGCTCATCAACATGTTACTTGGCCAAGCCTTGGTGGCGTCCGAGAACAAGGCCTACACTGAGGAGGCGATCTCGATCCTGCGCGCGGCGGTCGCGCGCGAATCCGAGGCGCCGCTCGGCTACTCCCAGCTCGCGATGGCCTATGGCCGCAAGGGCGACTATGCGGAGGCCGATCTGGCCTCGGCCCAGGCGGCTTTCCTGCGTGGCGACAACAAGACCGCGCGCGAGCTCGCATCGCGCGCCAAGACGCGCTTTGCCGTGGGATCGCCGGGATGGGTCAAGGCCGACGACATCGTCGCATCAAAGCCACTTTCGAGCCAGTAGAACGAAGAGATTGCTGCTAACATCGACGCCGGAATACTGAGATACCACCCCAGCCCTCGCCAAGGACCCGATCATTTTGACCAAAAGGACCTCCTTCATGTCGTCATTCCGCACGCTCATTCCCGCGGCGTTGCTTGCGCTCTCGCTCTGCGCCCTGCCGCAGGTTGCGACGGCAGAGAGCATCTCCGACAGCCAGCGGAGCGAGATCGAGACCATCGTCAGGAACTATCTCATCTCGCATCCCGAGGTGCTCGAGGAGGCGATGGCCGAGCTGCAGAAGCGCCAGACGGCAGCCGAGGCGGCCAAACACGCAGCCGGCATCGCCAAGAACGCCGAGATGATCTTCAACTCGCCGCGGGGCGTCGTCGTCGGCAACAAGGATGGCGACGTCACCTTTGTCGAGTTCTTCGATTACAATTGCGGTTACTGCAAGCGCGCGATGCTCGACATGATGGAGCTGATGAAGAGCGACCCGAAGCTGAAGGTCGTGCTCAAGGAATTTCCGGTGCTGAGCCAGGGCTCGGTCGAGGCGGCCCAGGTCGCCGTCGCCGTGCGCATGCAGGCGCCGCAGAAATATCTCGACTTCCACCAGAAGCTTCTGGGGGGCCGCGGTCAGGCCGACAAGGCTCACGCGCTCGCCGTTGCCAAGGAGATCGGGCTCGACATGGCCCGCGTCGAGAAGGACATGGCAAGCCCGGAGGCCAAGGCGACGATCGAGGAGAACTTCAAGCTCGCCGAGGAGATGGGCATGAACGGCACCCCGAGCTACGTGATCGGCAAGCAGGTCGTGATCGGCGCCGTCGGCGTCGAGGGCCTGCGCGAAAAGATCAGCACCGCGCGTTGCGGCAAGGCGAGCTGCTGAGCGAAGCGATTGTGCGATCGAGGACGAAAGGCCGGCTGGATCAGCCGGCCTTTCGCTTTTGAACGGCGCGACGCGCACGCTTCTATGGAGAAAGCTTCATGCTCAGCCTCGTCCGCAGCGCCTCGCGGATGTGGTCCCGCGCAATCTTCTCGGCGCGGTCGGGATCGCGGGCTGCGATGGCCTCGATCAGCTCGGCATGCTCCGTGGCCGCCGCGCCGGGGCGTCCCTCTGCCGCGAAAGTCGTGGTGCCGAGCAGCGAGATCGCGACGTGCATGTCGGCCAGCGCGGAATCGAGATAGCGATTGCGTGCGGCACGCTGGATCGCCCCGTGCATGAGACGATTCAGCCGCGCCAACTCGGCCGCGTCCTCTCCGCTCGCAAAGCGCGCATGGATGTCGCGCAGCGCCGCGATCTCGGCCGGCGCGGCATATTGCGCCGCGAGTCGTGCCGCCGCGCCTTCGAGGATCTCCCGCATCGCGTAGAGTTCGAGGATGTCGTTCTGGTCGAGGCTGCGCACGATCAAGCCGCGGCCGCCGGCCGGCTGCACCCAGCCCTTCGCCATCAGCCTGCCGAAGGCCTCCCGGACCGGCGTCCGGCTGACGTTCAGCCGCTGGGCGACCTCGTCCTCACGCAGCCGGTCGCCCGCGCGATAGACGCCATTCTCCAAGGCCTGGCACAGCGCACGGAACACCGCCTCGCCGAGCGAGACGTTGTCGCGATCAATCGTGAACGTGCGCGTTTCGATGGACATGACCGCACTGTCTCACACCCTCGCTTTGAACAACAGCGGCTGTTGCATATTTTTGTATACAATAGTATACGAACCTGAGCTCGTCATTCTCTCGGCGCACGACGTTCCGGCGGTCTCTACGGGCGTCGCAGCCGAACAGCGAGCGTGCACAGCAGGAGGGGCCGGCCGCCCGATCAGCCCTGCGTCGGGAACGAGGAGTCATGACGGCTGAGAACGATATTCCCGAGCATCCCGTGGCTTACGACGTCGTCGTCGCGGGCGGCGGCAATGCGGCGCTGTGCGCGGCCATCGCGGCCCGGCACGCCGGCGCCTCGGTGCTCGTGCTGGAAGCGGCCTCGAAGTTCTATCGCGGCGGCAATACGCGGCACACGCGCAACATGCGCTGTGCCCACGACACGGCGACGGCAACGTTGAGCGGCCCCTACACCGAGGACGAGTTCTGGGACGATCTCCTGCGCGTCACCGAAGGCCAGACCAACGAGCAGCTCGCGCGCATGATGATCCGCGAGTCCAAGGAAATGCTCGACTGGATCGTCGAGCAAGGCGTGCGTTTCCAGCCCTCGCTCGGCGGCACGCTGAGCCTGGGCCGTACCAACTCGTTCTTCCTCGGTGGCGGCCGGGCCATGCTCAATGCGCTCTATCTGACCGCCGCGCGCCTCGGCGTCGACGTGCTGTACGAGGCCGAGGTGGTGGGGCTCGACATCGACTCCGATCGTTTCCGCGCCGCCATCATCCGGCAGCGCGACGGCAGGAGGCGCATCCGCGGCAAGGCGCTGGTGGCTGCAGCCGGCGGTTTCGAATCCAACATCGACAGACTGGTGGAAGGCTGGGGCGAGATCGCGCGCAACTTTCTGATCCGCGGCACGCCGAACAACCGCGGCACCGTTCTGGACATGCTGCTCGGCGCCGGCGTGGACAGCATCGGCGACCCGACCCAGTGTCACGCGGTGGCGATCGACGCGCGGGCGCCGAAATATGACGGCGGCATCATCACCCGGCTGGACTGCGTCGTGTTCGGCATCGTCGTCAACAAGCACGCGATGCGCTTCTACGACGAGGGCGAGGACGTCTGGCCGAAGCGCTATGCCATCTGGGGACGCCTGGTCGCGGCTCAACCGGACCAGATCGCCTACATCGTCTTCGACGCCAAATCCGCCAATCTGTTCATGCCGTCGCTCTATCCCGCGATCGAGGCCGCCAGCATCGCCGAACTTGCCGGCAAGCTCGGCCTCGATCCCGACGGACTGTCAGCCACGGTCGCCGCGTTCAACGCAGCGGTGCGCGACGGCAGCTTCAATCCCGACATCCTCGACGATTGCCGCACCGAGAACCTGACGCCGCCGAAATCGCATTGGGCACGGCGCATCGATACCGGTCCGTACTATGCTTATCCCGTGCGTCCCGGCATCACCTTCACCTATCTCGGCGTCCGGGTCGACCACGACGCCAGGATGATGATGAAAGCCGGAGGCTCGGCTCAGAACATGTATGCCGCTGGCGAGATCATGGCCGGCAACGTGCTCGGCCGCGGTTATGCCGCCGGCATCGGCATGACCATCGGCAGTGTGTTCGGACGTATTGCAGGCCGCGGAGCAGCAAGACATGCAGCGCAGTGAGGCGTTGACCGAGGCGGATCGCCTGATGACGATCTGCAACTCCTGCCGCTATTGCGAGGGCCTGTGCGCGGTGTTTCCGGCGATGGAGTTGCGGCGCTCCTTCTCCGGCGGTGATCTCAACTACTTGGCCAATCTGTGCCATTCCTGCGGGGCTTGCTATGTCGATTGCCAATTCTCGCCGCCACACGAATTCGATGTTCGCGTCCCCTCCGTTCTGGCGCGTGTGCGGCACGAGAGCTACGCCGATTACGCCTGGCCGCGCGCGCTGGCGCCGCTGTTCCGGCGCAACGGCCTCGCGGTGTCCCTGATCACCGTCGTCAGCATCGCCCTTTTCATCATCGGCTTCGTCGCGTTCAACGACCCCAGTGCCCTGCTTGCGAGCCGGCATGGTCCAGGCTCGTTCTACGCGCTGATGCCGCACACCACGATGGCCGCGCTGTTCGGCGCCGCCTTCCTGTGGGCGATCGTCGCCTTGATCCAGGGCGCGCGGGCGTTCTGGCACGACATGGGAGAACCGGCGTCGGTGTTGGCAGAGCCACGCCCGTTGCTATGCGCGATTCGCGATGCCGCGAGCCTGCGCTACCTCGATGGCGGCGGCGTCGGCTGCTACAATGAGGACGAGCGGCCGAAGGATGACAGGCGCTTCTATCACCACCTGACCTTCTGGGGCTTCCTGCTGTGCTTCGCATCGACCAGCGTCGCCACGCTCTATCACTATCTGCTGCAACGAGAGGCGCCCTACCCGCTATGGGATCTGCCGGTCGTCCTCGGTACGCTCGGCGGGATCGGCATCGTGATCGGGCCGCTGGGTCTTTATGCCGCGAAACGCAAGCGGGAGCCTGCGATGATGGATGAGGGCAGCCGCAGCATGGACGTCGCATTCCTCGCCATGCTCGGGCTCACCGGCGCAACCGGTCTCGCGCTTCTCCTGCTGCGCGAGAGCAGCGCAATGGGCGTGCTGCTGGCGCTGCATCTTGGTGCGGTGTTCGCGCTGTTCGTCACCCTGCCTTATGGCAAGTTCGTGCACGGCCTCTATCGATTTCTGGCGCTCGTTCGCTACGCCCGCGAGCGCCACTAACTATCCGGTTTGGTCATCCGGCGTTCATCAGCCTGAGCGTTCGTTCATTTCGTCGCGACCGGTGACATTTTTTCGGAACCATCGGGCGCACGCGGAACGACTCCAACGTCCTGCCGTTGTCGGCGCGGGCAGTGCCACGACAGAGGAGGATCGAGGATGACTAATCGCTTGATGGTATCAGTTGCTGCAATCGCGCTACTGGCGGGTGCAGGCTTTGCTCATGCGCAGGGCGCGGGCGGTGCAGGCGGCGCGGGAGGCCAGTCCGGCGGCGCTGCGATGCAGGGCGGTGCGACCGGCGGCGCTTCTGGCGGAGCCTCGAGCGGTGGCATGAACGCGCCCGGCGGCGCGGCGATGAATCGCGACAGCGCCTCGCCGTCGGCCGGCGGCTCGTCCGACATGCGCTCGAGCCAGTCGGGTCAGAAATCGGGTGCCGAGACGAAGGGCCAGCGCGCCGAGGACGGCATGAAGGGCCCGAATTCGAAGAGCATGAGCTCCGAGAATGACAAGAGCGGCACCAAGAACATGAAGGCCGAAGGTCGCGAAGGCCGCGACAACAACATGAAGGCCGAGGGCCGCGACAGCAAGACCGGCACCAGCACCAACGCGGAGACCAAGACCGGCGGCGATCGCTCGCAGACCACCACCGGACAGGCCGGCGCCGGCGCCAAGCTCTCGACCGAGCAGCGCACCAAGATCACGAGCGTGATCCGCAGCCAGCGCGTCGAGCCGGTGACCAACGTCAACTTCAACATCTCGATCGGCACCCGGGTGCCGCGCGACGTTCGCTTCCACCCGCTCCCGACCGAGGTCGTGACGATCTACCCGCAATGGCGCGGATATGACTTCATCCTGGTTCGTGAGCAGATCATCGTCATCGATCCTCATTCCTACGAGATCGTGGCCGTTCTCGACACCTGATCCCCGACCAGGCAGGTGGTGGAGAAAAGGGGTGGGCAGCAATGCCCACCCCTTTATGCTGACTGATCACACGCCAGGCGTGCACCGGGCAGCCGGGCGTGGTTAACGAGCGATTTCGGGCACTTGGCAGGTTTTTTTCGTGTGACGGGCAAGCCGCCCCATCCCCACAGGCGGCGCCGAAAGGCTTCCCCTTGGCGGCTTTGTTACCTATAACGCCGCCCACTGCCGCCACACCGCCGGGATGGGAATGGCCGAAGACGCGAACAAGATGATCTACGTCCTCAACGGACCCACCCTCGACGTGCTGGGCACCTGCGAGCCGGAGATTGACGGCCGCGTCACGCTGGCCCATGTGGAGCGTCTGTCCATCGAAACGGCTGCCCGGTTCGGGCTGACGGCTGAGTGCCGCCAGTCCGATCATGCCGCGGTGCTGGTGGAGTCGCTCCACGAAGCCCGGGCCAAGGGGGTGGCAGGCATTGTTCTGAATACCGGCGCACACTCTGGCACCTCGGCTGCGCTTTTCGACGCGCTCATGGGGGTGAAGATCCCCACGATCGAGGTGCACATCGGCAACAGTCACGCTCGCGAGCGTTCCCGGCACCACTCTTTCACGGCCAAGGCCGCGTTTGCGTCAATTTCCGGCTTTGGAATCGACGGCTACCGACTCGCGATCACTGGCCTCGCTGCAAAGATTGGCGCCAAGTCCGCCCCGAAGACCGACATCATGGCGCAAGCCTGACGTCCTTCGCCCCACGTCACACAACGTTTCTGGATCACGATCATGGCGCCCCAGCCCGACGACAAGACCACGGCCAAGTCCGAAGACAGCCAGCTCATCCGCGAGTTGGCCGCGCTGCTGGATGAAACCAGCCTGACCGAGATCGAGCTCGAGCGGGCCGGCCTGCGTATCCGCGTCGCCCGCAACGTGACGGTCGCCGCCGCCGTGCCGTCCGCGATCTCGGCGGCAGCTGCGGCCGTTCCGGTGGTCGCCGCGGCCACGGCGGCCGCCGCCGGCGCCGACCTCTCGAAGCATCCCGGCGTCGTGCCGTCGCCGATGGTCGGCACCGCCTATTGGGCGCCGGAACCCGGCGCGAAGCCGTTCGTCGAAGTCGGCTCCAAGGTCTCGGTCGGCCAGACCTTGATGATCATCGAAGCCATGAAGACGATGAACCAGATTCCGTCGCCGCGCGCCGGCACGGTGACGCAGATCCTGGTCGAGGACGGCCAGCCGGTCGAGTTCGGCGAGCCGTTGGTGATCATCGAGTAAGGGCGCGAATGGCGAGTAGCGAAAGGTGCTGCTCCCTACTCGTCATTCGCTATTCGCCATTCGCTTCGTAGGACGCCATGTTCGACAAAATCCTCATCGCCAACCGCGGCGAAATCGCCCTCCGCATCCTCAGGGCCTGCAAGGAGCTCGGCATCTCCACCGTCGCGGTGCACTCCACCGCCGACGCGGATGCCATGCATGTCCGCCTTGCGGATGAGAGCGTGTGCATCGGGCCGCCGCCGTCGAAGGACAGCTACCTCAACATTCCCGCGCTGCTCGCCGCCTGCGAGATCACCGGCGCCGACGCGGTGCATCCGGGCTACGGCTTCCTGTCGGAGAACGCGCGCTTCGCCGAGATCCTCGCCGACCACAATCTGCATTTCATCGGGCCGAAGGCGGAGCACATCCGCCTGATGGGCGACAAGATCGAGGCCAAGAAGACCGCGAAGCGGCTCGGCATTCCCGTCGTTCCGGGCTCCGACGGCGCCGTCACCCCGGACCAGGACGCGATGGCGATCGCCAAGGGGATCGGCTTCCCGGTGCTGGTCAAGGCCGCAGCCGGCGGTGGCGGCCGCGGCATGAAGGTGGCGCACACCGAGGCCGACCTGCAGCTGGCGCTGACCACCGCGGCCAACGAGGCCAAGTCGGCGTTCGGCGACGCCTCGGTCTATCTCGAAAAGTACCTGCAGAAGCCGCGCCACATCGAGATCCAGGTGCTCGGCGACGGCCGCGGCGGCGCCATCCATCTCGGCGAGCGCGACTGCTCGTTGCAGCGCCGCCACCAGAAGGTCTGGGAGGAAGGCCCCTCGCCCGTGCTCGATGCGGCCGCGCGTGCGAAAATCGGCAACACCGTCGCCAAGGCGATGCAGGAGCTGAAATATATCGGCGTCGGCACCATCGAATTCCTCTACGAGGACGGCGAGTTCTATTTCATCGAAATGAACACCCGCATCCAGGTCGAGCATCCCGTGACCGAGATGATCACCGGGATCGACCTCGTGCTGGAGCAGATCCGGATCGCTGCCGGGGGCGACCTGCCGATGACCCAGGACCAGGTCGTCATCAACGGCCACTCGATCGAGTGCCGCGTCAACGCCGAGAACCCGGTCAGCTTCCGCCCCTCGCCCGGCAAGATCCAGCAATACCACCCGCCCGGCGGCCTCGGCGTCCGTATCGACTCCGCCGTGTACCAGGGCTACGTCATCCCGCCATACTACGACTCGCTGGTCGGCAAGTTGATCGTCCACGGCAAGAGCCGGGTCGAGTGCCTGATGCGGCTGCGGCGCGCGCTGGACGAAATGGTGGTCGACGGGATCGAGACCACGCTGCCGCTGTTCCGCGCGCTGGTGCGCGAGCCCGCCATCATCGATGGCGACTACCACATCCACTGGCTCGAGCAGTATCTGGCGGGTCAGAAGACCGACTGAGCCACCGTTTCGAAAAGTGGCCGCCGAGCCGGAACCTTCCGGCCGGCTCTGCGTTCTGCTCGGTCGGAGCAATTCCGCCAGGGGGCAGTGATTTTCAACGACATGCGAGTATGCGGTGGCGCCTGAGGCGAGACGAAGGCGCACGCTGGGTCAGGTCCTGCTGTTGTCGGCGGGATTTCTGGTGCTGGTCGTGGTCAGCACGGCCTCCGTGCTGCTGGTCAACAAGGCCAGGAGCGACAGCGGCTGGGTGGTGCATACCATCGAGGCCGAGAACCAGATCAATGCGCTGCTGCTGGAAGTGCGGCGCGCCGAGAGTGCGGTGCGCGCCTATGTGCTCACCCAGGGGCAGGAGTTCCGCGGGGATCACGAGGCCGCGGTCGCGGCGATCGGGCCCGTGCTCGACAAGCTGACCACACTGGTGGCCGACAACCAGACGCAGGTGGAGAATCTCGGCCGCCTGCGCCGGGTCATCGAGACCCGGCTGGCGCAGTTCGATCGTGAGAAGGCCCTCGTCGCCTCGGGCGACCTCGCCGGCGCCGTCGCGCTGGTGCGCGACGCGGGCTCGACCCACAGCAGCAACCAAATGCGCAGGACAGCCGAGGCGATGCGCAGCGAGGAGGAGCGGTTGCTGGCACAGCGGACCGCCAATGCGGACGCGAGCCAGCAATTGGCGGCGATCGTGACGATCGCCGGGTCGGCGCTGGTCGTCGTGCTCGCCGTCATCTCGGTGCTGCTGGTGCGCCGCTCGACCCGCGCCCGCGACGACGCCGAGGCGCAGCTGCGCGAGAGCAACCTCAATCTGGAGGCCACCGTCGACGAGCGCACCGCCGATCTGCGCGAGGCCAACGAGGAGATCCAGCGCTTCGCCTACATCGTAAGCCACGACCTGCGCTCGCCGCTGGTCAACATCATGGGCTTCACCAGCGAGCTCGACGAGTTGCGCAACGACATCTTCCGGCGCATCGCGACGCTGGCGCGGGCCGTCTCGGCATCGCCTCCGCCGGCTGAAGGCGCCGAGCCGGAGCTCGAGGGCGCCGACAAGCAACTGTCGGACGATTTCTCCGAGGCGCTCGGCTTCATCAAATCGTCGATCGCCAAGATGGACCGCCTGATCACCGCGATCCTCAACCTGACCCGCGAAGGCCGCCGTGAATTCGTCCCCGTGCGCATCGACACAAGCGAGCTGATCGAGCAGATCGTCTCGACCCTTGCTCATCAGGCCGACGAGGCGCAGACCACCATCCGCGTCGAGCCCCTGCCCGCCATCGTCAGCGACCGCCTCGCGCTGGAGCAGATCTTCTCAAATCTCATCGACAACGCCATCAAGTACATGAAGCCCGGCGTTCCCGGCGACATCGCCATCCGGGCCCGAACCAAGCTGGGTTTCGCGATCTTCGAGGTCACGGATAACGGCCGGGGGATTGATCCCCGCGATCACCAACGTATCTTTGATCTGTTCCGCCGCGCCGGGACCCAGGACCGTCCGGGTCAGGGGATCGGATTGGCGCATGTGCGCGCGCTCGTGCGCCGGCTCGGTGGGACCATGTCGGTCGCGTCGGAGCTCGACCAGGGCAGCACGTTCACCATCACGCTCCCGATCAACTGGAACGTCTCAAACCGGAACTCAGACCGATGACCATGCCCGTGACGATCATCATGATCGAGGATGACGAAGGCCACGCCCGCCTGATCGAGCGCAACATCCGCCGCTCCGGCGTCAACAACGAGATCAAGCCGTTCACCAACGGTACAGATGCGGTGAAGTATCTGCTGGGTGCTGACGGCACCGGCCTCGATCACAAGGGGCACGCATTGCTGATCCTGCTCGACCTGAACCTGCCGGACATGACCGGCATCGACATCCTCAAGATGGTCAAGCAGAACAGCTTCCTGAAGAGCGCGCCCGTCGTCATCCTGACCACGACGGACGACAGCCAGGAGATCAAGCGCTGCTACGAGCTTGGCTGCAACGTCTACATCACCAAGCCGGTCAACTACGAGAGCTTCGCCAACGCCATTCGCCAGCTCGGCCTGTTCTTCTCCGTCATCCAGGTTCCACCCGCCGCATGAGCTCAGCCGCCCCCACGCTGCTCTACATCGACGACGACGCGGCGCTGGCGCGGCTGGTCGAGCGCGGGCTCAAGCGGCTCGGCTTCACCGTGGAGCATGCGCCGGACGGCAGCGCCGGGCTGCAGCGCATCGCGCTAGGCGGCATCGACGTGGTCGCGCTCGACCAGTACATGCCGGGGCTCGACGGGCTGGAGACGCTGGAGCGCATCATGGCGCTGCCCGATGCGCCGCCGGTGGTGTTCGTCACCGCCTCCCAGGATTCCAAGATCGCGGTGACGGCCCTGAAGGCCGGCGCAGCCGACTATCTCGTCAAGGACGTCCAGGGCGAGTTCATCCCGCTGCTGCAGGTCGCGGCCGAAGGCGCGCTGCGCCAGGCCCGGCTGCAGAAGGCGCGTGACGAGGCGGAAGCCGAAGTGCGGGCCTCGCGCGACCGCTACGCCGCTTTGGCGGCCGAGCGCGAAGTTCTGCTGCGCGAGGTCAACCATCGCGTCGGCAACTCGCTGCAGATCATCGCCTCGCTGCTGCATCTGCAGGCCAATTCGAGCACGCAGGACGACGTCAAGGCCGCCCTCACCAACGCCATGGGCCGCGTCGCCGCGGTGGCCCAGGTGCACCGCCGGCTCTACACGTCGCAGGATCTCAAGAGCGTGCTGCTGAACCAGTACCTGGACTCCCTGCTCGACGATCTGCGCCGGTCGGCCGAGGGCAACCGGATGTCGCGGCTCACCCTGAAGGCGGAGCCGGTCGAGATCGATCCGGACCGCGCGGTCGCGATCGGCATCGTCGTCAACGAGCTGGTGATGAACGCCGTCAAATACGCCTATCCCGACGGGCCTGGCCCGATTCACGTCGAGCTGAAGCTCGCCGGCGACGACATCGTGCTGTCGATCGCCGACAATGGCGTCGGCCTCAACGCCACCAGCGACCCGCGTTCGACCGGCATGGGCCAGCGCATCGTCAGCGCCATGGCGACCAAGCTGGATGCGACGGTGGAGCCCGATCCGAGCCATCACGGCACCAAGATCGTCGTGCGCTTCCGCTTGACCAAGGATGCGCCGAAGCCGGCCGCCGCCGCGATGGGCTGACCCCACGGCAGGAATGCCGGCTGCGGCCAACGGACCATCGCGCCGGCTTCGACATCCTGCTAGACTGAAGGGATGAATTCGCGCGACTCCGCAGCGTCCGAGATCACGCCCGAGGTCCTGCTGCGTGCCTATGCCTGCGGCATCTTCCCGATGGCCGAAAGCGCCGACGACCCGACCTTGTTCTGGGTCGAGCCGGAGTTGCGCGGCGTCATCCCGCTCAACGGCTTCCGCGTCGCGTCACGGCTCGCCCGCACGGTCCGCTCGGATGCCTTCACCGTGACCGTGAACCAGGCCTTCAAGGCCGTCATGGATGGCTGCGCCGAGCCGCAGCCAGGGCGCGAGGACACCTGGATCAACCGGCGCATCCGCGAGCTCTACAGCGGCCTGTATGCGCTCGGCCATTGCCATAGCGTCGAATGCTGGCAGGACGGCGAGCTGGTGGGCGGCCTCTACGGCGTCAGCCTCGGCCGCGCGTTCTTCGGCGAGAGCATGTTCCACCGCGCCCGAGATGCGTCGAAGGTGGCGCTGGTGCACCTGGTGGCACGCCTGATCGCAGGCGGCTTCGAGCTGCTCGATACCCAATATGTCACCGAGCACCTCAAGACGTTCGGCGCGGTCGAGATCCCGCGCCGACGCTACACCGTCCTGCTCGAAAAGGCCTTGCAGGGGCCAGCCGCCAACTTCCTCCGGCTCCCCGTCGACCGGCCGCTCACGGGAACCGATGCGCTCGCGATCATCGCCGGGCGCGGCTGAGGCCGCTATCGGAACACGCCGCCGAACGGTCCACCCGCCTGGGGCGGCGGAGGTGGCGGCGGCACCTGCTGGGTCTGG
The DNA here is from genome assembly GCF_032381435.1 of Bradyrhizobium sp. SZCCHNR1002. Taxonomy (NCBI): domain Bacteria; kingdom Pseudomonadati; phylum Pseudomonadota; class Alphaproteobacteria; order Hyphomicrobiales; family Nitrobacteraceae; genus Bradyrhizobium; species Bradyrhizobium sp. SZCCHNR1002. The sequence continues at coordinate 1,020,811 of NZ_JAUHIS010000001.1, forward strand.
TACTGCGGCGGCGGTCCCGGCGGACGCGGCGCCGCCTGCTTCTGCTGCGGCGGCCGCTTCTGGGCAGGCTGCGGCGCAGCAGGCTTCTGATCCGGCGCGGCACTGACCACGGTGGTCTGCGGCTCTTTGCAGTCGACCAGCCAGATGTCGTAGATCGGGTGCTCGACGCCGTGCAGACCGGGGCTGGCCGCAAACATCCAGCCCGAGAAGATCCGCTTCACCTCGCCCTGCAGGGTGATCTCATCCACCTCTACGAAGGCGTCCGTGTTTGCAGCCTCGGTCGCCGGGCGCGTGTAGCAGGCGTCGGTCTTCACCCGGAGCGCGCCAAACTGCACGGTCTCACCGACTTCCTCATCGAAGTTGATGATGCGGCCGGTGATCTTGTCCAATCCGGAGAAGCTCGCCTTCTTGTTCACGATCTTCTGCGCGGGCGGCTCGGTCACGACCTCGTCCCCCGGCTGAATGGTCGCCGGCGTCTGCGGCACCGCGCCGTTCGGCGGGATCGCCGCGTTCTGGGGCGCGCCACGGGGCGGCGCAGGCCGCTGACCGGGCTGGCCGGGCGGCGCGGCCGCGACGGGCGGATTGTTCTGCGGCAGGACGGTCATTCCAGGCGGCGGCGCCAGCGGCTGCGACTGAACCGGGCCCGGAAGGGCGGCGCCCTGCCCCGGCGGCGGGCGAGTCGGCGCCGGCAGCACGCGGCCCTGCGGCAGTTCGGGGATCTCCTCCTCTTCCTCCGGCGGCGGGATCGGTTCCCCGCGCCGCGGAATGTTGCCCGGCGGGCGAGGCACGGGATCGGAGAAAATAGTACCGATCTGCGCGCGTGCGGGCACGGCCAGCGCGAGGGATGTGGCGGCCAGGAACGCCGCAATACCGGTCAGGACGATTGTTCGGTGCATCTCGCGCGGCTTTATCAGGCGAATCGGGGTTCGGGACAATCAAATCGCGTCATGACCCATCCGCCGCTCTCGATCAGCCCTCCCGTTAACATGCCGAATACGGCGGGGGAAGGGCGACTTACCAGCGCACCGCGAGGTGGTCATCTGGTTCATCCAATGAGATAGTTGCATGATCAGAAGATAGCGTGAAACCAACACGCAACAAGGCCGCAGGCGCTGCAAGCCGGGGCCAAGGGAAGGAAGCACATGCCTGATTCGATTCGTCTCGACGGCCGGGTGGCCGTCGTCACCGGCGCGGCCGGCGTGATCGGCACGGCGACCCTGCAACGGCTGGCGGCGCGCGGCGCCCGCATCGTCGCAGTCGACCGCCGCGAGCAGGATCTGAAGGCCGCCATCGGCGATCTGCCCGCGAGCGCCGAGGCGATGGCCATTGCCGCAGATGTCACCGACGAGGCCGAGGTGGCAGCGTATGTGCGCAGCGCCTGCGAGCGCTTCGGGACCATCGACGTGTTCTTCAACAATGCCGGCATCGAAGGCGAGATCAGGTCGATCACCGACTATCCGCTCGAGACATTCCGCCGCGTGCTCGACGTCAACGTGGTCGGCGTGTTCCTCGGTCTCAAGCATGTGCTGCCTGTGATGCTGAAGCAGAACCGCGGCTCGATCATCAACACCGCCTCGATCGCCGGCCTGATCGGCTCGCCGCAGATCGCGGTCTACAGCGCCAGCAAGCACGCGGTGATCGGACTGACCAAGAGCGCGGCGTGGGAATGCACCGGCACCAATGTCCGCGTGAACTGCGTCTGCCCCGGCCTGATCGACAGCCGCATGCTCAGCGCGATCATCGAAGGCCGCAGCGGCGCTGCCGTTCCGATCGAGAAGGTCGTGGACCGCGTCCCGGCACGACGGCTCGGCCAGGGCGCGGAGGTCGCGGCGATCGTCGCCTTCCTCGCCTCCGACGATGCGAGCTACGTCTCCGGCGCTGCCTACACCGTCGATGGCGGCCGCACTGCCGCCTGACACCCCCCTCACCTCACCCGCTTGCTCAACTCGAGGTCCGTTGCCCATGCCCGTTCAGCTCGATGCCGATGCCGCTGCCGTCTACAAGGCGTTCCAGGAGGCCGGCAGGCCCGCTTATGAGTCGCTGACCCCACAGGAGGCGCGAGACTACTATCTGGCTGCGCGCGTCGTGAGCAATCCTGAGCCGCCCGAGCTTGCGGACGTCCGGGAGCTCGCCATCCCTGCCCCGCACGGCGCGATCCCGGCACGGCTCTATCGGCCCAAGACGGTGCGCCAGACCAATGGCCTTGCACCAGGGCTGGTGTTCTTCCACGGCGGCGGCTGGGTGATCGGCAATCTGGACTCCCACGATGTGGCCTGCCGTGCGCTGGCCCATGAAGGCGAGCTGATCGTGATCTCGATCGACTACCGCCTCGCACCGGAGCACAAGTTCCCGGCTGCGGTCGACGACTGCCTCGCGGCGACACGATGGGTGGCTGATAACGCGGCCTCGCTCGGCATCGACGCCTCGAGGCTCAGCGTCGGCGGCGACTCCGCGGGCGGCAACCTCGCCGCGGTCGTCGCGCTGTCGGCACGTGACGGCAAAGGGCCCAAGCTGTCCGGCCAGGTGCTGATCTATCCGGCCACCGACTTTGCGATGAGCCATCCCTCGCACAGCGAGCCCGAGACCAGCGTGCTGCTGACGCATTCGGTGATCCGCTGGTTTCGTGATCACTATCTCAATAGCGCGGCCGACATTCACGACTGGCGCGCCTCGCCGGCCAAGGCGGAGACGCTGGCCGGCCTGCCGCCCGCCTATGTGCTGACGGCGGGCGCCGATCCACTTCGCGACGAAGGCGACGACTATGCGCGCCGCCTGCGCGAAGCCGGCGTGCCCGTGACGCACCGGACGCATCCGGGTCAATTCCACGGCTTCTTCACCATGGGCAAGCTGCTCGAGCAGGCCAATGTCGCGGCGCGCGACATTGGCGGCTGGCTCAAGCAGCTCGATCGTCCGAGCGGCGTCTGAGATCGCGCTCCCCCCGCACTGCAGCCGACGTCGCGTTGGCCGGCCTTGCTGGCAAGCGTGGCCAACATATCTCGTTGATCGCAGCAGGAGACCTCGCATGAAGACCGTGAACCTCGCCGACAAGCTGAGCCAGTTCGCGAGCCATTGGGACCCGCACGTGGTCGCGGACTACAACGACAATGACGTGATGGTCGTGAAATTCATCGGCGAATTCCCGTTCCACAAGCATGACACGACGGATGACTTCTTTCTCGTTCTCGAAGGCGAGATGGAGATGGACATCCAGGGGGAGCCCTCGCGGACGGTGAAGGCTGGCGAGTTGTTCGTCGTTCCCAAGGGCGTCGTTCACCGTCCGCGCGCGGCAAAGGAAGTCAAGGTGCTCCTGATCGAACCCAAGGGCGAACCGAATTCCGGCGACGCCGACCGCGAACCCGCGCCAAAGCCGCGGATCTGACGCGCCGGGAAAAGTCAGAGCTTCGGGCTTGAAGTATCCAATCCACAGGAACAGGCGAGCATGACAGACATGGAGACAATTCTGGAGATTGCGCTGGCTTGCTTCAGGCCCGAAGAGTGGGACGAGATCAAGCGGATCTGCCCGGATCTGCACGACACCTAAGAGGAATGGCAGGCCAGCGCTCAGGAGGTCATCGATACAATCGGGAGCCACCCGAACGAGCGGGTCGTGAAAGTCATCCTGACCGCGGCCGAGCTTCGGAAGTGGCAGCGTGCGACCGGACGAAAAGTCGATGGCAAGGTTCGCTCCCAGCTCACCGCCAAGCGGGCCGGCAAGGCCGACATCGAGCCTTCAGAACCAGACCTCGCGCCCAGGTCTGACGCAGGTGACCACGGCTGACGCTGGTCGCCCAGCGCGTTGTTGTGCATTGCGACGGGCTTGCGCCACGACCGTCCATGCACGAAACGAGGCGGAGCACCGCCGAAATGTCCGCTGTTTTTGCAACGCAACCGAGATAGTGTCCCGGCGTCGCGACAACGGCCCATGGTCGGCTGGCGCGCCCCACTCGGAATAGGATTGCCTCCAATGTTCGAACGTCTGACCCGCCAGCCCGATGATCCCCTGCTCGCTTTGATCGGCATCTTCAAGGCCGATCCGCGCGCCGACAAGGTCGATCTCGGCGTCGGCGTCTATCGCGACGAGGCCGGCAACTCGCCGATCTTCGGCGCGGTGAAGGCTGCCGAGCGATTGATATGGGAGAGCCAGAGCAGCAAGGCCTATGTGGCGCCGGAAGGCGACCAGGCCTTCCTGGACCTGCTGTGGACGATGGTCGGCGGCAAGGCCTCACCGGTGCACGCCGCCGGCGTGCAGACCCCCGGCGGCTCCGGCGCGCTGCGGCTCGCCGCCGACCTGATCCGGCAGGCCGGCACCGGCAAGATCTGGCTCGGCCTGCCGAGCTGGCCCAACCACGCCGGGATCTTCGAAGCCGCAGGCCTTGCGATCGAGACCTACCCCTATTTCGATGTCGCCTCGCAGACCCTTCAGCTCGATCGCATGCTGGAGGCGCTGCGGCGCGCGGCGCCCGGCGATGCCGTCCTCATCCACGCCTCCTGCCACAACCCCACCGGCGCCCCGCTGGCCGCGCAGGACTGGGCCCGCATCACGGACGTGATCGCGACCCGTGGTCTCGTGCCGCTGATCGACTCGGCCTATCAGGGCTTCGGTGCCGGTCTCGACGGCGACGCCGCCGGGCTGCGCGGAATGATCGCGGCCGTCCCCGAGGCGCTGCTCGCGGTGTCCTGCTCGAAGTCCTTCGGCCTCTACCGCGAGCGGACCGGCGCGCTGTACGCCGTCGCCGCCGCGCAGGCCACGGCCGAGACGGCACGGTCCAATCTCGTCGCGCTCGCCCGGACCAGCTATTCCATGCCGCCCGACCATGGTTCGGCGATCGTGAAGACGATCCTCGGCACGCCGGAGCTGTACGCCGACTGGAGCAGCGAGCTCGAGACGATGCGCCAGCGACTGGCGGCGCTGCGCCACGCCTTCGCCGAGGCGCTCGGCGGCCGCTGGTCCAACACCGTCGCCATCGGCGTCCAGGAGGGCATGTTCTCGCTGCTGCCGGTGACGCCGGCGGAGGTGATGACCTTGCGCGAGAAGCACGGCGTGTACATGCCGACCTCCGGCCGCATCAACATCGCAGGCCTCAAGCTCGCCGACGTCGCGCGGGTCGCCGGCCTGTTCAAGTCGCTCTGAGGCGGCGAGCGTCGAGATGACCGGCGTGACCGAGGCGGTGGTGCAGGAGCGTCACAAGCTTTACGAAGACGCGATGGCGCTGACCTTGGGCACGCTGTTCGTGTCGCTCGGCATGCTCATCTATAGCAAGACATTGCTGCTGGTCGGCAGCACCGCCGGGCTGTCGCTGCTGCTGAGCTACGTCAGCGGCTACGGTTTCGGGGTCAGCTTCTTCCTGATCAACCTGCCGTTCTATGCGCTGGCGATCCGGCGCATGGGCTGGCCGTTCACGATCCGCACCTTCGTGGCCGTCGCCCTGGTTGCGGTATTCTCGCGGCTGACGACGATTTGGGTCGACATCAGCCATATCGACCCGCTCTACGCGACCGTGATCGGCGCCGGCCTGACCGGGACCGGCCTCTTGATGCTGTTCCGCCATCGCACCGGGCTCGGCGGCATCAACATCCTCGCGCTCTATCTGCAGGAGCACTGGAAGATCCGTGCCGGCTACTTCCAGCTCGCGGTGGATGCGCTCATCATGATCGTCGCGTTCTTCGTGATTCCGGTCGACCGGCTGGCCCTGTCGGTCCTGGGCATCGTGATCGTCAATGTCATCATCGCCATCAACCACAAGCCCGGGCGCTACATGGCGCTGAGCTGAGGCGCCCCATACGGCCACCCGCGCCGGATGCCGCACTGCCGCGCCGCACCTTGCCAGACGGCTCATTCCATGGGATGAAAGCTCTGGTATGCCAGCAATCGAGGCAATGGGTTACCGCCTCCGTCCGCCCCTCCGGGGCGTCTGACGGCCTTCTCGGTGCGGCTGGATCACCAATAAGAAAAGCAAACGCACAATCTCAAGCCAATCTCTGGGGAGACCAAGGCATGGCACGCAATATCCTGATTCTCGGAGCCTCCTATGGCTCCCTCCTCGGCACCAAGCTGCTGATGGCCGGCCACAACGTGACGCTGGTCTGCCGCAAGAAGACCGCCGAGCTGATCAACCGCGAAGGCACGGAAGTCCGCATCAAGCTGCGCGACGAGCCGGCTCACCGTTCCATCTTCTCGCGCGATCTGCCCGGCAAGCTCGACGCCGCCACGCCCGACAGTGTCGACCTGTCGCGCTATGACCTCGTCGGCCTGGCGATGCAGGAGCCGCAATACACCAACCACACCATCCGCGTGCTGATGGTCAAGATCGCCGAGGCCAAGCTGCCGTGCCTCTCGATCATGAACATGCCGCCGCTCCCCTACCTCAAGCGCATCCCGGCGCTGGCCGACAGCGATCTCGAAGAGGCTTACACCAACGCCCAGGTCTGGGAGCGCTTCACCCCTGGTCTGGTGACACTGTGCTCGCCGGATCCGCAGGCGTTCCGTCCGCCGGAGGAAGGCGCCAACGTGCTGCATGTCGGCCTGCCGACGAACTTCAAGGCTGCCGCCTTCGAGGACGAGAAGCACAACGCACTGCTGCGCGAGCTGGAGCGCGACATCGATGCCGTCAGGCTCGATGGCCAGGACGTGCCGGTGAAGCTCAAGGTGTTCGACTCGCTGTTCGTGCCGCTGGCGAAATGGTCGATGCTGCTGACCGGCAACTACCGCTGCATCACGCGCGGCGAGCCGCAGGCGATCCGCGATGCCGTGCATGGCAATCTCGCTCTGTCGAAGTCGATCTACGAGCATGTCGACGCGATCGCGCGCAAGCTCGGCGCCGATCCGAGCGACCAGGTGCCGTTCGAGAAATACGCCAAGGCCGCCGAGAGCCTGCTCAAGCCGTCCTCCGCGGCGCGCGCGGTCGCCGCCGGTGCCCCCTTCATCGAGCGCGTCGACCTGCTGGTGAAGCTGATCGCGCAGCAGATCGGCATGCCCAGCGCCGAGATCGACCAGACGGTGCAGACCGTCGATTTCAAGCTCAATGAGAAGATCGTGCTGGGCGGCTCGACCGCGCAGTGACGCACGCGCTGCGGTCGGCGCCCGCAAAGCCGGGTGCCGACATCGTCCGTAACGAGATGTGACTTTGCAGGAACGCGCGGCCATCGCATGGTTCGCGCGTTCTTTGATTCACATCGTTCGGAATGAAGATGCCGCCCTCCGGGCCTCTCGCTCTCCCCCTGCAGGCTCTGAGCTGGCTCGGCAACCAGGGCACGCGCGCGATCGTCGCGGTGCTGCTGGCGGCGATCGCGGTGCCGCCGCTCGGCGAGCTGGCGCGGCCCTACGTCACCGAAGCGATTTTTCTACTGCTCTGCATCTCGTTCATGCGCGTCGACGTCGCGATGCTGCGCGCCCATCTGCGCCGCCCGCTGCTGGTGGTGGCGGCGACCGCCTGGACCACCATCGCCGTGCCCGGCCTCGTCGGCAGCATCGCGCGCCTCACCGGCGCCGATGCCGCCGCACCCGACCTCACCCTCGCGCTGATGCTGCAGGCGACGGCTTCGCCGATGATGGCCTCGCCGGCGCTCGCGGCCTTGATGGGACTCGACGCCACGCTGGTGCTGATCACGCTGGTGACCTCGACCGCGCTGGTACCGCTGACGGCGCCGGTGTTCGCCTATGTGTTCATGGGCGAGACCTTGTCGCTATCCCCGGCGACGCTCGGGCTGAAGCTCGCCGGCATTCTCGCCGGCGCGCTGGCTGCGGCCACCGCGATCCGCCTCGTCTTCGGCATTGAGACGATCCGCCGCCACCGCGCGCCGATCGACGGCTTCAACATCTGCATTCTGTTCGTGTTCGCTTCCGCCATCATGGCGCACTTTCTGGCAGATCTGCTGGCAGCCCCGTTCCGCATGCTGGGACTCGCGGTGCTCGCCTTCGCGGTGTTCTTCCTGCTGCTGGGGACCACGATGCTGCTCTTCCGCAACGCCGGCCGCGAGCGCGCGATGGCGCTGGGCATGATGGTGTCGCTGCGCAACATGGGGCTGATGCTGGCCGCGACCGAAGGCGCAATCCCGGGCACCACCTGGCTGTATTTCGCGATGAGCCAGTTTCCGATCCACCTGGCGCCGCAGCTGTTGCGCCCATTCGCCGAACGCCTGCGATCCTCATCACTTCCATCAGGCGGGACTGATCACGTTGCGATCAGCCCTGCACGCGAATGAGGCAGCGCAGCATCGCGGCGCCGCGGCCACTCGGTCATTAGGAAGGCTGCTATCAAGTCCGACATGCTTGTTGCTGGCGCGCACGGTCAACGCTACGCTCCGTGCATTCGTGCAGGAGGTTGATGTGACCACATCAGACGATCAGAAGATTTCAGAGGACCGCCGCGAGGCGTTGCGCTACGCGCTCGCGATCGGCTCCGGCGCCGCGCTGGCGTCGGCCATGACGACGACGCCCGCCTCGGCGCAGGCCGCCACTGACAACACGCTCGACCGCGTGCGCGCCAACAAGGTGCTGCGCATCGCCGTGCTGCCGGGCGAGCTGCCCTATTTCAACAAGGACCTCGCGTCGGGCACCTGGTCCGGCTTCTCGATCGAGATGGCCAACGACATCGCCAAGCTGCTCGACGTGAAGCTGGAATATGTCGAGTCGACCTATGGCAATTCGGTGCTCGATCTGCAGGCCGGCAAGATCGATCTCGGCTTCGCGCTCAACCCGACGCCGCAGCGTGCGCTCGTGATCGACTTCTGCGGCACGGTGTTCCCGCATCCGTTCGGCGCCATGCTGAAGAAGGGCATGGAGGCGAAGACCTGGGCCGACATCAACAAGCCCGAGGTCAAGATCGCGGTCGACGTCGGCTCCGCCAACGAGGCCGTGGCCCGGCGCTTTGCGCCGAATGCGACCATCAAGTCGCTGAAGTCGCGCGACGAGGTGATGCTGGAGATGGCGTCGGGCCGCGTCGACGTCGTCGTCAACGCGCTGATCCTGGGGCTCACCGCGATCGCCAAGAACCCCAATCTCGGCACCTACAAGATCCTGCAATCGCCGTCGGTCGCCATCCCCTCCAGCATGGGCGTCCGCCGCGAGGCCGACAAGCGCTGGCGCGACTTCCTGGCGGTGTGGATCGACTACAACAGAGGCATCGGCCAGATGCGTGAATGGTTCGTCAAGGGCCTCGGCCTTGCTGGGGTCAAGGCCGAGGACGTCCCGGTCGAAGTGAATATCTGACGCCATCGCCACACGCACCGCCGTCATGGCGAGGAGCGCAGCGACGAAGCAATCCAGGGCTACGCGTGCCGCCCTGGATTGCTTCGCTGCGCTCGCAATGACGGTGAGGATGTTGCTACGCCGAGCCTCTCACGCCTTGTCGTAGCTCATGCCGCGCTCGAAGCGCCGGCCCACGAGCGTCGCCGGAAACAGGATCGCGAAGTAGATGATCGCGATGATGGTGTAGACCTCGAGCGGCCGGTAGGTGTCGGCGTTGATCAGCGTCGCGTTGTAGACGAGATCCGGCACCGCGATCACCGACACCAGCGAGGTGTTCTTCAGCTGCGTGACCGACTGGTTGACGTAAGGCGCGAGCATCGGCTTCAGCGCCTGCGGCAGGATCACGAGCCGCATCATCCGCCACGGCCGCAGGCCGAGTGCGCGGGCGGCGTCCCATTGGCCGCGCGGCACGCTCTCGATGCTGCCGCGGATGATCTCGGCGTAGAACGCCCCGCCATACAGCGACAGCACCGTGACGGCCGCGACATGCGCGGGAATGTTGACGCCGATCACCACCGGAAACGCGTAGTAGAACCAGATGATCTGCACCAGCAGCGGCGTGCAGCGGAACAGCTCGATATAGGCGATCAGCAGCCAGTCGATGACCACGGGCCGTCCGAGGCGGACGATGCCGACGACGAGCCCGATGATCGTGCCGAGCAGGATGGTGCCGAGCGTGTAGGCCATGGTCCAGCCGAGCCCCACCCAGAACAGATGGCTGTACTTGGCGAGGATGGCGAAATCCCAGGTGTAGTTCATCGCAGCTCCGAGGTGGCGCGCTCGCGGCCCATCACAGATACCGGCCCGGAGCAAACGCCGAGGCATCGAACGATGGCGCCTCGCCGGCGATCATCGCGGCGATCGCCGCGCCCGTGGCCGGCCCCGTGGTGAAGCCGATGTGCTGATTGCCGAATGCAAGCCACAGGCCGGAATGTCGCGGTGCCGCCCCGATGATCGGCAGCGAATCCGGCAGGCTCGGTCGCGACCCGCGCCAGGGCTGCGCCACCGCGTCACCGAACTCGACCACGCCGCGCGCCAGCGGCACCACCTGCTCGAGCTGGGAAAAGTTCGACGGCGCATCGCGATCGGTCAGCTCGACGCCGGAGGTCACGCGCACGCCGTTCTCCATCGGCGTCATCAGGAAGCTGCCTTCCGCGTCATGGATCGGCCGCAGCAGCTTGCGGTTCGCATTTGGCGCAAACTCCTGGTGATAGCCGCGCTCGAACGCCATCGGCACGCGATAGCCGAGCGGCCGCAGGATGTCCGGCGACCACGGCCCGAGCGCGACCACGACGTGACGGGCGCGGATCTCGCCGTCGCCGAGCACCACGCGCCAGCCGTCGCCGTCCGACGACAAGGCCCGGATCTCGGACTGCCTGAGCACGCCGCCCGCGCCCTCGAACATCCGCGCATAAGCCTTGGTGACGTTGCCGGGCGAGTCGACCGACGCCGTCTGGCTGTGCAGCAGGCCCACTTTGTAGACCGGCAGCATGTTCGGCTCGAGCGCCGAGATCGCCTGGCGGTCCAGCAACTCGCTCTTGATGCCGTACTCGGCCAGAAAATCCTGCTCGGCCTTGGCCGCGCCGAGCGCCTCGCTGCGCCAAGCCTTGAGCCAGCCGGTCTCGCGGATGCGCTGCGGCTCGCCCGATCGGACGATCCAGTCGCGATGCAGCTTCAGCGATGCGCCGATCAGGCCGTGCAGCGCGGTCGCGCGCGGCCTGACGCGGGACTCCACCGCATTGGCCAGGAAGCGCAGCACCCATTCGACGTTGCGCAGCGTCCATGCCGGATCCCAGCGCAGCGCCGCGCTGTTGTTGCCGAGATAGGACGGCAGCGCCCGAAACAGCGAGGGCTTGTTGAGCGGCAGGATCGAGCCGGAGGAGAGAATGCCGGCGTTGCCGTACGAGGTCTCCTCGCCCGGCGCCTTGCGGTCGACCAGCACCACCGACAGCCCGCGCTCGCGAACGGCGTAGGCCGCGGAGACGCCGACGATCCCGGCTCCCAGCACGATGACGTCGGCGGCCTGCGGAGGACTCTGCATTGATCTGAAATCCATCTACATCAGGGTCAGGCCGCCATCGACCGGCAGCACGGCGCCGGTGATGTGGCCGGCGTCTTTCGACAGCAGGAAGCCGACCGCGGCCGCGATGTCGTCCGGCTCGGCGAGCCGCGCCTGCGGATTGGCCGCGGCGGCCTTCTGCCAGGCCGCCGGATCGAGCGAGCCGAGCCGGCCTTCGTCCTTGCGGGTATAACCGGGCACGACGACGTTGGCGGAGCCGCCGGTTGCGGCGAGCTCGATGGCGAGACACTTCACCAGCGCCTCCAGCGCCGCCTTGGCGGCGGCCGACGCCGGAAAGGTGCCGCCCGGCACGAAGCGATGCGCAACGAAGCTGGAGATCGCGACGACCCGCGCCGCCCCGCTCTGCAGCAGGTCCGGCAGCGCCGCGCTCGCCAGTTCATGGAAGGCGGCCGGCATCACCGCCAATGACCGATCGAGCCCGTCCCGCGGCAGGTCGCGAAAGCTGCGGCGATCCGCAAAGCCGGCGGCATGCACCAGCGCGTCGATGCGACCGAACGTGGTCCGCGCCGCCATCGCCAGCTCGGTCGCGACACCGGGCTTCGCCAGGTCGCCGCAATGGAAGCCGACCTCGGCACCGGCCTGCCGGCACGCCGCGGCGACATCGCGCAGGCGCGCGAGCCCGGCGTCGTCGGCGCCCTGCCCGTGCAGCATCAGTCCCTGCCCAGGCGCGGCCACGCGGCGCGCCACGGCAGCGCCGATGCCGGCTCCGCTGCCGGTGATGATGGTGACACGCATCGCGTCCTGATCCGCCCCTCAGTTTCGCGGGGCGAACTATAGGTCTCACGCCTGCCGATGCCAACACGCGGACGGACATGCGCCGATGTCCGCCGCGCGGGACTGCATCTCACCTTCGGCCGTCAGAGAACCCAGCCCAGGCTCAGCACTTGGCTCCGACGCTGCAGGTCTTGGTCGATTGCGAGATCGTGCCGCCGGCCAGGCGACATGCGGCGGCGTTGGCGTTCACGCAGGCCACCTTCGCGGAGGTGCAGCCCGCATGGTCGTTCTTCACACATAGCGTCTCGCTGTAGGTGCTCAGAACGTTGCTGCCCTTCTTGCAGACACACATCCCGGTGACCTCGGCCTTCGCGGCAAAGGCGAGGTCGTGACCGCCGACCGAAACAGCAACAAACAAAACCAGAAGCAGAAATGCACGCATCATATCCTCCATCTCAAGTGGCAATATACATACTATGCGCGCTTCTCACCCGTGATACAACTTGAAATTGTTTCAATTGAAATCAATCGGCGGCGTCGAGAACCGCCACCGCGCGTCTGTAGAACTCGGCCGCGCGGTCATGCGTCTGGCCGATGCAGACGACACCCAGCTTGCCGAACTCCGACAATGCCCCGATCAGGTGGAAGGCGACGCCCTCGCCCGCGGCGGCGTGGAAGTGGAGGCCGTTGACCACGGCGATGTCGACGAGGTCGTCGGGCATCAAGCCGCGATAGGCGCGGCTTTCGAGATTGTCCGACGCGTAGTAGCAGCGCGGTTGGCCTGCGGGCGTGAGGAATTCGCCGCTCCCAGGATCATAGCGCCCATCGGTGAGGAACTGCAGCATCAGGAACGGATGCGTTGTGCCGCCCTTGCGCAGATTGATCTCGATCGCGACGTGGCGCCAGTCCGGCCCGTCGCGAACGGAGATGAAATCGACCCCGAGCCGGCCGATCACGCCCTTGCGTGCGAGCGCTTCCGCGACCGCCATGCCGCGGGCCTGGATGTCACGGCGATAGGCGCCATCAGCGGGAAACCGGCAGCCGAGAAAGATCTGCCCGCTCGGTCCGCCCAACACCTGATCGTGGGTCGAGACCGCATCGACCCGGCCGAGCGGGTCGATGCGCAACTGCGCAGACGGCGACTGCTTGACCTGACCCGGAATGAACTCCTCGACGATGCCGCCCATCCCGCGCAGCTTGGCTTCGAAGATCTCCCAGCTCATGCCGCGGGCTTCGAACGCCATGTCCGGCAGGCGATCACGCAGCCATCGCGGCAGGCCGCGATCGTCGGGAGCCGCGCTGAGATCGATGATGGCATTGCCCTCGCCGGAAAATCCTTCGTTGAGCTTCACCACCGCCTTGCGCAGCTCCGGCCTGCGGCGCTTCAGCTCCGTCAGCGCATCGGTAAGCGCTCCGGCATCGGAGAGATCCTCGAAGCCGTCGGGCAGATCGATGCCGACCTCCTTGAAGATGCGGCGCGAGCCGCTCTTGGATCCCCATGATGACAGCGCCGGATCGCAGCCATAGATCGGCAAACCCAGTTCGAGCGCCAGCCTGCGCTCCAGCTCGGTCACGGTGAAGCAGCTCAGATGCCCAGGGCCGCCCTGCGCCAGCGCCGCGCGAAGGCGGCCAAGAAGACGCGGACGCGCGAGGATCTTCTGTGTCAGCGGGGCGGCGGACGCATCATCGCAGGACAGCAGCGTCAATCTCGCGCGGGCGTGCCCGCCCGGCACGCCGGGCAGCAGGTGCAGATAGTAGTCGATGATGGTCTCGGAGATCGCCGTACTCGTGAGATAGATCACGCGGGTGCGCGGCATGCGCAGCAGGAGAAGCAGGCACAGCATGCGCTCCTCGTAATGATGCACGCCGGAGACCTTGGCGAGCACCTCGGGGTCGAGGCTCAGGCTCGGCACGATCACCACCGTGCGCGGCAGGCCGGGATCGTCGAACAGCGCCGTGTAGGAGGCGGCGAACTGCGCCTGCAGCGCGGCGAACCGGGCGCGCTCGGCGGCGCCGATGCCGTCCTGCGGAGGGAGCGCGGCGCACGTCATTTGCGCGACCTCTGGGGATCGTTGAGCCGCCGCCCGTCGCGGCCGATGCGGTGCATGAGATAGCCAAGGCAGTCGAGCCTGACGGCATCGGGATCGCGCGTCAGCATCGCCGGGATGGCGTCCTGCGCCAGACGGATGTCGCCGCCGCCATAGTCGAAGTAATCATCGCCGTTTTCGGCGGCGACGACCTCGAGCCGGCAGGTCCCGGCATGCGTTCCGAACGACACACCGGCCTCGAGTTCGGCGAAATTCAGTTGATCGAGATCCGGGCGGAAGCGGAAATCCGCATCACGGCCGTCGAATGAGAACGACGCAGCCGCCGGAACCTTGATGATCGCGAAGGTCCGCATCAGATCGATGTCGGCATCGCCGACAGGATGGCCGGGAAAGTGCTGCAAGGTCAGGGCCGCCTCGATCAGCTCGACGGCATGCGCGACCCCCGCCTCGACGCCCGGCTGGCCGCATTCGACGGTGATGGCCGGACACAGCCGCGACAAGGCCGCCGATTGCACGCCGACAGGCTCCTCGAAATACACGACGGTGCGGCCGAACAGCCGCGCCAGCTGCAACGAGTCGTCGTCGCAACGATTGACGCAGGCATAATGCGGGTTGTTGCCGGTGTTGTTGTGGATGTCGATGCTGGCGAACAGCTGCGCACCCGCGGCGCTCGCCACGACCTCGCGCATGATTGCGGCTTCCGGCGACGAGGCATCCGCGGTGCCGGGCCAGGCGCGGTTGTAGTCGTGCTGGCCGGGCAGCGTGCGCACGCCAGCCCTTGCGGCAGCGACGTTGCCGACGAGCAGCTTGATGGCACGGGCCTGCGGCCTCCCCCTCGCGCGCTTCAGGACGGTCTGGATGGCACGCCAGCCGGTGTCCTCATTGCCGTGCAGCAGCACGCTGACAAACAGCGTGCTGCTCTGCCGGCCCGGCAGATCGAACAGCGACGGCCCGGGCAGATGCCGCCACAGCTCCGGCGCCGACACGTCGAGCAGCACGTCGGGAAAGTGATCGAACCTTGCGAGCGAGAGCGGACGACCCTCGCCCGGGCACGCCGCGCGTTCAGCGCCATCAGCCGTCAATTTGTCCTGCCTCGAGAGCCGCGCAATTGAACGAGCCTAGTCTCGCCCTGCCCCCTGCCCACTGATTCAGATCAACCAGCGGCCACGGTGCGCGCGGCCCGCCGCAGCGCCTGCGGCGGCTGGCCGAAGGCGCGGATGAAGGCGCGGCGCATCCGCTCGGGATCACGAAAGCCGGTCGCTGCGGCGACCAGCTCGATCGGCTGGTGCGAGGCCTGCACGCGATCGCGCGCGACCTCCAGCCGCAGGCGCTCGATCGCCTTGGACGGCGTGGTGCCGGTCTCGGCGACGAAGGCGCGGGTGAAATGGCGCGTGCTCATGCCGACGCGCTCGGCGAGATCGTCCACGGCCAGCGGCGCATCCAGATGCTCGCGCGCCCAAGTGAGCAGCTCGGCAAAGCGGCCATTCGGCGCCTTCAGCTCCAGCAGCGAGGAGAACTGCGACTGCCCGCCGCTGCGGCGATGATACAGCACGAGCTGACGCGCGGTCTTCTGCGCGATCTCCTCGCCGTGATCCTCGGCGATCATCGCCAGCGCGAGATCGATGCCTGCAGTGATGCCGGCCGAGCTCCAGATCTGGCCGTCGCGGACATAGATGCTGTCCGGCTCCAGCTTGACGTTCGGATAGGCGCGCAGGAACTGCCGCGTGCGCTGCCAGTGCGTGGTCGCCCGCCGCCCGTCCAGCACGCCCGCTTCGGCCAGCACGAAGGCGCCGGAGCAGATGCTGGCCACGCGGGTGCCGCGGCCCGCAAGCTTCTGGACGAAGTTGAGGGTGCATGCATTGCGGCTGGCCGCCTCCACCCCGTCGCCGCCGGCAATCAGCAAGGTCGAAAACGCCGAGACGGGACCGAATTTCCGCGCCACCATCTCGATCCCCGATGACGATCGCACCGGCCCCGGCTGCGCCGCAATCACCCGGATCGACGGTGCAGCCCGCGCATAGCGCGCGGCGATTTCGAACACCGAGATCGGCCCCGCGGCGTCGAGCAGTTGGAAGTCGGGGAAGATCAGCACGCCGATCATGCATGGGCTCCGCGAGCGCGCGTCCGAAATCGAGGGAACTTCGACATATGAGACGGCCAGCGGATCATGCAGGATGGCGGGCGTCAATCCCTGTTCCGAACGAGCGCACCATGGCCGAACCACTTTCGATTGCTCTTGTCCTGTTCCCGCATGTCACCCAGCTCGATCTCACCGGCCCCGTGCAGGTATTCTCGAGCGTGCCCGGCGCCACACTTCATTTGGCGTGGAAGAGCCTCGAGCCCGTCCCGACCGACTCGGTGCTGACCTTGCTGCCGACCACGACCTTCGCCGACTGTCCTCAAGCCGACGTGATCTGCATTCCCGGCGGCTTTGGCGTCGACGCCATCCTCAACGACGCCGAGGTCATCGACTTCATCCGACGTCAGGCGGCGGGTGCGAAATACATCACCTCGGTGTGCACCGGCTCGCTCGCGCTCGGCGCTGCGGGCCTGCTCGACGGCTATCGTGCTGCGACCCATTGGAGCGCGCGCGAATGCCTGCCGCTGTTCGGCGCAACCGTCAGCACCGAGCGCGTCTGCATCGATCGCAATCGCATCACCGGCGGCGGCGTGACCGCCGGAATCGATTTCGCGCTGACCCTGGTGGCGCAGCTGGTCGATCGAAGGACCGCAGAAGCGATTCAACTCCGGCTCGAATACAACCCGGCGCCGCCCTTTACGGCCGGTTCGCCGGACACCGCCCCGCCCGAGGTGCTGTCAGGCATGCTGGAGCGGATCGCACCGTTCCGGAAGCAACGCATCGCCGCGGCGGAGCGCGCGGCAGCCGGTCTCAGCCCGCCGCGACGGTGACGGCGGCGAGCCCACGGGCTCTGGGCTGCCGGACAGCAAAAAGGCCGCCCGAAGCATCGGACGGCCCGTTGAGCAGATGATCCCCAGCAAAATCGAATCAGCTGCCGGGGGTCCAGGGCTGATAATCGCCGGTCGCCTTCGGGCGGCGGCCGCTGGCCAGGGTCGATCCCGCCGGGCGGTAGGCGAGCGGCGTCCCCGTCAGATTCGGCAGGTGCGGCTTCTCCCATTCACGCGACTTGTAGCCGTCCTGCGTCGGCGGCACGTCGACCATGTGATGCATCCAGGCGTGCCATTCCGGCGGAATGCGGCTGGCTTCGGCAAGGCCGTTATAGATCACCCAGCGCCGCTCGAAATGCAGCACCGGGTCGATCTTGCCGCCGGCGGTCCGATAATAGCGATTGCCCTGCGCGTCCTGTCCCACCAGCTCGCCGAAACGCCAGGTCCACAGCTGGGTGCCGAAGGTCTGGCCGTTCCACCACGTGAAGAGCTTGAGAAAGAACTGTTTCATGCGCCTGGGGCCGGTTCTGTGAAGGTCCCGGCTCTGATGCCACCGCGCTTGCGACTTGTCCAGTGTCGCCCCGCCGGCGCCCGCGACGACGCAACGGTTCGCACCGGGGAACGACATCCGCTGCCTGCGGTTAGGTCACTTTCCCCTGATGGAGCGACATCGATGACCAAACTGAAGACATTGAGCGCCGCCGCGGCCGTGGCGCTGATTCTGCCGCTGGCGGCAGCGACGACGAGCTTCGCCCAAGGTCCCGGCGGCGGCGGTCGCGGTCCTGGCGGCGGCGGTGCGGCAATCGGCGGCGGTGGCGGTGGCGGTGCAGCCATCGGCGGTGGTGGCGGCGGCGCGATGGGCGGCGGCGCTGCGATCGGCGGCGGCGGCGGGCGCGGCGGCTTCGCGGGTGGCCCCGGTGGCGGCGGCAGCTTCGCCGGACGTGCAGCCGTTGGCGGCGCAGGATTGATGGGCCGTGGTCCGGCGGCCGGAGCCAATGTCGCCGTGAACAATGGCGGCGGCCGCGGCAATTGGAGTGGCGGCAATTGGAGTGGCGGCGGCTGGCATGGCGGTCATCACGGCGGCTGGCGCCACCGCGGCGGCGGCTTCTGGCCGGGCGTGGGCGTTGGCGTCGGGATCGGCCTCGGCAGCTCCTATGCCTACTACAATGATCCGTACTACTACGGGAACGGCTACTACAACGACTACTCCTACTATGACGACTCGGCCCCGGTCGCCGTGGTCGGCCCGGAGCGCGACGATGCGTATTGCGTCCGGCGCTTCAAGTCCTACGATCCCGCTTCCGGGACCTATCTCGGCTATGATGGCCAGCGTCATCCCTGCCCGTAAACGCAGCGCAATTGCATCACACGACACGGGGGGCGGCGAGGTAATTACCTCGCCGCCTTTGCTTCGAGAACGCCTCAATGTTTGTTGTTCTGTGTCCAATACGCCACGTTGCAGACTGAAATTCGACGAAATTTCAACAATGTGCCCCGCGGCGTGCAGATGTATTGCTCGTTCCGGTCCAATATCGATTGAGCTCGTGATTCTGCTTCGATGAGCTGAACGCAGGCCCGGTTGACGACTGCTGATGGAACCTCGATCGCGCAGACCCGAGCGCAGTGCAGATCACTGTGCGCCAGCGGTTATGTCGCTCTCGAACGCGCCAAAAACTTTCGAACAAGGAGGCGCGCCTTGCCGACATATCATCACCGCTTTCGACGCAGCGGCACCGGAACTCGGGTGCATCAGGCTGGCCGGGACCATTCCCGAGCTGCATGCGATCCATGTCGATGACTGAGACACGCGGATGATTCATCAGCGCCTCGCTTTGGGGCTCGGGCTTGGAACTCTGCTGGCGATCGGCGCTGCGTCGACGGCGCTCGACATCAAGTCGCGCCAGGACGCGGCCTGGGTGACCTCGTCGCTGAACATCCTGCAGCGGACCTCCGATCTGCGGCTGTTGCTCAGCGAAGCCGAAGCCACCTCGCGGGGGTTCGCGCTGACGGGGACCGAGCCGTTTCGCGCCGAGTTCAACGCGGTCAACGCCAAGATCCCTGCCGCCGTCGCCGATCTGCAGCGCGCGGTTGCCGACAGCCCGATGCCGGCGCAGCTTCTGAACCAGACCGAAGCCCTCATCAGCCGCAGGCTCGAGATCGCCTCGGACGTGATCCGTCTGCGCGCGGCATCGGACCGCGCTGGGCTGGAGGCGCTGGGCAGCAGAGCCGAGGGGCCGGCGACCATGAGCGCGATCACCGCCAATCTCGATCGCTTCGTCGCCGATCAGCGCAAGCTGCTGGCGCAGCGCTCGGCGACGTCCAAGGCCACGGGAGCGCTGCTGCTGGCGATCGACCTGTGCGGCCTGGCGCTGCTGCTGATCATCGCCGGATACCTGATCCGCCGTGCCTATTACGACGATCAGCTGCTGCGGGCCTCGCTGGTCCGCTCCGAGGCCGAAGCCGTCTCGCTGGCCGAGAGGGCCGAGAAGCAGCATCTCGATCTGGTCGAGGCCCACGAGAAGCTGCGCCATTCCGCCGAGATCCTGCAGAGCACGTTCAACAGCATGGCCGAAGGCGTGCTCGTGATCGACGCCGCCGATACCGTCGTGTTCTCCAATCCTGCCGTCGAGCACCTGCTCGGCTATCGGCACGGCCGCAAACTGTCCGAGGTCAGGTCGCGGCTTCGCGTCTACGAGAGCGACGGCATGACGCCGATTGCGGCACACGATCTGCCGACGCCGCGCGCCTTGCGGGGCGAGTCGTTCGACCGGCACGAGGTCATCGTCCACCAGCCCGACCGGGACGAAACGCTTCGCCTGATGATCAGCGGCCGGCCGCTGCGCGACTCGGCCGGAGGCATCACCGGCGCGGCGATGGTCTATCACGACATTACGACGGCGCACGAGACCGAGCGCCTGCTCCAGCAGGCGCAGAAGCTGGATGCGATCGGCAAGCTCACTGGCGGTGTCGCGCACGATTTCAACAACATGCTGACGATCATCACCGGCACCATCGAAACGCTGGCCGACGAGGTGAAGGACCGCCCCGCAGCCGCCGCCACGGCCGCGCTGATCGGCCAGGCTGCCGACCGCTGCACCGAGCTGATCCGGCATCTGCTGGCCTTCGCCCGCAAGCAGCCGCTGCATCCGCGCGACAGCGACGTCAACAGCACGATCCTGGACATCGCCAAGCTGCTGCGACCGACGCTGGGCGAGCAGATCGAGATCAACTCGATACTGGAGGAGGAAACGCTGATCGCGCATATCGACTCCGCGCAGCTCGCCAACTCGCTGGTCAACATGGCCATCAACGCCCGCGACGCGATGCCCAATGGCGGCAAGCTGCTGCTGGAATCGCGCCGGGTCGAGCTCGACGAAGCCTATGCGGCAGCCAATGCCGGCGTCACCCCGGGCTCCTATGTCATGGTGGCGGTGAGCGATACCGGAACCGGCATGTCGCCAGAGGTTCGCGACCGCGCCTTCGAGCCGTTCTTCACCACCAAGGGGGCCGGCAAGGGCTCGGGCCTCGGCCTGAGCATGGTCTACGGCTTCGTCAAGCAGTCCGGTGGCCACATCAAGATCTACAGCGAAGAGGGTCGGGGCACCACGATCCGCCTCTACATCCCCGTGCCCAAGGGCCTGCCGGCCATCCCTGCCCCGCCCGAGCCGCCGCCGCCACGCGGCGAAGAGACGATCTTCATCGTCGAGGATGATCCGCTGGTGCAGGACTTCGTCGTCTCGCAACTCCAGAGCCTCGGCTACAAGACCATCACCGCGTCGACCGGTGTCGAGGCGCTGGCCAAGATCGACGCCGGCCAGCCTTTCGATCTGCTGTTCACCGACGTCATCATGCCCGGCGGCGTCAATGGCAAGGAGCTCGCCGAGGAGGCGCTGCGGCAACGTCCCGGCACCAAGGTGCTGTACACGTCCGGCTATACGGACAATGCCATGGTCGAGCACGGCCGCATCGACCAGGCGGCGTTGCTCCTCACCAAGCCGTATCGCAAGTCGGAGCTGGCCCAGATGGTGCGGCGCGCATTGGTCGGCCCGGCGGAGGACACGTCGACCGCCGAGGCGCAACGGCGCGCGCATTCATCCTGACCGCCGCCCGGAACCTGAACCGCGAGCGGCCTGACAAATTGAGATGGAACTCAAACAGACGATTGGCAGGACGCGCGCTCTTGCTTACAACTCATGACATTCCCTGACCGAATTGTTCGCCGTTCACGATAGAGAGCAACTCATAATCACGATGCGGCTTGATCGACCGCGCGCCTCCAGCGCTCCTGGACACCAGCAATGATTCGCCGGCGTGTGGCGATCGGGCTTGGCCTTGGAACGCTGCTCGCAGTCGGTGCGGCGTCCACGGCGCTCGACCTCAAGGCGCGCCGCGACACCGCCTTGGTCGAGCACACGATGGAGGTTCTCGAAAAAGCGTCCGAGCTGCGCCTGTTGCTGCGGCAGGCCGAAGCAGCCTCGCGCGGCTTTGCCTTGTCGCGCGCCGACCGTTTCGCCACGGAGTTCCAGGAGACCAGCGGCCTCGTTCCGGGCGCCTGGGCGGATCTGCGACAGCTCGTCCGTGACAACTCCGCGCAGAGCGAGCGGCTACGGTCGATCGACGGCGTGGTGCAGCGGCGCATCGAGCTTGCCGGCGAACTGATCCGTCTTCATGCCGCGAACGATCGCGACGGCCTGCAGGCCCTGATGGCGAACGCCCCAGGTTCTGCGGCGATGACGAAAATCAACGAGACACTCGATGCCTTCACCGAGCAGGAGCGCCGCCTGCTCGGTGAGCGTGGCGCGACCTCGCGGCAGACGGGCACTTGGCTGCTGGCGATCGATCTCGCCGGCGTCGCCCTCGTGCTCGCGATTGCGGCCTATCTGGTCCGGCGCGCCTACCTGTCGGACAGGGCACTGCGGACGTCCCTCACCCGCTCGCAGGCCACCGCAACCTCGCTCGAGGCCCAGGCGCTGCAACAGCGAGGCGATCTCGCCGCCGCCTATGACGAGCTGCGCCGCTCCTCCGCCATTCTCGAGAACACCTTCAACAGCATGGCCGAGGGCGTGCTGGTGGTCGATCCCGAGGGCACGATCATGCTGGCGAACGAGGCGGCGGGCCATTTCCTCGGAACCGATGTCGGCAAGACCTTCGCCGAAATGCTCGCCGCGAACCGCTTCTACGAGAGCGACGGCATGACGCTCGTTGACGACCGGGAGCTGCCGATTGCGCGCGCGCTGCGCGGCCTCTCGTTCGATCGCCGCGAGGTCGTCGTCAAGCCGACCGACGGCCGGCCGCAATTCCGCCTGATGGTCAGCGGGCGGCCGCTGCGCAATTCGGCGGACGCGATCAGCGGCGCGGCGCTGGTGTATCACGACGTGACCGAGGTGCACGAGATCGAGCGCCTGCTGCAGCAGGCGCAGAAGCTGGATGCCATCGGCAAGCTCACCGGCGGCGTCGCGCATGATTTCAACAACATGCTGACGATCATCACCGGATCGATCGAAATGCTGATCGACGCCGTTCACGACCGTCCGGCGGCGGCCGAGCTCGCCGTCCTCATCAGCAGGGCCACCGATCGCTGCACCGAGCTGATCCGTCATCTGCTCGCATTTGCGCGCAAGCAGCCGCTGCGGCCGCGTGACATCGACGTCAATGCCACGGTGGAGGACATCGCCAAGCTGCTGCGCCCGACGCTCGGCGAGCAGGTCGAGGTCAGGACCATTCTCGCCGAAGGCGATCTCATCGCCCACGTCGATTCCGCGCAGTTGGCGAACTCGCTGGTGAACATGGCCATCAACGCGCGCGATGCGATGCCGGACGGCGGCAAGCTGCTGCTGGAAACGACGAAGACCGTGCTCGATGAGGCCTATGCCGCCGCCAACCCCGGTGTTGTGCCTGGCCCCTATGTCATGGTGGCCGTCAGCGACTCCGGCACCGGCATGCCGGCGGAGGTCAAGGACCGCGCGTTCGAGCCGTTCTTCACCACCAAGGACGCGGGCAAAGGCTCCGGCCTCGGGCTCAGCATGGTCTATGGCTTCGTCAAGCAGTCGGGCGGCCACATCAAGCTGTACAGCGAGGAGAACCGCGGCACCACGATCCGGCTCTATCTGCCGGCGGCGCATATGCTGCAACAGACCGAGCCGGAGCGCGCGCAGATTCTGCCGCGCGGGACGGAGACCATCCTGGTCGTGGAGGACGATCCGCTGGTGCGCGACTTCGTGCTCACCCAGCTCGAGGGCCTCGGCTACACCACGCTCGTCGCCTCACACGCGGCGGAAGCGCTGACCATCGTCGCGCAGGGTCAGCCGTTCGATCTGCTGTTCACCGACGTCATCATGCCCGGCGGCATCGGCGGCAGCGAGCTCGCGGACACGATCAGGACGACGCGTCCCGGGCTTCGGGTGCTCTACACCTCCGGCTATACCGACAATGCGATCATCGAGAACCGCCAGTTGCTGCCGGACGCGCTGCTGCTGACGAAGCCCTATCGTCGCGCCGAGCTCGCCCAGATGGTCCGCCGCGCCCTCGACGGCGCGCCGGCCGGCGGTGCTAGCCCCGCGTCGCCAGCGCCACCGCCCCGAGCGTGAAGGCGAGCGCGGCGATCTGCCCTGCTCCGAGCGGCTCGCGCAGCGCGATCGCGGAGGCGACGACGCCGATCACCGGCACCGCCATGGTGCCGATCGCCGCCACCGAGGCCGGCAGCCGGGCCAGCGCCGCGAACCAGGCGACATAGGCGACGCAGAACTGGATCACGGTCGAATAGAACATCAGTGCCCAGTCGAGCTGGTCGAGCTTCGTCCAGTCCGACGTCTCCACAGCGAATCCGACGATCACGATCGGCACGCAGCCGATGCCGATCTGCCAGGCCGCGGCCGACAGCGGCGGCAGCTTGATCGGCAGCTTCTTGGCCATCACCGTGCCGAGCGCGAAGCCGAACGCGCCGCCGAGGACCATCAGGATGCCCGGCAGCTTGTCGCGGCTGGCGTTGAGCCCGTTGCTGCCCATGATCGCGGCCAGCCCCGCGAAGGCCAGCACCAGCGCCAGCACGCGCAGCACCGTCGGGCGCTCGCCGAGAATCGGCCAGGCCAGCAGCGAGGCCCACACCGGCATGGTGTAGGCGATCAGCGCCGCCTCGCCGGCCGGCAGCCATAAGAGCGCCAACCCCATCAGCACCATCCAGGCGGTGACGTTGAGCATCCCCGCCAGGATCAGCCGCGGCCAGATTTCGCGCGGGACGTAGAGGCTCTGGCTTCTGACGACCGCGAGCAGCGCCAGCAGCAGCGCGCCGACCACGCCGGTGGTGCCCCGCAGGGTCAGCGGCGGCAGCACGCCGACCAGGTGCTTGGTCACCGGCCAGTTGAAGCCCCAGCCGAGCGAGGTGATGGCGAGGAACATCAGCCCGGCGGGCGTGATCCGCCCGCTGGCCGTTGGCTTGTCTGTCATGGAATCAACCGGCGCAGTCTGTGGGATGATCAGCTTGCCGGCGTTTGTCCGGGCACACCAGGGATTGTGGGACATGCCTGCCCCGCGTCCTGCCCGTAAGGCGCCGTGAGTCCCGCCGATGCAAGCAAAACACACCCGTGTGACGCGAATAAATTTGCCCCTGTGAACAGCGGGACGAAGCCCTGTGGACAGGACGCCGGGCAAATTTTTTTGGTTTCGAATCCGTGTGGACTCGCCGATAGTTACGTCCATCACGATACCGGCAATCGCCCTGGTTATCCCGTACTTTCCCCCATATTTAGTGTTTGGTTACGGAACCCCCACTAGTGCTTGACGGGGGAAGCGGAGTCGTCCTAGCTTCCGGCCCGGTTCGGCGCTTGATCGTGTTTCTCGTTTCGCCGGCCGCTCCCAGAAGGGTTTTTGAGGACGACCGCGCCAGAAGGCCAACAGGCCCGGCGTGCGGCTCGTCGTCTGTCCCGCGGCGGGGTGGTCGCGATGACGGGGCTGCGAAGGCCCCCACTAGATGTGGGGGCTGTCTTGCAGCGGCGACGGAGCCGGACGGCACGCGTGAGGCGTTAAAGAGAGACGGGACCGGGCGACCGGTTGAACTGCGGCGGCAGACGAGATCCCTTCGGATGGGACTCGCAAGCCCTCGCCTTTGGATGCAATGATCCCGGCCGCGAACGCGGTCCGGCAAGAACAATTGGGGCTCGCGATGCGGATTGAACGGCGCAACACCACCGAAGGACAGTCTCCCTATGCAGGGATCGACTTCCGCCTGACCACGTCCGAGATCAAGAATCCGGACGGCTCGGTGGTGTTCCGGCTCGAGAATGTCGAGGTGCCCGAGTTCTGGTCGCAGGTCGCCTCCGACGTGCTGGCGCAGAAGTATTTCCGGAAAGCGGGCGTCGCCGCGCGCCTGAAGAAGGTCGAGGAAGAGACCGTGCCGTCCTGGCTGTGGCGCTCGGTGCCCGACACCGACGCGCTCGCCGCCCTCCCCGAAAACGAGCGCTACGGCAGCGAGCGCTCCGCCAAGCAGGTGTTCGACCGCCTCGCCGGCTGCTGGACCTATTGGGGCTGGAAGGGCAACTACTTCTCCTCCGAGGAGGACGCCGTCGCGTTCTACGACGAGCTGCGCTTCATGCTGGCCAAGCAGATGGTCGCGCCGAACTCGCCGCAATGGTTCAACACCGGACTGCACTGGGCCTATGGCATCGACGGCCCCGGCCAGGGCCACTATTACGTCGACTACAAGACCGGCAAGCTGACCAAGTCGAAATCGTCCTACGAGCATCCGCAGCCGCACGCCTGCTTCATCCAGGGCGTCGAGGACGACCTCGTCAATGACGGCGGCATCATGGACCTGTGGGTGCGCGAGGCGCGCCTGTTCAAATACGGCTCCGGCACCGGCTCCAACTTCTCGCGGCTGCGCGGCGAGGGCGAGCGCCTGTCGGGCGGCGGCCGCTCGTCCGGCCTGATGAGCTTCCTCAAGATCGGCGACCGCGCTGCCGGCGCGATCAAGTCGGGCGGCACCACCCGCCGCGCCGCCAAGATGGTCGTGGTCGACGCCGACCATCCGGACATCGAGGCCTATATCGACTGGAAGGTGAAGGAGGAGCAGAAGGTCGCAGCCCTCGTCACCGGCTCCAAGATCAACCAGAAGCACTTGAAGGCCGTGATGAAGGCCTGCGTCAATTGCGAGGGCTCCGGCGACGACTGCTTCGATCCCGAGAAGAACCCGGCGCTGCGCCGCGAGATCAAGCTCGCGCGCCGCGCGCTGGTGCCCGACAACTACATCAAGCGGGTGATCCAGTTCGCCAGGCAAGGTTACAAGGACATCGACTTCCCGATCTACGACACCGACTGGGATTCCGAAGCGTACCTGACCGTCTCCGGCCAGAACTCCAACAACTCGGTGTCGCTGAAGGACGACTTTTTGCGCGCGGTCGAGACCGACGGCGACTGGAGCCTGATCGGCCGCACCAACAAGAAGGTCGTCAAGACGCTCAAGGCCAGGGACCTCTGGGAGAAGATCGGCCACGCCGCCTGGGCCTCGGCCGATCCCGGCCTGCACTTCAACACCACGATGAACGACTGGCACACCTGCAAGGCGTCCGGCGACATCCGCGCGTCCAATCCGTGCTCGGAATACATGTTCCTGGACGACACCGCCTGCAACCTGGCCTCCGCCAATCTGCTGACGTTCTACAACACGTCCACCAAGCACTTCGACGTCGGCGCCTACGAGCATCTCTGCCGGCTCTGGACCATCGTGCTCGAAATCTCCGTGCTGATGGCGCAGTTCCCGTCCAAGGCGATCGCCGAGCTGTCCTACGAGTTCCGCACGCTCGGCCTCGGCTACGCCAATATCGGCGGCCTGCTGATGACCATGGGCCTGTCCTACGACAGCAAGGAAGGCCGCGCGCTGTGCGGTGCGCTCAGTGCGATCATGACCGGCATCGCCTACAAGACCTCGGCCGAGATGGCCGGCGAGCTCGGCCCGTTCCCCGGCTACAAGAAGAACGCCGCGCACATGCTGCGCGTCATCAAGAACCATCGCCGCGCGGCGAAGGGCGAGGCCACCGGCTATGAGGCCCTCTCGGTCAACCCGGTGCCGCTCGACCACGCCCACTGCCCGCAGGTCTCGCTCGTCAGCCACGCCATCCAGGCCTGGGACGACGCGCTCGCGCTCGGCGAGACCAACGGCTATCGCAACGCCCAGGTCACCGTGGTCGCCCCGACCGGCACCATCGGCCTCGTCATGGATTGCGACACCACCGGCATCGAGCCTGACTTCGCGCTGGTGAAGTTCAAGAAGCTGGCCGGCGGCGGCTACTTCAAGATCATCAACCGCGCTGTGCCCGAGGCGCTGCGCGCGCTCGGCTATCGCGAGAGCGAGATCGCCGAGATCGAGGCTTATGCCGTCGGTCACGGCTCGCTGTCCAACGCGCCGGGCATCAACGCCTCGACCCTGAAGGCCAAGGGTTTTACGGATGAAGCCATCGCCAAGGTCGAGAAGGCCTTGCCGACCGCGTTCGACATCAAGTTCGTGTTCAACAAGTGGACGCTCGGCGAGGACTTCATCACCAAGCAGCTCGGCGTCTCGGCGGACGCGCTGGCGTCGCCGACCTTCGAGCTGCTCGCCGCGATCGGCTTCACCAAGCGCGAGATCGAGGCCGCCAACGTGCACATCTGCGGCGCGATGACGGTCGAGGGTGCCCCGCACCTCAAGGCCGAGCATTACGCGGTGTTCGACTGCGCCAATCCCTGCGGCAAGATCGGCAAGCGCTATCTCTCGGTCGAGAGCCACATCCGCATGATGGCGGCGGCGCAGCCGTTCATCTCGGGCGCGATCTCCAAGACCATCAACATGCCGAACGACGCCACGGTCGAGGACTGCAAGGCGGCGTATCTGCTGTCCTGGAAGCTCGCGCTGAAGGCCAACGCGCTCTACCGCGACGGCTCGAAGCTGTCGCAGCCGCTCAACTCGCAGCTCATCAGCGACGATGAGGACGAGGACGATGCGGTCGAGTCGTTCTACGAGAAGCCGATGGCGGCGCGTGCCACCCAGGTCTCGGAGAAGATCGTCGAGAAGCTGGTCGAGCGCATCGTCGTGATGCGCGAGCGCGAGAAGATGCCGGATCGCCGCAAGGGCTACACCCAGAAGGCGGTCGTCGGCGGCCACAAGGTGTATTTGCGCACCGGCGAGTATGATGACGGCCGCCTCGGCGAGATCTTCATCGACATGCACAAGGAGGGCGCGGCGCTGCGCTCCTTCATCAACAACTTCGCCATCGCGGTGTCGCTGGGCCTCCAGTACGGCGTGCCGCTAGAGGAGTATGTCGACGCCTTCACCTTCACCCGCTTCGAGCCGGCCGGTCCCGTCCAGGGCAACGACTCGATCAAATATGCGACGTCGATCCTCGACTACGTGTTCCGCGAGCTCGCCGTCAGCTACATGTCGCGCTTCGACCTCGCCCATGTCGACCCGTCCGAGAGCAATTTCGATGCGCTCGGCCGCGGCGTCGACGAAGGCAAGCCGTCGGAGGACGGCCCGAGCCAGCAGGCCGCGAAATACGTGTCGCGCGGCCTGACCCGCTCCCGCACCGACAACCTCGTCGTGATGCGCGGCGGCTCCCAGGGCAGCGGCACCTCGTCGACCGGGCCGGTCGGCAGCGGCGCCACCGCCCGCTCCTCCTCCCGCACCGGCGACGCCATCGACGGCGCCGTCGCCCTGAAGCAGGAGCCGCAGCACGACCTCTCGCCCACCGAGAAGCTCGAGGCGCTGCAGTGGAGCAAGGCCGGCACGGCGAACACCCAGGTCGCCTCCAAGGCCGAACGCCGCGCCGAAGCCAAGGCCAAGGGCTACGAAGGCGAGATGTGCTCGGAGTGCGGCAACTTCACCCTGGTCCGGAATGGCACGTGCATGAAGTGCGATACGTGCGGAAGCACGACGGGGTGCAGCTAAGAGTTGGCCGAGCTACCAGACAGATGTCCCATTCCTTTGAAAAAGGCGACCGCGAGGTCGCCTTTTTACTTTACAACCCACGCGAGCGCGATTTTAATCACCAAATCAGTTGACCAGATTGCCGCGGCGCCCCCTAACTTTCACCGCTAATTGCCATTCCTAAGATAGATGTCCGCTTGAAAAGATCGAGGTTCTTCGGGGATTGAACGTGGCTAACAACGTAACAAAGAACCGTCTCGATGAATTTATAGCCACCCTCAAAGAGGCAGGCGGATCGTCCGGCAACGGAACGTTGCGACAAACTTTGGAATGGGACGAAGATTTTTATTGGAAAGTTCAAGGGCGCCTAATCGAGAGCGGCCAAATCGTTCCGGGTCGGGGCCGAGGCGGGTCCGTGAGACTCACCGATGCCCAGCTCATTAAGGAAATCCCGGGCCAAGTCACTCCTCCTCGCGAAAGAGATTTATACGCTCCGCTTCGAGGATCAATCGAATCCAAGTGGATAAATAGATTTGGCTTCGACGAAGTTCGTGTGGACGAAACCCATTCCAGAGGATCAAAGGATACGGGCGGCACGTTTACACGACCCGATCTCACCGCCGCGGGTATTAAGCGGTATGTATATCTTTCGAAGAGACTGGAGATCGTGACATTCGAAGTAAAGCTTAGTGAGGCTACAAACATTCTGGCCGTACTCGAAGCAATAGCACATAGAGAGGCGGCGCACCGATCATACGTATTTTACTCGACTTCCCGCTCCACATTCGAAGTCGTTTCTGAAGCCGACCGAATAGTAGAACTCGCACAGAAATACGGAATTGGCATAGTTTTGGCCGAACGCCCCGAGGCGGTGGAAAGTTGGGAGATAATCTTGGACGCCGTTCGTCACGAGCCCGACCCAGCTAGACTCGACCGTTTTCTTGGAGATCTTCCAAATGAGGGAATGAAAAAGCAACTTTCAAAGTGGAAGGACGGTTAGTTCTCAGCTGTAAGCACACTATCAATAAATTCTTCTGCTCATCGCAACTCGGCCTCCCTTTGCGCCACAATAGCCGGCGAATAAAGGTGCCGCGGGACTAGCAAGCGCCGCGCGATTGCGCGAAGCGCAATTTCGCTGCGCTCTTCCTATTAAGTCCAGCCATTTCCACGAAAATACCCATAAAAATCACCAAATACTGCACTACCTTCAGTTCTTGAGGCCACTTTGTAGAAGAAGCTCTTCTACAACGGTCCTGATATCGCCAATAAGCGGCTGGATATCACCCCGCTTCGCGATGAAGTATCGGTTATGAGCTGACTTGTCCCCGACATCTTTCAATTTCGGTAGAGCCGATTTTAAATTCCTGCTCGGATTCCATGCCGTCTCGTTCACGGTGACGTTGATCATATCTCGAAGGAACATGTAATCACTTGTTGCAGGATGCTTGATGTTTTGTGCCGCTCCGTGCTTCTCAAACGTCTCAATCAGCAATGTTTCTATGAAGCGCCTTATCATCACAGCGCACGCATCATACCATCCTTTTTCATAAGTCCCGTTTATCTGGTTCGCGATTGCTACGATGTAACTCCGCGACCCGCGTGTGAGGCTACTCATGATGACGAGGTGCGAATTAGGAACCAGCCCCTCCTCCGGAGGGCCAAGGACCGCCTCGACGTCTTCATGGATCGCCTTCGCTACAGAGAGTAAGTTCTGGGGAGACATTATGTCCTTCCGTCGGCACGCTTTCCGTAAAGATGCTTCGCCATGCTCTCGAATATCTTCTCGATTTGCTCCGCAGACGACTCTGGTGAGATGTGAATTTGGATATCGATATGCACTTCGGGCGCGCCTTGCCCGAGAGCCGAAGTTGACAGATTTGGGGCTCCAGAAGGTGCGGCGGGCAAGTGCAATGTACCGGCCGACAGCGCCGTCGTGCTTGCATCTGGGCTACTGTTAAAGTCCGCTTCCTCGATCAGTGATTTGAATGTCTGCACGGTCTGCTTTACGACTGCTTCGCCACCAGTTGTCGAAGTACTGAAAACGTGGGTCAAGTCTGAAACAGATCGAGCATGCGCATCGGGATAGACGGTGAAGAGCTCCGCGTATCCCTGGCGGATGGCCTTGGCTAGTACCTTTCTGTGGTCCTTTCCTCGGAATTCTGTCCAAAGCGGAGTTGGAATGCCCGATTGATCAACCAACCCGATGAATTTGAAGACGCCGATCATTCCTACGTCGTTGCTTGACGTAAAGCCCAACGTCTTGAGATGTGCCGCCGTCAGCTTGGCAGGCGTGCCAGTCGTACGCGCCTTATGGAGCAGATCCTTAAGTTTTCCCGTGACTAACGTGTAAGGATATGAAGCCAACTTGATTTCCTCCTCGCAAAGGCGCAGGAGGCGCGACTTTAAGATGAGTCGCAAGTGCGGTTCCCGCTTTTCCGCGTTATGCACATTCTAGCAAGCGTAGGACGGCTGAGCTGAGCGTCATCATCCGCCTGATCCGATCGGCGTGTTGCGCTTCGCTCGGCGTCGATCTTGCAAGCCCTGGGCTTCCTCAGACGTACACCTAAATGCACCTCCACATCTTCTCCGATCTCCACGCCGACATGGCCGACAC
Source organism: Bradyrhizobium sp. SZCCHNR1002 (assembly GCF_032381435.1). NCBI lineage: Bacteria > Pseudomonadati > Pseudomonadota > Alphaproteobacteria > Hyphomicrobiales > Nitrobacteraceae > Bradyrhizobium > Bradyrhizobium sp. SZCCHNR1002. The sequence goes on from NZ_JAUHIS010000001.1 coordinate 1,052,311, forward strand.
CAAGCCGATCGAGGCCCTGCCCGGGGTCGACGTGGTCGTGGTCGCCGGCGATGTCTGCGAGGGGGCGGTGAACGGGTTTGCGCGGCTGCGCGAGATCGTGGCGGAGGACGTGCCGATCGTCATGGTGATGGGCAACCATGAATATTATCACCGCACCTTTCCCGAGGAATTGAAGCTGGCGCGCGCCGAGGCGGCGCGGTTCGGCGTGCATCTGCTGGAGAACGACGCGGTCGTGCTCGCGGGCGTGCGCTTTGCCGGCTGCACGCTGTGGACCGACTATGCGATCTTCGGCGCCGGCTCCGCGGTCCACACCATGGCGGTCTGCCGCGACCGCATGAACGACCATCGCCGCATCACCTGGCGCAAAGACCCCTGGCTGCGCTTCCGGCCGCAGGAGGCGCTCGACCTGCACCTGACATCGCGCACCTGGCTCACGGGCCTGCTGGAGACGCCGTTCGACGGCCCGACTGTCGTCGTCACCCACCACGCCCCCGGCTGGGGCTCGGTCGCCGAGCAATACCGGAACGACCGCGTCACCGCCGCCTACGCCTCCGACCTCTCGGCGCTGATCCTGGCGAAGCAGCCGGCGCTGTGGATCCACGGCCACATCCACACGCCCTCGGACTATCGCGTCGGCGCCACTCGCGTGATCTGCAACCCGCACGGCTATGGCCGCGAGAACCCGGCCTTCGATCCGGCGCTGGTGGTCGAGGTGTCACCCTATGAGTGCCGATGACATTCGATCGGCTTTGCGCTAGTCTGGTGCCATGAAAACCAAAAAGCTCGCAGACATTCTCGAACGGGTCGAGACTTGGCCGGCCGACCTGCAGGATGAACTGGCCGAGATGGCGCGTGAGATCGACGCCGGCGTCACAGGCGGTGAGTATCGACCGAGCGATCAGGAACTGGCGGGCATCGATAGGGGCCTGCGCGCTGCGAACGAGCGACGTTTTGCCAGCGAGGATGACGTTGAAGCCGCGTTTTCCAAATTCCGATCCCAATGAGGGTCGTCTATACAGACGAAGCCCTGAGGGATCTCGAAGATGTAGCCGTCTGGCTCGCTGATCATTACCCAATTATAGCACCGGCTGTGGAGCGACGCATCAAGCGCGTCGTGGCCCACATTGCACGTTGGCCCTCAAGCGCGCGGCGCGTTGCGGACCGTCCCGATGTCCGCGCGGCGTCGCTCGGCCGCTATCCCTACAAAATCTTCTATCGCATCACCGGCGACACAATCGAGATCCTCCACATCCACCATGCTGCGCGGCAACCCTGGATTCCAGAAGGTTAACGCGTTGAAGGTGGTCTGCCGTGACGTCGGTTGGCAAAGAGGTGCACGCGACGCATCGCTGCACCCCGCACGTGGCTGGGCAGGCTCTCTCCTCCGTCATTCCGGGGCGCGCGAAAGCGCGAGCCCGGAATCCATATTCACCGGCTGCTATGGTGGAGGCGCATGATCGCGGCCTGCATCTGGCAACCCATACCCGATCGTGGTTATGGATTCCGGGCTCGCGCTGCGCGCGCCCCGGAATGACGTGGGGTGAGAGCGCGAACCCTTCTGCCGACTCGAGCCGCGGCGCTACTTGAAACACACCGACTTGTCGTTCGGGTCGAACGAATTCCCGGGCATCGGCCGCAGCGGGGTCAGCTTGGGATTGCTCGCCAGCAGCCGCTTCGAATAGGCCCCCAGCGCGGCGTTCATGGTGTTCAGCCGGTCCTGCGCGTCGGTGCGCTGGAGTGGCGCGGTGATGACGCCTGATGCGTAGACCTCGGCGCGCGACCATTGCACGCCCTGCACGATGCGGCCGACCAGGCGCGATTTCAGGTCGGCGGCGCTGTCACCCGCGGCGCTCTTGCCGCCGACGACGTTGGGCGGCAAGAGGCTCGGATTGACGATCCAGCCGCGCGGCTTGGCGACGTTGTTGCCGAACAGGATCAGCTCGTCGACGGTGTTGTTCAGCGCGACGTAGTCGCGCAGCGGCAGGCTGACGTCGCCGGTGCCGGTCTCCTGGACATGGCTGGCGAGATGCGGCCCCGTCGCGCAATAGGTGCCGAACACCAGCTTCACGTTGCCGGAGTCCAGATACATGTAGCTGCCGGCATCCGAGCCGCCCGGGGGCGACGGCGCGTCGTCGCCGCAGAAGGTGCCGTGCGAGGAGGCATCCTGGAGGGAGTGCAGATAGAGCCCGATGCGGGCGATCTGCACCGGCACCGGCGGCTTTTTGGGGTCGTCGAACAGCACGCCGGTGGTCTTGCTCTTGTCGTCGAGAAAGGATTTCAGCTTGGTGTAGTCGACGACGTCGCTGGTGTTGCTGTTGTCGAGCACCTTGGGGCCGGAGGCGACGTTGATGGCCGGCCCGATGGCGTAGTTCTCAAGCAGCGGCACGGTGCCGCTGATGGTGGCGCCCGCCAGGCATTTCGGGCCGCTGAAGTTCGACGAGCCGTTCGGCACGGTGTATCCGACGGTGCACAGCAGGCCCGGTGCCTCGTCGCCCTTCATCGCCCATTGCCGGAGATCGTACAGCGTGCCCTGATACACGCTGTCGATGGTGATCGGATAGCCGGGCGGCGGATAGTGGAACGGATACACCGCCTGGACGCCGCTGGCGCCGTGCACGTCGGTGCCCTGCCCGTTCGGCGAGAAGTTTAGCAGGTAATGATACAGCGGCCCGGCGGTCGAAGCGTTGGTGCGCTGGAAGCCGTTGAAGCTCGCGGTGATGTAGCTCGCGCCCGAATTGGTCGACGACGCCTGTCCGCCGCACTGGTCGATCGGCTTGTATTGCGCGTAGTCGGCGTTCTCATTGTACGCCGCGATCCAATACGCCACGTCGGCGCGATAGCCGAGCGCCTGGGCGATGAAATAGGTGGAATCCGCGTGGATCATGCTGCGGCCGGGCGGGATGGCGGCGAACTGCACCGCCTCGAGCAGACAGCTGCGGTTGAGCGCCTCCGCCGGATCCTTGCACGCGCTGGCCGGCGCGATGCAGTTCTTCAGCCCGTCCTTGACGCGCGGGATGCAGATGTCCTCCAGGAACGCCTGCGCGGGGCGCGGCGTGGTGATCGCCCAGCCGAACGCCGCTGATCCGATGACGATGGAGAGGGTCGAGACGGCAAAGCCTGTGCGCATGAAAAACTCCTCGGTGATTTGAAATCCGAAAAACGCCTTGTTCAAAAGGGCGAAAGCTCAACAGCCGGCGGCAGCTCCGTGATGCATCAGAGATTCGGCACACCGGATTTGATCCTAGATCAACTGATGAATCAATCTAAAGTTGTCTTACTGGCGGCTCCGCTCGCTCCCAGGGCAATCGCATGTGACGGTCGCAGTCTTGTGCTCATCTCTTTCCAGGTCGTCATGGCCGGGCTTGTCCCGGCCATCCACGTCGGCCGGCAAGCTGAGAACGACGTGGATGCCCGGGCCTTCGCCGCGCCGAAGCGGCTTCGGCCGCGCAGGCGGGACAAGCCCGGGCATGACGGAGTCACTGATCGGCAGGATCGCTCGTCAAGAGACTTCGCATCTCCCCGCTCGCTCCTGCTCTCCGTCGTTGCCAGCCATCACAGCCGTCACGGCTTCTTCACTGGGCGATCCAGTACGCCGAGACGCCTGTGGGTCCATTGAAAGCCGCGGCGTACTGGATGCCCGCCTGCGCGGGCATGACAGCCGAGGTTGTGGCGGCTTGCTGGGTTCACACCGCTTCGCTCGCAACGACGCGGAGAGCGCGGCGCGCCGTCGCGCGGGGCGTGTAGCCCGGATGAGCGAAGCGACGGCGCATGCGTTCCATCGACCGAGTTCATCATCATCGCGCGAGCAGTGATTGATCTCGCGCGCGAGCGCCCTACCTGAAGGGGCCGCCCGCCAGCGCCTTTGGCGGATCATGTGTTCCAACCGGCCCATGGGTTTCAGCATGAGCGCTCAGTCCTCGCCGCACGCATCGACCAACGCCGCCGATGACGGCGGGAGCGCGGCCGTCATCCGCATCGACAGCTTCGCCGCCGCGCGCGCGGTGCTGCGCTCGGACGACGTGCGGCAGGCCGGCTTCAATGCCGAGCTGGTGCATCGCTTCATCGGCCCGCGCCACGCGCCGGTGCTGTACCAGGACGGCGAGCCGCATCAGAAGCAGCGCAGCGCCACCGCGCGGTTCTTCACGCCGCGCGTGGTGGCGACGCGCTATTGTCAGCTGATGGAGGCAACCAGCCGCGACCTCGTGGCGCAGTTTCGGCAGGCGCGGCGCGCCCGGCTGGATGATCTGAGTCTGACGCTCGCCGTCGCGGTCGCCGCCGACATCATCGGCCTGACCAACAGCCCGCGCGATGCGATGGCGGCCCGGCTGAACCGGTTCTTCAGCGCGCCTGTCGGCAAGAGCGCGCTCGTGACGCTGCGCAACGCCGTGTTCGGCCAGCTCCGCACCCTCGCCTTCTACTGGTTCGACGTGCGCCCGGCCATTCGCGCCCGCCGCGCCGAGCCGCGCGAGGACGTCATCTCGCATCTGATCGCGGAGGGCTATTCCAGCCGCGAGATCCTGACCGAATGCCTCACCTATGGCGCCGCGGGGATGGCGACCACGCGCGAGTTCATCGTGATGGCCGCCGTGCGGCTGTTCGAGGACGACGCGCTGCGTGCGCGCTTCATCGATGCCGACGAGCCGGAGCGGATGACCATTCTCGAGGAGGTGCTGCGGCTCGAGCCCGTGGTATCCACGCTGAAACGCCGCACCGCCTGCCCCATGACGCTGCACACCGCTGCCGGCGAGACGACGATCCCGGCACGCAGCCTGGTCGAGATCGACATCGGCGCCGCCAACCGCGACGAAGCCGCCGCCGGCGCCTGCCCGCATCGGCTCGACCCCGACCGCGCGCGCCCGGCCAAGGGCAGCGCCAGCCTGATGAGCTTCGGCGACGGCCCCCACCGCTGCCCCGGCGCCGCCGTTGCGCTGCACGAGGCCACGATCTTCCTCGATCAGCTGATGCGCGTCCCCGGCTTGCGGCTGGAGCGGCAGCCGACCAGGACGATCAACCCGGTGAGCAGCGGCTATGAGCTGCGCGATGCGGTGATTGTGGTGGGGTGAGGTGAGATTGCCAGCCTCCGCCCGGCGTCATTTGGTGATCATCTCCGTCCATGGTCTCCCAAGGCATCCACATCCTCCGCTGTCATGCCCGCGCAGGCGGGCATCCAGTACGCCGCGGCCGCAGTGATCAAGCCGCACCGCCCCGGCATACTGGATCGCCCGGTCGAGCCGGGCGATGACGGTGGTGTTTGTAGCACCGGCGCCGGCCTCTCTGACGACGGCTCAGCAGCCGTTACGCCGTACGATGCAATCGGCGCGCTCCCTCAGCGCAAGCCGCCCGTCACATGCAGCGTCTCGCCGGTGACATAGGACGCATCATCCGATGCGAAGAACACGACCGCCGCCGCGATCTCCTCGGCCTTGCCGACGCGGGCCAGCGGCGTGGCGGTCTCGATCCATTGGCGCATGTCGCCTTCGTGCAGGCCGGCGGCGACGACACCTTCGGTCACGATCATGCCGGGATTGATGGTGTTGACGCGGATCTTGCGTGGCGCGAGCTCCTTCGACAGCACCGAGGAGATCGCATCCACCGCCGCCTTGGTCGCGGTGTACACGGCGGTGTTCGGCGGCGTCAGCGTCGAGACTCCGGAGGAAATGTTGACGATGCTGCCGCCCGCGGGATTGAAATGCCGCACCGCCTCCTGCGACACTAGCAGCAGGCCGAGCACGTTGAGGTCGAAATGCTGATGGAAATGCTCCGGCGTGATGCCGTCGAGCGGCGCAAACCCATAGACGCCGGCATTGTTGACGAGGATGTCGATCGGGCCGAGCGCCTTGACGGTGGCGGCGACGACGGATGTCACCTGCGCCGCGTCGGTGAGATTGCCGCCGACGGCGACCGCCTTGCCGCCCTTGGCGGTGATGGCGGCGACGACGCGCTCGGCGCCGTCCTTGCTGGCGCTGTAATTGACCGCCACCGCGGCGCCTTCCGCCGCCAGCCGCGCCGCGATCGCAGCACCAATGCCCTTCGAGGCGCCGGTCACCAGCGCCACCTTGCCTGCGAGTCTGCTCATCTTGTTCTCCTCTGCGCCAATGGCACATGCTTCAATAGTTCAGAACTAGTGAACTATTGAACCGGCGCAAGGGCGTCGCTATATCTTTTTTCATGGCGCCATTGTTTCACCCGTCGCGGGACGACATCACCCTGGCCGGCGTGCTCTCAGCCCTCGCCGACCCGATGCGGCTGCGCATCGTCAAGGGCCTGATGGAACAGAGCGACTGCATGTCCTGCACCGCGGCCGCGCCCTGCCCGGACATTCCCAAATCGACGCTGTCGAACCACTTCCGCATCCTCCGCGAGGCCGGCCTGATCCAGACCACGAAAAAAGGCGTCGAGCATCGCAACGTCGTGCGCGAGGCCGACCTGAACGCGCGGTTCCCAAAGCTGTTGAAGACGATTTTGGCGTCCGCCGAATAGCGCGAACGTGGGGTGGGCAAAGGCGCGCCACTTTCCGTGGTGTGAGTTTCGCTCTTTCGCGCGCCGTGCCCATCGCCCGCACCCACCGGCGCCGATCGTGGGCACACGCCACCCCTCGCGCCGTTTTGCCTACCCTCCGATTGCGCAGATCGCCTCTGCCTCTGATTTTCGCAGAGCATCCGCATTCGCCGCCGTCATGCCCGCGCAGGCGGGCATCCAGTACGCCGCGGCCGCAATGATCAAGCCGCATCGCCTCGACGTGCTGGATCGCCCGGTCCAGCCGGGCGATGACAACTGAGTTTGTGGTGCGGACGACGGCCTAGCGACAGCTCAGCCGGCCCGCTGCGCTCGCAATGACAGAGTTCGGAGTGCTACTTCTCCTGCTCCATCGTCACCGCGACCGCGCCGACCGCCGACAGCCGCACCTTGTCGCCTTCGACGTCGGCGACGAGGCTCTTGTCGATGAAATGATGATGGCCCTTGTGGCTGCCCTCGCCGCTGTCCTTCCTGGTCAGCTTGATACGATTGCCATCGACGCGATCGACGGTGCCGACATGCACGCCGTCGGCGCCGATGACTTCCATATGTTCCTTGATGTCGTGCACGACGAACTCCTCTGCGGCTGATGTGAGAGCTGCGTCAACCGGCTGATGAGCCAAGGGTTCCGTCGCCCAGCGGGCTCGCAATGACGACGGAACGGCTGTCCGCACCATCGGGCTTCCGCCTTGCCCCCGTCGCACACTTCCGACAAAAATAAATCTATTGCCATTTATCCGAACTTATGATCATCTCTCTTCATCCCGGCCCGCCGAGAGGGGCGCTTCGCGATCGTCACGAGACGTGGGGTCTGGGGATGCGGTGGCCGCAGGCGTGCTGCAGCGGGCTCACGGGCTCGCCGACGAACGGCAGGCTTGCGGACGTGAAGACGCGTGGTCCTGGCCTCCCGGTGCTGAGGCCAAGCCGGTGGTGATGATCCGCCGGCGACGGGGTCAAGAAGCCGGTCCCCGGGGAGATCGCGACATAAGCGTGAAAACCATCGCGCGGGGAATGCCGGGTGTTCTCGGCTGAACCTGTGGTGACTGCCGCCTGCTTATCTTCTGCAGGCGGGCCATGGGTGCGGCCAGCGCCCGGCATTCCCCGCGCCCTCTCGCTTCGGAGGGCCGACGACCGGCAAGCCTCGGGCGCCATCTGCGCCGCGGGATCGCACTCGCGCGGGCGGTGCTACGCCTTGCGCACGGTGCCGAGGAAGCCCTCGACCGCCACGCGAAAACGATCGGCATCATCGGACATGCGGCGCACGGACTCGACCATCGCAGTTCCCGCATTGCCGGTCTGGCGGTTGAGCGCGGCGACCGAACCGATCGTGTCGGTCACGGCGCGGGTGCCCAGCGCGGCCTGCTGGAAGTTGCGCGAGATCTCGGTGGTGGCGGCGCGCTGCTCCTCGACGGCGGCGGCGATCGCGGTCATCTTCTCGTCGATGCCGGAGATGTTGAGGCTGATGGCGCGGATCGCCTCGACCGACTCGCCGGTGGCGGCCTGGATCTCGGCGATCTGCCGGGTGATGTCGTCGGTGGCGGTCGCGGTCTGCGCCGCCAAGTTCTTGACCTCGCCGGCGACCACCGCGAAGCCGCGGCCGGCCTCGCCGGCGCGCGCCGCCTCGATGGTGGCGTTGAGCGCCAGCAGGTTGGTCTGGCTGGCGATCGCGGTGATCATCTTGACCACCTCGCCGATGCGGTTGGCGGCGCGGTCGAGCATCTCGACGGTGGCGTTGGTCTGCGCCGCCCTCTCGACCGCCTGGCGGGCGTCGGCCGCGGAGGCCTGCACCTGGGCGGCGATCTCGGAGACCGAGGCCGTCAGCTCCTCGGTGGCCGCGGCGATGGTCTCGAGATTGCTGGTCGCGGTCTCCGCGGCGCTGGCCACCGCGGCAGTCTGCTCGGTGGAATCGTCCACCAGCCGGCGCACGTCGGTGGCGGAGGTGTCGAGCTGGCCAGTGGAGCCGCTCATGCTGACGATGACCGCCTGCACGGTGTCGTCGAAGCTCCGGCAGGCGCTGTCGATCGCCTGCGAGCGCTCCAGCCGGCGGCCCTGGTCGAGCTCGCGCTCGCGCGACAGCTGGTCGGCGGTGGCCGCGCTCTCGCGCAGGCCCTCGAGCGCGGCGGCCATCGCGCCGAACTCGTCGGCATGGGCGAATTGCGGCACGGGAGTCTGGTAGTCGCGCTGGCCGATGCGCTGGATCGCCTGCATCAGCGCGCCGACCGGGCGCACCAGGCGGACGCGGACCGCGCGCAGCGCCAGGCCGGCCACCACGAGCGCGGCGAGGAAGGCGATGGACTGCACGATCAGGCTGCTCAGCGCCGCGGTCCTGATCGCCTCGGCACGCGCGATCGCGCCGTCGAGCGCGGTCATGCCGATGGCGATGATGCCGGCGAACGGGCCCTGGCAGAACGCGTTCCATTCGGGGGCCGGCATCGCCGGCTTGCCGCTGCCGTCGAAGCCCTTGGTGAGCTGGTCCATGCGCTGATGCGCGGCATCGACCTCGGCGCGCGAGGACTTCACGACCGAGGTGAGCTGGGCGCTGCCGGCGCCGGCCAGGAGGTCGTCGAGACCGGCCCAGCCGGCCGCGACGGTGCCGCGCCACTGGCCGATCGTGCCCTTTTGCGCGTCGTCGAGCGGCTTGGAGCTGTTGATGTTGGGTCGCATCGCCGAGCATTGCAGCCCGTAGCGGTCGCGGACCTGCCAGGCCAGCCGCCGCGCCTGCACCATCTTGGCGATGGTCGGGTCGGTCATCCAGGCCCGGTTGGACACCGCGAGCGAGGCCGCATTGGCGGCGTCGAGCGTCTTGGTCATCGCGTCGTACCAGGCCTGGGTGCGTGCGAGCACCCGCTCGGGCCGCGGCTTGGCGGCCTCGTCGAACAGCAGCCTGAACTGCGGAACCGTCGCCTCCCAGCTCGATTTCAGCCTGGCCGTGAGATCATCCCGCTCGGGCATGTCGACGCCAGCGAGCGCCGTGACGATGCCGTCATAGCCCTTGGCCTCGATGGCCTGATAGTCGGTGAGCTTGGCGCGCGGATCGTCCTCGCTGAGCAGCACGCTCTGGATGTCGCCGCGATGGGCGCGCATCACCAGGACGTTCTGGAAGATCGCCTTGTCCGCCGCCGTCAGCTGCTCGGTCGCCACGCTCTCGCGATAGCGGCCGGCAGCACCGCTCATCAGGATTGCCGTCGACACCAGGATGCCCGCCGCCAGGACCGACAGGAGCACCATCAGCAGGGTACTGACCGACTTCTTCATCACGCACCGCCTCACACCAGAAAGTGGCAGGATGGCGCAATTGCACAAATTCTTCCTTAACCATGGACCGGCACACCGACAGCCGAGGTAATCAGTTGCCGAACAGCCCTGCTCCACTCCAACAAAAATCGCGCAAGCCGCAAAGGGGCCGCCGTTGGCGCAGGCTGCGGCGTGACGTGGTGCGAATCGCACCACGCGCTGCGCGGTGGCTGGGGCGGACGGCGAACGCAGCGCCGCGGTGGCTCAAGCTGGGCTGCATAGCCGTGCTGGCGCTCGGCACCTTCGCGCTGGTCAATCTGGCCTATCACGTCGTCCGCAAGCCGACCGAGTTGTTCGTGGTGACCGGCCATTCGCTCGACAAGGAGCCGGACGAGACGTGGCGGCAATACGGCGCGCTGTTCCGCGAGCATGCGACGCGCGCGATCACGGCGGAGCTGCTGGCAGCTCTCGCGCAGACCGAGAGCTCCGGCAATCCGGTGGCGCGCACCTATTGGCGCTGGCGCCTGGCGTGGAATCCGTTCGCGCTGTATCAGCCGGCCTCGAGCGCCGTGGGCTTGTTCCAGATGACGGATGGCGCGTTTGCCGACGCATCCCGTTTCTGCATCCGCGATCATGAGGTCGTCAGCGACGGCTGCGGATCGCCGAGCCTGTACGTTCGCGCCTGGCCGGCACACGCGGTGGCGCTCACGGTGATCTCGCTCGACCGTCAGGTCGCTTCGGTTCTCGCGCGGCACCCTGCCGCAAAGCCGACGGCACAGCAGAGGCAGGATCTCGCCGCCGTGATCCATCTCTGCGGCTCAGGTCCTGGCGCCGGCTTCGCACGCCGCGGCTTCAAGCCCGACGATGGCGAGCGCTGCGGCGACCACTCGGTGGCGGGCTATCTCCGCAAGGTCAATGCGATGAAGAAGCAGTTTCAGAAGCTCGCAGCATCGGAGCGGAGCTGACGCATCGTCTCCACACGGCAGCATCGGCAGCCCGGCCGGTTCCCCGTTAAGCACGTCGGACGTGCCGCTGTGGGCAAGGCGCCGGCGTTAAGACATTGGCAACGAACTGCCGCGCATTTTCTCCATCCCATTAGTACAGGAGTCACCATGTCAGAGATCGGCATTCCCGGCGCGCGCATCCGGTCCTTCGTCGAGCGGATCGAGCACCTCGACGGCGAGTTGGCGGAACTGAACGAGCAGAAGAAGGAAGTGTTCGCCGAGGCCAAGGGCGAGGGCTTCGACGTCAAGATCCTGAAGGAGATCATCAAGCTGCGGAAGCAGGACCAGGACGAGCGCGACGAGCACGAGACGCTGCTCGACACCTATATGCGGGCCATGGAAGCGGCCGAGACGGAGACCGCGAAGGTCCCCGAGAAGAAGGCGGCCTGAGACGAGGCTGGCTCGGCCAGCGACATCTCGACAACGACGGCGCGCGATGTCTCTGCAACGCGCGCTGCGACTGTGGCCCGAGGCGATTTTCCTTGCCCGGTTCCATGCGAGCCTCTAACGCTGCGCCACGCTTCTGCCAGCGCCCGAGGATGAGATGACCGACGCGATGACCTGCCCGCAATGCCGCTCCGAGCACGCTTATCAGGACGGCGCCTTGTGGGTCTGTCCGGAATGCGGTCACGAATGGAGCGGTGACGCCACCGGTGCCGCTGCGGCCGATGACGACACCAGCATCCGCGACGCCAACGGCAATGTCCTTGCTGATGGCGACAGCGTCATCGTCATCAAGGACCTCAAAGTGAAAGGCTCCTCCTCGGTGGTGAAGGGCGGCACCAAGGTGCGCAACATCCGCCTGCAGGAAGCCAGCGACGGCCACAACATCGCCTGCAAGATCGACGGCATCGGCCAGATGAACTTGAAATCGGAGTTCGTGCGCAAGGCCTAGCCTTCATTCCTCCCGGAACATTTCGCGACGCCGCGGCGTTCGGTTGAACAACGGGAGAATGACCATGCTGACGGACGACCAGATCGCAACGCTTGCGGATATCGGTCAGGCGATCGCCTTCTCCCCCGCGCGTCAGGACGAGATCGACGGCCTGATCCGCGAGGGCTACGTCGCCAAGGATGGTGACATCTACGAGCTGACGGCGAAAGGCCAGAAGGTGCTGACGGATCGGGGCGCAGGCCTCAACGAAGCCTGAGCGGACGATCCCGCACCGCCGGCTTGCGTTTTGACAGCCGATGGGCCGCCAGACACCTGGACCATCACGCCCGGATCAAACGGACCCTGGTGCCCCAGGGATCCGCGGTCTCCAAACCATTCGTGAGCGTCGTCAGCGCGGCACCGGCCCGACGCAGCCGCGCCTCCTGTCCAGCGAGGAGCTCTTCGCCGCGAACCTCGAAGGAGAACCAGGACAAGCCGGTGGTGCCATCGTCACGGCGGCCGGCGCCGGCGCTGCGCCAGGTGTTGGCGCCGATGTGATGGTGATAGCGGCCTGACGACAGGAAGGCGGCGCGGTCGATCGTGCGCGTCGGGCTGAGGCCGATCAGCCCGGTGTAGAACGCCGCCGCCTGACCGATATCGCCGACCTTCAGATGGACATGACCGATCCGCAAGTCCTCCGGCGCTCCGGCGTAGTTCGTGGTGCGCGCATCGGTGAGCGCGACCAGATCGTCGACGTCGAGCTGCTCCGTGCCCATGCGAACCGAGCCGTCGCGCCACTGCCACAACTCGGGGGCGCGGTCGGCGTAGACCTCGACGCCGTTACCTTCGGGATCGTCGAGATAGACGGCCTCGCTGACATTGTGGTCGGCAAAGCCGGTCAGCGGCGTGCGGTTGCGCGCGACATGCACCAGCCAGCGCGCGAGGTCCTTGCGGGTCGGCATCAGGAAGGCGGTGTGAAACAACCCGGCGGCGCGCGGCGATTCGCGGTTCGCATCCGGGCGCGGCTCGAGCTCGACCAGCGCCACGCCGCCGGCGCCGAGCCGGACCGACGCCTCCGTCCGCTGCAGCACCGAGAGGCCGATGACGTCGCGGTAGAAGCCGGCGACCTTGTCGGGATCGTTCACGCGCAAGGTCACCATGCCGATCCGAATCGGCGTCCGGCTCGCGAAGGTCGGGCCCGGCGCGGTGCTCTCGCCGCCGCCCTCAGCGCGCGCGGCGGCGACGGCGGCCATTGTGATCGATGAAACGCCGGCCAGCTCAAGAAGCGCGCGGCGGGTGAAATCGACTGTCATCACGTCCCCCAGAATGGTCCGTCTTCCTACGGAACCGCCGCCCGAGGGCGCAAGTCCGCCGCCTATCGCCCCCGTCACGTCCGTGTGAAATACGGTATCCGAACGCTGCCCGCATTCGGAATGCAGCGGCGAACCGGGGCCTTCAGGACAACCGCCCCGGAACGCCTCAGGACTGCGCAGGCGCTGCCTGCAGTTTGGCTTGGGCGAACGACGGATCGTAGCTCAAATTGAAGCGGAGTGGACGCAGCTACATCCAAACAGCCAACTGATCAGCAGCGCAGGAGATCGGCCGTCGGAGCGATGCGTGACGTAAGCAGTGAATCCATCACGTTTCTGTCGCCATGAAGTGACACCCGTATCAATCCTTCCCGTAGCAGCACGGCCTGGATTCATAACTTGGCATGAACTCTGCTTTCTCGATCCTCACCGGGTCCCACTCTTTGGAGGCAGAATCAACGTGCTCGTCACTCTCGTCGCAATGCTATGCAACGGCCAGCTCTGCATGGAGAAGGTCGTTACCAACAGCGAGATGTCCGGCATCACGATGGCATCATGCGCAGTCAGTGCGCAGATTGGCATCGCAGACTGGATGTCGAAGGGTCCTTACCACGAGTGGCATCTGCAGAGTTACAAGTGCGTCGCCGGCAAGTACGTGCCGAAGACCCACGCCTGATCGCGTCCCCGGCCGGCTGGCGCCCGGATCCACGGGACCGGCCGCCGGATCCGCCGTCGCGTGCAGCACTGTCGAACGTTGGACGCTCGCGACGTCGCGTTCGGGACAAGCGCGGAAGGAAAACGGCGCTGCTTGTGCGCAAATGAGCCCAGCAGCGGCGTTTTTCAGGCCAGCTCACCGCTGGCCCGCTTCCTGCAACACCCCCTCGTGTCAACGAAGGGATGCGTGTCATGCCGTTCTACAGCTTCCATTGCGCCACCTGCGCGCAGGACGTCGAGTTGCTGATCGGGATTTCGGAAAAGCCGGTGTGCCCCACCTGCGGCGGCCGCAAGCTCGCCCGTCTGCCCTCGCTGCCGGCGCCGCCGGCGCGGAGCCCCGGCATGATCAAGGCAGCGCGCGCGCAGGCTGCCCGTGAGGGACATCTCAGCAACTTCAGTCGAGCCGAACGCAAGAAGGGCTGATCCCCGGATGGCGGCCGGCGGGGTACGTCAGTCCGAGGTGATCTGCACCTCGGGGACATCGTCCTCGGGATCGTCGATGTCGAGCCCATCCTCCTCGTCGAGATCCACACCAGACAGACAAACGTCGCCGTCGTCGATGACGAGTTGGACCGGCTGCAGCGCCTTGCCCTGACAAGGCCCAATGAAGCACCGTCCGGTATCGAGATCGAATTGCGCCCCATGCTGGCTGCAGACGAGGAAGTTGCCCTCCTCATCCATGAACTCCCCCGGACGCTTGTCGAGCCGTGCGCCTTGATGCGGGCAGGCATTCTCGAATCCGTAGAAGTTGTTGCCCTTGCGCGTGACCAGGATTGGCCAGGGCTTCGCGCTGCCATCCGGATCACGCCGCTGCAGCACGAAGCCGCGCGCGCTGCCGTCATCGACTTCGTAGGTCGCGCAGATCGCAAACAGCGTGTTCATCAGCAGTCTCCCCTCGCCGCGCAACGAATCAGGCACACGCGATGCGCGCCAAGCGAACCTCGACGCGCGTCCGCGCCAGGACGCCGGCGTATGGCGCATCCGCGACATTGCGGGGTGCCAGAACGGATCGCAGCAAGGGCCGTGCCAGGCAATATCGATGGCCGCCGAGGACCGTCTCAGGCCAGGGGCAGGCCGAGCCGGCCAATTCCGGGAAACTTCAGAGCCGGCCGACGCACATCGAGGCCGAGGACCCCGCCGAAGACGTTCAGCTCCAGCCCTTCGATCCAGCCCACGGTGAGACCGAGATAGCCTCCCAGTGAGACGAACAGACCGGTTCCGGAAGCCGTACGTCCCCACCACCCGTCATAGGGGAAGTCCTTGCCGATCGCAGTCGGAGGCAGCACCGCGTTCAGCTCAGGAACGGCGTTCAGAGCCGCCTGCACGAAGGTGTTCGAGTTCGGTCCGGGCCACGCATTGTAGTCGCCATAGGCGCGGAAGCGGTAGCCCTCGATGACGCTGCGAATCCTCGGAATCACACGCTCGGCTTCGTCACCATCAACGGCCAGCACGGTTTCCGGCAGCGCACCGAACCAGCGCCCGTCCGGCGCGAAACCGTCGATGCGGATCGGCTCGCCCCACGCCGTGTAGTCGTAGCGTGTGTAGCGCCGGGCGCCCTTGTCCTTGACGACGATCCAGGTGTGGACCGCGAAGATGCCGCGCCAGCGCACCGTCCGTGCAGCGAACACGCGAACGACGGCATCGACGTTCTGTTCGGGAGGCGGCAGCAATCCCGCGCTCGACCGGTCCGCCGCCTGCCAGCCGCTGCCGCGGTCGCTGCGCAGATAGTTTGCGGCGGACAGTGAGATCGGGGCGACGAGGAGCAGCAGGAACAGGAGCACGAGCTTTTTCACGGCAGCCGAGGATGGCGTTCAATTGCAGGACGACCACACGCATGTAGTCATCGCCTTCGCTTGTCGCCATCCACGAGCCGGGCGTTTCCGCGCCTCGCCGCCAAGCCCGGGCTGCGTCAATGTCGCCGGAAACCACCGCCGGGCCCGGAACGACCACCGCCCCGGCCGACGCTTGCGCCCATGCGCGGCCCACTGATGCCCGAGTTTCCGAAATGGGGGGCTGCGCCGGCGAGCGCTCCTCCCCCGCTGATGGCGCGCATGCCGCCCATTTGCGCACGTGCACTCTGCGGCGGGCCGCTGATGCGCCCCATGGAAGGCTGCACGATGCCGACAGGCATCGCGCTCTGCGCATTGCCGCCCGGCATTCGCGGTCCGGAGGGGCCTGTCGGGTGTGGTGCAGGCGATCCTGTCGCCATGCGCGGCGTCGGCATGGGCTGACCGCCAGTTCCGGTAGGCGTGCCGGCGACGGGGTGCCCCATCCCGGCAGGACCGCGACCTGCACCGCCGATGTTGGTGCCGGGCTGCGGCGGATTGTGTGCCATCGCTGGTGGATGGTGACGCCAGTAGCGGTTCCAGAACGCATGGCGATGAAACCACGGCCGTCCGAAGTAGAAGCTGCTCCAATACGTGGTCAATACGAACGGCGCCACCGGCACGTATTCCACATATTCGGGCAAAGAGACGTACTGCTCACGATATAGATAAGAGAGCGCCTTCGCCGCCACCCAACCGCGTTCGCCATCGACGCTGACATCGCACCAAGCCCCACCCTGGATGCAGCCGTGGATGGTGACACGAGTGCCCGCCGGAATGCGCTCGACGACCGGAAAGCCGGCGCCCGGTCCTGCTCGCATCGTGGCCGATTTGCGCAGCAGCCCCGGAGCAGCCGCAGCCAGCGATACGGACGTCGTGAGCATCAGCGCAGCGACGAGACACGTAGTGAGCTTCAGCACGAGCACCTCCTGTCCGCTTCCGGCGGCGCATCGCCCGCGCATGGGACGTCGGCCGCTCCGGCATGAACATGACAGGGATGGTGGCAGTCTATCGCGGCAACCTCACGGCAATCCCATGGAGGCAACGGTATGTCAGCGTGTCAGGACCGCGCTCGGCGGACAGCGACTCACGGCGCGCCGTTGTGCGAAAGGATCTGCGCGACACCGCCCAATCCGCGGCGAAACGCTTCATCGAACGTGACACCACGAAACTCCCAGTGATGCTGCACGCCTGCCGCATCAAGCTGCCATCGCACGACCCAGCCGAGCTCGGCATCGTCCCAGGTAAGCCGGCCCAGCAACGTCGCCTCGGCGCCCGGCACCGTCGCAGCGAGGGTTGCAGGCGGCAGCTCGGCGCGGCCAAGCACGATCGAGCCCGCCTGCGATGCAGGGAGGAGGATGGTGAGGCCGCGCTTGCTCGCGGCGGCCCGCAAGGCATCGCGCTGCAGATCCGACTGCCGATCGTCGGAGGTGACGAGATAGGTCCGGCTGCCCGACGACATTGCCACCACGGCCGCGACCAACGGCCGCGGCGCCAGCCACGGATTGATGTCGAATGAGCGCAGCAGATCGTCGACCTTGCCGCGATCGAACGACACGGTCAGGTCATAGGGGCGGTCGCGTGTCCCCTGCTCATCGCGCTTCGGCTTGCCCGACATCTGGTCGTGATAGTCGAAGCCCGTGACGTATTCGCCCGCCCGCAACTTGAGGGGCGCAAGCCTCTCATCCTCCCTGAGCTGAAAGGCGCCGGACACCTTGATGAGGACATCCTCCAGGCAAAGCGCAAAGCCAGCCCGGCGATTGTCCTCGCCCTGGCCGGTGACGACGGTTTGCGCCCGGTAGAGATCATCGGTCCCTGCCCTTGCGACAGGACACAGACCGACGATCAGCCACAGCGCAAGATACCATGCGCAACATCGCTCGAAACGTCCCCGCAGCCGCATCGCGCGTCCTCGGTGGGGCCAAGCTATTTCTGTCGGTCAAGCTTGATGATCGTCTTCGCTCCGGTGCCGTCGGCGGTCGAGAACGTGACGCGATCACCGGCATGAACCTCCTCGATCATCGCATTGTCCTTGACCTTGAACTCCTCCGCCGCGGCGTTTGCCCCCACTGTTCCAGCCTGAACGCGCTTGATGGCGACGGTTCCATTCAGACGGTTGATGCCCGTCACGACGCCTGCAACGCCTTGGTCCGCGGCAAGCGCAGGCAGGCTCGACACGAGAGCCGCGACCGCGGCCAGAGTGATCGTTGCTGCTTTCATCGCTGTTCTCCTGCTTGATCGCGGCAGACAAGACGCTGCGCCGCTCTTTTGGTTCCGGCTGCCAGCCTATCAGCCCCGACTGCAATCACACATGAACGCGGCCATTCGAGCCGCCGCAACTCATCTGCGCGCCTCATTCTGTCGCGTCCATGCTCAGGTCGGCCTTCAGTCATTCTGCAGGCAGCCCGTCTCATTTAGTCACTTTCGATCGTTTGTCATCACACGCATGGGTCCATCACGGCGCAGGAACCGCGTAACGTCGAATTCATCATTGCGTCATGATGCGCCTTGACAGCATCGGCGCGCAGGAGGAGCATCGCGGCGCCGTTTGTTTGCTCGACGATCGATCCACGGCATCGCAGCGGCGAGCCAACGGCAGCAAGCAAACCGGATTGCAAGGAGGCTCTATGACTCCACCTCCGTACCAGAACCGCTGAATGCGACGGTATCGCTTCGGACCATCGCATAGCGGCAACTCACGAACGGCACGCCGGGACTCGGCTTAGAGGGCTGCATCAGCGAGGCATGGCCCCTTGCCGGCCCGGCGCTGTGCCGTGAGCGATGAATCTTCGATGCGGAAGTCTCCACCGGACTCGCTGGCGCCGGGTAACCGAGTCGTGAGTGGTGATTGCGCAAAGCCGCCGAGAGCGCCAATGGACATAGCGCCGTTCATGGCGCCAATGGCCAAAGCAAGGAGCAAAATCCGCTCACGCTCTCAACAGCCGGCATTGCACCATGCCCGACATTGCACGCGACATACCGAGCTGGCGTGCAGACGCTTCCTCAAGCGTAGAGCTCTTCCTCAAGCGTAGAGCTAGAGCAGCAACGGCGGACCAACGACACCCGCCGCGCGTCGACTCCTTCTCGGCTGCGTACCGCAGCTACTTGTTCTAGCAACTACTTGTTGTAGTCGTAGAAGCCCTTGCCGGTCTTACGTCCGAGTTGCCCTGCGGCCACCATTTCCTTCAGCAGTGGCGCCGGGCGATATTTCGGATCGTTGAAGCCGTTGTAGAACACCTCCATCACCGACAGCATCGTATCGAGTCCGATCAGGTCCGCCAGCGCCAGCGGGCCGATCGGATGATTGCAGCCGAGCTTCATGCCTTCGTCGATGTCGGCAGCGGTGGCAATCCCTTCCGAATAGGCGAAGATGGCCTCGTTGATCATCGGGCACAGGATGCGGTTCACGGCAAAGCCGGGACTGTTCTTGGCGGTGATCGCCACCTTGCCGATGCGCTTGGCGAAGTCGGCCGCCGCAGCGTGGGTGGCGTCGGAGGTCTGCAGACCGCGGATCAGCTCGAGCAGCGCCATCATCGGCACGGGATTGAAGAAGTGCATGCCGATGAAGCGGTCAGGCCGGTCGGTCGCGGTGGCGAGCTTGGTGATCGAGATCGACGAGGTGTTGGTGGCGATCAGCGCCTCGGGCTTCAGGCCGGCGCAGAGGTCCTTGAGGATCTTGTGCTTGAGCTCCTCGTTCTCGGTCGCGGCCTCGATGACCAGATCGCAGCTCGACAGCTTGGCCTTGTCCGTGGTGCCGGAGATGAGCGACAGCGCCTTGTCCTTGTCGGCGACCGTCATCTTGTCCTTCTTGACCAGGCGATCGAGGCTCGAGCCGACGGTGGCGAGCCCACGCGCCACCGCCTGCTCGGAAATGTCAACCATGACGATTGGCAGGCCGGCCGCCGCGCACACCTGCGCGATGCCGTTGCCCATGGTGCCTGCTCCGATGATGCCGACCGTCTGAATCATTGCCGATGCCTCTCTCCTGTCGCTCGGGACCTCGTCCCGCAATCAGGTGTTGCTTAACAGGCTATCGCCTTGCCCGGTAGGCCCCAGCAGGCCCCCGGCGACGCCTCCGGAGGGCCCGGCCTGAGCAGCCCGTCAAGCGGCGGCGAGGCGCATCGATCTGGAACGGATGCATCGCCCTCTCGTTGGTCGTGCACTCGGCCGACGAGATCGGTCGGGCCGAGCAGCGCGGGAGGCGAACGATGGACGGCGGAGCAGCAACATTCTGGGGTTGGGGGATCGGCATCGTCATCCTCGGCCTCGTCCTTGCTTATGCAGCGACGCGGTCCGGACGGTTGCGTCCCGGCGAGCGTGCCAGGCTCGACGAGAACACGCGTGCGTCGATCGCGGCGCACGATCAGGCCGAGCGCGCCAGCGGCGCCGGATCGCGCGTCCCCGGAATGCAGAGCAACACGCCCTATGCCCTGCTGATCCCGATCGTCGTGGTCGCCGCCGCCATCGCGCTGATGTTCTGGTCGTTCGCCGGCGACAAGGGTCCACGGCAGGACGCGCAGGCGACCAGCCAGCAGACCACCGGCAATGCGGCCTCGAAGCAGAGCGCCCCCGCGGCGGCCGCGCCGACCGCCCCAGGCAACGATACGGCCAGCGACAGTGCGCGAGGCAGTGGCCCGCTCAACCAGAGCCGTTGAGACTGTCGCGCACCGCGCTCTGATCATGGCGCCCAGCGGCTGCCGCACTCATGGGCTCGCACGCCGGCAACGCATCAGGCAGCGGGAATTCGCACTCACGCAGTGGGATGGAGGACGGGAATGGGACTGGCTCAATACGCAATCGTCGCGGTCGAAGATCACTGGAGCGTGCTGCACGACGGCAATGTCCACGGCGACTATGCGACCAAGGAAGCCGCATTCGAGTCGGCGGCAGCGGCGGCGACGCTGGCGCTCAAGCAAGGGCACGAGGTTCATCTGAGCGTGCCCGGCAATGATCCGGAGAGGTCAAACAACTAATCAGCTCGATCGGCGGCAGTTCTTTCGGGAACCGACTTCCGCGCGTCGTGAACTGCACGCTAACGTGTGTTAGCGACATGAACGCGCCGATGCCGCACTCTTCCGTCCAGAACGACAGGAGTTCGGCCATGACCCTCAAGAGAAACCGGCACAAGCAGATCATCCCGTTCGCGGAGCGTCTGCAGCAGGCCGCCACGGCCGCGCGCGATGCAGCTGAGCTGCTCCCTGCGGGACTGGAACGCGACGTCCTGTTGAAGAAGGCGCTGCAGGCCGAGACCGCCGCGCACATCAACGAGCTGTTGAGCGCCCCGATCATGCAGGCTGCTGACAGATAGCGCTCTCTCTGCGGCAGAGAACCGTGTTGCCGCTCAATGCCCCTCGCCTGCTGGACCGTGCCACGCCGAGGCTCGACCGCATCCAAACGCTTGGATTGGGCGAAGACAGGCGTCCCGGCGAGGATGATGATGGCGCGGATCGTGGTCGGCACATCGGGATGGCACTACGCCTCCTGGCGCGGCGCCTTCTTCCCTCCGGCCTGCTGATCAGCATCAGCTGCCGTTCGCAGCTGGCGTGATCAGTCCGGGCCGGACCTCGTCTTTGCCTGGAAGGCCTCCAAGTTCATCACGCATTGGAAGCGCCTGTCCGAGCGCTCGGTGAACAGCATCGCGCTGACCGCAGAGAGCCGACCGACTCGCATGATCCATTTCCAGTTGACGATGTGTGGAAACTAGGCAGCGGAGCCTAGAGGCAGGATCAATCGCGGGACGTCGGCGATCGCCAGATTGTCGCGGCACTCCATCGGACCCCGTAGTTCAACGGGATCTTGCAGCGATGATCGAACGTCGTTCCGCGTTCGCGGGTGTGGCCACGCGATCTCATCCGGAACAACGCTGTCATCGGTCCCAACGCTCATGCAAAAAGAAGCGCAGCTGATGAGGTATTATGCTAACATAAGTTATTGTAGTCGCAGCACATGGAACCCCTATAAGCGATCCCGGGGGAACCGCTCTTTGAGTCATCTTGTACGCAAGCTCGAGAACTTCGTCCGCCTCTCTGCGGCCGACCGCCTGATGCTCAACCGCGCAGCGGTGCAGCGGGTCAGGACCTTTGCGCCACGGACCGACATCGCCCGCGAAGGCGAGAAGCCGAAGGATGTCCATCTCATCCTGAACGGCTGGGCCTGCCGCTACAAGCAACTCGAGGATGGCCGTCGTCAGATCGTCTCGTTCTTCCTGCCCGGCGACATCTGCGACCTCAACATCTTCATCCTGCGCGAGATGGACCATTCGATCGGCACCATCACTCCAGTCTCGATTGCCGATTTGTCGCGCGAGTTCTTCGACGAGATCAGCACCGGCTATCCGCGCATCGCCACCGCATTCTGGTGGGAAACCCTGGTCAACGCCGCCATTCAGCGCGAGTGGACGATGAATCTCGGACAGCGCACCGCGTCCGAACGAATGGCACATCTGCTGTGCGAGCTGTTCTTCCGGCTGCGTCTCGCCGGCCTCGCCGAGGACAACAGCTGCAGTTTCCCGTTGACCCAGGCGGATCTGGCCGAGGCAACCGGGCTGTCGAAGGTCCACGTCAATCGCACGCTTCAGGAGCTGCGGGCCAACAACCTGATCGTGCTCAAGGGCAAGATGCTGGTGCTGCCGGATCTCGAGCGCCTGATGAGCGCCGGCCTGTTCAATGCGAATTACTTGCATTTGGATCGAGAAGGTCGTCAGCTCGATGCGAATGAGTGAGGCGTTCCGGGCGCTGCCGCATCCGACTTGCGCGAGGCTGGCCGGCTCGGGCACTCTGCCTGGGAAACGGCGATGGTTGAACAGCGCATGGCTGACGGGCCCTTCGAGCAGGAGATCGTGCAGCGCCTCGGGCTGATGCCGAACCTGTTCCGGCCGACGCCCACGGCGCCCGAGACCGTGCGGCAGTTGTGGCAGCTCGCGAAATGCGCCTATCTCGATGCGCCATTGCCGGCGCTGTTCAAGGAGCGGCTTGCGGTCCATCTCTCACGCCTCAACGGGTCGTCCTATTGCCTCACCCGGCATTTCGGCTTCCTGATCGGGCTCGGCACCCCCGCCGCAGATGCGGCATTTCAGCCGGAGACGCTCGATCAGGCCCGCGCTCTGCTCTCGTTTCCGCTCGCGGATCCCGCGCGCATCACGGCGGCACTGACCCGTCTGGAGGCGGTCGAGGACCCCATCGACATTCCTGAGCCAGGCAGCGACGGCGAGGCCGACCTGCTCGACGCGGCTTCGGCCATGTTCGTTTCGAGCCAGGCGGCCGCTCGCTCGAGGCTGGCGCTTCGCAAGGCGTTCGGCGAGCCCCGCTTCGAAGTCCTGACGGCGTTCATGGCCTATCTGCGCATGGCGCATTTCTGGGCCGACGCCCATCCCGAGCTCTCGCTCGATCCCGACGTGCTGGCAGTCACACGGTCCGATCCGGATCTCGCCATTCGCCTGGCCTGCGGTGAGCCGCGCCACCACGACATGCCGGCGTCTGCCAAGCCCGCTGCAAACGGCAGCGAGGCCAGCGCGCATCGATTGCAGCGCATCCTCGAGATCGACTCGGTCGGCGTGTTGTTCTTCGATCATGTCGAGGGCACGCTGATCGATGCGAACGACGCCTTCCTCAACATGACCGGCTATTCGCGCGAGGAGGTCGCGAACCGCCAGCTGACGTGGCAGCGCATGACACCGCCGGAATGGCGCGTCAGCTCCGCTGCTCAGATCGACCTGCTGCAGCAGACCGGCCGGATTGGTCCGTACGAGAAGGAATATTTCCGCAAGAACGGCGAGCGCACCTGGATGATGTTCGCCGGCCGCGACATTGGCGACGGCACCCTGGTCGAGCTTGCGATGAACATCGACGACCGCAAGCGGACCGAAGCCGCGCTGCGCGACAGCGAGACACGCTTCCGCCAGTTCGGAGAGGCGTCCTCCGACGTGTTGTGGATCCGGGACGCAGACAGCCTGCATTGGGAATATATCAGCCCCGCATTCGAGGCGATCTATGGCGCCCCGCGCGCGGCCGTGCTCCAAGGCGATCATATCACGCCATGGACCGATCTGATGCTGGCCGAGGATCGACCGCGCGCCGTCGAGAGCCTCGACCGTGCGCGGCGGGGCGAGCGCGACAGCTTCGACTTCCGCATCATCCGACAGACCGACGGCGCGATCCGCTGGCTGCGAATCCGTAGTTTCCCGATGGTCGATGCGACCGGTCACGTCCAGCGCATCGGCGGCATCACCCAGGACATCACCGCAGTCGTGTCGGCCAACGAGCATCAGAAGTTCCTGCTGGCCGAGCTGCAGCACCGGGTGCGCAACCTGCTCGCCGTGATCCGCTCGATCATCAGGCGCACCGGCGACAGCAGCGACAGCGTCGAGGATTTCGCAGGTCATCTCGAGGGCCGCATCTCCGCACTGTCGCGCATCCAGGCCGTGATCACGCGCGATCCGGTCGCCGGCTTCGATCTTGCCGAGCTGATCGCCGACGAGCTGCGCGCAGGCGCCGCGCGCGAGGACCGGCAGTTCTCGCTGTCGGGTCCCTCGCTCCGGATCAAGGCGAAGGCGGCCGAGAGCATCGGGCTTGCGATGCACGAGCTCGCCACCAATGCGCTGAAATACGGCGCGCTGACCGTTCCGCGGGGCTTCATCAGCATCGAATGGCGTCTCGACGAGCGCGACGCGGCCCGTTCTCTCGTGATCGACTGGACCGAGACCGGCATGTCCGGGCACCGGATGACGGCGGGCAGGCAGGGATTCGGTACGGTGCTGCTCGAGCAGATGCTGCCCTATGATGTCGGCGCGCAGGTGACGCGCCGTTTCGAGCCGAGCGGCCTGCGGTGCGAGATCAGGCTGCCGGCCGACGATATCCTGAAGCGCTGACCGGTTGGCAGGGGTCGCCGAGCGTGCAGGGGTTGGCCGCGGCGCAGCCTTGTGCCATCGGGTAGCCTTCGTCGGTCATTAGGGGTATGCTCATCCTGCGACCTCAGATCAGTGTCGAGCGACGTGCGCAACCGTCCTGCTCTCTGGCCGCAAAGACTGTGGCCGCAAAGGCTCTGGCCGCAAAGGCTCTGGCCGCCAAGTCCGGACTGCAGTGTCTTGATCGTCATGCGTTAGCTGCCATGCGCTGACGGCCATGCCTTTGCCTTGGTTTGGCCTGATATGGCAGGGAGTGCGGAGGACACGAGTGAATCGGCCGAGCGTCGGCGCGGCGGAACGATGATGGGGCGTTCCGAGGCATCCGCTCAGGCCACGACCAACACCGTGCACATGCAGAAGCATGCGCACACGGGACAACCGGTATCCAGGTTCTGTGCTGATGCGGCCTCCGGGCCGAGCGTCTCGTGACGTCGTCATCGTCAGACGACCTCGTCATCCGGCGCTGTTACCACGAGACGTTGCTGCCACGAGACGTTGGTACGACGACGTTAGTACGACGACGCGTTGGTAGGACGACACGCTGGTAGGACATGTCGGGTAGGACATGTCGGGACAGAGCCGAGCGCCGCCGCCGAGGCGGACGACAACGGAGGACGGAGCGTCAATGCTTGCAACGACCACCACCAAAGATGCGGATCAGCAGCCCCATGCCGTGATCGATCCCGACATCGTGCTGGCAGCGCGGGCCGACCGGCCCGGCATCGAGGCCGATCGCCGGAGCGCGCAGCGTCCGCCGGAGGTTCCCTCGCCCAAGATCGATCCCGAGTTCCGAACTCAGCCGCCCAGCGGCCTTGCGGAGGTCGAGCGGCGCACCACGGTCGGCACCTGGATCGTGCGCACCGTTCTGGCCGTGCTGTTCGCCGTGGGCAGCGCGGTCGCAGCAGCCGCCTGGCAGAGCTATGGTGACCAAGCCCAGGAGATGATCGCACACTGGATGCCGCGGATCTCGCTGGCCTCGAATGTCGACAAGGATGCAGCTCCGCAGCCGGCAGCGCCAGCGGCGCAGGAGAGCGCCGCAGCCACCCCATCGCAGACGCAGGAACCCGCGACGGGTGCGATCAGCGCGAGCGCGTCGCAGGAGCAGGCGCAATTGCTGCAATCCATGGCTCACGACCTCGCGGCCCTGACCCAACAGATCGGCGAGCTGAAGACGAGCCTCGCCCAGCTGAGGTCCGGCCAGGAGCAGATGGCGCGCGAGATGGCGCGCGTGGCGGAGGCCAAGGCGTCCGACAAGTCGTCCGAGCGGACGGCGGAAGCGCGGCCGTTCGACGCGCGGGCCATCGAGCAGACGATACGGCCGCGCCCGGCCCCGCGGCCCGTAACCGCCGCCGTGACGCCGGGGCAGCCCGCAGCGGCGGTGCCGCACCGCCCGCGGACGCCACCGTCGTCGGCAGCCAACATGGTTCCGCCGCCCCCGGCGCCGATGGCCTTGCCGTCAGCACCGGCCGATCCAGATCAGCCGGTCGTGCGCCCGCCGATGCCGGTGCGCTGACGCCGCAGGGCGCAGCGCTCGCAGACATCTCCACCATCATCCGCAGCAGGGTTGATGCAGCGGCCCGATGCACTTGTCGCCACGAGGCTTTCCGAGCTAAGGAACTGCGCCTGAAAAGCCTATCTGCGAGGGGTTCATGAGCCTGACCGATCCGACCGTTCTTTCCACCTCCGACCTCGCCGACCGCATCGCGATCCTGCGCGACAACATTCGCCAGATCACCGAGCAGGCCGCCTCGCAGTCGGGCGCCGCCGACGAGGAGCGCAACGCCGACCGTCTGGCCCAGCAGAGCGAGGAGCTGGAGATCCTGCTCAAGGAGCAGGAGCGCCGCCTCAACAAATAGGCCGCTGCCGGCGCGATCAATTCGCGCTTGCTGCACTGCCCTCGTTGTTGATCGCGCCGCAGTCCGAGGCTAGCCTTACCGAAAATACTTGCCGAAGATAAACGGGAGGTCTGCTCGGTATGCGTTCCAAATTGACCATTGCGGCACTGCTGATGAGCGCGGCCGTGGCTCCGGCCAGCGCCGAGCCGCGCCATGTCTACACGACCTTGGTGCTGGAGGCGTTCGCCACCAAGGTCGAATGCCCCGGCATCGACGTCGCCTATCAGGATCTGGTGAAAAAGGCGCAGGACATGCAGATGCCTGACGGCACCACCGAAAAGGTCCGCAAGGCCATCGCCTACATGCACACCGGCGGCAAGATGGGCGAGAAGCAGGACGACGATCTGATGGCGGAGGTGGCCATCGCCACGCAAACCATCGACCTGGATCAGCGTCGCTTGGGCATGACGAATTGGTGCGAGGCGCACAAGAAGACCCTCGCCGGCTTCATCCGCCCCAAGAGCTGAGATCGAGAGCTGAGATCCAGGGCTGAGACCGAGGGCTGAGACCGCGAGCCGAGAGCATGGCCTGAGCACGCTGGACGATGCACCGGCTGCGGGGCACGCAATGGGGCGCGTCTCCAAACACCGATGCTCGCGCGTCCGCTGAACCGCCGCGGCAGCCTGCATCGGACGGCCGGATGACCTTCGCCGCCTGCGAAGGAACCCGAACGGCCGCCGATGCTTGGCTCTGTCTGATCGCCGCCGCGGAGCAACGCCATGCGCATCGAGACCGCCTTTCTGTTCGACCTCGACGGCACCCTGGTCGACAGCGTCTACCAGCATGTGCTGGCGTGGAAGACGGCGCTCGATGCCGAGAACATCGAGCTGTCGGTGTGGCGCATTCATCGCAAGATCGGCATGAGCGGCGGGCTGTTCACCAACCAGCTGCTGCGCGAGACCGGCTTCGCGATGGAGCCGGACCGGATCGAGCGGCTCAGGCGCGCGCATGCGGCAGCCTACCAGGAGCTCGGACGTCGGGTCCGTCCCCTGCCCGGGGCCCGCGAGCTGCTGGCCTTCCTGACCGATGCCGGCATCCCCTGGGCGATCGCGACATCAGGCCGGATGGAGACGGCCGCCGTCAACCTCGCAGCGCTGGGCGTCGATCCCAGGCAGAGCCCGGTCGTCACGCGCGACGAGGTTCGCTACGCCAAGCCCGATCCCGACCTGTTCCTCGCGGCGGCCGCCCGCCTGGACGTACCGATCGAGCGCGCCGTGGTGGTCGGTGACAGCATCTGGGACATGCTGGCCGCAACGCGCTGCCGTGCGCTCGGCGTCGGCCTCCTCAGCGGCGGCTATGGCTCGGAGGAATTGCGCCAGTCCGGAGCGATCCGCGTCTACGAGGATCCGGCCGATCTCCTCGGCCATATCGACGAGGTCGGCGGCCGGCGCTAGATCATGATGCGTTTCGGCGGAAACGCATCATGATCTTATCTCTTTGTTTGAGCATGATCTTTTCGGAAAACCGGTTTCCACTTTTCCGGATCATGCTCTAGCCGCCCTCAGCTCTGCGGGCCGGACAGCGAGATGTCGCGCTCGGCGCGGAACACGTTGGCGTAGAGATTGGCGATCCACTGCCGCCCCGTCGAGGTCATATTGAGATAGCGGATCTCGGTCTGGATATGGGGCGCGACGCTGTTCCAATAGAACTGCGGATAGCGGTTGACGATATCGGCGGGCGAGCCGTAGCCCAGCTGCCGGTTGATGCCGACCTCCTCGAATTCGTGATACAGCGCATTGGCCTTGCGGATGTAGTTGGGATCGCCGAGCTGGCCGATCAGATCGGCGGCGCGCACGATCGACTGCTCCTCGTCGAACAGCTGGCCGGCGAGCGGCGGAAAGCGCGTGCCTTCGATGGCGCGTGCGATGCGATCCTTGTCGAGCGGCGCCATGCCTTCGATGCGATTGATCACGTACAGTTTGGAGCGGTCGACGTGATACGGCATCAGGCTGGCATCCGATGAGCCGCGCGGCAGGCAGATCTTGCGGCCGCCGCGATCGACGACGAACCCGTCGCTGTCGTCCTCCTTGAACAGGCCCCGGACATAGCCGATGTCGTGCAGCAGGCAGGCCATGATCACATGGACGTAGTCTTCCGCCGTCATGTGGCTGTGGAGCGCGCGCCCGCGCAGGATTTCGTGGCCAGCCAGCGTGACCAGCAGCGTGTGCTCGACGTTGTGGTACAGCGCATCGCTGTTGCCGATGCATTCCAGCGCGATGCGCGCGGCCGCCGGAAGCATCTCCGACAGCTGAGTGTGGGAGGATCCGAACCGCCGGCGCATATAGGAGCTGAGGAACCGCTCCAACGCCGCTGCCGCGAGCTCCGGTAAGGTCATCATCGCTGCCGCCCCGCCTCAGACAGCTCAAAACACAACGCTAAAGACACAACTCGGCAAAACGCAAATCGCCAGGACGCAGCTCGCAAAGGCACGGCTCAGGACACGGCTCGATGTCGGACGCGAGCGGTCGAACACATCAGGGCGCAACCGTCCGCCTCGCACGCGGAGCATAGCGCAGGTTGCGGATGTCGGCCACACCCGGATGACGATGCCCGGGAAATTGCGGGCGCCGTCCCATCTCGTTTGGCGGCGGGGCAGCGAACCGGCAGCGAGCCGGATCGCACGCGTCGCAGGCAACGCGAATGCCGCTGCCCGGCCGCAAGGCTCAGGCGACGTCAGCCCGCGGGGTTTCCTCGGGCTGCGCCGCGAGCGCGTCGAGATCGACGAGCGCAGGATCGTCCGGCGTCGGCTCGCTCTGCTGCGGCCCGCTGCCATGGACATGCATCAGCGTCTGCACCCGCCGCGCATTGAGATAGTCGACGTGCTGGTGCGCCAGTGCGAGCGGCAACAGCGCCTTGGGCAGCGCCGTCATGGTGAAGGCGGGAACGCGCTTCACCTCCTCGCCCTCGCGCCAGGTCAGCGGATTGAGCGTGTAGATCATCTGGCGGTCGGTCTCGGGCGCGGGCAATTGCCTGACCTCGGGCGGCGCCAGCAGCGCGACGTTGATGTTGCCCGCCCGCGTGCGCGTCGCCGCCGTACGCAGCTCCCAGCAGATCAGCTCGGCGGCCGACAGCACCTCGCGGCGGATATCGTCGACATCGGCGGCGAAGCGGCTGGCCTCGGTCAACGCGGCACGGCCGCGCGTGACCGCGTCCACGAGGGCCGCCGCACCGATCTCGAAGCGCGGAACCGCCTGCTCGATCGCGGACGCCACCGCCTCGATCTCGTTGGCGGCGCGGTCGCGGTCGCGCTGCGCCACCGCATCGGCAAAGGCGCGTTCGGCCAGGACGATCTGCTCGTCGCATTCGGCCACGGACGCGCGCAGCGCCTTGGCCTTGTGCTCGACCGCCTGCATCTTCGCTTCGGCGCGGTCGAGCTGGCCGTTGCTGGCGCTCGCCTTGGCGAGCCGCTCGGCGGCGACGCGCTTCTCCTCCAGCGCCCGCTCGGCGACGACGAGCCGCTCGGTCAGCCGCTGCCGCGCCGCCTGCTTGTCCTTCAGCGCGCGCTCGAAGATCTCGACCGGGCTCAGCTCACGCTTGAAAAAGACCATGGCAATATCCCTGGACGGCGGTCGTGCCGACGACGTTGGTCAACGGCGAATCCGCTGCCGAATCATTGCCTGAATCTTGCGGGCAAATTGGGTCGGAAACCAGGATGAGAATGCGGACGCCCCCTCTTGACGGGCAGCCCCTGCCACGAATGCGCGCAGCAGAGTCGGCGCATGCGCCCGAGCGCGCCGCCGACGATTCACTAAAATCAGAACGATGAGGTCAGCTCTGATGCGGCCCGCGCATCATCTTCATGGCTTCCGCGATGTGGCGCCATTCTCTGGCCTCCTCCGCCTCGCCGCCCGTCTCGCATCTTAGCGCCTGTTGCGCGGCCTGCGCGATCGCGGCAGGCCCGTGCATCTCCAGCATCTGGCGCGCGACGGCATGAATCTTCGTTTCGGACATCATGCGCGGTGCTCCTATCGCCCTGGAATTCGCCGTTAACCACGACGCGCGCGATGAGTTCCAGAATCGCGCAATTGTGTGATTCCGGTCACGGCAGATGCGGTTCCAAAAGGCAACACTGCGCCCGTAATTTACCTTACGTGCTCAATCGTAATTTCGCGCAGCGCGCTGCGCTGCTAGTTGTGAGATAGATTCGAGCGATGGTGGCTGAGGAGCGAGACATGACACAGGTCTTCTTTCATTGCTCCAACGACGATGAGATCCTGATCGACCGGCGTGGAACCGCGGTCCTCGATCTCTCCGAAGCGCGCGACCACGCGACGCGCGTGATGCACGCACTGATTTCGGCAGAGAGCGAGGAGGACTGGCGCGACTGGGTGCTTCACGTCGCCGATGACCTCGACGAGGAGATCTTCGCGGTGCCGTTCTCATCCATCCTCGGCCGTATGCATTGAGATCGAGGCCCGTGATGTTCGCGTCTGGAAATCTCCGCCTGGCTGCGTTGCGCGATCGCTGGAAGAGCTTCTTCGCGCTGGTCAGCGATCCCTACCGTCCCGAGCGCTACTACATGCGCGGCCCCGGCCCGAAATGGCGCGCCAAGTACGGAACCCGCCGTGTGACGCAGAGCTGACGCACTCGTCGGCCGCCCACGCAGCGGGTCGTCCCCAACCGCATTCTTCTCGCCACATTTGTCCTTCATTTCGGCGGCGGTGAGACGAAGGGGACATCGCATGACCAGAATGCTGGCCACAACGGCGCTTGCAATCACACTCATGACATCTGCCTTGATGCCGTCAGCGCGAGCCGACGAGCATCGCGGCGGTGATGCTGCGCTCGGCGCCTTGTCGGGCGCCGTCGTGTTCGGTCCGGTCGGCGCTGTCGCAGGCGCCGTGGTCGGCTACACCGCCGGCCCTTCCATCGCCCGCTCCTGGGGCTTCCGACGCTCGCGCGCAGCCCGCTCCCAGCAGGTCCGTCGTCCGGTCCGCGACAGCCAGGCGGCAATGGTTGACTCCGCGCAGCCGCCGCAGGCGGCGCCGCGCAGCGCACCGTCGCAACCGAGGACAGCCGCCGCCGCGCCGCCGGCCCCGCGCGGCCCCGTCGCACCGCCGGTGCAGACGCTCGAATAGACCCCGCGCGGCGGCTCAATAGCCGCGAGCGCGATCGACGACGTTGAGCAGCGGCTCGCCGCGCAGCAGCCGCCGGGCGTTCTCGGCGACCTGCCGCGCAATCGTCTCCCAGGACGCGATCGCCGCCATGTGCGGCGTCACCAGCACGCCCGGCTCGCGCCACAGCGGGTGGTCCGCGGGCAGCGGCTCCTGCTCGAACACGTCGAGCACGGCACCGCGCAGATGACCGCTGCGGATGAGCGCGACCATGTCGTCCATCACGAGGTGCTCGCCGCGGCTGCACAGGATCAGCGCGGCGCCCTTCGGCAACCGGCTCAGACGCGCCGCATCGAGCAGCCCGACCGTCGACGGCGTGAGCGGCAGCAGCGAGACCAGGATATCGGCCTCGCTGAGGAAGTCATCGAGCGCATCGGCACCGCTGAACGTCCTCACGCCGTCGAGCTGCTTGGGCGAGCGCGACCACGCGCTGACAGCGTAGCCGAGCGCGACGAGACGGAGCGCGGCGTCGGAGCCGAGCGCCCCGAGCCCGAGAATGCCGACCCTGCAATCCCCGGCCGCACGCTGCTCGTAGCGGCGCCAGAGGCCGTCACGCGCATTGCCGATCACGCGGTCGAAATCGCGATGAAAATACAGCGTGCTCCACAGCACGAACTCGGTCATCGCCGAGGTGATGTCGGGATCGACGATCCGGCACAACGGCACATCGGGAACGGCCGGGTCGGACAGGATGTTGTCGACGCCGGCGGCGATCGAGTGGATCAGCCGCAGCTTCGGCATCGCCGCGAGCGCGCCGGGCTCCGGCTTCCAGCACACCGCGAGCTCCGCGTCGCGTGCGGCGGGCTCCGGCCAGGATGCGACGGTCACGCCCGGCAGCTCGCGCGCGAGCACCGCCTTCATCGGATCCATCAGCCCCGGGCGGCTGAGAAGTGCAACGCTGATCATGCCGGCCGTAGCCCGCACCATTGCGCGACGAACATCGCAATGGAGAGCGTCGTCTTGCGCACGCTGTCGAGATCGACGCGCTCGTCGAACGCGTGCGGACCGATGCCGTAGGGGCCGTAGCACAGCGCCGGAATGCCGTAGTCGACCGTGTAGTAACGCGTGTCGTTGACCGCCGTGGACAGCCGCACGTCCAATGGCTTTTCGAACACCCGCGCATGAACCTCGGCGAGCGCGGCCTCGGCAGCGCTGCCGGGCTCGCAGACGGCGGGATCGGCCTGGAAGCCGCTCCACACCAGCTCGACCGGATTCTCCGACAGGAAACTATCCGTCGCCTGCGCCTCGGCGAGGCACTGTTCGATGCCGGCCATGGCCTGTGCCGGCGTTTCGCCGGGCAGCACGCCGAGGCGGCAATCGAGATCGCACCAGGCCGGCGTCGAGCTCGCCCAGTCGCCGCCCTTGATGATGCCGACGTTGAACTTGATCGGATCCTTCACGCCTGAGAACCACGCGTTCGACTTGGCGCGCGCGTTGATTTCCTTGGTGTGCTCCTGGAAGGCGCGGATCAGATGCATCGCCGAGAGAATGGCGTTGGTGCCGGTCTCAGCATAGGCGACGTGCACCGGCGTGCCGCGCACGCGCAGGCGAAACCAGATCGCGCCGACCTGGGCGCGGGTCAGCGTGTGGCCGGTCGGCTCCGGGATCAGGCAAGCATCAGCCGTATAGCCGCGCATCAGGGTCGAGAGCGCGCCGTTGCCGGTGCTCTCCTCCTCGGTCACGGTCTCCAGGTGAATGCGCCCGTCCGGCACGAAGCCGGCGGCCTTGATGGCATCGAGCGCGAAGATCATCGCGGAGACGCCGGCCTTCATGTCCTGCGCGCCGCGGCCGATCATCCAGCCGTCGCGCACGATGGCTTCATAGGGCGCGTCGCTCCAGAGGTCGGTCGGTCCCTCCGGCACGACGTCGATGTGGCCCTGCAAGATCAGGCTGCGGCCCTTGCCCTCGCCGTCGAGCGTCGCCACCACTTGCTTGGAGCCGTCGAGCGCAATGCTGTCCATCGGCGCGGCCTTCGGATGCCGCATCAGGTCGACGTCGGCGAGGTTGAAGCGGTCGACCTTGTAGCCGCGCGCTTCGAACTCCTTCGCCAGCCAGTCCTGCACCGGCGC
Organism: Bradyrhizobium sp. SZCCHNR1002; assembly: GCF_032381435.1. Taxonomy (NCBI): domain Bacteria; kingdom Pseudomonadati; phylum Pseudomonadota; class Alphaproteobacteria; order Hyphomicrobiales; family Nitrobacteraceae; genus Bradyrhizobium; species Bradyrhizobium sp. SZCCHNR1002. Next base: position 1,085,769 of record NZ_JAUHIS010000001.1, read on the forward strand.
TTCCTCGCCGCGCAGGCTGCGAAACTGCACCAGTTGCTGCAGGAAGGCGACCTGCTGCTTGAAGTTGGCATCCACAGCGGCGGCGAGCCGCTCCATCACATCGTTCGGCACAGCCGCCGCAGTTTCAGTCACGCAAAGCCTCCAGCCTTCCCAACTCACCCTGCCCGCGTCACGCGGCCAGGCATTTCTCCAGGATCGCCAGCCCTTCGTCCACGATCGCGTCCGACGCCGTCAACGGCACGAGAATGCGGATGGTGCTCGCAGTCACGCCGCAGGATAGCAGAATCAGTCCGTTCTCGTGCGCCACGCGGGTCACGCGCTTGGTCATCTCGGCATCCGGCTCGTCGCTGCCACGCTGCTTGAGAATATCGAATGCAACCATCGCGCCAGGACCGCGCGGCCCGGAAACCGGAACCAGATTGTTGGCGCGCGAGAAGCGCTCGATCGCCGCCCTCAGCCGCTCGCCGATCGCATTGGCGCGGTCGAGCAGCTTCTCCTGCTCGAACACGTCGAGCACGGCGAGCGCCGCGGCGCAGGCCAGCGGATTGCCGCCATAGGTGCCGCCGAGGCCGCCCGGCTCCGCGGCATCCATGATCGCGGCGCGGCCGATCACGCCGGACAGCGGCATGCCGCCGGCGAGGCTCTTGGCGACGCAGATCAGGTCCGGCTGCACGTCGTAATGCTCCATCGCGAACATCTTGCCGGTGCGGCCGAAGCCGGTCTGCACCTCGTCGGCGATCAGCACGATGCCATGGGCGTCGCAGATCCGGCGCAGGCCGCGCATCAGCTCCGGCGGCGCCTGGTGGAAACCGCCCTCGCCCTGCACCGGCTCGATGATGATCGCCGCGACCTGCGAGGCGTCGATGTCGGCCTTGAAGATGAAGTTGATGTAGGACAGCGTGTCCTCGACGGAGACGTTGCTGCCGGCGATCGGGAACGGCGCGTGCCAGACGCCTGGCAGCGGCGGCCCGAACGGCTTCTTGTAGGGCATCACCTTGCCGGTCATGGCGTTGGCGAGCGCGGTGCGGCCGTGGAAGGCGCCGGTGAAGGCGATGATCCCGCTACGTCCCGTGGCGGCGCGCGCGATCTTGATGGCGTTCTCGGTCGCCTCCGCGCCGGTCGTCAGCAGGATCGACTTCGCCGGCCCCGAAATCGGCGCCAGCGCATTGAGCCGCTCGCTCAAGCGAACATAAGGCTCGTATTGCAGCACCTGGAAGCAGGTGTGCGTGAAGCGGTCGAGCTGGGCGCGGATCGCGGCCACGATGTGCGGATGGCAATGGCCGGTGTTGAGCACGGCGATGCCGCCGGCGAAGTCGACATAGCGCTTGCCTTCGACGTCCCAGACCTCGCTGTTGAGAGCGCGGTCGGCAAACAGCGGCGTCGCGTAGCTCACGCCCCTGACCACGGCATCGTGTCGTCGCGCCAGCAGTTCTTCATTCGCAGCCAATTTCGCTACCATGGCTCACCTCTCGTGCGGGATTTGAGCAGCAGGCTAGGCCAGGCAGCGGCGTGATCAATCAGCTTGTTCCGCCCGACAGGTGACTTCAAGGCACCAAACAGCAAGGCACCAGACAGCCACCGATGCGCCGCTACGGAGCCAGCACCTTCTTCAGCCAGGCGCGGAGCGCCACGATGGCAGGCTCGTCCCAGCGCTCCCTGAGCGCGACGAGCTGATAGGCGCCCATGTGAACCGTCGACGGCAACACCTCGATCAGCGCGCCGCTGCGGATGTCCTCCGCGACCAGCACCTCGTTGGCGAGGGCGACGCCCTGCCCGATGCGCGCCGCCTCGATCGCCAGATGCGCATGCCACAGCCGCTGGCCGCGCAAGCTGATCGGCTGGTCCAGTCCCGCCAGTTCGAACCAGCGCTCCCATTGCGCGGTGGACTCCTCGTGGATCAGCGAGGCCTTGGCGAGGCCCGTGAGCGCCGCGATCGCCGGGAAGCGCGCCAGATAGGCCGGGCTTGCGACGGGAAACACGCGCGGCCGCACCAGCGCCTCGGCCATCACGCTGCCGTTCGGCTCGATCGCCTCGGCATAGACGATCTCGGCGTCGGCCTCGCCGCGCGGCAGGTCCGGGTGCGACAAGGTCGGCTGCAGGTTGATGTCCCAGTTGCGCGGCGGTCCGCTCAGCTCGGGCAGCCGCGCCAGCAGCCGCCGGTTGGCGAGGCCGGGAATGCACCAGATGTTCAGGGTCGGTCGCGCCGCCGGCCGCACTTGCGTGGTGGCCCGGGCGATGATGTCGAACGCCTGGGTGACCTCGGCATGGAACTGGCGTCCGGCCTCGGTGAGCGCCAGGCCCCGGCCCTCGGCGCGCACCAGCGCCACACCCAGGCTGCGCTGCAGGTTCTGCAGATGGCGGGACACGACGGTGTGGCTGACGGCGAGCTCGTCGCCGGCGGCGCGCACGCTGCCCTTGCGGCCGACGGCCTCGAAGGCACGCAGCGCGATGAGAGAGGGCAGTCGGGGTCGCGTCATGATCGCACAATTGTCAGCCTGCGCGATCCACGCCCTCGCCCGCTCTTGCAGCGAACCGCCACGATCTGTCGTTGCCGCGGCTGATGTCGGAGCGCCGGCCACCTTGGCGACGTCCGTTGACCGAACGCAGCCGCCCCGGTCGGAGGGCTGCGTGGCGATGAGGGCGCTCACGCGCGTCAGCTCCGCTCTTAGCCCCAGCAATGCGGCGGCGCCAGCCTAGATGATGCCACAGTCCGGGGTCCACCAGCCCAACCAGGCAGGCGGGTTAACGTCGAGGAAGCCTCGGCAAACAATCGTTAGCCGTCGGACTGGGACCAGAAGATTTTGCCTAAATGTTTCCACAATCCAACTTTGAATCGGCGGTGCTTCGAGCAGGAGAACCCCACATGCGGATCACCCCCGTGATCTTCGTCGGTTCGCTGGCTGCCATCGTCGCCACGGCAGCTCCCGCACTGGCGAAGAATTCCCAGACGGCCAGGGCGGACGAACAATCCGCCTCGACAACGCCGTGCCGCGCCTACCAGCAAGACCCTGATGGAACCTGGAAGGAGCTGCCCTGCCAGGGGCAGACGGCGGCCGCGCCGCGGCGCCAGCAGTCGGTGACCAACACGCCGAGCAACGCCGCGCGCTAGCTGGACGCAAGTTGGCCGGCGCGCGCGCCCCGCGCTCCGGCTTGCATCGAGATCGCAGCGCTCAATAAGGCGGCGCCTTGCGCGCCCGCTGTTCCCGGCCGGCTTCGACCCACCACAACAGATCGTCGGCAAAGCGCGGAAACGCGCGCGCCAGCGACTGACCCGCATCGCCCGTAGGCTTGCCGTCGGTCGAGAGCGCCTGTCCGATCGGGCCCACCGCGAGCGTGCTCGACACCACGACCATGCCCATCTCCGACAACGTGCCGTGCCAGGCGGTGGCGGCGCGCGCCCCGGACAGCCGGCCAGCCGAGTAGCTCGCGATCGCCGCCGGGCGCCAGAACCATTCCTCGAGGAAGTGATCGGTGAGATTCTTGAGCCCCGGCTGCATGCCCCAATTGTATTCGCCGGTCACGAACACGAAGCCGTCGGCCGCGCGGATCTTGGCCGCGAGTTCGGTCATGGCCGCCGGCGCCTCGCCCCGCTCGTATTCCTTGTACATGCGGTCGAGCATCGGCAGGCCGACCGCCTTGGCGTCGATCAGCTCGACGTCCTGTCCCTTGTCGCGCAGCCCATCGACGAGGAATTGCGCGAGCCGGATGCCCATCCGGTCGGAGCGGTAGGAGCCGTAGAGGACAAGGATGCGGGTGCTCATGGCGGTCAACTCCTGGCCGGATGATCCGTGCCAGTCTACCACGCCCACATTGTCATCGAAGCATCGGTATCATCGAAGATCGGCATGACGCCGCGGGTCGGTCCCCAGCCAACCGGCGGCGCGTCGTTGTCGAAGCTGGCGGGGACGCTAGCGCGTCACCGTGGCCGAGGCCGAGCGTTCGGACGGGCGGCCGAACACGCTGCGGCAGCCGTCGCTGAGGCTGGCGCGCTGCTTCATCATGCAGGCGATGATGCGGTCGCGGTCGGGAATCTCGGACGAGCACAGCCGAAAAACGTCACCGGTGCACAGCCGCCGCTGGTCGTCCTCGGTAAAGGCGTGGCCCGCGCGCGGGCTGGCGACCATGGCCAGCGCAAGCCCTGCCATTGCCACATTCAAGTTCCGCATCCTGAACAGATGAGTTCGCATCAGTGTCCCCAATTCGCCCGCTGTTTGTCCGGTTCACCCGCTGCTCTCGCATTGCCGCGAAGCAGTTGCCGCCGCAGAATCGAATGATGACACGTCGCTGCGCGCCTTCAACAAGCGCGCGTCTCGCTGCACCACTATTTTGCCGGCTGTTGCATCTTCGACTCCCACGCCGTCGCCGGAACCTGTGAGGCGCCGCCAAATTGTCATTAGGCGAACGCAATCCGGCCCAGCGGCGCTCACACTCTCGCGGCGTAGTGACGACGAACCGATGGTGCTTCGGGCCATCGTCCCCAGAGTCGATGGTTGGGAGTTGAGTCATGGCGTACACGATGATCGCCGAGCGGGAGTCGCAGAAGATCCGCAAGCAGCGCGAAAGCGCGCTGATCGTGATCGCCAATGCGCAGGTGATGGAGGCCGAAGGCTGGCAGGTCGTCATCACCGACGAGGACGGCAACACCCTGCCGCTCGCCGATTTCGAAGCCACCCTCACCCAGAAATTTTCGTCCTGGTACAAGGCCAAGTCGCGGCCGGTGGTCCCGACCACGATCCCGGGGCCGAACCTGTTCGGCGAGCCCGCTGCCGACGCCGCCGAGCCGGAAGCCGTGGTGGCGGCCGAGCTTGCCGCCGAGCAGGTCGAGACAGCGGCGGCCGCCGGGGGCGATGAGGCCGAGGTGCAGGAGATCGCCGAGGACGATTTCGAGACGGCCGAGACAGCGAATGGCGCCCCCGCCGAGAAGGTCGAGCGCGACGAGATCGTGATCGAGGCCGAGGCGATGGCCGACTAGCAATATGGCCGCGCCGCAGCGCCCCCGGCGATGTCGCGCTTCGTAGACGAATCGAGCGGCAGCCCCACAGCCTGGCCGATGCCCGTCGGGCGACTCAGCGCGAATTCTCCCACCACCATCGCGCATCCCGGGGGGAGCGACCCTGAATCCGGGATTCCCGCAAACACAATTTTCTCCATACGGATCAAGCTGATTTGGTCTGTCCAGTCCCGCCGTTGAAAATATTCTGCTTTTCCTAACTCCAAATCGATGCTCTTGTCGCGTCATCTCCCGCTCGCAGGAGGGGCGGTTCGCGGTCGTCACGGACGTGGAGCGGGAGGAGCGGTGGACGCGATGGCAGCGCAGCGCATCTTGCGCCGACGAACGCTGGCGTCGCGTACGGTCAAGTCGCGTGGTCCTGGCATCCCGACGCTGATGCCCCCGCGGTGGCGCGCCCAAAGCGCGTCATCGTGCACGGTGACCAGAACGCCCGGCGCACCGGGGAGCGCGCGAAGCAGCCGTGAAGACCATCGCGCGGGGAATGCCGGTTGTCGGCTGAACCTGTGGTGACTGCCGCCTGCTTTTTTTCTGCAGGCGGGCCATGGGTTGCGGCCAGCAGCCCGGCATTCCCCGCGCCCTCTGTTCATGACGAGGGCAAAACGAACGGATCACTCGGACGCCGCGCGTTGCGAGAACGCGGGAGCATGCGCACATGTCGCAAGTTCTGCGAGAGGTGAGGTCATGAGCGGAGCAACGCTTCCACAAACTCCCTGTCATTCCGGGGCGCGAGCCCGGAATCCATACGCCGCAGCAGAACTTGCGGAGCACGACGGAGCGATACGCCCGCCTCAATCTGCCACTCGTGGTTATGGATGCGCAGATGCGCAATTGCGCATCATAGCTCGCGCTTGCGCGCGCGCCCCGGCATCAAGAGGAGGCGAGATGGCACTCCACCTACCGCCGTCATGCCCGCGAAGGCGGGCATCCAGTACTCCGCGGCCCATCGAGGACTCACAGCCGCCTCTGGAATACTGGATCGCCCGGTCAAGCCGGGCGATGACGGTGAGTTTGGAGCGGGAGCGGAGGGTCAACGCAGGCAGAAGCAAGCAATGTCAGCCCCTGGCACCATCCCCCCACACTCACAACAGCTTGGCACTCACGAACAAGGTCCGCACCGCATTGGTCGCCTGCACCGTCATGATGGCGTTGTCGGCCGCGTCCTGCAGCGCCGCCATGGCCGTGTCGTGCAGCGACTTGAACTCCATCCATTCGACGGCGTTGAGGCTGGTGAGGAATTGATGCGCCTGCCCGACCGTCGAAATCACGACCGGCTTGCCGTTCACCTTGATGTTGAACGTTGTACGCAGACGCGTTTCCGACTTTGCGGGATCAATCATGAGGACCTTCCGGAAGATGCGACAGGCGGCGCCGCCGCGGTCGCGCCCGGTGACGATGCGTCACTCGGTCTTCTGCGCGGTCCGCGTCGGGGTGCCAGCCTCGAGCCCGACGACGACGACGAGTCGGTTGAACTCGCCGTCATCATACGCCTTCAGGAAGCGATCGTAATTCTTGATCGACACGCAGCCGTTCGAATCGCCCTCCGGACCCAGCATATAGGGGTGAGTCAGCAATCCGCTGCGGCCGAGCGTCGTGCCCTCGACGACGTTCATGCGCAGGGCGCGCACGCCGTGGAACGGCTTCTCGCGCGGCTTCAGGTCATAGGTGGCCGGCGGGGTCGCGCCAACCATGCGCTGATTGACGTGCTCGGGGTCGTCGCGCAGGTTGCCCATGCCGGAGTGAGCCTCGAGGCCGATGCCCGAGGGCAGATAGACCATCTTGGCCTTGATGTCGTAGACGGCCGTCTTTTCGTAGCCGAGCGCGCCGAGATCGACGCCGGAGCGCACGATGCCGCTATCGGGCCCGAGCGAGGCGAACTTGGTCGGGCTCGGCAACATGTCCGACAGCTTCTGCAGAATCGAGCGGTCATCGACGCGGCCGACCGCTTCGGGCGCACTGGCCGACACGAGGCTGGTCGGCAGGTTGGCCACCGATGGGCGCGGCCGCGGCAGCGGCACGCCCGGCGCGGGCATTGCGACCGTGTTGCCTTCCGTCAGGGTCGGCCGCCAGTCGCTGCCGTTGAGGTCACGCGCGCCGGCATCGCGCGACTCCATGCCTTTCACCAGCGCCGCCCGGGCGTCCAGCAGCTGGCGGTCGATGCCGCGCAAGGCGAAACGGTCGAGCGCCCGGATAGCGTCTTTTTCCGAATAGGCCGTCGCCGAGGCGGAAGCCGGCGCGAAGCGGGTCTCGAAGGTCATGGCGGGCGCGGCGGTCGCAGGAAGGGCGGCCGTGGCGACCGGCGGCTGCTCACTGGTCGCATCGATCCATGCCGCTGCGCCCGCCGCGATCGCCAGTGCTGCAAGCACGAGTGCGATCGCTTCGGAGCGCCCGAAGCGGCCTTGCGACAACAGAACGTCTACGCTTGCTTCACTGGAAGCCATCACGTCCCCGATATACCCCCCTTTTCGAGCACCCGTGGAAGGTGTCCGACCCCAAGGGGTACGATTCGACCCGTCATGACATAGGATGGCAAGAGTGCGGCATAATCTAGACAAAGACCAGCCCGGATTGCTCCGGCGCCGCCGCCGGAGTCGGGCGGATACACGACCGCTCCGGACCGGCAGGCCAATCGATTATTTAGATAATTCAGGTAGTTGGAGGAAATGATGAATGCCGATTGTCACGACCTCAACCGATTTGTCGACGCACAGAATTCGATATATTCGCGCGTGACCGCCGAACTTGCGGCGGGGCGGAAGCAAACCCACTGGATGTGGTTCATCTTTCCGCAGGTCGAAGGGCTGGGCCACTCCGCGATGGCGCAGCGCTATGCCATCCGCTCTCGCGCGGAGGCCGAGGCCTATCTCGATCATCCCGTGCTCGGACCGCGCCTGCGCGAATGCACCCGCCTCGTGCTGGCCGTGAGCAACAAATCGCTCCGCGCGATCCTCGGCTCGCCGGACGACATCAAGTTCAGATCCTGCATGACGTTGTTTGATTCGATCGCCCCGAACGCGGAGTTCGCGGCCGCGCTCGACCGCTCTTGCGATGGCGCGCGAGACCCCGAGACATTGGCCTTTCTGCAGCGCGGGATGCGATGAAGGCGGGCGCCTCGTCGAGCACGTCACACCGGCGTCACCGGTAGCATGCTGATGAGTTCACAGGCCGTGCAGCCGGATTTCGGGTGATAGCCGAACAGGAAACTTGATCGCGCCAAGATTTACGGCTCCCATCCGCCGCATTGTTCCCCCTGAGGAGACACGCTCATGAAGAAGTTTTTCCTGATTGCCGCGCTCGCGACCTTCGCCGCCGGTTCCGCCTTCGCCGAGGACAGCTGCGAGACCAAGGCCGTCGGCAAGGACGGCAAGGCGCTGGCCGGAGCGGCCAAGACCTCGTTCATGAAGAAGTGCATGGCCGAGAGCTGTGAGACCAAGGCGGTCGGCTCCGACGGCAAGAAGCTCTCCGGTGCCGCCAAGACCAGCTTCATGAAGAAGTGCGAGGCCGGCGGCTGACCCACGGGCGAGCGACGACACGAGCGCCCCGCCAAGACGCCGGCGGGGCTCGACAACCATCCCGCAAGTTCCATCAAAGGGGAGCGTACCGCAGGCGGCGTTGACATGGTATGTTGTCAGTCGATCTCCACATCGAGCTGCTCATGCCCCTTGCCCCCCTGCTGATCTTCAAACGTGCCGAGGCCCTTGCAGCGTGAGTTCCCCGGAGATCGAGGCGCTCCGCCGGCAACTGCAGGAGCTCGAAAGTGAGAATGCCCGGCTCAAGGCGCTGTTTGCCGCCGATGCCGGCAAGCGCGCACGGGCCGAGACGGCGCTGGCCGAGAGCGAGGAACGCTATCGGACGCTGTTCAACTCGATCGATGAAGGCTTCTGCATCATCGAGTTCTTCGACGGCCCGCATGGGCCGCTGAGCGACTACGTCCACGTCGAGGCCAATCCGGCCTATGCCCTGCATGCGGGCATCCCGAACGTGGTCGGGCAGAAGGTGCGGGAGATGGTGCCGGGCGAAGCCGACGGCTGGGTCGAGCTCTATGGCGGCGTGCTGCGCACCGGCGAGCCGATCCGCTTCGAGCGCGAACTCGTCGCCACCGGCCGCCACCTGGAGCTGGCCGCGTTTCGCGTCGAGCCCGCGACGAGGCGCCAGGTCGCGGTGCTCTTCCAGGACATCACCGCGCGCAAGCGCGCCGAAGCCGCGCTGCAGGAGATCAACGATACGCTGGAAGCGCGGGTCGTCGCGGCGCTCGCCGAGCGCAAGCTGCTCGCCGACATCGTCGAAGGCACCAATGCCTTCGTGCAGGTGGTGGACATGCAGTTCCGGCTGATCGCGATCAATGGCGCCGCCGTCCAGGAATTCCAGCGCATCTTCGGCGTCCAGCCCAAGGTGGGCGACCATCTGCTCGAGCTGTTCAAGGATCTTCCCGAGCACCAGGCCGCCGTCCGCGCCGTGTGGTCGCGCGCATTGGCAGGCGAGGAGTTCGTCGAGGTCGGCGAATTCGGCGATGGTAGCCGTGACCGTCGCTTCTATGAATTGCGCTTTTCGGTGTTGCGCGACGCGAGGGGTGAGCAGATCGGCGCCTATCAGTTCGCCTATGACGTGACGGAACGGCTGCGCGAGCAGGCGCGGCTGCGCGAAGCCGAGGAGGCTTTGCGACAGTCGCAGAAGATGGAGGCGGTCGGACAGCTGACCGGCGGCATCGCCCACGACTTCAACAATCTGCTGACCGGCATCATGGGCTCGCTGGAGATGCTGCAGACCCGCCTGCGCCAGGGCCGCTTCACCGAGGTCGACCGCTACGTCGCCGCAGCCCAGGGCGCCTCGAAGCGCGCGGCAGCGCTGACCCATCGCCTGCTCGCCTTCTCGCGCCGGCAGACGCTCGATCCCAAGCCAACCGACGTCAACCGGCTGGTGATGGGCATGGAGGAGCTGGTCCGCCGCACCGTCGGGCCGCAGATCCATCTGGAGGTCGTGACGGCCGCCGGGCTATGGCCGGCGCTGATCGACTCCTCGCAGCTCGAGAGCGCCCTGCTCAATCTCTGCATCAATGCCCGCGACGCGATGCCCGAGGGCGGCCGGATCACGATCGAGACGGCCAACAAATGGCTCGACGACCGCGCCGCGCGCGAGCGCGACCTGCCGGCGGGCCAATACATCTCGCTCTGCGTGACCGATACCGGCACCGGAATGACGCCCGACGTGATCGAGCACGCCTTCGATCCGTTCTTCACCACCAAGCCGATCGGCCAGGGCACCGGACTCGGCCTGTCGATGGTCTACGGCTTCGCACGCCAGTCGGGCGGCCAGGTGCGGATCTATTCGGAAATCGGCCAGGGCACCACGATGTGCCTCTATTTCCCGCGCCACTATGTCGGCGAAGCTGCCGCCGCGGATCCTGCCCGTGCGGCAATCGCGGCATCGGCTCCGACGGGCAAGACCATCCTCGTTGTCGACGACGAGCCGACGGTGCGCATGCTGGTGATGGAGGTGCTCGACGAGCGCGGCTATGCCGTCATCGAAGCCAAGGACGGACCGACCGGCCTTGCCGCCCTGCAATCCAATGGGCGCATCGACCTCCTCGTGACCGATGTCGGCCTGCCTGGCGGCATGAATGGCCGCCAGCTCGCCGATGCGGCGCGCGCCACCCGCGCCGATCTCAAGGTGCTGTTCATCACCGGCTATGCCGAGAACGCGATCCTGGGCAACGGCCAGCTCGCGCCAGGCATGCAGGTGCTGACAAAGCCGTTCGACGTCGAGGCGCTGGCCAGCCGCGTGTCAGAGATGATCGAGGGCTGAGCGCGTGATCGCGGCGGCGGCATCCGTGATCAGCTGCGCAGGCCCGGGGCCTCATGACCACTCCGGGCGACGTATTCGGTATAGCCGCCGCCATACTGGTGCAGCCCGTCCGGCGTCAGCTCGAGCACGCGGTTCGACAGCGCGGCCAGGAAGTGCCGGTCGTGCGAGACGAACAGCATGGTGCCCTCGAAGCTCGACAGCGCCGCGATCAGCATCTCCTTGGTCGCCATGTCCAGATGGTTGGTCGGCTCGTCCAGCACCAGGAAGTTCGGCGGATCGTAGAGCATCTTGGCCATCACCAGCCGCGCCTTCTCGCCGCCCGACAGCACCCGGCAGCGCTTCTCGACGTCGTCACCGGAGAAGCCGAAACAGCCGGCCAGCGCGCGCAGGGAGCCCTGGCCTGCCTGCGGAAAGGAATGCTCCAGCGACTCGAACACGGTCTCGTCGCCGTCCAGCAGATCCATCGCATGCTGCGCGAAGTAGCCCATCTTGACGCTGCCGCCGATCGTCACCGAGCCGTCGTCGGGCTCGGCCGTGCCGGTGACGAGCTTCAGCAAGGTCGACTTGCCGGCACCATTGACGCCCATCACGCACCAGCGCTCCCGGCGCCGGATCATGAAGTCGAGCCCCTCATAGATGCGGCGGCTGCCATAGCTCTTCGACACGTTCTTCAACGCGACGACATCCTCACCCGAGCGCGGCGCCGGCAGGAAGTCGAACGCCACGGCCTGGCGGCGCTTCGGCGGCTCGACGCGCTCGATCTTGTCGAGCTTCTTGACCCGGCTCTGCACCTGCGCCGCATGCGACGCCCGCGCCTTGAAACGCTCGATGAACTTGATCTCCTTGGCGAGCATCGCCTGCTGGCGCTCATATTGCGCCTGCTGCTGCTTCTCGTTCAGCGCCCGCTGCTGCTCGTAGAAGTCGTAGTCGCCGGAATAGGTCGTGAGCTGGCCGGCGTCGATCTCGATGACCTTGTTGATGATGCGGTTGATGAACTCGCGGTCGTGCGACGTCATCAACAGCGCGCCCTCGTAGCCCTTGAGGAAGTGCTCCAGCCAGATCAGGCTCTCAAGGTCGAGATGGTTCGACGGCTCGTCGAGCAGCATGACGTCGGGGCGCATCAGCAGGATGCGGGCGAGCGCGACGCGCATCTTCCAGCCGCCGGAGAGCAGGCCGACGTCCTTGTCCATCATCTCCTCGGAGAAGCCGAGGCCGGCCAGCGCCTCGCGGGCGCGGCTGTCGAGGGCGTAGCCGTCGAGCTCCTCGAACCGCGCCAGCACCTCGCCATAGCGGGCGATGATGTCGTCCATCTCGTCGGCACGATCGGGATCGGCCATGGCAGCCTCGAGCTCCTTGAGCTCGGCCGCGACCGACGACACCGGCCCTGCCCCGTCCATGACCTCTGCCACGGCGCTGCGGCCCGACATCTCGCCGACGTCCTGGTTGAAATAGCCGATCGAAATGCCGCGATCGGTCGAGACCTGGCCCTCATCCGGTTGGTCACGGCCCGAGATCATGCGGAACAGCGTCGACTTGCCGGCCCCATTGGGGCCGACGAGCCCGATCTTCTCGCCGCGCTGGAGGGCGGCGGAGGCTTCGATGAACAGGATCTGGTGGCCGACTTGCTTGCTGATGTTGTCGAGGCGGATCATGAGGGCTCAGGCGGTGGACGGGTTGCCGCCGCTCTTAGTCGATGCGCGCCGCCGGTGGAAGGCGCAATTTTGCACCGCAACTCACGCCCGAAACCCGCCCGCTCACCGCCCCTGTGGCCGGAAATCCTGGTTGCCGAACGGCTTGTCGGTCGGGATGCGAATGGCGACGTAGCCGCGATCCATCGTCGCGTGGCAGGCATTGCAGCCGGACGTCAGCTCGGTCACCGCGGAGGCGAAGCGCTTGCCATCCTTGGCGGCAATCGCATCGGAAATCGACTGGATCGGCTGGCTGAGGGTGGTCACGTTGTTCACCGGCAGACCCGAATAGAAGATCGCCGCGTCGGTCAGACTCTGCTTGAGCTGCGCGAGCTCGTAACCGGCAAGGTCCCAGTTCTTGGCCTGTCCGGCGAACCACAGCTTGGCGTGCCTGACCTGGATCAGATTCATGATGTCGCCGAGCCGCGGCAGATACTGGTCTGCGTTGGAGCGCGAGGGCGTCGCCGCGAGCGACACGACCGAACAGGCCAGCGCAACGCCGACAACCCACTTGCGATACGTCATTCGATCCCCCGCTTCTCAGATCCGAACCCCTGCCATCCAAGATGGACATACCGCTGTCCATATGCGCGGGACTTGCGATTGATCAAGAGCGGCCATTCCGGCCTGGACTTGGCCGACCACTCATCGAGAGGGCGCGACGAGTGCCGGCCTTCAAAACGAATGATCCGCCGAAGCGGCTGCTCCGGCGGATCATCATGTCAGCCCCTGCCCCGGGGTGTTGTGCTCGGCGTCTTAGGCTGCGGCTTTCGCGCCGGTCGGAACCATCGCGATCGTCTTCAGGACCTGAGACGCGATCTGGTAGGGGTCGCCCTGCGAGTTCGGGCGGCGGTCTTCCAGATAGCCCTTATAGGCGTTGTTCACGAACGAGTGCGGCACGCGGATCGAGGCGCCACGGTCGGCCACACCCCAGCTGAAGGTGTCGATCGAGGCGGTCTCATGCTTGCCGGTCAGGCGCATGTGGTTGTCCGGGCCGTAGACGGCGATGTGGTCGGCGCGGGCCTCCTTGAAGGCGTCCATCAGCTTCTCGAAGTACTCCTTGCCGCCGACTTCGCGCATGTGCTTGGTCGAGAAGTTGCAGTGCATGCCCGAGCCGTTCCAGTCGGTGTCGCCGAGCGGCTTGCAGTGGAATTCGATGTCGATGCCGTACTTCTCGGTCAGGCGCAGCATCAGGTAGCGGGCCATCCACATCTGGTCGGCGGCCGTACGCGAGCCCTTGCCGAACACCTGGAATTCCCACTGGCCCTTCGCCACCTCGGCGTTGATGCCTTCGTGGTTGATACCGGCGGCGAGGCAGAGGTCGAGATGCTCCTCGACGATCTTGCGGGCGACGTCGCCGACGTTCTTGAAGCCGACGCCGGTGTAGTATGGACCCTGCGGAGCCGGATAGCCATACTCGGGGAAGCCGAGCGGACGGCCGTCCTTGTAGAAGAAGTACTCCTGCTCGAAGCCGAACCACGCGTCCGGATCGTCCAGGATGGTGGCGCGGGCGTTCGACGGATGCGGGGTCTTGCCGTCCGGCATCATGACTTCGCACATCACCAGCACGCCGTTGGTGCGGGCGGCATCGGGATACACGGCGACCGGCTTCAGCACGCAGTCGGAGCTATGGCCTTCGGCCTGCATCGTCGACGAGCCGTCGAAGCCCCAAAGAGGCAGCTGTTCCAGGGTCGGAAAAGAGGAAAATTCCTTGATCTGTGTCTTGCCGCGCAAATTCGGCACCGGCTTGTAGCCGTCGAGCCAGATGTACTCGAGCTTGTATTTCGTCATTGAGCCTCTCTGTCTTATCGAAAGGTGGGAGCCCAGCAATCGAAGGCTCCCCGCGCTTACCCGGCCACGATCGGCCAGCGCACTCTTAAGCATGGAACGTGCCAAGTCCCGCGACGTCCCGCCGCATGCGTCGGTGCTCACCCGGAGACCGCGAAGCCTCGCCCGCGCTCGCCAGGGGTGCGGCAAACCAGCGCGGCCGGGTTTGCACGGAGCGCATGGCGGCGCGACCAGCGCGCCAGAAACCCGCTTGTTTCATTGGCATTTGCGGCGACGCGAAAATTGCGCAGAACAAGACAGCAGCAGTTCCCGGACATTTTCGCAAAGCTTCGCCGCCCACGCCGCAACCTTTGATCCGGCCCAAGCGTTAATCAGCTGCCCGTTGCTTCGCAGGGGGCAAAACCGTGTTTGCCCTCAAAACGCGCAATTTGTGATTTCGTTTTGATCATATTGCATTCCCCGGGGCAGCCGCCGATATCGGAAGAGGTAACCACAAGAGAACGAGTCGGGCGCACCATCATGGGCAGTCCGATGGAGAGGAGCCTGTTCAATGGACACAAACGTGAACGAGGGGTCCGCAAGGATCTATCAATTCCCGCGCGGGGGGCGGGCCGGTCTCGCGCCTCGGCAACTCGGAGAAACGCCTGCGCGTCAGGCCGCTCCGTCTTTGCAGCCGGCCATTTACAGCGGCAGCTGGTATCACGACGAGGCGATTCAGGAAGCCAAGCCGGCATGGGACCGCTGATGTCGACAAACCCCGTGACGCATCTTCTGAGCCTTTGCTGAAGGGTCGGACCGCTAAGGTTCCGGCCCTTTTGCTTTCCGAGACCCTCGCCTCCTCCTGCACAAGAGCGGTGGCAGGTGGTTTCAAACTGAATCGCGAATGACGTACACTCGACTCATGTCAGCTGCGTCACCTTCGCATCTCTCCCGTCATCTCGGCCTGCAAGGGGCCAGCAATTTCAGGGATCTTGGCGGATATCCCAGCCGCGACGGCCGCCATGTGCGTTGGCGACATCTCTTTCGCTCCAACCATCTCGGTCGACTGACCGAAGCCGACGCTGCGGTCGTGCGACAGCTCGGCATCCGCTCGGCGTTCGATTTCCGCGGCAAGGAAGAGCGGATCGCAGGCCTCTGTGCGATCGCCGAGATCGCCGTTCATACGCTGCCGATCGAGCCCAGCGTCGTCCCTGTCCTGCGTGACCGCTGGTCGGCCGGACGTTTGACGGTGGAGGACGCCCTGGAGCTGATGCGGGAGTCCTATCGCAACTACATCCTGCGCCACACGCCGCGCTTCCGCGCTCTGTTCGACCATCTGCTCGGCGATCACGCCCCGCTGGTGATTCATTGCACGGCCGGCAAGGACCGCACGGGCGTGGCCTGCGCGCTGGTGCTTTCTGCCCTCGATGTGCCCGACGAAATCATTCTCGACGACTATCTGCTCACCAACCAGCATTTTCGCCGCGACACGGCTGCCCATCCCGAGCTTCCGCAGGACGTGCTCGAGGCGATTGGCACGGTGCAGGCTTCGTTCCTGGCTGCTGCTCTCGGTGCCGTGCGCGAGTCGTATGGAGATATCGACAGCTATCTGCGCGAAGGCCTTGGTCTCGATGGCCCCGCCCGCACTGCTCTGCAACAGCGCTACCTCACCAGTTGAGAACCGCGCTCAGTCCGGCAGCTTGGCCGGCTGCACTGAGATCACGCGCGCCGCGGCAGATGACTTGACGGCTTTGATCATCAGTTCGAGCCGAAAGCCGAGCGCCGGCTCCTCGCTCTTGGGTTTGAAGAGAATGGCAGCAAAGCGGAGACGGCCATCGGCATCGAGCTTGACGGGCAGATCCTCGCGTACGCGAAACACCCGCCCCTTCCCAGCCCGCGGCGGAGTCTTCGCGCGGACCGCCTGCTCGACCAGATCATGGAGGTTCAGGGTCACGACGTCGGGATCGCCGACTGCGTAGAAGCGGAATGAATCCGTGTCCCAGCGGCTGTTCGCGACCTCGACCACGGCGCGGCTGTCGGGCGACCAGGCGGCAATCAGATCATAGCGATTGGCACGCATCTCGCCGGTAGCCCAATAGGTACCACCAAGCCGGCCGAGCACCGCGCCGTCCGGCAACCTGATCAGCACGTTGTCGACATCACCGGGCGGCTCGGCCTGTCCGGTCGGCAAACCATCTGAGGTCCGCCAGCCGAACGCGAACCTCCCCGATGGTGAGGCCGTCTCGGGAAATACGCGGATGGCATCCTTGCCATTGCCGCAAATGAAGCTTCGGTGCTGGTCCGGCACACAGGCCGCCAGGGCAACGGCAGACGACCCTGCCAGACAGGACAGCGCAAGGAAGCTCAGTGTGACGACGATGAAAGCCCGGTTCATGCAGTCCATGCTAACCGCAGCAGCCGTGCGACGCACGTCGCTCCGACCTCGAACGGTCGGCCGCGTGCGATTGGCGAAGATCAGGCCGCTTCGATGTCGGCCGACTCGGCCGCCTCGAGCGCGTCGAGATCGGCAATGACCTCCTCAAACGCGGAGATCGCCTGCTGCACCGCTGCGATCTGCATCAACTCCCATCCGCTCACCGGGCCCGACCGGTTCTGCAATGCGACCACGAGATCCCGCCGCTGCTCTTTCAGCTGCACCAGCGGCAAACCATGGTCCGGCAGATGTCTCATCATGACAAAGCTCCAACGCCCCTCAAGCGGCATGGAAGCAGGCTAGCCGGCCGCGCTGGCGATCTGCTTACGAAACTCCGGCAAATTTTATCGATCAGGCCGGCGGCGCGGGGCTCGCCATGATGGCCTTGGCA
The DNA here is from genome assembly GCF_032381435.1 of Bradyrhizobium sp. SZCCHNR1002. Lineage (NCBI taxonomy): Bacteria > Pseudomonadati > Pseudomonadota > Alphaproteobacteria > Hyphomicrobiales > Nitrobacteraceae > Bradyrhizobium > Bradyrhizobium sp. SZCCHNR1002. Next base: position 1,102,859 of record NZ_JAUHIS010000001.1, read on the forward strand.
AGGACCGCACTGACCGTGGCGGTTGCACATTCGCTCATATGCAGGCCATCGTCATGGCCGTCATCCATGGCCCGCAACGGAATGCCGGCATCACACCAGCCCTTCATGAGATCCCAGCGCCGGAACAGGTTGACGCTCGCGGCCGAAGTCACCTCCTCGATGCGACGTTGCATGTCCCGTGCCTGCTTCAACCGCTCTGGCGGATCGACCATCGCGGCCGTGTACTGCAGGTCCATGACGATGACATCGATCGGTAGCCTGGCCAGCCAGCCGAGGCCGTTGCGGAGCGCCGCTTCGACCTCATCGAGGTTGGAGGTCTGGTAGCGATAGACGGCGTTGGTGCCGACCTGCCAGATCACCAGCGAGGGCTGCTCCGCGATGACGTCGCTCTCGATGCGGGAGAGCTCTTCCGGAGCCTCCTGTCCGCCGATGCCGCGATTGAGGACGTCGATCACGCAGCCGAAATTGGCTTTCTCCTTACGCAGCTTCTGCTCGAGCCGCGCCGGAAACGCCACGATATCGTTGGTGCCCGCGGTCGAGGACGAGCCGAGCGCCACCACGCGGGTCTTGCGCCGGGTCACGAGACTCTCGTGGAAATGCCGGATCGGATAGCGAAACGCAGTGATAACGTCGGGAAATCTGCAAGAGCTTGTCGCGGTCATGGTCACCTCTGACAAACCACGCCTTCAGATTGCAATTGAATGCACCGGCCGCTCAGCCATTGCAACTCGTCCGCAGGGCAATAGTATAAAAAGGGACGCTGCGGGGCGTGTGAACGGGGATCAGGGACGGAATGAACGGAGCAGTGATTGTCATCACGGGGGCGCAGGGCGCGCTCGGGCGCAGCGTGGCCGATCTCGCGCTGGCGCGTGGCGCGCATGTGGCTGGAATCGATCACGCCCAGGCCGAAATCCCTGCCAGTGACGACCGCATCGAGCTCGGAGGCGTCGATCTGTCCGATCCAGACCAGGCCAAGGTCGCAATTGACTCGGTCGCCGCCCATTTCGGCACGCTGGATGCCCTGATCAACATCGCCGGCGCATTTGCTTTCGAGAATGCCGCCGACGGCGACGACAGCGTCTGGGAGAAGATGCATGCCCGCAATCTCATGACCGCGCTGCATGCCTCTCGCGCCGCGATCCCGCATCTGGTGCGCTCCAGCACCGGCCGGATCGTCAATATCGGCGCCATGGGGGCACTGCAGGCCGGTGCCGGCATGGGCCCCTATGCCGCCTCCAAGTCCGGCGTGCATCGCCTGACCGAAGCGCTGGCGGCGGAGTGGAAGGGCAAGATCACCGTCAACGCCGTGCTGCCTTCGACGATCGACACGCCGGCAAACCGCGCCAGCATGCCGAAAGCCGATTTCGACAAATGGGTGACGCCGCAGGAGCTTGCCGAGGTGATCCTGTTTCTGGCCAGCGATGCGGCAAGCGGTGTCACCGGGGCACTGATACCGGTAGTCGGCCGCGTTTAGCAGACCGCGCCCGAGCCGCAGTTCGCGCTGACACGACGAGACGCATCGGGCTAGACTCGCGGCGCTTGAGTCGCAACGATGGACGCCCCTTGGAAACCGCGCTCTACCTTCCCGTCAAACGCTTCCTCGAAAACCTCGGCTTCACGGCCAAGGGGGAAGTCAGCGGCTGTGACGTGGTCGCGCTGAAGGGTGAGGACCCGCCGATCGTGGTCATCTGTGAGCTCAAGCAGGCCTTCAACCTGGAACTGCTGCTGCAGGCGGTCGACCGCGCCGGCGCATGTGACGAGGTGTGGATTGCCGCTCGATTGTCGGCGCGCGGCAAGGGCCGCGAGAGCGACACACGCTATCGAAATCTGTGCCGACGGCTCGGTTTCGGCATGCTGGCGGTGACCTCCAACGGCCAGGTCGAAGTCCTGGTCCCGCCGCCGACCACTGCGCCGCGCAAGAATCCCAAGAAGCGATCGCGCCTGGTGATCGAGCATCAGCGTCGCAAGGGCGACCCTGTCAGCGGCGGCTCGACCCGGACCCCCCTCATGACGGCCTACCGGCAGCAGGCGCTGGCCTGCGCCTCGGCGCTCTCGGACGGCCCGAAACGCGTCCGCGAGCTGCGAGCGGACATTCCTGATGCACCGAAAATCCTTCAGCGCAATGTCTATGGCTGGTTCGACCGCGCCGAACGCGGCGTCTACGCCCTCACCAAAGCCGGGCACGCGGCCTTGCGCCGCTGGCCCCAGGATATCCACATGACGGCGGCAGCGTTGCCCGATCGCGACATGGTGAACGCATAGCTGGGCTGCCGCGCAGATTTCATATTGCAATGCAACAAAGCTGCTTCTAGGTATCCCCGAAGATTCACGAGGCCTCTTATGAGCGAAGATTGGAACACCAAGTACGGTCCGCGTCGCGTCAGGCGTGATCCCCCGACTCTTGAGGAGGCGATATTCGCAGCGTCCGGCATCACCGACGACGTCCAGGCTCAGGCCGAGATCGCGTCCGCCCTGATGGGGCTGCCGCTCGAGCAGGTGCTGCCGGAGGTCAAGAAGGCGGTCCGGGTTGCCGCGCGCACCAATACGCGGGTCATCACGGCTGATCAGGGCACGCAGCAGCGCGCCGTCGTGGTCGAGCGCCGCACCGTGCGCCGCTTCAACTTCGACAAGCGCACCGGCACCTGACCGTTGCGCCGCGCCACCGGATAGCCGCCGGCCGGAGCCCGCAACGACTTCCATGACAAAAGCGCGACAGCGAAATCGCCGTCGCGCTTTTGTCATTTGCGAGCGTTGTCATTGACGAGCCGCTCTTGCTCAAGCGGCGCGCTTGTCCCCGTACATCCGGGTCACCAGCTTCCAGCAAGCCCGGTTCAAATTGAAGAATGCACGTGCGGCTGCGATCGGCGCGTCGATCACGAGCTTGGCGAATTCATCCTGGGGCTGCTCGGAGAGATCAATCGTGCCGGTCGACTCGCCATGCCGGAACGCCAGATGCGCACCGAACTTGAAGGCGAGCGCGCGCATGGCGTGGTTCTGCGAACCCGTGGTCACCCGCAGCTTGCGATAGCCCTTCCAGCGCGCTTCCGAGATCACACGCTGGAACAGCAGGCTGCCGACGCCACGGCGGCGCACGCAGGATTCGACGCTGAACGCGATCTCCGGAAGCCCGTCCTCGGACTGCTCCGGCGGATGTAACTCGGCCGCGCCGCGCACCATGCCGTTTTCCATGTAGGCGACGACGATCGTGCCGTCAGCCGCACAGCGGGCCGCGTAGCGTTCGATGAAACTGTCATCGAGAAAACCGTTGAACCGATCATGCCGGCTCTCAGGATCGAGCCGCAGCAGATGATCGCGCAGCAGCGGCAGTTCCTCGTGCTGGCTGAGCGTCCGCACATAGCCGAAGCCCGGCCGGGGACGAAAAGTATCTACCTGTGTCACTGCCAAAGACTCCTCTCCGAAGCCCTCCGCGTACAGACGTCTTTCCCTAGACAGCAGCTATATTGTGCATCGCAACATTCATTGCAAGCCCCGTGCTCTACGGAGAGAACATGCGGCCATGCACGGGTCGCGTGAGTTAATGATTCGTTCGTATACGAATGGTCACAGCACCAGCTGAGTCTGGCTGACGATCGCCACCAGCCTACCGTCGTCGGTCTCGATACGGGTCTGCCAGACCTGGGTGCGGCGGCCGCGATGCACCGGCGTCGCAATGGCGGTCACCACGCTCCCCTCCTTGGCGCCGCCGATGAAGTTGGTCTTGCTCTCGATCGTCGTGGTGCCCTTGGCATCCTCGGGCAGATTGATCACGGTCGCAGCGGCGCCGACCGAATCGGCGAGAGCCATGATGGCGCCACCATGGATGGTGTGATGTAGCGTGCAGAGATCCGGCCGGACCTGCATCTGCGCCACCACGCGCTCAGCGCTGGCCTCGGTGAAGATGACGCCCTTCAACTCGGCGAACGGCATCTTCAGCGAATTGATCTTCTCGAGCGGCGTCATGCCGTTTCCTCCCCGCGACCGGACGACACGTCTTTCGCGTGCCTGCACCTGATCTGAATGCATCGAGCTTCGAATCGAAGGCAATGACCTGAGAGGTCATTGCCTTCGCGAGTCACAAAGTCAGGACTTCTCGACACCGCACCATTCGGCAATGAACAGCGCCATGGCCTTGGTCACCTGACGCAGCGAGTCGATCTCGACATATTCATTGAAGCCGTGCATCGCCGCACCGGTGGCGCCGAAGCAGAGGCTCGGGATGTTGTAGTTGAGCCCATAGAAGCGCGTGTCGGTCAGCGCCGTGAAGACGAGATCCTGCACCTCACCGCCATAGACGGCGGCGAATGCCTTGCCGAATGCCGCCTCGGGCTCGGCCGCATGGGTCAGTTCGTAACCTTCCGACAGGAAGCCGGACCATTCGACCACCGGCGGATTGTTCGAGAGAAAGCGGTGATCGCGCGAGGCTGCGGCGACGCAGGCGAGGATCTCGTTCTGGCAATCCTTGACCGACCAGCCGGGCAGGATCGCAATCCGGCAATCGACGTCGCACCAGGCCGGTACGCTCGAGGCCCAGTCGCCGCCTCTGATGATGCCCGGGTTGAAGTTGATCGGATGCGTGAGCGTCTTGAAGTGACGGTCGCTCTTGGCGCGCTCGTTCCACTCCGCTTCGAGCTTCTCAAGCGAATGGATGAGGTGATAGGTCGCCTGGATCGCATTGGCGCCGACGCCGGCCTCGAACACATGGGCGGGGAAGCCGCGCACCTTCAGGCGGAACCAGATCACGCCGACCTGCGAGCGCACCATCTTGCCGCTGGTCGGCTCCGGAATGAAGCAGGCGTCGGCGCGGTAGCCGCGCTGCAAAGTCGAGAGCGCACCGATCCCGGTGCTCTCTTCCTCGATCACGGATTGGACGTGAATGCGCGCAGTCGGCCTGAAACCTGCGGCGTTGATGGCATCGAGCGCATAGAGCGCACCGATCGTTCCGGACTTCATGTCGCAGGCGCCGCGACCATACATCCGACCGTCGCGGATGACCGGCGAGAATGGCGGTGTCTCCCACATGTCGAGCGGACCGGCGGGCACGACGTCGCAATGCCCCTGTAGGATCAGCGAGCGCCCCGCCGTGGTCGCCGGCCGATAGGTTCCGACGACGCTGCGCGCCTTCGAGAAATCATGCTCGATCGGGCCGTAGCCCCGCATGTCCTTCAGATCATCGAGATCGATGTGCCAATCGTCGACCTCGTAGCCGCGAGCGCGCAGGAGATCACCGAACATGTCCTGACACGGCCCTTCGGCGCCGCGCGTCGAGGGGATCGCGACGAAGTCGCTGGTTGTGGCGAGCTGCCGATCGAAGCCGGCATCGACGGCGTCGACGATCCGTTGCGTAGTGTCCTTGGTGATCATGCCCGTTCAGGTTCCAGATTGCTGACGATCCCAGCAAACCACAATTCACCGCGCTGTTGCACCGGATTTGCAACTGCTTTCAGAATCGCAAGCCTCCCCGTACACTGGCGCATACGAAAGACGACAAGACATTTTTTGGAATTTGACATGTCGGATCATCGCAACATTCTTTATTTCCTGCTCGGCATTCTCACCGCGGCCATCGTCGTGCTCGGTTATAATTTCTACCAGGCCAAGAAGCAGCCCGACGGATTTCAGATCAATGTCGGGCCGAACGGTGTGAAGATCGAGGGAAAGTGATGCGTCTTGTCCATATGTCGCGGCGACGTCGTGCCGCGCAGGCTCTTGCCGGCCTCGGCCTCGTGCTGCTGCTCGCCGCGCCGGCGCAGGCGCAATATGTCGGGCGGGAGCAGGACGTGATCGACCTCCGGCTCGGCCAGCGCGTGCTGGTCGATGACGGCACCTGCCCCGCCGGTCAGGTCAAGGAGGTCTCCGGCTCCCGGATGGCCGAAGCCGGCATTGTCCGCACCACGAAATGCGTGCCCCGCTTCGGGCCGAAGAAGAAGTAGCAGCGCATTCCGGCCGGACGTCGCCAGACGACCGGCGTGACCTGACGCACAGTGCCTCATCGTCGCATCGCCCATGCTCCCGCCGGTGCACAATCGCGGGGGACCGATCATGTCGATGTCACTGGTTGAGGATCACGGCTTCTTCGAGCCGGCAGACCGGCCGCAGCCGGTCAGGGCCGATTTCAGCCGCTATGCCCTGCTCGGCTATTTGTCGATCGCACTGGTGTTCGGCGGCTTCGGCGTGTGGGCCGCCTACGCACCGCTCGACCGCGCGGCGATCGCGCCGGGCACGGTGTCGGTCTCCGGCGATCACAAGGTCGTCCAGCACCGTGAGGGCGGGATCGTCAGGGAGATCCTGGCCAAGGAAACCCACGCCGTGCACCGCGGCGACCTGCTGTTCCGGCTGCAGCCGACCGAGGCGCAGGCCAACACGGACCTGCTGCGCAAGCAGATGGACGCCGCCTTGGCCGAGGAGGCGCGCCTGCTGGCGGAGCGCGGCAATGCGCGGATGATCTCCTTCCCCGACAGCCTGCTCCGTCGGCAGCACGTGCCGGAAGCGGCGCTCGTCATCGCCGACCAGCAGCGCCTTTTCATCGAGCGGCGCAACGGCCTGATCAGCCAGATCAACATCCTGAACTCGCAGATCGCCCAGCAGCAGCAGGAGCTCGCCGGACGCGACCGCCAGCGCGCCGCGCTCGTCGCCCAACGCGCGAGCTTCGAGACCCAGATGAACAACGTGCGGCCGGCGGTCGCCGGCGGCTACTATCCGCGCAACAAGTTCCTCGAGCTGGAACGGGAACGTGCGCGCGTCGAAGGCGACCTCGGCCAGGCGCAGGCGGACGTGGCGCGTCTGACCCAGACGGCGGCGCAAACGCGCCTGCAGATCGACCAGACGATGCAGAAGTACCTTGCCGAGGTCGGCCAGCAGCTCGACGGCACCCGCGCCAAGCTGTCCGACCTGCGCGAGAAGCTCGTCATCGCCGAGGACGTGCTGCGCCGTGTCGACATCCGCGCCGAGCGCGACGGCATCGTCATGAACATGAAGGTCCACACCGTTGGCGCCGTCGTGAAACCCGGCGACACGCTCGCCGAGATCGTCCCGGTCGGCGAAGGCGTCGACGTGATGGCGCATGTCTCTCCGCGCGACATCGAGAGCGTCGCCATAGGCCAGAAGGCCGAGGTGCGCTTCCCCAATTTCTCCGCGCGCACGACGCCCGCGATCTTTGGCAAGGTGCAGAGCGTCTCGGCGGACGCGATGAACGACGAGGCGACCAAGCAGAGCTACTACTCGGCGCGCGTCGTGATCGACTATTCGACCATTCCGCCCGACATCGCCGACAAGATCCTGCCGGGCATGCAGGCCGACGTGATCATCTCCACGGGCGAGCGCACCGTGCTCGAATATCTCGTGGGACCGCTGCTCAACACGCTTGCCAAGACGTTCCGCGAGAAATGATGCGGCGGCCCCTAGACCGACGCGTCCGATGCCGCGCGCGCGACGAGAGCGACGTCGCGCGCGCGGAGCACGCCGACGGCATCGAGGTCCCCGCCCTGCTCGGCATCGGCGAGCGTCTCGTGGGCCAGCCCGGCCACGTCGTGCAGGCCTGCAGCTCTTGCCGCGTGCCCGGACAGCGCCAGCTGCCAGCCTTTGCGCTGCGCCAACGCGGCCAGACGCGCCGGCACGTCGGTCACGGTTCCCAGCACCGCCACGCGCGTCATTCGTCCCAACGCCAATTGTCCGACGACCACCTCGCCGACATCGACGCCGATGGCGAGCTCGACAGGACGACCGATCTCGGCCGCAATCTTTTCATTGACCCGGTCCATGGCGAGATCGATCGCGCCAATCGCCTGCAGCGCATCACGGCAGCCGTGATCCGGCCCGCGCTGCTCGCCGAAGACGGCAAGCACGCCGTCACCGAGGAAGCGATCGATCCGCCCGGCATTGGCTTCGATGGCTCCGGACACGGCGCCGAAGATCTCGTTCATCATGAAGACGAGATCGGAAGCGAGGCGATCGCCCACGATGGCCGCGAAGGCGCGAACGCGAATCTGGACGAGACAGACGGCGCGGCGCTCGCCTTGAGCGTCAGCCTGTTCGTTCACCTGCGTCAGTGCTCCAGGGCCATCCACCAGGGGCGCGATGGTGAGCGGCGCCGCCGGACGAATCTGGCAGGCCAGCCGTACATGCTCCGGGGCGCTCGAGCCCGTGAGCACGGCGCGCTCCTGATGACCCGGCGGCGGCAGCGTCTCTGCACCTTCCAGCACACGAACACGGCACAGGCCGCAACGGGCCCGGCCGCCGCATTCGGATCGATCGGAGAGATGGTTGCTCCTAATGACCTCGAGCAGCGTCGGGCCGATGGCGGCCTGCACCGTCGCACCATTTGGAAAAGTGATGGCAACCTTCGGCGCCGCGAGCAGCGCAATGTGGCGGAAGACGACGATCGTCACGCCGGCCACGAGCAGCGCCGCAACCGCGATCCGCGCCGACAGCTGCAACAGATCGATCCACTTGCTATCGAGCTCGCTCGGCCAATGCGTCACCTGCCGCATCCGCTCTGCCATGGCAGGATCGCTCAACAGCCCGGCGACCGCCCGCCCCGACACCACGAAGCCCATCAGCGCCGCCATCGGGACGGCAACGGCAAGCACGACCAGCGCCGGCTGCGCCAGGCGATACCAGCGCCGGAATTTCAGCCAATGATGCAGACCGAGACAGCCATGGACCCACACGAGCAGCAGCAGCATCGTCTGGATCCACGCCGCACGTGGCCAGATCAGCGCCAGCGCGTAGAGGTAGTTGTCCTGAACACCGAACAGGGCATGGGCGACATGCGTCTCGACGATGTGCGGCAACAGCAGCAGCGGGATCGCCAATCCTGTAACGAGCTCAATCAGCTCCCACGCCGGCAGCCGCCAGCTGCTGCGCTGGATCGTCTTTGCCACCGCAAGCACGGCATGCGCAAGCAACGCTGCCAGCAGCACGATCATTCCGGGCCAGGACCGCGTCAGCACAAGCCGCCACTCCTGCACCTCGTCCATCGCCTCGAGACTGAACAGACCCACCGCGTGATTGAGAAAATGCGTGGCGGCAAATGCGAACAGAATGAGCCCCGACAGGAGGCGAATGTTTTGGGTCGTCAAAGTGCGCATGTCATGACTGGCGAGAAGACAGAGCTCGAGATCGAGCGGGCGTGTCACTGCGGTAGCGGCTGAGACCGGTCAACTCAAGCACCGGCGGAGCCGTTTCGACCTATGTGAGGTCAGTCACGGTCGCTGATACCGCAATGGACGAACCTCCCCGAGCGCCATCGTGAGGGGATCTGCCATGACGAACACCATCGCCCGAAGCCCGCTGGGAGCCGCGCTCCGCGCCTGCTTCCCCGCGCTCACCGCGACCTTCGTGCTCAGCCTCTTCATCAATGCGAGCATGCTTGCCTCGCCGCTCTACTCCATGCAGGTCTATGACCGCGTGCTCACCAGCCGCAACCTCGGCACGCTGGTGATGCTGACCCTGATCGTCGGCGTCTTCCTGGTGCTGTACGGCATCCTCGAGTTCGCCCGCTCCGGCGTCTTGGCGCGCGCCGGCGTGCAATTCGAAGGCACGCTGCGCCACCCGCTGTTCGAAACGATGATGAAGGCCGAGCTGTCGCCACGGCATCGTTTCGGCCAGCAGATCATCCGTGACGCCGAGACGATCCGCGACTGCATCTCCAGCGGCACCGCCGCGATCGCCTGCGACCTGCCGTGGACGCCGGTGTTCGTCGCGTTATGCTTCCTGCAGCACGCCTATCTCGGCATCCTTTCGCTGCTCGGCGCCATCGTGCTGTTCTCGCTGGCGCTGTTCACCGAATTCTACACGCGCGCCAGCGTCGAGCGCACCAATGCGCTGGCCAACGAGGCCTCGCGCTTCGTCGCGGCGGCCTTGCGCAACGGCGAGGTCGTGCGCGGCCTCGGCATGGGCGACATCGTGATGGATCGCTGGAGCTGCCGGCAATCGGCGATGGTCGATGCCCACAGCACGCTGGTCGAGCGCGGCGCGGCGATGCACTCCGTGACCAAATTCGCGCGCATGGCGGTGCAGACCTCGCTGCTGTGCATCGGTGCCTGGCTCGCCATCGAGCAGCAGATCTCGCCCGGCGCGATGATGGCGACGTCGATCATCATGGGCCGCGCGCTGGCGCCGGTCGAGCAGGTCGTCGGCCAGTGGAAGCGCATCATCGCCTTCCGCTCCGCCTATCGGCGCCTCGAGGAACTGTTCCATGCCCTCCCCGTCACCGCGGCGCCCACGGCCCTGCCGACGCCGCGCGGCGACATCGACGTCGAGAACGCCGTGGTGTGGCCGCCGGCCGCGGGACGTCCCTCCGTCAAGGGCGTCAGCTTCTCGCTCAAGGCCGGCGAGAGCCTCGCGATCGTCGGCGCCTCCGCCAGCGGCAAGTCGAGCATGGCCCGCGCGATGGCCGGCGTCTGGCCGCTCCGCGAAGGCGTGATCCGCATCGACGGCGCCGCCTACAGCCAGTGGGACCAGAACCGGCTCGGCAAGCATATCGGTTACCTGCCGCAGGACATCGAGCTGTTCTCGGGAACGGTGGCGGACAACATCGCCCGTCTCGCCAGGGTGGACGAGGCCGCGGTCGTGGCCGCAGCCAAGGCCGCAGGCGCCCATGAGGTGATCCTGCGCCTGCCCAACGGCTACGACACCCCGATCGGAGAAGGCGGCGTGGCGCTGTCGGGCGGCATGCGCCAGCGCGTCGGCCTGGCCCGCGCGCTGTATGGCAATCCGCGGCTGCTGATCCTCGACGAGCCGAACTCCAACCTCGACGAGGACGGCGAGCGGGCGCTGGCTCATGCCATGGCCCAGGCGAAGGCCGCCGGCCGGACCGTGATCGTCGTCACGCACCGTCCGCAGCTTCTGGCGCATGTTGACCGCATCATGGTGATGGCCTTCGGCAAGACGCTGGCATGCGGCCCGCGCGACGAGGTGATCGCCAAGATGCGCGGCCAGCGCGTCGTCGTCGCCCACGACCGGGCGACGGCCAGCGCCGCGGCTTGAACCAAACGCAGACAGATCGCACACCCGCAAGGAGTTAGCCATGACCCAGTGCACATCGCCTTCCAGGATCATTCAGCTGACGCTCGCAGCCGCCGTCCTGATGCCGACCACAGCCTTCGCGGAATCACCGCTGACCGCACGTCAGATGCTGGCTCACGCGCAGAGCCAGGCTCTGAATATCCCTGATGAAGTCAAGAAGCCCGAGCCGAACAGGAACGACAGGAAGAGCGGCGAAGCCGTCGTGGCGCCCTCGGGGGCCAGCGCCATCGCGCCCCCGCTTCCAGTGATTGAACCGCCGGCGCCGATCTCGCCGCAACCGACGACGCTCTCCGCCCTGACTGTGCCGGTCGCAAGGCCCGAGCCAGCGTCGCCGCAGACCCGCACCAACTCGCTCACGGCCGCAGCACCGTCGGTCGATGCCGCGCCCGCCACGACGTCGGTCGCGACCACGGCCGGCACACCCGGCGTGGCCCCGACTACGCCGCCCGTTGCAGCCGCGGCCTCTCCGGCAGCGGCCCCCGCGGTTGGCCCCGCCGCAGCGACGGCACAGCCCAGCCTGCCAATCACGATTGCCGCACCGACCCAGCAGGTGCAGGCGGTGGCGCCTTCGTCATCATCAGCGGCGAGACCCGCCGATGCGCGCCGTGCGTCGAAGGCCGCCGCCCCTTCTCGCACCGTCCACAAATCGTCGCCGAGATCGTCGCTCCGCAACGATGATGCGGCGATCGGCAACCGGATCTCGCACATCATGCGACGGCCCGAGGTGCAGGCGCTGATGTCGCAATATGGCCTGGAGTGACGACCGCGCGCTGCGGGATACCGGCGAGGGACAGCTCGGCGCGCATCAGCCAGCCGGATCGAACATGCACTGCAGGGCAGGCTTGGCGATCCTGGTGAAGGTCGGTCCGATCTCGGACTGCTTCGGCACGGGCACCCAATCGGCCTCGATCGTCGGCACGCCGGTCTCACTGATGCCGCGCAGCAGTGCCTCGCGCAGGTCGGTATCCTCGACGACAGCGGCCGCATGGTCATGCAGGCAGGAGCAGACGGCTTCGGGGTGCGCCCATCGTCCGAGCATGCGAGGCGCACACTGGCGGACGAACTCGCCGCGCACATCAGGCAGTCGTGCCGAGGGCCGCGCGTCGGCGGAGGACCAGGAGAGGCAGGACAAAGCGGCAAGCGCCGCAGCAGCCAGTCGAAGAAGCATGGTGGACCGCTGGTCTCGTGTTGTTGTCATGTCATCTGCACCGGGCCGGATGACACCACCTGGATGGCAAGTTCTGCCCGTCTCCATTTCATAACCGTTTCACGTTTCATCGCGTCTGCGGCACAAGCAGAAAACGGTTTCGTGGTCCCACCGCATTGTTTCATGCGGCCCGACTGACGACACAAAATACAATCAAAACGAGAAACCATATCAAAATCAAGCAAAGCGGGATGATTTCAGCGTTCCCCATCGGACCGGCTGCGCCGTGCGAGGCCGAGGTCGATTCCCGCCGATGGAGAGCTTCTTAAGGCCTGTCCGGTAGCGTGCCGCCAGGGAGGCCCGCTCCGCACGGCAACCCGGCGGCGCATGGTGCGTTGGGACGTCGTTGCTCCCTCAGGACCCGCATGGACAAGAACAGCACGTACACCCCCACGCCGGCAGCACCGAAGCGCAGCCCTACTGCCGTGCCGATGGCGCAACAGCGCGCTGAAAACAACGCCGGCTCGACGCCGCAGGGCCTGCTTCGGCTGATCGGCTGCCACGACCCTGCCAAGCGCAAATTGCCTGGCAAGCCCGCGGGCAACCGACCATTGCTCGGCAAGTCGCTTATTGAATGAAGTCACCGCACTTCTGGACTTCGCCGTCATCCGCCTTGCCCCAGGGCATGACCGGGACTGACGACGTCGAGTTCTTCGGCGAGCCCTCGATCAGCCTGTCCGAATAGACCATGTAGACGAGCACATTGCGCTTGGCATCGCAGCCACGCACGATCTGCATCTTCTTGAAGAACAGCGACCGGCGCTGGCGGAACATGTCATCCGCCTGATCGAGCTTGCGCTTGAAGCGGATCGGACCGATCTGCCGGCAGGCGAGCGAGATGTCCGAGACTTCCTCCGCCAGGCCGAGCCAGCCGGCATAGCCTCCCTTCTGCGGGACAGTAAAATGGCAGGCGACGCCCTCGACCTCAGGATCATCAACACCATAGGTCGCGAGCTTGTCATTCGGACTCAGCAGCTTGAACACCGTCGACCGACGGAAGATCAGATCCGGCTCATCCGCGGCGGAGGCTGACACCACGGGCGAAGACAGTCCGATAAGCAGTAGGAAAGCTAGGGTTTTCAGCCACAGGTCAAACCGGTTGGTGGCTCTGAACGACATGTCGGTCTCCGTTATACCGCCGATGGCTCGGCATACCGCCCATGTAGGAACACAAATGCCTGCAAGGAAGGCACTCCACGCCTCCGCCTCTCCAATGCGCGTTTAACGCGATGTGAGGCTTTTCTGCTACGATTGGAACGAAACTCACGGCGGGCAGAAGCCCCAAGCTGGTGAACGCAGACTCCGTCTGCGACACTAAAGACCAGATGGTTCTTGAGGATTTGCCGGAATGCTCTGCGTTCGTGCAGCCGCCAGGGGGCGGTTTTATTGTGCAGCAATCGTTTCAGTCCCGCTTGTTCTAGCAGCGACATCTCAGGCTGACGCAGCGTCCTATTACTACTGGAACGATTCGCAGCCGGTCACCATCGCTCCGCCCGCGCTCCCGGCCATGCCCCGCAAGCCCAAAGTGCGCCACGGTCAGAAGCCGGTGACGATCGAGAAGGAGGCCGCCAAGCCGCAGGGGCCGATCACGATCGCGGTGTCGATCAGCAAGCAGCAGCTCAAGGTCTACGACGCCAACGGCCTGTTCGCGGAAGCGCCGGTCTCCACCGGCATGAAGGGGCACTCCACGCCGATGGGCGTGTTCAGCGTGATCCAGAAGCAGAAATTTCACCGGTCGAACATCTATAGCGGCGCACCGATGCCGTTCATGCAGAGGATCACCTGGTCGGGTGTCGCGCTCCATGCCGGTGTGCTTCCGGGCTATCCGGCCTCGCATGGCTGCATCCGCATGCCCGCGAGCTTCGCCCCCCGGATCTATGGCTGGACGCGGATGGGATCGCGCGTCCTGGTGACGCCGGGCGAAGTGGCTCCGGCCAGCTTCTCGCATTCGCTGCTTGCCGCGCTGAAGGCGCCGCAGCCAAGCGCCTCGGTCCAGCCCGACGCCAACGCACCTGCTGCCACCAAGTCGGACAAGGGCGCCGCGGTGACGCCGGCGATCACGGTCGCAACGATCGACCTTCGCGCCACGATCGGCCATGGCGAGATCGGCCGCTCCGCTGAAGCGATACCGGTTCCCCGCCAGATGCGCACCGCCGATGCCAGCAACGCGAGCGGACTGCCCAGCGTGGCCTCTGACGCCGCGCCGAGCGCCGATCCGGCGCGACCTGACTCGGCCGATGTAAAGGCCAGCGTCGCCGAAACGACCACCGCCGACGCAGCGAGCGCCGAGGCCAAGCCCGCCGATGCCGCGCCGGCACTGGCGAGCCAGCCGGCCGACAACGCCGAGGCGGCGGCACCTGAAAAGACGACGGAAGCGCCGGGCAAGCTGGAAGCGACCGGCTCGACCGATCTCAAGCCCGCCGATGCCAAAGCCGCAGACTCCGACCCTGCAGACTCCCAGGCCGCTGGCACCAAAGCTGCTGACACCAAGCCATCCGCCCCTGAGATCGCGGACCAGCCTGCGGTGCCGCCGACGACAACCGCCGATGCGCCAGCCAAGCCGCTCGACGCGCAGGAGCTCTCCAAGGATCCGTCCCGTGTTGTCGCCGCGCCGGACAAGCCGATCGCTCCAAAGCCCGAGCTGAAGCGCAACAGCCAGGTCGCCATCTTCATCAGCCGCAAGGATTCCAAGCTGTACGTCCGGCAGAACTTCGCGCCGGTGTTCAACACCCAGGTCACCATCGCCCCGGGCGACAAGCCGCTCGGCACGCACGTGTTCACGGCAACCGCCGACAAGGCTGATCCGGCGACCCTGCATTGGTCGGTCATCTCGCTTCCTGCTTCGGCACGCGCCGCAGCAGCATCGGAGGCCACCAATAAGGTAGCCCGGCGCGGCAAGAAGTCGGCGGAGACCCACGCCGAGTCGAAGCCCGCCATTCAGTTGAGCAGCCCGGCCGAGGCGCTGGATCGCATCACGATCCCGGCGGATGTCATGGCTTGGCTCGGCGAGGCCCTGTCGACCGGCAGTTCGCTGATCGTCTCGGATCAAGGTATCAACCAAGGCGAAACCGGCGAGGGCACGGAGTTCATTCTTTCGCTGCGCTGACGACCGACGAGGTCCCTTTTTCCGCCCCAGCCTAAGGGTATCCCCTTGCTGGAACGCAGTCTGATCCAACGCAAAGCCGTCGCCGTTTCAGTACCGGCTGGCGAACGTGGGGGCTTGCGTCCTTTCCGGGGCTGGATCTGCACAGGGAGATTCACATGATCGATCGCAGGATGGTTGTTCTCGGCCTCGGCGCGTCATTGTCGAGCTTGGCACTGACGTCGCACGGCGCCCGCGCCGACGGCACGGCGAGCAAGACCACAGCCTACCGCTTCTCCTTCCCGGCGCTGTCCGGCGAGCCGATTCGCCTGGCCGATTTCGCGGGCAAGCCGGTCATGGTCGTGAACACGGCCTCGCAGTGCGGCTACACCCCGCAATACACCGGCCTGCAGCAGCTCTGGGGCGAGTTCCACGAGCGCGGGCTGTCGATCATCGCCGTGCCCTCCAACGACTTCCACCAGGAGCCCGGGATCGCTGGCGATATCGCCGATCTCGCCAACAAGCAATACGGCGTTACCTTCCCGATGACCGCCAAAGCGGTGGTCACCGGCTCCAATGCTCACCCGTTCTACCGCTGGGCCGCGGAGGCGCGCCCCAAGGACACCCCGCGCTGGAACTTCCACAAGTATCTGATCGGGCGCGACGGCTATATCGCCGACGTCTTCGCGTCCTCGGTCGAGCCCACCGACACCCGGGTGAAGACGGCGGTGGCCCGGATGCTCGCCAACGGCTGAGCAACACTTGGCAAGAATGCGGCGGAAGCTGACAACTTCCCCGTGCTTTTGCCTCGTTTCCTTTTGGCGCCGATCCGGCGGCTGGGCTAGTATCCTCGCCCGGATGGTGGAGCGACTCCTGGCATTGGCGCTCCCGTTGCAACAACCCCGAGGAAACACGAGATGCGGATTGCGGCTGGATTGGTGTTCGCAAGCTCTTTGGCAGCGTCGCTGTTGACGTCTGGCGCAGCCTGGTCGCAGGCCCAGCGCACGGCGGCGGCTGCCGCCCCCGCGCCGGCCGCGGCTCAGCCGGCGGCGGCTCAGACCCAGCCGCCGCGCGCGCCTTGCATGAATCCGGAGGCGCTCGGCGTCGGCCGCACTGTCGAGATCGACACCACCGGCGGCCCGGGCTTCGGCTTCGAGCACTTCAAGGACCTCGACTTCCTCAAGGATCACGAGGTCGTCCTGACCTTCGACGACGGCCCGTGGCCGGAGAACACCCCCGGCGTGCTCAAGGCGCTGGCCGACCAGTGCACCACCGGCATCTTCTTCATCATCGGCAAGCACGCGACCTATTATCCGGAGATCCTCAAGCAGGTCTACAATGCCGGCCATACCGTGGGCACGCACACCTGGTCGCACGCCGCGCTGACCAACAAGAAGCTGACCGACGACCAGCGCAAGGAAGAGATCGAGCTCGGCATCAGCGCCGTGAAATGGGCGCTCGGTGGCAACTCGCCCGCACCGTTCTTCCGCTTTCCGGCGCTGCAGCACCCGCCGGAGATGGTGACCTATCTCGGCAGCCGCAACATCGGCATCTTCTCCTGCGACCTCGACTCGTTCGACTTCAAGGCGCGCAATGCGCAGGCGGTGATCGACGTCACCTTCAAGAAGCTCGACAAGCTCGGCAAGGGTATCATCCTGATGCACGACTTCCACAAGCACACCGCCGAGGCTCTGCCCGAGCTGCTCCGCCGCCTGAAGGCCGGCGGCTACAAGGTGGTCGCGATGCGGGCAAAGGCGCCGGTGCAGTCGCTTCCCAACTATGACGAGCAGCTCGGCAAGGTCGCGAAGCTGCCGACGGTGAGCCAAAGGCCGGTCTCGAGCGTTGTGACGACAGTGTCCGAATGATCGAGGATCCGTTTCGTCAGTGACCAAGCTTCGTCTCGAAGGTTACGTGATCGTGTCGGCCGACGGAATGTTGGCCGACGCCCACAATGTGATGCCGGCAGCGCTCAAATTCCCCGGCGACGCAATGTTCTTCTCCGATGCGCTCGACAGTGCCGATCTGATCGTGCACGGCCGCAATTCCTATGAGGACCAGCCGAACTCGCCGAAGCGCCGGCGGCTGGTCGTGACCCGCTCGGTGGCGGGGCTTGCGCCGGACACCGAGAAGCCGCTGTCGACGCTGTGGAACCCGGCCGGCGCCTCGTTCGAGGCCGCCTGCGCGGCTGCCGGGGTCACGACGGGCACCGCGGCCATCATCGGAGGGCCGGTCGTGTTCGACATGTTCATGGACCGCTACGACACCTTCTTCCTGTCGCTCGCACCCCACGTCTCGCTGCCTGGCGGCGCCCCCTGCTTCACGGAGGTCGGTCCAGGCCGTTCGCCGCAGCAGGTGCTGACGGCCCACGGTTTTGCGCCCGCCAATCAGCTGATGCTCGATCCCGACCACGACGTCTGCGTCACCGCCTGGAAGCGCGCCGCCTGAGGCGAGTTGCTAGATGTCGCCATAGGCGCTCTGCTCGGGCGCCTTCGGCCCCTTGCCGTAGCCGAAGATCATGAACAATGCGCCGATGATCGAGAGATTCTTCAGCGCATCGATCAGGGTCTTGGCGTTGTCCGGGGCGGCCTGATTCCAGAAATCGTGGAAATAGAAGATCGTCAATCCGACGAAGACGATCATCAGAGCGGCGAAGAACCGCCCGAGAAAGTTGATCGCGATCATGGCGCCCGCGAAGACCTCAAAGGCGCCGGCCGCGATCGCAAGGATCTGCGGCATCGGCATCTTCGCGGCGGCCTCGAGCTGCGCCGCGTAGGGCGCGAGCACGGTGGGGATCGTGACCTTGGCGGCGATGAGATCGGCGGTCGCCTGAATGCCGAACAGCTTGGTCGCGCCCGTGTAGATGAAGATCACGGCAAACAGAACGCGCCCGAACGTAATGAAACCCGGCATTCCAGCCCTCACGATCAACTTCAAACCATGTGTCGCCGGCCCGTCAGGCCGGATATGTGACGTCGCGAACGCTTTTCAACAATAAAGACGGGCGGAATACGACCGAAACCGGACGAATTCCGCCACACTTCGATCACGCCAACAAGGTCATGCGAACAGCGTCGGCTGCGCCCTCCCCGCCCGCTCCTGGGCCTCGACGGCGGCCACCGCCGTCATGTTGAGAATGCCGCGCGCCGTCACCGACGGTGTCAGAATATGCGCCGGCCGCGCCGGTCCGATCAGGATCGGACCGACCGGAACCGCATCCGCCAGCACCTTGATCATCTGATAGGCGACATTGGCGGCGTCGAGGTTCGGCATGATCAGCACGTTGGCCGAGCCTTCGAGATCGGAATGCGGCAGGATCGCCTTGCGCGCGGTCGCCGACAGCGCGGTGTCGCCCTGCATTTCGCCGTCGGCCTCGAGGTCCGGACGATGCTGCTTCAGCAGCGCGGTCGCCTGCCGCATCTTGCGTGACGAGTCGGTGTCGTAGCCGCCGAAATCGGAGTGCGAGACGAAGGCGATCTTCGGCTTGATGTTGAAGCGCGTGACGTGATTGGCCGCGAGCGACGCCATCTCGGCGAGCTCCTCGGCGGTCGGGTCGGGACGCACCTGGGTGTCGCCGATGAAATAGGCGCCCTTGCTGGTGATGGTCAGCGCCAGCGCCGCGTAGTCGCTGACCCCCGGCATGAAGCCGATGATCTCGCGCACGTGGCGCAGATGGCTCATATAGCGGCCCTCGACGCCGCAGATCATTGCGTCCGCCTCGCCCCGGACCACCGCGAGCGCCGCGATGACGGTGGCATTGGTACGCACCACCGTGCGCGCTGCATCCGGCGTCACGCCGCGGCGGCCGGCGATCTCGATGTAGCTCTGCACATAGGAGCGGTAGCGCGGATCGTCTTCCGGATTGACGAGATCGAAGTCCCGCCCGGCCTTGATCGACAGGCCGAAGCGCTTGATGCGCGCCTCGACGACGCTCGGACGTCCGACCAGGATCGGCCGCGCCAGCTTCTCCTCCAGCACCACCTGGGTGGCGCGCAGCACGCGCTCGTCCTCACCCTCGGCATAGATCACGCGCACCGGCTGCGCCTTGGCCTTCGCAAACACCGGCTTCATCACGAGGCCGGAGCGGAACGCGAAGCGCTCGAGCAGCGCGGTGTATTCGTCGAAATTGGTGATCGGCCGGGTCGCGACGCCGGACTCCATCGCCGCCTTCGCCACCGCCGGCGCGATGCGCAGGATCAGGCGCGGGTCGAAAGGCGAGGGGATCAGCGAGCCCGGACCGAAGCCTTGCGTCTCGCCGGTGTCGAAGCCGCGGCTCACCGCATCCGACGGCGGGTCTTGCGCAAGCTGCGCGATCGCATCGACCGCCGCCTGCTTCATCGCCTCGTTGATCGCGGTGGCGCCGACGTCGAGCGCGCCGCGGAAGATGAAGGGGAAGCAGAGGACGTTGTTGACTTGGTTCGGGAAGTCCGAACGCCCGGTGCAGATCATCGCGTCGGGCCGCGCCGCGCGCGCCTCCTCCGGCATGATCTCCGGGTTGGGATTGGCGAGCGCCATGATCAGCGGCTTCTCGGCCATCTGCTTCAAGAGCTCCTGCTTCAGCACGCCGCCGGCGGAGAGGCCGAGAAAGATGTCGGCGCCGCCGATCACGTCGGCCAAGGTCCGCTTGTCGGTCTTCTGCGCATAGACCGCCTTCCACGGATCCATCAGCGTGTTGCGGCCCTCATGCACGACGCCGTCGATGTCGCAGACCCAGATGTTCTCGCGTTTCGCGCCCATCGACACCAGCAGATTGAGGCAGGCGATGGCGGCGGCGCCCGCGCCCGAGGTCACGATCTTGACCTCGGACAGTTGCTTGCCGGCGAGCGACAGCGCGTTCTTGATCGCCGCGCCGACGATGATCGCGGTGCCGTGCTGGTCGTCATGGAAGACCGGGATCTTCATGCGCTCCTTGAGCCGCGCCTCGATCTCGAAGCACTCCGGTCCCTTGATGTCCTCGAGGTTGATGCCGCCGAAGGTCGGCTCCAGCGCCGCCACCGTCTCGACCACGCGGTCGATGGTGTCGGCGGCGATCTCGATGTCGAACACGTCGATGCCGGCGAACTTCTTGAACAGGACCGCCTTGCCCTCCATGACCGGCTTGGAGGCCAGTGGGCCGATATTGCCGAGCCCGAGCACCGCGGTGCCGTTGGAGACCACGGCGACGAGATTGGCGCGCGCGGTCAGCGTGGCGGCCTCGGCCGGATTGTTGGCGATCTCGGTGCACGCAGCGGCCACGCCCGGAGAATAGGCGAGCGCGAGGTCGCGCTGGTTGGCGAGCGGCTTGGAGGCCTGGATCTCCAGCTTGCCGGGCCGCGGCAGGCGGTGATAGGCCAGGGCTGCGGAACGAAGATCTTCAGAAAAGGACGACGACATACGTGCTCCAGCGTTTCCGACCCGGATTTTTGGTCTCTTGAATTTCGTTCAGACGTCGGTTTTTCCGGCCGGTGGAAGCGCATGTGATGCACGTTGGACGGCTTTCATGCAACATCCGAAACCATGTTCGTCGGCATCCCGGGCCAGCGATTCCCTAATTCGCAGAAGCACATCCCTACTCCATCGATTTCCCTGAGACCATCACCCCTCTGCTGCCTAAGCGTTGGGCGGAGCATATCGAAATGAAACGTGTCGTCATCGCAGTCCTCGTAGCGGTAGCCCTGGGCGCCGCCGGCTTCATCGGCGTCCCCTGGTACGCCCAGGCGCGCGCCGAGCGCGAGGTCGAGGCCAATTTCGCCCAGATCCGCCAGAACGGCGCCACGGCCAGCCACGGCAAGGTCGCCTTCGACCTGTGGTCGCGCAAGTTGACGATCGCCGACGTCAAGCTGGCATCGACCAGCCAACCGCCGGCCAGCGTGACCTTCGGCAGCATCGTCGCCACCGGGCTGAACCAGCCCGACAGCGAGCATGTCACGGCGTCCAGCATCGAGGTCAATGACGTCACGATGGCCGGCAGCCTGGCCGGCGCAGCGCCGATGCGGCTCAGCTACAAGCTGCCGCAGCTGGTGGTGAAGGACTATGCCGGTCCGGCGCGGTTTGCCGCGATCCCCTCCGGCGCCAGCATGCCCGACACCTACCGGGCGCTCGCCCAGCAGTTCGTGACAATCAGCGCATCGTCGGTCTCCGTGCCGCGCACCACGGGCACCATGGACGGCGGCCCCTCCGCCGGCCCGGCCGAATTCGCCTATTCCGGGCTCACGTTCGAGACCATCAAGGCCGGCCGCATCGCCAGCTACAAGCTCGACGAGGTCACCTTCACGATGACCCCGCAGCAGCCGGGCGGCAAGGCCGACAAGATGCAGGGCCGCATGGCCGGCATCGTCCATCAGGACATGGACGCCAACGCGATCCTGGCCGTGCTCGATCCCGACGCCGCCAAGGACGACAAGACCTATCGCATCAACGGCAAGTTCACGATGGGCGCCTACGAGATCACCACGGACTCCGGCCTGAAGATGCGCATGGACAGCGCCAGCGCGGACGAGTTCAGCGTGCGGCCCTCCCGGCTGCAGCTGCCCGCTCTTTTCGCCGTCCTTCCGGCAACGCCGGCCGCCCAGCCGACGCCCGAGCAGGCACGCGAGCTGATGGACAGGGTCGCCGGCATCTATGAGGGCATGGCGATCAAGAATGCCGAGCTCCGCGGCCTGTCGATCGAGACGCCGCAAGGGCCCGCCAAGCTCGCCTCGTTCCGCCTCGACCTCCAGGACGGCAAAGGCGACATCGCCGTCGAGGGGTTTGACGGCCGCGGGCCGAACGGGCCGATCAAGCTCGGCCGCTTCGCGCTGAAGAGCTTCGATCTCGCCGGCCTGATGCATTTCGCCGCCAAATATTCCGCCGCCGGCGCCAAGCCCGCCCCGGCCGAGGCGGCCGAGATGCTCAAGCTGCTCGCCGGCATCGAGCTGAAGGCCCTGTCGACACCCTACAAGTCCGGCGACAAGCCGGTGCAAATCGACACGATCAGCCTCGATTGGGGCCAGTATGTCGGCCCGATCCCGACGCAGGCACGCCTCGTCGCCAAGATGGCCGGGCCGCTCGATCCCTCCAACCCGGCCTTCCTGCCGCTGCTGGTCGCCGGCATCGACACCGCCGCGCTCGATGCCGATCTCGGCCTTGGCTGGACCGAGAGCGCCGGCACCTTCGCGGTGTCGCCGTTCAAGCTCGAGGTCAGCAATCTGATCGGTGCCTCCGCCAGCGTCTCGCTGGCGCGCGTGCCGCGCGACGTGTTCACGGTCGATCTGCAGCAGGCGACGGCGGCGGCGGCGCAGATCGAGGCGTCCGGGATCGAACTGGCGTTGCGCGATCTCGGCGCCGTCGACGTGTTCGTCGCCAACTATGCGCGAACGCACGCGATCCCGCGTGACGCCGCGCGCAAGGCGCTGGTCGACAGCATCAAGGCGATCGGCGCACAGTTCGCCGCCGACAACGCCGATGTCGCCGCCGCGGTCGACGCCCTCGGCCGCTTCGTCGAGAAGCCGCGCCAGACGTTTACGCTGAAGCTCTCGCCGCGCGCCAAGGTGCCTGCCATGCAGCTCGCCCAGCTGATCGCGATCGACCCGCCGAGCGCGCTGGCGCAGTTCAAGATCGAGGCGCAGACGGCGCCGTGAGACTGACGCCGATCGGAGCAGCGCGCCGAAGCAGGACGTGAGTCCACGTCTCTCTCCACGCGTCATTCCGGGGCGCGCGTAGCGCGAGCCCGGAATCCATACTCCGGGACGGTGATTGGTGAAGGAGGTCAAGCGAGCAGACATCCCGATCCTCTCGACCGGTCGTGGTTATGGATTCCGGGCTCGCGCTGCGCGCGCCCCGGAATGACGGGCGGAGAGAGCGTGCCATCAGGCGGCAACGTTGCACGCGGAGGGATCGCGCTCGCTGATCAAGACGCACCGTTGGCACCTCGCCGTCAGCACACACGTCCACGATCCCGCGGCTGAAATGCCCGAGTTGATCCGGTTCGTTCGGCCCTCGCTTAGCGAAGAGGGCGCAGGGAATGCCGGGTGCTGGCCGCAACCCATGGCCCGCCTGCGAACAAAAATGCAGGCGGCAGGTACCACAGGTTCAGCCGGTCATCCGGCATTCCCTGCGCGGTGGGCTTGTCGGCTGCTTCGCGCTCTCCCTGGTGCACCGGGCTTGTTGGCCACCATGACGACAATGCGCTTCGAGCGCCTTGCGCTTGACACCAGCGTCGGGGTGTCGAGACCACGCGACTTGACCGCCTGCAATTCGCCGTTCGTCCACGCGCCATCAGCACGTTGCGACAGACTGCAGCCACCGCCTCCCCACCTCACGTCTCGTGACGACCGCGAACCGTCCCTCTTCATCGAGGCGGGATGCGCGAGAAGATGCAGGTGATCTGCCCGACGGCGCAAGCGGAAACAGTGCGGCAGACTAACACGACGGGCAGTTGGCGCATGGCGGAGATGCGGAAATTGCCCGTCGGGCAGACACGCGGAGGAGAGCGACGAACGACGACGCTGCTGTCTAAGTCGAACCGAATATGCGGATCGGACATCCGGTCTGATGGGTTCTCTCGGTCCAGCCGGTCCCGATCCAACGGAAGCGACTTGCCCCGGGGACTTGGCCGCGCCGTGCACGTTCGGTTAGAACGCGACTCCCGCGAGTCGTC
This sequence comes from Bradyrhizobium sp. SZCCHNR1002, assembly GCF_032381435.1. Classification (NCBI taxonomy): domain Bacteria; kingdom Pseudomonadati; phylum Pseudomonadota; class Alphaproteobacteria; order Hyphomicrobiales; family Nitrobacteraceae; genus Bradyrhizobium; species Bradyrhizobium sp. SZCCHNR1002. Next base: position 1,126,787 of record NZ_JAUHIS010000001.1, read on the forward strand.
CCGCCTCCATCCGAAGGAACTCTCATGGCCTTGATGCCGGTGTCCGATGCGTTGTCTGCGGTGCTCGCCGGCGCCGAACCGCTGGCCGAGGAGATGGTCGGGCTGGACGAGGCGTTTCACCGGGTGCTGGCACGTGACCTCGCGGCGCTGCGGACGCAGCCGCCGGAGGCGATGTCGGCGATGGACGGCTATGCGGTGCGCGCGGCCGATGCCGACAAGCCCCAGGCGCGGCTCAAGGTGATCGGCGAGGTCGCCGCCGGGCGGCCGTTCGATCGCGTCCTCGGGCCTGGCGAGGCGGCGCGCATCTTCACCGGCGGCGTGGTGCCGGACGGCGCCGACGCCGTCGTGATCCAGGAGGACACGATCGCGGACGGCGATCACGTCGTGCTCAGCGAGGCCGCAATCAAGGGCCGCCACATCCGGCCGGCAGGAGTCGACTTCCACGAGGGCATGGTGCTGCTGAGCGCCGGGCGCCGGCTCAGCGACCGCGATCTGTCGCTCGCCGCCAGCATGAACCATCCGGCGCTGCCAGTGCGGCGGCGCCCGAGGGTAGCGCTGCTCGCCACCGGCGACGAGCTGGTGATGCCCGGCGCGACGCCGGGTCCGGGCCAGATCGTCTATTCCAACGGCTATGCTCTGCGCGCGCTGGTGCGCAGCGAAGGCGCCGAGCCGGTCGATCTCGGCATTGCCGCCGATACGCTCGACGCCACGGTTGCCGGCATCCGCCGGGCGCGCGAGGCCGAGGCCGACATCCTGGTCACCACCGGAGGCGCCTCGGTCGGTGATCACGACCTGGTCAAGCAGGCGCTCGAGGCCGAGGGCGTCGAGATGGCGTTCTGGAAGATCGCAATGCGACCGGGCAAGCCGATGATGCATGGCCGGCTCGGCGGCATGAGGGTGATCGGGCTGCCGGGCAATCCGGTGTCGTCCTATGTCTGCGCCATCCTGTTCCTGGTCCCCTTGATTCGACGCCTGCTCGGCCGCGACGAAGCGCTGATGCCGCGCGAGACCGCCCTGCTCGGCCGCGAGCTCGCCGCCAACGATTCGCGCGAGGACTATCTGCGCGCCCGGCTGGAGGAACGCGCCGACGGCACGCTGGTCGCGACACCGGTGACGCAGCAGGATTCGTCGCTGCTCGGCCATCTCGCGCTCTCCCAGGCGCTCGTGATCCGTCCGGCCTATGCGCCGAAGGCGCCGGCCGGCAGCCCCTGCGAGATCCTGCGCCTGCCGAACTGAGCGGTTTTCCCCGGCAAAGCCCGGATCGTTCATCATATTTTTAGGATTGCGGAACACACATCGAACATATAGTGTCCGTTCATGATTTGTTTTTAGTATGTTGCGGGCGACGCGAATACGAACGTCCAACTCCCATTCGCCCTTGGACGCAGGGCGCGGACTCGGACGACACAAACTGGGGACCAGGTCGAGATGCTGACGCGCAAACAGTACGAACTTCTGCGGTTCATCAATGAACGGCTCAAGGAAGCCGGCGTGCCGCCGTCATTCGACGAGATGAAGGATGCCCTCGACCTGCGCTCGAAGTCCGGCATCCACCGCCTGATCACGGCGCTGGAGGAGCGCGGCTTCATCCGCCGGCTGCCCAACCGTGCCCGCGCCATCGAGGTGATCAAGCTGCCCGAGCTGTCGCAGGCCGGCAACAATCGCCGCGGTTTCACGCCGTCGGTGATCGAAGGCAATCTCGGCAAGGTGCGGACCTCGACGCCCGCGCTCGATGATGGCGAGCGCCCGGTCGCGGTGCCTGTCATGGGCCGCATCGCCGCGGGTACGCCGATCGAGGCGCTGCAGACCCGCAGCCACACGATCAGCGTGCCGGCCGACATGCTCGGCAATGGCGATCACTACGCGCTCGAGGTGCGCGGCGACTCGATGGTCGATGCCGGCATTCTCGACGGCGACATGGCGCTGATCCAGCGCAACGAGACCGCCGACACCGGGGACATCGTGGTGGCGCTGATCGACGATGAGGAAGCGACGTTGAAGCGTTTCCGTCGCCGCGGCGCCTCGATCGCGCTGGAGCCCGCCAATACCGCCTATGAGGTGCGCATCCTGCCGCCCAACCGGGTGAAGATCCAGGGCAAGCTGGTCGGGCTCTATCGCAAGTACTGAGCACCGACGCGCTGGTATCGGACGACATGCACAGTTGAGCGGCGGCGCGATGCTTGGAGCGTCGCCGCAGCTCAAAAACGAGTCACACGCGAATGCACCTCATGATGTGCAGCGCGGCACGCTCAAACGCTTGTGATCATCAGCGGCCACACGCCATGCAGATCAGCGCAGAATTGCCGTGAAGCGCGCGCTAACATCGCCTCGATGTCCACTCTGATAGAGGCCTGCGCCTGTCCGGGGGGAAGCGTGGGTCGGCTATCTCTCAGCGAGGAGCGATCCGATGTGTGACTACAGCCTCCATGCCGTTGCCTCCCGTCCTGCCAAGGTCGGCGAGACGCTGATATCGACGACCTTCCGCGGCACCGCGACCCGCGGCTTCGCGGTGGAGACCGAGCCCAACGTTGCGGTGTGCATGCTGCCTGGCACCGAGCTCGCCTTCGCCGAGGACGTCCGCTACGACAGCCGCTGGCTCTGGACCCGGACGATCCGCGAGCGCGTCGCCAAGTTCAACACGATCGAAAAGCACATCCCCGATCGCCATCACGACGCCATCGAGTTTGCCGACGGCCGGCACGTGCTCGTCACGCAGCTCTGCGAAGGCCAGCGCGTCACCGTGCTGCAGCTGCCCGTCACCAGGCAGCCGGGCGAGCACCGTCCGGATAGCGCGGAGGAGGCGCCGGCATCGCAGACGACGCGGATTCGCCGGATCAGCATCACCTGACACGCGTCAGTCGATTTCGTCGTCTCGGATCGCTCGCCCGCAGCCCTCGGCCGGCACCTGCCGAAGCCGAGGGCGCGAGCATCAGCGCGGAAGCCGGACGAACTAATCCTCGATCACCTGCTCCGTCTCCGGCGGAGTCGCATCCTGGCCACGCGACGCAGGCGCGCGCGGTGTCAGGGTCATGTCGAATTCGCCGGCATCGGCCGAAGCCGGCCACCACGGGCGATCCGTGCCACCAGCGCGCACCGGCGTGACCGCGAAGCCGGCGCCCCGCTGCACCAGCATCAAGGCGCCCTGCTGCTGCAGACGCGGGCGGTCGATCACGGCGGCCGCACACGACGACGGCGCGGCGCGCGCGGTCACGATCAGCGCGGCACGGACGCAATCATCGGCGATGGCGTCGGCGCGCAAGGTCATGGCGACGAAACGGCCATCGGCCATCGCCACGACACAGCCCGCCTCGTCGCAGGACACACCGTCACCGAGTGCAGCATCGGCGGGCAGGCGCGCATCGGCATCGGCGGCGAGCCACTCCTTGGTGACGAACACGTCCTTGCCGGTGCGCATTACATGCAGGCGCCCGTCGCGGCCACGCACCGCCACCGCGCGTCCGTCTCCGGCAATGAGAATGTCGGGCAACGGCGTCGTGGCGGCCCACAGGGTGGCCGCCGCGAGCACGACGGCGCCCGACCAGCGCAGCGGCGTCCGCAACAGCCCGATCAGGATGAGTCCGAGACTGGCCAGGATCAGCGGGCCGATGCCGAACGCCGGAATCCGTCCGACCGCGCCCGGTAGCGCCGCCACCCAGCGCGTCACCGCGATCATCCAGTCGATTCCGAAGCCCATCAGCGACCACCAGAAGCCGTCAAGGCCAAACGGCACCGCCAGCAGTCCCATCAGGCCGGCAGGCATCACCAGCACGGACACCACCGGCATCGCCGCGAGATTCGCCAGCACGCCATAGGGCGTGACGCGATGGAAGTGGAAGGCGGCGTAGGGCGTCGTCGCGAGCCCCGCGATCAGCGAGGCCAGCAGCAGCATCGCAAGCTCGCGCCCGCCCCACAACGCGATGCGCTGCGAGGCGGAGCTGTCCGGCGTCGCGAACAATCTCGGCAGGCCGAACTGCACCAGCGCGACGAGGCCGAGCGTCGCCGCGAAAGACATCTGGAAGCTCGGATGCACCAGCGCCTCGGGCGCTGCGACCAGCACGATCATCGCGGCGACCGCGAGCGTGCGGAAGGTGACGGCGCGACGGTCGACCATCACGGCGATCAGCACGACCGCCGTCATGAAGAAGGATCTCTGGGTCGCGACCTCCGCGCCCGAGAGCAGGAGGTAGAACGCGGCCGCGACCAGCGCCGCGACCGCCGCCCACTTCTTGATCGGATGGCTGACGGTGAGGCCCGGTATCAGCGCCAGCAGCGCGCGCACCGCGAAGAACACGACGCCGGCGACGACTGCCATGTGATAGCCGGAGATCGACAGCACGTGGCCGAGGCCGGAGACGAACATCGCGTCGTTGACATCGGGCGTGATGGCGTCGCGCCGCCCGGTCAACAGCGCCGTGGCGATGGCGCGCTCATCGCCGTCGAGCCGGGCGCGGATACGGGCATCGATCGCATCGCGCAGACCCTGCATCACAGCCGCATAGCGCAGGCCGAAGCCTGCCGCCTGCGGCGGCGTCACGGTCGTGATCGTTCCCATGACGAAGCCGGAGGCGCCGATGCCCTGGAAGAACATGTCGCGCGCGAAATCGTAGGCGCCCGGCCGCACCGGCGCGAGCGGCGGCAACAGCCGTGCCTTGAGTTGCACGAAGCTGCCGACGTCCGGGGCGGTGCCCTTGCGCACCGCGAGCCGCACCCGCGCCAGCGTGATCGCATTGCGCGGGCTCTCCATCGCAGTCACGCGCAGCACGATGCGGTCGCTGCGCTCGCGAATGTCGCGCGCCTCGACGAAGCCCGCGAGCGACACCGAATAGAGCGGTCGCGCCAGCACCGGATGCGCCACGCGCGCGGTCTTCACCGTCGCCACCGCGAAGCCGCAGGCGGCAGCCGCGATCATCACCGCCGCCGGAAACAGCGGATGGCGCCGCATCAGCATGGCGACCAGACAGAACAGTGCCGCGGCGATGGCGCTGACCCACAACACCGGCTCGTGATCTGCGGAGAAATACAGCGCGATGCCGGCGCCGAAGGCCACGGGCACCCATGGCAGCAGCCGCCCTGCGCCGGCCTCCTCGCGCGCCCAGCCCCTGAGGCGCGCGGCAAAGGACGGCCATGCGACCGAGCCGATCGCGGGCCAACCGCCAGCCAGCGCGCCGCGCGGCGGCCAGACGTCGGCCATCACGCCCGCGATCCCGCGACGCCATCCCGGCGGCCTGACCGGCCCCGCCATCGCCACACCACCCGCTACGACACCGGGCCGGAAGGCTACTGGAAGCTGCGCGAGCGCGCCTAGCAGAACGGAACGAGAATCCTGGATTTCTACATGCGCGGTACACTGGAACTTTTTGCACCGCCCGCGCTTATCGGGGTATGGACGCCCACGATATCGACGACCCCTTCTCCGACCTGGATCTGGAGAAGGCCATCCATCTGCGCTGGACCCTCCGGGACATCAAGGCGCACCGGCTCACACTCTCACCCATCGCCGACGACGACCTGTCGCTGCTGACCGAGCGCGGCCTCGTCGAGGTCAGCGACGGCGTGCCGACGCTGACCGAGGCCGGGCAGGACGCGATCAACTGACCCCATCCGTTGGCACGGGCCGCCTCACCCCTTCGCGACTTCCTTCGCGAAGGTGTCGCGCAGGCCGATCGTGCGATTGAACACGAGCTTGTCGGGCGTGGAGTCCGGGTCGCGGACGAAATAGCCCTGGCGCTCGAACTGCATCGGTTCGTCCGAATTGCTCTCGGCGATCGCCGGCTCGATCCGCGCGTCGGTCAGCACCTCCAGCGAGTTCGGATTGAGATCGGCGGTGAAGTCGGCCGCGTTCGGGCTCGGATTGGCGAACAGCTGGTTGTAGATGCGAATCTCGGCTTTCAGCGACTGCGCGGCCGGCAGCCAGTGCATGGTCGCCTTGACCTTGCGTCCGTCGGGCGCGTTGCCGCCCTTGGTCTGGGGATCATAGGTGCAGCGCAGCTCGACGATTTCGCCCGCGTCGTTCTTGATGACCTCGCGGCACTTGATGAAATAGGCGTAGCGCAGCCGCACCTCGTTGCCCGGCGACAGGCGGAAGAACTTCTTCGGCGGGTTCTCCATGAAGTCGTCCTGCTCGATATAGAGCTCGCGGCCGAAGGCGATCTTGCGGGTGCCGGCGGAGGGATCGTCGGGATGGTTGATCGCCTCGAGCTCCTCGACCTGGCCTTCCGGATAGTTCTCGATCACCACCTTCAGGGGACGCAGCACTGCCATGCGGCGCTGCGCCGTGCGGTTCAGCTCCTCGCGGATGCAGAATTCGAGCATGCCGACATCGACGATGCTGTTTGCTTTCGCAATGCCGATACGCTTGGTGAACTCGCGCACCGCTGCCGGCGGCACGCCGCGGCGCTTCAAGCCGGCAATGGTCGGCATGCGCGGGTCGTTCCAGCCGGAGACATGGCCGTCCTGCACCAGTCGCGTGAGCACGCGCTTCGACAGCAGCGTGTAGGTGAGGTTGAGACGCGCGAACTCGTACTGCCGCGGATGCGACGGCACCGGCAGCTTGTCGAGCAGCCACTCGTACAGCGGCCGGTGATCCTCGAATTCGAGCGTGCAGATCGAATGCGTCACGCCCTCGATCGCGTCAGACTGGCCGTGGGCGTAGTCGTAGCTCGGATAGATCTTCCAGGTGTCGCCGGTGCGCGGGTGATGGGCGTGCAGGATCCGGTACAGCACGGGATCGCGCAGATTGATGTTGCCGGCGGCCATGTCGATCTTGGCGCGCAGCACGCGCGCGCCGTTCGGGAATTCGCCGGCCTTCATGCGCCGGAACAGGTCGAGATTCTCCTCGACCGTGCGGTCGCGGAACGGGCTGTTCTTGCCGGGCTCGGTCAAGGTGCCGCGCGCCAGCCGGATCTCCTCCTGGGTCTGGTCGTCGACATAGGCGAGGCCGGCCTTGATCAGGCCTTCCGCCCACTCATACAGCCGCTCGAAATAGTCCGAGGCATAGAACAGGTTGTCGCCCCAGTCGTAGCCGAGCCAGCGCACGTCGGCCTGGATGGAATCGATATATTCCTGCTCTTCCTTGGTCGGGTTGGTGTCGTCGAAGCGCAGATTGCAGCGGCCGCCGAACTCCCGGGCGATGCCGAAGTTGAGACCGATCGACTTGGCATGGCCGATATGCAGGTAGCCGTTCGGCTCCGGCGGGAACCGGGTGACGACGGTCTTGTGCTTGCCGCTGTCGAGATCGGCCTGGACGATGTCGCGGATGAAGTCGCGCCCTGCCTCTGCCGTCGCTGCCGTGTCTGTCGTCGTGGTCATCAAGAAATGTCCTGCTCCGGAATTTGGCAGCCTATGTGCCAAATCCGCCTCCCCCAAGGAAGGCTTTAGTTATGCGATAGGCCTGCTATACACCCCCCGCCCTCTTGAGCCCCTGCCTGGATTTCGTGCTGCCACCCATGACCACCCCGATCGTCACGCGCTTTGCCCCCTCCCCGACCGGCTTTCTCCACATCGGAGGCGCCCGGACGGCCCTGTTCAACTGGCTGTATGCGCGCGGCCGCGGCGGCAAGATGCTGCTCAGAATCGAGGACACCGACCGCGAGCGCTCGACCGATGCGGCGATCGCGGCGATCCTCGACGGGCTGAAATGGCTCGAGCTCGATTGGGACGGCGAGGTCATCTACCAATATAGCCGCGCCGCCAGGCACCGCGAGGTCGCCGAGCAGCTGCTCGCCAGCGGCATGGCGTATCGCTGCTATGCCACCGCCGAGGAGCTGACCGCGATGCGCGAGAAGGCGCGCGCCGAAGGCCGCACCAGGCTCTACGACGGGATGTGGCGCGATCGCGATCCGAAGGAGGCCCCCGAAGGCGTCAAGCCGACCATCCGGCTGCGCGCGCCGCTGACCGGCGAGACGGTGATCGAGGATCAGGTGCAGGGCCGCGTGGTCTGGCAGAACGAGAACCTCGACGATCTCGTGCTGCTGCGAGGCGATGGCAATCCGACCTACATGCTGGCCGTTGTGGTGGACGACCACGACATGGGCGTCACCCACGTGATCCGCGGCGACGACCATCTGATCAACGCCGCGCGCCAGAAGCAGATCTACGATGCGCTGGGCTGGACGGTGCCGTCGATGTCGCACATCCCGTTGATTCACGGGCCCGACGGCTCCAAGCTTTCAAAGCGCCACGGCGCGCTCGGCGTCGATGCCTACCGCGCGATGGGATATCTGCCATCCGCGCTGCGCAATTATTTGGTGCGGCTCGGCTGGAGCCATGGCGACCAGGAGATCTTCTCGACCGAGGAGATGATTGGGGCGTTCGACCTGCCGGCGATCGGCCGCTCCGCCGCGCGCTTCGACTTCGCCAAGCTCGAAAACCTCAACGGCCACTACATCCGCCATTCTAACGACGCCGCACTGGTGCGCCAGTTCGAGGACGTGCTGAACTACGTGCCGAACGGCGCGGCGCTGAAGGCCAAGCTCAACGACGCCACGCGGGCGCAGCTGACGCAGGCGATGCCGAGCTTGAAGGAGCGCGCCAAGACGCTGCTGGAGCTGATCGACGGCGCCGCCTTCATCTTCGCCGACCGCCCGCTGCCGATCGACGCCAAGGCCGCGGCCCTGCTGACGCCGGACAGCCGCGCGCTGATCGGCCGGCTGCACGAGGCGCTGGCTGGCGTCGAGAGCTGGAGCGGACCGGCCACGGAAGCCGCGCTGCGTGCGTTTGCCGAAACAAACAATCTCAAGCTGGGCGCCGTGGCCCAGCCGCTCCGCGCGGCGCTCACCGGACGGACCACCTCGCCCGGCATCTTCGATGTTCTGGCCATCCTCGGGCGTGATGAATCCTTAGGCCGCCTCAAGGACCAGGCCACCGCATAAGGTCTCATTTCCCCCCATCTTGCAGCGCACAGGGCAATACGATACGCAGTTGTGCGGCACAAATTGGTATCCGGGGCTTTGACGATTGTAACACGTTGCGACCGGCGCGTTTGCGAATGTGAAAGCCGAAGGACACTAGTAAGTATAAGATTCCAGTGCGGTTTCGGACTTGACCATCGCTTAACATGTTCACGGCAACAGTGCCGCGGACGACGCTGACGGCAAGTCAGAGCCCGCACTAGATAAAGTCCACCCGCCCTGCCATCTCTCACAAAGAACAAGGGCCAAGCCTAACGATCTCATCGGGGACAAACGATGGACGCAAAATCCGCAAGCAAGACCGCGACGCTCACCGTCGGCAACAAGAATTTCGATCTTCCGATCCTGAGCGGCACCGTGGGTCCCGACGTCATCGACATCGGCAAGCTCTACGCCCAGACCGGGATGTTCACCTATGACCCCGGCTTCACCTCGACCGGCAGCTGCCAGTCCAAGATCACCTATATCGACGGCGACGCCGGCGTCCTGGAATACCGCGGCTACCCGATCGAGCAGCTCGCCGAGAAGGGCGACTTCCTGGAGACCTGCTATCTGCTGCTGTACGGGGAGCTCCCGACCGCCGCCCAGAAGAAGGATTTCGACTATCGCGTGACCCATCACACGATGGTGCACGAGCAGATGTCGCGCTTCTTCCACGGCTTCCGCCGTGACGCGCATCCGATGGCCGTCATGGTGGCCTCGGTCGGCGCGCTCGCCGCGTTCTATCACGACTCCACCGACATCAACGATCCGAAGCAGCGCATGATCGCGTCGATGCGGATGATCGCGAAGATCCCGACGCTCGCGGCGATGGCCTACAAATACACCATCGGCCAGCCTTTCGTTTATCCGAAGAACTCGCTGTCCTTCGCCGAGAACTTCCTGCACATGTGCTTCGCCGTGCCGTGCGAGGACTACAAGCCGAACCCGGTGCTCGCCGACGCGCTCGACAAGATCTTCATCCTGCACGCCGACCACGAGCAGAATGCCTCGACCTCGACGGTGCGCATTGCCGGCTCCTCGGGCGCCAACCCGTTCGCCTGCATCGCCGCCGGCATCGCCTGCCTGTGGGGCCCGGCGCATGGCGGCGCCAACGAGGCGGCACTGAACATGCTGGCCGAGATCGGCACCGTCGACAAGATTCCGGACTTCATCGCCAAGGTGAAGGACAAGAACAGCGACGTGCGCCTGATGGGCTTCGGCCATCGCGTCTACAAGAACTACGACCCGCGCGCCAAGATCATGCAGAAGATGTGTCACGCGGTGCTCAAGGAGACGGGCCACGCCGACGATCAGATGCTCAAGGTCGCGCTCGAGCTCGAGAAGATCGCGCTCAGCGATCAGTACTTCATCGATCGCAAGCTGTACCCGAACGTCGACTTCTATTCGGGCATCACCCTGAAGGCGATGGGCTTCCCGGTGTCGATGTTCACCGTGCTGTTCGCGGTCGCCCGCACCGTCGGCTGGATCAGCCAGTGGAGCGAGATGATCGAGGACCCGCAGCAGAAGATCGGCCGTCCGCGCCAGCTCTACACCGGCGTCGCGACGCGGAACTACGTCGACATGGACAAGCGCGGCTGATCGCGACACGTGAACTCATCTCTCGAAGGCCCGTCCAGTACGCTGGACGGGCCTTTATTCTTTGCGATGAATGCCGGCTGGCTTCGATCGTGCGCTGCTGAAGCCGTTGGTGTAGCGCCGATGAACGGCCGACTTTGCACCCCCTGCGAAGCCGAGATTGTTGTCAGAACGGCGCCTGCCGTCCACCACGCATCGTCGCCAGCACGATGTCGGCGGCGCGCACGCTCGGCGAGGCAGCGCCGGTCGACATGATGCCGTCGAGCCGATTGAACGCTTCGACCTGGCGCGCGCGGATCGGGCCATTGCCGAGAAGGTCGATGAGCACGGGCGCGAGATTATCCGCCGTGCAGGCTTCCTGCAGGAATTCCGGAATCACGTTCTCGCCGATCACGAGGTTGGCAAGGATCACGGACTGCACGTTGACGATACGTCTGAGGATGAAGGCTTCGACCTCGCCAACGCGATAGGCGGTCACCATGGGCACGCCGGAGAGCGCGAGCTCCAGCGTGACCGTTCCCGATTTCGCGAGTGCTGCATGGGCGCGCCTGAAGGCGCTGCGCTTCTCCGCCTCGCCGGTCACGATGACCGGCGCGACCGGCCAGTGCGCCACCCCGGCCCTGACGGCGGCTTCGAGATGCGGCGTCGTCGGCACCACCGCCTCGAACGGAATGTTCTGCGCCTGCAGCCGTGCCAGCGTCTCGCCGAACACGGCGATGTGGCGCGCAACTTCACTGCGCCGGCTGCCGGGCAGCACCAGCAGCACCGGCGGCTTGGCATCGCGCCGTGCCTGCTCTGCCGTGCTCGGGCGCAGCGTGGACAACTGCTCGATCAGAGGGTGGCCGACATAGGTGCAGGGCGGCCCACCGAGCCTGCGAAACGCGTCGGGCTCGAACGGCAACAGGCCCAGCACATGATCGACATAACCGCGCATCGCCCTGGCACGGCCGGGACGCCAGGCCCAGACCGTGGGCGCGACGTAGTTCACGATCGGAATCGCGCCATCGCGGGCGTGCACCCGCTTGGCGACGCGCTGGGTGAAATCGGGGCTGTCGATGATGACGAGCACGTCCGGCTGTGCTGCAACGATCGCATCGACCGTGCCACGGATCAGGCGCAGGATCTTCGGCAACTGCTTCAGCACGGCGGTGAAGCCGACGATCGACAGCTCCTCGATCGGGAACAGCGAGACGAGTCCCTCTCGCGTCATGTCGCGGCCGCCGACGCCGCTGAATTCGACGCCATCGCCGAGGCGCTGGCGTAGCACCTTCATCAGCCTGGCGCCGAGGCGATCGCCGGACTCTTCGGTGGCGACGAGACAGATCCTGCGGATGGCCGGCCCGGCCGGCGGCCGCGCCGTCACGCAATCACACCCGTGATGAACACGCCGGCGCGATCGGCGGCCGTGACCGTCTCCTGCGGATCGGCCAGCAGCGTATGGGCGCTGGCGACCGCGACGCCGGCAAGGCCTGCGTTCGACAGACCTTCGACGGTGCGCGGGCCGATGGTCGGCAGGTCGTAGCGGAGATCCTGCCCGGCCTTCGGCGCCTTCACCAGCACGCCCCGCCCGACCGCCGAGCGGATGCGACGGTCGGCACGCAGCCGCGCCACGCGGGCCAGCAGCCCGTCGGTCCCCTCGATGTCTTCGAGCGCGACGACATGGCCGTCGATGACGACCACCGCCTGCCCGACATCGAACGGTGCCATCGCCCTGAGCACGGCGAGGCCCTTGGCGATGTCGCCAGTGACCAGGTCGTTCGGCCGGTTCCGCGTCAGAGGCCCTTCGGGCACCAGCAGGTTCGGCGCGACATCCTTGACGCCGATCATGTGGAAGCCATGGCGCTCGAAGATGCGGCCGACGCCCGACAGCAGATGATCGTCACCGCCACGGAACGCCGACCAGATGTAGGGCAGCTCGCGCAAGGTGCCCCAGTCGAAGCGGATCTCGGACACTGCGGGGCGCACGAGATTGCCGATGAACATCAGCTCGCGGACGCCTTCCGCTTTCAGCAGCTTCAAGGCGTTGCCGAGCTGGCCGAGGCCGATCCAGTGGTGGCGGAAGCGCGCCAGCGGCTTGGGATCGCAGATGCCCTTGAGGGCGAACAGCACCGGCGTCTGGCCGCGCGCGACGATGGCGTCGGCGACCGCGAAGGGCAGCACGCCGCCGGCGGCAATCAGGCCGACGGGCGCCGTGGTCTCGCTGGCCGGCCCGCCCACGACCGTCAGATCTCCGCGGGCGCGGATCTGCCGATCTCCGGCAGACACAGCGCGCGGTGGCGGCCGCCCTCGATGAAGGCGAGGATCTCGGCGATCGCCGGATCGTCGCCGGCCATCGACCGCACTTCAGCCAGACGATCGGCGAACACGCCGGGGCCATGGAACAGCTTCTGATAGAAGGCGCGGACGGTAGCGAGGCGCTCGCGGGTGAACTTGCGGCGCTTCATGCCGATGACGTTGAGGCCTTCGAGCGCGGCGTACTGGCCGTTGACGAGACCATACGGGATGATATCGCCGCGCACGCCGCAGACGCCGCCGACCATCACGCCATGGCCGATGCGGGTGAACTGATGCACGGCGGAGAGCCCGCCGATGTAGACGGCATCACCGACCTCGACATGGCCGCCGAGCGTCGCCGAGGTCGCGAAGATCACGTTGTTGCCGACCACGCAGTCGTGGGCGACATGCGCATTGTTCATGAAGAACCCGGCATTGCCGATCCTGGTCAGGCCACCGCCCTTGGTGGTGCCGATGTTCATCGTCACGCCTTCGCGGAAGGTGTTGCCGGAGCCGATCTCGAGCCGGTGCGGCTCGCCGCGATAGCTGAGGTCCTGCGGCGCGCCGCCGAGCACGACGAACGGCGAGATCACGTTGTCGTCGCCGAGCGTGGTGTGGCCCATGATCTGGACGTGGCTGATCAGCCTGCAATTGGCGCCGATCACGACGTTGGGGCCGATGATGCAGTACGGCCCGATAACGGTGCCATCGCCGATGACAGCGCCGTCCTCGACACGCGCGGTGGGATCAATCTTGCTCATTTCAACGCAACCAACTCTTTTCGGCGCAGGTCAGTCAGTCAGCATCGCGCCGACATCGGCCTCGGCAACGACCGTGCCATCGACCTTGGCATCGCCGTGGAACCACCACATCGTCTTGCGCCGGCCGATCGAGCGCATGTGGTACTCGATGGTCTGGCCCGGCAGCACCGGCTTGCGGAATTTGCACTTGTCGATGGTGAGGAAATACACCGCGCGCGGCTTTTCCGTGCCTTCGACCGATTTGATGCCGATCACGCCCGCAGTTTGCGCCATGCCCTCGATCATCAGCACGCCCGGATAGACCGGCCGCTCCGGGAAATGCCCCTGGAAGCACGGCTCGTTGAAAGAGACGTTCTTGACGCCGATGCCGCTGTAGTCGGCGCGGATGTTCTTCACGCGGTCGATCAGGAGAAACGGGTTACGGTGCGGCAGCGTCTTCAGAATCTCGTTGATATCGATGTCCGCAAACCTGATGGGTGACTCCTCCATCACTCCTGTCCTTCGTCCTTTTTCGTCGCGGTCTGATCACGCACCAGCCGTTCCACGGCGACGATCTCGCGGAACCACTGCTTGGTCGGCTTGGCGAAGAAGCCCCCCCACCGGCCGTTCGGCGGGATGTCGTCCTTGACGCCGCTCATCGCGGTCACCTGTGCGCCATCGCCGATCGTCAGGTGATTGTTGATGCCCACCTTCGCCCCGAGCGCGACGTTGTCGCCGATCGTGAGGCTTCCTGCCAGCCCGATCTGGGCCGCCAGGAGGCAATGCCGGCCGATCGTGACATTGTGGCCGATTTGAACCTGGTTGTCGATTTTGGTGCCCTCGCCGATCACCGTGTCGCGCAGGCTGCCGCGATCGATGGTAGTGCCGGCGCCGACCTCGACGTGATTCTGGATCAGTACCCGGCCGGTCTGCGGCACCTTGGTGTGCCCGTCTGCTCCGAAGAAGATGAAGCCGTAGCCGTCCTGGCCGATGCTGCAGCCGGGGTGAATCAGCACGTCGTTGCCGATCAGCGCGCACTGGATCACGGTCCGGGCGCCGACGTTGCAGTCGCGGCCGATCTTGACGTGCGGGCCGATGACGGCGCCCGCACCGACAATGGTGCCCGAGCCGATCTCGGCATGAGCGCCAATCACGGCCAGCGGCTCAACGATGACGTCGTCCTCCAGCCGCGCGGTCGGATCGATGATCGCCTGGGGCGAGATGCCGTCACAGCCGAACCAGGACTGTGGCCGCAGCGCGTCGGCATGCATCTCGCGGGCGAGCTGCACGAAGGCGCGGAATGGCTGATTGGCGCGGAGCACAGCCACATGCGGCGGCACGCGCGCTTCGAAACGCGGGCTGACCAGGCAGGCCCCGGCCTTCGTCGCGGCGAGCTGGTCCGCGTATTTGAGATTGTCGAAGAACGCCAAGTGCATCGGACCGGCTTCGTCGAGCGACGCCAATCCCTTGATCACCTGCTCTCCGCGCGACGGATCGACCAGCGTGGCCTTGGCGGCCGTAGCGATCGCCGCCAGCGTCGTCCGCGGGGGGGATTGAAAGAAGGTCGGCTGAGCCATTCCGTTGTACTCTCGGGGAAAGCGTCTTCGCAAAAAGTCAGAGCCCGGCTCCGATCTCCCGGAACCGAGCTCCTATCTCTTACACCGTCCGGGTGGGCTCAGGCCAACCCGGATTTGGCCCTGGCGGCAGCCTTAGAAGCTGGTGCCACCACCGAACCGGAACTCCTGCGTCCGGTCGAACTGGCCCTTGGTGAGCGGGATCGCGTAGTCGAAGCGCAGCGGGCCGAACGGCGACGCCCACACCAGACCCACACCGACCGAGGTCCGGACCGTGTTCTGGTCGTCGAACTGCAGGCCGAGGCAGGTGCCCGCATTGGTCGGATTGCGGGTCGGCCTGATGCAGCCGGGGGTATTGACTTCGCCCGTCAGAGCCCACGACGTCGGTCCCTGGTAACCCCAAAGCCCACCCGCGTCAGCATAGACGGCGCCCTTCAGACCAGTCTCCTTGGGCAGGAACCAGAACGGCATCTGCAGTTCGAGCGAAGCGCCCCAGTATTTGGTGCCGCCCAGCGCGTCCTGCGTGCCGAACGGATTGATGTCACGCGGACCAATGCCGTTCGGGGCAAAACCGCGAACCAGGTTCGGACCCATCTGGAAGTGATCGAGCATGCGCAGCTGCGTGTTGCCGATCTTGTTCAGGATACCGCCCTGCAGATGGACGATGCTGACGATGTCCGACACCAGCGGGGTGAAGTACTTCGCATCGAACGCGGTCTTCAGATAGGACACGTCGCCGCCGACACCTGCGAAGTCCTGCTTGAAGTCGACCAGCAGGCCTTCAGTCGGGTTCTTGTTGTTGTCGAGCGTGTTGTAGTTGAGCGTGTAGCCGAGCGCCGAGGTCAGCGTCGCGCCATTCGCCAGCTCCTGGCGGACCGGCAGCGAGGCCTCGCCATTGGCAAAGCAGCCCAGACCATTGTTGCCGGTCGGATCCACGCCGCCATTGGCGTTGATGAAGGCCGGGGTCGGGTTGAACGGCACGAACCGGTTGCCGATCATGCTGCCGGCGGCAAGGTTGTTACAGTCCGACAGCGTCGTCGGCAGCGTGATCTCCTGACGGTAGATCGAGTAGCGCAGCTGCAGCGACAGATCTTCACGCAGCTGGAAGCCGAGGCGCGGGCTGAAGCCGAGCGTCTTGGTGCCGTAGGAGATGAAGTTGTTGGCGAGCTGCTGGCGCTGATAGAGGTCGAGACCCAGCGCGACCCGGTAGTCGAGCAGGTACGGCTCGACGAAGGACAGCGAGTAGCCGCGGGCAAACTGGCCGTAGGTCACCGAGGCCTTGGCGAACAGGCCGCGGCCGAGGAAGTTGCGCTCGGAGATCGAGACCTCGGCCAGCGCACCGTCGGTGGTCGAGTAGCCGCCCGAGATCGAGAAGTCGCCGGTGGACTTCTCTTCGAGGTTCACGACCAGGATGACGCGGTCGCTCGACGAGCCCGGCTCGGTCGAGATCTTCACGTCCTTGAAGAAGTCGAGATTCTTCAGGCGCCGCTCGGCACGGTCGACCAGGGCGCGATTATAGGCGTCGCCCTCGGAGATGTCGAACTCGCGGCGAATGACGTAGTCGCGGGTGCGGGTGTTGCCGCGGATGTTGATGCGCTCGATATAGGTGCGCGGGCCCTCGTCGACGGCGAACACCACCGACACCGTGTGAGCCTCGAAGTTGCGGTCGCCGCGCGGACGGACCACCGCGAACGCGTAGCCGCGCCGCGAGGCCTCGATCTGCATCTCCTCGACCGACTTCTCGATGTTCTCGACGTTGTAGAGCGAGCCAACGCTGACGCGCGAATAGCCGCGCAGCGAGTTGGGGTCGAGCGTCGCGATCGTCGACTGGAAGTCGACCGAACCGACCCGATATTGCTGACCTTCCTCGATCTTGAAGGTCACCATGAAGCCCTTGCGCTCAGGGTCGTACTCGCTCAGCGCGGCCACCACCTGCACGTCGGCATAGCCGTTCTTCAGGTAGAAGCGGCGGATGAGGTCGCGGTCGGCCTCGACGCGATCCGGATCGTAGACGTCGCCCGAGCCGAGGAAGCTCAGCAGGTTGGTCTCGCGGGTCTTGATGACGTCCTTGAGACGATAGGACGAGAACGCGCTATTGCCGACGAACTCGATCGACTTCACGCCGGTCTTCGCGCCCTCCTCGATCGTGAAGATCAGGTCGACGCGGTTGTTCGGCTGCTCGATCATTTCCGGCGTGACGCGCACGTCATATCGGCCCGAGCGGCGGTAGATTTCGGAGATGCGCTGAGCGTCGGACTGCACCATCGGCCGCGACAGGGTACCACGCGGCTTCGACTGGACCTCGGCCTGGAGCTGCTCGTCCTTGACCTTCTTGTTGCCCTCGAAGGCAACGCGTCCGATCACCGGGTTCTCGACGACGGTCACGATCAGCCGGCCACCCTGGCGGTTGATCCTCACGTCCGAGAACAGGCCGGTCTCGATCAGGGCCTTCAGGCCATCGTCGACCCGGCCCGCATCCAGCGTGCCGCCAGGACCCGGCTTGAAGTACGAGCGGATCGTCTCCAGCTCAACGCGGCGATTGCCCACCACTTCGATCGAGTTGACCGTCTGAGCCGCAGCTGGCGACGAAACCACCACGCCCGCCAGCGGCAAAGCTGCCGATCCGGCGATCATGATAAAGGCGGCCGCCAAGCCCCCCCGCACCCGCAATCCGAACTTCATGCGCTACGCGCCCTTATTCCGAGGCCGGTTCGGTACCCCTACCAAACCGACAGATTCCCATTTGTCGTTCGCTTGTAGCCAATTTGGCCCCGACGGCAAACGCCGGATATCTCCGAATTTTCAAATTCGTTTCAAAACGTTGCCTATCGGCCACGTCGGAAAAGAGACGCCGTCAGGACCCCGCGATGTGAAGGATATCGTTATAGGTCGTGAAGACCAGGAGCATGAGGATGAGGCCCAGGCCGATTCGGAACCCCATCTCCTGCGCCCGCTCGGACAAGGGGCGGCCGCGAACCGCCTCCACCCCGTAAAACAGCAGGTGTCCACCATCGAGCAGCGGAACCGGGAACAGGTTCAGGAGCCCGATGGAGACGGAGATCATGGCGCACCAGTTCACCAGAACCTGGAATCCGAGGCTCGCCGCCTGTCCGGACAGCTGGGCGATCCGAATCGTCCCGCCGAGCTCGCCGGCATTGCCGGTTCCCGAGAGCAGCGATGCGATGAACTTGAAGGTTGTGCCGATGATGAACCAGACCTGCTCGACGCCGAACTTGATCGATTCGAAGAAGCCGACCGGGACCGACCGCGATTCATCCGGCTTGGCGTTGTACTGGATGCCCAGCACGCCGATTCGGTGACTGTTCCCGAACGAATCCTTGCGCTCCTGGAGGGCGGGCGTGGCCTTTAGGGTGATCTCGGAGCCATCGCGCTTGATCAGGAAGGTCAGCTCGGTTCCGGCATTCACCGACACGATCCGCTGCATGTCGCCGAACGTCTCGATCGCCCGGCCGTCGATGGCGGCGATGACGTCACCGGTCTTGAAGCCGGCGGCCGCCGCGACGCTATCCGGCTGCACCGCATCGACCCGCGGGGTCGTGTTGGGCTTGCCGTAATAGAGCGCCATGCAGGCAAAGATGATCACGGCGAGGATGAAATTGGCGATCGGGCCGGCCGCGACGATCGCGGCGCGCTGACCGACGGTCTTGTGGTGGAAGCTGCCGGCGCGCTCCTCGGCGCTCATCTTCGCGATCGCCTCGGATGAAGGCGTCGAGGCCTCCGATTCGTCGCCGAAGAACTTCACATAGCCGCCGAGCGGGATCGCCGAGATCTTCCAGCGGGTGTTGTGGCGGTCGTTGAAACCGATCAACTCAGGACCAAATCCGAGCGAAAACGTTAGGACCTTCACGCCGGCCCAGCGCGCGACCAGGAAATGGCCGAGCTCGTGGAAGAACACCACGATCGTCAGCACGAACAAAAACGGGATGATGTAGGCGAGAAGGCCGCCGCTCAACGTATTGAAAATATGGTGGAAAAACTCGGTCATCCGATTCCCTTCCCGCAGGCCCGAAGGCCCATCCAACCCTTTAAGATGCTTTTGCGGCGATTTGAGGCAAGAGGCTCGCGGCCCTTTTTCGCGCATCATGGTCAATGGCGATGGCATCGTCCGCCGAACCAAGAGGTGCCTGATTACCTGACCGGGTCCAATCCTCGAGCGTCGCCTCCACCAGCCGGGCAATCGCACCGAATCGGATCTGCCCGGCGATGAAGGCCGCGACCGCGACCTCGTTCGCGGCATTGAACACCGTCGTGGCGCCGCGGCCGGTCCGCAGCGAATCGTAGGCCAGCCGCAGCCCCGGGAACCGGGCGAAGTCCGGCGCTTCGAACGTCAAGGTGCCGATCTTGGCGAGGTCGAGCCGGGCCGACGGCCCCTTGATGCGCTCCGGCCAGCCGAGGCAATGCGCGATCGGGATCCGCATGTCGGGCGCACCGAGCTGGGCCACGACCGAGCGGTCGGAAAATTCGACCATGCCGTGAACGATAGATTGCGGGTGCACCAGCACGTCGATCTCGTCCGGCGCCAGCGCGAACAGGTAGGACGCCTCGATCACCTCGAGGCCCTTGTTCATCATCGACGCCGAATCGATCGTGATTTTCTGGCCCATGCTCCAGTTCGGATGCTTGAGCGCCTGCGCCAAGGTCGCCTGCTCGATGTCAGTGGCCGCCCAGGTGCGGAACGGTCCGCCCGAGGCGGTGATGATGACCCGCACCAGCTCCTCGCGATTGCCCGAGGACAGCGCCTGGAACAGCGCATTGTGCTCCGAATCGGCCGGCAGGATGCAGGCATTCGCCTGCGCGGCGCGCTGCATGAAGAAATCGCCGGCGCAGACCAGGCATTCCTTGTTGGCGAGGGCGACCGTCGCGCCGCGGTCGACCGCGGCGAGCGCCGGCTTGAGGCCGGCGGCACCCGACACCGCGGCCATGACCCAGTCGGCGGGACGCGCGCCGGCCTCGATGATGGCGCTCTCACCTGCCCCGCATTCGATGCCGGTGCCGGCCAGCGCCTCGCGCAGCTCGCCGAGCCGGGCGGGATCGGCGACGGCCACGAAGCGCGGATTGAACTCGCGGGCGAGCTTGGCCAGACCCTCGACATTGCTGTTGCCGGTCAGCGCCTCGACCCGGTAGCGCTCCGGTGCGCCGCGCAGGAGATCCATGGTCGAATCGCCGATCGAGCCGGTAGCGCCGAGCACGGTGATGCTGCGCACCTCCGCCACACCGGCCTTGTTGTTCCGCAATGGCACTGCGCTCATGTTTCCACCAAAAATCTCGACCGGCGAGTCGCGCCGGTCACCAAACCAGAAGACCGCGGCCGACGCCGTCGAGGCCGCCGCGCAGCAAACCCACGAATGCCGCGAACACGATCGCGGCGACATAGCCGTCCAGGCGGTCCAGTAGGCCGCCATGGCCGGGAATGATGTGACTGGAGTCCTTGACGCCGAACCGGCGCTTCACGGCGGACTCGCCGAGATCGCCGAGCTGCGACACCACCGACAGCACCGCGGCCATCGCCAGCAACGCCACCAGTCCGCCGGCGCCGGCCAGCGACCAGCCGGCGGCCGCAGCAAGGCTGGCCGCGAAGCCGCCGATCGCGCCGGCCCAGGTCTTGTTCGGGCTCACGCGGGGCGCGAGCTTGGGGCCGCCGATGCTGCGTCCGGCGACATAGCCGCCGATGTCGCTCGCCCACACGACGAGAAACACCAACACCAGAGCACGCCAGCCTTCGGTGGTATCGAACCGCACGAGCACCGAAGCGAGCTCGGCAGCGCAGGCATAGACGAACCCGGCCGCGACCCAGGCGCGACGGCCCGCAGCCAGAACCGTGACGGCAACCAGCCCGAGCGCGAGCACGACCACGGCGACGTCGATCAGGCCGAACGCGCAGCAGATGCCGGCAGCCGCGATGGCGAGCGCGCCGGCCGTGCCGACGGAGACCGTGCGGACCTCGCCGATCACCATGAGCCATTCGAGATACAGGCCGACCGCGACGACCGTGACCAATGCGGTCCAGAACATGCCGCCGGCATAGGCCGCGCCGAGCGCCAGCGGCACCAGCACCAGCGCCGCCGCGACCCGCATCACGAGATTGCTGGGCGCAGACTTTTTCGGCTGCGCGGCCGCGTCGCGTTGCGCGGCGCTGGCGGCATCTCCCACGGCTGCGGTGTCCGGTTTGCTCACGAGGCGGTTTTCGCCACGAGGCCGCCGAAGCGGCGTTCACGCCGGCCGAACTCGGCGATCGCGCCCTCCAGCGCGGCCTTGTCGAAGTCGGGCCAATGGACGGCGACGAACACCAGCTCGCTATAGGCCGCCTGCCACATCAGGAAGTTCGACAGCCGCTGCTCGCCGCTGGTGCGGATGATGAGATCGGGATCGGGAATGTCGGGCGCATCGAGATGAGCGCCGATGGCGTCGGCATCGATCGAGGCCGGATCGCGCCGGCCCTCGGCGACCTCGCGCGCCAGACGCTGCGCCGCGCGCGCGATCTCCTGGCGCGAGCCGTAGTTGAAGGCCACCACCAGCGTCAGTTTGGTGTTGCCCCGGGTCAGCTCCTCGGCCTCGCTGAGGAGCGCGCAGATGTCGGGCTCGAGCCCGTCGCGCTCGCCGATCACCCTGACACGAACGCCGTCGCGATGCAGGGTGGCGAGATCGTTGCGGATGAAGCGGCGCAACAGGCCGAACAGGTCGCCGATCTCGCTGGCGGGCCGCGACCAGTTCTCCGACGAGAACGAGAAGATGGTGAGATAGCGGATGCCGAGCTCATGCGAGGCCCGCACCACGCGGCGCAGCGCCTCGACACCGCGGCGATGCCCTTCCGCGCGCGGCAGGCCGCGCGCCGCAGCCCAGCGGCCGTTGCCATCCATGATGATGGCAACATGGGCCGGTCCGTCGGACCGGTCCGGCGCCTCCGTCACCGGGGCCGCGGCTTTGGACATCAGGCGCATCCTTCAGACGGTGAGGATTTCCTTTTCCTTCGCCGCCAGCAGCTGATCGATCTCCGAGATCACGCTGTCGGTCGCCTTCTGCACGTCGCCGGCGAGCCGCTCCTGGTCGTCCTCGGACATTTCGTGATTCTTCTCGAGCTTCTTGAGGGTGTCGAGACCGTCGCGGCGGACGTGGCGGACGGCGACGCGGGCAGCTTCCGCATATTTGTGCGCGACCTTGACCAGCTCCTTGCGGCGTTCCTGGTTGAGCTCGGGAATGCGCAGCCGGATCACCTGGCCCTCGGTGGCCGGCGACAGGCCGAGATTGGAATCGACGATCGCCTTCTCGACCGCCTTGACCATGGAGCGGTCCCAGACCTGCACCGACAGCAGGCGCGGCTCGGGCACCGAGACGGTCGCGAGCTGATTGAGCGGCATGTGCGAGCCATAGGCCTCGACCTGGACCGGCTCGACCATCGAGGCCGAGGCACGGCCGGTGCGCAGGCCGCCGAGCTCGTGCTTCAGCGCCTGAGTTGCGCCCTGCATGCGGCGCTTCAGGTCGTTGAGATCGAAATTGCCCGTGGTCATCACGCTTTCCTTTCCTGCAACCCCGGGCCCTTCAGCCGGTTCGGCCGCGCCTTGAAAGGCCATCGGCTGGACTCGACTGCTCCCGGACGAATTCCTGTGTCGCTTACGCTTCTACCGCAGGCAGGGAGCCGGTCCAACACCGGCCGCCGACGGTGCAGCGGATCACCCCGCGACGATGGTGCCGCGCCCTTTGCCCTGCAGCATCGCGCCGATCGCGCCGGGTTCGGCAATGGAGAACACAATGATAGGCAGCGACGTTTCCCGGGCAAGCGCGAATGCCGTCGCATCCATGACCTTGTAGCCGCCTTCGATGGCCTGGGAATGGGTCAGCCGGTCGAAGCGCTTGGCGGTCGGATCCTTCTTCGGATCGGCACTGTAGACGCCGTCGACATTGGTGGCCTTCAGCACGGCCTGGGCGCCGATCTCGGCGGCCCGCAGCACGGCGGTGGTGTCGGTCGTGAAGTAGGGATTGCCGGTGCCGCCGCCCAGCACCAGGATGCGGCCCTCGGCCAGCGCATTGTGCGCTGCGGCGCGCGTGAACAGCTCGCAGACCTGAGGCATCACGAAGGCCGACAACGCCAGCGAAGGCGCGCCCTTGCGCTGCAAGGCCGCTTCCAGGGCCAGGCTGTTCATGACGGTCGCGAGCATGCCCATCGTGTCGCCGGTCGACCGCGACACGCCCTGCGCCGACACTTCGACACCGCGCACCATGTTGCCGCCGCCGACAACGACGGCGATCTCGACGCCGAGCTTTTGCGCTGCGATCAGGTCGTCCGCGATGCGGTCGACGGTCGGCTGGTCGATGCCGAAGGAATGGCTGCCGGCGAGATACTCGCCGGACAGCTTGACGACGACGCGACGATAGAGCGGCTCAGCCATGGACCCATCGCCCTTTCGTTCAGGCGACGGTCTCACCCGCAGCCGGAGGCTTGTTCTGACCGCTGGCGGCGGCGACTTCGGCGGCGAAGTCGGTCTCTTCCTTCTCGATGCCCTCACCGAGAGCATAGCGGACGAAACCGGCCACCTTGATCGGACCGCCGACCTTGCCTTCGGCCTCCTTCAGCGCCTGCGCGACCGACTTGCCGCTGTCATGGATGAAGGCCTGCTCGAGCAGGGTGACTTCCTTGTAGTAGGTCTTCAGACCGGACTCGACGATCTTCTCGATCACGTTTTCCGGCTTGCCCTGCTGACGATACTTGTCGGCGAGCACGTCCTTCTCGCGCTTGACGAGCTCAGGATCGAGACCGGCGGCATCGATCGCCTGCGGGTTGGCCGCGGCGACATGCATCGCGAGCTGACGGCCGAGCACGGCGAGCTCGTCGGCCTTGCCGGGCGATTCCAGCGCCACGATCACGCCGAGCTTGCCGGCGCCCTCGATGACGGCGCCATGCACGTAGCTCGACACGACGCCTTGGCTCACTTCGAGCGAAGCCGCACGACGCAGCGTCTGGTTCTCACCGATGGTCGCGATCGAATCGGCAATCGCGGCCTCGACCGTGATGCTGCCGACCTTGGCGGCCTTGATCTTCTCGACGTCGGCGCCGACGTCGAGCGCGACCTGGGCGATCATCTTGACCAGGCCCTGGAAGTGCTCGTTGCGCGCGACGAAGTCGGTCTCCGAGTTGACCTCGACGACCACGCCCTTCTTGCCCGAGGTCAGCGCGCCGATCAGACCCTCGGCCGCGACGCGGCCGGCCTTCTTGGCGGCCTTCGACAGACCCTTCTTGCGCAGCCAGTCCTGCGCGGCCTGCATGTCGCCGCCGTTCTCGGTGAGCGCGGCCTTGCAATCCATCATGCCCGCGCCGGTCGACTCGCGCAGGTCCTTCACCATCGCTGCGGTGATATTAGCCATCGTTGAACGTCCTTTTGCCTGTCCAAAGCGCGACGCAGCGGATGGCTCATCGCCGTCCGCTGCCAGGAAATATACCTATCTCAGTCGCGATGGCCGGCGTGCGACGCCGGCCAGATTCTTGATCGTGTCGTCTTAGGCGTCGGCGAGCGACTTGGCCTGGGCGACCCAGGCGTCGGCCCGGCTCGGCAGACCGACTTCTTCACCGATCTGGTGCGCCGTGTCGTGGTTGAGCTCGGCGAGCTGCCAGTAGTGGAAGATGCCGAGGTCGTTCAGCTTCTTCTCGATGGCACCCGACACGCCGGTGAGCTTCTTGAGATCGTCGGCGGTGCCACGCGGACCTGGCAGACCCTGGAACGTCGAGGTGGACGCCGCCGGAAGGTCTTCCTCCAGCGGAGCCGCGGATGCGCCGACGTCGATGCCGAGCTCGCCCTGGGCGCGCGAGATGCCGTCGATGGCGGCGCGGGCGATCAGGTCGCAATACAGCGAGATGGCGCGGCCGGCGTCGTCATTGCCCGGGACCACATAGGTGATGCCCTTCGGATCGCAATTGGTGTCGACGATCGCGGCGACCGGGATGTTGAGGCGCTGGGCCTCCTGGATCGCGATGTCTTCCTTGTTGGTGTCGATCACGAAGATCATGTCGGGCAGGCCGCCCATGTCCTTGATGCCGCCGAGCGAGCGGTCGAGCTTGTCGCGCTCGCGCTGCAGGGTCAGGCGCTCCTTCTTGGTGTAGGAGTTCGCCTCGCCCGAGGACAGCACCTCATCGAGGTGACGCAGGCGCTTGATCGAGGCCGAGATCGTCTTCCAGTTGGTCAGCGTGCCGCCGAGCCAGCGCGAATTGACGAAGTACTGCGCGCAGCGCTTGGCCGCATCGGCGACGTTATCCTGCGCCTGGCGCTTGGTGCCGACGAACAGGATGCGGCCGCCCTTGGCAACCGTGTCGCTCACCGCCTGCAGCGCCGTGTGCAGCAGCGGCACGGTCTGGGCGAGGTCGATGATGTGGATGTTGTTGCGGGCTCCGAAAATGAAATCGGCCATTTTCGGATTCCAGCGGTGAGACTGGTGACCAAAGTGAACGCCAGCTTCGAGCAGCTGGCGCATCGTGAATTCAGGCAACGCCATTGGATATTCTCCGGTTGATTCCTCCGGAAACGCGTGAGCAAAAACGGGCCGTCATGGCCCGGCTTGCCACCGGACGCCCTCTAGGAGAGCCAAGTTTCCGTGTGAGATGGCGCGCTATATAGCCGGATTCTGGCGCAACGCAAGGAAAATGGGCCCCTATTCCGTCTGGAGCAGCTCCGCGACCGCAATCCCGGGCGCAGGACTCGTCCAGCGGATAGATGCCGACCGGCCCCGTCTATGGCCAGCTCGCAGGCCCCTGATCCGGTCAGAGCCTTTCTCGCTAGGAAAGGCCACGCGCGCGCGTCCCCGCCGCGGGCGGCCCGATCTTGCGCGAGACCACCGCGCATTCCGGTGCCTTCCCTGCTCATGACACACCCTGATACCAGTTACGCCAGAGCCAATCCCCGTAAATATCGGAGACGAGGCGATGACGGGAGCTGGGGAACTGCCAGTCTCCGGCAGCGAAGACGGTGGAACTGTTCTCAGCGCTCCGCGCTGGTCGGTTTCAGCTCGGCGCGGTCGGCATCGAGCCTGGACTTCAGCCCGGCGACGTCATCCATGAACGTCTGCTCGGTTCGGAGCGGGACCAGGCGCAGCGACGGCGGCATCAGCACGTGGCTGATATTGGGCCTGCCCGAGTTCGTGAACGCCTCCGATCGCTGCAGGCTCTGCACCGCGATTGCGACCACGAGCAGCACGCCCACGACGATGCCCTTGGCGATCATGTGGGTGCGCCCGACCTCACGCAGATGAAGGAAGCAGATGGCCGCGAAGACGACCCAGGACACGACGTAGCCGTAGGTAAAGACGGTCGTCCAGGTCAGCGCGAACGAGGCGATCTGCGCGAGCTCGCTGTAGAGGAAGAACGCTGCCAGGCCGGCCTGTGCGATCAGCAGATGCCGGAGGAAATGCGAGCGCCCGGAAAACAGCCGCGCCAGCAGCGCCCAGACGCCGACCCACGCCACGACGACGCCGATCAAGGTCAGGGTCGGCACGAGATAGTCGGACAGATGCGGCTCCGAGGTTTGCGCAAACCAGACCAGGATCGCATTGAGGGCAACCAGAGCGGCACCGAGCACGATCGCGGCGACGATCGGGAGCGCGCCACGCTCGGATCCCGCAAGGCGCTCCGGCTCCACGGCATGACCGGCGTCGCGCACCCGCAACAGGGTCTGGCCGATCCGGATCGGCTCGCTGCCGTCGAGCACCAGCTGCGGCTTGCGGCTCTTGCTGCGGCCGAGATAGAGGCCGTTGGCGCTGCCGAGATCTTCGGCGACGAGGCGCCCCTCCTCGTCACGGAAGATGCGGACGTGGCGCGCGGCGACATAGGGATCGTCGAGAATGACGTGATTGTCGTAGCCGCGGCCGATGCTGATCTCGGCCGCGTCGACGCGGAAGCGGCCGGCGACGTCGCGATGCTTGGACAGGATCTCGATCCAGATCATCGGGCGACCTGCAGCCGTTCGAGGAAGCTCTTGCCGAGCCGCAACGCGTCGTCATAGGCGACCGCCTGCAGATTGAGCCGCGAGACGAGCGCCTCGTCGGCGCGGTCCTGCGTCACCGCGACCAGCACGACGTCATAGAGGTCGTCGAACTCGCGATAGCCTTGCGCGCACCACATCACGCGCAGGGGCGGATGCTCGGCCGCCGGTGCGAGGCCGACGAAATCCTCATGGCAACGCTGCGGCGTATACCACTTGCGGAACGAGCCGCCCATCGTCAGCCGCGGCTGCGCCAGCTGCGTCAGCACGGTGGCGAACTGGAATTGATTGAGGTCGATCGACTTCGCGTAGGAATGACTGACTTCGACCACGCCGGTGTTGAGATCGGAGGCGACATAAACGCTCGCCTCCGCCTTGCAGCTGGTCGCATTGATGCTGGCGCGCGGCTTCGGCGATGCGCTGGCGTTGGTGCTGGCCCAGCATTCGAACCACACAGCCCGCGTTTCCGGCGCCTGGTAGGAGCCGAACACGCGATCGCGAAAGCCTTCGTCGCCGAGCGATTTGTAGAGCGCGCCGCGCCAGTTCGCGAGCTGCGCGCTCACGTCCTTGCGCAGATCGCCCGCTGCGGGCTTGGCATCCCGGCCGCGTGCGAGCAGCGCGGCGGCGAACCGGGCCGGCACCAGAAAGCTGATCAGCTGGCCGCCGCGGCGGGTCGCGACATTGACGCCAACCACCTGCCCCTGCGCATTGACCGCCGGGCCACCGCTCATGCCCGGATTGAGCGCGCCGGTGAAGTGGATGTGGTCGTTGTAGCTGTGCTCGACCAGGCCGTTATAAGTGCCTTCGATGATGGTGAAGCCGAGGTCGAGCGGATTGCCGAGCGAGTACAGCCGTTCGCCCTTGGGCACGCTGCCGTCGAGCGCGGCCTTGTCAAACGCAAAGAACGGCGCGTCCCGCTTGTCGACGCGAACCAGCGCGAGATCATTGGGAAGATCGACGGCGAGCAGCGTCACCGCGCCTTGCGTGCCGTCGGCGCCCGTATATTCCAGCCGATAGGTCTTCGGCTCGAGCGCCGCGTCGGAGACGACGTGATAGTTCGTGATCGCCAGTCCGTCGGCCGACACCAGGAAGCCCGAGCCGGTCGACGTCTGCCGCCCCGCATCCGCCACGAGGGTCCGGATCTGCAGGAGGCGCGGCGGCGCTGACGCGTAGACGGTGTCGGCGCCGGGCAGCCCCTGGGCCACGACCGGTGACGAGATGCTCGACATGCCGAGACTGCAAAGCACGGCCACGAACGCGCTTCGCCACAGCAACGCCCGCAAGGTCCGAACAAACGCTGTGATCACTGTGGCCCCCGCAACACGTCGTCGGCCGCCGACGTCCTGCGCCCACGATCGATCAGTCCGGCGGTTCGGCCAATATCGAAAACACGATCGCGTTGCAACCGCCGCGCCGCCGCGGCGGCGCGGGGCTCAGCATTGCGGAACGTTCGGCGGACACCTCTTGCCGGCCGCCTGCGGCGGCGGCGCCGGGCGCGGCGGCGGAGGCGCGGGGCGGGCCATCTGCGGCGGAGGCGGAGGCGCCGGCCGAGCCACCGCGGCCATCGGCGGCGGGCTCGGACGAGCCATCTGTGGTGGAGGCGCAGGACGCGCCATCTGCGGCGGGGGTGCGGAACGCACCATCGGCGGTGGGGGTGCTGGGCGTGCCATCTGCGGCGGAGCGGCCGGGCGCATGACTTGCGGCGGCGGCGCCGGCCGGGGCGGTGCCGCCCGGACCATCGGCGCAACCGGCGGTCGTGGCGGCGCCGGCGGCGGGCCCAACCGTGCGGTTGCCGGTGGGGGTACGGGGCGCTGGATCGGCGGCGCCGCCTGCTGGATGCGCGGGCTCACCTCGGGCACGCGGCCGCGGGGAGAAACTGATGGGATGGCTGGGCGGACCGGCGTCGCGGACGGCCCCGCCGGCGGCGGCGCGACGGCCCCGGCGGGCGCGCGGTTCGCGCGAAGATCCGGCCGTACCGACGGCGGCTGGCCCGGACCAGGGGACGCCGGTGCCTGCACATGCGGATTCGGAGCCTGAACCGAGGGAGGAACCGGCGGACCGCCACGTCCCGGGACTGGCAGCGCATTCACGGGGGATGGCCCCTGCCCCGGTCCCCCCGGAGCGGGCGAAGCTCCGCCTGAAGGCGCGTTGGCCTGAACCGCCGGGGGCGCGCCAGGCCTGCCGGCGGGATTGGCAAGCGGTCCGGGCGGCGGGACCTTGCCCTGCTGAATCAACGTCGCGCGCTGCACCACCGCCGGCGGCAGGGCCGGAGCCACCGCCATGGCGGGCGATGTCGCCGCCGCGGGACCTGCGGTCATCGGCGCGGCTGGCGGTGCCGGACGGTTGATCACGGTGTTGATGACGGTCGTGTTGTGGATGTTCTGGTAGATGATGTTGCTCGGCGGTGGCGCGACGAAGGCCGGCGGCCGGACATAGACCGGAATCGGCACGAACACCGGCCGCGGCAGGATGAACAGGCCGACCGGCGCGTAAGGCGGCGGCAGATCGACGAACTCGGGCGGTGGCGGCGGCAGCACGTAGACCGGCGGCGGAGGCGGCGGCACGAAGCCGAACTCTGGATCCGAGAACAGCAGCACCGGCCTTTCGATATAGACGACCTCGTCGAGCGGCGGCGGCGGCACGTCGTATTCGATCATCGCGAAGCTCGGCGGCGGCTCGGCTTGCGCCGACAACATCGCCAGGCGCCGTCGGGCATCCGCAGCATGCGCGCCATAGGGATAACGTTTCAGATACGACCAATAGGCTTCAGGACTGTCGGTGCGATAGGTCCGCCGCCAGGTCAGCGCCTCGCGGCGGGCGGCGACGATGGCGCGCACCCGCCGGGCGAGCGGGTCGCTCGGATAGGCGGCGATGAAATCCTCATAGCCCTGCAAGCTGTCACGCTCCAGCGCCGCGGCGTAGGCCTCCTGCACCGGCAACTCGCGGATCGGCCGGGCGCGCAGCGCCGCCGTCTGCTCGGGGCTTGCCTGCGTGGCCGGCGCATCCGGCGCGCGCTCGAAGAAGGTGAAGGCGGCCTGGACCTTCTGTGCATCCCACGGCACCTGGGCGCCCTTGGTCTCCTCGTTGACGCGCAGCCGCAACCGGTCGAACACCTCCGGCAACGACAGTCCGCCGGCGCGGATCATCTCCGCCAGCGATCGCGCATAGACGCCGTAGGAGCCGGTCTCGTTCGGAGCGATCGTGCCCGGAGCTGCGTTGAAGGCGATCAGCATGTTGTTGTCGGGCTCGACCAGCGCCAGACCGCCTGCAATGGTCGAACCGCCCGTGATGAACGGCTGCTGGCGCGCGGCGTCGAGCACGACCACGCCGGCCTTCAAGGGAACCGCCGCGAGCTGACGCACATAGTCGCTCAGGCGCAGACCTTCGGTCGGGATGTCGACATCGCTGGCGACGTTGGCATCGACGGGAAGGAAATAGTTCTCGCCGGCGAGCTGCATGCCGTAACCCGCGAGATAGACCATCGCCACGGTGTTGCCGTCTGACGACTGCGCCTTGTGAATGAAATCGCGAAAGCTCTTGCGCAGGGTGTCGGCATCGAGATCCCGGGCGCCGACCACGTCGAAGCCCGCGGCCTGCAAGGTCTGCGCGATCAGGCCGGCATCGTTGGCCGCGGTGGCCAGCGCGCCCTTGGCATAGGCGCCGTTGCCGACGACCAGGGCGATGCGCTTCTCCGGCGCGGGCTGCTGCGCCTCCGCCGGGCGATGCAAGGCAGCAGTCACCAGCAGGCAGAACGTGACACTGAAAACGATGTTGGCCAAGCGCATGACGGTTCGAGCCCCTTCGAGGCACCAGCTTTGGATTCAGCGCGAGGATGGCTGAACCGCGGTTGAACGGAGGCGAGTCCGTACAGTCCGACGCGCAGCTTTTTGTTCCCCCCGCCGTCGCTCCGGCCCGATCAGCAGCCGAGCCAGGGCCGCATCATCGGAAACATCCGCTGACGATCACAGCTGCTGCACGTCCACCACGCCGGTCACCGCCTTGATGGCGCCAGCAATTTGTGGCGAAACCTTGAAGCGGCCGGGCAGCTTCATCTCCACCTCGGTCTCCAGGTCGAGCATCATCACCAGCGAGACCTCGCCCTCGCCCGCGGCTGCCCGAGGCGCCAACGGCGGCGCAGCAGCGCCCTTGGCAAGCCCTCCATTGCCATTCGCCGCGGCACCTTCCGGCCCCTGCAGACGCTTGACGATGGAATCGAGCGGCTTGGTGTCGCGCAGGAAGATGCGCAGGCCGCGCTGCGTCTTGGCGGCGGCATCGTCGAGCGGCTCGGCATGCAGCACGCGCGCGCGGACATCCTCGCCCTGCAGCTCGGCGCCGAGCTGCAGCAGCACCGCCGCGCCGGGCTCGAGCACGTCGCGATATTGTGCAAGGCCTTCCGAGAACAGCACCGCCTCGAAATGACCGGTTGGGTCCGACAGGCCCATGATGCCCATCTTGTTGCCGGTCTTGGTGCGCCGCTCCATGCGCGACACCACGGTGGCGGCGACCTTGCCGGCGGTCGCGCCGGTCTTCACCGCGCGGGAGAACTCGGCCCAGCTCTGCACCCGCAACCGCTTCAATGCTGCCGCGTAGTCGTCGAGCGGATGGCCCGACAGGAAGAAACCAATCGCGTCGTACTCGCGCCGCAGGCGCTCGGCGGGCAGCCAGTTCTCGATGTTCGGCAGGATGATCGCGGGCGCATCGGCCGCATTGCCGAACATGTCGTTCTGGCCCGATGTCGCGGCCTCGTTGGCACGCTGACAGGCGGCGACGATCGCATCGGCGCCGGCGAACACGCGCGCGCGGTTCTTGTCGAGCCCGTCGAACGCACCTGCGGCGGCCAGCGTCTCGATGATGCGCTTGTTGATCGCGCGCGGACTGACGCGGCTTGCGAAGTCCGCGAGCGACGTGAACGGGCCGCTCTTGTTGCGGGCTTCGACGATCATCTCGATCGCCTGCGGGCCGACGCCCTTCAAGGCGGCGAGCGCGTAGAAGATGGTGTTGCCGCTGACCTCGAAGGTGGGACCCGAGCGGTTGATCGACGGCGGCTCGACCTTGATCCCCAGGCGCTGCGCCTCGGCGCGGAATTCCGACAGCTTGTCGGTGTTGTTCAGATCGAGCGTCATCGACGCCGCGATGAACTCCACCGGATAATGCGCCTTCATGTAGGCGGTGTGGTAGGACACCAGCGCGTAGGCGGCGGCATGCGACTTGTTGAAGCCGTAGTCGGCGAACTTGGCGAGCAGGTCGAAGATGGTGTCGGCCTGGTCCTTCGGCACGCCGTTCTTGACGGCGCCCTCGACGAAGCGGACGCGCTGCTTGTCCATCTCGGCGCGGATCTTCTTGCCCATGGCGCGGCGCAGCAGGTCGGCTTCGCCGAGCGAATAGCCGGACATCTGCTGCGCGACCTGCATCACCTGCTCCTGGTAGATGATGACGCCGAAGGTCTCCTTCAGGATCGGCTCCAGGATCGGGTGCAGATATTCCGGCTCCTCCTCGCCGTGCTTGCGGGCGCAATAGGTCGGGATGTTGGCCATCGGACCGGGGCGATACAGCGCCACCAGCGCGATGATGTCCTCGAACCGGTCGGGGCGCATGTCGATCAGCGCCCGTCGCATGCCCTGGCTTTCAACCTGGAACACGCCGACCACATCGCCGCGCGCCAGCATCTGGTAGCTCGGCGCGTCGTCGATCGGCAGGGTTGCGAGATCGACATGAATGTCGCGCTGCTTCAACAGCTTCACCGCGACGTCGAGCACCGTCAGCGTCTTCAGGCCGAGGAAGTCGAACTTCACGAGACCGGCCGGCTCGACCCATTTCATGTTGAACTGGGTGACCGGCATGTCCGATTTCGGATCGCGATACATCGGCACCAGCTCGCTGAGCGGCCGGTCGCCGATGACGATGCCCGCCGCGTGGGTCGAGGCGTGACGCGTCAAACCTTCGAGGCGCATCGCGATGTCGAAGGCGCGCGCCACGACGGGATCCTCGTCGCGGAACGCCTGCAGCTTCGGCTCGCCCTCGATGGCGGCGGCGAGCGTGACCGGCGCGGCCGGGTTCTGCGGCACCAGCTTGGTCAGCTTGTCGACCTGGCCATAGGGCATCTGCAGCACGCGGCCGACGTCGCGCAGCACGCCGCGCGCCTGCAACGTACCGAAGGTGATGATCTGCGCCACCTGGTCGCGGCCGTAGCGCTGCTGGACGTAGGAGATCACCTCGCCGCGGCGGTCCTGGCAGAAGTCGATGTCGAAGTCCGGCATCGACACGCGCTCGGGATTGAGGAAGCGCTCGAACAGCAGCGCGAAGCGCATCGGATCGAGGTCGGTGATGGTCAGCACCCAGGCGACCAGCGAGCCGGCGCCGGAGCCGCGGCCCGGGCCGACGGGGATGCCGTGCGCCTTGGCCCATTTGATGAAGTCCGACACGATCAGGAAGTAGCCCGCGTACTTCATGCGCATGATGACGTCGAGCTCGAAGGCGAGCCGCTTCTGATAGTCCTCCTCGGTCATGCCCGGCGCCATGCCGTGCACCTTGAGACGCCGCTCCAGGCCCTCCTCCGCCTGCCGCTTCAGCTCGGCGGCCTCGGCGCTGGCCGCGTCCACGGCATCGGCGCCCGAGCCGGCGCCGACGGTGAAAAACGGCAGGATCGGCTTGCGCGTGCGCGGCCGGTACGAGCAGCGCTCGGCGATCTCCACCGTCGAGGCGAGCGCCTCGGGAATGTCGGCGAACAGCACCGCCATCTCGGCGCGGGTCTTGAATCGGTGGTCGGGCGTCAGCTGCACGCGCTCGGTGTCGGCGATGAGATGGCCGCCGGCGATGCACAGCAGCGCGTCGTGCGCCTCGTAGTCGTCGGCGGTCGCGAAATACGGCTCGTTGGTCGCAACCAGCGGCAGCCCTTTTTCATAGGCGATGTCGATCAGCCCGCCCTCGACGCGGCGCTCGCGCTCGACACCGTGGCGCTGCAGCTCGATGTAGAGACGGTCGCCGAACATGGTCGCCAGGCGCTCGCAGCGCTGCGCCGCCAGCGCGGCCATGTCGTGCTGGATCGCGAGCGAGATCGGTCCATCGGGACCACCCGTCAGCGCGATCACCCCATCGACGCCTTCGGTCAGCCAGTCGAACTTGATGTGCGGCGCCTGATGCGTCGGCGTCTCCAGGAAGGCGCGCGAGTTCAGCCGCATCAGATGGCGATAGCCCTCCTCCTTCGCGGCCAGCAGGACGATCCGCGCGGGCTGTGCGACCGCAGCCGCATTGCGCGCATTCGGGTCCATGTCGCCGAAGTCGATCGCGAGCTCGCAGCCGACGATCGGCTGGATGCCATAGCCCGCCATCTTGTCGGAGAATTCGAGGCCACCGAACATGTTGTCAGTGTCGGTCAGCGCCAGCGCGGGCTGGCGGTCGGCCTTGGCGAGCTCGCCGAGCTTGGCGATCTTGATCGAGCCCTTCAGCAGCGAATAGGCGGAATGGACGTGAAGATGGACGAATCCGGCGCTGGACATGCTCGCCTTGCAACTTCCTAGGGGCTTCCGAAAGCAGAGTCACCGGCCAGCAGAGAGACACGACTATCGCCATCGCCCGAGAGCCCGACCGACTCGCCCGCTCATGATATCGGATCAGCCGCCGCGGAGTCCGGCCACCTGGACCGCTGTCCGGCTTTTCCCCAGTCGCGCCCGCAAAAAATCAAAGCTGCGGAATGATTTGCGCCCACAGCGCGATCATCCCGACGAACAGCGTGATGGACGCCAGTGCGGCGGCTTCTTCAACGAAAACCTTCAGCATGGGGACCTCCCTGAGCTAGAACATATGAAGAACAATGTTCCTTTTTCGTTCTCAGGTCAAGCACGCTGACGAGGTGCGCGCCCCGCCGCCGCGGCACGTGGTTAATCTGTCGGCTGACGCTACGAAAAAGGCCCCGGCGCGAATAACGCCGGGGCCTTCGATCCATCGCTGCAGGAGCGAATCAGTACCGCGTCGCCACCGGGCCGCCGAAGCGATAGTTCAGGCGGGCGGTGAAGATGTCGGCGTCCTGCTTGATGCTGTCGGAGCCGAGCGCACCGAAGCTCACGGTCTGACGATCCATGAACAGATGGTCGTACTCGACACCCAGCGACCAGTTCGGAGCAAAGCCGTATTCCAGGCCGGCGCCGACCACGCCGCCCCAGCGCGTGTTGTCGTTGGAGGCGAGGAACCCGCCCGTGGCAGCATTCGTGATCGTGTAGGTGTTGCTGGTCACAGCCGCACCGCCCTTGGCGTAGAGCAGCACGTTGTTCCAGGCGTAGCCGACCTGGCCGGTGAACAGACCGAACGCATCGGTCTTGGTGCGGTTGCGGGTACCGAACAGCGCGCTCACATTGTCGCCGGAGAAATCGGCCCAGTTGCCCTGCGCTTCCACGCCGAACACCAGCTGGCCCATCTGCCAGCGATAGCCGACCTGGCCACCGACGGTGCCGCCGGACGAATCGTGCGAGCCTTCGCGGCCGCCACCCACCAGATCCCAGGTGTTGTGGGTCCAGCCGCCGCCGCCGTTCACACCGATGTAGAAGCCGCTCCAGTCATAGATCGCGGCCATCACCGGCGGCGGTGCCTTCGTGTAGGGACGCGCAGCGAGATCCGCGGCCAGCGCCGGCGAGGCCAGCACCACGATCGCCGTCGTCATCAACACAAGTTTCTTCATCACAGGTCCAGTCTCGTCTCATTTGGCCCCCAGGCCAGCCGCACGTCTTAACCATCCGGGCCACAATTGCTGTAGCGTCGTGGTCACAGCGCGCTTCTGAACGAGCCCTGGACATGTCCGGAAATTAATCTGCAATCACAGTGTGTTGATGGAACATTCCAACTTGCAATCGGAGACCGACCGACTACACACGAAGCGACATCCGCGCCGCCTCGCCACGCTGCGCAAATGCTGTCATCACGAGATGAAGGGAGATCGTTGATGCGTGACGTGTTCTTTGCAGCCCTGGCTGCAGCCGGCCTCGTGGTCGCGACCCATGCGCCGGCGCACGCCGTCGGCGTCAGGCATGCGTTCTGCCTGCAGGGCGACCAGCACCCGGGACTCAGCAACTGCACCTTCGACACTTACGCGCAGTGTCAGGCGACGGCCTCGGGCCGCCTGCTGACCTGCATCGCCAATCCTTATTTCGCCGGCGTCAGCAATGATCCGCGCGCGACGCCCTATCCCTATCCGCACCGGCAGCGCATCAAGCCGCGGCCGCCGGCGCCGAATCCCTACGCCCCCTTCCCCAATCCCTTCGTGTTCGAAGAGGATTGAGCGGCGCATCGTCGGCGCGCGGCGCCGACCAGGCCGACTTCTCCTGTTGATTTGATCGCCGGGGCCGTGGCCTCGGCGATCCGCTTTCGGCAGCGACCGACGCCTGCGTCAGCGCATCATTCCGAAGCCCGGGCCGAACTTGTAGTTCAGCTTCACGAGGCCGATGTCGACGTCCTGCTTGATGCGGTGGGTCATCGCGGGCTGGCCCGCGGCGGCAACGAAGTTCAGGTTCTTGTTGCCGAGAAAGATGTGGTCGTACTCGACGCCGACCGACCAGTTCGGCGCGAAGCCGTATTCGATACCCGCACCGATCGTGCCGCCCCAACGCGTCGTATTGGCGCGATCGAGCATCACGTTGGTGCCGGTGGTGAAGGTGTCGTAGCGATCGCCGACGACCGCGGCGCCGCCTTTGACGTAGCCGAGAATGTTGTCGAAGGCGTAGCCGACCTGGCCGGTGAACAGGCCGAAGCCGTTGGTGCGTGAACGGTCGCTGACATTGGGAAGAATCAGGTTGCGGTTGGTGCCCTTGAAGTTCGCCCAATCGCCCTGCGCCTCGACGCCGAACACCCAGTTCGCCATCTGGTAGCGATATCCGACCTGGCCGCCGACCGCCGCGCCGCCGCCGCCGGAGCAGCCTTCGCGATTCGCCGCCGGGTTGACCGCAACACCTGCGTTCGAAACGAGGTTCCAGCAGTCGCGGCTGGAGCCGCCGCCGGCGTTGAAGCCGATGTAGAAGCCGCTCCAATCATACACCGTGGCCATGACGGCCTGTGGAGCCTTGGTGTAGGGACCCTTCTTCACTGGAAGATCAGCCGCGAAAGCAGACGTCGCCACGGCGATTGCGCCGAGCCCCACCATTGCGCCGAAAAGCGTTTTCATCATCGAACTCCGTAGCTTCTGTCCCAAGGTCCCCAAGCCCTCTATTCCGTCGCAAAACATGCGGCGCGGCGTAGCGCCCATGCCCCTGCATCCGCTCCGCCGACATCATCTGTTGGGCAGATTGGAATGTTTCTTTCCGGCTTTTATGGGATTTGGCGCAAGCACCGCCATTCCAATGGCTTGGTCGCTTCATGAACAAACAACTAATAAGCTATGTGGAGGAGTCGTGACCTACGTCCATGGTCCGCCACAATGAGAGCGGCGTCAAAATCGTGACGGAGAAACTCCCGGTCACGGAATGAACCCTGTCGCGTCTCAGTCGTGAATTCTTTCGGGCGTCACGACGTATCTTGCGAATGCCTAGCATCATCATGCGCAAAACGGACGATTGTATGATCGTCATCCGCCTGCAACGGGTTGCAAGCACCGCCGGTCGCGACGTTCATCGCAGCGGCGGTGACGCAAACGTGTAGTAGATCGCAAGCTTCAGCGCGGGATCGTCATTGGCCTGGAACGTCGCATAGCGCAGCCTCACGCGCCCCTTCTTCGGATGCTCGAGCAGCTTCTCGCCCGCAGCAAGCGCATTGATGTCGTGAGCCGCCCAGAGCTCATCGAACTCGCGGCTACCGCGCCGCAGGCGCGCGATCAGATCCAGGAAGGCAGGATCGCCTGCCCACAAATCATATGTCGCGCGAAACTGCGCGACCATGCGTCTTGCCAGGTCCTTCCATTGCGCGCCGAACAGGCGGCGTACGCCCGGCGTGCACAGCATCAGCAGCAGCGTATTGCGCTCCTCGTCAGCGAGCTGTGAGAAGCCGAATATCTCGTCCGCCGCAGCGTTCCAGGCCAGCACGTCCCATCGTCGTCCCGAGATATAGGCCGGCTGGTTCAGACTGTGCACGAGTTCGCGAAGGCGGACCGGCACCTCCTCGCGGACGAAAGGCTTGCGCGCGGACTCCCGCGCCAGCGCCCTGAGATGCGCATGCTCCGCGCGTGACAGGCGCAGCGCGCGCGCCAGCGCGTCGATGGTCGACGATGAGGGCTTCACCGCGCGGCCCTGCTCAATACGGATGTACCAATCGACGCCGATGCCGGCGAGCTCCGCCACCTCCTCGCGTCGCAGCCCTGTGGTGCGACGCCGCCGCCCGGACGCGAGCCCGACCGCCTGCGGTGTCAGCTTCTCACGCCGGGAGCGCAGAAAGTTTCCGAGCTCCGCATGTCTTGGATCACTCATGGTCTCGTTCCCGCCGAAAGCGATGCCGCAGGCTAGGTCCTACAATCCTAGGATAATACCAGGCCTTCCCGGGCGCAGCATAGACAGGCAGGCTCGGTTGTCGCCACTCTTGAATGGAGAATGATCATGAAGGCAGCCGTGCTGAAACGCTTTGGATCGCCGCTGGAGATCGAACAGGTCGATGACCCCGTGCTGGGCACCGGCGAGGTCATCGTCGATATCGTTGCAGCCGGCGTGCTGTCCTACGCGAACGAGGTGTTCAGCGGCGAGCGGAAGTACCTGCTGGAATTGCCGGTCATCCCGGGGACGGGAGGCATCGGACGGGTCAGCGCCATCGGCCCCGACGCGACGCATCTTGCGATCGGCGACTGGGTGTACTGCGATCCGACCGTGCGCTCGCGTGACGACGTCGTCGCGCCCGACATCACCTTGCAGGGCCTGAGCGCGCGGGGACCGGGCGGCTTGAAGCTGCAACAGCATTTCCGGCACGGCTCGTTTGCCGAGCGCATGCGGGTGCCGACGGAGAACGCCAAGCCGATCGGCGCCATCGACGCACGCGACGCCGCGCAATGGTGCG
This sequence comes from Bradyrhizobium sp. SZCCHNR1002, assembly GCF_032381435.1. Lineage (NCBI taxonomy): Bacteria > Pseudomonadati > Pseudomonadota > Alphaproteobacteria > Hyphomicrobiales > Nitrobacteraceae > Bradyrhizobium > Bradyrhizobium sp. SZCCHNR1002. Next base: position 1,165,801 of record NZ_JAUHIS010000001.1, read on the forward strand.
CGCTCGGCACCCTGCTCGTGCCCTATGGCGGCTTTCTCGCCGCCAATCTGCAGGCTGGCGAGACCGTGCTGATCAGCGGCGCGACCGGCAGGTTCGGCAGCGCCGCGGTCGCGGTGGCGCTCGCCATGGGCGCAGCTGCGGTGGTCGCGCCCGGCCGCAACGAGGCGATGCTGGCCGAGCTCCGGCGCAGGTTCGGATCCCGCGTTCATCCGGTCAAGCTGTCGGGCCACGAGAGCGAGGACACCATCAGCATGAAGCGCGCGGCACCCGGCCCGATCGACTGCGTGCTCGACATCATGCCGCCGTCGGTCACGACCGACGTCGTGCGGTCCGCCGTGATGACCGTGCGTCCCTACGGACGCGTGGCGCTGATGGGAGGCGTCGGGATGCTGGGCGGTCCCGGGCTCGACTTGTCCTACCCCTGGATCATGCGCGACTGCATCACGATCCACGGCGTCTGGATGTACCCGCCGAGCGCGACGGGCAAAATGGTCGGTCTGATCAGGGCTGGGCTGCTCGACCTCGCGCAGTTCGAGCCGACGTCATTCGCCCTCGATCACGCCAACGAGGCCGTCGCGCATGCCGCCGCACACCGCAAGCCATTCCAGATGACGGTGATCAGGCCGTGACTGCGGCCGGGCTCAATCGAGCTCGACCACCTTGCCGCCGACGATGGAGACGCGTCGATCCATGCGGCCGGCCAGCTCCATGTTGTGGGTCGCGATCAGCATCGCGACCCGTGTCGCCTTCACCAGTTGCATCAGGGCGTGGAAGACGTGATCGGCCGTGGCAGGATCGAGGTTGCCGGTCGGCTCGTCGGCCAGCAGCGCGCGCGGGGCGTTGGCGACCGCGCGCGCGATCGCGACGCGCTGCTGCTCGCCACCGGACAGCTCGGAGGGACGATGCTTGATGCGCTCGCCGAGCCCGAGATAGGCCAGGATCTCGCTCGCCCGCTTCACCGTCTCCGAACGCTTGAGGCCGCGGATCATCTGCGGCAGCATCACGTTCTCCAGCGCCGTGAACTCCGGCAGCAGGCGATGCGACTGGTAGACGAAACCGATGTCGGTGCGACGCATCTGGGTGCGCTCGATGTCGGTCAGTTGCGAGGTCGGCGTCCCCGCGACATAGACTTCGCCCTCGTCCGGGCTCTCCAGAAGGCCGGCGATGTGCAGCAATGTCGACTTGCCGGAGCCCGACGGCGCCACCAGCGCCACCGACTGCCCAGCCCACAGCGCCAGCTTGGCGCCGTCCAGAATGGTCAGCTGCTTCTCGCCCTGCATATACCGGCGTTTGATCTCGTGGAGATAAACGACCGGGACGTCCTCGGCCCCCTGCTCTTCCATCAGCGCCTCACTCGTAGCGAAGCGCTTCGACCGGGTCTAATCGGGCGGCGCGCCAGGAAGGATAGAGCGTGGCCAGAAACGACAGGGTCAGGGCCATGATGACCACCGCGCTGGTCTCGCCGGCGTCGATCTCGGCCGGCAGCTTGGACAGGAAGTACAGCGTCGGATCGAACAGATCGGTGTTGGTCAGCCACGACAGAAACAGCCGGATGGTCTCGATGTTCATGCAGATCAGCAATCCGACGATGAAGCCGGTGAGCGTGCCGACCACGCCGATCGAGGCGCCGGTGATCAGGAAGATGCGCATGATCGCGCCTTGCGAGGCGCCCATCGTCCTGAGCACGGCGATGTCCTGGCCCTTGTCCTTCACCAGCATGATCAGGCCGGAGACGATGTTGAGCGCGGCGACCAGCACGATGAGGGTCAGGATCAGGAACATCACGTTGCGCTCGACCTGGAGCGCGTTGAAGAAGGTGGAGTTGCGCTGGCGCCAGTCGACCAGGAACACCGGCCGGCCGGCCGCCTCGGTCACCGTCTTGCGGAACTGCTCCACCTTGTCGGGATTGCTGGTGAAGATCTCGATCGCGGTGACGTCGTTGTTGCGGTTGAAATAGGCCTGCGCCTCCGCCAGCGGCATGAACACGAAGCTGGAATCGTACTCCGACATGCCGATCTCGAATACTGCCGCCACCTTGTAGGGCTTGATACGCGGCGTGGTGCCCATCGGCGTCACGGCACCCTTGGGCGCGACCAGGGTGATGCTGTCGCCGGCATGCAGCGACAACAGGTCCGCGAGCCGGCGACCGATCGCCACGCCCTGTCCCTCGTCGAAGCCTTCGAGCGTGCCCTGCTTGATGTTCTTGGCGATCGACGTCAGGTTCGTCAGGTCCTGTGAGCGGATGCCGCGGATGAACACGCCGGACGCATTGAATGGGGACGAGCCGAGACCCTGGCCATCGACCACGGGAGCGGCGAGCCGAATGCCCTGCACCTGCGAGATCCGCTCGGAGACGTCCTTCCAGTCGGTCAGCGGCGATTCCAGGGGCTGCACCAGGAGGTGGCCGTTCAAACCGAGGATCTTGTCGAGCAGCTCCTTGCGGAAGCCGTTCATGACCGCCATCACGATGATCAGGGTCGCGACGCCGAGCATGATGCCGAGGAACGAGAACCCGGCGATCACGGAGATGAAACCTTCCCGGCGCCGGGCACGCAGATAGCGTCCCGACAGCATCCACTCGAAGGGCGCGAAAGGCGCAGTCTGCACGGGTTCGGTCATGGCTTCATCCATTGCGCGATCATCCCATGATTCGGGCCGATTGTGGCCGGATTGGCCGTCAGCGGGCCGCCTGCTCCGGTGGATAATCCGCTGATCGAACGAGCCACTCAGCCCACGCTTGGCGCGGCGCCGAGCCGGGCGACGACGTCGGCCGGCGTCATCATCTGCCGCGCGCCGTCGCTGCGGGTCTTCACCTCGACCTTGCCCTCGGCGAGGCTCTTGGGGCCGACCATGATCTGCCAGGGGATGCCGATCAGATCGGCGGTCGCGAATTTGCCGCCGGCGCGCTGCTCGGTGTCGTCATAGAGCACGTCGACGCCCTTGGCGAGGAGATCGCGGTAGAGCTGCTCGCAGGCGGCATCGGTGTCGGAGCCGCCCTGCTTCAGGTTGAGGATGACGGCCCGGAACGGCGCCACCTCCTCCGGCCACTTGATGCCTGCATCGTCGTGACACGCCTCGATGATGGCTCCGGCGAGGCGCGACACGCCCACGCCATAGGAGCCGCCATGGATGGTGACCTCGGCTCCATCGGGGCCGGCGACCAGGGCCTTCATCGGCTCGGAATATTTGGTGCCGAAATAGAAGATCTGCCCGACCTCGATGCCGCGGGTGTGGACGCGGCGGTCCGCCGGCACCTCTGCCTCGAAACGAGCACCGTCGTGGACGTCCTCGGTCGCGGCATAGAGCGAGGTCCACTCCTTGATGATCGGCGTCAGGTCCCCGTCGTAGTCGACCGATGCGGGCGGGATCGGCAGATCGAGCACGTTGCGGTCGCAATAGACGCCGGATTCGCCGGTCTCGGCGAGCACGATGAACTCGTGGCTGAGATCACCGCCGATCGGGCCGGTCTCGGCGCGCATCGGGATGCCCTTCAGGCCCATCCGCGCGAAGGTGCGCAGGTAGGCGACGAACATCTTGTTGTACGCGCGGCGCGCGCCGGCTTCGTCCAGATCGAACGAATAGGCATCCTTCATCAGGAATTCGCGCCCCCGCATCACGCCGAAGCGCGGACGCTGCTCGTCGCGGAATTTCCATTGGATATGATAGAGATTGAGCGGCAGATTGCGGTAGGACTTCACGTAGGCCCGGAAGATCTCCGTGATCATTTCCTCGTTGGTCGGCCCATACAGCAACTCACGCTTGTGGCGATCGGCGATGCGCAGCATCTCCGGGCCGTAGGCATCGTAGCGGCCGCTCTCGCGCCAGAGGTCAGCGAGCTGCAGCGTCGGCATCAGCAGCTCCAGTGCGCCGGCCCGGTTCTGCTCCTCACGGACGATCTGCTCGATCTTCTTCAGAACCTTGAAGCCCAGCGGCAGCCAGGCATAGATGCCGGCCGCCTCCTGCCGCAGCATGCCGGCGCGCAGCATCAGACGGTGCGAGACGATCTCGGCTTCCTTCGGATTTTCTTTCAGAATGGGCAGGAAAAACCGCGACAGACGCATGGGCCAAGCCTTCGGGATTCGGTTCGGGCTGGCGCAGTCAAAGCGGATCGGACGGCAAAACACAAGACTGGGTTTGAGAAAAAGCGGCTAAGCGACCGGATTCCCAATCATTTTACTGGTTGCGCTGATGCGGTGGATGAACACGCGCCGCGCCATCTCGCCTGCCGACCGCGATGACCGCGGCCGGCAGGGTCCTCGACCTCAAGCGCCCTATTGCCGCCGCGCCTGTTCCGCAGACCATTTGTCGAGATCGCCGATCTCGGCGCTGCCCTCGATCGTTTCCACGACGCCGTCACGGGTCACGAGCATCGTGCGCGGAATGTCGCCCTGCCAGGAGGGGTCGATCTCGTACCGCAGCCGCTCGACGAAGCCGTCGCTGAAGATGAAGTTCTCGGCGGCGGCAAGGCCGGCCTTGTCCAGCATGGCCTCGGTCGCAGCATGGAGGTTAGGCACCAGGTCGGCGCTGACGGTGACGACGTCGATCTCGGGATGATCCGCCATGAACTTGCCGAGTTGCGGCAGCTCGATCTTGCAGGGGCCGCAGGTCACGCCCCAGAAATGGATCAGCGTCGGGCGGCCCGCATGGGCCCTGAGAACCTCGCGCCAGCTGCCACGCTCGAACGGTTTCAAGGACTGGGGAGCCGCGGTGCTCGACGCGGTCAAGGCGACGAGGCTTGAGATCGCAAGGGCAGCCAATACGCGCTTCATGACTCGTCTCCGATCGCCTGCAACCGATAGCCGTCCGCCTTGGTCATCCAGGACAGCAAGATCTGCTTGCCGCGGGCGACCAGCAGCGGATGATCCGACGCATCGTTCGTGCTGGCAACGGCGCGCGGCTTCGACCAGGTCTCGCCATCGTCGCGCGACTGCATCATCAGCACCGTCGTGCGCTCGCCGTCGAACTCCTTCCAGACCAGCGTCGTGGCATCCGGCGTCGCGAGCACGTAAGGGCGCGTCGGATTGCGGTCGGCCTGACCGATGGCCATCGGCTCGGAGAACGTGCGGCCACCGTCGCGCGAATGCGCATAGAACAGGCCCTTGCGGATCTTGCCGTTGGTGAACCAGGCGACGTGATAGGCCCCAGTCGGCGAAACGGCGAGGCTCGGCCCCTGATGCGGACAGGCCTTGATCTGCCAATCGTCGGTGCTGACGCGCGCAACCTCGCCGGGGGGGCCGAGATCGCTGAACGTGACCACGGCATGGTCGCGCACGCCGCCGTCGAAGATGTTGCGGAACATCACGACCGGGCGTCCCGGCCCCGCGAAGGCAAGTCCCAGCCGGCAACATTCGCAGGTATTGTCCTGAGCGAGCGTCGCCTCGACGTAGGTGGCGCCGCCGTCGCGCGATGACGAGAAGAACAGCGCCGCTCCGTCATAGCTGCGCCCGGCAGCCTTCGCCGGCGCCCGGTTGCGCTTATCGATCCACGCCACGAAGATCATGCCGTCCTGATCGAGCGCCAGCGCCTCGAAACGCTGGCTTTCATTGCTCGAGGTGATCGGGCGCATCTCGGCGAAGCTTTTGCCGCCATCCTCCGAGCGGGTGTACAGCACCTGCCCGTTGAACGCTTGGTCGCGGAAGATCGAGAAGGCCACCGCAATGATGCCCTTGCCATCGACCACCAGCTTCGGCCGGGCATCGGGACCCCAGTCGAGATTGAGAGCCTGCTCGTTGACCGGCACCGCCGCGGAGTAGGTCTGCCCAGCGTCAGTCGAACTGGCAACCGACACCCGCCCTCCGGCCATCCAGGCAAGCCAGAGCTTGCCGTTAGCAGCAAAGAACGGCGTTACCTTGGTGGCGCATCGGAGCTCGGTGCCCTCGCAGGCCGCGTCCGAGCCGTGCTGATGCGCCATCTGGGCCTGGGCGGCGAGTGGACAGAGCAAGCCGATTGCAAGTCCAGCGAGAGCGCTGCGAAGCCGCGACGTCCTTGTCATGTCGGTCCTCATTGGAATGCTACCTTCATGCCGGCCAGAAATGCGCGCGGTGAACCGGCGTAGATCGTTCCGGTCCCCGCCAGCCCCTGCACGCCCGCTCCCGTCACCGTGTTCTGCAGATTGTTCGCCGAAGCGATATAAGTGCGGTCGAACACATTTCGGACTTCGAAGAACACGTTCATCGACTTGAACGTCTCCGAAGCGAGATCCGTCTTGTAGTGAACGTTCAGATTGACCAGCTCATAGCCTGGGGCCTTCTGCAGGTTCGCATTGTCCATATAGAAAGAATCCTTCCATTGGACCTCGACGAACGCCCCTAGCCCGGCCAACCGCCCGCTATCGTGATCGTATCCGATCCGCGCCGTCAGCTCGTTGGGCGAGATGCCCGGGATCTTGTTGCCGGCGCGGTTGAAGCTGAACAGCTTCGAGCTTCCCACCAGATTTTCGGTATATTCTGTGTAGACTTGGTCCAGGTAGGTGTAGGCGGCGGTGAATCTCCAGCCCGGCAGGAACCTCCAGTCCGCGGCCAGCTCGACACCCTTGTGCTCAGAACGCGGTGCATTGAAAGTGTAGGACGAGTTGAGCGAACCCGTGACCGCTTGGGTGACGATCTCGTTGCGGAAGAATTCGTAGAACCCGGTTGCGCTCAAGGTCAGCGCCCGGTTCGGAGTCCAGTCGAAACCGACGTCGTAGCCGAGATTGGTCTGGGACTTCAGCTGGGTGTTGTTGCCGAAATCGCCGGTCGGCAGCACGAACAGGTTCGACGCCTGCGGCGTCCCATAGCCGGTCGCGACACGGGCCCGCAGCAGCCAGTCGCTGTTGACTCTGTAGAGCAGCGCCAGCTCGGGAGCGAGATTGTCGAACTGTCTGTCCGCCGTCGTGATCGTGGTCGTCGTTGCCGCAGCGTAGGTATAGGCGGTGTTTACCCCGCGCAGATGTGTGCGCTCCCAGCCGAGACCGGCCACCGCCGTCAGTGCCGACGTCAACTTGAGCTCCTCGCGGGCCCGCAAGCCGTAGTTGGTGGTCTGGCTCCAGGTGTTGGCCGAGAGGCCTCCGAGCGCTGCGTTGCCGCCGGGCACGACGAAGCGCGTATCTCCGGACGCGGTGAGCGTATTGTAGAACGCGCCGAAGAAAGCGATCGATTCCAGGCCGAAGATTTCACTGCGCTTGGTGATGTCGCTCATGTAGTTGTAGGACGGATAGTCGCCGATCGCACTGGTTGATCCGGTCGGCTGGCTGATGTTGCGGTCGTCGAACACAAACTGATTGCGCCAGGTCGTGTTGTTGTCGAAGTCATGCTCCCAGCGGCCGCCGACGATCGTGCGTCGATCGTTGCGGCCGAGCCCCGCCTGCAACGCGGTCTCCTGATCAACCCCGCCGAGCGTATTCAACCCGTTCTTGTTGAGCCCAACCAACGCACAGCCGGCTGCCCTGGACGACCAAGTGGTGCAGCCCTGCTGATAGGGGTTCTGATAAAAATTGCTCAGCGTGTAGCGGAGCGGCAACCGGGTTGAAAGCTCGTTGTTGATGATCTTGACGGTGAACCGGTCGTCGGGCGTCGCCCTGTAGGTGCCGAGGAAATTGACGGTCTGGGTGTTGAACCAGCTGTTGCCGAGATAGCCGTTGCCGCGGACGTCGCTGGTGAACAGCGAGCCCTCGAAATTGCCGACCTTCTTGCCGAACGTCATGTAGTTGCTGAGATAGCCGAAGCTGCCGCCCTCGCTGCCGATCTCCGCGCCGTCGATGCTGCCGCCCGGACGGGTACGGAAATTGATCGCGCCACCGGTCGCATAATTGCCGTAGAGCGCCGAGGACGGCCCGCGGATCACGTCGACGGCGCCATAGGCGTGGGGGTCGATGAGGTCGCTGCGTGACAGACCGTCTGGCTGGGTGACCGGAAAGCCGTCCTCGAACAGCGCGATGTTGCGGATGCCGAATCCATTGCGGGCGTTGGAGCCGCGGATCGAGATGCCGAGATCGCGCGGCCCATTGCCCTGCTTCAGCGAGACGCCCGGACTTTCGCGCAGGATGTCGCCTACGGTGAACGCCGGCCGGTCGTCATAGCGACTGCGGTCGATGGTGGTCGCGGTCTGGCCGGAGGGCGACTGGCCAAGCTGGTCGCGTGCGGCGCTGGCGCCGGCGGCCCGGTCGGAGGCGGCGACGCCCTGCCCGGACGTGTTGGCGACGGATGCCGCCGCCGGCTTCGGCGCGCGGGTGCGGACGGCTGCGGCCTGTCCGGCCGGCTTGCGCGCCGTCCGCTGTGCCGCCGCGCGCGGCGCGTCGACAGTGACGGATGGCAATTCCCGCTCGGCCTGGGCGTGCGCGATCGTGGCCGGCTGCAACAGCACCAGCGCCATGGCGATCACGCTCGCGCCTGCGAGGGCATGACGACGAAACATGTTTGACTTCCCCAATGCCGGCTATGCGGCCGGTCTTCCTGAACTGAACGGGCCGGCCCGCGCTGGGCGGTGCCGGTGACGACGTCGGTGCTCAGGTCAGAAAGGGAGGTCCTCTGGGTTGCGCCTGGGACCCGGCCGTGAGACGGACAAGCCGGAGCTCCCGCGCGGTCCAGTCGACGCGTGCCATGCTCCGAAGCGGCGCCGCGTGAGCCGGCGCCGGCGGCGCATCGAGCGCCGCGGCGGCGTGGAGCACGCAGCACATCACGCAATCGAGGCCGCAGACTGTGCGGTCGGCATCGCGATCGGAGGGTGCGGCGTCCGCCTCGGCATGGCAGATGACGGCGCCATTCAGTGGATCAAAGGACGCGATCGCCGCCGCGGTCATGGCGGACGCCGCCACCGGCGCCAGCACCTGGATGATCAGCGCCAGCAGAGCCACCGGCAGAAGGCGCGCCATCCAACGGCGCCGCGTCATGCGGCGGGCGCGGCCGTTGCATCGGCAGGGCGTGATCGTACTGCCGGATGTCATGACAGGCCGAGCGTTCCATCAGCGGCACGCAACGCCTGCCCGGCCTGCGCGTCAGGCAGTGGCAGGCCCGCAAGCGAGCCCGCCGGGACAGAGCCGTTGAAGACGCACCGATCCATCGAATGTCCCCTGTCGCCAGGCAGACGCGTTACATCACATCTTGTGCTCGTGCTTCATCATGCTGCCGCCCTCGCCGCCCGGCCCCTTGGCGCCGACGGGCTGCACCTCGAGCGTGACGGCCACCTTGCCGGCTTTCTCGAACTCCAGCGTCACCGGCAGCTTGTCGCCCTGCTTCAGCGGGCTCTTCAGCTCCATCAGCATCAGGTGATAGCCGCCGGGCGCCAGTGCCACGGTCTTGCCGGGCTCGATCTCCAGCCCCTTCTCCAGCGGGCGCATCGTCATCACGCCGTTGGTGACCGCCATCTCGTGAATCTCGATGTGACCGGCGATCTCGCCGGACACGGCGACCAGGCGGTCCGGCGCGCTGCCCTTGTTCTGGATCGTGAGATATCCGGCGCCCGTCTTGGCGCCGCCCGGCGTGGCGCGGCTCCACGGCTGGGAGATCACGAGGTCACCGGCCTTGATGTCTGCGGCGGAGGTGGCGGGCGAGGCGGCCAGCAGGAGAGCGAGTGCAAGCAGGGAGCGTCCGATGAACGTCATGGGGGATTCCTTTGTGAGGGTCGTCGCGGTGCGCGATTGAAGCCTTGTCGCGGGTCGACCCGGCAACGGCTGACCGGGCAGACCAAGCAAGGCGGTTTTGCGAATGAGAGGGGACAAGCCGCAGAGCGGCCGACGCACTAGGCTGCGGGTGGCGCTCTTGCCTGCGCGAGCGACCAGGCCCGGGCCGCGCGGAGAAGCGGCGCCATTGCCCGCCAGACCACGACATGCGAGGCCTGCTCGGGAACATCGACGACGGACAGGTCCGGATCATCGAGGGCGACCGGCTGCACCAAGCAGCAGAGGGCACAAGAAGAGCATCCCCGCTTGGACGAATCGTCATCGGCAGGTGCGGAATCCGGCTGGCTATGGCAGATCTCGACGCCACGCAGCGGATCGGAGGCGGCCGATACGGATGCCCAGGCGCCACCGATCGGCGCCAGGATCTGCACCACCAGTGCGATCAGCACGATCGGAAGAAACGCTTGCAGCCGCTGCCGCATGAATGCCCGCCAAATGAACCCGAATCTTGTGCCCCAGCCGACGCCATGAGTCGAGGACGCTCTGAGCACAGTCGGGGACATTCGGCCGGCGGTCGTTGATTAAGAACAACGCCGCGGGCGTTCGCGAACCGCCGGACCGAGCGGTATTTTAGAACCAATGACGGGAAAAGCCGAAAACAAATCCCGCGAATTGCAATGACTTATCGATCATTTCGTGGTCTGCGCGAAATTTGAACAATCGTTGCCGAAAAGGATGACAAACGCAAAAAGATCGTCTACGAATTTGGGCCTCAGGCTAACGCTTGCGGAAGTCTGGTGGTCCAAGTCTCGGGAGGAGCCCTGGCGCGCAACAAGCAGCGTCACCCCGCTTAACAAGATCAAATCTGAACTTGCGGGATATTTAAAGGGTCGACACAATTTCCGAGCAGGGCCCGCTGCCCTGCTCTATTTTTTTGCAGCTGCCGCGAACTTCCCTTCTCATCCGACGGTATCGCGGGCCGCATGAACGCTGCCTGAACATCCTGACCAACTCAGGCCACCGCTGACGCCGCGAAGCGCGCCAACGGAGCACGCCACCGTGTCCTGGTCTTCGGCCATGGCAGTGTCACCGACAGCGGTTCGCGGCCGGTCACCGTCCAGCGCAGCCGCCCCTCCTCGATGTCCAGAATGCCGGCGGCCTCGGCCGGAGCGCCCGAGATGAACGTCTCAGTCAGGGACTGCAGGGTCAGGTGCGACGTGCCATCGACCGTCGTCAGCGTATTCCAGTGAACATGTCCGGCGAGCGCAACGATCGGGCACGGCGCCTCCGCGATGGCCGCGCGGATTGCATCGGTCTCGGCATAGGCGGCGTGTCCCGGATTGGCTTCGAAGTAGTAGTTGCCGATCTGAGCATGTCCAGACAGCGGCACGTGACTGACGAGCAGGGTCGGCCGATCATCCTGCCAAAGCAATCGAACCAGCTCCTCGAGGTCGCCCGCAGACAGGCGAAATCCACGCTCCCGTGTGAGCCCCACGTCGGGCTGCCAGAACACGCACCTGATATCGCCAACCGTCAGAGCGCGCGATCCGCTCGGACGATCCAGGATCGCTTCATTGTCGGCGAGACTGAGCAAGGCGACATCGTGATTGCCGCTGACGTGATGATGCACCGGCACGAGCTTTCCGAAGCACATCGCGACGTCGCTCTGCAGCAGGCGATCCCGCTCCGGATCCTCGTCCGAGATCCTGTCGCCGAGATCGATGACTGCATCGAAGCGCCCACTGTTGACCTCTGCGACAAATTGCTCGAGCAGCGGCAGCGCCATCGATCCGCGCTTCGTCGGCGTGTCCTGGCCGTGATGAATATCGCCGATGACGGCAATGCGCGTCGTTGCCAAAGCTGATCTCCCAGAATGCCTTGCGCGAAGATGGCGTCGCAGCGCCGCGTACCACGAACGCATCACGGTTTTCTGACATCGCGTGCAGCGCGGAAGTCCCTCGATGCAGCGCACAACATCCGGCTGTAGCGTGATTAGTTCGGTTGTGAAACAGTGCAGGTCTTGGTAGCGCAATCAATGACGCCGCCAGACAACGATGGGACAGGGAGCACGGGATGTCCGGCACTGACAAAACGTCCAAGAAAACGGTCAAGACCAGGCGCGATCTTATCCAGGCGGCCACGGCCGCGGGCTCGGCGGCGGCCCTGCTCGCCGGCTTCGGCATCAATCCGGCGCTCGCCGCCGAGATGGGCCGCTCCGAAAAGCCGCTCAAGGCGGCGTTCTCCAATGCCGGCCTGCAGGCGACCTGGTGCGCCCAGGGCAAGCAGGCGGCGGAATGGTGGGGCAAGCTGCTCAATGTCGAGGTGACCTGGTTCGACGGCCAGCTCGATGCGGTGAAGCAGCGCGCGGCGATCGACAACATGGCCTCGCAGAAGTGGGACTTCGTCGCGATCCAGGCGTTCGGCATCGGTACGCTGACGCAGCCGGTGCAGAAGATGATCGACGCCGGCATCCCCGTCATCGACATGGACACGCTGATCGCCCCGCTCGATCAGATCAACGTCCATTCGTTCCTGGCCCCCGACAACGAGTTCATGGGCGCCTCCGTCACCCAGGCGCTGGCGACAGCGATGGGCGGCAAGGGCAAGATCATCATGACGCAGGGTGCGCTCGGCCACACCGGCGCGCAGGGCCGCGCCAAGGGCTTCAACTCGGTGATCAAGCAATTCCCGAACATCGAGGTGCTCGACACGCAACCGGCCGACTGGGACGTCTCCAAGGCGGCGCGGCTGTGGGAGACCTATCTGACGAAATATCCGCAGATCGATGCGGCGTTCTTCCACAATGACGACATGGCGCTGGCCGCCTACAACATCATGAAGGCCCGCAACCGCACCAACATCCTGATCGGCGGCGTCGACGCCATGCCGCCGGCGATCCAGGCGGTCAGCGACGGCCGCATGTTCGCGACCGTGCGCAATCCGTCCTGCCGCATCCATGGCGGCGCGATCGTCGCGGGTGTTGCCGCGGTCACGGCCGGCGAGAAGAGCGGCCAGGGCATTCCAAAGCATGTGATCACCGACGGTCCGGTCGTGACCAAGGCCAATGCTCCGGGCATGCAATGGATGGAGGATCACTTCCTGATCTGAAGTCCCTTCCCATGCTGGACAGCCGCCCACCACTGCTGGAATTGCAGGACATCACCAAGTCGTTCGGCGGCGTCACCGCCTTGCGCGGCGTCGATTTCACCCTTCGTCCCGGCGAGATTCATGGTCTCGTCGGGGAGAACGGCGCCGGCAAGAGCACGCTGATGAAGATCATCGCCGGCGTGCACACCGGATTCTCCGGCCGTTTCCTGCTCGACGGCCGCGAGGTGCATTTCAACTCCACCCGCGACGCTCGCGCCGCCGGCATCGCCATGGTGCATCAGGAACTGAGCGTCGCGCCGGATCTCACGGTGGCCGAGAACGTGTTTCTCGGCAACCAGCCGACCAATGCACTGGGCATCGTGCAGTGGCGCCGCATGGCGCGCGAGGCTGCCGAACAACTCAAGAAGCTCGGCATCGACGCCGATCCGATGAGCCGGCTCGGCGATCTGCCGATCGGCGTGCAGCAGTTGATCGAGATCGCGCGCGTGCTGTTCTCCGGCGCCCGCATCATCATCCTGGACGAGCCGACCTCGGCGCTGTCGCCGCCCGAAGTCGAGCGGCTGTTCGCCGCCTTGCGCAAGCTGCGCGAGCAGGGCACCGGGATCATCTTCATCTCGCATTTCATCGAGGACATCCTGCTGATCTCCGATGAGGTCACGGTGTTCCGCAACGGCCGCAAGATCATGGAGACGCGGGCCGCCGACACCAGCAAGGCGGCGCTGATCGAGGCGATGATCGGCAAGGGGCGCGACGCGCTCGAGGACAGCTACACCCACGACATCACCCTGCCCGCGCCGCCGCTCGACAAGCCCGTGGTGGTCGAAGCCGATGGCCTGTCGCTGGCCCGCAATCTGAAGCGCGTGTCGTTCGCGGTGCGCGCCGGAGAGGTGCTCGGCGTCTACGGCTTCATGGGCTGCGGCCAGCTCGAGCTGGCGCGGATCCTGTTCGGCAAGCTCGCGCCCGATGCCGGCGAACTGCGAATCTCGGGCGAGCGCAACCGGTTCAAGAGCACGGCGGATGCCCGCCGCGCCGGCATCGCCTTCGTGCCGGAGAGCCGACGCGACATGCTGTTTCTGCAGGAGCCTGTCTACAAGAACGTCTCGATCAGCATCCTCGACCGCATCAACGCGGTGCTGCTGAAGCCGTCGCGCGAGCGCGCGCTGGCGAAGCGCCAGGTCGAGCAGCTGCAGATCCGGCCGGCCGATGTCGAGATCGACCTCGGCCTGCTCTCCGGCGGTAACCAGCAGAAGGTCGCACTGGCGAAATGGCTCAGCCATCCGCCGCGACTTCTCGTGCTGTGCGAGCCGACCCGCGGCATGGATGTCGGCGCCAAGAGCGACGTGATCGGAATCGTGCGGCAACTGCGCGACCAGGGCATTGCCGTGATCGTGCTCTCGACCGAGCCGGAAACCGTGCTGTCGCTGGCCGACCGCGTCATCGTTCTCAAGCGCGGCGAGGTCGTGCGCGAATTCGCCGGCGAGACCATCAGCAAAGACCGTCTGCTCGAGGCGGCGTAGGGAGACTTCCATGGCGCATGGCAAGACCGTTCCGATGCCGGAGGCGCCGCCGCGACGCACCGGCGGCGTCGCGTCCGTGTTGCGCTCGCAGATGCGCAACATCGCGCCGTTCCTGACTTTGATCTTCCTCACGGCGTTCTTTGCGATCGCAAGTCCGTCCTTCGCGACGCTCGACAATGTCGGCAACATCCTGACGCAAGTGTCCGTGACCGGCATCATCGCGGTCGGTCTGACATTCGTCATTCTCTGCGCCGAGATCGACCTGTCGATCGCGGCCATCGCCAACGTGACCGGCATTGCCGTGGCCTATTTCACGCTGCAGGACTCCTACGTCAACATCGCCAACGTGCCGATGCCGGGCTTTGTCGCGATCCTGCTCGCGCTGGCCCTGTGCGCGCTGCTCGGCGCCGTCAATGCGTTCGGCTTGACGGTGATCGGCATTCCCTCCTTCATCATGACGCTGGCGATGATGCAGATCGCGGCCGGCATCTCGGCGATGCTGGTGCGCGGCCAGATCGCCTACAAGGTGCCTCCCCTGATCACCACGCTGGGTTCAGGCTCGATCGCAGGCGTGCCCTGGATCGTGATCGTCGCCGCGCTGATGCTGCTGCTCGGTCATCTCGTTCTGACCTACACGCGGTTCGGCCGCTACGTCTACATGGTCGGCGGCAATCGCGAGGCTGCCGAGTACTCGGGCCTGAACGTCAAGCTGATCCTGGGCAGCGTGATGGTGATCTCCGCGGTCTGCTCGGGGATCGGCGGCATGCTCGGCGTCGCACATTTCGGCAGCGCGCAGCAGAACGAGTTCGACACCTATCTGCTCGACTCGATCGCCGCCGTCGTGGTCGGCGGCACCAGCCTGTTCGGCGGCCGCGGCGGCATCGGCAACACCATCGTCGGTCTGTTCGTGCTCGGCGTGCTGAACAACGGCCTCGACCACGTCAACATCGACAGCTTCCTGAAGATCCTGATCCGCGGCCTGATCCTGCTGGCGGCCCTGGTGATCAACGTCTACGCACAACGGCTGCGAGCGAAAGCGGCGGACTAACAATCCAGGGCCGCGCGGGGACACTGGATTGCTTTGTCGCTTCGCTCCTCGCAATGACGCGAGAGGTCATTCAAAACGCTGGCTGCCAATGACGCAGCTCGTGGGCGGCCTTCGTAAGCGCGTCGATCGACGTGAACGATGCTGTCTCGGTCATCAGCTTTCGCGCCAGTCGCAGCGCCCTCGCCTCGCACACCGCGCGCTGTTTCGCATCTTCGATCAGTTCGAAATCGATGTTGTGCGCCAGACCCAGGATGCGGCGGATGATCTTCGCGGCCGTGAAGCCGACGGCGTCCTGGAGCAATCTGGCGATATAGGCCTGGCGCTCCGTCTCCAGCCGCGCGGCTCCTGCCTCTCCCGGAAACAGTGACGGCGAATAGGCATCGCCGTGCGCCTCGCTGCGCCATAGCGCCTGGAATTTGTCCGCAAATCCCGTCCACACGCGATCGACGGTCGCGAGCACCCAGCTCTCGAAGGCTTCCCGATCTCCCGGCTCCCGCTCATGTCCTGCGGATGCGAAATAGGCCATCAGCAGGTTGGCCAGAACGGCGCCGACGTCGAACCCCATCGGTCCATAGAACGCGAATTCGGGATCGATCACCTTGGTCTGCGTGTCCGTGACCATGATCGAACCGGTGTGCAGATCGCCATGGATCAAGGCTTCGGCGCTCGACAGAAACTTCAGCTTCAGTCGGGAGATCGCGACATGCAGATCGAGATCGGCGCGGATGTCCGCCGCCGTCGCATCCAGCCATGGCGTGGTCCAGCGGTTCTGCTCGGCGATCCGATAGGGATCAGTGAAGATCAGGTCCTCGGTGATCTTGCACAGCGCATGGTTGCCGGCGAAGCTCGCAATCGCCTCCTTCTTCTCCGCGGCCGACAGCGCGAGGTCGGACGAGAAGAACAATGTCCGCGCCATGAAGGTCGTGATGTGATCGACGAAGGCGGGATAGATCGTGCCGGCGACCAGGCCCTTGCGCATGATGATGTGCGGCTCCAGCAGCTCCATCGCCGTCAGCGCCAGCGCATGATCATGATGGATCACCGCCGGGACCAGGCCTGGCGCCAGCCGCCCCTGTTGGGTGAGCGCGAGATGCTCGAAGTGCGCGCGCGACAGCGGCAGTGGCCAGCTCTCGCCGACCAGCCGCACGTAAGGCAGCGCCTGCTTGACCGCCAGTCCGCCTGACGATCCCTTGACGATGAAAACGAGGTTGAGATTGCCATCGCCGACCTCGGAGATCGACCAGTGCTCCGCCGGTCCTCCAAGTTGAGCCGCGACCGCTGGCGTCCTCGCGAGATGGTTGCGAAGATCCGCCTCGTTCAGAATGCGATAGCCCGATGGCGTCCCCTGCCCGGCTTCGGCCGATGTCGTCACGCGCAACCTCCCTGTCGCTCTTGTTTTGACCTCCTATAGCAAAAAAGCCGATGCACGTCCGTGCATCGGCTCCGACAGAATGTTGTGCGATGCGAGCGAGCTAGAACGGCAGGCCCATCAGCTTCGAGAGCCTCTCGATGCTGAGATAGCCGGCCTGATACGCCAGCAAGGCCAGCCCAAAGATGACGGCCGACAGAAACGTCGTCCAGAGCAGGCGTCGTCCCATCAGGCTGATCGTCGGCGCGCCTGGATCCGTGCCCGGCGAGGCGCCGCCGGTCTCGTGCTGGCTGCGCACCCCGAACGGAAGGGTCACGAACAGCATGACCCACCACAGCACGAAGTAGATCGCGAGCCAGGTGGAGATCGTATAGGCCATGGTCGCCCCGCTGCCTCAGGCCTGCTCGATCTCGACGAGCGCGCCGGAAAAATCCTTCGGGTGCAGGAACAGCACCGGCTTGCCGTGGGCGCCGATGCGCGGCAGCCCGTCGCCGAGCACGCGGGCGCCTTCCTTGATCAGCGTGTCGCGCGAGGCGATGATGTCGGGCACCTCGTAGCAGACATGATGGATGCCGCCATCGGCATTGCGCTCGAGAAACTTCGCGATCGGCGAGGACTCGCCGAGCGGCTGGATGAACTCGATCTTGGTATTCGGCAACGTCACGAATACGGTGATCACGCCGTGATCCGGCAACGGCAGCGGCGCCGAGATCTCGGCACCGAAAGCGGCGCCATAGATCTTCGCCGCCTTCTCGGCATCCTTGACCGCGATCGCCACGTGATTGAGCCGGCCCAGCATCGGTTCCTCCACTGTTTGGTTGTCGTTCAATCCGCCCGCGTCAGACTTCCAGGACGTGCACCAGGCAAATCGGCTTCTTGCCCCATTGCTCGTTCACAGCCGAGCGAACCGCTCGCCGCACCGATTCCGCCGCGGCGTCGGGATCGCGCCGCCGCGCCCGCGGCAGGCCCTCGAAGGTCGAGACGACGGCATCGAATACGATGTCGTCCATCGGCTCGCCGGCCACAGTCTTCTCGGGGATGCCGACCATGTCGACCTCGGGATCGTCAGCCAGTTCGCCCTTCTCCGTAATGGCCATGGCCACGAAGATGCAGCCGGCGAAGGACATCTTGCGCCGCTCGACCACGGCTCGCGACTTCGAATCTTCGACGATGGTGCCGTCCTTGTAGAGACGGCCCGCCGGCAGCTGATCGATGATCCCGGGATCGCCGGGGCCGAGCTTGACCAGATCGCCGTTGCGGCAGGTGATCACCTTCGGCACGCCGCAGGCACGCGCCAGCCGCGCATGCTCGTGCAGATGCAGCGCCTCGCCGTGGACAGGAATCAGGAGCTGCGGCCGGGTCCAGGCGATCATGTCGCGCAGCTCGTCGCGGCGCGGATGGCCGGAGACGTGCACCAGATGATTGCGGTCGGTGATGATCTCGATGCCCTGCTGCACGAGACCATTGATGACCGCGCCGACCGCCTTCTCGTTGCCGGGAATGGTGCGCGAAGAGAAGATGACGGTGTCGCCCTTGTTCAGGGTGACCAGCGGATGATCGTCATTGGCGATGCGCGCCAGCGCCGCACGCGGCTCACCCTGGCTGCCGGTGCACAGCGCCAGCACCTTGTCGGCGGGGAAGTGGCCGTAGAGATCCATGCCGCGGAAGTTCTGCACGCCGTCGAGATAGCCGGTTTCGCGCGCGACCTGGACGACGCGCTCCATGGCGCGGCCGACGATGACCACCTCGCGCTCGGCCTCGCGCGCCGCTTCCGCCACGGCGCGGATGCGCGCGACGTTGGAGGCAAAGGTGGTGACGGCGACGCGGCCCTTGGCTTCCTTGACAAGCGCCGTAATCGTCTTGGCGACCTCGGCCTCGGATGGCGAGCGCCCCTCGCGTACGGCGTTGGTGGAGTCACCGATCAGCGCGAGCAGCCCGGCATCGCCGAGCTCGCGCAGCCGCTTCTCGTCGGTCGGCGCGCCCAGCACCGGCGTCGGATCGATCTTCCAGTCGCCGGTGTGCAGGACCGTGCCGACCTCGGTATGGATGGCGAGCGCGTGCGATTCCGGAATCGAATGCGCGACCGGAATGAACTCGACATTGAACGGACCGATGTCGACACGGCCGCCTGACGGAATGACCTTGACCGGGATCTTCGCCGGCAGGCGCTCAGCCTCGCATTTCGCCTCGAACAAGGCGGCGCTGAACTTGGTCGCGTAGATCGGACATTTCAGCCGCGGCCAGAGATCGATGATGGCGCCGAAATGATCCTCATGCGCGTGCGTCAGCACCAGGCCGACGAGATTCCGGCCCTCCTTCTCCAGGAAGCTGACGTCCGGCATGATCAGGTCAATGCCGGGCAGATGCTCCTCGTCGCCGAAGGAGACGCCGAGATCGATCGCGAGCCAGGAGCGCTGGTGGCGATTGCCGAGACCGTAGATCGACAGGTTCATGCCGATCTCGCCGACGCCGCCGAGCGGCGCAAAGGTCAATTCGTCCGGACGTGCCATCTAGACCGCTCCCTTGGATGCGACCGAGCCGAAATGAACATCACCGGCCGTGATCGGCTCCAATCGTCCCTCCGCGGTCCGCACCAGCATACAACCCTGTTCATCGATCGTGTCGAAAATCCCCTCGATGATAGCATGTCCGGACCTGATGGCGACGGGCTGGCCGAGGCCCGCGGCCCGCTCCAGCCACAGCTTTCGGATGTCGCCGAAGCCGCGGCCCCCGTTCCAGATGCCGAAATATTCGACCCAGCGATCGGAGAGAGCGGTGAACAGATCCTCGGCGCTCACCTCGACTCCAAGGTCTCTGAGCGAGACCGCCGGTGTCGGGGTATCGGTCGGCGCCGCCACCACGTTGGTCCCGATGCCGGCCACCACCGCCAGCCCGCCGGCCACCCGTTCGGCCTCGAGCAGCATGCCGACGATCTTGCGGCCGCCGGCGAGCACGTCGTTCGGCCACTTCACCGAGAAATCGAGTGAGGAGCTGCCGCCGGACCGCAGCACGGCCTCGCGGCTGACCTGCCGCAGGGCGCTCGATATGGAGAGGCAGGCGGCGAAGCCGAGCGTGGCGGCAACAGCGGGCGCGACGTTCAGCACTTCGAGGACGGAGGAGGCCAGATTGCCCCGTGGCGCAATCCATGGCCGCTGGCGGCGGCCACGTCCGGCGGTCTGCTCCGTCGTGACGAACCAGCTTGCCTTGGCGCCCTGCCGCGCAGCGGAGAGGGCCTCGATATTGGTCGAGCCGGCCCGATCGAAGACGACGAGCCCGTAACCGCTGGCAGCGGCCCGGGCCCCAAGAGCAAAGGTCATCTAGAACAGCGACTTCGCCGCGGCCGCGGCCGCGCTGACCAGCGGGCCGGGATAGGCGAAGAACAGGATGTTGAAGACGCCGGAGATCGCGAGCACCGTGCGCAGCTCGATCCGGACCGGATCGACGCTCGGCAACGGCTCGTCGAAATACATCGTCTTGACGATCAGCAGGTAATAGTAGGCGCCCACGACGCTGGTCAGCACGCCGATCACCGACAGCGTGAACAGCCCGCCCTTGATCGCCGCGACGAACACGTACCACTTGGCGAAGAAGCCAGCCAGCGGCGGCACGCCGGCCAGCGAGAACAGCAGCATCGCAAAGAAGAACGCGAGCAGCGGATTGGTGCGCGACAGACCCGCGAAATCGCTGATCTTCTCGAATGACTGGCCGTTGCGCTTGATCGCCATGATCACCGCGAAGGAGCCGAGCGTCATCGCGACATAGATCGCGATATAGGTCAGCACGCCCTGCGCGCCTTCCACCGTGCCGGCGGCGAGGCCGACCAGAGCGAAGCCCATATGGCCGATCGACGAATAGGCCATCAGGCGCTTGATGTTGGTCTGGCCGATCGCGGCGAACGAACCGAGCGCCATCGAGGCGATCGAGACGAACACGATGATCTGCTGCCACTGGAAGGTGATGCCGGGGAATGCCGTCAGCGCGACGCGGACGAACACGGCGATCGCCGCCACCTTCGGCGCGGAGGCGAAGAACGCCGTGACCGGGGTCGGCGCGCCTTCATAGACGTCCGGTGTCCACATGTGGAACGGCACCGCCGAGACCTTGAAACACATGCCGGCGAACAGGAAGACGAGGCCGAAGATGATGCCGACGCCGCCGGTCTTGGTCGCCGCCGCGATGCCGGCAAAACTCACCGTGCCGGTGAAGCCGTAGATCAGCGAGGCGCCGTAGAGCAGCATGCCCGACGACAGTGCGCCCAGCACGAAGTACTTCAGGCCGGCTTCCGTCGACTTGACGTTGTCGCGATGGCTGGCGGCAACGACATAGAGGGCCAGCGACATCAGCTCGAGGCCGAGATAGAGCGTAATCAGGTCACCGGCCGAGATCAGCACGAGCATGCCGAGCGTCGAGAGCAGCACCAGGATCGCATATTCGAAGATGCGGCGGTCCGGCTTCGACAGGAACTCCGCCGACATGATCAGCGTCGCGGCCGAGCCGATGATCGCCAGGATCTTCAGGAAGCGCGCATAGCTGTCGGCGATGAAGCTGCCGCCGAAGGCCTGACCGCCCTGCTGCCTGAGCACCACGATGCCCACCACGATCAGGAGCGCAACCGCGAGGCCGGTGACGATCCCCGTCGTCCCCTGCCCGCGAAACGCGCCCAGCATCAACAGCGCCATGGCCCCCAAGGCCAGCAGCAGCTCCGGCAGCACCACCCAAAGCTGAGGCCCAAGATTCTCGATCATCGTCTCTGTCCCGACCTCAAGGGTCTCATCATTGAAGCAGCGCGGCGGCCTTCACGGCCGTCACGGCGGTATTGTAGTTGGTGACGAGCTGCTGCACCGAGGCCGCCGACATGTCCAGGATCGGCTTCGGATAGACGCCGAACAGGATGGTCAGCGCCACCAGCGGAAACAGGATCACGCCTTCACGCAGAGTGAGATCCTTGATGCTCGCCAGCGCCGGCTTGGTCAGCGCGCCGAACACCACCTTGCGGTACAGCCACAGCGCGTAGCCGGCCGACAGGATGACGCCGAAGGTCGCGAAGAACGCGGTCGGAATCGACACCTTGAAGGTGCCGAGCAGGGTCATGAACTCGCCGACGAAGCCGGAGGTGCCGGGCAGGCCGACATTGGCCATGGTGAACACCATGAACACCAACGCGTAGATCGGCATACGGTTGACGAGGCCGCCATAGGCCGCGATCTCGCGGGTGTGCATGCGGTCGTAGACGACGCCGACGCAGAGGAACAGCGCGCCCGAGACGATGCCGTGCGAGATCATCTGGAACACGCCGCCGGCGACGCCCTGCATGGTGCCGGCGAAGATGCCCATCGTCACGAAGCCCATATGCGCCACCGACGAGTAGGCGATGAGCTTCTTGATGTCCTCCTGCATCAGCGCGACCAGCGAGGTGTAGACGATCGCGATCGCCGACAGCGTCCACACCAGCGGCGCGAAGTCGTGCGAGGCCAGCGGGAACATCGGCAGCGAGAAGCGCAGGAAGCCGTAGCCGCCCATCTTCAGCAGGATCGCGGCCAGGATCACCGAGCCGGCGGTGGGCGCCTCGACATGCGCGTCCGGCAGCCAGGTGTGGACCGGCCACATCGGCATCTTCACCGCAAAGGAGGCGAAGAAGGCGAGCCAGGCCCAGGTCTGCAACGACCGCGGCACCGCAGTGTGCATCAGGGTCGGGATGTCGGTGGTGCCGGCGTTCCAGTACAGCGCCATGATGGCGAGCAGCATCAGCACCGAGCCGAGCAGCGTATAGAGGAAGAACTTGAACGACGCGTAGACCCGGCGCGGCCCGCCCCAGACGCCGATGATCAGGAACATCGGGATCAGGCCGCCCTCGAAGAACAGGTAGAACAGCACGAGGTCGAGCGCCGAGAAGGTGCCGACCATCAGCGTTTCCAGGATCAGGAACGCCATCATGTATTCGCGCAGGCGGTTCTTGACCGACTTCCAGCTCGCCACGATGCAGAACGGCATCAAAGCGGTGGTCAGGATCACGAACGGCAGCGAGATGCCGTCGACGCCCATGTGATAGCTGATCCCGGCCGCCAGCCAGTTCGACTTCTCGACGAACTGGAAGTCGGTCTGGCCGGGGTCGAAGCGCAGCACCAGGATCACCGACACCGCGAAGGTGATCAGCGTGGTCCACAATGCGATCCAGCGCGCATTGCGCTGGGCGGCTTCGTCATCGCCGCGGACCAGATAGATCAGCAGCGCGCCGACGAGCGGCAGGAAGGTAACGACGGAGAGAATTGGCCAGGTGGTCATTGCTGGCCCCCCATGAACATGAACCAGGTGATCAGGCCGGCGACGCCGATCAGCATGGCAAAGGCATAGTGATAGAGATAACCGGTCTGGATCTTGACGACGTTGCGCGTGACGTCGAGCACCCGCGCCGACACGCCATCCGGACCGAACCCGTCGATGACGAACCCGTCGCCCTTCTTCCAGAGGAAGCGGCCGAGCCACTTCGCCGGACGGACGAAGATGAAGTCATAGAGCTCGTCGAAGTACCACTTGTTGAGCAGGAAGTTGTAAAGCAGCGGCTGCTGCGCGGCGAGCTCCTCCGGGATGTCCGGACGCTTGACGTAGAAGAAGTAGGACACCGCGAAGCCGCCGACCATCATGATGAAGGGCAGCTGACCCAGCCAGAACGGCATGTGCTCCATGTCCTCCAGG
This sequence comes from Bradyrhizobium sp. SZCCHNR1002, assembly GCF_032381435.1. Taxonomy (NCBI): domain Bacteria; kingdom Pseudomonadati; phylum Pseudomonadota; class Alphaproteobacteria; order Hyphomicrobiales; family Nitrobacteraceae; genus Bradyrhizobium; species Bradyrhizobium sp. SZCCHNR1002. Next base: position 1,189,131 of record NZ_JAUHIS010000001.1, read on the forward strand.
ATGTGCGGGTTCATCTTCAGCGACTCGCCGAAGAAGTGCTCGACACCGTGGGGATCGACGAACAGGCCCTTGAACGGGAAGCCCGCCAGGATCGAGCCGGCCGCGAGCACGCCGATCGGGATCAGCATCCAGATCGGGCTCTCATGGGCGGCGTCGTAGTGATGCTGGTCGTGCGGCGTGCCGAAGAAGGTCTTGAACACCAGACGCCAGGAGTAGAACGAAGTCAGGCCGGCGGCGACGATCGTGAGGAAGTACGCATAGGTCGCGAACGGATTGTGCGCGGCATAGGCGGCCTCGATGATCGCGTCCTTGGAGAAGAAGCCGGCGAAGCCCGGGAAGCCGGTCAGCGCGAGCGTACCGACGGTCATCACTGCGAAGGTGTACGGAATCTTGCGCCACAGGCCGCCCATGTTGCGGATGTCCTGCTCGTGGTGCATCGCGTAGATCACCGAGCCGGCGCCCAGGAACAGCAAGGCCTTGAAGAAGGCGTGCGTGAACAGATGGAACATGCCGACCGAGTAGGCCCCTGCCCCCATCGCCACGAACATGTAGCCGAGCTGCGAGCAGGTCGAATAGGCGACGATGCGCTTGATGTCGTTCTGCACGAGGCCGACGGTCGCCGCGAAGAACGCGGTGGTGGCGCCGAAGAACATCACGACGGCCTGCGCGTTCGGCGCGAGCTCGAACAGCGGCGACAGGCGCGCCACCATGAAGACACCGGCCGTGACCATGGTCGCGGCGTGGATCAGCGCCGAGACCGGAGTCGGACCTTCCATCGCGTCCGGCAGCCAGGTGTGCAGCAGGAACTGCGCCGACTTGCCCATCGCGCCCATGAACAGCAGCAGACAGGTGAGCGTGAGCGCATCCGCATGCCAGCCCAGGAAGTTGATCGTCGTCTTGCCGGCGATGCTCGGCGCAGCGGCGAAGATGGTCTCGAAGTCGGTCGACTTCGTCAGCAGGAAGATCGCGAAGATGCCGAGCGCGAAGCCGAAATCGCCGACGCGGTTGACGACGAAGGCCTTGATCGCGGCGGCGTTGGCCGACGGCTTCTGGAACCAGAACCCGATCAGCAGATAGCTGGCGAGACCGACGCCCTCCCAGCCGAAGAACAGCTGCACGAGGTTGTTGGCGGTCACCAGCATCAGCATCGCGAAGGTGAACAGCGAGAGATAGGCGAAGAAGCGCGGACGGTTCGGGTCTTCGTCCATGTAGCCGATCGAGTAGAGATGCACGAGCGAGGACACGCTGGTGACCACGACAAGCATGACCGCAGTCAGCGTGTCGACGCGCAGCGCCCAGGACACTTGCAGCTCGCCGGAATTGATCCAGGGCAGCAGCTCCTTCACGCCCGCTTCGTGGTGCATGAAGCCGACGCTGACCAGGGTCGCCCAGGACAGCGCGGCCGAGACGAACAGCAGCGCGGTGGTGATCGCCTGCGCGGCCCAGGTGCCGGAGGCCGGCGGCTCGGCGACGTGGTGATCGTCGTGGCCATGACCGTGATCATCGTGGCCGTGGTCGTCATGCGCATGGGCATGCGCGTCGGCGGCGCCATGAGCATGGCCGTCGTCGTGATGCTCGACCTCGTCGCCGCTCGGATGGCGCCCATGCGCCCCGAGCAGCGCGATCAGGCCGGCCAGGATCGCGCCCAGCAGCGGCAGAAAGACAATGGCCTGGATCATTCGCCCGTTCCCTTACGCATGACCTTGCCGGCGAGCCGGCCCCCACTGTTGCGGATCATGCGCCTTAGCCCTTCATCAGATTGACGTCTTCAACCGCGATCGAGCCGCGGTTGCGGAAATAGACCACCAGCACGGCCAGACCGATCGCCGCCTCGGCCGCGGCGACCGTCAGCACCAGCAGCGCGAACACCTGGCCGACGATGTCGCCGAGGAAGGTGGAGAACGCCACCAGGTTGATGTTGACCGCGAGCAGGATCAGCTCGACCGACATCAGGATGACGATGATGTTCTTGCGGTTCAGGAAGATGCCGAGGATGCCCAGCGTGAACAGCATCGCGGCGACCGCGAGGTAGTGCCCCAGTCCGATGGTCATTTCACCCACTCCGCGGCATCCGTGTCCTGCAGCCCCTGCCCGACCGCGACCTTGCGAACGGCCATCGCCATCTCAGGCGTGCGGGCGTTCTGGACGTTGATGTCCTGGCGCTTGACGCTGGCCTTGTGGCGCAAGGTCAGCACGATCGCACCGATCATCGCCACCAGCAGGATCATGCCCGACAGCTGGAAGTAATGGACGTACTTCGTATAGAGCACGAGGCCGAGCGCCTCGGTGTTGGTGACGTTGGTCGGGATCGCCGCCGTGATCGCCTTCGGCGTCGACGGGTTGATGACCCAGTAGGACACGGTCAGCAGCAGCTCGAACAGGAAGATGCCGCCGATCACGAGGCCGATCGGCATGTACTGCAGGAAGCCCTCGCGCAGCTCGGTGAAGTCGACGTCGAGCATCATGATCACGAACAAGAACAGCACCGCGACCGCGCCGACATAGACGACGACCAGGATCATCGCCAGGAACTCGGCGCCCATCAGCACGAACAGGCCGGAGGCGTTGACGAAGGCGAGGATCAGGTAGAGCACCGAGTGAACGGGGTTCTTCGAGACGATCACCATCACCGCGGAGGCCACGCAGACCGCCGCGAACAGGTAGAAGAAGAGCGCAGGAAGGATCATCGGACGGCCTCAGCGGTACGGCGCGTCGAGCGCGATGGCTTTGGAGATTTCGCGCTCCCAGCGGTCGCCGTTCGCGAGTAGCTTGGCCTTGTCATAGTACAGCTCCTCGCGGGTCTCGGTCGCGAACTCGAAGTTCGGGCCCTCGACGATGGCATCCACCGGACAGGCTTCCTGGCACAGGCCGCAATAGATGCACTTCACCATGTCGATGTCATAGCGCACCGTACGGCGAGTGCCGTCATTGCGGCGCGGGCCGGCCTCGATGGTGATCGCCTGCGCCGGGCAGACGGCCTCACAGAGCTTGCAGGCGATGCAGCGCTCTTCGCCGTTGGGATAGCGGCGCAACGCATGCTCGCCGCGGAAGCGCGGCGAGATCGGGCCCTTCTCGAACGGATAGTTCAAGGTCGGCTTGGGCTGGAAGAAGTAGCGCATCGCGAGGAAGAACGCGGAGACGAACTCCTGCAGCAGCAGCGACCGTGCAGTGGCGGAGATGTTCATGACAGCCTCATTTCGGCGCGATACCGGCGAAGTGCAGCACGCCCGCGACAACGACCACCATGGCCAGCGACAGCGGCAGGAACACCTTCCAACCCAGTCGCATCAACTGGTCGTAGCGGTAGCGCGGCACGATCGCTTTCGCCATCGCGATCAGGAAGAACATGAAGAACAGTTTCAGCGAGAACCAGATGACGCCCGGCACCCAGTTGAACGGCGGCAGGTCGATCGGCGGCAGCCAGCCGCCGAGGAACAGGATGGTCGCTAGCGCGCACATCGTGGTGATCGCGACGTACTCGCCGAGCATGAACAGGAGATACGGCGTCGAGCCGTACTCGACCATGAAGCCGGCGACGAGCTCCGATTCCGCCTCGACCAGGTCGAAGGGCGGGCGGTTGGTCTCGGCCAGCGCCGAGACGTAGAACACCACGAACATCGGGAACAGCGGCCAGACGTACCAGTTCAGGATCGTCAGCTGCGGCAGGCCGATCAGGCTGGCGAGGCCGCGCGCATGCTGCGCCTCGACCACCGCCGAGAGGTTCAGGGTGCCGGCGCACAGCAGCACGGTGATGATGACGAAGCCGATCGAGACCTCGTAGGACACCATCTGCGCCGCGGAGCGCAGCGCCGCCAGGAATGGATATTTCGAGTTCGACGACCAGCCGGCCATGATGATGCCGTAGATCGACAGCGACGAGATCGCGAAGATGAAGAGGATGCCGACATTGATGTCGGCGATCGCCCAGCCGAGATTGGTCGGGATCACCGCCCAGGCCGCTAGCGCGAGCACGCAGGACACCAGCGGCGCCAGCAGGAACACGCCCTTGTTGGCGCCGGCCGGAATGATCGGCTCCTTGAGCACGAACTTCAGCAGGTCCGCGAACGACTGGAATAGGCCCCAGGGCCCGACCACGTTAGGACCCCTGCGGATCTGCACCGCCGCCCAGATCTTGCGGTCGGCGAGCAGGATGTAGGCGATCGCGACCAGGAGGACGACGAGGAGCAGCACGCTCTGCGCGATCATGATGATCAGCGGCCAGAGGAAGCCTGTCCAGAACGAGCTTGCGAAGAAATCAGCCATCAGGTCACGCTCACTCCGCTGCCGTCAGCATCTGCCCGGAGGCCAGGCGGGAGCATTCCGCCATGACCGCCGATGCGCGCGCGATCGGATTGGTGAGATAGAAGTCGTCGATGACAGGCTTGAACGGCGCCTTTTCGAGGCTACCGCCCTTGCCTGCAAGGGTCTTGATGTCGGCGATCTTGCCGGCTTCGATCTGGTCGATGCGGCCGAGATGCGGTACCGCCTTGATGATCTCGGCGCGCAGCGCGGCCAGCGAGTCGTAGCCGAGCTTGCGCCCGAGCACGTCTGACAGCGCGCGGATGATCGCCCAGTCCTCGCGGGCCTCGCCCGGTGGGAACGATGCGCGCGCCGCGATCTGCACCCGGCCCTCGGTGTTGACGTAGAGGCCGGACTTCTCGGTGTAGGCGGCGCCCGGAAGGATGACGTCGGCGCGATGCGCGCCGCGGTCGCCATGGGTACCGATGTAGACCGTGAACACGCCCTCGGGCACCTCGACCTCGTCGGCGCCGAGCAGGAACATCACGTCCATGGTGCCGAAGGTGGTCATCTGTGCGCCGGTCAGGCCGGTGCCGTTGAAGCCGATGTCCAGGGCGCCGACGCGCGACGCGGTGTCGTGCAGCACGGCAAAGCCGTTCCAGTCGTCGCGCACGGCGTTGACGTCCATCGCGATCTTGGCGGCGAGCGCCAGGATCGCGCCGCCGTCGTGACGCGCGGCCGCGCCGGCGCCGACCAGCACGATCGGGTTCTTGGCGTTGCGGAAGGTGGTTGCGAAGGAGTGCTTGCCGGCGGCGACGTCGCTCAGCGAGTCCGTGCCCGCGCCGATGTGCTCATAGGCATAGGTCAGATCGGCCTTGGGGCCGACCAGACCGACCTTGAGCTGGCCCGAGCGCCAACGCTTGCGAATGCGGGCGTTGAGCACGGCCGCTTCCTTGCGCGGATTGGCGCCGATGATCAGGATCGCGTCGGCCTGCTCGATGCCGGCGATGGTCGGGTTGAACAGATAGGACGCACGGCCCAGCTTGGCATTGAAGCTGTCACCACCCTGCACCGCCACGTTGGTCGAGCCGAGCTTGGCGAGCAGATCCTTGAGCGCAAACATCTCCTCGACGGCCGCGAGGTCGCCGGCGATCGCGCCGATCCGCTTGCCGTCGATGCGCGACAGTTTTGCAGCGATCGCCTTGAACGCCTCGGGCCAAGTGGCCGGGCGCAGCTTGCCGTCCTCACGGACATAGGGACGATCCAGCCGCTGCGTCCGCAGGCCGTCAACGACGTGACGGGTCTTGTCGGAGATCCACTCCTCGTTCACGGCGTCATTGATGCGCGGCAGGATCCGCATCACCTCGCGGCCGCGGGTATCGACGCGGATTGCCGAACCCAAGCCGTCCATGACGTCGATCGACTGCGTCTTGCCGAGCTCCCAGGGACGCGCGGCAAACGCGTAAGGCTTCGAGGTCAGCGCGCCGACCGGGCAGATGTCGACCAGATTGCCCTGCAGCTCCGAGCTCAGCGCCTGCTCGAGATAGGTCGTGATCTCCATGTCCTCGCCGCGGCCGGTCGCGCCCATTTCCGGCACGCCGCAGACCTCCGCCGAAAAGCGGACGCAGCGCGTGCACTGGATGCAGCGGGTCATCGAGGTCTTGACCAGCGCGCCGAGATATTTGTCCTCGACGGCGCGCTTGTTCTCGGCGTAGCGGCTGGTGTCGACACCATAGCCCATCGCCTGGTCCTGCAGGTCACACTCGCCGCCCTGGTCGCAGATCGGGCAATCCAAGGGATGGTTGATCAGAAGGAATTCCATCACGCCTTCGCGTGCCTTCTTGACCATCGGCGAGCGGGTGGAGATCTCCGGCGGCTCGCCCTTCGGGCCCGGCCGGCAGTCGCGCACGCCCCAGGCGCAGCTCGCGACCGGCTTCGGTCCGCCCTTCACCTCGACGAGGCACATCCGGCAGTTGCCGGCGATCGACAGCCGCTCATGATAGCAGAAGCGCGGAATCTCGGCGCCCGCCGCCTCGCACGCCTGCAGCAGCGTGTACTCCGGCGGCACATCGATCTCTTTGCCATCGATGATGATCTTGGTCATTGCCTCACATCTCTCTCAAATCACGGACCACCGCACTGCGCACCGCGAGGGCGCAAGCGCGGGGGAAAACCTTGCTGGCGGATCGGGCCGCCATCACCTACTCCGCCGCTACCATGTGCGCGGGATCGCGCACGCCGACGTCATCGACGTCAGCCTTGTGCGAATACTGATCGATCCGCGCTTCGATCTCGTGACGGAAATGCGTGATCAGGCCCTGGATCGGCCAGGCCGCGGCGTCGCCCAGCGCGCAGATCGTGTGCCCCTCGATCTGCTTGGTGACCTCCAGCAGCATGTCGATCTCGCGCTTGTGGGCGCGGCCCTCGGCCATGCGGGTCAGCACGCGCCACATCCAGCCGGTGCCCTCGCGGCACGGCGTGCACTGGCCGCAGCTCTCATGCTTGTAGAAATAGGAGATGCGCGCGATCGCCCGGATCAGGTCGGTCGACTTGTCCATCACGATGACGGCCGCGGTCCCCAAGCCCGAGCGCAGCTTCGAAAGGCTGTCGAAATCCATCGGCGTGTCGATGATCTGCTCGGCCGGCACCATGCGCACCGACGAGCCGCCGGGAATGACGGCCTTCAGATTGTCCCAGCCGCCGCGGATGCCGCCGCAATGCTTCTCGATCAGCTCGCGGAACGGGATGCCCATCGCCTCTTCGACGTTGCAGGGCCGCTCGACGTGACCGGAGATGCAGAACAGCTTGGTGCCGACGTTGTTGGGACGTCCGATGCCGGCGAACCAGGACGCACCGCGGCGCAGGATGGTCGGCGCGACCGCGATCGACTCGACGTTGTTGACGGTCGTCGGGCAGCCATAGAGGCCGACATTGGCCGGGAATGGCGGCTTCAGCCGCGGCTGGCCCTTCTTGCCCTCGAGGCTCTCGAGCAGCGCGGTCTCCTCGCCGCAGATATAGGCGCCGGCGCCATGCGCGACATAGATGTCGAACGGCCAGCCATGGATGTTGTCCTTGCCGACCAGCTTCGCGTCATAGGCCTGGTCGATCGCCGCCTGCAGTCGCTCGCGCTCGCGGATGAACTCGCCGCGCACATAGATGTAGCAGGCATGCGCGTTCATCGCGAAGCTGGCGAGCAGGCAGCCCTCGACGAGATGATGCGGATCGTGCCGCATGATCTCGCGATCCTTGCAGGTGCCGGGCTCGGACTCGTCGGCGTTGACCACGAGATAGCTCGGCCGGCCGTCGGTCGATTCCTTCGGCATGAACGACCATTTCAGGCCGGTCGGAAAGCCGGCGCCGCCGCGGCCGCGCAGGCCGGACGCCTTCATCTCGTTGATGATCCAGTCGCGGCCCTTGTCGATCAGCCCCTTGGTGCCGTCCCAGCTGCCGCGACGGCGTGCGCCTTCAAGGCCCCAATCGTGCAGGCCGTAGAGGTTGGTGAAGATGCGGTCCTTGTCGTCGAGCATCAGACGGCTTCCTCTGAGATCAGCGGTTCGACTGCATGGTGGCGATGAAGGCGGCGCAGCCGCCAAACACCAGGGCCCACAGCAGACTGGACTCCAGCGTCGCGTTCAGCGCGAACCGCTGCAGTACGAAAATGAAAGCGGCGGCAGCAAGCGTATGCAGCGCCACGTAGCGCCAGTTCTTCATCGCGGCGCCCTCTTGGGTCAGGGCCGCAACGCGGATGCGATTGCGGCTCATGTCTTCTCCTTCAGCGTGGTCGGCCCGCCCGCCGGCGCCGAGAACTGGCGCCCGTTCTGCGGACCCGGCGTCGGCAGATTGCCGGTCGCGAAGCCGTCGAGCACCTTGCCGAAGCTCTCCGGCGTCAGGTCCTCGTAGGTATCCTTCCAGACCTGCACCATCGGCGCATTCACACAGGCGCCCAGGCACTCGACTTCTTCCCAGCTGAAGTCGCCGTCCTTGGAGAGGTGGAAGGGATCGTGATGGATCCGGTGCTTGCAGACCTCGATCAGCTCCTCGGCGCCGCGCAGCCGGCACGGCGTGGTGCCGCAGACCTGGACATGCGCCTTCTTGCCGACCGGCTGCAGCTGGAACATCGTGTAGAAGGTCGCGACCTCGAGCACGCGGATATAGGGCATGCCCAGCATGTCGGCGACCACGCGGATGGCCGCTTCCGAAACCCAGCCCTCGTTCTGCTCCTGCGCGCGCCACAGGATCGCGATCACGGCCGAGGCCTGGCGGCCTTCCGGGTATTTGGCGATCTGGGCCTTGGCGAAGGCGAGGTTTTCATCCGTGAACGCAAAGCTCGCGGGCTGGAGGTCCTTCGGGGCAAGACGGCGGACGGACATGGCTCTCTAGTCTTTCATTGCATGCGGCGCGCGGCACTTGCATTGAGCGCTGCGACGCGATTCTGCCAGAAGGCACTTGCAGTTCCGAACACGTTGTAGCCGACGTGCGTGGATACCTTGATACGGTCGAGGATCGACAGCTCGGTCACGGTCTCGAATCGGCCGCTCGCGGGGTCGTAGACCATCAGCTGCATCGGCGTCTGGTCGAGGATGTAGCGCGACACCGTGTGATTGCGGTCCTGCCCGTGCTCCTCGCACAGGATCATGCTGTCGGTCGCGAGCAGCCGGGCCCCGCCCTTGATCGCCTCGATCTCCACGCCCTCGACGTCGAGCTTGATCAGGTACTTTCCGGACGCAGCGACCTTGCCGTCGTCGATGAGGTCGTCGAGCGCCATCACCGGCACCTGCTCACCGTCAGCGCCATCGCCGGCGATACTGAAGGCCTCATGCTTGGTCCCGCTCAGGTGCGCAACGCCGCGGCGTTCGCCGATCGCGCACTTCATGACCTCGAAGCGGCCGCCATTGATCTCGGAATTGTTGGCGAGCTTGGCGAAGTTCGCCGACGACGGCTCGATCGCGATCGCCTTGTGCGATCCATACGGCACGCTCGACACCAGCACAGACCAGTAGCCGTAATTGGCGCCGCCATCGATGAAGGTGTAGTCGACATCGACGCTGCCGAGAAACAGCAACTCGAGCTCGTCCTCATAATGATAGGCGCGGTTGAGCAGCTTGCTCCAATAACCGTCCCCATAGGGAAACTCGAACACCGCATCCGGGTTGAGCTTCACTGCGAGGTTGCGTTCCGGCAGCGCGAGGCGCAGCAGATTGGCGCAGCGATTGTAGCCGCGATGCGAGAAGTGCGACGAGATCTTCGAGCCGGTGGACAGCGCCAAGGCAGCCGTGCGCTCCCAGAGGTTCGCTCCTTCGAGCGCCCCGGAAGCACGATCGAACTGGATCGGCGCATGGCCCATCAGCGATCCACCTCCCCGAACACGATGTCGAGCGAGCCGAGAATGGCCGAGACGTCGGCGAGCAGATGGCCGCGGCACAGGAAGTCCATCGCCTGTAGATGGGCGAAGCCCGGCGCGCGGATCTTGCACTTGTAGGGCTTATTGGTGCCGTCGGAGACCAGATAAACGCCGAACTCGCCCTTCGGCGCCTCGACGGCGGCGTAGATCTCGCCGGGCGGAACGTGAAAGCCCTCGGTGTAGAGCTTGAAGTGATGGATCAGCGCTTCCATCGAACGCTTCATCTCGCCACGGCGCGGCGGCGAGATCTTGTTGTCGGTGATCAGCACCGGCCCCTGTCCATCAGGCGCGCGCAGCTTGGCAATGCACTGCTTCATGATGCGCACGGACTGGCGCATCTCTTCCATGCGGATCAGATAGCGGTCGTAGCAGTCGCCATTCTTGCCGATCGGAACGTCGAAATCCATCTCGGCGTAGACGTCGTAGGGCTGCGACTTGCGCAGGTCCCAGGCGGCGCCGGAGCCGCGCACCATCACACCGGAGAAGCCCCACTCCCAGGCCTGCTTCAGGGTGACGACGCCGATGTCGACATTGCGCTGCTTGAAGATGCGGTTGCCGGTGAGCAGCTGGTCGAGATCGTCGACCACCTTCAGGAACGGATCGCAGAACGCGTCGATGTCGTCGATCAACTTCGGCGGCAAGTCCTGGTGGACGCCGCCGATGCGGAAGTAGTTGGCGTGCATGCGCGAGCCGGAGGCGCGCTCATAGAACACCATGAGCTTCTCGCGCTCCTCGAAGCCCCACAGCGGCGGGGTCAGCGCACCGACGTCCATGGCCTGCGTGGTGACGTTGAGCAGATGCGACAGCAGCCGGCCGATCTCGGAATAGAGCACGCGGATCAGCTGGCCGCGGCGCGGCACCTCGATGCCGAGCAGACGCTCGGCGGCAAGGCAGAACGCATGCTCCTGGTTCATCGGCGCGACGTAGTCGAGCCGATCGAAGTACGGCATCGCCTGCAGATAGGTCTTGGTCTCGATCAGCTTCTCGGTGCCGCGGTGAAGCAGGCCGATATGCGGATCGACGCGCTCCACGACCTCGCCGTCCAGTTCAAGCACGAGACGCAGCACGCCGTGCGCGGCCGGATGCTGCGGCCCGAAGTTGATCGTAAAATTGCGAAGTGCCGGGCTCTGCTCGTTCATGCCTGCGCTCCCACTCACTTCGTCGCTTTCTCATCGCCCGGCAGCGGATAGTCCGCGCCTTCCCAGGGCGAGAGAAAATCGAACTTGCGGAATTCCTGGTTGAGCCGGACCGGCTCGTAGATCACCCGCTTCTCCTGGTCGTCGTAGCGCACCTCGACGAAACCGGTTGTCGGGAAGTCCTTGCGCAGCGGGTGGCCGTCGAAGCCGTAATCGGTCAGCAGCCGGCGCATATCGGGATGGCCGACGAAGATCACGCCATAGAGGTCGTAGGCCTCGCGCTCGAACCAGTCGGCGCCCGGGAAGACGTCGATGATCGAGGGCACCTGGGTCGTCTCGTCGGCCTCGGCCTTGAGCCGGATGCGGGTATTCATCGTCGGCGACAGGAAGTGATAGACGACCTCGAAGCGCTTGGCGCGCTCGGGATAATCGACCGCCGTGATGTCGGTGAAGTTGATGAACCGGCAACCGGGGTCATCGCGCAGATACTTCACGACCTCGACGATCCGGGCGGGCTCCACGGTCACCGTGAGTTGGTTGAAAGCAACCGAATGCCCGATCGCCGCGCCCGGAAGCGCGCTCACGATCGTCTGCCCAAGGGCGTCGAGCCTGCCGTCGTCCATAACGAAAAACCTTCAGCGTTCGATGGTGCCGGTGCGCCGGATCTTCTTCTGCAGCAACAGAACACCGTACAGCAGCGCTTCCGCGGTCGGCGGACAGCCGGGCACGTAGATGTCAATGGGAACGATACGGTCGCAGCCGCGGACCACCGAATAGGAATAGTGGTAGTAGCCGCCGCCATTGGCGCAGGAGCCCATCGAGATGACGTAGCGCGGCTCCGGCATCTGGTCGTAGACTTTGCGCAGCGCCGGCGCCATCTTGTTGGTCAGGGTGCCCGCGACGATCATCACGTCCGACTGGCGCGGCGAGGCGCGCGGCGCGAAGCCGAAGCGCTCGACGTCGTAGCGCGGCATCGAGACCTGCATCATCTCGACGGCGCAGCAGGCCAGACCGAACGTCATCCACATCAGCGAGCCCGTACGGGCCCAGGTGATGAGATCGTCAGCTGTGGCGACGAAGAATCCCTTGTCCGACAGCTCGTGCTTGACCTCGAGGAAATACGGGTCGTTGGCACCAACGGGCCTGCCGGTCGCGGGATCGAGGATGCCCTTCGGGGCCGGTGCGATCACCGGACCGGAGGACGGGGTCGGGCTCAATCCCATTCAAGCGCGCCTTTCTTCCATTCGTAGGCAAACCCGACCGTCAGCACAGCCAGGAACACCAGCATCGACCAGAAGCCGGCCGCGCCGAGCTTGCCGAATGCGACTGCCCAGGGGAACAGGAAGGCGACTTCGAGGTCGAAGATGATGAAAAGGATGGCAACCAGATAGAAGCGGACATCGAACTTCATGCGGGCGTCGTCGAACGCATTGAAGCCGCACTCGTAAGCCGAGAGCTTCTCGGGATCGGGCTGCTGGTAGGCGACCACGAAGGGCGCGATCAGCAGCACCACCCCGATGATGGCCGCGACACCTATGAAAACGACGAGGGGGAGATAGTTCTGAAGGATGCCGGTCATCGGCGCCACTTTCCTCTGCGGTTTCGGTGCAAACCGCAGACTCGCTGCATTGGAATTGGTCGAAGCCTTAGCGCAGCGCACCAAGCCGCGCAAGACGAGCCGTCTCGCCGCCGTCATCCCTCCCCACATTGCGGAGTGCCGGACACACAGCAGCCCGTGGCAAGGCCAGGACGCGTGCGCGGCCGGCATCGCAGACCCGCAGCATTACGGTGTCGCATGTCACGTGACCAACGCGGACGGGCAGCGGTCGCAAGCACGCACGGCGTTGTGCGCAGGCCAGAGATAGGCGGAAACAGGCTGCGACGCGGCGACCGAGCGGGAGCGACTGATCGCGATTGGGCGATCGTCCGATACGCAACCGCCATCGGCTAGATGGCCGCCGTCGGCCGCCGAATCAAGGTCATCCACAGCACGGAGCCGTGACAAGCCATGGGCCCGGCTCGATCTGGCCAAGGGCAAAGACCGAATGCCGGTCGATCCGCCCCACCGCGCCGCTTACTCCCGATTGCCGCAGCGAGCGCTGCAACCGATGAAACCATTTTGAGGAAACCAAGAAACCGGATCGAAACAAAGCGAAGGTACACATCCCGGCAACAAAGTGGCGCTCTGAGACGCCGGGAGGCTGACATGAACCACTCGATCCATTCCGCAGACCGCTCGACCCATCTGAAGATCGTGGTCGTGGCCCTCATCGCCGGCATCGCCGTGACCGCGTTCGGGATCGCGGCCCGGACCAATGCCGACTACAGCCAGACGGCCTCGCATGCGCCGGTCAAGGCCGGCAAGCCGGTCGTCGTGACCAGTTCCAACGGCTCGATGGTGCGTTGAGCATCGAAGGCGCCGCGCCGATCAGCTTCGGATGCCCGTCGGGCCGCCCTCGTGGCGGCCTTTTTCGTGGGCGCAGTCCGCCAGAGGTCGCATCGCACGCGCCGCCCCCGCTGCGCAGCGGCCGCCTTGTCCAAGACAGACGGGCGCGGATGCACGAGCCGGTGCGCACTGGAAGCAGGATCGGGCTGAGGGAGATGAGCCATCTGAAATGGCGCGAGAGACGGGGCTCGAACCCGCGACCTCCGGCGTGACAGGCCGGCGCTCTAACCAACTGAGCTACTCCCGCGTGATCGCGAAATCCGCGGAGGAGTGCGACTTAAAGGGGCGATGTTTCGAAGTCAAGGACAATGAAACCGATTTGTGAGAAGTCGTTGATGAGCCCCCAACAGACCAACCAGTCATGCCCCTGGCAGCCATGCCGGTGTCCCTCGAGCTCAGGGTTCGCGGGCCTGGCGCCGTGGCCGAACGCTCCGATCGTCACCTTTGGCTGCCGCCGCCGAGGCATGTGTCCGCAGGCATCGGAGGGACAGAGCGACAGGTGGAAGGATCTCCGAATCGGACCATGTTCGATAAGGCGCTCGCTGGCGCTCCGAAGCGCGAGGAAGCTCGCCAAGTCTCGTCCCGTTCTGACCCCATTATCGCCATTGGTGCGTCGAGACTTTCTACCCGCGGCGTGACACATTAGTGGCTGCTTCGCAGATCTGGTATGTGGTATACGCAAAGTTGATATATTAGTATGTTTGCTATGACGGTAACATAATCCTCTCGACTTTCGTGGTGCTCATGTCCGACACGTCGCTCCGCTTCACCCACTCCGTCCTCGACCGATTCCTCCGCTATGTCGTGATCGACACCCAGTCCGATCCGACTTCGCCGACATGCCCTTCCACCATCAAGCAGAAGAATCTCGGCCGGCTGCTCGCGGCCGAGTTGCAGGCGATGGGGCTGTCCGATGCTCATCTCGACGAGCACGGCTACGTCTATGCGACGATCCCGGCGACGACTGACAAGCGGGTGCCCGTGATCTGCTTCTGCTCGCATATGGACACCTCGCCCGACTGCTCGGGCGCCAACGTGAAGCCGCAGATCGTCCGCAACTATCAGGGCGGCGAGATCGTCCTGCCGGGCGACTCCAGCCAGGTGATCCGTCCGGGCGAGCACCCGGCACTGAAGGACCAGATCGGCAACGACATCGTCACCTCGGACGGCACGACCTTGCTCGGCGCCGACAACAAGGCCGGCATCGCCGAGATCATGGACGCGGCGCAGTTCCTGCTGAGCAATCCCCAGATCAAGCACGGCACGATCAAGATCCTGTTCACGCCCGATGAGGAGATCGGGCGCGGCGTCGACCGGGTCGACCTGAAGAAGCTCGGCGCCGATTTCGGCTACACGATGGACGGCGAGACCGCCGGGAACATCGAGGATGAGACCTTCTCCGCCGACGGCGCAACCATCACCATCAACGGCGTCAGCGCGCATCCCGGCTTTGCCAAGGGCAAGATCGAGCACGCCATCAAGATTGCATCGGCCATCGTCGATCGCCTGCCGAAGGATACCTGCTCGCCGGAAACGACCGAGGGCAAGGAAGGCTTTCTGCATCCGGTCGGGATCTCCGGCACGCTGGAGCAGGCACGGCTCGATTTCATCGTGCGTGATTTCAGCGAGCAGGGATTGCGGCAGAAGGAGGCGCTGCTGGAGGATGTCGTCAAGGACGTCATGACGAACTATCCGCATTCCAGCTACCGGATGGAGGTCCGGCAGCAATACCGCAACATGAAGGAGGTCATCGATCTACATCCCGAGATCGTGACCTATGCCGAGGACGCGATCCGGCGTGCCGGGCTCACGCCGGTGCGCACCTCGATCCGTGGCGGCACCGACGGCTCGCGGCTGTCCTTCATGGGGCTGCCCTGCCCCAACATCTTCGCAGGCGAGCACGCCTTCCACTCCCGGCAGGAGTGGGTCAGCGTCCGCGACATGGAGAAGGCGGTGCAGACCATCGTCCATCTGGCGATGATCTGGGAGGAGCGCTCCTGAGGACCGCCCGGTACGGCCTCAGGCGCGCGCCGTCACCAGCCAGATCGAGCCCGGCAGCGTGACGCTGCCGCCATCCTGATGCTGCGCAAGCAGTTCGCTCACCGAGAGCCGCGCCGCCTCGCGCGTCTCCGCCGGGTGCCCCTCCAGCGCGCGGCTGGCGGGGCCGATCTCGAACGCCGATTGCACCGCGGCGTCCAGCCCCTGCCCGCGCGCGATGTCGAGCGACAGAGCGTGCGGCTGCAGCGCGACATCGGTGAAGCCGGCTTCGCCGAGGATCCGCGTCACCCGCGCCTCGGATGCGAACGCGAACGGGCCGGGATCCTCCGGCGCCATCTCCGGCAGCTTCGGGACATGGCGATACACCGCCTGCAGCGGCGCGATCATCCAGGGATTGGCCTTCGGCTCGCGCCAGCAGGCGAACACGACGCGCCCGCCCGGCTTCAGCGCCCGGCGCATGTGAGCGAAGGATGCCACGGGGTCGGCGAAGAACATCACGCCGAAACGCGAGACGAGCAAATCGAAGCTCGCAGCCGGGAACGGATGCACGGTGGCGTCGGCCAGCACGAACTCGGTGGCAAGCCCGGCCGGCACCACCGCGCGCGCCCGCTCCAGCATCGGCGCGGAGATGTCGACCCCGAGCACATGTCCGCCAGGGTTCACCTGCCGGGCGAGCGTGATCGAAAGACCACCGCAGCCGCAGCCGATGTCGAGGATGCGATCACCCGGCTTTGCGGCAATGCGCTCGATCAGGATCTGCGACACCGGGGCGAGCAGGATGTCCTGCGCCTCCTGACGATCCGACCAGCGCTGGCCGCCGGGCCCGTTCCAGTAGGCGATCTGGTCGGCGTTGCGGTCGTCTCCTGAAGGCAATTGCATGATGCGCCTTGTCTGGTTGAGGTCATCGTGAGAGCTGGCATCGCCGCACGCGCGCGTCTTGCCTGTCAAGGCCCGCGCGCGCGATGTCGCGCCAACATCATACCACCGGCGTCGACAGACCAGGAAACCTCCTGGTCTTGCTGGCGTCCACGGCATCGAGATGCAATAGCGGGGGCATAATATGGTCCCGCTCTTGCTTCGATCCTGCGCGTCAGGAGCCTCATGCGCTGTCTCATCGTTGCCGATCTTCACTACACGTTGCCGCAGTTCGACTGGCTGGTCGCGGCGGCCGAGCATTTCGACATGGTGGTGTTCGCCGGCGATGCGCTCGACCTCGCCTCGATCGTCGACATCCGCGCGCAGATCGTCGTCGTGAAGAAGTATCTCGGGCTGCTCGCCGCCAGGACCCGCGTGATGATCTGCTCCGGCAATCACGACCTGGAGGAGCGCAGCGCGGACGGCGAGAAGATCGCGGCCTGGATCGGCACCGTTCGCGCGCTCGGCATCGCCTCCGATGGCGACGATCTCCTGGTCGGCGGCATCATGTTCTCGGTCTGCCCGTGGTGGGACGGCCCGCGCGTGAAGGCCGCGATCGCGCGCCAGCTCGAAGCCGCCGCCGCCCGCAGGCCCGATCGCTGGATCTGGGTGCATCACGCGCCGCCCGCCAACTCTCCCGTCAGTTGGGGCGGCAAGCGCTTCTTCGGCGACACTGAGCTCGAAGGCTTCATCGCACGGCATCGGCCGGCCATGGTGATCTCCGGCCACGTCCATCAGTCGCCCTTCATCAAGGACGGCTCGTGGTTCGATCGCTTAGGGGAGACCTGGGTGTTCAACACCGGGCGGCAGCCCGGACGGCCGCCAACCTACATGGTGCTCGACACCGACGAGCAGCGCGCCTTCTGGCTCGCGGCGGGGCAAGCCGAATGGATCGACCTCGCCGCGCCCCTGCAGCGCCCGGCGCAGCCGGTGACGTCAGCGCCAGACTGGCTCAGAGCCGTGGATCGGATTCCAGATCCGTTCCTGGCGCGACCTGCTGCGGCGGCAGGTTGATCATGCTCTGCAGAACGTCGCCGACCATCGCGAGATGCGTGCCGTGGCCGGCATATTGCCGCTTGAGGTCGGCGAGATAGGTGTTGGCGACATTGAGCCGCTGCGCCAGCATGCGCGCGATGGCGAGCGTCGCCTCGGGATTTTCAGTGAGGAAGCGCGGCGCATCCGGGATCTCGTAGATCCGGCACTCGGCCAGCGCCCGCACCGTCGCCGTGTGCGGCTGCTCCAGCAGCAGCGACATCTCGCCGAACAGCGCGCCGGGCTCGGAGACCACCGCCACCGTGGCGCCGGCCTTGATCACTTCCAGACGTCCTTCGAGCAGGATGTAGAGATACCCGGTGCTGTGGCCCTCCTGGAGCAGCTCGGTGCCCGCGACAATGGCGCGCTCGTGTCCGCCGGTGCAGTGGCGCAGGAAGTCGGTCATCGGTTCGTCCGCGAAGTTTCACCACGCGAGGCTAACCGAACAACAGCCGGTCGCCACGCAAAATCATCCTGGTTCGCACCAGTTGCCGAAAAGGAATCTAAACCCTGTCTGACGCGGACATCGCCCCGCAACTATGCCTCGCCAGGAGGCTGCGGTATAGCTATGCCGCCACCTGAAATGGTTGTCTGAATAGTGGAATGGGGTGTGATGCAACAATGGCTGATGGAGCTGATCGTCTCCTGGCTCCCCTTCATCATTCTGATCGGGGTTTGGTTCTGGCTTGGCCGCGGCGGCTCATTGACGATGGTCGCTCGGTTGCACGAGCAGCAGCTCGATGAAACCAAGCGCACGAACGTGCTCCTGGAGAGGATTGCCTTGGGCCTGGAGAATCTGCGTTCGCCGCGATAGCAGCTCGGCGCGCGATCCGACTATTGCGAATGGTAGGCGGCGAGAGATTCGAACTCCCGACCCTCTCGGTGTAAACGAGATGCTCTAACCAGCTGAGCTAGCCGCCCTCACGTCGCGCTTCTTTACCCCCTGCCCGACGTGCAATCAACGCCGGAACCACGCGGCGGCAGCGAGAAACCGCCGCGGCTGGAACGGTGGGGAAGGACCACCCACGCTCGAAGGTGCATGGCTCGATCCCCCAAACGAAAACGGCGCCCTTGCGGGCGCCGTTCCCTTGGATCAGTTCTGACCTCAGTGGGCGGTCAGGCCGCCGGCGGCTTCGTCGCCGTCGGCCTTCACCGGCACCTTGGTGTCCTCTTCCCAGACGATCGGCACCGGCTTGCGGACCAGGGCCCGAGCCACGACGTCGTCGAGACGAGCCACCGGGATGATCTCCATGCCGCC
The DNA here is from genome assembly GCF_032381435.1 of Bradyrhizobium sp. SZCCHNR1002. NCBI lineage: Bacteria > Pseudomonadati > Pseudomonadota > Alphaproteobacteria > Hyphomicrobiales > Nitrobacteraceae > Bradyrhizobium > Bradyrhizobium sp. SZCCHNR1002. The sequence goes on from NZ_JAUHIS010000001.1 coordinate 1,207,556, forward strand.
CTTGATCGCATCGGAAATCTCCGTGAGATCCTTGGCGTTGTCCTCGGGGATCAGCACCGTCTTGATGCCGCCGCGCGCGGCAGCCAGCAGCTTCTCCTTCAGACCGCCGATCGGCAGCACCCGACCACGCAGCGTGATCTCGCCGGTCATCGCGACGTCGTGACGGACCGGAATGCCGGTCATCACCGAGATGATCGTCGTCGCCATGGCCACGCCGGCCGAGGGGCCGTCCTTCGGGGTTGCCCCCTCCGGCACGTGGACGTGGATGTCGCGACGGTCGAACAACGGCGGCTCGATGCCGTAGTTGATCGCCCTGGAGCGGACGAACGAGGCCGCTGCCGAGATCGACTCCTTCATGACGTCGCGCAGATTGCCCGTCACCGTCATCTTGCCCTTGCCGGGCATCATGACGCCTTCGATCGTCAGCAGCTCGCCGCCGACATCCGTCCACGCCAGACCCGTCACGATGCCGACCTGATCGTCGCTCTCGATCTCGCCGAAACGGTACTTCGGAACACCCAAGAATTCCTCGACGGTCTTCTCGGTGATCTTCACCGACTTCTTCTTGGACATCATGAGCTCCTTCACGGCCTTGCGGGCCAGTGTGGAAATCTCACGCTCCAAATTACGCACGCCCGCCTCGCGGGTGTAGCGCCGGATCACGAGCAGCAGCGCGTCGTCGTCGATCGACCACTCCTTCGAGTCCAGGCCGTGCTTGGAGATCGCGCTGGGGATCAGGTGCTTGCGGGCGATCTCGACCTTCTCGGTCTCAGTGTAGCCCGCGATGCGGATGATCTCCATGCGGTCCATCAGCGGACCGGGAATATTGAGTGTATTCGCGGTCGTGATGAACATGACGTTCGACAGGTCGTAATCGACCTCCAGATAGTGATCGTTGAACGTCGTGTTCTGCTCGGGGTCCAGGACCTCCAGCAGCGCCGACGACGGGTCACCCCGGAAGTCCGAGCCCATCTTGTCGATCTCGTCCAGCAGGAACAGCGGATTCGAGGTCTTGGCCTTGCGCATCGACTGGATGATCTTGCCGGGCATCGAACCGATATAGGTCCGGCGATGACCGCGGATCTCCGCCTCGTCACGCACGCCGCCCAGCGAGACGCGAACGAATTCGCGGCCGGTGGCCTTCGCGATCGACTTGCCGAGCGAGGTCTTGCCGACGCCGGGAGGTCCGACCAGGCACAGGATCGGGCCGGTCAGCTTGTTGGCGCGCGACTGCACCGCCAGGTACTCGACGATGCGGTCCTTGACCTTCTCCAGACCATAGTGATCCGCATCCAGAACCGCCTGCGCGGCCTCCAGATCCTTCTTCACCTTGGACTTCTTGTTCCACGGAATCGACAGCAGCCAATCCAGGTAATTGCGCACGACGGTCGCTTCCGCGGACATCGGCGACATCTGGCGCAGCTTCTTCAACTCGTGCTGGGCCTTCTCGCGCGCTTCCTTGGACAGCTTGGTCTTGTTGATGCGCTCTTCCAGATCGGCGAGCTCGTCGCGGCCGTCCTCGTCACCCAGCTCCTTCTGAATGGCCTTCATCTGCTCATTCAGGTAGTACTCGCGCTGGGTCTTCTCCATCTGGCGCTTGACACGCGAGCGGATGCGCTTCTCGACCTGCAGCACCGAGATCTCGCTCTCCATCAGGCCCAGCACCTTCTCCAGGCGCGTGGTGACGGACAGCGTCTCCAGGATGCCCTGGCGATCGGCGATCTTGACGGCGAGATGCGAAGCGACGGTGTCGGCGAGCTTGCCGAAATCGGTGATCGACTGAACGACGCCGACCACCTCGGCCGAGATCTTCTTGTTCAGCTTCACATAGCTCTCGAAGTCCGACACGACGGAGCGGCCCAGCGCTTCCGCCTCGACCGACTTGGCGTCGGTGTCGGCCAGTGCGACGGCGGTCGCCTCGTAATAGTCGGCACGATCGGTGTACTTCTCGACGCGCGCGCGCTCCAGGCCCTCGACCAGCACCTTCACGGTGCCGTCGGGCAGCTTCAGGAGTTGCAGCACGCTGGCGAGCGTCCCGGTCTCGTAGATCGCATCCGGAGCTGGATCATCATCGGACGCGTTCTTCTGCGTCGCCAGCATCACCAACGCGTCGTTCTTCATCACCTCTTCGAGGGCGCGGATGGATTTCTCGCGGCCGACGAACAGCGGAACGATGTTGTGCGGGAAGACGACGATGTCGCGGAGCGGCAGCACCGGATAGGCGTGGCTCTCGCCGTAAACGATGGTCGGCCGGGGTTTGGGGGTCGTCATGGCCTGTTCCTTTTGTTTAGCCCCCTTGCACGCAGTCCGCCATCGTGCGCAACCGCCACAAGGTGCGATCTGATCCGGACTTCACCGACGCGTCGATATCGCCCGCTTGTTTCGGATCGTTTGATGAGGCGAATCCCGGGATTGAGATTTGTATCGCCACGCGACATTAGGTGGCTATCGACCCGGGGGGTGTCAAGTATCGGTAAACGCCCGCCAAAAATGGCTTTACGCGGCGGGGTACTGAAACGCTGCGACGCCGCGGACATGATGTCCGCAGCTGTCGCCGATCTAACAAATCGTGGTCGTCTGTCTATCGTACCAGCGCGCGTCACGCGCTGGCGCTGCTTTCCACCGCGCGATCGGAACGATCGGCGTAGATGTAGAGCGGACGGGCGGTGCCCTCGACCACCTCGCGCGAGATGACCACTTCCTCGACGCCTTCGAGACCCGGCAGGTCGAACATCGTCTCGAGCAGAATGCTCTCGAGGATCGACCGCAGGCCGCGCGCACCGGTCTTGCGCTCGATGGCCTTGCGGGCCACTGCGCCCAGCGCCTCGTCGGCGAAGGTCAGCTCGATGTTCTCCATCTCGAACAGCCGCTGATACTGCTTCACCAGCGCGTTCTTCGGCTCGGTCAGGATCTTCTTCAGCGAGTTCTCGTCGAGGTCCTCGAGCGTCGCCACGACCGGCAGACGGCCGACGAACTCCGGGATCAGGCCGTACTTCAGCAGATCCTCGGGCTCGACGTGACGGAAGATCTCGCCGGTGCGGCGGTCTTCCGGCGCCAGCACCTGGGCGGCGAAGCCGATCGAGGTCGACCGGCCGCGCGCCGAGATGATCTTCTCGAGGCCGGAGAACGCACCACCGCAGATGAACAGGATGTTGGTGGTGTCGACCTGCAGGAATTCCTGCTGCGGATGCTTGCGGCCACCCTGCGGCGGAACCGACGCAACCGTGCCTTCCATGATCTTGAGCAGCGCCTGCTGGACACCCTCGCCCGACACGTCGCGGGTGATCGAAGGATTGTCCGACTTGCGACTGATCTTGTCGATCTCGTCGATGTAGACAATGCCACGCTGCGCACGCTCGACATTGTAGTCGGCGGCCTGCAGCAGCTTCAGGATGATGTTCTCGACGTCCTCACCGACATAGCCGGCCTCGGTCAGGGTCGTCGCATCCGCCATCGTGAACGGCACGTCCAGGATGCGGGCGAGCGTCTGCGCGAGCAGCGTCTTGCCCGAGCCGGTCGGACCGATCAGCAGGATGTTCGACTTCGCGAGCTCGACGTCGGAGTGCTTGGTCTGGTGGTTGAGCCGCTTGTAGTGGTTGTGCACGGCGACCGACAGCACCTTCTTGGCATGGTTCTGTCCGATCACGTAATCGTCGAGAACCTTGCAGATCTCCTTCGGGGTCGGAATGCCGTCGCGCGACTTGACCAGCGAGGACTTGTTCTCCTCGCGGATGATGTCCATGCAGAGCTCGACGCACTCGTCGCAAATGAAGACGGTTGGACCTGCGATCAGTTTGCGGACTTCGTGCTGGCTCTTACCGCAGAACGAGCAATATAGCGTGTTCTTGGCATCGCCCTGGCCGACCTTACTCATTCCTGTCTCCGTCCGCGGTTCGCTCTTGTCCGCTCGTTCGCTCCGATCCGGCAAAGGCCGGTCCAGATTGGTGAAAGAGCAAATTTCGTACCAAAATTAAGACCTTGTTCTTCACCCGCCGTGCACCCACGGCCTACGCGAATCCCCCACGATCCATAACTGGACACTCTAGCCAATCATGCTGTCATCCGACTATCAAGAATTCGCTAATCGGAGGACAGACCCTAGACCGTGACATTACCGTGATTTTGGGGCTTGACACGGTAAGAACACGCGAAATCGGCTGAACGTTGCGGGTTTGCCACGCCTGTTTGCCGGTTGCACGGCAGGGTTGCGGCCCTTTTGAGACCCTACCTCAGCACCTTTCCCAGCCGAAGCCGGCAAAGGAGCCGCCGTTGCATCCCGAGGCCCGCGCATCGGGCCCCGCCTCGCTTATTGTTGGCTCACTTGCCCATCGCCGCCGGATCTTCCGGCCGCTTGTCGAGCACCTTGTCGATCAGGCCGAACTCCTGGGCGGCTTCCGCCGTGAGGAATTTGTCGCGTTCCAGCGCATCCTCGATCGCCTTGTAGGGCTGGCCGGTGTGCTTGACGTAGATCTCGTTGAGCCGCTTCTTCAGGCTCAGGATCTCCTGGGCATGCAGCATGATGTCGGTCGCCTGGCCCTGGAAGCCGCCGGACGGCTGATGCACCATGATGCGCGAGTTCGGCAGCGAGAAGCGCATGTCCTTGTGGCCGGCGCACAGCAGCAGCGAGCCCATCGAGGCCGCCTGGCCGGTGCACAACGTCGATACGGCCGGGCGGATGAACTGCATCGTGTCGTAGATCGCGAGGCCCGACGTCACCACGCCGCCCGGCGAGTTGATGTACATCGCGATCTCCTTCTTCGGGTTCTCGGCCTCGAGGAAGAGCAGCTGCGCGACGATCAACGTCGCCATGCCGTCCTCGACCGGACCGGTCACGAAGATGATGCGCTCCTTCAGGAGGCGCGAGAAGATGTCGTAGGCGCGCTCACCGCGGTTGGTCTGCTCGACCACCATGGGCACAAGGTTCATATAGGTTTCGACGGGATCGCGCATGAATCACCCAAGGGTTGGACCAGCAGTTGAAGACGACTGGCCGCCGCAGGTGAGGCTCGTTCAGCGAGCAGCGACGGACAGTGGCCCCGTGATGCAGAACTTCAAGACCGAGCCCACAGATATGGACCAATTTCCCGGTGACAAGACCGGATATCCTGGCCAACCGCAAGCGAGGTCGTTGTCCTGTTCAAGCTGATTCCCGCCGCGGCGGCCAGCGCCGGAACAAAGCTGACCGGCGCTTTCGCCGGTCAACCTTAATCATGCGCTGATGTCGCAAACCCGACCGACGGTGGCCCGATCAGGCCGCCTTGTCGCTGTCGTCGTCCTTGAACAGCTCGTCCTTGGAGACCTTCTTCTCGGTCACGTTGGCGAGTTCGAGGATGAAGTCGACGACCTTGTCCTCGTAGATCGGCGCGCGCAGCTGCGCGAGCGCCTGCGGGTTGCTGCGATAGAAGTCCCAGACCTCCTTCTCGCGGCCCGGCATCGAGCGCGCGCGCTCGATCACGGCGCGGCTGACCTCGTCGTCGGTCACGGTGATCTTGTTCTTCTCGCCGATCTCCGACAGCACCAGGCCGAGACGCACGCGGCGGTCGGCGATGGTGCGGTACTCCTCCTTCGCCTTGTCCTCGGTGGTGTTCTCGTCGGCAAAGGTCTTGCCGCTGGAGTCCATCTCGGCCTTGACCGAGTTCCACATCAGGTTGAACTCCTCGTCGATCAGCGACGGCGGCGCATCGAACTTGTGGGTCTCGTCGAGACGATCGAGCAGCGCGCGCTTCACGCGCTGACGGGTCGCCTGGTTGAACTCGCCGGCGAGACGATCGCGCATCAGCTGCTTCAGCTTGTCGAGCGATTCGAGGCCCAGCGTCTTGGCGAACTCGTCGTCGACGACCTTGTCCTCCGGAGCCTCGATGGCGGTCGCGGTGGTCTCGAACTCCGCGGCTTTGCCGGCCAGCTCGTTGTTCAGATAGTTGGTCGGGAACGAGACCTTCAGCGTGCGCGTCTCGCCTGCGCCGATGCCGATCAGCTGATCCTCGAAGCCAGGAATGAAGGTGTTCGAGCCGATCACGACGTCGATGCCCTCGCCCGTCCCACCGTCGAAGGCGACGCCGTCGATCGTGCCCTTGAAGTTGATCTTCACGCGGTCACCGCTCGCGGCCTTCGCGCCGTCCGCCTTGGCGGCATAGCTGCGGTTGGCATCGGCCAGGCGCTTGATCGCCTCGTCGACGTCGGCATCGGTGATGTCGGCGACCGGCTTCTCGACGGCGAAGGTCTTGAAGTCGGCGAGCGCGATTGCGGGAACGACCTCGATCGCCACGGTGTAGGTCAGGTCGGTCTGGCCGGCGAGAATCTTCTCGATCTCGGCTTCCTCGGTCGGCATCGTCACCTTCGGCTCGGTGGCGAGACGGAAGCCGCGCTCGGTGAAGATCTGCGTGTTGGTGTCGCGGATGGTCTGGTCGATGGTCTCGGCCATGACCGACTTGCCGTAGATCTTCTTCAGATGCGCCACCGGCACCTTGCCGGGCCGGAAGCCGTTGATGCGGACCTTGTCCTTCATGTCCACCAGCCGCGCATCCGCCTTGGCGTCGAGATCGGCCGCGGGAACGCTGATCTGGAACTCGTGCTTCAAGCCTTCCGACAAGGTTTCTGTGACCTGCATGGCGTCAATCTTCTTCCGCTTCGGCCCGGACCCTTGCGATCCGAACACACCTGATTCAATTGTGGACGACGCGCGGCAACGAGCCTTGCGCCGGTGGGATCGGTGCCCCCGCTCTCCTGTCGCAGGAGCACGGATGCGCCGTGAAACTTGGGGCAAACGCCGGAGAAGCGCTTGGTGCGGGCGGAGGGACTCGAACCCCCACAACTTTCGTCACTGGAACCTAAATCCAGCGCGTCTACCAGTTCCGCCACGCCCGCGTGAACTGCATCGATAGCCCGGCCGCGATGCCGCGGGCGGCGCGGCTTATACCACGCGCGAAACCGTCCGCAGCAAAAAAATGGGCCCAACAAGCACCCGCGGCCGGCCGATCGGCCAAGCTCGCGGCACACATAAGGGAAAACGACATGATCCGCATCCCCCTCAACGCACAATGTTTTGTCGCATGACGCAGCCCGTCGAGGGGGTCAGCCGCCGCGCCGTGCTCGGCGGCTTTGCCGCAGCCTGGGCGACCTCGTTCCCACAGCTTTCGCCGGCTGCCGAACGGATGGCCGTCGCCTTGGAGGCGCGGGCCGAATCCCTGCCGCTGGCCCCCGGCCGGAGCCCCGCTCGGGTCTGGCAGCTTGCGGGAGGCGGCCCGGTGGTCCGGCTGGCGCGCGGGAGCGCGCTCGATCTCGCTTTCGCCAACGGGCTTACGATACCGGCGGCGATGTCCGTCCGCGGCCTTGCAATGCCGACGCCGCTGCTGAAGCAGCCGCCGGTCGGACCGGGCGGACGCGCCACGATCGCGGCCGCGGGCCCGCGCGCCGGGACCGGTCTCCTCGACCTGCGGCTGCTCGCTGATGCCGCCGCCGCGCCGATCCGGCCGCTGCCTCTCATCGTTGACGAGGCCACAGCGGTAACCATTGACCACGATGAGGTTTTCCTGGTCGAGGACTTCCGGCTCAAGCCCGACGGCACGGCGATCGCACCGGGCACCGACCCGAACGAGTCCGAGCTGCTCTACACCGTCAATGGACAGCTGCAGCCGGAGATCGCGCTGCGCGCCCAGGCGCGGGTCAGGCTTCGGTTCATCAATGGCTGCCACCGTGCTGTGATCGCGATCAAAATCGCCGAGCTCGGGGACGTCAGGGTGATGGCCATCGACAGCCAGCCCGCCGAGCCGTTCCTCGCCCGCAACGGCGCCGTGGTGTTGCCGCCCGGCGGCCGCACCGACGTCTTCATCGACATGCCCGCCGCCAAGGCGCCGCTGCAAGTGCTGCTGCACGACGGCACCTCGGCGCGCGCGGTGGCGCGCCTGAGGCAGGCAAACGAGCCGCCGCTGCGCGCCGCGCCCCTGCCCCCTCCGGCGCCCCTGCCCGCGAACGGCTTGCCCGACAAGCTCGACCTCCGCTCGGCGGTTCGCGCCGAGCTGGCACTCGACGGACCTGACTGGCGCCCACCGACCCAGTTCAATGCCGGCAGCGCGCCCGCCTTCCGGGCCAAGCCCGGACGCGTCGTCGTGCTGGCTCTGGCCAACAAGACCGCCGGAGCGATGGTGGTCCACCTGCATGGCCAGCCGTTCCGGCTGCTCGACCGGCTCGACGATGGCTGGAAGCCCTATTGGCTGGACACGCTCGCCCTGGACGCCGGCCAGACCCAGCGCATTGCGTTCCTGGCCGAGCAACAGGGCCGTTCCCTGATCGAGAGCATGGCCGCGAACTGGGCGGCGCCGCGCCTCGTCCGGTGGTATGAAATCGATTGAGGAAACGAACCAGGGAGAACTCCCATGACCATTGCCGCGATCACCGGCGTCACCGCGCGCGCCGTCGTCACGCCGATGAAGCGCCCGTTGCGCAACGCCTTCGGCATCATCGATGCCGGTCCACTGGTGCTGATCGACGTCACGACCGATCAGGGGGTTACCGGCCATTCCTATCTGTTCGCTTACACCCGGCTCGCCTTGAAGCCGCTGGTGCAATTGGTCGAGGAGATCGGCCGCGAGCTCACCGGCAAGGCGCTGGTGCCGTTCGAACTGATGAAGGCCATGGACGCCAAATTCCGCCTGCTCGGCTGGCAGGGGCTGGTCGGCATGGCCGTCTCCGGCCTCGACATGGCGTTCTGGGATGCGCTGGGTCAGATCGCCGGCAAGCCGGTCGTCGAGCTGCTCGGCGGCTGCGCACGCCCCATTCCCGCCTATGACAGCTACGGCGTGCTCGACGCCAAGGACGACGCGCGCACCTTGCGCATCGCCTGCGACGAGCACGGCTTTCGCGCCATCAAGACCAAGGGCGGCCACGGCGACCTCGCCACCGACGAGGCCATGATCAAGGGGCTGCGCGCTCTGCTCGGTCCCGACATCGCGCTGATGCTCGACTTCAACCAGTCGCTCGATCCCGCTGAGGCCACGCGCAGAATTACGCGTCTCGCCGATTACGATCTGACCTGGATCGAGGAGCCGGTGCCGCAGGAGAATCTCTCCGGTCACGCCCGGGTACGCGAGCGTTCGGAGATCCCGATCCAGGCCGGCGAGAACTGGTGGTTTCCGCGCGGCTTCGCCGAGGCCATTGCCGCCGGCGCCTCCGACTTCATCATGCCCGACCTGATGAAGGTCGGCGGCATCACCGGCTGGCTCAACGTCGCAGGCCAGGCCGATGCCGCCTCGATCCCGATGTCGAGCCACATCCTGCCCGAGGCGAGCGCTCATGTGCTGGCGGTGACGCCGACGGCGCATTTCCTGGAGGTGCTGGATTTCGCCGGCGCCATCCTCGAACAGCCGCTGCAGGTCATCGACGGCAAGGTGACCGCAAGAGGCCCGGGCCTAGGTCTCGTCTGGAACGAGAGCGCAGTGGCGAAGTATCAGGTGACGTGAGCTCGTCTCGGACTGCCTGCGAGACGTGCAGGCGTCACCACACCCACAACTGTCATCGCCCGGCTTGACCGGGCGATCCAGTACGCCGAGACGTCCGTGATTGAACCGATGGGCCGCGGCGTACTGGATGCCCGCCTTCGCGGGCATGACAGTCTTTGCTGGGCAACAGCCGCCTCAATACTCGACCCCGAACCGGTCATAGAGCCGCCGGAACACCGCCGGCAGCGTCTCCGTCAGGTCCTCCGCGATCAGTCCCGGCCCCGCCTCCGCGCCTGCCTCGCCGTGCATCCAGACGCCGATGCAGGCGGCCTCGAACGCCGGCACGCCTTGCGCCAGGAGCCCTGCGATGATGCCGGCGAGCACGTCGCCGGCGCCCGCTGTGGCGAGCCAGGGTGGCGCATTGGCGGCGATGGCAGCGCGGCCGTCGGGCGCGGCGACGGTGGTGTCGGCGCCTTTCAGGAGCACGACGGCGCCGCAGCGGGCGGCCGCGGCGCGCACCCGCTCGAGCTTGGAGCGGCCGGGATTCTTGTTGCTGAGGTCCGAGAACAGCCGTGGGAATTCGCCCTCATGCGGGGTCAGCACGATCTGCGCGTCCGCCATCATCCTGATCTGCTCGAACAGCCGCTCCGGCGCGTCGGCGAAGCTCGTCAGCGCATCTGCATCCAGCACCAGATGACGCTGCGCGGTGAGCCCGGTGAAAACGAGATCGCGCGTGCGCTCGCTGACGCCCGTCCCCGGACCGATGATGCAGGTGTTGTAGCGCTTGTCGCCGAGCAGCTCGCCGAACTCGATCGCGCTGTCGGCGGCGCGCACCATCACAGCCGTCAGCGCCGACGCATTGACGGCGAGCGCATCACGCGGCGAGGCCAAGGTCACGAGGCCGGCGCCGGCCCGCAACGCAGCCCGCGCAGCCATGCGCGAGGCGCCGGTGGCGGTGAGATCGCCGGACACCGCGAGCACATGACCGCGCGCGTATTTGTGGCCGTCGATAACAGGCACGGGAAAGCGGCCGTGCCACAACTCCGGATCGTTCTCGAACGCCTGCGGCTTGATTTCGTCGAGCACCTGCGGATCGATGCCGATGTCGGCGAGCCGGACGCGGCCGCAATGCTGGCGTCCCGGCAGCAACAAATGCGCCGGCTTCTTGCGGAAGAAGGTCACGGTCTCGGTCGCCCTGACGGCGATGCCCATGACCGCGCCGGTCGTACCGTTGATGCCGCTCGGCAGATCGACCGCGAGCACCGGCGCGCCGTTGGCGTTGATCGCCGCGATGACGTCCTGCGGCTCGCCGCCGACGGGACGGCTGAGGCCGGCGCCGAACAGCGCATCGACGATCAACGCCGGCTTGCCGATCGCCTGCGGTGTGAACGGCAGCACCGGAAACTTCCAGCCTTTGGCCGCCGAGGCCGCATCCCCCTGCAGCGCGTCGCGCTCGCACATCAGGATGACCGAGACGTCGCGGCCCCGTGCGGCCAGCTCCGCCGCCGCCACGAAGCCGTCGCCGCCATTGTTGCCGGGCCCGCAAACGACCAGGATCGGCCCCTCCTCGACCAGATCCATGGCGGCCGCAGCGACAGCCTGGCCGGCGCTCAGCATCAACGAGAATCCGGGCGTGCCGGCCGCGATCGTCAGCCGGTCGGCACGCTCCATTTCGCTCGTGGTCAAGACTTCCATTGCTGCTCATGTCCCCCCGCAGCGGTATCATTCCCGCTGCTCGATGGTCGCTATGCGCGCCGTGCCCCGCGCGTCAGCCGCATCCTGTCACCTCCTATTGCCGCGCCCGCAGGCAAGTTCCAAGAGCCGCAGGCAAGTTCCAAGAGCGCTTGCCTCCTCTCGCACCGCCGATCTCGTGATCGGTCGTCGCCTTTTCCCTGGGCATTTCGGCCGGGCTGCGGACGCCACTCCGACTTCTGCACAACTTATGACCTGTTTGCCTAATTCGCGAGCTTCGGTATTCTGGACGCTCCCTGAGGGAATCGTCGGCTCAGCGCCAAAGGCCCGGATATCTGTTCGATTTAGCCTCGTTAACGACTTGGCATAGACCCTGCTTTTGTGGAGCCACTTCGGCACGGGGCAAGACGGGCTGTCAATCACCGGGCCTCCGCCGGAGAATGTCGGGCCCGGTAACGAATGATCGAATGACCTGCGCATCGGCGCAGCCTGACGATGACCCAACTGTTTTTTTATAGCGGAATGCCCGGGAGGCGCTCAGTGAAGAAGATCGAAGCCATCATCAAGCCGTTCAAGCTCGACGAGGTGAAGGAGGCGCTTCAGGAAGTGGGACTTCAGGGCATCACCGTGACCGAGGCCAAGGGCTTCGGCCGACAGAAGGGTCATGCCGAACTCTATCGCGGCGCCGAATACATCGTCGACTTCCTGCCCAAGGTGAAGATCGAGATCGTGATCGGCGACGACCTGGTCGAGCGCGCGATCGAGGCGATCCGCCGCGCCGCCCAGACCGGCCGCATCGGCGACGGCAAGATTTTCGTCTCCAACATCGAGGAAGCCATTCGCATCAGAACCGGTGAATCGGGGCTGGACGCGATCTAGCGCCAGACCCGAGGCTTGGGAACGGTCGCCCGTCCCAGGCCTCGGATAGAGAAAATTTGCTGCGAAAGCAGCCACGACGGCAGCGCAGGCGTTCTCCACGGGACGCCTGACCGCGGCCATTTTGCCGTTTCCGATATTGTCTTGGCCCCCGTGCGAGGCTAAGGAGCATGACCCGCGGACGCCGTCCCGCGCCGGGCCGTGACGTTATAAGCCAAGAGGGGTATTCATGAAGACCGCCAAGGACGTCTTGAAAGCAATCAAAGACAACGACGTCAAATACGTCGACCTCCGCTTCACCGATCCGCGGGGCAAGTGGCAGCACGTCACCTTCGACGTCAGCATGATCGACGAAGACATTTTCGCCGAAGGCACCATGTTCGACGGCTCCTCGATCGCCGGCTGGAAGGCGATCAACGAGTCCGACATGTGCCTGATGCCCGACCCGGTGACCGCGACGATCGATCCGTTCTTCGCCGAAACCACCATGATCATCACCTGCGACGTGCTCGAGCCGACCACCGGCGAGCCGTACAACCGCGACCCCCGCGGCATCGCCAAGAAGGCCGAGGCCATGGTGAAGTCGATGGGCGTGGGCGACACCGTGTTCGTCGGCCCCGAGGCCGAGTTCTTCGTGTTCGACGACGTGCGCTACAGCTCCTCGCCGTACAACACCGGCTTCCGTCTCGACTCCTCGGAGCTGCCGACCAACTCCGACACCGAGTATGAGGGCGGCAATCTCGGCCACCGCATCCGCACCAAGGCCGGCTACTTCCCGGTGCCGCCGCAGGATTCGGTGCAGGACATGCGCTCGGAGATGCTCGGCGCGATGGCCCGCATGGGCGTCAAGGTCGAGAAGCACCATCACGAGGTCGCCTCCGCCCAGCACGAGCTCGGCATGAAGTTCGACACGCTGACCCTGATGGCCGACCAGATGCAGATCTACAAGTACTGCATCCATCAGGTCGCGCACATCTACGGCAAGACCGCCACCTTCATGCCGAAGCCGGTCTACGGCGATAACGGCTCGGGCATGCACGTCCACCAGTCGATCTGGAAGGACGGCAAGCCGGTGTTCGCGGGCAACAAGTATTCCGACCTGTCGGAGACCTGCCTGTCCTACATCGCCGGCATCATCAAGCACGCCAAGGCGATCAACGCCTTCACCAACCCGTCGACCAACTCCTACAAGCGTCTGGTCCCGGGCTATGAGGCGCCGGTGCTGCTCGCCTACTCCGCGCGCAACCGCTCGGCCTCGTGCCGCATCCCCTACACCTCCTCGCCGAAGGCCAAGCGCGTCGAGGTCCGCTTCCCCGATCCGCTCGCCAATCCGTATCTCGGCTTCGCCGCGATGCTGATGGCCGGCCTCGACGGCGTGAAGAACAAGCTGGACCCGGGCCCGGCGATGGACAAGGACCTCTACGACCTGCCGAAGGAAGAGCTGAAGCAGATCCCGACCGTCTGCGGCTCGCTCCGCGAGGCGCTCGAGAACCTCGACAAGGACCGCGCCTTCCTGAAGGCCGGCGGCGTGTTCGACGACGACTTCATCGACAGCTACATCGCGCTGAAGATGACCGAGGTCGAGCGCTTCGAAATGACCCCGCACCCGGTCGAGTTCGACATGTACTACTCGGGCTGATCGCCCGATAAGATCGGCGGATCACGAAGGCGCCCCCTCGCGGGGCGCCTTTTTGTTTTGCCTCGTCTCAGGCCTCCTCGTTCCGAGACCGGCGGGGCCTCGTCCTTCGAGACGCTTGGCTTCGCCAAGCTCCTCAGGATGAGGAGATGGAGCTCGCGCAGAAGACGCAAGGTGGGAGATCTCGCGTGGTGTCAGATGCATCTCCTCATGGTGAGGAGGCGCGCGCAGGTCATCCGGTGAAAGCGCTGTTGGCAGATGCGCGCCGTCTCGAACCATGAGGCCCGCTCGTTAACGCAGCAGCTGCTATTTCTCGGGGAAGCGAACCTCGATCTGCTCGACCACCGGTCCCCATTTACGCATCGTGGCGTTGTCGGATGCAACCGGATCGCCATCGGGCGCGCCTCTGACGTCCTTGCCCTGCCCGAAGCGCACCACGATTTCGCATCCGCCCGCCAGCGGACGACCTAGCACGCCGCCCTTCCAGTTGATGACGAAACCGCTGAAATCCGAGTCGATCCCGGTGACGAGAAAGGGCTTGCCGTTGATCTTCTGAACCTGTGCCAATGTCGAACCGATCGTCACCCCAGCCACGTTCCAGTGACTGGTCTTGGCATCTCGCACCGTCAATCGTGCAACGCGGGTCATCGCATCATCCGCGAAGAACACGTCGATGCGCCAGTCCGGAGATTGCGGCAACAGGGCCACGCCTCGATACGTGATGTCCTCCACGCCAGTGTAGAGATCCTCCGCGACCACCGCCTCCCCGCCATAGCGCTGCATCAGACTCTTGGCGGAATCGCCGACCGACACCGGGGAGGTGCAGGTGATCGGCCCGTCGGCCGGAGGCGCCGTCTGCGCCGATACCGGCGCGGCAAGCAGCATCAAGAGAACGATGGAATTGCGCACGGCGTCTCCTCACTCCTGTGCGACGCTACCACCGCTGCACAGCAAATATCACCCGGATAATATTTGCCGATAATCAGGCGGCCTTGAGGCGACGTCGACCCGCGACGCTGGAGAACGCCGCGCCCTGCCTGCCCGGAGGTCGCCAGCCCGGCAAGACAATGCTAAAATCTACATCAGCCATTCAGCCAGACGTCCCTCCCCATGCAGCTCAATCCCCTCCGCCATGCTGAGCGCGTCACGGGACGACGGCAATCGGCGCTGATCGATCTGTGGTCGACAGCCGGCTTTGCCGCTGCGGTCAGCGAGGTCACCGGGCCGCATCTCTACGAGTATGGCGAGCTGCCGGTCCCGACGGTGGCGATCACGCTCTACGACGTCCGCCGCCACGTCCTGATCGAGGATGGCACGGTCCGGCGCGATGCGCCGGTCAGCGCGGGGCGTTTCCGGATCGGACAGCCCGGCTGCAGCGTGGTGGTCGATGCCGTGCCGGAGGTCCGCTCGGGCCCGCTGCTCATTCTGTATCTCGGCGATGCCCTGCTGAAGGAGGTCGCGGCCTCCCGCGGCTGCGCAGCGCCGGTCACGCTGACGCACCAGGCCTGGGACACCGAGGATCCGATGCTGGAAGCCGCGGCGAAGCGGCTGGTCGAGAGCTGCGGCGATGGCGGAAGGCCGAGCCGTCTGCTCGCCGAGCAGTTCGCCTACACGCTGGCGCTGCACGTCTCGGACCGCTACGCGACGCAGCGCCCGACCGGACCGGAGCAGGCGCCGCCGCTGGACGACCGGGTGCGGGCGCGCATCGCGGAGTTCGTGCGCGCCGATCCCGGCGCCCCGCTCACCCTGGCAGCGATGGCGGAGGTGGCGGGGATGAGCCCGTCCTCCTTCCTCCGCAGCTTCAAGCAGGCGACCGGAACGACACCGCATCGGTTCGTCGTCGAGCAGCGCGTGCTGGCCGCACGCCGGCTGCTTTCGACCTCCGATCTGCCGATCGTCGAGATCGCGCTGTCGCTCGGCTTCTCCTCGCAATCGCATTTCGGCGCCGTCTTTCGGGCGGTGACGGGCGAGAGTCCGGCCCGCTATCGCCGCATGCAGCGCGGCGGCCGGTGATTTCCTGACAAGGCTGCACGCAGCAGCGCCGATCCTGACGATTTTCTGACAGACGCCGTCGGATCTTTCAGCGAACTCTGACGCCGCTCGACCGTTCAACAAGAGCGGCGCATGGGAGGCGAGGATGTCGACAGCTACAGACACGGTGGTGCCGATCGAGGATACGAGCCTCACCGGCTTCTACAATGGCATGACCGTCGCCGAGCGGCGCACCTTCTGGGCCTGCGCCACCGGCTGGGCGCTCGACGGCATGGACTTCATGATCTACCCCCTGGTGATCGGCACGATCATCGCGCTGTGGAAGGTCGACGCCGGCACCGCAGGCCTCGCCGGAACCGTCACGCTGCTCGCCTCGGCCATCGGCGGCTGGGCAGCGGGCTATCTCGCCGACCGCATCGGCCGCGTTCGTACGCTGCAGCTCACGATCATCTGGTTTTCGCTGTTCTCACTGCTGTGCGCGTTCGCGCAGAATTTCGAGCAATTGCTGGTGCTCCGCGCCCTGCTCGGGCTCGGCTTCGGCGGCGAATGGGCGGCCGGCGCGGTGTTGATGGGCGAGACCATTCGCGCGGAATATCGTGGCCGCGCCGTCGGCAGCGTGCAGTCCGGCTGGGCCGTCGGCTGGGGCCTCGCAGTGCTGGCGCAAGCCGCCTTGTTCTCGCTGCTGCCGGCCGATCAGGCGTGGCGGTGGATGTTCGCGATCGGCGCCCTGCCGGCGCTGCTGGTGCTGTATTTGCGCGCCTTTGTGAAGGAGCCGGAGGTCGCGGCCGCCGCACGCGCCAAGGTCGCGGCCGCGGGCGACAGCCCATCGATCCTGGAGATCTTCCAGGGGCCGATCCTGAAGACCACCATTCTCGCCTCGCTGGTGGCGACCGGCTGCCAGGGCGGCTACTACGCCATCACCTTCTGGGTGCCGCGCTTTCTCACCACCGAGCGCAAGCTCTCGATCGTGAGCTCGACCGGCTATCTCGCCGCCCTCATCGTCGGCTCGTTCATCGGCTATCTCGTCGGCGCCTGGTATGCGGACCGCTTCGGCCGCCGCAATCTGTTCCTGGTGTTCTCGCTCGGCGCCATGGTCGTCGTCGCGGCCTACACCCAGTTGCCGCTGTCGAACGAGCTGCTGTGGGTGCTCGGCTTTCCGCTCGGCTTCTTCGCCTCGGGCTATTTCTCCGGCATGGGCGCCTTCCTGACCGAGCTCTATCCCACCCGCTTGCGCGGCTCCGGCCAGGGCTTCTGCTACAATTTCGGCCGCGGCATCGGCGCGCTGTTTCCGTTCCTCGTCGGCTATCTCTCGCAGATGACCTCGCTCGCCACCGCCATCTGCCTGTTCGCTTTGTTCGCCTACGCGCTGTTCTTCGTCGCCGCCTACGCGCTGCCGGAGACGCGCGGCAAGGTGCTGCATGCCGATGCGTGAGATCGCGGCCGAAGCCAATTCGGCTCCCGCCTGCGCGGGACCTGACCCGAATCCGCACACGGCCACCCGGTTCGTCGTGCCGCCGGGCGCGGTCGACACCCACGCCCACGTCATCGGCGTGCCGCCGCGCTACCCCTTCGTGGCCGAGCGCAGCTACACGCCGCCGGAAGCCACTGCCGCATCCTATCTGGCGATGCTCGATGCCACCGGCATGACCTATGGCGTGCTGGTCCAGGTCAGCGTCCACGGCACCGACAACAGCCTCATGGTCGAGACGCTGCGCGCCAATCCCAAACGGCTGCGTGGCATCGCGGTGATCCCGCTCGGCCTGCCGGATCGCGAGCTGGCGGCGCTGCAGCAGGCCGGCGTGGTCGGGCTGCGCCTCAACGTCCTCTACGGCGGCGGCATCGGCTTCGATCAGTTGCACGCCTACGCGGCGCTTGCCCGTGAGCTCGGCTGGCATCTGCAATTCCTGATCGACGCCGCCGATCTACCGGCGCTGGCGCCGCGGCTGGAGGGTCTCTCCGTGCCGATCGTCATCGATCACTGGGGCCACTTCCCGGTCTCGCGCGGGCTCGCGGACCCCGGCTTCAAGACGCTGGTCTCCTTGGTTCGCGACGGCGCCTGGGTGAAGCTGTCCGGCGCCTACCGCAACACGGTCGAAGGACCGCCCTATGCCGATACGGTCGCCTTCGTCCGCCGCCTGCACGAGGCGGCGCCCGACCGCTGCGTCTGGGGCTCCGACTGGCCGCACGTGGCGCATCGCGGCCACATGATGAACGTCGGCGACCTGCTCGACCTGCTGGCCGATTGGGTGCCCGAGACCGCCGCACGCAACCGTGTCCTCGCCGACAACGCACAGCGGCTGTATGGGTTTGCAGCGGAGTGAGGTGATCATTCATCCTAATCGAAGACGTACTACGTATCGCGATCGCAAGGAGCCACCTTGGCAAGACTCGCCCGGGAGTTTGCCCCACTTTATGCGTCAACCGCATTTATCAATTGCAACTTTGTCAGCGATGATATTATTTGGCTAGTTCTCCGTTCTACGGAACTCGACAATGTCAACAATGGGCTTGCTTCGGTCATTCTTGGATCTTTCACCAACCGAATTTGAGAATTTCTTATACGACATACTGAGCTCGTCTGGAGCTAGAAACCTCACGTGGCGCACCCCTGGAGCCGACGGCGGAAGGGACATAGAGGGCGATGTGTATGTTCGCGATCTTAGCGGCTACTTTGCTAAGCAGCGCTGGTACTATGAGTGCAAGCGATACGCTACCTCGCTTGATTGGCCTCTCGTTTATGGAAAAGTTGCTTATGCCGACGCAAATGGCGCGGACTTTCTCTTGATTGTTACTACGTCTAGCCCCTCCCCCGCTTGCGAAACTCAAATTAGCAAATGGAATAACGAACGTAAGTCGCCACTAATTCGCGTTTGGAGAGGCTACGAGCTGGATGTTATTGCAAGTCAATTTCCAGCGATCGCCGCGAAATACGGGTTACGACAAGCGCCGCAGCCAACTGCCGGCGAGTTTGTCGATATAGGTCTTGAGATTAGCAAGATTACGCAGGCTGCATACGCGTCGGCGGTCGTCGGCACCGACTCTCTCCCCGCTGTAGAAGCCGCATCCGCTCTATCCGAGCTTTTTTCGACTAGGGCTGAACACCTTGCTCAGCATGGACGGTTCATGCCGCTGTTGCAAGACCACGTGAATGAACTCTATCCTTGGCTTCACACAAGCCATGCCATCAACATCAACAACACGGCGCTCCGAGCTTGCGTTGCTGTCTTTCGGTTTGTCGCTGCCGCCCGTTCGCTACGAGTTGAAATCGACGGCGATTTCTACCTCGTCAAAGCCGAAGGGGCGCGATTAATTCGACTGACCGAGGCAAGCCACAGGTTGCTTACGCTAGTCGCGGTTTGGGCTGACATCGAGATTGACCTCCGAGACGACCAGTGCCTTAAGGTTAGGTCTAGGTAGAAACAAATCGCCGCACAGGTAAGAGACGATGAGCGATTCATCCGACGATCATACTGAGCAGCCGCCCTTCGTCGACTTGGCGCTGCTCGCAAATTTCGTTCATCAAGTCGTAAATCCGCTCAATGGTGTCGCTGGCACACTCGATAACCTGCAGAATAATACAATAGAGGAGCACCGAAGACTCCAACGATTGCGCGCAGCGCGGGCTCAGGTTGAGCAGTGCATAACACTGATGAGAAACTTGGCTTTTCTGTCTACTGGATTCAAGCGACTAGATCCCTCAGAGAATAGAATTACAGTTCTACCTCAGGCGATAATTGAATCAGCAATGTTTTTCCAAGAAGATGGAGCACTTAAAAACATCAGGATCTCTTTGAAGGATCGAAATACACAAAATCGAGTAGTAGGACATCCAGAGCTAATTCGCCAAGTGCTGATGAATATCTTTGACAATTGCATTAAATATGGGGCCCCAGGAACTGAGGTCGTTGTCAACCAATGGCTTCAGAAGGGAACGAATAATGCTATGATATCCATAAACAGCCAATCACGGTACCCAATCGATGTTTCTGAGGTTCCCTATTTTGCGAAGCTAGGCTTCCGCGGATCCAATGCGAAAAAGGCTGTGGCTTCTGGCACAGGTCTCGGACTTGCCATATGCTCGCGCATCATCGAAGATGTGCATGGCGGAACGTTTACTATGCAAGCGCGACTACCGAACAACTTGGAATTTCTCATAAAAATACCGGGCGGATCTCTTTGAGGACTAGAGCACCTTGGCTAGGACAACAAACCCCCAAGAAATTGTTCTCGTTGACGATGAGATGCACAACGTTTTGTGGATCGTCGATTATTTTGAGGCTAAAGGCTTTAAGGTTCATACCGCTGATAACGTGAACGAGGCACTTAAGCTAATTGAAGGAAAGATATATCGCGCTCTTATAGTCGACCTAAATATTCCTGTATTGGAGCCGCTGGAGGAGGTGGTTGCGAAGCTTGGTCGGCACTATAAGGCTTACCCTGGACTATATTTTGCCGAAAGGGCCCGCAACCTCGGATATCGAGATCGGCAGGTGGTTCTTTACTCTGTTCACAGAGACCCCGGGGTTTCGCAAATCGCAGAGAAAATCGGTGTCACTTATATAATGAAGGGGCGCCCTCAAGAGGTGAAGACCGAGCTGGAGGCAGTCATAGCTTACGATCCGACAGCTTGAAGTACTTTGTAGTTCGGTTGCAACTAGCTGACTTTAGTTCGGCGCAGGCCTCAGTCCTCTATTGAGACTCTTGCGGTTGAGTCTATCGACTTGCGTCGAGGTCCTATTTCGACCCACGGACAAATTTTGTAACAGTGTACATCACTGCAGGCCATCAAGGCGACGAGATCGGCAATCGCCTCGGGAGACCAGATCGGGGTCATGCCCCCTTCGGCAACCGTCCTGGGTGTGCTTCCCGGCACGGGTTTGTCCGTTGGACTGCCCCGGGAGGCGACCCAATCGCTGACTTCGTTGTGGGAGATACTCTCGCCGCGATCGAAGGACGAGATGGCCTGTTGAATGCCCTCAACTTGCCACTCGTAAACGTCGAGAGATCCGTTGATCAGCTCGGCCGCGACAGTGTCCCGGGTCCGCCCCGTGCTCTTGGCCAGTCGTTCCAGGCGCTCGTTCACGCTCGCATCGACCTGCACAGTCAAGATCGTGCACGACATGAGAATGTCCTTCGCGAGCACCGAACTCGGAAAATATATGACGGACGTCTGAACGGCGCAACCGCGGACATATCCTCGACACCGCCCGTCACACCCGACGGGCAATTCCCGCATCCCTTGCATGCGCAAACTGCCCGTCGAGCCAGTTTGTCGCATGCTGTCCGGCTTGTGTCGTCGGGCAAATCAAGACGATCTTCTCGGGCATCCCGTTCGCGATGAAGAGGGACGTTTCGGCCGATCGTCACGGAGCGTAGCAGCGGGGAGCGGTGGACGTGTCGGGCTCGGGGATCTGCGCAAGCGGTCCGGCGAATGAGCCTGGGACGTACGGTCAAGTCGCGTGGTCCTGGCCTCCCGACGCTGAGGTCAAGCCGGTCGATAGTGCCCAAGGGCGTCTCGCCGGTGATGGGGGCAAGACAGCCCGGTCCCCAGGGAGATCGCGAAGCAGCCGTTAAAACCAGCGCGCGGGGAAGGCCGGGTCGTCCGGCTGGACTCGTGGTACCTGCCGCCTGCATTTTTTTACGCAGGCGGGCCACGGGCCTCAGTCGAGGTCCGGTCTTCCCCGCGCCCTCTCATGATCGAGGGCGATGTCGGCAGCATGACCTGGGCGCGGATGCGCCGCGGGACTGCTGTGGGCTGTTTGGAAACATCGTGTCGTCGATAAGCGAGACAGGTATGGGCTCCGGAGCTATGGCCGACCAGGATCAAAATATTATCGGCCGACCTCCACTACTTCGCGGCGAAATTGACTCCGATTTCCGTCACGACCGGTGCCAGCTTCAGCAGCGCCAGATTGTCCGACGACACTTTCACGCCGTCCCCCGAGAGTGCCCGCGGCGTATCCTTGTCGGTGCCGAAGCGCACCGTCACCGAGCAGCCGCCAGGCAGCATGCGCCCCAACGCGCCGTTCTTGAAATCGGTGACGTAGCCGCCATAGTCCCAGCCGAAGCCCGCCACGGCGAACGGCTTGCCGTTGGCCTTCTGGACGGCGGAGAGGCTCGCTCCGATCGAAATGCCGGCCACGCTCCAGCGGCTGGTCTTGGCGGTGTCGCGAAGGGTCAGCCCAGACACCGTGGCGGTCTTGTCTTCGATGAAGGCGACCTCGATGCGGCGGTCAGCGGCGCGCGGAAACAGCACGAGCCCTTTGTAGGTCTCCCCCTCCGCACCCGGCAGATCCTCGATCACGGCTTCACTGCCATAGCGCTGCTTGAGGCTCTTCGCCGTATCGGTCGCGGCCACGGGCAGCGTGCAGGTGATCGGGCCCTCCGTCGGCGGCGCGGTCTGAGCAAGAGCGGGACTGGCAACAGCCAGCGCAATGGCAGCGATCAAGACATGGCGCATCAGTGACCCCTTGTGAGACTGCGAAACAACGCGGCCGGCATCATTGGTCTGCTGCGCCGGACATCGGGTTCAGCCCGACCTCAGGCCGCGATCTGCCGCTTCCTCACCGCCTCACCGAACGCCTCGAACAGCTTGCGGTTGATCGGGTTCTTCTGCGGGTCATATTCGGCGTGCCATTGCACACCCAATGCAAAGCTCGGCGCATCGGCGATGCGGATGGCCTCGATGGTGCCGTCCTCGGCGATGCCTTCGATGACGACGCGGTCGCCAGGCTCGAGGATGCCCTGGCCGTGCAGCGAATTGACCTTGATGCTGTCGCAGCCGAGGATCCCGGCGAAGGCGCCGCCCGGGGTCAGCCGCACCTCGTGGCGGTCGGCGAAGATGACGGTCGGATCGGGATGGATCTCGCCGTTCTCCAGCCGGGGCATGCGGTGGTTCATGCGGCCGGGAATTTCGCGGATCTCGGGGTGCAGCGAGCCGCCGAAGGCGACGTTCATCTCCTGCAGGCCGCGGCAGATGCCGAACAGCGGAATGCCCCGGGCGACGCAGGCTTCCGTCAGTTGCAGGGCGACCTCGTCCCGATGGACGTCGTAGGGCTCGTGCTTGAGGCTGGGCTCGGTGTTGAAGCGCGTCGGATGCACGTTGGCGCGGGCGCCGGTCAGCACCACGCCATCGACCACGTCGAGCAGCGCGCCGATGTCGGTGATCTCCGGGACGCCCGCAAACATCAGCGGCAGCGCGCCCGCAACCTCAGCCACGGCGCTCAGATTGCGCTCGCCCACCATCTGCACGGTGAACCTGTTCTCGACGCGATGGCTGTTGCCGATCACGCCGACGACCGGACGCTTCATTGCCCTCGTTGTCTCCCTGATGTGCCGGCTCGATCTTCGGATCAGCCAGCAGGCACAAATCATGCCTGCGTCGCATCCACGGATCAACATATGCGCGCGCGGGTCCCCAATGCCAATTCCGGACAACCCCGCAGCGTCCGCCCGTCAACGATCTCCAATGCCCCGCTTGATCCGGCAGCGGTTTTCGCCAATGTGGGACGCCGATCAGCACAAAGGACGCCTCATGACCGCCCCCGCAGACCCCCGCCTCCAGGCCCGCAGCGACCTGGCCTGGGCCATTGCCGTGGGCGGAATCGGGGTGATCCTGTTCATGGCCGCTCTCGCCTTCAGCTGGTATTACGCTGCGGCGCTGTTCCTGCTGTTCTCCGGCATGCTGCTCGGCGTGGCGCTCAACGCAATGACCAGCCTGCTCGGCCGGGTGCTGCCCTGGCCCCACCCGGCGCGGCTCGTCATCGTCTGCGTGGCGCTCGCAGCCGTTCTCGTCGGCATCGTCTTCCTCGGCGGCACCACCATCGCCGACCAGGCCAAGGTGCTGAGCGACACCATCAAGTCGCAGCTCGGCAACATCAAGGGCTTCCTCGACCGTAACGGCATCGACACCAGCTTCTTCGACTTCAACGCCGCGCCGCCGGCCACGTCCGCCCCCGATGGCGGGTCGACCACGCCGACTCAGACGCCGTCCCACGGTCTGCCGAGCGGACTGCCCTCGCCGAGCGCGCTGGCCTCCTCCGGCGGCGCCATCGTCAGCCAGACCTTCAAGCTGCTGCTGGGCACCGTCAGCGCCGTCGGCAACTTCTTCATCGTGCTGTTCCTGGGGCTTGCCTTCGCGGCGCAGCCGGCGGTCTATCGCAGCGGCTTGCTGTTCCTGGCGCCGGCCAAGTACCGCGACCAGGCCACCGTGATCGTCGACCGCATCAGCTACACGCTGGAGCGCTGGCTGATCGCCCAGATCACCACGATGTTCGCGGTCTTCCTCGTCACCTGGATCGGGCTCGCCATCATCGGCGTGCAGAGCTCGTTCATCCTGGGCATCCAGGCCGGCCTGCTGGCCTTCATCCCGACCGTCGGTGCCATCATCGCCGGCGTCATCGTGGTGCTGGCGAGCCTCGCCTCGGGCTGGGTCGCGGCCGCCTCCGCCTTCGTGCTGTTCCTCGGCGTGCACGCGATGGAAAGCTACGTGCTGACGCCGTTGATCCAGCGGCAGGCGCTGGACATTCCGCCGGCCACGCTGTTCGCGTTCCAGATCCTGCTGGGCATCGTGTTCGGCGTCTGGGGCCTGACCCTGGCGCTGCCGCTGATGGCGATCGCCAAGGTCATGATCGACTATTTCAAGAGCGACCGCACCACCGAGGACGCCGCGGCCGCGATCTGAGCGGCGATCCCTGCCCCGGCTATTGCACTTGAGACGAAGCGTCCCGAGGCCTCGTCGAGCGCCCGGCCACGAGCTCCTTCAGCTTGGCTTCCGACGGCGGGGCGAGTCTGCTCAGGAATGCATCCAGTTGCGGCTTCAATTTGGAGACGACGAATTTGGAGCCTTCCGGCGTGAGGTGGATGATGTCCCAGGTGATCGGCGTTTCCGGATCAGCCCTGGTTGGACAAGCACGCAGGCTGCAGATCGCATCGAGGACCGAAACGTACTGAACGCCGGGGTGAGAACGCGCGATCTCCTGGAGACGCTCGTCGGCCTTGAACGATGCCTCCACCGGCGTGAGCGAATTGGCGACCGGCAGATGCATCCGCTCGTAGTTGAACAAGGTCTGAGCCAGTGGAGCCGGAAATTCCAGCGAAGGCCCAAGCAACAGAACCGGAATGCCCGCGTCTTCCGCCTCCTTCAGCAACGCACCGAGATAGCCGTCGAAACCCGGAGCGGCCGATTGGCCATAGACATCGACGTACACGCGCCAATTGCCTGAAACGATCACCGCCGCGGGTCGTCGCGCCCTGATCTCTTCGCGGAGGAGACGATTGGCGTCATTGCAGCTTTGCGAAAACTCCTGCCGCAACTCGACGAAGGGGGCGCAGGCCGCCGATGTCAGCTGCATCAAATGATAGGCCGCAGGCAGGTAGTCGCGCAGGCCCCAGCCATAGTGGGCGGCGATGCTGTCACCGGCGAGCAGAATGTTGCGCCTGTCTGCCGCCGGCGTGAGACACGCGCCGGAATCGTAGTGCGACAACGGCTCGTCCGGCTGCAGAAAGCAGCTATGTGTTCGATAGAACGGCGCCACCGCCTGGGCATTGTAGCGCAACATCCGCTCCTGCGACGCCGGAAAGCGTCCTGCATAGCCCTCGTGCGAAAAGCCGTGGACCCCGACCGCCATCAGAACAGCGGCCGTGCCCGCGATCAGTCCCGAGGTGCGCAAGCCGTTCCAGGCGATGCGTGCACGAATGGGACGTTCCACGGCGATATGCGACAGGTACGCCAGCAACACCGAGCACACCAGCAGCGCCATCGTCCCGGCGTTCGAGCTTGCGACGTCGAGCGGGAGCGCCGCTCTGCCGAGAACGAACACCGGCCAATGCCAGAGATAGAGCGCGTAGGACAGGCGCCCGACAAACGCCCCCGCATTCTCGAACGGCAGCCGGGGCCTGCCGTCGTCCTGATTGAACGCGATGATGAAGAGGGCCGCGCCGAGACAAGGGATCAGCGCATGCAGCCCTGGAAAGCGGGTCTCCGGCCGGAACATGACTACCGGAATCAACATGAGCGCCAGCCCCATCAGCCCGTGGGCACAGCGCGCCGAGAACCCGACCGGCGACCATCGATGAAGAAAGAAGGCGATGCTTCCGATCAGGAATTCCCAAGCCCGCAGGGGAGCAAGGTAGAACGCAGCGGAGGCTGAATTCTTGATCAGGAGCTCGTCAACAATGCACAGCGCCATCGTGCCGGCGATGACCAGAGCGAGTGAGGATCTCGACGCGGGATCGCGAAAGAGCTTGCTCCAGAGCCAGGTGATGACCGGAAACAAGAAGTAAAACTGCTCTTCGACCGACAGTGACCAGGTATGAATCAGGACCTTGCCCATCGTGGGCAGGTCGAAATAGCCGGTCTCCATCCAGAAGAAGATGTTCGACGAGAACAGGAGCGTCGAGATCGCGCTGCCGAAGAACATCCGGTAGTCGCTCGGCGGCACCAGGACATACCCTGCGATTCCCGTAACGAGGATCAGCAGGTAGAGCGCGGGCAGCAGGCGCCTTGCCCTGCGCTCATAGAATGTCAGGAAGGAAAACGAATCGGTGGCAAGCCCCACCCAGATCAGCCGCGAGATCACGTATCCGGAGATGACAAAGAAAACGTCGACGCCGACGAAGCCGCCGCCGAAGCCCGGCAGCTCATAATGAAACCCGATCACCGAAATGACGGCGAACGCGCGCAGACAATCGATGTCCGGGCGATACTCCAAACGCACTGCAACGCTCACTCTGACAACCCGTACCGACGAGGCCAGTCTGGCCTACCGGGTTACCCGTGACACGTCGGGAAACGAATCTCAACATTTGGAAACAATCGCCGGAGCCGCGCGCGGAGCGGTGTGACCGCGTCGCCGCACTCCGGCGCACCAAGCTCTCTCGAACGGCTTTCGGAGAGTCGTAGATCGACCGTTCGTGCGCGAACCGAACAGGTGAACGATCGCTCCTTCGAAGCCACACCGGGAACGGCACCTCACGGTGGAGCATTCATCCAGAACACTTGCTCACTCTGGACTCTATTCAACCGGCATCGCCGTCTCGACCAGCTTGGCCCAATAGCTGATCCCATGCGGGATCACTTCGTCATTGAAGTCGTAGGCCGGGTGATGCAGTCCACCCGCGGTCTCGCCGATGCCCATGAACACGAAGGCGCCTGGCCGCGCCTGCAACATGTAGGCGAAATCCTCGCCGCCGAGCTTCGGCGGCATGTCGGTCGTGACCTGATCCGGCCCGACCACGCTGCGCGCGACATCGGCGGCGAATGCGGTCTGCTCAACGTGGTTGACGACGACAGGATAGCCCCACTCGTAGTCGATCTCGACGTCGACGCCCATGCCGCTGGCAAGCCCGTTCACGACGGCCTTGAACCGCTCGTCCATCAGCCGGCGGATCTCCTCGTTCAGCGTGCGCACCGTACCGCCGATGACGGCCGTCTGCGGAATGATGTTGTCGGCCGTTGTTCCGGAATGAAAGCGCGTGATCGACAGCACCGCGCTCTCGACTGGGTCGACGTTGCGCGCCACGATCGACTGCAGCGCGCTCACGATCTGAGCACCGGCAACGATCGGATCGACGCATTTGTTCGGTCGCGCCGCGTGTCCGCCATGGCCTGTCAGGCGCACCTCGAAGGTGTCCGCGGCCGCCATCACCGCCCCGGCGCGGGTAGCCACCGTGCCGAGCGGCAGGCCCGGCGCATTGTGCAAACCGTAGACCTCCTCGATGCCGAAGCGCTCCATCATGCCGTCATCGACCATGGCGCGGCCGCCGGCTCCGCCCTCCTCTGCCGGCTGGAAGATCACGACCGCGTTGCCGGCGAAATTGCGCGTCTCGGCGAGATAGCGTGCCGCACCCAGCAGCATCGCGGTGTGACCGTCATGGCCGCAGGCGTGCATCTTGCCGGGAACGGTCGATTTGTGCGGGACGTCGGTGATCTCCTGCAAAGGCAGGGCATCCATGTCGGCGCGCAGGCCGATCACGCGCTGTGACGGCGCGCGGCCGCGGATGACGCCGACGACGCCGGTCCGGCCGATTCCGCTGACCACCTCGTCGACGCCGAACGAGGTCAGCAACTCGGCGACGCGAGCAGCCGTCCGGTGCACCTCATATTGCAGCTCGGGATGCTGGTGGAAGTCACGGCGCCAGACCTTGGCGTCCTCGGCAAGCTCGGCGGCGCGATTGATGATCGGCATGAGATGTTCCAGGTGAGGAAGCGTGTTGCGCTTCGGAGATTTGGTTGAGCCGCCGGCAGCGGAATCGTCGCAATCCCGTCGTGGGGCAACGGCAATGCCTCTCATTGCACGTTGCGCGCCGGTAAAAGGCAAGCCACATCTGCTCATGCGAGGTTGCGCGCGCTGCATTCCGGCAACGAAACGAAAGGCCGACGACGCAGCGATTGCGCCCGTGCGGAGCTCGCCGGCAGGCTCTGGCGGCGTTGGGCCATCAGCGGTCCGACATCCGCGCTGGACAGAGGTTCTCGGTATCGTAGACTGACGTCGTGACTCGCTCGCTGCGCCGTAGCCCAGCCGCTTGGTCAACGAGGTCCTCGAACAGACGGACAGGTCAGTCATGCAACACGTCTCCGGCGACGCGATGCGCCGTCGTGTCGTGATCTCCTCGACCATCGGCAATGCGCTCGAATGGTTCGACTTCACGGTGTTCGGGCTGTTTGCCGGCGTCATCAGCAAGCTGTTCTTTCCGGCCGACGATCCGAGAGCGTCGCTGCTCTCCACCTTCGCGGTCTTCGGCATCGCCTTTGCGGCGCGGCCGCTCGGCGGGCTGGTGTTCGGCCTCTACGCCGACAGATACGGCCGCAAGAAGGCGCTCGTGGTGATGATCACGATGATGGCTTTCGGCACTGGCCTGATCGGCGTTCTTCCGACCTATGCGTCGATCGGCATTGCCGCTCCGGCTCTCCTGCTGCTCGCGCGCCTGATCCAGGGCTTCTCCGCCGGCGGTGAATTCGGCTCGGCGAGCGCCATGCTGATCGAGTTCGCGCCTCCCGGCCGCAAGGGCCTCTACGGCGCCTTTCAGACGGTGTCGCAGGCGCTCGCCTTCGCGCTCGGCGCGATGCTCGCGGTCCTGCTCGGCAAGACTTTGTCGCCTGCGGACTTCGCCGGCTGGGGCTGGCGGGTGCCGTTCATCCTCGGAATCCTGATCGGACCGGTCGGCTGGTATCTGCGCCGACGATGCGACGAATCGCCGGAATTCCAGGCCTATCTTGCCGAACGAGCGGCCAGAGCGACCGCCCGGAAAAGGACCACCCTCGGCCGGCTGCTCGCAGAGCATCCGCGCGAGCTGCTGGCGTCATTCGGCCTGATCGCAGCGGGGACCGCGATCTACTATGTCGGGGGCGTGTTCCTGCCGGCCTTTGCCGCCAGCGAGCTCAAGCTGCCGCTGGCCGATGCGCAACTCGGGCTGCTTGCGGTCAGCCTCGCCAATGTGCCGCTCGGTCTCGCGTCGGGGCTGCTGTCGGACCGGATCGGCCGGCGGGGCGTGATCGTGCCCGCGCTGCTGCTCTATCCGATCCTCTACGTCGTGCTGTTCAGGCAGCTGGTGGCGGAGCCGACCACCGCGCATTTGTGGCAGTTACAGGCCGTGGGGCTGCTGCTTGGCGTGCTCGGCGGTGCCGTGCCGGCGTTCATGACGGAGATCTATCCCGTCGGCGTCCGCGCAACGGGGGCATCGCTGATGTACAATTTCGGCGTGATGCTGTTCGGCGGCCTTGCGCCCTTCATCAACACCTGGCTGGTGCAGGCCACCGGCGACAAGACCGCGCCGGTCTACTACATCATGTTTGCTGCCACGGTCGGCCTGCTCGGCATGGCCGTCTATCGCAGGAGGGCGTGAGCGCGCAGCTCGCGCAAGAGATTGGCACGTGCCTTCTGGTCGAGCGCGGCAGCAAAGTCCGCATCGGGATAGATCACCGGCCGGTTTGCGAACTGCTCCAGGACGGCCGCGCGCCCGGTGCGGTAGGCGTCGTCCGGCACGTGTGCATATTCGCGCCGGATGGCATCCGCATAGGCATCGTAGCTGGCCTGATCGGCGCCGAGAATGGCGAGATCGATGGAGACGAGCAGCGCGCCGCGCCGGTCGCCGGCGGCGACGTCGTGCGTCCGGGTCAGCCGGATCAGGCGCGCCACCTCGTCTCGCATGTCAGGCGCGACATGACGCTCCGCAAGGACGGCGCTCTGCTCCTCGTTGTCGGATCGCCTGGGATCATAAACGACGTCGTGCCACCAGATCGCCAGCGTCAGGATCTCGCGATCGCGGGCGTCGAGGCCCGCGACGCGATCGAGCCATGCGAGGCAGTCCTCGACATGGCGCAGATCATGGTAGTGCCGTCCCGGCGCGGAATACGCAGCGATCAGATCGTCACGGGTCATCGCGGCTCCGCTCCGTAGCAGCTGCGGCTAAGACGCTCAGCCGGCCGAGGTCAGCACCGTCTCGGTGTGCTCGACCTCAGGCGGCGCCGCGAAATACTGCCCGACCAGGCCGCGCCATTCGGTGAAGTTCTCCGAGCCGCGGAAATCCACCGTGTGGTTCTCGAGCGTCTCCCACGTCACCATCAGCCGGTAGCGCTGCGGCTTCTCGATCGACTTGTGCAGCTCGAAGCCGTGAAAGCCCTTGGAGCGGCCGAAGGCGGCGCGCGCCTTGGCCACTGCCGCCTCGAAATCCTTCTCCGTGCCGGGCTTGACGTCGATCTGGGCGATTTCGGTGATCATGGTCTCGCGGCCTCCCCTGGTTGTTGGACCGTTTGTCTAGCCCAGACCAGGGAAGAGAGAAAGCGACGCGTCAGCCCGAGATGACCGCCTGACCGGCCGGCGGCGTCGCCGCCGTCGCGGCTGCGGCACGCTGGCGGCGGTAGCGATCGAGCGACAACGGCAGCTCCGCCGACGCCTCGACACGGTTGCGGCCGGTGCGCTTGGCCTTGTAGAGCGCGGTATCGGCGGCCGCGAGCAGCACGTCGAGATCGGTGCCGGCAGCACCGCCGGCGACGCCGATGCTGACGGTGGTGTCGACCGGCTTGTCGTCGCACACGACGCCGGAGGCGGCAAAGGCTTCGCGGACGCGCTCGGCGGCGACCATCGCCTCTTCGATGGAACAGGGCAGAAGCGCTGCGAACTCCTCGCCGCCGATCCGCCCCGAAAGATCGGTCAGCCGCAGATTGTTGACGACGACGTTCGCGAACAGCTTCAGCACCTCGTCGCCCTCGGCATGGCCGAAGCGGTCGTTGATCGACTTGAAATGATCGATGTCGAAGATCAGCACGCTGACCGGCCGTCGCTCGCGCGCCTCGCGCTCGATCAGTTGCGCGCAGGACTCGGCGAAGCCGCGCCGGTTGAGCAGCCCGGTCAGCGGGTCGGTGGTCGCCGCGCGCTTGTGGGCGCTGACGATGCGCTCGGACACCAGCATGAAGATCACGAAGACCGTGCCGACCGCGTAGAGCACGAGCTCGATCGAGAAGATCGTCACCCAGGCGGCGGCGAAGGCGCCGTCGGCGTCGCGCAGCATGTTGCCGAGCAGGATCGGCAGCATCAGGACGAAGCCGTGCATCGCGGGCACCAGCAGCGCCGGCCAGCGCTTGTGCAGGGTGCGGCGCCGCTCCTGCCACAGCTCGGCCGCGGTGAGCGTCGCATAGAGCACGACGAGGGCGGCTCCGATCGTCAGCCGCAGCGATTGCGCCGAGGGATGGAGCAGCATGCCGCTCGCGATCCAGACGATGGCGCCGAGAACGAGGCCCGGCACGCTCGGCCGTTTGCCGTGGAAGACGCGGGCGGCGTTCCACACCATCGCGGTCGCAATCAGGCCGATCGAGCTGAGGAACAGCGAGACCACCTCACCATAGAGGTCGCCGATCAGCGTCCATAGCGCGATCGCGACCGCACCGAGAACGTACGCGGCGCCCCACCAGCGCAGCGCCGGCGTGCTCTCCTGCCGTCCAAAATGAAGCAACATGGCGCCAAGCAGCGCCGCGACCATCGTCGCTACGATGTCGAGCGTCAGGCTATCAAGCGCCATGCGTCACCTCGGTTGCTGCGGCGGCGCGGGAACTCAGGGTTAGCGCCGCCTTATCGCGATCAACCTAACCGGTGGTCTGTTCGAAAGACGTTTGCCTGGGATGCCAAGTTTTCTCGAAAAGCTCGGCGCAACTCGCCCGTAAATTGCTGCGCAAAAATGCAGCAAACAGGATTCAAAAACGATGGCAGCCGCCGAGGCCGACGCTCGCTGTAATTGCGCGTCGCCTATGGTCTCTCATTGATAGTTGCGAACGGACGCGAGAAATATGAAGCATTTCACATCCCCGGGCCGACACTCATCGAAACGATAAGAAACCTTCTCAAATTTGAGATCATCTCTCCCTAACACGCTCGACGGCGGCAGAGCGGCCGCACGAGGTGGGGACGAGAATGTCTTTCGACGACGATTCAAACGACAAGAAATCAACAGCAGATCATCCGACGGGTGGCGTCGATCGCCGCACGCTGCTGCGCAACGCCATGGGCGTCTCGGCGCTCGGCCTCGGCGCCAGCCTGCTGCCGGGCCAGGCGCAAGCGCGCTGGCACTGGCGCATGCACCACCACCATCACCACGTCACCACCAGCTTCGCGCTCGCGGT
Organism: Bradyrhizobium sp. SZCCHNR1002; assembly: GCF_032381435.1. Taxonomy (NCBI): domain Bacteria; kingdom Pseudomonadati; phylum Pseudomonadota; class Alphaproteobacteria; order Hyphomicrobiales; family Nitrobacteraceae; genus Bradyrhizobium; species Bradyrhizobium sp. SZCCHNR1002. The sequence goes on from NZ_JAUHIS010000001.1 coordinate 1,239,801, forward strand.
GCTGCCGGACACGCAGTTCTATTCGCGCTATGCGACGAGCGAGGAAGGCCAGGCCTATCAGCGCCAGTATGGCAGCACGCCCTATCCGGCGCAGACCCAGTTCATCGTCGACAACGCCGCGAAGTATCACATCCCGTTCACGATCCATCTCGGCGACGTCGTTGACCAAGTCAAGCATCCGCAGCAATGGGCGGTCGCCGACGCCGCGATGAAGCTGCTGGAGAACGCCGGCCGCCCCTACTCCGTGCTCGCCGGCAATCACGACGTGCTGCAGGCGCTGGAGTTCGAGAGCGCGGCGAGCCAGGGCTCGGGCACCGACGCGCAGCGCGCCCCGTCCGAGCCGTATTTGTCCTGGTTCCCGGCCAGCCGCGCCGCCAAGCAGCGCACCTTCCTGGAGCGCCATCCGAGCGGCTGGCACGAGGCGCATGTGTTCCACGCCTGCGGCGTCAGCTTCATGGTGCTGTCGCTGTCCTGGCGCGCCTCGGACGATGCGATCGGCTGGGCCCGCAGCATGATCGCGCGCCACCCGATGCTGCCGGTGATCCTGGTCAACCATCAGCTGCTCAACATCGCCAATGACGGCGTGAGCCCGCTCGAGGTCGCCTACGGCCAGTATCTTTGGGAGAAGCTGATCCGCAGCAACGACCAGATCTTCATGACGCTCAACGGCCACTATCACGGCGGCGCGCATCTGACGAAGTTCAACGACTTCCACAATCCCGTGCACCAGATGGTCGTCGACTATCAGATGGCCTATCAGGGCGGCAACGGCCTGATGCGGCTGTACGAGTTCGACTTCACGAAGAACCGGATCGACGTTGCCTCGTTCTCGCCCTGGGTCGTGGCGAAGCCGAAGGACAGCCTCAGGCAGTTCGATCGCGCCTGGCTGTCCGAGGACAACCACGAATTCACCATCGACATCGACTTCCAGCGCCGCTTCTCGCGCTTCACCCGCTTCTGCCATCTCCCGGCGTTCGCCGGCACGCCGATCCTGCCGCGGGTCAAGCAGGACCTCTACACCAACTACACCGAACAGCCGGAGCCGGTGGTGGTGCCGCCGGCCAACGAGCAGGACTATCCTCTCATCGCCGAGACGGTGGCGCATTGGCGGATCGCGTCGTCTGCGATCGGCAAGGCCGTCGCCGCCGGCACCGCCCTGCCGGACCTCACCTCGGGCAATCCGATGCAGCGCGCCTCGCTCGCAGGTGCCGCCCAGGTCGCCGACGTCGTCTTCACCGCCGACAAGCATCGCCTGTCGTCGGCGCCTGGCAGCGTGCAGTTCCTCAACACCACCAAGCAGGGCGGCGGCCGCTTCAGCTGGTTCACGACAGCGGCCAATGCGCCGATCAACGCGGCGACCTTCGCCAAGGGCTACACGGTCGAGGCCTTCATCAAGATCGACCCGAACTGGAAGGCGGCCGATCACGCCTGGTGCAACATCCTCACCCGCTTCGGCAATCGCGGCTGGCTGCCGGGCTTTGCCGGCGGTGATCCGGAGTCGCCGCCGATCCTGTTCGCGATCTCGAACCTGCGCGAGGTGCAGTGGGAGATCGTGCCGTCGAGCGCGACCGCGCAGGCCCAGACGGACTGGTCCGGCGAGATCATGCTCGACACCTGGTACCACCTCGCGATCGTCAACAGCCCTGCGGACAATTCCACCGTGCTCTACATCGAGGGCGCGCCGGTCGTGCGCAGCGTGATCGGCGGCAACGGCATCGCCAGCGTCGCGGCGTCCCAGCCCTGGGCGCTCGGCTGCGGCTGGTGGGACCGCGCGCCGGCGGACGGCTTCATCGGCAGCATCGGCGAGGTTCGCGTGGTGTCGAAGCCGCTGGCGCCGGACCAATGGCTGACCGCGCGCCGCGCCAGCACCTGATCAACGAACGCAGAAAGCAAAACGGGCGCCCGCGAGGGCGCCCGTTCGTATGGGAGGCTGAGCGATCCGGCCAGAGCCGGATCGCCTGGACATCAGCGCTTCGAGAACTGGAAGGAGCGGCGGGCCTTGGCCTTGCCGTACTTCTTACGCTCGACGACGCGCGAGTCGCGGGTCAGGAAGCCGCCCTTCTTGAGGACGCCGCGCAGCTCCGGCTCGAAGTTCGTCAGCGCCTTGGACAGGCCGTGACGCACCGCGCCGGCCTGGCCGGACAGACCGCCGCCAGCGACCGTGCAGATCACGTCGTACTGGCCCTTGCGGGCGGCGACGACCATCGGCTGCTCGATCATCATGCGCAGCACCGGACGGGCGAAGTACACTTCGATGTCGCGGGTATTGACGGTGACCTTGCCGGAGCCCGGCTTGATCCAGACGCGGGCGACCGCGTCCTTGCGCTTGCCGGTGGCATAGGCGCGGCCGAACTTGTCGACCTTCTTCTCATACTTCGGAGCGTCCGGCGCGGTGACGGCGCCCTTGAGCTGCGACAGCTGATCGAGAGACTGGATGCTTTCGGCCATCTTATGCGGCCCTCGTGTTCTTGCGGTTCAACTTCGCGATGTCGAGCTTCTCGGGGCTCTGCGCCTCGTGCGGATGATCGGGTCCGCCATAGACACGCAGATTGCCCATCTGCACGCGGCCGAGCGGGCCACGCGGGATCATACGCTCGACGGCCTTCTCGATCACGCGCTCGGGGAAGCGGCCCTCGAGGATCTGGCGCGCGGTGCGCTCCTTGACGTGACCGACATAGCCGGTGTGCTTGTAGTACACCTTCTGCTCGCGCTTGCGGCCGGTCAGGACGGCGTGCGCGGCATTGACGATGATGACGTTGTCGCCGCAATCGACGTGCGGCGTGTAGATCGGGAGGTGCTTGCCGCGCAGCCGCATGGCGACCAGCGTGGCGAGACGACCGACGACCAGACCCTTGGCGTCGATCACGACCCACTTTTTCTGGACCTCGGCCGGCTTTGCCGAAAAGGTTTTCATGAGAGATATCCGTGACAGGGAGAATGCGGCGCGGACGACGCGCCGAACTGGTCGCAGCTTCTAGAGAAGCCGCCCGCGTTCGTCAACGCCGTCGATGTTAAATTATCTCAATAAAAACAGTTGGTTGCAAATATGGTGTAATAATACCCTCGAAAACATCACGCATTCGGAATGGAATAGGTCGCCGTGACGTGGGCGATCGGATCGGGCGATTCCCCTGACAACAGCGTGACTTCGCCAACCGCCAGCCGCTTGCCGAGCTTCAGGAGTCGCGCCTCAGCCAGCACGTCGGCCCCGGCCGCGCCCTTGCGCAGGAAGTTGATGTTGAGATTCGTGGTCACCGCGAGCCCGACCGGGCCGATCGCCGACAGCAGCACCACATACATCGCGAAATCGGCCAGCGCCATCAAGGTCGGCCCTGAGACCGTGCCGCCGGGGCGCAGCATGCGCTCGTTGAAGCGCTGCCGCATCCGGCAGCTCCTGCCATCGGCGCTCTCGATCGAAATGTCGCCGCCGGTGCGGAACGCCTGCGGAAATTCCGCGTGCAGGAACGCTTCCAGCTCCGCGATCGTCATCTTCGCCGCCATGTCTCCCCCTGCTCTGTCTCGTTGCCTTCTGTTACATTAGCCGCAACGATGCGCCCACACGGAAATCGCCGAACGGAAACCGCAATGTCCGCCCCTGCCCTTGCCCATGCTGCCGACACGCCGATCCTGTTGCGCGAGATGGCCGGCTCCGTTGCCGTGCTGACGCTCAACCGCCCGGCGCAGCGCAACAGCCTGTCGGAGCCGCTGATCGCGGAGCTGCATCGGGCGGTGGCCGAGATCGGCGCCGACAAGACCGTGCGCGCCGTGGTGATCGCGGCGAATGGCCCGGCCTTCTGCGCCGGTCATGACCTGAAGGAACTCACCGCGCATCGCGGCGACGCCGACCGCGGCCGCGCCTTCTTCGCCAAACTGATGAACGCCTGCAGCGCGATGATGCAGGCGATCGTGCATCTGCCGAAACCCGTCGTCGCGTCCGTGCAGGGCATCGCTACCGCGGCCGGCTGCCAGTTGGTCGCGACCTGCGATCTCGCGGTGGCTTCCGAGCGCGCCTCGTTCGCGACGCCCGGCGTCGACATCGGCCTGTTCTGCTCGACGCCGATGGTGGCGCTGTCACGCAACGTCACGCGCAAGCAGGCGATGGAGATGCTGCTGACCGGCGAGCCGGTTCCAGCGCTGCGCGCCCGCGAGATGGGCCTGATCAATCGCGTGGTGACGCCCGGCACGGAACGCGACACGGCGATCGCGCTGGCCCAACAAGTCGCGCGCAAATCGGCGCATACGATCAAGCTCGGCAAGGAGGCGTTCTACCGCCAGGCCGAAATGAACCTTGCGGACGCCTACCGTTATGCGGCAGAGGTGATGACCGAGAACATGCTCGCCCGCGACGCGGAGGAAGGCATCGGCGCCTTCATCGAGAAGCGGATGCCGAATTGGCGGGATGAGTGACGTCGGCCGCTATTCTCTCCTCCATCATTCCGGGGCGCGCGGAGCGCCAGCCCGGAATCCATACTCCCGGTCGTGGTTATGGATTCCGGGCTCGCCCCGACGGGCGCCCCGGAATGACAGCAACTAACAGATTGCGTCCATCATGAATCACGACACCTATCCCGACGACTACATCCGCGGCATCCTCAACGGCGTGAAGGTGATCGCGATGGTCGGCGCCTCGCCGTCCGAGATCCGGCCGAGCTTCTTCGCCTTCAAATATCTGGTGCAGCGCGGCTACGACATGATCCCGGTGAACCCCGGCCATGTCGGCAAGAGCCTGATGGGCCGTCCCTTCGTCGCCTCGCTCGCCGACATCGGCCGCCCGCTCGACATGGTCGATATCTTCCGGAGCTCGCAGCACATCATGCCCGTCGTTGAGGAGGCGCTGAAGCTCTCGCCGCTGCCGAAGGTAATCTGGATGCAGCTCGGCGCACGCGACGATGCCGCGGCCGACAAGGCCGAGGCCGCCGGCATGAAGGTGGTCATGAACCGCTGCCCCAAGATCGAGTATGGCCGGCTGTCGTCGGAAATCTCCTGGATGGGCGTCAATTCCCGCACCATCAGCGCCAAGCGCGCGCCGATCCCCACCCAGGGCATGCGATTGTCGCTCAACCGCACCAGCGTCGGCGGCGGCGCCACGGCGGCGGCGGATCGCGCGGCGAAGGACAGAAGCGATCCGACCTGACGCATCTGCGAAAGGAACGTGTCGCGACCATGGCGCGACACAGCAACGCATTTCAAATCCGATCGATTGTCGCCTGCCGCCTTGACGGCATCTGACCCCGTGGCAAATGTCCTCCGCCGGGATGACGCGGAGGCGCACAAATGCGCGCTATCGACACCGTCTCCCATCATCGATCCCCGTGCCGGCCGGCGCCGCCGCGCGAGGGATCCAAGCCCACGAGGAAACACCATGACCGAACGTGCCCCCGGATTTGCCACCCTCGCCATTCACGCCGGCGCCCAGCCCGACCCGACCACCGGCGCGCGGGCGACGCCGATCTATCAGACCACGTCGTTCGTCTTCAACGACGCCGACCACGCCGCCTCGCTGTTCGGGCTGCAGGCGTTCGGCAACATCTACACCCGTATCGGCAACCCGACCAATGCGGTGCTCGAGGAGCGCGTCGCCGCGCTCGAGGGCGGCACCGCCGCGCTTGCCGTCGCCTCCGGCCATGCCGCGCAGGTCGTGGCCTTGCAGCAGCTGCTGTCGCCCGGCGACGAGTTCATCGCCGCGCGAAAACTCTATGGCGGCTCGATCAACCAGTTCACGCATTCGTTCAAGAGCTTTGGCTGGAACGTGGTGTGGGCCGATACCGATGACGTCGCGAGCTTCGAAGCCGCGGTGAGCCCGCGCACCAAGGCGATCTTCATCGAATCCATCGCCAATCCCGGCGGCACCATCACCGACATCGAGGCGATCGCGCAGGTGGCGCGCAAGGCCGGCGTGCCGCTGATCGTCGACAACACCCTGGCCTCGCCCTATCTGATCCGCCCGATCGATCACGGCGCCGACATCGTGCTGCACTCGCTGACCAAGTTCCTCGGCGGCCACGGCAACTCGATCGGCGGCATCATCGTCGATGCCGGCACGTTCGACTGGGCCGGCAGCGGCGACAAATACCCGATGCTGACGCAGCCCCGCCCCGAATATCACGGCATCCGGATCCACGAAACGTTCGGCAATTTCGCCTTCGCCATCGCCTGCCGCGTGCTCGGCCTGCGCGACCTCGGACCCGCTTTGTCGCCGTTCAACGCCTTCATGATCCTCACCGGCATCGAAACCTTGCCGCTGCGCATGCAGAAGCACTGCGACAATGCCAAGGCCGTCGCGGACTATCTCAGCAAGCATCCCGGCGTGGCCTCGGTGAACTATGCCGGCCTGCCCGAGGACAAGTATCACGCGCTCGCGCGCAAATACTGCCCGAAGGGCGCCGGCGCCGTGTTCACCTTCTCGCTGAAGGGCGGCTATGATGCCGGCGTCAAGCTGGTGTCGAATTTGAAGCTGTTCTCGCATCTCGCCAATGTCGGCGACACCCGCTCGCTGGTGATCCACCCGGCCTCGACCACCCACAGCCAGCTCGACGACGCCGCCAAGATCAAGGCCGGCGCCGGCCCCGACATCGTCCGCATCTCCGTCGGCATCGAGGACAAGGAAGATCTGATCGCTGATCTCGAGCAGGCGCTGAGCGCGTAAGAAAGGCTGTGGCGGCGGACGATTCCGCCTATTAGCTGCTCCGTCATGCCCGGGCTTGTCCCGGGCATCCACGTCGTTCTCCGCAGGCCGGACGACGTGGATGGCCGGGACGAGCCCGGCCATGACGACGTGGAGAGAGACGAGCACAACACGACGATCCGCAAATCGGATCGACCTGCCGCACTTTGCGAGAGACAGAGATCAAGCGAGATTAGTCGTTACCTGCAGCTTTGCTCTACGGCCTCATCTGCACCATGGTCCAAAAACAAAGAGAGCGCGGGCGGCCCCCCTGGGCTTCCGCGCTCTCCTTCGTCCCACGGTCGGGCCGTTGCCGGCTTCTCGAACCGCGCCCTCGTTAACTCATCGTGTCATGTCATCAGGTGCAGCATCCGCGCATGCATCTGCCCCGCCAGCGGCAGCGCCGTCGCTGCGATCAGCCGGCTCACCGCCAGCGCGCGCAGGCAGGCACCATCCTCGTCGACGGCAGCAAGATCAGTGTGGAATGCGCCTGTCCGTGATTGCAGATGCTGGCGCGCCGACGCGCAAAACGGGATCACCGACATGCTCGAAACCTTCTGGTCTGAGACTCTGATGAAATGCAGCAGAGATTCTGTCCCGAACGCGGACCTCCGGCCCGTCGTTCCGCCAGCCTTAAAAATCGCCGGCAGCCGTAAGCGTGCACCAGCAGAGCTTAACGAAAGCTGAAAAAGCCCGTCCTTCTACGGGCGATTGCGGCCGGCTTCGCCCGCGAGAAAGTTTTCATTAACCATAAGCGGCCCATCCTGCCGTCCATGGAATCGCGCGGCGCCCCGACGTTGCCGTGCTGGCGCCGGCGACCGAATCCGGCGCGATCGATGTGACAGACGGCAGGAGAGCAGAATGCGAGCCCTAGTGATCATGATGCTGCTGGCAGCCACCGCCGCGAACGGCGTCGTGCTCGCTGCCGACCTGCCTGGCATCCATGACAAGGTCATCCGCTACAAGGCCCGCCGCGCCGTCAAGGCCCCGCCGCCGGTGGTCGTGGTCAAGGACCAGGACTCGCTGATCTCCCCGATGCTGCCCTCGACTCCGCTGCTGCTCGGCCGCCAGGAGCTCCCCGGCTATTACGGCCGCGCCTTCTCCTACGACTACCAGGGCCCGTATTACGGCGGCGAGGGCTACACGAACTACATGTTCCGATTGCCTTACGCGTGCGGCGTGACGGGGTATTGCTGAGGGGAAGCACACGAAGTCGCTCGCATGACTTTAGCTCGAACGAGCGAAGTGACGTCCGGGTCACGACCGAAAAGAAGCTCGCATGTCGAAGGCTCGTGTGGGCCACGCTCAACTGATAGTAGCTGATCTATCGAAGCGGATCATCCGACCTCTTGCCGACTTCAAATGACGGTCTGCAGGCTCGACCGACCCAGAGACATCCCAACGGACGCTCGCCATCCGCTGCGATCTTCTTGGCCATCAAGATCAGGCATCGCACAATAGGCGAGGCCGAGCGACGTCACGGCCAACACGGCGATCGTCCTCCAGCGGATCGAATTGGGGTTGGAAGGATCGCCTGACATCGCCTCGCTGGGATATTGACCGACCAGACGGCAGATATATATCATCGGTATATACCATCAAGAGGAGTTATCCGATGTCCTCGACCGCCAAACTCTTCATGCATGGCCGCAGCCAGGCCGTGCGGCTGCCGAAAGAATTCCGCTTCGAGGGCACAGAGGTGCTGGTTAGCAAGGTTGGCGAAAAGGTGATCCTGGAGCCGATGACAAGAGCGCCCCTCGACCTCGACAAGTTCTGGGCCGAACTCGATGCGCTGGGCGCGCGCGACTTTCTGCCCGAAGGCATCCCTGATGATCCGCCGCTCCAACCGGACCCGCGCACCTTCTTCGACGAATGATTTGCCTCGACACCAACATCGTGATCGGCATCGTCAGTGGCCGCAGCTCGGCCTTGCGGCACCGACTCGGCGAGCAGATCCGTTCGGGCACGCGCATCGGGCTATCGGTCGTGGCACTGTTTGAACTGCGCTACGGAATCGCCAAGAGCATCCGGCGCGCAGAGAGCGAGCGCCTGCTTGACCGCTTTCTCGAGCTCGGAATCGAGGTGCTGCCGTTCGAGCCCGAGGATGCCGACCATGCCGCCGAGATCCGTGCAGGTCTGGAAAAAGCCGGCGCCCAGATAGGACCGTTCGACTATCTCATCGCGGCACAGGCTCGCCGCCGAAATGCGGCGCTGGTGACGCAGAACACGCGCGCGTTCGAGCGGGTGCCGGGACTGCTCGTGGTCAATTGGACTCCTTAAAGTCTTCACTGCACGTTAGTCGCTCGCCGCCCCCATGCGGTCGCAGCTTTGCTCTTGCATATTTCGGCAAATCAGCATATTCTGCGTTCGTTCCTGTCCAGCCGAGGGGCGCTTCCGGATCGTCCAGTTGCGTAGGATTGGGAATGCGGTGGACGTGGCGGGCCGTGCGTGGACGAAAGTCTGCGCGGACGAGCGGCTGGTCATGGACGGCGAAATCGCGTGGTCCTGGCGCCCCGACGCTGGCGCTAAGTCTCGCAGCGGTGCTCACACATCGCGCGAGATGACGGGGGCAAGACAGCCCGGTCCCCGGGGAGATCGCGTATAAGCGTTAAAACCATCGCGCGGGGAAGGCCGGGTGTTTCCAGGCCGTACCTGTGGTGACCGCCGCGTGCTTTTTTTGTTGCACGCGGGCCATGGGTGCCGGCCAGGCATCCGGCCTTCCCTGCGCCCTCGCGTTTTCGAGGGCGAGACGATCGGCATAGCTCGGCGTGATCGGCGCGCGAGATTGAGAGCGTTTGTTTTTAGAAATGTTCGTTGAGGGCGAATGACCGCGCGCCATCCTCAGTCGTCATCCCCGCGAAAGCGGGGATCCAGTACGCCGCGGCCCATCGAGGACTCACGACCGTCTCTGGGATACTGGATCGCCCGGTCAAGCCGGGCGATGACGGCGGAGATGGTGGCACGAGCGCGAACGAGGGCGAAGGTGAAGTGCACTGGAATCTCCGCGTCATTGCGAGGAGCCCAGCGACGAAGCAATCCAGAATCGTGGGCAGGACTCTGGATTGCTTCCACCTTCGCCATACGGGCTTCGGCGGACACGTCGCTTCGCTCGCAATGGCGGAGGAGAGACCGCGCCCCTACCCCGCCTGCCCCGCGGTCACCGCCGCCTGCGGCACGGCGACGGCGGCCACCCGCCGCGGCGACATCCGTTCCGCCTGCAGCACGGCAAAGGTCAGCACGATGATGGCCGTGCCCTGATGCAGCAGCGCCAGCGAGATCGGCACCAGCGCGAGCAAGGTGAGAATGCCAAGCACCGCCTGCACCAGGATCGCCGCCAACAGCCGGTGCGCGCCACGCACGACGTTGCGGCCGGCGCCCGCGCGCATCACGTCGAAGGCGTGCCACGCCGCCAGCGCCAGCAGCGTGTAGGCGGTCATGCGATGCATGAACTGCACCGTCAGGTCGTTCTCGAACAGATTGATCCACCACGGCGACTGGATCCACAGATTGGCCGCTTTCGGAATCAGGCCGCCATCGATCTCAGGCCAGGTGTTGTAGACGAGCCCCGCACGCAGGCCCGCGACCAGCGCGCCGAGATAGAGCTGCACGAAGGTGACGCCGACGAGCACCCAGGCCGTCAGCCGGAGCCGTGCCGGCGCCTCGACCTCCTCGCGCGGCGCGAGCCGGCGCAAGGTCCAGACGATCGACGCGTAGATCAAAAGCGCCAGCGACAGATGCGTTGCCAGCCGGACCGGCGCCACCTCGGTGCGCTCGGTGAGGCCGGAGGCCACCATCCACCAGCCGACCGCGCCCTGCAGCGCGCCGAGGCCGAAGATCAGCCACAGCCTGCGGCCGAGCGGCCCGGAGACGGCGCCGCGCCACAGAAACCACAGGAACGGCAGCAGATAGACCATGCCGATGACGCGGCCGAGCAGCCGGTGGCTCCATTCCCACCAGAAGATGGTCTTGAAGTCGTGCAGAGTCATGCCGGCGTTCATCTGCCGGTACTGCGGGATCGTCTTGTAGGCCTCGAACGCCTCGGTCCAGGCCTGCTCCGACAGCGGCGGCAATGTCCCGGTGACCGGCTTCCACTCGACGATCGACAGCCCGGATTCGGTCAGCCGCGTCGCGCCGCCGACCAGCACCATCAGCGCGATCAGGCCGGCCACGACGAGGAGCCAGATGCGGATCGCGGCGAGATCGCGGGTCGGGGGAACCGTGGTCATGGACGTTGAACGCTCGATTGAACCGGGGCTGACAGGCCCTTATAATCCTGGGGAAATCGCGCGCAAGCCGCGCCGCCCCCAACCCAGGCTGACATTCCCGTCATGACCATCCGCACCCGCAAACTGATCGGGGCCATAGCCCTGCTGCTGCTCGCCTTCGCCTGGTCGATGATGGGCATGGTGGTGGCGCAATTCCCCCTCATCGCCAATTCCGGCTGGCTGCAGGCGGTGTATTACGTCGTCGTCGGCATGGGCTGGGTGCTGCCGGCGATGCCGATCGTCAGCTGGATGCTGCGTCCCGACCGGGAGCGGCAGCAGGGCTGATCAGCCGAGGTCGAGCGTGGGCGGCTGCGCGGCTTTCTCACGCGGCAGGGTCACCCCGGCCATCAGCACCTTCAAGGCACGCAGCGAGCGCGAGCGGCCGTCCCAGGCGATGCGCGGCAGCATGTGCAGATCGGTGCGGCCCTCGCTCCGCACGACGCCTGACATCGCCGAGGCCGCGCTGACGAAGCCCGCCTGCTCCGCGAGCACGACATCGCTGCGGCGGAAGCTGTCGCGGTCGCCGAACGGATACGCCATGTGCCGCACTGGGCGGCGCAGCGCCGTCTCCAGCACCGCCTTGCCCATCGCGATCTCGCGCTGCGCGTCGGCATCCCTGAGATTGGCGAGCACATGATGATGAACGGTGGCGCTGCCGATGGTGACGTTCGGATCCGCGGCAAGGCGCGCAATATCGGTCCAGTCCATCGCGGCTCGCCGGCTCAAGGCCGCAAGGTCGACGGAATGCCGCGAGCAGAGGTCGCGGATCGCGACCGACAGCTCGGCCGGCGGCAGCTTGCGCAGCCAGCCCCAGAGATACGCGAACAGCTCGTATTTTTCAGCCGGCGTGAACACGCTGAAGCGCTGCTCTCGATGGTCGATCACCAGACTGATGCGAGCCTCGCGCGCGATCACGGCTTCCAGGCCAAGCCACCACGCTTCGCCCAGCCCATCGGGAAATGCGCTGGGGACGTAGACCGTGAACGGCACGCCATGACGGGCGAGCACCGGATAGGCGTGCGCAATCAGGTCTTTCGAGGCGCCGTCGAAGGTCAGGCAGGCGAAGCGGCCGTGGCCGGCGAGCCGCACGGCGCGGGCGCAGGCCTCGTCGAGCGAGACGATGTCATAGCCCCAGCGCTTCAGCGCGCGGATCACCTTGTCGAGGAAGATGGGCGTGATCTCGGACCGCTTGAGCGGCTGGAAGGCCCCCTTGCGCCGCGGCTGCACCCGCTCGAAGCGCAGGATCGCGCCGGCCCCACCGGTGACGCGGGAGGCAAGCAGCGTGCGCCCGCTGAAATAGGCCAGCTCGAGCCGGGCGCTCCGCAGCCACATGTTGTCCGACGACAATTCCCGCGCCCTTTCCGAAACATCCCACTTGAAACGAAGCTGCCCGCGCCCACCTGATGGGAGCCGACCATGGCGCGATCGCGTCATCGTGGCCGCCCTTGCGATGTTTAAGATCAATCCGCCTTAAGATCGCGTGGCCGGAGGTGATTTCGACAGGTCTTTCTGCGTGTTGATCCCGTTTTGGGACGATGTCATTGCCATTACCTTTTGTTGAGACTTCTTTGCGAGGGTCATCCGGCCCACAGCAACCAAATTCCAAGACGCCACACCCCACAACGCGAGTTGCGCGATGACCATGGCCGCCGTGATCGAGAGCCGGACGGCGCAGGCGCCCGCGCGGCAGCTGCCGTCCGGAATCGCACGCATCGACATCGTCTCCGACCTCGCCGCCGCCGAGCCGGTCTGGCGTGCGCTCGAAGCTCCCGACCATGTCTCGACGCCCTATCAGCGCTTCGATCTGCTCGGCGCCTGGCAGCGCCACGTCGGCACGCGCGATCAGGCGGCGCCGTTCATCGTGATCGCCCGTGATGCCGAGCAGCGGCCGCTGCTGCTGCTGCCGCTGGCCTTGCGGCGGGCCTTCGGCGTCCGCGTCGCGACGTTCATGGGCGGCAAGCATACCACCTTCAACATGCCGCTGATGGACCGTGACTTCGCCACGCGCGCCAGCGCCGGCGATCTCGACGCCCTGCTCGCCGGATTGCGCGACCACGGCGGCGCCGACGTCCTCGCCCTGTTCCAGCAGCCGAAACGCTGGCGCGACCTCGACAATCCCTTCGCACGATGGCCGCATCAGCCTTCAGTGAACGACTGCCCGGTGCTGCTGATGCCGCAGGGCGCCGCGCCGGCGGCGCTGCTGTCGAACTCGTTCCGCAAGCGGCTGAAGAGCAAGGAAAAGAAGCTGCAGGCGCTGCCCGGCTATCGCTACATGGTCGCGAGCCGCGACGACGAGATCACCGAATTGCTCGACTGGTTCTTCCTGACAAAGCCGGTCCGGATGGCCGAGCAGAAGCTGCCGAACGTGTTTGCCGAACCGGGGATCGAGGCCTTCGTGCGGCACGCCTGCATGGCGAAGCTCGGCTGCGGCCATCGGGTCATCGAGATCCACGCGCTGCGCTGCGCGGACGAGATCATCGCGCTGTTTGCCGGCGTCGCCGACGGAGCGCGCTTCTCGATGATGTTCAACACCTACACGCTGTCGGAGAACGCGCGCTGGAGTCCGGGGCTGATCCTGATGCGCTCGATCATCGATCACTACGCGCGAGCGGATTTTCGCGCGCTCGACCTCGGCATCGGCTCGGACAGCTACAAGCGGATGTTCTGCAAGGACGACGAGCCGATCTTCGACAGCTTCGTGCCGCTCACGGCGCGCGGCCGCGCGGCTGCGGCGGCGATGGGCGCAGTCGGGCGGGCCAAGCACGCCGTCAAGCACAGCCCCGCTCTGTTCCGTCTGGCGCAGCGGCTGCGTGGTGCGCTGCAGCCGCGCACGGCCGCGGCGGCGAGCGATGGCAAGGCCGAGGACTAGGCGGCGACGCCGCGCCGTCCCGGCTGCCTCTGGTTGGCGTCCAAGGCCGGGGCCTTGAGCATGGTGACAGCGCCGAAGCCGACCTCGCGCAGCTGCTCGGTCATCTGGCTACGCGCCTCGGCGGACATGTTGGGATCGGGCACGACGACGGCGCGCGCGCCTGCGGTCAGCAGCTCGGCCGGCAGGTCGGAGGCGTTGCCGGCGTCGAGCAGCACGTGGTCATAGACTCGCAGCAGCGCGTCGATGGCGAGCGCCAGTCGAGGCGACTGCAGTTGGTTACGGTCGGCGCCCGGCCGACCGGCATTGACGATGTGCAACCGCGAGGCCTGGTCCTTGGTGATGATCGAGGCGAACGACGCCTCGCCCAGCATCAGCTCGATCAGGCCGGGCGCGGCCGGGTCGACCGAAAGGCCGGCGAGCATCTGGGGACTGCCTGCGAGGTCGACGAGCACCACGCGGGCCTGCACCGCCAGCATGCGCGCGATCGACAGCGCGGTGGCGGTCACGGCCTGGCTGCCGGCGGTGCCGAGCACGGTGATCTTGCGCGCGCTCTCGCCTGCCGTGAGCAGATCCGATGCCAGCAGCTCGAGCTCGCTCGATGGCCTTGGCGTCGCATCGGCCGGTTCGGGCGCCGGCATCTCGGCCGGTGCCGGAGACGGGATCGGAGCCGGCCGCGCAAGCTCGACCGCGGCCGGCGTCGGAGGCGGCGAAACGGCCAGAGGGGCGGCGACCGTCCGCGTGGCGATCATCGGCTCGACGCGCGCGGCAAGCACCATGACGTCGGCCATGTTGCCCATTGCCGGCGCGGGGCTCGACGCGCGCGGCGCCGTGAGACGCAGCAGCTCACCGGTGATGACGACTCCCGAGGTCAGCATCAAGGTCGCCAGCGTCGCGATCAGCACGATCGGCAGCTTCTTCGGATAGGCCGGCGTGTTCGAGACCACCGCCCGCGAGATGATCCGCCCCTCGGCGGCCGGGGTGTCGAGCGAAACGCGCGTATCGGCCTCGCGGTATTTGGCAAGGTAGGCCTCCAGCAGATCGCGTTGCGACTTCGCCTCGCGCTCCAGCGCCCGCAGCTTGACGTCCTGGTCATTGGTCGAGGATGCCTGCTTCTTTGCCTGCTCCAGGCTCGCGTTCAACGAATCAACCTGCGCGCCGGCGAGCCGCGCATCATTGTCGAGCGAGCGGGAAATCTTGCCGGCCTCGTCGCGGATGTTACGATCGACCTCGGCAATCTGAGCCTTCAGCTCCTTGATGCGCGGATGGGCATCGAGCAAGGTCGAGGACTGTTCGGCAAGCTGCGCCCGCAGGGCGACGCGCCGGTCCTGCAGCACCCGCATCGTTTCGGAGTTGAGCACCTCGGAGGCCTCGATCGGCTGGCCGCCCTGCAGCATCTCCCGGATCAGCCGCGCCTTGGCTTCGGCGTCGGACTTGCGCGTGCGCGCGTTGTTGAGCTGGGTGTTGGTCTCACCCATCTGCTGGTTGGACAGCGATGTGTTGTTGGTGCCCGTGAACGAATTGCCCTTGGCGCGGAACGTCTCGACCCTTGCTTCCGCGTCCTCGACCTTCTTGCGCAGGCCCTGGATCTCACCGGCCAGCCATTGGCTCGCGGACTTCGCCTGCGCCTGACGTGCGTTCTGCTGAACGACCAGATAGCCGTCGGCGATGGAGTTGGCAACCTGAGCCGCGAGCGCCGGATCCTGCGACTGGAACTCGACGACGAGCACACGCGACTTGTCCACGGCATAGACGGTCAAGCGTTCATAGTAGGCATCCATGACCCGCTCATCCGGCGTCATCGCCAGCGGATCCTTGACCAGCCCGATCATCGCGGCGATCGACTTCAGCGGCGAGACACCGCGCAGCACGGGATCGAACTCCGGCAGCTCGCCGAGCTTGTTCTGCTTGATGATGTCACGAGCCAGATCGCGCGACAGCACCAGTTGCACCTGGCTCGTCACCGCCTCGGCATCGAGAGCAGTCCGCTCCTCGAGCCGCTCGCTTCGGGTTCGCAGGAACTCGTTCTCGCGGCCGTCGATCAGGATGCGCGCCTCCGACTTGTAGCGGGGCGTGATCATGTTGACCGCGGTGACCGCCAAGGCCAATGCCAGCAGCGTCGGCACCAGTATGAAGCCACGCTTTCGCGCCAGCGCCCGGCCCACCAGACGGATGTCGAGATCGCCGGATGAAACGGGCTCCGCCGATGCAGGCTCGTTCGTCCGCGGTGGAACGGACGCCTCGTCAGCCCGAACCTTCTTGTCGGCACGCCAGAACGCCAACCGCATCATCCACTCCCGCGACCTACGCCACGCTGCTACCCTACGTGGTACGATTACACTCCATTAAGGTTGCTGACGGGTTAATCGGACCGGCGTAGGCCGGCCATTGCAGGATAATCATCATCGTACGTCACATCATCCTTGAGAGAGCGTTGCGCCAGATCGTCACAACGATGGCAACGGACCAACTTCGATTGATGTCGAGTGAGGCTTTGTTAACCATCAACGATCTATTCAGACTAGAGACACGTCCCAGGAAATTGCGACGAGAGGCGCCCGTGCTTCCTCTATCCGCCAGCCGTCCGATCAGCTCGCGCAGCGGCGCCTGGCCAAGGCACGTGCCGGCCGACGGCACGGACCAGCGCGGCACGGCGCCGTCATTGGACAGGCCCCTGAAGATCCTTCATGCGGTGAGAGCTCCGGTCGGCGGCATCTTTCGACACATCCTCGACCTCGCCAACGGCCAGGTCGATCGCGGCCACGATGTCGGCATCGTCGCGGACAGCCTGACGGGCGGAGAGCGCGCGGATGCGGCACTGGCGCAGATTGCGCCCCGATTGACGCTCGGCGTCCATCGCGTGCCGATTCATCGCGAGCCCTGGCCGACCGACGTCATCGCACTGAGCCGGTTCTATCGGCTGGCGCGCACCTTGGGCCCGGACGTCCTGCACGGCCATGGTGCGAAAGCGGGTGCGTTCGTCCGCATGCTTCCGCATCGGCCCGGCACGATCCGCATCTACACCCCGCATGGCGGCTCCCTGCATTACCCGCGCAACACGCTCAAGGGCGCACTGTACGGACGCCTGGAACGGGCGCTGATGAACCGGACCGACCTGTTCCTGTTCGAGAGCGTGTTCGCTCGCGATACCTATGAGCGCATGATCGGCCATCCCCAGGGTCTCGTTCATTGCGTCTTCAACGGCGTGACGGCCGGCGAATTCGATCCCGTAACGCCGGCCGCCGATCAAACCGACCTCGCTTATGTCGGCGAGTTCCGGCACATCAAGGGGGCCGATCTCCTGGTCGACGCCGTGGCCCAATTGCGCGCAGGCGGGCGGGCGCTGACGCTCACGCTGGGCGGCGACGGCGAGGAGATGCCCCGCCTCAAGGCGCAGGTGGAACGTCTTGGTCTGACGTCCTCGGTCCGCTTCATCGGACATGTCCGGGCCCGCGATGGCTTCTCCAAGGGACGTCTGCTCGTCGTCCCCTCGCGCGGCGATTCCATGCCTTACGTCGTCATTGAAGCTGGCGCCGCCGGGGTTCCGATGATCGCGGCCAGGATCGGCGGCATTCCGGAGATCTTCGGCCCGCACAGCGAGGCGCTGTTCACGCCGAGCAACGTTCACGCCCTTGCGGACGCGATCGCGGCCGCGCTCGATGATCCCGCTACCGCGCAGCTCCGTGCAAAAGCTCTGCGCGAACGCGTATTCCAGCACTTTTCGCAGAAGGCGATGGTCGAGGGCGTGCTCGACAGCTACCGCGAAGCATTTACCAAGACCTGACCCCATTTACCATCGCTAACCGTTTCTTCCGATTTGCCCTTTAATCCCGCCGGTGGGGAATTTCCCCCGGCGCTATCAGCGCTTACATGACCACAAATACTAACAAACATAATCCGGGCTTGTACGACTGTGGAACCGATCAACGCTCGCTCGATGCTGGATGCTGCTGCGGCCACGGCCGCATCGACCGCAGGGGCCGGACAGCCGGCCGTTGAACGGCGCCGACGCCTGTCGCCTGCTGCGCTGGCCGTCGCCAACGAGAAAGTTCACCGCGCGTATTCTCCGATCGTCCTCGCCGGCGTCGTCCGCATCACCGATTTCGTGCTGCTGAGCGTCGTCGGCAGCATCGTTTACTTCGGCTACGTCGTTCCGCTCAGCGGCTTCCATTGGGAGTACCTCGCGGCCATCATCGGGCTCGCGGTGAGCGCCGTGGTCTGCTTCCAGGCAGCGGACATCTACCAGATCCAGGTCTTCCGCGCCCAGGTGCGGCAGATGACGCGGATGATCTCCTCCTACTGCTTCGTCTTCCTGCTGTTCATCGGCCTCTCCTTCTTCGCCAAGATCGGCAGCGAGGTCTCCCGGCTTTGGCTTGCCGCTTTCTTCTTCGTCGGCCTCGGCGCGCTGATCGCGAGCCGCGTCGTGCTGCGCAATCTCATTCGCAGTTGGGCCAAGCATGGCCGCCTCGACCGCCGGACCATCATCGTCGGCGCCGACCAGAGCGGCGAGGACCTGGTGCGCGCGCTGAAGGCGCAGGACGATTCCGAGATCGAAATCCTCGGCGTGTTCGATGATCGCAACGACTCGCGGTCGCTCGAGACCTGCGCCGGCGCGCCGAAGCTCGGCAAGGTCGACGACATCGTCGAATTCGCCCGCCGCACCCGCGTGGACCTCGTGCTGTTCGCACTGCCGATCTCGGCGGAGACCCGCATCCTCGACATGCTGAAGAAGCTGTGGGTGTTGCCGGTCGACATCCGGCTGTCGGCCCACACCAACAAGCTGCGCTTCCGGCCGCGCTCCTATTCCTATCTCGGCGCGGTCCCTACTCTCGACGTGTTCGAGGCCCCCATCACCGACTGGGATCTGGTGATGAAGCAGCTGTTCGACCGGTTGGTCGGCGGGCTGATCCTGCTGCTGGCGCTGCCGGTGATGGCCCTCGTCGCGCTTGCGATCAAGCTCGACAGCCCGGGGCCGGTGCTGTTCCGGCAGAAGCGGTTCGGCTTCAACAACGAACGCATCGACGTCTTCAAGTTCCGCTCGCTATACCACCACCAGGCCGACCCCACGGCGTCCAAGGTCGTCACCAAGAACGACCCGCGTGTCACCCGCGTCGGCCGCTTCATCCGCAAGACCAGCCTCGACGAGCTTCCGCAGCTGTTCAACGTGGTCTTCAAGGGCAACCTCTCGCTCGTCGGTCCCAGGCCGCATGCGGTGCAGGGCAAACTGCAGAACCGGATGTTCGACGAGGCCGTCGATGGCTACTTCGCCCGCCACCGCGTCAAACCGGGCATCACCGGCTGGGCGCAGATCAACGGCTGGCGGGGCGAGATCGACAACCAGGAGAAGATCCAGAAGCGCGTCGAGTTCGACCTTTATTACATCGAGAACTGGTCCGTGCTGTTCGACCTCTACATCCTGCTCAAGACGCCGCTGGCGCTGATGACCAAGAGCGAGAACGCTTACTGAATTCCGGGATGCGGAGCGGCGGCCAGTCCGCTTCGTTCTTGTGTCAGGTCGGTCCCGCCGCGCGTTGCGTATGAGTGTGAGTTCGCGATGGCCATGACGGCGGCTGAAGGAGACTTTGCGTCGAGACCCATCGCCCCTCCGGGCGTGGTCGCTCTGCAGCGCGCGCTTCTCTGGCTGGCCGGCGCGTCCGGCGCGATCGTGTTCATCGAGCCCAGCCCCTATGAGGTCGTGACGCTTGCTTCCGCGGCGGTCTTCATCGCGACCGGGATGCGACTGCGGCTGGTCTTCCTGCCTCTTCTCCTGCTGCTGTTCCTGGTCAATCTGGGATACACGATCAGCGCCGTTCCGCTGCTCGATGACTCCAAGATCGCAACCTGGATCGCGACCTCCTGGTACATGGCCTTCACGGCGCTGTTCCTCGCCTTGGCGACCTCTGATGACACCGCGGCGCGCCTGGACATGCTCCGGCGCGGCCTCGTCATGGGGGGCGCGATCGCGGCGCTCGCCGGCGTCGCCGGCTATTTCCATCTGGTGCCCGGCGGCTACGACCTGCTCACTCTCTACGGCCGCGCGCGCGGCACCTTCAAGGACCCCAACGTGCTCGGCGCGTTTCTGATCCTGCCTGCGCTGCTCGCATTGCAGAACGTGGTCACGGCACGCCTCGCCGCAACGCTGCGTGCCAGCTTCGCGTTCGGCATCATCGCGCTCGGCATCCTGCTCGCCTTCTCGCGCGCAGCCTGGGGCGGCCTGGTGCTGACTGCCGCCTTCATGCTCGTGCTGATGGTGCTGACCAGCACATCGCCACGAGAGCGCTCCCGCATCATTGTCATGACGCTCGCCGCGGCCGCCGCCGGCGTCGTCCTGATCGGCGTGCTGCTCTCCATCGACTCCATCGCCGACATGTTCAAGCAACGGGCGAGCTTCGACCAGAGCTATGACGAGGGCCGCTTCGGACGCTTCGGACGCCACATCCTCGGCGCCGACATGGCGCTCGATCTGCCGTTCGGGATCGGGCCGCTGCAGTTCCACAACTACTTCCCCGAGGACACCCACAATTCCTATCTGAACGCCTTCATGTCGGGCGGCTGGCTATCCGGCATCTGCTATCCCGCTCTGGTCTTCACCACCGTCATTCTCGGCTTCCGCTATTTGTTCGTCCGCGTGCCCTGGCAGCGCACCTACATCGCCGTGTTCGCGGCCTTTCTCGGAACCGTCGGCGAGAGCTTCATCATCGACACCGACCATTGGCGGCATTTCTTCCTGATGCTCGGCACGATGTGGGGCATGATCGCCGCCACCCGCGCCCATCAGGTGGCGGCGAACCGATCCGCAGGGAGGGGTCCGCACCTCGCAGCCTCTTAGTCCTCCACGGTGAACGTCAGGCCGGCGTGATCGACCAGCCGCTTGATCAGGCTGTCGCCGAGTGCCGCGCCCGGGGTCCAGAACCCGCCATTCACCCCAGCGCCATCGCGCAGCAGACCGACGGCGCATTCACTGATCATCTTCGCCGTCAGACCATAGCCGGGATCACCCTTCCCCTTCACTGACGCGCGAACGCACCGTCCGTCGGGAGACATTGCGACGTACAGCAGATCGAAATATCCGTTGTCGCGTATCTCCTTCGATGGCCCCTCTCCGACCTTGGGCGCATTCGGGCCGGTCTTCTCAGCATTGGCCGTCACAACCAACTTGGCGTTGGCCTCGCCCTGCTCGCCGTCGCCCGTCAGCACCATCTCGTCGTAGACGAAGTCCTGGCCGTACGGAAAACCCATCAGCATGTTGGCACGATGGATGTTGCGCGTGTTGACCAGCGCCATCGCAAACGGCGCAGCCCAAGATTGGAAATCCTCCTCGTACAGCGGTCGGTTGGCCGGCGGCTGCTTCGGCCCCTTGAATCCCGGCGTCAGCGCGAACGGGTCTTTCATGATCGCCACGAGGCTCAGATCGGCAGTCAATGCGGCCGCGGTCGCCTTAGCGCTCGCCGCAGTGCCGCCCGACAGCGAACCGCTCATGCCGCGAATGCGACCCTTCACGCGTGTCTGGACGGCACCGAGCACCATCTTCGCCTGCTCCTGAACGAACAGCACGGCGAGCTCGAATGGCACCGAGTCGAAGCCACACGAGAATAGGACTCTTACGCCATTGTTCTCCGCCTCGGCTTGGTACTTCCCGATCATCTGGTGCATCCACAGCGGCTCGCCGCAGAGATCGACATAGTCGGTCCCCGCGGCCACGCAGGCGGCGAGCAGATCGGTCCCGTAGAGCTGATAGGGACCGACCGTGGTCAACACCAGTCTGGCCTGATCGACCATCGCGCGAATGGAGCCGTGATCGCTGGAATCGGCGACGATCAGCGGCAGGTCGGCTGGCGCTCCAATCGCATCGCGCACGGACGCGAGCTTATCGAGGCTGCGTCCGGCCATCGCCCAGGTCAGCTTGGTGTCGCTGCGATATTGCGTGGCGAGGTACTCGGCCACAAGCTGGCCGGTGAAGCCGGTCGCCCCGTAGACGACAATGTCGAATTTAGCCGACGTCATCGTAGCTCCCTGGACCGATGCGGATGGGCTCCACCGCTCTTAGTCCTCCGCCGTGAACGTCAGCCCGGCATTGTCGACCAGCCGCTTGATCAGGCTGTCCCGGAGCGCCGCGCCCGGGGTCCAGAAGCCGCCCTTCACGCTGGCACCGTCGCGCAGCAGGCCGACGGCGCATTCGCTGATCATCTTCGAGGTCGAGCCGTAGCCGGGGTCGCGGTCGCCCTTGACGGTGGCGCGGACCTGGCGGCCGTCGGGGCCAATCGCAACGAAGAGCAGGTTGTAGTAGCCGTTGTCGCGCTCCTCCTTCGATGGCCCCTCGCCCGGCTTCGGCGCGTTCGGGCCTGTCTTCTCGGCGTTGGCCGCCATCACCTTCTTGGCGTTGGCCTCGCCCTTCTCGCCGGGTCCCGTCAGCACCATCTCGTCATAGACGAAGTCCTGGCCGTACGGAAAACCCATCAGCATGTTGGAGCGGTGGACGTTGCGGGTGTTGATCAGGGCCATCATGAACGGCGCCGTCCAGGACTGCAGATCCTCCTCATAGGCGGGCTTGTTGCCGGAGGGCTGCTTCGGGCCCTTGAAGCCCGGCGTCAGCGCGAACGAATCCTTGAGGACCGAAACCAGGCTGAGATCCTTGGCCACCGCATCGAACGTCGCCTTGGCGCTGGCGGCGGTGCCGCCCGACAAGGTGCCGCTCATGCCGCGGACGCGGCCCTTCACGCGCGACGCCGCTGCGCCGAGCACCTTCTTGGCCTGCTGCTGCACGAAGTAGACGCCGAGCTCGAACGGCACCGAATCGAAGCCGCAGGAGAACACGATGCGCGCGCCGCTCTTCTCCGCGGCGGCCTGATGCTTGTCGATCATCTGCCGCATCCACACCGGCTCGCCGCACAGGTCGACATAGTCGGTGCCGGTCTCGGCGCAGGCGGCGACCAGCTCGTTGCCGTAGAGCTGATAGGGACCGACGGTGGTCAGCACCAGCTTGGTCTGCGCCACCATGGCTTTCAGCGACTCCGGATCGGACGCATCAGCCGCAATCAGCGGCGTGTCACCGGGCGCGCTGATCTCGTCGCGGACGGCCGCGAGCTTGTCCAGGCTGCGGCCGGCCATCGCCCAGCGCAGCGAGCTGTCGCCGCGATAATGCGTGGCGAGATATTCGGCGACGAGCTTGCCCGTGAAGCCGGTGGCGCCGTAGACGACGAGGTCGAATTTGGATGACGTCATTCTTGTTCCCTAGCGATCAGCTGCGATTTTAATGCCCCGTCATTGCGAGGAGCGCCGCGACGAAGCAATCCAGAGTCCCGTCCACAGCCCTGGATTGCTTCGCTGCAGTCGCAATGACGGCGCATGTCATTTCTTCCCGTAAGACACATTCATTCCCGCGCGGACGTCGTTCTGGATGCCGTAGGGCGCGATCGGATAGCGCAGGCCGTTCCTGGCCAGCTGTTTCATGCCGGCGATCGCCTTGGCAAGATCGGCCGGCTTGAGCGCCATCAACATTTCTTCATCGGGCACGCCGCCGTAGCGGCGCTCGGCGAAGCACGGCAACGACAGGCTGGGCTCGCCGGTCTTCAGCGCGCGGCCCCAGGAATCGGCGCAGGCGGTCTCGCCGACGACGCCCCATTCGAACTTCTTGTAGCCGACATATTGCAGGCCGTTGATCAGGATGATCATCTGCCCCGGCGTCGCGTAGACGAGGCAGATGTCCGGCGGATCGAGCCGGCCGCTCGCCAGCGGGCTGACCGCCATCGCCTGATACTGCCCGAACGGCACGACATCCAGCGCCTGCTGCCGCTTGCGGGCGTCCTCCGCGGTGCCGTGCCAGACTCCGACATAGTTCGCGCCCTCGAGCCAGGTCTCGTCCTGCGGGCCGAGCCCGATCACCGCGCGGCATTGCGCGCCGACGAGATCATCGCCGGTGATGCCGACGGTCCAGCCCAGCCGCGCGGCCATGCTGACGATCTGGTCTGTGGTGTGCACCGCGTTGGGACGGCGGATCCTCTCGATCGCTTCCATGTCCTCGACGCGGGCGAACATCTTGATGCCGATCACCGTCGTCTTCAGCCGCAGCAGGCCGTTGAGATCGGCCACCATGGCCGCCAGGTCCAGCCTGTCTGTCGCGTTCGGCTGTTGCATGTGGCGTTTCCTCCCTGCCGCACCGTCTGCCCGTGCATCGCGTGGTTCGACTTCGGGGCGCTTGTTAGACCCTCGCACCTGATGATGCCAGCAAATCCGCCCCGCCGGCTCGCGTGCCATACTATGATCCTTCTCGATGCATCGGGAATCACTTATGAATTTTCGATCCTTGGACAGGACGACGCGATGAGCCGCAGTGACCGGAAGAAGGGCGCCAGGAGCGCAACGGCCGGCCCGGGCGGAACGAACGTTCTGTCCCCGGCCGCCCTGTACGAGGCGGGCTTGCACCACCTCGGCGCCGGCCGCCTGCTCGACGCGCAGGTCTGCTGCGAGCAGGCGCTGGCGGCCGAGCCGACCCACGCCGACAGCCTTGCGCTGATGGGCATCATCGCGCTGCAGACCGGGCAGCACGACCACGCCGTGGCCTGGTTCTCGCGCGCCATTCGGCAGAGCCCGAAGATCGACTATCTCACCAGCCTCGGCTTCACGCTCAAGCAGATGGGCCGGCTCGACGACGCGCTCGCGGTGTTCGACAAGGCGATCCAGCTCAGGCCCGACGACGCCGAATTGTGGAAGCACATGGGCGGCGTGCTGCTGGCGCTGGATCGCGGTGCCGAGGCGCTGTTGAGCTATCAGCATGCCCTCACCATCGATCCCGCGCATCGGGAGTCCGCATTCCAGAGCGGCCTGCTGCTGCATCAGCAGCAGCGCTATGACGAGGCCGCGCAGGCCTTCACGGTGTGCCTGGCGCAGCAGCCGAACGACCTGCAATCGCTGCAGATGCGTGCCAGATGCGTCCGCGAGCTGAAGCGCTACGACGACTATTTGGCGGATTGCGAGCGCGCGCAGGCGCTGGCGCCCGACGATGCGCTCGTCTGCAACAATCTCGGCGATGCCCTCGTCTGCCTGCGCCGGATCGACGAGGCGCTGGTCTGGTTCGACAGGGCATTGGCGCTGCGGCCGGGCTTCGTCGACGTGCTGCACAACAAGGGCTTCGCGCTGCTGCAAGCACTGCGTTTCGAGGAGGCTGCCGCGGTCTACCGCAAGGTCCTTGCGCTCGAACCGGACAACGCCAAAGCAGAATGGCAGCTCGCCCATATCGAGCTGCAATGCGGCGACTATGCCGCCGGCTGGGCGCACCGCGAGGCGCGCTGGAACATGCCGGATTTCTCGCCCGACTATCCGCGTTTCACGCAGCCAAAATGGTTGGGCCAGGAGGATATCTCCGGCAAGACCATCCTGGTCGAGGAGGACGAAGGCTTCGGCGACAACATCCAGTTCGCGCGCTATCTGCCGATGGTCGCGGCGCGCGGCGCCAAGGTGATCCTGGTCGTACGCGAGCCGCTGCGGCGGCTGATGGCCGGCATCGACGGCGTGTCGCAGTGCCTCGCCTTCACGCCGGACCTGCAGCGGCCGGCCTTCGACATGCATTGTCCGATCATGAGCCTGCCGCTCGCCTTCGGCACCACGCTCGACACCATCCCACCGGCCAACTATCTGCCCCCGCCGCCGGCCGATCGCGTCGCCGCCTGGGAGCAGCGGCTCGGTGGGCACGACCGGCTGCGCGTCGGCCTCGTCTGGTCCGGCAATCCGCACCAGGCCAACGACGGCAACCGCTCGATGCCGCTGTCGACGCTGCTGCCGCTGCTCGATGTCGCGGCGGATTTCATCAGCCTGCAAAAAGAGCTGCGGCCAGCGGACCGGGCGCTGCTCGCGCAGCAGAGCCGCATCCGCGACCTCACGGCTGATCTGGCCGACTTCGCCGAAACGGCGGCCCTGATGTCCTGTCTCGACGTGGTCGTCACCGTCTGCACCAGCACCGCGCATCTCGCCGCGACGCTCGGACGGCCGACCTGGATCATGCTGCCGCACCTCGCCGACTGGCGCTGGCTCAGGGATCGCCACGACAGCCCGTGGTATCCGAGCGCGCGGCTGTTCCGCCAGGACGCCGGTCGCCGCTTCGAGCCGGTCGTGCACGCCGTGTGCACCGAGCTCGCGGCGATGAGCACCGGCTTCAACAAGACGACGGCCTAGGTCGGTCCCGGAAACAGATCGTCGGTGCGACCGCGCAGGCGGTAGGCCAAGAGCCCGACCCATTCGCGCACGGCGATGTCGGCGCGCCGCAGGCCGAGCAGCGAGATGCCGTCGAATTCGAGCACGCGACCGACGCGCCAGTCGACCGGATAGGGCTCGACCGGAAAGCCCGCTTTCCGGAACAGCCCGACCGAGCGCGGCATGTGATAGGCTGAGGTCACCAGCAGCCAGCGCTCGCCCGGCTTCGGCGCAATCATCGCCTTGGAGAAGATCGCGTTCTCGTAGGTGTTGCGCGATTGCCGCTCCAGCAGCAGGCGCTCCTTGGGCACGCCGAGGCTCTCCAGGATTTCTGCGCCGACGTCGGCCTCCTTGGCCTCGGTCGCGATCAGGTTGGCGCTGCCGCCCGTGAACAGGATTCGCGCATTCGGATAGCGCCGCGCCAGCACCGCGGCCTGGATCACCCGGTCGGCGCCCGCCACCGTCACCGGCATGCCGTACATCACCGAGAGGTCGGAGTCGACGGGACCGCCGAGCACGATGATGCCGTCCGGCGCGCCCTTCGCCGGGTCCCATTTCGGAAACCGGCTCTCCAGCGGAGAGAGCATCAGGCTGCCGAGCGGCGTCAGGCCGACGATCGCCAGCAGCAGCATGGCCGTGACGACCAGCCTGCGCCCCAGCACGGTGAACCGCGTCGGCATCAGGATGGCGCCGACGAGGCCCAGCGCAATCATGAAATTGGTCGGCAGTGCCAGCAGGCCGAGCGTCTTGGACAGGACGAAGAACATTCCGGGCTCCGGCGCGGGGTGAGATCGTATGGCCGCCCTCATACACGACAGCCGCCATGCGTCGCCATCTCTCCGCGAACGCGATCGGATGCGCTAAGCTCGGGCGAGATCCGGCAACAATGAGAGCATCATGGCCCATCACCATCTGCACGCCAGCCCCGAGACCTGCCATTGGGGCTTCTTCGAATCCCGGCTGAAGCCGGTGCTCACGGTCGACAGCGGTGACGAGGTCACGATCGACTCGATCAGCGGCGGGCCCGACGTGGTGCCCGATACCAGCAAATTCCACGTGCCGCCGGAACTGTTCGACGTTCACGCCCGCAGTGAGCGCATGGTGCCCGGCCACATCCTGACGGGGCCGATCGCGGTCCATGGCGCCGAGGTCGGTGACGTGCTGGAGGTCGACATCCTCGACGTGCAGCTGCGCCAGGACTGGGGCTACAATTTCATCCGTCCGCTGGCCGGCACCCTGCCCGACGATTTCCACGAGAGCCGGCTGATGAACATCCCGCTCGACCGGGAGCGCATGGTCGGCAAGATGCCGTGGGGGCTGGAGCTGCCGCTGGCGCCGTTCTTCGGCGTGATGGGCGTAGCGCCGCCGCCGGCCTGGGGCCGCATCACCTCGCTGATCCCGCGCGCGATGGGCGGCAATCTCGACAACAAGGAGCTTAGGCCCGGCGCGAAGCTCTATCTGCCGGTGTTCGTGCCGGGCGCGCTGTTCTCCTGCGGCGACGGCCATGGCGTGCAGGGCGATGGCGAGGTCTGCGTCACCGCGATCGAGACCGCGCTTCAGGGCCGCTTTCGTCTCACCGTGCGCAAGGATCTCAAATTCGACTATCCGCGCGCCGAGACCGCCACGCATTACATGACGATGGCGATGGACCCGGATCTCGACCAGTGCGTGGTGCGCGCGCTGCGCGACATGATCGTGCTGCTCGGCGAGAAGCGCAATCTGTCGCGCGAGGACGCCTACACGCTGTGCAGCCTCGCGGCGGATCTGCGGGTGACGCAGACGGTCAACGGCTCCAAGGGCATTCATTGCATGATCGCGAAGTCGGTCGTGCACGGGTGAGGTCGTCGTGGGCCGCGCTCGCGCGGCTCGCTCCATTGTCGTCGCCCGGCTTGACCGGGCGACCCAGTACTCCGCGGCCATGGTGGGTCCTCGATAGGCCGCGGCGTACTGGATCCCCGCCTGCGCGGGGATGACGATCGAATGTGACGCGCCCTCGCCTATCCCAACAGACAAGCGTTTTCATCCTCGCGCGCCGCTCGCGCCGAGTCATGCCGCTCATCTCACCCTCACGAAGTTCGGAGGGCGCAGGGAAGGCCAGGCGTCGGCTGACGCCTGCGGCCCGCCTGCGAGAAAAAATGCAGGCGGCAGGTACCACAGGTGCAGCCGAGAAACGCCCGGCCTTCCCTGCGCGATGGTCTTCACGCTTATACGCAGTCTGCCTGGTGCGCCGGGCTTGTTGGCCACCATTGCCCGCGCGGCGCGCAAGCGCCGTCACGAACGTAGCACCAGCATCGGGGTGCCAGCACGCTGCGACTTCACGTCCGCGCCGAACCGTTCGTCCGCGCATCCTCTCGGACACGCTGCGGCTCGCTCGCGGCCATCGCTCCCCGCCTCGCGTGTCGTGACGATCGCGCGCAACGCCCCTTCCGAGTGAGGCGGGATGCGTGCAATAGAGCACGATTTCCGGAAAAACGAAAGCGTTATTTTCTGGATTATAGAAATTGCCGAACGCATCCTCGCTCGAGGCGGTTCCCGACTCGCCGTGCGCAACCGGGGCGAACACCCGATCGGCCGGGGGAGACCGACGCATGATGAAGTTCCATTGGTTGCGCCGCGAATCCTCTCCACCCGCTCGTGCACCGTACCATCCGGGCCCGGACTCGCCGAGCGCGCGGAGAGTCACCGCCGCGACCCACCCGATTCGTCAGATTTCTATAAAATTCAATAGTTTAACCACTTATCCCCAGGACGCTGTACAACCTATTGGATTCCTAATAGAGTCTAAAAAGTTACTTTTCTGTACACCGGTTACGGACTAGCTTTTAGGCATGGCGACGGAAAAAGCCGAAACTGACCGCATCCCCGTAACCCTGGCCCTGGCAACCATTGGCTATCTCGAAAAGCTCGTGAAACAGGGCACCCACGGCACCAGCGTTCCGGGTGTCTGCAGAACGTTGATTGAAGAAGGCATCCGGCTCGCCATCAAGGACGGGCTGCTGTCGATTCGCGACAACGGACGGGCCTAACAGGGACACGACACGCGGCGACAGTTTCGGTGCGGCCGTCGGCCAGGACGATCCAGGACGGATCAAACTTGGAAGCGACAACAATGCCCGCCGAACGACAGACCCAACCCACCTGGACCGAGGAACGCCTCCGGGCCCTGAAGCAGCACTTTGAAGCCGGGCTGACCTGCCGCGAGATCGCCGCCGAGCTCGGCGTCAGCCGCAATGCCGTGATCGGCAAGATCTCCCGCCTCGCGCTGACGCGCGACAATGGCGGCGACTCCAGGCGCGTGGTGCGCGCCGAGACCACCCGCGACGGCGCGCGCCGCCCGGTGCCGAAACTGCGGCGCCGCATCCTGCGCGCGGTGAGCAACGATCCGCCGCCGATCATGGTCGAGGAGCCGCCCGCCGGCCCCGTCGAGAACGGCTGCTCGCTGTTCGAACTCTCCAAGGAACGCTGCCGCTGGCCGATCTCGACGCCCGGCGCGGATGATTTCTGCTTCTGCGGCTCGAAGCCGATCGAGGGTTTGCCGTATTGCCCGAGCCACACACGGATGGCGTATCGGGTGGCGTCGTCGCGGTGAGCAGCAATCTGCCGCACTCAGGTCTCGGAGCGCCCGCCCACAGGCAGCAAAGCTCGCATAGAGAGAGCTGACGTACGCTGCTACGCTTCGCTCGGTCGCCGCGTTCTGCGAGGACGGCGCGGCGGTCTCGTCTCCCCTCCCCTCCAGGGCAGGGCTATCGCATATGGTCAATCTGAGTGTGTCGCGAAACCGTCTCCACATCGTCATGCCCGGGCTTGTCCCGGGCATCCACGTCGTTCTCAGCATGCTGGACGACGTGGATGGCCGGGACAAGCCCGGCCATGACGACGCGGAGGGAGATGGGCGCAAAACATCGATCGCGATATGCGATAGCCCTGCCCGCAAGGGGGAGGGGAACTCACTGTCCGCGCCGTACGAGCGATGTCCACAACTAACAGGTATTCCCTACCCCAGCTTCCACCCCGCCTCCTGCGCGAAGCGCTGGAAGAATTCCGGCTCGTAGGCCTGCTCCGGCGACTGCCGCACGCGCATGTCCAGGAGCTTCGCATCCTCCCCGACCAGGATGCGCCACTGCTCGGCTTTCACGCCGTCGAGGATGATCTTCGCCGCCTGCGCGGCCGTGGTCGGCGCGTCCTCGAGGAAGCTGCGGGCGCGTTCGCGGGCGGCGTTCTGGATGTCGGCATCGCTCATCGCTGACACGTCGATGCCCATGCCCTTCATGCGCTGGCGGGCCTGGGCGAGCTCGGTCTCGCTGAGCTCGTCCGACTCGCCGCCGCTCTGGACCTTGCGCGAGTTCGAGACGATCGACGTGCCGATATGGCCGGGCATGACCACCGAGCATTTGATGTGCGGAGCGTTGAGGCGGAGGTCGTTGATCAGCGCTTCGGTAAAACCCTTCACCGCGAATTTCGCGGCGCTGTAGGCGGTGTGCGAGACGCCCATGCCGACCGAGGCCCAGAAGCCGTTGACGCTGGACGTGTTGACGATGTGGGCTTCGTCGGCCTTCAGCAGCATCGGCAGGAAGGTGCGGACGCCGAGATAGACGCCGCCCCAGCAGATGTTGAAGGTGCGCTCCCATTGTTCACGGGAATTGGTGAACAGGCTGCCGCCGCCGCCGATGCCGGCATTGTTGAACAGCAGATGGATCTTGTCGGTCGCCTGCTGCTCGATGAGCTCATCGCGGAAACGCTGCAGCTGCGCCTCGATCGAGACGTCGGCGACGTGGGTGGTGACGCGCAGGCCCTGCGGCAGTCCCTCCGACTCGCACAGCCGCTTGGTCTCGGCCATCGCCTCGGCCGAGACGTCGCACATCGCGACGTTGCAGCCCTCAGCGACGAGCTGGCGCGCCAGCTCGCGGCCCATGCCCGTGCCGCCTCCGGTGATCACAGCGATCCTGCCGGCGAAATCCTTCATCGACGTCTGTCCTTCCCTGCTGCGGGTCGGCCGCGGCCGTCCCGGCGACTTGCTCGTTCTCTTCTCGGAACGCGGGGATGAGCTTAGGGCGTTTGGCGCGCCTGACCAGAGCCGATGTCGACGATCTCCGTTGCAGCGCGGAAGCGAAACATTTCACGCCCGGGTTGAACCCGCGCGGCAGCGCTCCGACTTATTCCGTGGGGAGGCAGGCTCGAGGAGGTTCGCATGGCGTACCAACAGGGGCACTGGCAGGACGAGAGCTGGCGCGACACGATGGTCGATCCGGCCGGTCCCGGCGACGGCGCCTATGTCACCGGCTGGACCATCTCAGGGCTCGCCGTGATCGGCACCATCGTCGCCGTCTGGCTGCTCGGCATCTGATCGGCGCGACGCGCATCGTCATGACGTGACAGAAGGCCTCGCCAAGCATGGCGTGTGGACACGTGCGCGCCGCTGTTTCCTCCGTCATTGCGAGCGCAGCGAAGCAATCCAGGGCTCTTGACGGGACTCTGGATTGCTTCGTCGCTGCGCTCCTCGCAATGACGTGGAGAGAGCAGACCCGTTTCCCGTCTCCGGACCGAGTTCTCACAACCGCGTTTCAGAACGCGCGCTGACCGCAGAGGTCTCGCTAGGGCAGTCTCGCTCCGCCGAACTTGTTGCATACAATTGAAGTCGATTGATTAAAAATTAGGCCACATTTCGTTCGCAGCAATCGTTGCCCAATTCGCAGCCAATCACAAAGCAGTGGTCCGTCAGTGGCTTAGGTTTCCTGCCGGGCCAAACGCCCCTGGCACGAAGCTTGCGATCCCCGCCGAGGCTGCGCCGTGCCGGCGAAGCCGAGAGGCGCGGGCACGATAGCCCGCCGAGGGAGCACACCAATGGACTTTGGCAGGATTTCACGACGGCATCTGTTGCAGGGTGGCGCGGCGCTGACGCTCGGCGCAGCCGCGGGCCTGCGGCCGGCCTTCGCGGCGGAGACGACGATCGGCTTCATCTATGTCGGCTCGCGCGACGACTACGGCTACAACCAAGCGCACGCGCAGGGCGCGGCGGCGCTGAAGAAGCTGCCCGGGCTGAAGGTGATCGAAGAGGAGAAGGTGCCGGAGACCGACGCGGTCGAGAAGACGATCGAGTCGATGATCAATCTCGACGGCGCCACGCTGCTGTTCCCGACCTCGTTCGGCTACTACAACCCGCACATGATCAAGATGGCCAACAAGTACCCGAAGCTGCGCTTCGAGCACTGCGGCGGCCTGTGGAGCGAGAAGGACCCGAAGAACGCCGGCTCCTATTTCGGCTACATCGACGAGGCGCAGTACATCGCCGGCATCGTCGCGGGCTACACCAGCAAGAGCGGCAAGCTCGGCTTCGTCGCCGCCAAGCCCATCCCGCAGGTGCTGCGCAACATCAACGCCTTCACGCTCGGCGCCCAACTCGCCAATCCCAAGGCCACCACCCAGGTGATCTTCACCGGCGACTGGTCGATGCCGGTCAAGGAGGCCGAGGCGACCAACAGCCTGATCGACCAGGGCGTCGACGTGCTGACCTGCCATGTCGACGGTCCGAAGACGATGGTCGAGAACGCCGCGCGCCGCGGCGCCTTCGTGACAGGCTACCACGTCAACCAGTCGCCGCTGGCACCGAAGGCCTATCTGACCGGCGCCGAGTGGAACTGGGAGGCGCTGTATCCGAAGTTCGTCAAGATGCTGGCCGCGGGTGAGAGCATTCCGAACTTCTATCGCGGCGGCTTGAAGGAAGAGCTGGTCAAGGTGTCGCCCTATGGCGAGGCCGTCTCGGAAGCTGCGCGCAAGCATGCCGACGAGATCAAGGCCAAGTTTCTCGGCGACGGCTATACGATCTTCAAGGGCCCGATCAAGGACAACAAGGGCAACACCGTGATCACCGCGGGCACCGAGCGCGGCCAGAAGGATCCCGAGCTCGAGAAGATGGACTATCTGGTCGAGGGCGTGATCGGAGCCACGTCGTGACCACGGAGGCGGCCGATCCGGTTGATGCGGCCGCCATCGCGCCGGCCGCCGACGCAGGCTTCCTGCAGCGTTACGGCGCGAGCATTGAATACATCCTCATTCCGGGCGCGGCGCTGGTCGCCGCGCTCCTGGTGTTCGGCGGGTTCGTGGCGCTGTTCGGCAAGAACCCGCTCGATCTCTATTGGTACATGTATTACGGCGCGTTCGGCACCTGGTTCTCCTGGCAGAACACGCTGAGCCGCGCCGCGCCGCTCATTCTCACCGCGCTGTGCACCGCCCTGCCCGCGCAATTGGGCATGGTGATCATCGGCGGCGAAGGTGCGCTGTTGATCGGTGCGCTGTCCGCCACATCAGCGGCGCTGGCGCTGCAAGGGATGCCGCCGCTCGTCGTGCAGATCGCCATGGTGATCGCCGGCATGACCGGCGGAGGATTGTGGATTCTGCTGTCCGGTGGCCTGCGTCAGTATCGTGGCGTCAACGAGACCATCTCCAGCCTGCTGCTGGTCTACATCGCGCTCGCGATCCTCAACCATCTCGTCGAAGGCGTGATGCGCGACCCGGCGAGCCTCAACAAGCCGTCGACGCGCGAGATCGGCGCCGCCAACATGATCGGGACCATCCCGGGCACCGACGTACATTGGGGCCTGGTGTTCGGGCTGATCCTGGCGGTCGCGTCCTACGTGCTGATCTATCACACCACGTTCGGGTTCGCCGCGCGCGTGGCGGGTGGCAACATCCGCGCCGCGAAGATCGTCGGTCTCTCCGTCGGCAAGCTGATCCTCACCGTGTGCTTTTTGGCCGGAGCCTGCGCAGGCCTCGCAGGGATGGTCGAGGTCGCCGCGGTGCAGGGCCGCACCAACGCGAACCTCGCGGTCGGCTACGGCTTCACCGGCATTCTCGTGGCGTTCCTGGCGCGGCAGAATCCGCTGGCGATCATCCCGGTCGCGATCCTGCTCGGCGGCATCAACGCTTCCGGCGGGCTGCTGCAGCGCCGGCTCGGCCTGCCCGATGCCTCCGTGCTGGTGCTGCAAGGGATCATCTTCATCTCGGTGCTGGCGAGCGACGCGCTGTACGGGCGCATCGGCTTCCTAAAGGGAAAGTCCTGATCCATGGCTGACGGCAACATCGGACTCTGGACCGTTCCGCTCGCGGTGCTCGGCGGCGCCATCCGTGTCTCCACGCCGTTCCTGTTTGTCAGCTTGGGCGAATGCATCACCGAGCGCTCCGGCCGCATCAACCTCGGCCTCGAGGGCACGCTGGTGATGGGCGCGATGAGCGCCTATGGCATCTCCTATCTCTCGGGCTCGCCGTGGTTAGGGGTGCTCGCCGCCGGCCTCACCGGCGCGCTGCTGGGCGCGCTGCATGCCGGCATCTGCTCGCTGCCGCGCGTCAACGACGTCGCGGTGGGCATTTCGCTGATGCTGTTCGGCACCGGGCTCGCCTTCTTCCTCGGCAAGCCGCTGATCGAGCCGACCGCGGCGCGGCTGCCGGCGATCGATTTCGGCTGGTGGAGCGACGTGCCGCAGGTGCGCGCCGCGCTGCGCATCAACGTGCTGTTCCTGCTCGGCGTCGCGCTGGCGCCGATCCTGTTCTGGGCGTTCAAGACCACGCGCTGGGGCCTCCTGATCCGCACCGCAGGCGAGAGCGCGGATGCGGCGCGCGCGATGGGCCACTCCGTGCTGATGATCCGGCTGCGTGCGACCATGGCCGGCGGCTTCCTCGCCGGCATCGGCGGCTCGTTCCTGTCGCTGTTCTATCCCGGCAGCTGGAACGAGGGCCTGTCATCAGGACAAGGCATCACCGCGGTCGCGCTCGTGATCTTCGCGCGCTGGGACCCGATGCTGTGCCTGTGGGCCTCGCTCGCCTTCGGCGGCGCCGCCGCGCTCGGACCGGCCCTGCAATCGGTCGGCGTCACCTCCGGCTATCATCTGTTCAACGCCGCGCCCTACATCCTGACGCTGCTCATCATGATCATCACCTGCTCGCCCAAGCGCACGCTGAGTGGCGCGCCGGCCGAGCTGTCGATCACGCGGTGATATCAGTGGGCAGGCTGAAGATGTTGAAGCAGGCAATCTTGCTGCGGCCATCCTTCGAGACGGCCGCCTTTGGCGGCCTCCTCAGGATGAGGAGTCTTTGCGCGGCGACCGGCCAACCAAACCCTCATGGTGAGGAGCGTCGCCCTTGCGACGCGTCTCGAACCATGAGGCCCCAACACACGCTAACGGGAGCCTCAGCATGACAACGCGCACCATCCGCTCCGAGCCCTACGCCTGGCCCTACAACGGCGATCTGCGCCCCGAGAATACCGCGCTGATCGTGATCGACATGCAGACCGATTTCTGCGGCGTCGGCGGCTATGTCGACAAGATGGGCTATGATCTGTCGCTGACCCGTGCCCCCATCGAGCCGATCAAGAAGCTGCTGACGGTGATGCGGGCGCAAGGCTTCCTGATCATCCACACCCGCGAGGGCCATCGCACCGATCTCTCCGATCTGCCCGCCAACAAGCGCTGGCGCTCGCAGCAGATCGGCGCCGGGATCGGCGATCCCGGACCGTGCGGCCGCATCCTGGTGCGCGGCGAGCCCGGCTGGGAGATCATCCCGGATCTGGCTCCTCTGCCTGGCGAAATCATCATCGACAAGCCCGGCAAGGGCTCGTTCTGCGCCACTGATCTGGAGCTGATCCTGCGCCTCAAGGGCATCCAGAACATCGTGCTCACGGGCATCACCACCGACGTCTGCGTCCACACCACGATGCGCGAGGGCAATGATCGCGGCTTCGAATGCGTGCTGCTGTCGGACTGTTGCGGCGCCACCGATCAAAGCAATCACGACCACGCGCTGAAGATGATCAAGATGCAGGGCGGCGTGTTCGGCGCGGTCGCAACCTCCTCCGCGCTGATCGAGGCGCTGTCGTGATCGGCGACGATCCGACACCAACGGGCGCGTTCGGCGTCGAGGCCATCGCGATGACGATGCGCTTCGGCGCGTTCACCGCGCTCGACAATGTCGAGCTCAAGGTGCGCCCCGGCTCGTTCCACGCGCTGCTCGGCGAGAACGGCGCCGGCAAGTCGACGCTGGTCAAATGCATCATGGGCTACTACCGGCCGACCGAGGGCGACGTGCTGATCGCCGAGCGCGAGCGCGCGATCAGCAACCCGAAGGACGCCCACGCGCTCGGCCTCGGCATGGTCTATCAGCATTTTACTCTCGTGCCGGCGATGACCGTGGCCGAGAACCTGGTGCTGGCGCGCGACGATGTGCCGGCGGTGGTGAATTGGCCTAAGGAGAAGCAGCAGCTGGAGGCGTTCCTGTCGCGCATGCCGTTCCGCGTGCCGCTCGACGCAAAGGTCTCTGACATTTCGGCCGGCGAACGCCAGAAATGCGAGATCCTCAAGCAGCTCTATCTCAAGCGCCGCTTCCTGATCCTGGACGAGCCGACCTCGGTGCTGACGCCGGGCGAGGCCGACGAGGTGCTGGGGATGCTGCGCAAGATGGTCGAGGCCGGCGAGCTGACCATCCTGATGATCACGCACAAATTCCGCGAGGTGATGGCGTTCGCCGACGAGGTCACCATCCTCCGGCGCGGCAAGCTCGCGGGCCGCGGCAAGGTCTCCGAGCTGACGCCCGATGACATGGCGCGGATGATGATCGGCGCCGAGCAGCTGACGGTGCAGCCGTCGCGCACCGGCGAGGCCGGCAAGGTCAGGCTCGAAGTCGAAAAGCTGGTCGCGCGCGACGACGCCGGCGGCCTCGCCGTGCACGATCTTTCGCTCACCGTGCGCGCCGGCGAGATCGTCGGCATCGCCGGCGTCTCCGGCAACGGCCAGCGCCAGCTGGTCGAGGTGCTCGCCGGCCAGCGCGAGGCCGAGAGCGGCGCCGTCCGCGTGTCGGGCGCGCCCTATTCCGCGAGCCGCGAGGAGATGCGGCGGCACAAGATGTCGCTGCTGCCCGAGGAGCCGCTGAAGAATGCCTGTGTCGGCGGCATGAGCGTCGCCGACAACATCGCGCTGCGCGAGTTCGACCGCGCCCCGTTCGCCAGCGGCGGCTGGTGGCTGAACAAATCCGCCTTCCGCAAGGACGCCACCAGCAAGATCAACCGCTACAAGATCAAGACCCGCACGCCGGATACGCCGATCTCGGCGCTGTCGGGCGGCAACGTGCAGCGCGCGGTGCTGGCGCGCGAGCTCGGCCACGACGTCGAGGTGCTGATCGCCGCCAACCCCTGCTTCGGCCTCGACTTCGCGGCCGTCGCCCAGATCCACGCCGAGATCATGGCCGCCCGCAACCGCGGCGCCGCGGTGCTGCTGGTCAGCGAGGATCTCGACGAGTTGCTGGAGCTTTCGGACCGCCTGCTGGTGATGTTTCACGGCCAGCTGGTCTACGAGACCCGGGCGAGCGACGCCGACCTCACCGAGCTCGGCCGGCACATGGCGGGGCACTGAGGGGGACCAACAAAGCCCCATCGGTTCCGCAGTCGCGGGTATCCTGCCCTCATCATTCCCAAGGCAGCGGTCAAAGTCGGGCGACATGCCCGACACAGGTGCAGGTTGCACTGCGATAGAGCGGCCGAGCGAAAACAGCTGTTCAAGGCGCCAGCACTCCAGCGACAAACATCTTCATTGCCGGCCGGCCTTGCATTAAATCTTTGATTGCTCGGCCAATCTTGCCCGTGCTCGGTCTGGGGGCAGCGTTGAACGAACTTCAGGGACTATCGGGAGTGCGACGTCAGGCTGTCGCCGCGGACTTATGGGCAACCTTCCGCGAGCGTCGTCGCCCGGCGGCGATCCTGGTCGGATTCTCCGGAACCGGGAAATCTGAAAGAGTTGCCCTGCCTCTCGTCGGGTCTGCCCGTGCCGAGGGCTTCCCGG
This sequence comes from Bradyrhizobium sp. SZCCHNR1002, assembly GCF_032381435.1. NCBI lineage: Bacteria > Pseudomonadati > Pseudomonadota > Alphaproteobacteria > Hyphomicrobiales > Nitrobacteraceae > Bradyrhizobium > Bradyrhizobium sp. SZCCHNR1002. Next base: position 1,277,604 of record NZ_JAUHIS010000001.1, read on the forward strand.
CCATGCATTTCGATGTGCCGGCACGTCCGACGCAACTCGATCAGGAATTGCTCGGGGTCCTCACCGAGGCTCTGCGGGATACAGCTGCGCTCGACCTCGCGGGCCAGGTGGCGAGGGAGCCGAGTTTTGTGAGCGGCGTGCGGCACGTGCTTCGCGCTGGCGGCCTCGTCGTGATCGACGAGTTTCAACGCCTCTTGCAGATCCCGTGCGGCATTCCCCCCGAGCCATACGCGGAGCAGCTGCAGAAACTCGCACGTCGGCCGCCAGATGGCGGTTGCCTTTGGCTGCTCACGAACCGGAACGTCGACCCCGTGTGGAGCGAGCCATTCCACACGGCAGTGCTCGAGCCCCCCGACGACACGGCTGACGTGGTGCGGATCGTGGTCGAGGCGCTGGGGACGGCGGATGCGGCCGAACGCCTCCCCGCAAGCCGCCACGCCGAGATTGCCTCGCGGTTCGGGCGCAATCCACGAGCCCTACGGCTGCTTGGCAATCTGATGCGCAGCTATGCATTGGAAGAACTGATCGGACAGCCTCAGGCCGTTCAGGAGGGATTGGCCCTCGAGGAGCTGTCCGAGCAGATCGAGCGCAGTCTGCTCGATCGGGCAAAAGAAGGTCTGTCCAACGCCGCCGGCGAATTCCTGCGCGATCTCTCCATCCTGTTGGAACCCGCGCCCATCGGCCTGCTCGGAGCGTTGGCCGCGCATCTGGGCAACGTGCAGACACTACTTGCCGAATTGCAGAAGCGATTTCTCGTTGACCAGCGGAAGTCGCTTCGCCTTGCACACCCGTTGGTCCGCGAGGTCGAACTGCCGCGCCTGACACGCGACAAGGCTGCGTTCTGCGTCGCAAACCTGCGCGTGGGTCGCTGGCATGCAGCGCAGCTGGGCGAGGCAGTCGCGAGGAGCGATGATGCGGCGATCGCGAAGCACCTTGGCGCCGTGCGTCATCACTTGCTGGCGGCTGAGGCCCGTGATGCCCTGCTGGAGGCGGTCAAAGTCGTCCGCCCGTATATCGAGCGCCGGTTCGACTGGGGCGCCCGCATGCCATCGACCGAGGCGGAGCGGGATGCTCAGATTTCACTGCTCGAACTCATTCTCGAGCAGCCGGGACCGGCTGCTGCGGAATTCCATCTTGCCCGTCGGTTGGAGCTGCGCGGTGAACGCGATGATATGGTGCGAGCGCTCGGTCATGCGGCCCGCGCGACGGTCGGCCAGGATTTCAGCACTCCATGGGTCCTGCGAATGCAGCTCACTGAACTCGTGCACGGACCGGAGGCGGTCATTGCCCTTGGGCCTGAAGCCGTTGCGGCGGTGCACCCGGCGAAGAACCTCTACTCCGTCTATCAGGTTTATGGCTTCGCGTTGAATCATGTGGGACGCGACGTGGAGGCGATCGAAACGCTACTTGAGGGGGCAGCGTTCATAAAGGGGCAGAACAAGGCGCGTCTGACCGAGCAGGTGCTGGCGTGTGCTGCTGCTACGCCAACTGTTGCTGATCTGACGCGTGTCAGAGACTGGGCTGAAGCGGCAGGTGACCTTGAACAGCAGGTGGCCCTGGCAAACGTCATTCTCCACGAGCGGGCGGGAGAATGGAGGGGTGGAGCCGAGCGGGCGCAGATCGCGAGACGGAGATTTCCGAATTACCTCCATCTGGCGCTCCATGAGGCCTTCTGTTGGTTGGGAGCAGAACAACCGGAAGAGGCCCAAAAGGCTCTCGACAGATTTCCAATCAACTGGATCTATGACACACGGGCAGGCAATACTTGGCTTGCGGCTTCGATAGCCCTCAGGACGGGCGATCTCGCTCGCGGACACGCGCTTGCCGAACTTTACATCGACGGACCATTGCCGCGAGACGCCGCAACCATGGAGCGCGCGTTGATCCGAGAGTGGGATACGCGCGTCGCTACGCTCTCGGAGCCGAACCCGGCGCTCGAATTCCCAATCCTGCCGCCGAGCCTGTCAGGGCTTTCGGCCCCAGTCATCCGTCCCCAGCACGGCACGCCTGTCTTGCCGCAACACCGGACCGGCGCAGACGTCGCGCAGGTGGTGCAGGCTGATCGGATACGGATTCTCACCGTCGGGACGGAATGGGCTTCGGGTCAGGGTGGCCTCAGCACCTTCAACCGGCAACTTTGCATCGCGCTTTCCGCGTCGGGTGCCGATGTCAGCTGCCTTGCCATCGCTCCCGCCCAGAAGGACATCGACGAGGCCGCATCGTTGGGTGTGCGGCTCGTCGCGGCCCGCGCCACGTCTGGTGTGGATGAGCGGGAATGGCTCGCGCGCCGCCCCTCTGATCTCGGTCTGGACTACAAACCGGACTACGTGATCGGTCACGGCCGGATCACCGGACCGGCAGCCCTGCGACTGGCGGAGGATGTCTTCCCGGGCGCAAAGCGTCTGCATTTTCTGCACATGGCACCGGACGAGATCGAATGGCACAAGTTCGACCGCGAGCTGCCTGCCGGGCAGCGTGCGGAAGACCGCACGAAACTCGAGCTCGACCTCGCACACACGGCCCATCGGGCGGTCGCCGTGGGACCGCGGCTTTGCAACCGCTTTCTGCGCGACCTGCATCCGTTCGGCACGCCGGAGCCTCTGCGCTTCGACCCGGGCTTCGATTCGGCGGTGAGCTCGGCCCGAACGCCACCGCCTGGTGCGCCCTGGAAGATTCTTCTGTTGGGCCGGGCCGAGGATGAAAAGCTCAAAGGCCTGGATATCGCTGCGGCTGCGATCGGCCGGGTCTTCAAGCGTCGCCCCCACGGGTTGCCGGGAATCGAACTCGTCGTTCGCGGGGCAAAACCTGCAGATGCAGATGGCCTGCAGACCAGATTGTCGGAATGGGCGGCAGCACCGGGTCTACTCATCACGGTCCGCAACTACTCGACCGACCCGGAGACCCTGGATCGGGACCTGCGTTCATCGAGTCTTGTGCTGATGCCATCGCGGAGCGAGGGATTTGGTCTTGTTGGGCTTGAGGCGATCGTGTCGGGCCACCCTATCCTCCTTAGCAGTCAGAGTGGACTCGCCGAACTCTTGAAAGAGCAGTTGGCCGCCGAGGTGGCCGCTCGCGTGAGCGTCGAGATGACGGGAAACGACGCGAACCCCGATCCCGACGTCGAACAATGGGCGAATGCCATCGAGGCGACGCTGCGCAACCGTGAAGCATCATTCCGCGATGCGTTCGAATTGCTCGGCGCAATGCGCCATCGACTGACATGGAGAAGTTCGGTGCAAGCTCTTCTGTCCACACTCGTAAAGAGATGATCGGCTGTGACTTGACGCGCGATGACGCCGGCGCTTGCGCCGTCCATGATCTGGCTCTGACCATCGGCACAGCGACATGATCAGCATTGCCAGCGTTTCCGGCAACGGCCAGCGCCAGCTCGTCGAGGTGCTGGCCGGCCACGCCACAAGATGTCGCCGCTGCCTGAGGGAGCCGTTGAAGACCCCCAGCATCGGCGGCATGAGCTTCGCTGCGCTCGCAATGACAACGGAAAGACTGGCGCGTGCCCATGCCGGGACATTGCGCCGCACCCGGGCAAACGACCTCAGCGTGTTGACGACTAATTCATCCCGCTGCGGTAAATTGCGCTCCGGCGGGCTTTGTTTGGCCGGTGACCGGCCGCGCCTGCCGGCATATTTCTCATTTTCCTTCAAACCTTTAAACAGCAGGTCGACATCATGAAGGCCTATTTCATCGGCGGTGGCATCGGCTCACTCTCAGGCGCAGCGTTCATGATACGCGACGGCGGCGTGGCCGGGCGCGACATTACCCTGTTCGAGAAACGCCTGCCCTATGGCGGCAGTCTCGACGGCGCCAGGCTTGCGGACGGCTCCTACTCGATGCGCGGCGGGCGCATGCTGACAACAGAGCAATACGAGTGCACCTGGGATCTGCTTTCGACGATCCCGAGCGCTTCGCAGCCGTCCGAGAACATCCTCAGCGAAACCGAGATGTTCAACAAGCTGCACGTCACGCATGCGCAGGCGCGGCTGGTCGACCGCAACCGGCACAAGGTCGACGTCTCCACCATGGGATTCTCGATGCAGGACCGCATCGAGATGACCAGGCTTACCGAAACTTCGGAGGACAAGCTCGGCAACTCGCTGATCTCCGACTGGCTGTCGCCGCCGTTCTTCACCACGAATTTCTGGCTGATGTGGCAGACGGCGTTCGCGTTCCAGCCGTGGCACAGCGCGGTCGAATTCAGGCGCTACATGCGCCGCTTCATGAACGAATTCCCGACGATGAATACGCTCGGCGGCGTCAAGCGCACGGTCTACAATCAGAACGACTCGATCGTGAAGCCGCTGATGCGCTGGCTTCAGGAGCACGGCGTCAACTTCGTCGGCGGCGCCGATGTCACCGACATCGCGCTCGTCACGGAGAACGGCAGGCATCGCGCCACGCGGCTCGACCTGACGCAGAACGGCGCCAGCCGCAGCATCGAACTCGCCCCCGACGATCTCGTGTTCTACACGGCGGGCTCGATGACCGATGCGACCAGCCTCGGCAGCCATGACAGCGCGCCGAAGCAATTGACCAAGGAGGACAGCCGCGGCTGGGCGTTGTGGGAGAAGCTCGCCGCCGGCCGTCCCGAGTTCGGCAATCCCGCGATCTTCAACTCCAACATCCCGGAATCCAGCTTCGAATCCTTCACGGTCACCTGCCGCAATCCGCGCTTCTTCGATGCGATGCAGAATTTCAGCGGCAATGTCGCCGGCACCGGCGCCCTCGTGTCCTTCACCGACTCCAACTGGCTGATGTCGATCGTGCTGTACACTCAGCCCTATTTTCCGGACCAGCCGGAGGGCATCCAGATCTTCTGGGGCTATGGACTCTACCCCGACCGCGTCGGCAATTTCGTGCCCAAGCCGATGTCGGAATGCACAGGCGCCGAGATCCTGAAGGAGCTGTGCGGGCATCTGCGCTTCCCGCTCACCGTGTTCGACGAGGCCACCTGCGTGCCGTGCTGGATGCCCTACATCATGAGCGAGTTCATGCCGCGCAGCATGGGCGACCGGCCGCTACCGGTGCCGGCCAATTCGCAGAACCTCGCCTTCATCGGCCAGTTCGTCGAGCTGCCGGAGGATGCCGTGTTCACCATCGAATATTCGGTGCGCGGGGCCATGCACGCGGTGTATCAGCTCATGAACATCGATCGCGCCATTCCGCCGGTCACACCGTGGGACAAATCGCTGAAGGTGCTGGCGCAGGCCGCCATCAAATCCTTCGCCTGACCTCGCGCGCGAGATTGTGATCGTCAGTGGCCTGCCGCGGTTGATCTGAATCAGTTCCGTCGCGACACACGGCCGCTAATCCCCGGATCGGTACAGACGATCCGGGTGAACCATCATGAAGGCCTATTTCATCGGCAGCGGCATCGGCGCGCTGGCAGGCGCGGCATTCCTGATCCGCGACGGCGGCGTGGCAGGACGCGACATCACGATTTTCGAAAAGCATCTGCCGTTCGGCGGCAGCCTCGACGGCACGCAACTGCCCGACGGCTCATTCTCGCTGCGCGGCGGCCGCATGCTGACGACCGACCACTACGAATGCACGTGGGACCTGCTCTCGACCATTCCCGGCGCGAGCGATCCCAGCCGCACCGTGCGCGACGAAACCATCGCCTTCAACAGGGACCACGTCGCGCATTCGCAGGCGCGCCTCGTCGATCGCAACCGGCACAAGATCGACGTGTCCACGATGGGATTCTCGATGCAGGACCGGCTCGAGCTGGTCAGGCTGACGGAGGCGTCCGAGGAAAAGCTCGGCAAGTCCCGCATCACCGACTGGCTGTCGCCGCCGTTCTTCACCACGAACTTCTGGTACATGTGGCAGACGACGTTTGCGTTCCAGCCGTGGCACAGCGCGGTCGAGTTCAAGCGCTATCTGCATCGCTTCATGAACGAGTTTCCGCGCATCGAGACCTTGGCCGGCGTCAAGCGCACCGTGTTCAATCAGTACGATGCGATCGTGGTGCCGCTGGTCAAATGGCTCGAGGGTCACGGCGTCCATTTCGCCGGCGGCGTGGATGTCACCGACATCGCGATCGAGACGGAGGGCGGCAAGCACGTCGTGAAGCGCCTCGAGCTCGATCGCAGCGGCAGGCCGGAGACGATCGCACTTTCGAGCGACGACCTGGTCTTCCTGCAGAACGGCTCGATGACGGACGCGACCAGCCTCGGCACCCAGGATGCGCCGCCGCCGCGGCTCAGCAAGCAGGACAGCCAGGGCTGGGCGCTGTGGGAGAAGATCGCGAGGGGGCGTCCGGAGTTCGGCAATCCCGCCGCGTTCAACTCATCAATCCCGGAATCCTGCTGGGAGTCCTTCACCGTCACCTGCCGCAATCCGCGCTTCTTCGACGCGATGGAGACGTTCAGCGGCAACGCGGCCGGCACCGGCGGGCTCGTCACCTTCACCGAGTCCAACTGGTTGATGTCGGTCGTGCTGTATCACCAGCCGCATTTCGCCGGTCAACCTGACGATGTGCAGGTGTTCTGGGGCTATGCGCTGCATCCCGACCGCATCGGCAATTTCGTTGGGAAGGCGATGGCCGATTGCGGCGGCGCCGACATTCTCAAGGAGCTCTGCGGTCACCTCAACTTCGATCTGGCGGTGTTCGAAGCGGCGACCTGCGTGCCCTGCCGCCTGCCTTACATCACCAGCATGTTCATGCCGCGAAGCAGGAGCGACCGCCCGCTGCCGGTGCCGGCGAATTCGAAGAACCTCGCTTTCGTCAGCCAGTTCGTCGAGATCCCCGACGACGTCGTGTTCACGGTGGAATATTCGGTGCGCGCGGCGCAGATGGCGGTCTATCAGCTGCTCGGCATCACCCGGGCGATTCCGCCGATCACGCGCCATGACAAATCGTTCCGCGTGCTGATCGAAACCGTGGAGAAGGCGTTCGCGTAGAACCGGAGCGCTCCTCTCGCATCCGCAAAAACAAGCGCGCCCGGATCAGGCTTGATCCGGGCGCGCCTTGCAGGACATGAGACGCCGGTGCGTCTCTATGCATCATTCCGTGAACTTATCAGTAGCCGAGCAGCGCGAGACCCACCCAGCCGACGGCGAATAGCGACACCACCGACGTTGCAGCGGCGAAAACGGACAGCGAAACTTTCAAAGTCCTGAGGACCATACGCGCCTCCTTGAACGACAATGAGCAGCACATCGAGGTGAACCCCGACATCCGTCTGAAATTTCCTGAAAACCCGACTCTGCGGCGAGTCGAACACCAGGTTGGTGCGCGCGTGCGCGCAAAGGTTCAATGCCAGGGTGTGGGCCCCGGCTTCTCCGGCGCATCAACGCGAAGGCACAGGCCCCGGTTCCGCGGATGGAACTGGAACCTTTCAAAAGTGCGCCGGCACTGGTCGAAACGGATCGACGAACGGGCCGCCGCAGGTCTTCAGACGGACGGGCCGCCTCGAACGCTATTTCAACGGTAGGAACAGGTCAGCCACCGTCTCGTGCTCTGGAACCTCCGGGAAGAAGCTCAGCCGCTGGCAATAGATCGGGAAGTCACGGGCCTCCTCGCCGCTGGCCGGAAGCCAGTCGCGATAGAGAAAGAGGGCGGCCGGCTCCAGATTGTGGGTGTTGCCGACGACGCGAAGCACGGCGCAGCGTCCGCCGGGGATCTCGCCGGCCTTGACGTCCTCGCCATGCGCCGCGATCGGCTGGTCCGTCCCGACACAGAGGTCGACGCTGTAATCCGCAGGCGATGCCGGACGACGCTCGGAGCGCCAGACATTGAAGGTCGGGCTGATCCTGGGGTGCAGGCCGGCGGTCTTGCGCCACGCGATGAAGCGCTGGATCGTGGCGCCGAGCGTCGCCGGATCGCCGCGGTGCTCGATGATGGCCACGCGCGTGGCAGGCACGTCGCGCACCGTGACGTCATGGGCGGTGAAGGTTTTCTGCATCAGCTTGCTCCTCGCATCGTCGAAAGGCCCGAAGGCCGCAAGCCACAGCTCCCAGTCGGGAGACTTCCGAAACGACGACGGCGTCTGCCCGAACCGTTGCCGAAAGGCGCGGGCGAAGGCATCCGGTGCGTCGTAGCCGGCATCCATCGCGACATCGGTGACGCTCTGGGCATCGCTGTAGGCCAGCTGGTAGGACGCACGCTTCATACGGGCGAGCTGGATGTAGCGATGCACGGACAGACCGAAGGTCGCGGTGAACTGCCGGTGGAAGTGATATTTCGAGTAGGCTGCGATGCCGCTCAGCGTATCGAGATCCAGATCATCGTCGAGGTGCCGGTCAATGTGATCGAGCACCCGTTGCATCCGGGCATGGTGGTTTCGCAGCGCCGCCTTCATCGTTCCGAGCTCCGTGGCAGCACAAGCTAATCGCGCCCGGATATCGCGCGCTCGACCGATCTTGCGGCGTTGTCGAGGGTGCAGAGCGCGCTGGTGGTCTCCGGCCCGTGTCAGGGATCGACGGCGGTCACGGTCCAGAACGAAGCGGGCACCATCACGCCGTGCGCCTTGGCGTACCGCCCGAGCGCCTTTCTCACCGCCGATGTCGCGGCCTCCGCCGCCTCGGTCGGTTGCCCGGCGACGGCGCGGCCGGCGGGCCCGATCGCGAGCGCCGTCTGCACGGCGGCATCGAGACCGCCGCCGGCGCCGAGATCCAACGCGACGTCGCAGCGCTCGAGGCGGACGCGGCGCAGCCCCGCGTCGGTCAGCACCTTCTCCACCCACTCGGCCGTGCCGAACGCAAAATCGTCCGGCGCGTGCGGCCGCAGACCCGGCAGCTTCGGCACGTGATCATAGGCCGCCTGCAGCGGCTCCAGCGCCCATGGGTTGTCGCGCAGCTCACCCCAGCAGGCGAATGCGACCCGCCCCTCGGAGCGCAGGGCCGTGCGAATGTTCAGCACGGCGCGCACGGGATCGGCGAAATACATCACGCCGAGACGCGAGATCACCAGATCGGCACTCGCGGCCTTGAAGTGATGCACCATGGCATCGGCCTGCACGAAGCTGACGGGCGCCTCGGCCGGCGCCTGCTCATGTGCCGCGGTCAACATGGCGGCGGAGACGTCGAGGCCGAGCACGCTGCCGCCCCGGCCGACCTGGTCCGCCGCGGCGATCAGCGTGGCGCCGCAGCCGCAGCCGATGTCGAGCACCCGCTCGTTCGGCTGAATGGCCGCCCGCTCCAGCAGCGCGTCCTGCACCGGCGCCAGCATCGCATCCAGCTCCGCCCGCCGCGCCACCCAACGCTCGCCGCCCGCGCCGTTCCAGAAGGCGATCTGCTCGGCGTTCTCGAAATGGCCAAAAGAGGTATCGACGACGGCGGCGTCCATGAGGAACTCGACAGCAATGACAGAAACGAAAATGGCCTCTGACGCGAGCCAGCGCACCGGGAGCCGCCGCGGAGTTTAAGCAGCCGTCAGCACGTTGAAAAGCCAGTGTCGCTGAGAGCATGCACGCGTTGATCGCTCCAACGCGTTTGGCGTCTTGCTGCTGTCTCGCGAGATCATCTTGCCAAGCGGCTTCTCTCCACGCCTTGATCACGCCCCGTCAGCCCGACCAGACAGGCTTGGTCGGCTCAATCGGCTTCCGCTCGGTCAGCCTGCCTTCGTCAGCCTCGCGCTCATCTTTAACGGAAGGTCAGCCGCTGCTTCTGGAAATGGAGGCCGATGGTTTGCTCGAAACCGTCAACCTGCTGAGGCCTTACGTCGAATTGCTCTGATCGCCGCTCGGGACAAAGCGAACTCCAACGAGCCAGATCGCATCTCGAAAAATGGTCGGAGCGGCGGGATTCGAACCCACGACCCCTAGTCCCCCAGACTAGTGCGCTAACCGGGCTGCGCCACGCTCCGATGGCCGATCCTGTAGCCGTGATCGGGATGGGATGCAAGGTACGGCGGGCGGGTTTCGTGGGGGCTCATGGAGGGAGCGGAGGTTGGCGCCCCTCACCCCTGCCCCCTCCCCGCAAGGGGGAGGGGCGCAGCTCGTCGCGCGCTCTCTGCTCCGAAACCTTGGGATCGGGGGTGAGCCAAGGCGCGATGCGCGCCGAAGCGAACGAATCCGCCCGTTGGCACGCGGAGGCTCCCTCAGACCTCCTTCATCGCGCGGTCGAGCAGCGCGCGGCAGTCGACGAGCTCTTTGAGCACGCCTTCGAGCTTTTCGCGCTCCTCCGGCTTCATGCCGGCACGGGTGGGCGGGCCGACACGGAAGGTGTCGAGAATGTCGTCCTCGGTGTCGACGAAGCGGAAATCGATGCCCTCCTCCTCGGAGGCCTCCTCCTCTTCATCCTCCGATTCGACCTCCTCCTCGCTGAGCGGCTCCTCCTCCATCATCGCCTGGCCGAGGGTCTCCTCGAGCGCGCCGAAGGAGACGGCCGCGGAGGTATCCGCCAGCCCCTGGACCGACTTGACGCCGTGTTCCTTCAGGATGCGCTGCACGCCCTTGATCGTGTAGCCTTCGCTGTAGAGCAGACGGCGGATGCCCTTGAGAAGATCGACGTCGTCGGGCCGGTAATAGCGCCGGCCGCCGCTCCGCTTCATCGGCTTGATCTGGGCGAACCGCGTCTCCCAAAACCGCAGCACGTGCTGCGGGATGTCGAGCTCCTGCGCGACCTCGCTGATCGTCCGAAACGCATCGGGCGCCTTGTCCAAATGCCCGTTCCCCTTCGATCGTGCTGCCAAGAAACGCGACGACTACGCTGACGATATTGGACGAATTGAACGCATGCGACGCCGACTCCGGCCCTCAGGCCACGCCGAACGGCCCTATTCCGGCTCGGCGCCGAACTCGGCGCTGGCCTCGCCGTTCATCTTGCCGGAGGCCGGCTGGCCGTTGATGCGCTGCTTCAGGATCGCCGACGGCTTGAACACCATGACCCGCCGGGGCGAGATCGGCACCTCGGTGCCGGTCTTGGGGTTGCGTCCGATGCGCTGACCCTTCTTGCGCACCATGAACGACCCGAACGACGACAGCTTCACCGTCTCGCCGCGCTCCAGGCAGTCGGTGATCTCCTTCAAGACCAGCTCGACGAACGCAGACGACTCCGTCCGCGACAGTCCGACCTTTTGGTAGACGGCCTCGCAGAGATCGACGCGTGTAACTGTTTTTCCGGTTCCCGCCATCGCCTGCCCCACACTCACGGCGAATAATTCGGCCCGGAAATTAAGAGGTTAAGCGGCGATGGTCAACAGCAGCGTGAACGGAACTGCATGCCGCAGCGCAGGTCGTCCCAAGCAATCTCGTCCGGCGGAATGGCTCACCAGCGCACCAGCGCCGAGCCCCAGGTGAAGCCGCCGCCCATGGCCTCGAGCAGAACGAGGTCGCCCTTCTTGATGCGGCCGTCCTTGACGGCGACGTCGAGGGCCAGTGGAATCGAGGCAGCCGAGGTATTTCCGTGCCGATCGACCGTCAGGACCACCTTTTCGGGGGCGATGTGCAGCTTATGTGCGGAGGCGTCGATGATTCGCTTGTTGGCTTGGTGCGGCACGAACCAGTCGATGGTCTCGGCCGACTGGCCGGTGGCCTCGAAGGCATCGACGATCACGTCGGTGATCATGCCGACGGCATGCTTGAACACTTCGCGGCCTTCCATCCGGAGATGGCCGACCGTCTGGGTCGAGGACGGACCGCCGTCGACATAGAGCTTGGATTTGTGGCGGCCGTCGGAGCGCAGATGGGTGGTCAGCACGCCGCGGCCGGCAGCGCCCTCGCCCTGCTGCTGCGCGTCCAGCACCAGCGCACCGGCGCCGTCGCCGAACAGCACGCAGGTGGTGCGGTCGTTCCAGTCGAGGATGCGCGAGAAGGTCTCCGCGCCGATCACCAGCGCCCGCTTGAACGATCCGCTGCGCAGGAAATTGTCGGCGGTCGCCAGCGCATAGACGAAGCCGGAGCACACCGCCTGCAGGTCGAAGGCCGCGCCATGATTGATGCCGAGCCCGTTCTGCACGGCCACCGCGGTGGCCGGAAAGGTGTTGTCCGGGGTCGAGGTGCCCAGCACGATCAGGTCGATCGATTGCGGATCGACGTCGGCTGCGGCGAGCGCGGCGCGGGCGGCATTGATCGCGAGATGCGACGTGAACTCGCCGTCGGCTGCGACATGGCGCTCACGGATGCCGGTGCGCTGAACGATCCACTCGTCGGAGGTCTCGATGCGGCTTGCCAGCTCGGCATTGGTCACGACCCGCTGCGGGAGATAGGAGCCACAGCCGAGCACGACCGAACGAATTGTCACGAGACAGCCTCCTGGGCGACCGGTTCGGACGCCAATGCGCCGCCGTCGCGATTGAGTGTTTGAGTGATCTTGGTCAGGAGATCGTAGCGGGCCATCTCATAGCCAACCCGCACGGCCGAGGCAAAGCCCTCGGCATCGGTTCCGCCATGGCTCTTGACCACGATGCCCTTGAGCCCGAGCACCACGCTGCCATTGGACTTGCGCGGGTCGAGCCGGGCGCGCAGCGCGGCAAAGGCGCCGCGCGCGAAAAGATAGCCGATCCGGGCCAAAAAGCTGGCCTGGATGGCGCCGCGCAGGAATTCCGCGACCTGGCGCGCCGTCCCCTCGGCCGCCTTCAGCGCGATGTTGCCGCTGAAGCCTTCGGTCACGACCACGTCGGCCGCGCCCTTGCCGATGCCGTCACCCTCGACGAAGCCGATATAGTCGAGCTGCGGCAGGTTCATCGCGCGCAGCTGCTCGGCCGCCTCGCGGATCTCCTCGTGGCCCTTGATCTCCTCGACGCCGATGTTGAGCAGGCCGACGGTCGGCCTGGGCTTGTTGAACAGCACGCTCGCCAGTGCGCCGCCCATCACCGACAGCGCCACCAGATGCCGGGCGTCGCCGCCGATCGTCGCGCCGAGGTCGAGCACGACCGATTCGCCGCGCATCGTCGGCCAGATCGCCGCCAGCGCCGGCCGGTCGATGCCGTCGAGGGTCCGCAGGCAGAACCGCGCCATCGCCACCAGCGCGCCGGTATTGCCGGCGGAGATCGCGACGTCCGCCTCGCCCTTCTTGACGGCCTCGATCGCCATCCACATCGAGGAGGTTTTCCGGCCGCGCCGCAGCGCCTGGCTGGGCTTGTCCTCCATGCTGACGGCGACGTCGGTGTGAACGACGCGCGAGACCGCCTTCAGCCGCGGATGCCGGTCGAGCTCGGGAGCAATCTTGGCACTGTCACCGAACAGCAGAAACTCCGCGTCCGGATGGCGGCTCAGCGCAATCGCAGCTCCGGGAATGACGACGGCCGCGCCGAAATCCCCGCCCATGGCGTCCAGCGCGATTCGAACCTTTTGAGGCATGACGTCCCGGAAACCTGATCTCGAGCTTGATCTCGTGTTGGCCTTGACTCGCTTGGCCTTGCTTAGCCGTGTTTTGGTGGTCGTTCAGAGGCACTGCACGGCCAGGGGAGAGTTGAGGCACAATCCCACAGCCGCCGAGCATTTTCGTCGCACCCCGACCCGGCGCGACAATAGCGTCTCTCCGTGTCGAAACAACCTCCCGGCGGCGACGGATTTTGCAACCGCGGCGGTGCAAGGAGCGGGAGACGGATCGGTCTTTGCCATCGAAATCAGCAACTTGAGCCGAATTCGGGAGGCTTCGTGACAGGACGGGAGCGCGGCCGGCCTGCACATTCAGACATCAATCCTCACCCGTTTTCTTCGCTTTGGCCGGGCCGGACGTTGCGCCGCCGGCGGATTTCAACGCCTTCAGCGCCGCAAACGGGTGATCCTCCGGGTCGGCGGCCTCGGCCGGCTGCTCGAACGCCGCGCCCGGCTTGCGCGGATAGGGGTCAATCCCCAGGAACAGCGCATCGGCGGCCAGCCGCCCGAGATCGATCTGGCCATTGACGATCGGCTCGGGCGGATCGGCCGTATCGACCTCGCTGTTCGGGTCGTCCTCGACGAACTCGGCCAATTCCGGAATGTCTTCCGGCGGTGCGAACATCTGGTCGATCGGCTCGTCGATCTCGGTCTCGATCGGATCGAGCGTCACCACGCAGGTCTGGCCGATCCGGGCGCGCACCCGGCCTTCGACGTGCACCTTGCCGTCACGCTTCTGGACCACATCGAAGGCGGCGTGCGCCGACATCACCTCGCGCAGCTCGCCCATGACCGCGAGCGCGCTTCGTGTGGCCGCGTCCGCCTCGATCTCGCGATGAAGCCCGGCGTCCGGGATCTGCGCCACGATCACCGGCGCGGCCCGCCAGGGATCTTTTGTCGGATCGCGGCCGGGGTCGCGGGAAATGTCTCTGTCTCTGCTCATGTCGTTCAGTCCTGCTGCACCGGGCGCGGGAAGCTCCAGGTCGCGCCGAGCAGCTTGTTGTCGTCGAGGGTGGCGAGGTGCGCCGCCACCCGTCCCGCATAGGCGGCGAGTTCCGCCGCGCTGTCCGGATGCTCTCCATTCAAGATATTCTTCTGCAGCGCCTCCGCCAGCCGGGCCTCGCTTTCCGACCAGGCGAGATCATAGGCGGCAGTGCGGCCGTAGAAGGCCTCGCCGAATTTCTGCATGCGCTTGGGCACGGTGAGGTCGCCAACCCCCATCTCGCGCAGATTGTCGTCCATGTCGGCGCAGAACCGGTCGAACAGCGCCTGCGACAGCTCCGCACCGACCCCGCGCAGCCGGCGCAGCACCAGCCAGAGGTGCAGAATCAGCAGATCGAACCGTCCCTCGACCGTGTCGGGGACATTTAAGTGTCTATAAAACAACGGTTCTCGGGTTTGCGCCACGATCGTGCCATAGATCGGCTCGATGGTCCCGCGCGGGGACGGTCGCAATTTCCTGAGATGGTTGAATGGCCAGAGCATGAAGGTTCCGCGGCTGAGTTTTCCCGACCCGGTTCGGACGGCATGTTGCAATCCGCAAGTTTGCCCGGTACGTCAACGCCCTGCCCGACGCAAGGGGACGGGATCCGATCTTGAGAAGATGACCCAGACAATGCGAACGACTGCCAGCCTGCTTACCCGTGGCCTCCGCACCCGTCTGCGCACTGCCGGCGCCATCGCGCTGACCTGTCTGGCGCTGGCCGCCTGCACCGGCGAGCAGTTCCAGAAGGGCTACATCATGCCGCCCGGCGCGCTGGAGCAGATCCCGATCGGGGCGAGCCAGGACCAGGTCCTGATCGTGATGGGCACGCCATCGACCGTCGCCACGCTCGACGGTGAGGTGTTCTACTACATCTCGCAGCGCGCCGAGCGCCCCGTCGCCTTCATGAACCAGAAGGTGGTCGATCAGCGCGTGATCGCGGTCTATTTCGACAAGAACCGCCAGGTCCGCCGGCTCGCCAATTACGGCATGAAGGACGGCAAGATCTTCGACTTCGTCAGCCGCACCACGGCGACCTCCGGCCAGGAGCTCAGCTACCTGACGCCGCTGTTCAAGCTGCTCAGCTTCAACTGATCCAGCGCCGATCGCCGTCGTCCGGAATATGATTCCGGGCCACGGCACAAAATGCGCTCGCTGCGCTGATTGGCGCAGCATGCGCGTGATCCATGCGCTTGCGCTGGCGCAGCAACCTTCCCTACCCTGCGACAAAACAACAGCAGGGAGGAATCATTGGCTCATCGCACCGCGCTATCGCGCCGCAAGCTTCTCACGGGCGCCGCCGCGCTCTCGACCGCCGCCATTCTTCCGCGCACGAGTCTCGCCGACTGGCGCCCCACCGAGACGGTGAAGCTGATCGTGCCGGCCGCGCCCGGCGGCAGCACCGACGTGATGGGCCGGCTGCTCGCGGCGCATCTGCAGACGGCGTGGGGACAATCGGCCGTGGTCGAGAATCGCTCCGGCGGCGGCGGCACCATCGGCACCGCCGAGGTCGCACGCAACACCAAGGGCGACGGCTCCACCATCCTCATCGGCAATCCCGGCCCGAACGCGATCGCCTATTCCATCTTCCGCAACCTCGCCTACAAGCCGGATCAGCTGCAGGCGGTGTCCAACATGATCCGCATCCCGAACATCGTCTCGGCGCATCCCTCCACCGGCATCAAGTCGATTCCCGAGCTGATCGCATTTCTCAAGGCTAATCCCGACAAGCTGAACTACGGCTCCTCCGGCGTCGGCCAGAGCCCGCACCTCACCGGCGCATGGTTCCTGCAGCTCACGGGATTGAAGATGACGCACATCCCGTTCCGCGGCGCCGGCCCGGCGCTGCAGGCCGCGCTCGCCGGCGACATTCAGATCCTGTTCGACAATCTGTTTCCATCGCTCCCGCAGATCCAGGACGGCAAGCTGACCGGGCTCTGCGTGACGACGCCGGAGCGCAGCGCCAATGCACCTGACCTGCCGACCATGCGCGAGAGCGCGCCGGAGCTGGCCAAGTTCGACGTCTCGTCCTGGTTCGGCGTCTTCCTGCCCAAGGCCTGCCCGCCCGAGATCGTCACCGCGCTGAACCTGCAGGTCAAGGCGATGCTGGAGCGCGAGGACATCCGCAAGAATATCGCGGCCATGGGCGCGCGGGCCGACTACGGCACGCCGCAGCAATTCGGCGACTTCGTGCAGGCAGAGACGAGCAAGTTCGCGTCCATCATCCAAAAGGAAGGCCTGCAGATGGACGCGCAGTGACCGGCACGCCGGATCCCGCCGGCTGCGATCCAGCATGCAGTAGCCCGATACAGTCCATGGTGTAACGGCACCTTAAGCGGGGTGGTGCGATAGATGGCGGCCGCGTGTCTTTGATCTGGTTTTTGGATACCGTCAGCGGATGCCGGGCCTCTTCCCTCCAAAGAGGCGGCCCGGTGACCGTCCGAGGGGCAGGCACCGGCGATGTCCATCGCATGAGCCCGCGTCTTGCCAAATAGCGTCCTGCATCAGCTCGAAGACATTCTTGCCAGCCGCTACGTCTCGCGGCGCGCGGAAATCCTGGAACGCGTGACCGACCTGTTCGTGGTCGGCTCGGGCAAGTTCAACGAAGAGCATGTCGATCTGTTCGACCACGTGCTGTTCAAGCTGCTCGATAACGTGGCGATCGCCGCGCGCGCGGAACTCGGCAGCCGGCTCGCGGTGCTTCCCGATGCGCCGCCGCGCCTGATCAAGCACCTGGCCGCGGATGAAACGATTGCGGTTGCCGGTCCGGTGCTGCGCCAGAGCGACCGGCTTGATGAGACTACGCTGGTCGCGGCCGCACAGACCCGTGGCCAGGAGCATCTGCTTGCCATCTCCGGCCGCAAGACCCTGACCGAATCCGTCACCGACGTGCTGGTCGATCGCGGCGACCAGGCCGTTGTTTCGAACACCGCGAACAATGACGGCGCCCGCTTCTCAAATCACGGCTTCTCCGGCCTCGTGACCAAGGCCTCCGATGATCCGGGCCTGGCGCTGAAGCTCTGGAGCCGCCCCGACAGCCCGCGCGAAGTGCTGGTCCGCCTGTTCGTCGAAGCCTCTGATGCCGTGCGCAACCAACTCGCCAGTGCCGACGCGGCGCGCTCCGAGATCGTCGAGCTCGCCGTCGCCCAAGCGTCGGGCCATATGCAAGCCGCGGCGCGGACGCGCTCGAACGATTTTGATCATGCCAAGGCCTATGTCGAGCAGCTCCACGCCACCGGCCAACTGCACGAGGCGCAGCTGCACGGCTTTGCCAAGGAAGGCAGCTTCGACAAGGTCACGCTGGCGCTGTCCCTGATGTGCAAGCTGCCGCTCGATCTGGTCGAGCGCGCCTTCGTCCGCAAGCAGCCGGACCAGCTCCTGGTGATCGCCAAGGCGCTCGACCTGTCCTGGGTGACGACGACGACGCTGCTGTTCATGCAGGCGCATGTCAGCGGCAGCGCGCGCCCGCAGCTCGATCAGCACCTGGCGAGCTTCACGCAAATGCAGCCGCGCATGGCGCAGAGCATGCTGCAAAGCTATCGGACACGACAGCGCGCGGCGGAGTAGTCTTTCTCAACAACGAACCGAGTTCAAATCAAAGCCCCGCGGCTCACACCGCGGGGCTTTGTTTTCGGACCACGACTACTCAGTGCGCCAGGATCGCCAGTAGCAGCAGGGCCACGATGTTGGTGATCTTGATCATCGG
This sequence comes from Bradyrhizobium sp. SZCCHNR1002, assembly GCF_032381435.1. Classification (NCBI taxonomy): domain Bacteria; kingdom Pseudomonadati; phylum Pseudomonadota; class Alphaproteobacteria; order Hyphomicrobiales; family Nitrobacteraceae; genus Bradyrhizobium; species Bradyrhizobium sp. SZCCHNR1002. The sequence continues at coordinate 1,295,575 of NZ_JAUHIS010000001.1, forward strand.
GTTCACCGCCGGGCCCGCCGTGTCCTTGTAGGGATCGCCGACGGTGTCACCCGTGACGGCCGCCTTGTGCGCATCCGAGCCTTTGCCGCCGAAATGGCCGTCCTCGATGTACTTCTTGGCATTGTCCCAGGCGCCGCCGCCGGAGGTCATCGAGATCGCAACGAACAGGCCGGTGACGATGACGCCGAGCAGCATGGCACCGACGGCCGAGAACGCCGCCGACTTGCCAGCCGCGCCACCGCCCGCGATCGCGTAGATCAGGAAGTAGACGACGATCGGCGACAGCACCGGCAGCAGCGAGGGAATGATCATCTCCTTGATCGCCGCCTTGGTCAGCAGGTCGACGGCCTTGCCGTAATCCGGCTTGTCCGTGCCCTGCATGATGCCCGGCTTCTCGCGGAACTGCCGGCGCACCTCCTCGACGATCGCACCTGCGGCGCGGCCGACCGCGGTCATGCCCATCGCGCCGAACAGATACGGCAGCAGGCCGCCGAACAACAGGCCGACCACGACGTAGGGGTTGTTCAGCGAGAAGTCCGGCTTGATGCCCGCGAAGTAAGGATGCTTCGCGGAGTCGGCGATGAAGAACTGCAGGTCCTGATTATAGGCCGCGAACAGCACGAGCGCGCCGAGACCGGCGGAGCCGATCGCGTAGCCCTTGGTCACCGCCTTGGTGGTGTTGCCGACGGCGTCGAGCGCGTCGGTGGACTTGCGGACCTCCTTGGGCAGGCCGGCCATTTCGGCAATGCCGCCAGCGTTATCGGTGACCGGACCGAAGGCGTCGAGGGCGACGATCATGCCGGCCAGCGCCAGCATCGTCGTGGTCGCGATCGCGATGCCGAACAGGCCGGCGAGGCTGTAGGTGACCAGGATGCCTGCGATGATCACGATCGCTGGCAGCGCGGTCGATTCCATCGAGATGGCGAGGCCCTGGATCACGTTGGTGCCGTGACCGGTCACCGAGGCCGCCGCAATCGACTTCACCGGGCGGAAGTCGGTGCCGGTGTAGTACTCGGTGATCCAGATGATCAGGCCGGTGACGACGAGGCCGACGACGCCGCAAACGAACAGCGCGGTGCCGGTGTAGTCGACGCCGTCGAGCTTGCCGAAGCCGATCAGCCACCCGATCGCAATCGCGACACCGGCGAGCGACAGCACGCCGGTCGCGATCAGGCCCTTGTAGAGCGCGCCCATGATCGACTGGCTGGCGCCGAGCTTGACGAAGAACGTGCCGGCGATCGAGGTGATGATGCAGATGCCGCCGATGGCGAGCGGCAGGGTCATCATGTTGGCGAGCAGCGACGACTTGGCGAAGAAGATCGCCGCGAGCACCATGGTGGCGACCGCGGTCACCGCGTAGGTTTCGAACAGGTCGGCGGCCATGCCGGCGCAGTCGCCGACATTGTCGCCGACGTTGTCGGCGATGGTCGCGGGGTTGCGCGGATCATCCTCGGGGATGCCGGCCTCGACCTTGCCGACGAGGTCACCGCCGACGTCGGCGCCCTTGGTGAAAATGCCGCCGCCGAGACGGGCGAAGATCGAGATCAGCGAGGCGCCGAAGCCGAGCGCGACCAGCGCATCGATCACGGTGCGGCTGTCGGGCGCGAGCTTCATGAAGCCGGTGAGGATGCCGAAGTAGATGGTGACGCCGAGCAGCGCGAGACCGGCGACCAGCAGGCCCGTGATCGCGCCGGCCTTGAAGGCGAGCTCGAGGCCGCCAGCGAGCGAAGTGATTGCGGCCTGCGCGGTGCGGACGTTGGCGCGCACCGAGACGTTCATGCCGATGAAGCCGGCGGCGCCGGAGAGGATCGCGCCGATCGCAAAGCCGATCGCGACGAGCATACCGAGGAAATACGCAAGGAGCACGAAGATCACGACGCCGACTAACCCGATCGTCGTGTATTGGCGGCGGAGATAGGCCTGAGCGCCCTCGGCCACGGCCGCTGCGATTTCCTGCATGCGCGCATTGCCGGCGTCCGCACTGAGCACCGATTGTGTGGCCCAGATCGCATAGACGATCGACAGCGCTCCGCAGAGCACGATCACCCATAAAGCTGACATTTAGTTTCCTCGGCTCTTTGCTTTTCTAACTACGTCACGCCGCGATGGTGCGACGCACGCCCCCTGTCAGGCCGCTCCGGGCGGAGCCGCCTCGAACGTCATGGACCTTGCCAAAATCGCCATGATGACGCAACGCCGCGACGCCTGAACCGCTCCAAATTCAGACGCTTCTTTGGTCGCAATGTGCGGTTGCGAACAAATGTCAGAAGTGACTGAAGGACAGGCGCGTCAGCGCAACTGGACGGCCCTGCCCGTCCAGGAAGCGCGGCGGATGCGATCCTTCGGCGATGGCGCCGAGTTCGGTCAGGTCCACGCCGGCCGTCGTAGCTGCAGCGCGGAATGCTTCGCATTGCGCTGCGGGAACGGTGCAGAGGATCTCGTAGTCGTCGCCGCCCGAGATCAGCGTTTCCAGTTGGACCGATCCGGCAGCGAGAAGCTGTGCAGCTGCTGTTGAGATCGGAACACGTGACAGATCGATGTCGGCGCTCACGGAAGAGGCAGCACAAAGCTTGGTCAGGTCGCCGGCCAGGCCATCAGAGACGTCCATCGACGCTGTCGCGTAGTCCCTCACCGCCGCCGCCAGCCCGCAGCGCGGCTGCGGCAGGCGATAGCGGCCGATCAGCATATCCCGCGCGGCGGGATCGGCGTTCGGCGCGCCCGCCTCTGCTCTGCCCTGAAGAATGCGCAGGCCGAGCGCAGCATCGCCGATCGTGCCCGTGACCATCACCCGGTCGCCGGCACCCGCTCCAAAGCGGTGGACCATCCGGCCCCGGGGGACACGCCCCCACGCGGTGATCGAGATCATGACAGGTCCCGGCGTGGACACGGTGTCGCCGCCGAGCAGCGGGCAGCCGAACGTCGCGGCGTCCTCGCCGAGACCGCCGGCGAAGGCGGCGAGCCAAGCTTCATCTGTCCGGCGCAGCGCCAGGGTCAGCAGGAAGCCAGCCGGCACCGCGCCCTTGGCCGCGAGATCGGACAGGTTCACCCGCAGCGCCTTGCGCGCGACCGTATCGGGCGGATCGTCCGGGAGGTAGTGAACGCCCTCGACGATGGCGTCGGTGTTGACGACGAGGTCGTCGCCCGAGGCCGGAATGATGGCGGCGTCGTCGACAAGGCCGAACGCGCCGGGGTCGGTCGCCAGCGGCTTGAAGTAGCGGGCGATGAGGGAATCTTCGCCGGACGGAGCTTGGGTCATCGGCGCCCTCCCTGCACTCCGCTGTCATCGCCCGGCTTGACCGGGCGATCCAGTACGCCGCGGCCCCTCGGTATCCCCCCGACGTCTCTGGAATACTGGATCACCCGCTTTCGCGGGTGATGACAGTTGAGCAAGCACGCTGGCACCGCGCCGGTTCGCAACAGCCCTGCTGCGGCCCGGCTCACCACCTACTTCGGCCCCATCTCGTCGCCGCGATACTGCCTGGCCAGTTGCTCGAGCACGGCATTGACCATGCCGGTTTCGTCGCGCTCGACGAAGGCGTGGGCGATGTCGACATATTCGGACACGACGACGCGGGCCGGAATGTCCTTGCGCCGCTCCAGCTCATAGGCGCCGGCGCGCAGCACCGCGCGCAGGATCGCGTCGATCCGCTGCAGCGGCCAGCCGCGCTCCAGCGCGGTATCGAGCACCGGATCGATCTTGGTCTGGTCGCGCACCACACCGGAGACGATGTCGCGGAAGAACGCGGCCTCGGCGGGCAGATACTGCTCGCCCTCGACCTCGTTGCCGAGCCAGTGGCTCTCGAATTCGGCCAGGACGTCGTTGATCCCGGCGCCGGCGATATCCATCTGGTAGAGCGCCTGGACAGCGGCGAGACGCGCGGCGCCGCGGCGGTTGGCCTTGCGGTCGTTGTTGGCGCGGATCGGGCCCTTGAAGGGTTTGTTCTCGGCCATGTCAGCCTCGCGCCAGGCGGCGTTTGATGCGCAGCACGGCCAGCGCAGCCCGCGCGGCATCGCCGCCCTTGTTCATCTCGGACACGCGGGCGCGCGCCCACGCCTGGTCCTCATTGTTGACCGTCAGGATGCCGTTGCCGAGCGGCAGGCCGCGGGCGACCGAGAGGTCCATCAGCGCCCGCGAAGATTCCTGCGAGACGATCTCGAAATGGATGGTGTCGCCTCGGATGACGCAACCGAGCGCGATCGCGAGATCATAGGGCTTGCCGGTCTTGGCCGCCGCATCCAGCGCGATCGCGATCGTCGCCGGGATCTCCAGCGAGCCGGTGACAGTGAGGACGTCGTAGCTCACACCGGCCGCCTTCAACTCGGCGGTGGCGCCCTCGAGCATCGCGTCCTGGATGTCGTCGTAGAAGCGCGCCTCGACGATCAGCGCGCGAGCGCCGGTGATGTCGGTCTGGTCTTTCAGCGGCGCGCGCCGTGCGTCTGCCATGGTTCGGTTTCCATTGTCTTCAGCTGCCTCGCCCTTGAGGGAGCGGCCAATGGGCCGCATCGCGAAGGACGAGATGAAATTGGCCTCATGCTGCGAACCGGCGCAGCAGCGCCGCCTCGCCATGAGGGCTGGCCTTGTAGGCGCGAGCGCCGGCAAAGCCAAGACGGAAAGCCTCGCTTGGAGGCTACTTCATTTCCGTGAGGCGCGCGGCGTAGCGCGCCATCAGGTCGACCTCGATATTGACCTCGCTGCCGGCCTGCCAGGATGACAGCGTGGTGACGCTCAGCGTATGCGGAATGATCAGCACCGAGAAGGTCAGATCGTCGACGGTGTTGACCGTCAGCGACACGCCATCGAGGGTGATCGAGCCCTTGGTGGCGATGAAGCGGGCCAGTTCGCGGCTCGTCTTGAACACGAACCGCGCCATGTCCGGCAGGTTCTCGCGGCTGACGATGGTCGCGATGCCGTCGACATGGCCGGAGACGATGTGACCGCCGAGCTCGTCGCCGATCTTCAGCGCCCGCTCCAGGTTGAGCTTCGAGCCGACGCGCCAGTGCCTGGCCGTCGTCAGCGCCAGCGTCTCCGCGGCGGCATCGACCTCGAACCAGGTCTTCCCGTCGGCGACACCCGACTGCACAACCGTAAGGCAGACGCCGTTGTTGGCGATCGACGCGCCATCGGCAATCGTGGCCTGATCATAGCTGCAGGCGATCCGCAGCCGGTGCAGCTTGCCCTCGGTCCGCGGCGTCAGGCTGACGATCTCGCCGATGTCGGTGACGATGCCGGTGAACATTACACGCGCTCGTAAATCGTAAGGGTGTCGGGATCGAGCGTCTCGCTAGCACGAACGCGATAGGCCTGCGACTGCGTGATTGCGGTCAGCGGCAATGCATCCAGCGCAGCAATCCCGTCGGCGCCGATCGTGCCGGGACCGCGCAGGAGCCAGATCTCGTCGACGAGACCGCTCGCCATGAAGGATGATGCGACGCGGCTGCCGCCCTCGATCATCAGGCGGGTGATGCCCTTCTCGGCGAGCGCCTTGAGCACCGCGGGCGGCTCCAGCGCCGATGGCTCGGCCTGCGGCGGCACGCGGATGACCTGAGCACCGGCAGCACCGAGCTTGGTCGCCGCCGCGGGCTCCGCTAGCGCGGACGCGACCATCCAGAGCGGCGTGGTTCGCGCTGATTGCACCAAACGGCTGGTCATAGGCAGCCGCAGCATCGGATCGAGCACGACGCGCACCGGAGAGCGGAGATCCATCCCCGGGAGCCGGCAGGTCAGCAGCGGATCATCGGCGATCGCGGTGCGCACGCCGATCAGGATCGCGTCGCTCTGGGCGCGCAACAGATGCACGCGCGTCCGTGCGGCCGCGCCCGTGATCGCCACAGGCGTGCTGCCGCTGGCTGCGATCTTGTCGTCGGCCGAGACGGCGAGCTTGAGGATCACATGCGGCCGGCCATCACGGATACGGCGGAAATGGCCGGCATGGTCGCGCTTGGCGTCGGCCGAACAGAGACCGACCTCGACCTGGATGCCGGCGGCACGCAGCTTCGCATGCCCCTGCCCCGCGACCTCGGGATTGGGGTCCTCGATCGCGGACACGACGCGGCTGATGCCGGCGGCGATCACCGCGTCGACGCAAGGCGGCGACTTGCCGAAATGCGAGCACGGCTCCAGGGTCACATAGAGCGTGGCACCCTTGGCGGCCGCGCCAGCCCGCCGGAGCGCCTCCGGCTCGGCGTGCGGACGCCCGCCCGGCTGGGTCCAGCCACGGCCAATGATGATGCCATCCTTGACCACCACTGCGCCGACAGCCGGGTTCGGCCAGGTGCGACCCTGCCCACGCCGGCCAAGCGCCAGCGCCAGCTGCATGAAGCGGCGGTCGGCGTCCTTTTGCGCCTTCAGCTTTTCACCGACCTGATCGACCAGGACCCGGAAGATCATTTGCGGACCGGCGCCAGCCGCGGCGTCTCGTCCTCGGCCGAGAGCTCGCCGAGCACGGCCTCGAAATCCTTGGCCTCGCGGAAATTGCGATAGACCGAGGCGAAGCGGACATAGGCGACGTCGTCGAGGTCGCGCAGATGCTCCATCACGATCTCGCCGATCGCCTCCGAGGACACCTCCGATTCACCGCCGCTCTCGAGCTCGCGCACGATCGCCGACACCATCTTCTCGACCCGCTCCGGATCGACCGAGCGCTTGCGCAAGGAAATCTGCACCGAGCGCATCAGCTTGTCGCGGTCGAACGGCACGCGGCGGCCGTTGCGCTTGATGACGGTGAGTTCGCGCAGCTGCACCCGCTCGAAGGTCGTGAAGCGGAAGTTGCAGGTGACGCAGACCCGCCGCCGCCGGATCACCGAGGAGTCCTCGGTGGGGCGGGAGTCCTTCACCTGCGTATCGAGGCTGTTGCAGCTCGGGCAGCGCATTGTGGCTTCAAGCCTTACTGATAGATCGGGAACCGGTCGGTCAGTGCCTTCACCTTGTCCTTGACCGCGGCTTCCACCAGCGGCGCACTGCCTTCCGAGGACTGCGCAATCGCGTTCAGCACCTCGGCGATCAGGCTGCCGACCTGCTGGAATTCCGCGACGCCGAAGCCGCGGGTGGTCGCCGCCGGGGTGCCGAGACGAAGGCCCGAGGTGACGAACGGCTTCTCGGGGTCGAACGGGATGCCGTTCTTGTTGCAGGTGATGCCGGCGCGGACCAGCGCCTTCTCCGAGACGTTGCCCTTCAGCCCCTTCGGCCGGAGGTCGACCAGCATCAGGTGGTTGTCGGTGCCGCCGGAGACGATATCGAAACCCTGGGCGCGCAGCGATTCCGCCAGCGCCTTCGCGTTCTCGACGATGTTCTTCGCGTAGACCTTGAACTCCGGCCGCAGCGCCTCGGCGAACGCCACCGCCTTGGCCGCGATGACGTGCATCAGCGGGCCGCCCTGCAATCCGGGGAAGATCGCCGAGTTCAGCTTCTTGGTGAACTGCTCGTCGTTCCAAAGGATCAGGCCGCCGCGCGGGCCGCGCAGCGATTTGTGGGTCGTGGTGGTGACGATGTGAGCGTGCGGCACCGGCGAGGCATGCGCGCCGCCGGCGACGAGGCCGGCGAAGTGGGCCATGTCGACCAGCAGGTAGGCGCCGACGCTGTCGGCGATCTCGCGGAAGCGCTTGAAGTCCCAGGGGCGCGAATAGGCGCTGCCGCCGGCGATGATCAGCTTCGGCTTCACTTCCTCAGCCTGTTTGGCCACCGCATCCATGTCGATCAGGTGGTCGTCGCGGCGCACGGTGTAGTGCGCGGCCTTGAACCACTTGCCGGACATGTTGACCGGCGAGCCGTGGGTCAGATGGCCACCGGCAGCGAGGTCGAGGCCCATGAAGGTGTCGCCGGGCTGCAAGAGCGCCAGGAACACCGCCTGGTTCATCTGGCTGCCGGAGTTCGGCTGGACGTTGGCGAAATTGGCGCCGAACAGCTTCTTGGCGCGGTCGATCGCGAGGTTCTCGGCGACGTCGACCCATTCGCAGCCGCCATAGTAGCGCGCGCCCGGATAGCCCTCGGCGTATTTGTTGGTCATGACCGAGCCCTGGGCCTCCAGGACCGCCCGGCTGACGATGTTTTCCGAGGCGATCAGCTCGATTTCGTGCCGTTGCCGACCGAGCTCACCCTTGATGGCGGCGGCGATCTCGGGATCGGCCTCGGCCAGGGTGGCGGAGAAGAAAGAATCGACTGACGAGGCGGGCTTGGCGCTGGAAGCGGTCATCGGCGGAATATCTCCACGTCCGCAAGGCCTTGAGGGGCCGGCGGTCGGTTCAGTGAAGGCGGTCGGAAAAGACCCCTGCCCTTACCATACGGGCGGCGGCAGGCCAAGGGACAGGTCAAGCGGTTGCGGGTCAAACCGGATATTTGCGCCAGATATGGTGGACGGCCGCTGGAACAAGCCCCTGCTCACGCCCCGCCGCAGGAGTGCCAGCTCTCCGACATCTGCCAGGTCTCGTTGGTCCGCAGGTTGGTCGCCTTGTAGATCCGCCCCCGATCGTCGCCGGGAGGACACTTCTTCGGTTTCCAGACCGTGCAGAGACGGACGGGGTCGCCCAGCTTGGAATGGGCCACGCCGGCATTCCACTCTGCGTCGATCTGCTCGGCACCGTTCTGATACTGAACGTAGGTGCCAGAATCCATCAGCGGCTCACCGTCCTCGTCGCGCTTTTCGCCGCTTTTGAACGGTGTCGGCGATAGCGGCTCGTCGAACCGATCGGCGATTCTCGTAATCGTCGTCTCTGCGCAGGCCCCAACTTTCGCTAGGGCTTTGCGACTGTTCGGTCCCTTCGGAGAGGCAACCGGCTCGGCCGTACTCGTAGAGACGACCAGCTCCCCGCAAACCAACACCATGACTGCGGTAGTCAGTATCATTCGGGACAGCAAAAGCATCGACGGCTCCCCCCAAAAAAACAACCTGCATGAAACCAGACGGTCTCATACAGGTTGCCGGTATCATGAGGCAAGCGCCAAGCGCGAGCATCTTGCGCCAGGGTCATCAGAGCCCGGTGTAGCCCGCCTTCACCGGATCGACGCGGCCGTCGAGCTGGCGCAGATAGGTCAGGCCGCACACGGTGAGACGATGCGGGTCACGCTCGCCAGCTTCGAACAAGGTCTGGATGTAGGCGCTGACCTTGCGCCGCGCTTCCTCGCTGGCCGCCGCAGTGCGGTTCGCCAGCAGGTCGTAAGTGTGCATGATCCGATCGATGGCGGCTTCCATATCATCCCCTCTTGATGGTCAGGCCGCAGAGGCCATCTCGAACATCGAGATCGCCTTGTTCGCGAGCCTGAGCTTGTTGAATTCTCCGCGGTGGATCAGCTGCACGATGATGTCGACGAGCTGTTCGTTCGGCGTGATCGTGTCCGGCAGCACACCTGACAGGCGCAGATAGTTGGCCGCGATCGCGTAGGAGTCGGCGACCACCTCCACGTTCATCACCTGCATTCCGCGATCGTGCAGCATGATCCAACCTCCGGCGGGGACAAGTCGTGGAGGCCTGGTTGGTTCCAGCTCGGAGCGGAAGTTTCTCGCAACAGCGAATAGGAACACCACAAGAAAAAGCGCCGGCCCCAAGCGGGACCGACGCAAGGTCGAACTCAGACGGCTGTCCGGTCTTGATCTCCGCGTTGGGAGGCCGGCTCAACCGAAACGATGTGCGCGTGTCAGAGCCGATACAAAATCTGATCGGTCCAGAACCGCTCGAGGCGATGCAGCGACTTGTTCAGCGTGGAGAACTCCTCGCTCGAAATGCCGCCGACCTGCTCCACGGTCTTGACGTGCTTCTGATACAGCGAGTCGACGATGCGGCGGATCTCCTGGCCCTGCGGGGTCAGGCGGATGCGGACCGAGCGGCGATCGACGCGCGAGCGCTGGTGATCGAGGAAACCGAGCTCGACCAGCTTCTTCAGATTGTAGGAGACGTTGGAGCCGAGATAGTAGCCGCGCGTGCGCAGCTCGCCCGCGGTCAGCTCCTTGTCGCCGATGTTATAGAGCAAGAGCGCCTGGACCGAATTGATGTCGGAACGACCGCGGCGGTCGAACTCGTCCTTGATGACGTCGAGCAGGCGGCGATGCAGCCGCTCCACCAGAGTCAGGGCTTCCAGATAGAGCGACTGGACGGTGCCGCCCTGACCCGGCGCAGCAGTCTCCACGGCCGTCGCAACGGCTTTCATCATGACACTTCCCCTGTCGTCGTTTTTGTCGACTTATTCGACGAAACTTGTGTCCCGTCTGATAGAGCGAACTTAAGGGGCGTGCTTTGAAGATCGCCTTAAATAAGAGCATAAAGAGAGAATGAATCGCGGAGAGTGAATCGTCTTTTAATTCAGTAATTACAGAGGCTTTTGCAAGAGTCCGTTGACGGTCGATGCCCGATGTTCGCGGTTCGTTTCATCCCGCTGTCGCATTCCAAAACAGCTACGGCTTGCACGCTAAGGTGTCTGTAACAGCTGTGGCAAACGCTCTTAAGGTGTTCGAAACATTACCCGCAATGCGTTGAAAGGATTTACGCCGGGCAACGATTGGAACGCACCACCTATGGTGGTCGCTCGCGCGCAGCCATCCAGGCCAATACGAGATAGGCGGCAAGCATGACCGCCTCGCCGGCAACCACCACCAGATTGCCACCATAGATGCCCGGGAACATCAGCTCGATCACCGCCATCGAGACCACCGTGGTGAGCCACACCACCGCACCCCACGGCGTTGCCAGCCAAAGGCCCACGGCGGCGACCAGCTCGATCACCGCGAAATAGACCGTTGCGGCCTGCCAGGCCATGGCCTGGTTCTCGAATGCATCGTCCTCCCCGCCGATGAAGCCGGTCACCTGCGCCCAGTGATAGAGTCCCTTGACGATCGACAGCATCGCCATGACGCGCAGGAACAGCACGAGCCGTCGCGTCCAGACATTCTCGTCACCCTCGCGCCGATCTGAGGACATGGCGGCAATGGACATGGCGGCGTTGTCGCGCGCCAGGTCTCGCGCCGAGGGGATCTCAGGCATGGCGGCTCAGGCAGATCGGGCAGGTCTTCATCGAAAACATCGGGCCTCTCAAGACCAGGAGGATGGCGATTCTTGGCCGCTTCTTGGCCATCCCGCACCGTGAAATCAACCGGGCCGGAAATCAACCCTGGCCCGCTTGCGTCAGGTCAAGTGACGGGCGGCGGACGAAGTGCTACAGATTGTTGGAATTACAACAAATCAAAATCCTCCGGCTCGCCGGCCAGCTCAAGGAGCCAGCACCCCATGGCGATCAAATTCGGGCGCCCGATCGATCTGCGCGACGTCGCGCGCAACCCCGCCGCGGGAACACCGCCGGTGCTCGATCTGACCATCCGGCCGCGGCGCAACCGCAAGGCCGAATGGGCGCGCCGGATGGTGCGCGAGAACGTGCTGACGACCGACGACCTGATCTGGCCGCTGTTCGTCGTGCAAGGCGACCGCACCCGCAGCACGGTGGCCTCGATGCCGGGCGTCGAGCGGCTGAGCGTCGACGAGATCGTCCGCGACGCCGAGCGCGCCGCCAAGCTGGAGATCCCCTGCATTGCGCTATTCCCCTACACCGAGCCGTCGCTGCGCGACGAGCACGGCTCGGAGGCGTGCAACCCGGACAATCTGGTCTGCCAGGCCGTGCGCGCCATCAAGAAGGAGTTTCCGGACATCGGCGTTCTCTGCGACGTCGCGCTGGACCCGTTCACCAGTCACGGCCATGACGGTCTGATCCGGGACGGCCGCATTCTCAACGACGAGACCGTCGCGGTCCTGGTGCGTCAGGCCCTGGTCCAGGCCGAAGCCGGCTGCGACATCATCGCGCCCTCCGACATGATGGACGGCCGGGTCGGCGCCATCCGCCAGGCGCTGGACCAGTCGGGCTTCCTCGACGTGCAGATCATGGCCTATGCGGCCAAATACGCCTCAGCCTTCTATGGCCCGTTCCGTGACGCGATCGGCTCGGCCAAGACGCTGACCGGCGACAAGCGCACCTATCAGATGGACAGTGCCAACAGCGACGAGGCGCTGCGCGAGGTCGAGCTCGACATCGCCGAGGGCGCGGACATGGTGATGGTCAAGCCGGGCATGCCCTATCTCGACGTCGTCAGGCGGGTGAAGGACACGTTCGCCATGCCGACCTTCGCCTACCAGGTGTCGGGCGAATATGCGATGATCGCGGCGGCCGCCAACAATGGCTGGATCGACGGCGACCGGGCGATGATGGAGAGCCTGCTCGCCTTCAAGCGCGCCGGGGCCGACGGCGTCCTGACCTATTTCGCGCCTCAGGCCGCCGAGCGGCTGCGCCGCCACGGCTGAGCGGGGCCAGACGCGCTGCGCGGTTTCGACGCCCGGGCGTGCGGCGCTCCGTGCGACAAATCGCGAAAACGCCGGAAATTTGCCGCGCGCGTTGCAGGGATCGCCCCTTGCAAGCGCGCGCGCTGTTCCCATGTCCTGGTTGCCAATTCGGGAGGGTCCATCGATGGCGTCTGCGAGCCCCGGCAACGACGGCGGCGGGGCGAGCCCGCGGCCGCATGCCTATGATCCCTATCAGCAGCCGGAGCTGTTTCGCGGCGTGCTGACGCGGCGGATGATTGCGTTCTTGATCGACCTCCTGGTCCTCGCGGTCCCCGTCATCCTGGCCGTCATCTTCATTGCCGTGTTCGGCGTGGTCACGCTCGGCCTCGGCTGGGCGCTGTTCTGGCTGGTCTCGCCAGCCTCGGTGATCTGGGCGATCGTCTACTACGGCGCGACCATCGGCGGGCCGAACTCGGCAACGATCGGCATGCGGGTCATGGATCTGGAGCTGCGAACCTGGTACGGCGCGCCCGGCTACTTTGTGCTCGGTGCCGTGCATGCGGTGTGCTTCTGGATCTCGGTATCGGCGCTGTCGCCCTTCATCCTGCTGATCGGATTGTTCAACGGACGCCGCCGGCTGCTGCACGATTACGTGCTCGGTACGGTCGTCATCAATACGTCCGTCCGCTCGCAGCTCGCCCAACCGGCTCGGACGTGGTGAGACCGCAGGTGACCCACCAAAACCGATTGACCGGCCGGCTTCGGAGCGCAATTCTGTTGTTGACCGCCTCGGAGGCTCACGACGTTCCTTGACCCAGCACTCGCGTGACACCCCGCAATTCTACCTGACCGCGCCGTCGCCCTGCCCGTATCTGCCGGGCCGGCAGGAACGCAAGGTGTTCACGCATCTGGTCGGCGACAAGGCGACCGATCTCAACGACCTCCTCACCCATGGCGGCTTCCGCCGCAGCCAGTCGATCGCCTACCGGCCGGCCTGCGACCAGTGCCGGGCCTGCGTGTCGGTCCGCGTGATCGCCAACGAATTCCGTCCCTCGCGCAACTTCCGCAAGGTGCTGGCGCGCAATTCCGACCTGGTCGGCGAGCAGCGCAGCGCGGTACCGACGTCCGAGCAATATTCGATCTTCCGCGGCTACCTCGATCAGCGCCATCGCCATGGCGGCATGGCCGACATGACGGTGCTCGACTACGCGATGATGGTCGAGGACAGCCATGTCGAAACGCGAATCATCGAATATCGCCGGCGCAACCTGAGCAACGGTCCAAACGCCAGGGGGGGCGAGCTGGTCGCGGTCGCCCTGACCGACGTGCTCAGCGACGGCCTGTCGATGGTGTACTCGTTCTTCGACCCGTCCGAGACCACGCGCTCGCTCGGCACCTTCATGATCCTCGACCACATCGCGCGGGCGCGGCGCCAGGGACTGCCTTACGTCTATCTCGGCTACTGGATCGAAGGCTCGAAGAAGATGGACTACAAGAGCCGCTATCTGCCGCAGCAGCGGCTTGCAGCGGCCGGCTGGCTCCGTGTGGATGCCGAAGGCGACACCGCGCCAGAGCCGCAGGAGTGAAAGAGGGCGAATGGCGAAGAGGGAGTAGCGAATAGCGCGCTTCCAGCTTCGCCTATTCGCTACTCCCTCTTCGCCATTCGCCTCACATCATCCGGTGGCCAGATCCCACACCAGCTTGGCGTTGAGGGCGATGATCACGACCGCGATCAGGGCCGCAATCGCCGTGAGCCAGCGTGGCGCCACGAACTGTCCCATCTTCGCTCGGCTCGCGGTGAGCAGGACCAGCGGCACGATCGCGAACGGCAACTGCAGGCTGAGCACGACCTGACTGAGAATCAGCAGCTGCCCGGTGGCCTTTTCGCCGGCCCAGATCGTCACCACCACCGCCGGCACGATCGCAATCATGCGGGTGATCAGGCGGCGCAGCCATGGCGCGATGCGCCAATGGAGAAATCCTTCCATCACGATCTGACCTGACAAGGTCGCTGTGATCGTCGAATTGAGGCCGCAGCACAGCAGCGCGATCGCAAACAATGTCGGAGCCAGCGTCGATCCCAGCAAGGGAGCCAGGAACGAATGCGCCTGATCGAGCTCGGCGACGTCGTGCTGCCCCGTTCGGTGGAACGTCGCCGCCGCCAGAATCAGAATGGAGGCATTGATGGTCAACGCCAGACACAGCGCGATCGTGGAGTCGATCGTGGAAAGCGTGATCGCCTCGCGCTTCTCCGCGGGACTGTCGCCATAGCCGCGGGTCTGCACCAGTCCCGAATGGAGGTACAGATTGTGCGGCATCACCGTGGCGCCGAGAATGCCGAGCGCGAGATAGAGCATCTCCGGATTGGCAATCAGCTGGCTGCTCGGCACGAAGCCCTTGATCACCAGAGCCCAGTCCGGCTGCGCCATGGCGATCTGGATCGCAAAGCAGAGCGCGATGATGCCGAGCAGTGCGACCACGAACGCCTCGATCCAGCGGAAGCCGAACGCCTGCAGCGCCAGAATCAGGAAGACGTCGAGGGCGGTCACACAGACACCGATCGACAGCGGCAGCCCGAACAGCAGGCTGAGACCAATCGCCGTGCCGATGACCTCGGCGAGGTCGGTCGCGGTAATCGCGATCTCCGCCGACAGCCATAGCGGCACCGAGACCCAGCGCGGGGTCGAGTCGCGGCAGGCCTGGGCCAGGTCGCGGCCGGTGGCGACGCCGAGCCGGGTGCACAGCGACTGCAGCACGATCGCCATCAGGTTGGACAGCAGCGCGACCGAGAGCAGCACGTAGCCGAACTTGGACCCGCCCGCCAGCGACGTGGCCCAATTGCCGGGGTCCATGTAGCCGACCGCGACCAGATAGCCGGGTCCGAGGAACGCCAGCAGCTTTCGCCAGAGCGATCCCTTGGTTGCGGTGCGAACCGTGGCGAACATGTCGCCCAGAGACGGCTCCCCGCGCTCGCCGCGCCATCCTCCCGTCATCGGGCGGTCGCTCGGCGGAACCATGGCATGCAGCTGCGAAAGGTCTGACGATTTTGCGTCCATGCCGTCATCCTGAACGAAACCGACCTTTAATGCAACTTATTTGCAAGAGCGAATTGTGGCGGATCCTGGAATTATTCCGATACCGTTTGATCATCGGGCGAGACCGCCTCTGCTACGTCGTCGCCTGCCTGAAACGCGCGCGAATCGGCGACAGGCCGCCTGCCCACGGATGAGGTCCAACATGCTGTCTGCCCAACTCAGTTCCGAATTCACCTGCGCCCTGCAAGATCTGTGACGGTCCCCGGCAACTGCTACGGCGTCGTCGACATGAACCGGCCCTGCCAACCCTCGCATGCGCCCCTCTGTCCGGCGTGCCGATGGCGCCGCGCAGCTTGCCGCCTTCCGTTCACGGACGCGTTCAACGACTGGAGCATCGGGTCGTTCAGGAGCCACATCTCCAACGATGGCGATGAAGCCGTGGATCCAGACTATCGGATCAATCGTCCCGCTGACAATGCGGCGGCGGTGGCCGCTGCTGGACGCCGTACGAAGCCGACATGCGCGTGCTCGACTTCGGCGTGCTCTTGCACCAGCCCGCGGCCTCACCGGATCTCCCGAGGCCGCCCTACGATCCGATGATGCCCGTCGGCCCGGAAGCGGCCTCCGGCGCGATCGGAAAGCGGGTGGGCGCGCGGATGCTTCACGCCGATGATGCTGGCTCATCACATCAGGTTCCTCGCCATGCCCTCTCCACCCGCCCTGCCCACAAGCTTCCATCGCCTCGCCTGGTCGAACCTGTCGGCGCAATCGGCCGAGCAGATCGCGCTGGCTGCGGCGCCGATCGTCGCGGTGCTTGCCCTCGGCGTCGGCGAGGGCGAGACCGGGCTGCTGCAGACCGCGCTCACCGCGCCGTTCGTGCTGTTCGCCATTCCTGCCGGCCTGCTCGCCGACCGTATGCCGCGGCGGCTGCTCATGGCCGCAGCGGAGGCGCTGCGCGCGCTGGCGCTGCTCGCGATCCTCGTGGCGTTTGCGAGCGGCGTGCTCACGCTGCCGCTGCTCGCTGCGCTCGGGTTCGCGGCCGTGTGCGGCACCGTCGTCTTCAGCGTGGCGGCACCGGCGCTGGTGCCGAGCCTGGTCGTACCGGCCCGGCTGGCCACTGCGAATGCGCGGATCGAACTCGCCCGCACGGTTGCCTTTGCCGGCGGCCCCGCACTGGGCGGCATGTTGGTCGGCTGGATCGGCGGCGCGCCGGCATTCGGTGTGGCCGCAGCCTTGTCGCTGATCGCGGCACTCTGCCTTGCCGGCATCGCCGAGCCTAGCCGTGCGCCGGTGCCCCGCCGCCATCCGCTCGCCGACATCCGCGAGGGCGCAACGTTCGTGCTCAACCATGCGCTGCTGCGGCCGGTGTTCGTGACACAGTTCATCTTCAACACCGCGCACTTCCTGCTGCTTGCCGTGTTCGTGCCCTATGCGGTGCACCGGCTCGGCCTGTCGGCGGGCGGTGTGGGCACGGTGCTGTCGATGTTCGGAATCGGCATGGTCTGCGGCGCGCTGCTGGCAACGCGGATCCTGCGGCGTCTGCCGTTCGGCACCGTGATCGGGCTCGGTCCGGTCACCGGCTTCGCCGCCGCGCTGGTCATGGCGCTGACGACGTTCGTCCCCTCTCCTCTGCTCGCGGCGCTGAGCTTCTTCATGCTCGGGGCCGGGCCGATCCTCTGGGTGATCTCGACCACCACGCTGCGCCAATCGGTGACACCGGCCGGGCTGCTCGGGCGCGTCTCGGCCATCAACATCCTCAGCTACGGCGCGCGGCCGCTGGGCTCGCTGCTGGGCGCCGTCGTCGGCGGGCGCTACGGCGCCGACGTCTGTCTCTATCTCGTCGCCGCGATCTTCGGGCTGCAGGCGCTGGTGATCCTGACCTCGCCCGCCGTCGCGATCGCGCGGCAGCCGGAGCCGCAGCCGGCCTAGCGATAGACGAGAATGGGCACGGTCGAATGCGTCAGCACCTTCAGCGTCTCGCTGCCCAGGATGGCCGAGACGCCGCGCAGCCCGTGCGAAGCCATCAGCACCAGATCGCAGCCTTTGTTGCGCGCCGTCTCGACGATCGCCTCATAGGGCTTGTCATGCTCGACGCAGAGCGTGGCGCAGGCAACGCCGGCCTGCTCCGCATCCGCCTTCACGTGGTCGAGATATTTTGCGGTCTGGTCCGCCACCAGCGACTTGTACTGCGCCAGCGCCTTGGTGGCGGCGTGCGGATCGACGACCAGCGAATGCAGCGGCGTCGACACCACCAGCGCCGTGATCCTTGCGCCCGTCGCCTTCGCCAGCGCGACGCCGTGCTTGATCGCGGCCTTCGACAGGTCCGAACCATCCGTCGGCAACAAGATATGCGTGTACATGAGCGTCATCTCCCCGACCGATGATGGGGCAGACTCGCATCTTCCGGGCATTGACGTGGGTCAAGGGTGCGACATCTCGTCAGCGAGGTAGCTCTCGTAGGCCCGCGCCGCCGACGGGCTCGCTGCGATCTCCGGATCGAGCGTGTAGAGATCCTGCGCACGGCCGATGCCGCGCAGCGCATAGCGACCCGTCGAGACCAGGTAGCGGCGCCCCTCCTCGTCGAGGCCCGCGCAAAACTCCGAGGAGGCCAGCAGCTCGCGATCGACCGAGCGGCACATCGAGGCGATGCGGCTGACCTCGTTGACCGCCGGGCCCACCACGGTGAAATCGAGCCGGTCGTCGCTGCCGATATTGCCGTAGAACACCTCGCCGAGATGCAGGCCGACATAGGCCGAGGTCACCGGCCGTCCCTCGCCAGCCCGCCGCGCATTGAGCCTGGCGATGTTGAGGCGGAAGCGATGCTCCGCGCGCAGCGCAGCCTGCCGCGCCGCGCCCATGTCGCCGCCGGTGAAGATCGCCAGCACGCCGTCGCCGATCAGCTTCAGCACGTCACCGCCGGAATCGTAGATCGCGTCGATCGACGCCTCCGCATAATCGTTGAGCAGCGGAATGATCTCGTCCGGTGAGATGCTCTCGGAGATCGCGGTGGAGCCGCGCAGGTCGGAGAACCAGAGCACGGCATTGATACGCTCGGTGACACCGCGGGAGATCCGCCCGCGCAGCACCTGCTCAGACGCATCGCGGCCGAGATAGACGCGCCCCAGGGTGCGCACGATGTCGACCTGCTGCGCCGACTTGATCGCGAGCGCGAGCAGCGGAATGAGATCGCGCAAGGCGGCCATCTGCGGCGCGGTGAAACCGCCGTCGCGCCGCGTCAGCCAGTACGAATAGAAGCAATCCATCTGGCCCAGCGTGCCGGCCTCGCCGAACTGGTGGACGAAGGCGAGGAAATGCCGGTGCCCCTTGGCCGACAGATCATGGATCATTGTGAAGTCGAGATGGGCGCAATCGGTCAGGTCGATGCTGAACTCGTCATGGCCCTTCTCCAGCATGTGGTGAAACACCGAGCGCCGCCAGTTCTGCGCGGCCTCGCCGTCATTGCTGGAGCCATATTCGAAGCTGTCGGACTCGTTGCTGGCGGACTCGTTCCAGCGAAAGCCGCGCCCCTCGAAGATCGGGTGCAGGGTATCGATGAAGGTGAGCCCGCGCGACAGCTCCAGGCCGGCCTCGCGGCAGCGCTCGCAGAAGCCACGGAGAATGTCGTTCTCCGGCACCCCCGTCAGGCTCTGGGCGACGAGCCAATTGGTCAGATCAAGTCGGGCCGTGATGTCCATGCTTCCAACTCACCAACGCGTCAGGCCGGCCGGCTCACCACCTCGCCGTCCTCCTTGGTGAAGGAAGCGACGGGATGCTCGAGCAGGTCGAGCACGAGCTCGGACGGCCGGCACAGCCGCGCGCCCTTGCCGGTCACCACGATCGGCCGGTTGATCAGGATCGGATGCGCGAGCATCGCCTCGATCAGCTGGTCGTCGCTCCATTTGAGATCATCGAGCCCCAGCTCGGCATAGGGCGTCCCCTTCTCACGCAGGACGTCGCGCACCTTGACGCCCATCGCATTGATGAGCGCGATCAGCTGCTCGCGGCTTGGGGGCGTCTTCAGATATTCGATCACATCCGGCTCCTCGCCCGAGGCGCGGATCATCGCCAGCGTGTTGCGGGACGTGCCGCAGGCGGGATTGTGATAGATCGTCACGGTCATCGGGGCAGTTCCTCGATCTCGATCGCAGGGCATCTCTCAGGCATGCAGGCCGTGCTCCACCTCGACGGTGACATGGCTCAGCCCGTGCAGGTCCCTCAGCCGCTGCTTGTACATCGCCGGCGCCAGCGGGGCATGGGAGACGATCGACACGACGACGGCCCGATGGCCGGGCCCGACCTGCCAGAGATGCAGGTCGGTGACGCGGTCGCCGCCCGCTTCCAGCCGCGCCCGGATCGTGGCCTCCAGCCGCCGGTCGGCATTGGCGTCGAGCAGCACCGCACCGGCGTCGCGGATCAGGCCGTAGGCCCAGCTGGCAATGACGGCGCTGCCGACGAGGCCGACCGCGGCGTCCGCCCAGCTCCAGCCGAGAACCTTGCCGATCAGAAGCGCGCCGATGGCGAGCAGCGAGGTCGCGGCGTCCGCCAGCACGTGCAGATAGGCTGCGCGCAGATTGTTGTCGTGGTGACCATGACCATGACCATGATCATGGTGATGATGATGGCCATGGTGGTGATCGCGCTCGCCGTGATCATCGTGGTGATCATCGCCGTGGTGGCGGCCATGATGGTGGTGCTGGTGGGAGTCCGCCAGCAGCCAGGCGCTGACGAGATTGACCAGAAGACCGAGGACCGCAACCGCGATCGCCTCGCCATAGGCGATCGGCTCCGGGTTGAGCAGCCGGACGCCGCTCTCATAGGCGACCTGGATCGCAATGATCAGCAATATGAGCGCGCTCGAGAACGCCGCGAGCTCGCCGAACTTGCCGGTGCCGAAAGTGAAGGACGGGTTGCGGGCGTGACGGCGGGCAAACAGATAGGCGAGGCCGGCAATCCCGAGCGCGGCCGCATGCGTGCCCATGTGCCAGCCATCGGCGAGGAGCGCCATCGACCCGAACAGCGAGCCGGCGGCGATCTCGCCGGCCATCATCACCAGGGTCAGGCCGACGACGAACCATGTCCGGCGCTCGTTGCGCTCGTGCCCGGCGCCGAGGAAGACGTGATCATGCGCCCAATGGTCCGCTTGCGATGACATCGGCCGTTCTCCTCGCTTCACCCGCATCCGCCTCGGCGCGCCCCGCGGGGCGCGATATGCACGTTACCACAGAGCGAAGCGAGCGCCCTGCAGCATGATTGACAGGACCAACCGGTTCCGCTGTAATGCTCCGCATGGGGACTTCGCGATCTCCCCACGAGGCGACATGCCCAAGCATCGCGTCCCGCCATTCCGGCACGAGGACGCATCATGTCATCCTTCGCATCGATTTCTCCTGACAGGCTCAGCCGATTGATCGGAACCCCGGATCGCCCGGTGCTGATCGACGTTCGCACCGCTGATGATTTTTCCGCAGATCCGCGGCTGGTGCCCGGCTCCATCCGGCGCTGCGCCGAGGGCGCTCCGCAATGGAGCCAGGACTTCACCGGCCGTGCCGTGATCGTCATCTGCCAGCGCGGCGCCAAGCTCTCGCACGGGGCCGCCGCATGGCTGCGCGTCGCCGGCGCGCCGGCCGAGTCGCTGGAGGGCGGCTTCGAGGCGTGGAAGGCCGCGGGTCTGCCGCTGGTCCCCGTCGACAAGCTGCCGCAGCAGCACGACCCGGCAGAACGCACGGTCTGGGTGACCCGCGCCCGGCCGAAGATCGACCGCATTGCCTGCCCCTGGCTGATCCGCCGCTTCGTCGACCCGCAGGCCGTGTTTCTCTACGTCGCGCCCTCCGAAGTCACCGCGGTGGCGGAGCGCTTCAAGGCCATGCCATTCGACATCGAGAACACGTTCTGGAGTCATCGCGGCGAGCTCTGCACCTTCGACGTCATGGTCGAGGAGTTCGGCTTGACCACGCCGGCCCTGCAGCGGCTGGCCACCATCGTGCGCGCCGCCGACACCGCACGTCTCGATCTCAGTCCCGAAGCGCCGGGCTTGCTCGCTGCCTCGCTGGGGCTGTCGCGCATCCATGATGACGATCTCACCCAGCTCGAGGCTGGCCTCGGGCTCTACGACGCCTTCTATCGTTGGTGCCGCGACGCGACCAGCGAGACGCACAACTGGCCGACCAACAAGGTGAAGCCATGACAGACATGGTCTCATCGCCGAGCCCCACCGCGGCTGATGCCACCCATGGCGTCAGCTTGACCGAGGCGTTCCGGGTCTGGCTGCGCGTCGCTCTGCTGTCGTTCGGCGGTCCGGCCGGCCAGATCGCCGTGATGCACAGGATCATCGTCGACGAGAAGCGCTGGGTGAGCGAGAGCCGCTTCCTCCACGCCCTCAACTATTGCATGCTGCTGCCCGGCCCCGAAGCACAGCAGCTCGCGACCTATATCGGCTGGCTGATGCATCGGACCGCGGGCGGCCTCATGGCCGGCGGGCTGTTCATCCTGCCAGGCATCATCGCGATCATGGCCTTGAGCTGGATCTATGCCGCATTCGGCCACGTCTGGTTCGTCGAGGCGCTGTTCTTCGGGCTGAAGGCGGCCGTGCTCGCGATCGTGATCCAGGCGGTGGTGCGCGTCGGTAGCCGGGCGCTGCGCAACAATGTCATGATCGGCATCGCCGCCGTGGCGTTCATCGCGATCTTCTTCTTCGCGGTGCCGTTTCCGCTGATCATCATCGCCGCCGGCGTGATCGGCTATCTCGGTGCACGCGCTGGACGCTCCGAGTTCGCTGCAGCCGGACACGGAGCCGGCTCCAACGGCGATGGCGACAGCGCGCTCGGCGAGATCCTGCCCGAGCATGCCAAGCCGAATGCGCGGCGCACGATCATCACGGCGCTGGTCTGGCTCGCGCTGTGGCTCGTGCCGGTCGCGGCACTGCTGGTGGCGCTCGGCCCTGCCAATACGTTCAGCCAGATCGCGCTGTTCTTCAGCAAGATGGCGATGGTGACGTTCGGCGGCGCCTATGCGGTGCTCGCCTATGTCGGGCAGCAGGCGGTCGAGCACTACCATTGGCTCGCCCCTGCCGAGATGCTGGATGGGCTGGGCATGGCCGAGACCACGCCAGGGCCGCTGATCATGGTGCTGCAATTCGTCGGCTTCATCGCCGCCGCGCGCGATCCCGGATCGCTGTCGCCGCTGATCGCCGGCACGCTGGGCGGCCTGCTGGCCACCTGGGTGACGTTCGCGCCGTGCTTCCTGTGGATCTTCGTCGGCGCGCCGTATATCGAGCGGCTGCGCGGCAACAAAGGGCTCTCGGGGGCGCTCGGTGCGATCACCGCGGCCGTCGTCGGCGTGATCCTCAACCTGTCGATCTGGTTTGCGCTGCATACGCTGTTTCGCCAGACCGTGGCCGTCGGCGGCTTCGGCCTCGATTTCGATGCGCCGGTGCTCTCGAGCGTCGACGGCGGCGCACTCATCCTCTCGCTCGCTGCGGCTGTCGGCGTGCTCCGCCTCAAGCTCGGCATGCTCTCGGTGCTCGCCGCCGCATGTGCCGCCGGAGTGCTGCTCAGACTGGCGGGGTGGAGCTGACGCATCGCCGGCTCACACCACGTCGGCCGGGGCCAGCTTACAGGCGCAGCCGTCGGTCTCGATCTGCAGCGTCGGATGCTGGATGTTGAAGCGGTGGGACAGCCCGGCGCAGACACGATGCAGGAATGCATCGTCGGTGCCGCCGGGGCACACCAGGTGCGCGGTCAGTGCGGTCTCGTTGGTGCTCATGGCCCAGATGTGGAGATCGTGCACCTCGCTGACGCCGTCGAGCGAGGCGAGATAGTCGCGCACCTCCGGCAGCGCGATGTCGCGCGGCACGGCATCGAGTGCGAGATTGACGCTGTCACGGGCGAGCTCCCAGCCGCTCAGCAGCACGACCAGCGCGATGACCAGGCTGACGACGGGATCGACCCATAGCCAGCCGGTCCAGATTGTGATCAACGCCGCGACGACGACGCCGAACGACACGGCGGCATCGGCCGCCATGTGCAGGTAGGCGCCGCGGATGTTGAGGTCAGTGTCGCGGCCGCGCATGAACAGCAGCGCGGTCGCGCCATTGATGACGATGCCGAGGGCCGCGACCGACAGCACGGTGACGCCCGCGACCTCGCCCGGATGACGCAGGCGATCGAACGCTTCGACGACGATGCCGCCGACCACCAGCAGCAAGAGGCCGGCATTGATCAGCGCCGCCAGGATCGAGGCGCGGCGATAACCGTAGGTGTGGCGGTCGGTCGGCCGGCGTCCCGCCAACCACAGCGCGCCCCAGGCCAGGAGCAGCGACATCACGTCGGAGAGATTGTGGATCGCGTCGGAGATCAGCGCCAGCGAGTTGGCGGCGTAGCCGAACACGAGCTCGGCGATGACGAAGGCGGTGTTGAGCGAGACGCCGATCGCGAAGGCCGCGCCGAAGCTGGTGGGGGCGTGGCTATGGCCGGCATGGCCGTGGGAGTGGGAATGCGCGTGATCGTGGGAGTGATCGTGGTCGTCGTGATGGGAATGCGACTGCGCCATACGACCTAATACCCGCTGCTGATGACCGCTCTCGATGTCGTCCCGGCGAACGCCGGGACCCATAACCACCGGCGGAGATTGGTTGGCACGCGCGTGGTTCCAGCCTGCCCCATCCCGCGTCCTGTGGTTATGGGTCCCGGGTCGGCGCCCCACGCGCTGCGCGCGCGGGGCTTGCCCGGGACGACGACCTTATTTGTTGGTCCGGCTGATGCCTCTTCCAACAATCGTGCGAAGTCAAAACTTGAAGCATCGCACGCCTGCCCGCCTCACTCGATCGGCCGGTTGAACTTGTTCGACTTCGGCAAGCCCTGCGCGATGCGGCCGGCGTCGGCGCGGTTGCCGCGGTAGTCGGCCAGTTCCTTCCAGCTCAGGCCCTGGTCGCGGCCGGCGGAGTCCTTCCAGGCGAGGCCCTGCTTCTGCTCGAAGGTCGTGACGTCGGACAGCTGCGCGCTGGTGTATTTCTGCAGCCGCACGCCGCGGCCGCGCGCCATCTCCGGCACCTGGTCGAGGCCGAACACCACCATCTTGTGGTTGGTGCCGATCACCGCGACCTGATCGCCGGTGACCGTGCAGATCGCGCGCGCCTCGGCGGGGGCCGTCACGTTCAGCACCTGCTTGCCCTTGCGGGTGTTGCTGACGCAATCCTCTTCCTTGACGACGAAGCCCTGACCGTCCGAGGCGGCAATCAGGAACTTGCGCTCGCCCTTGGTGACGAACATCGAGACGATCGAGGCGTCCTGGTCGAGGTCGATGAACATGCGGATCGGCTCGCCATGGCCGCGGCCGCCCGGCAGCTTGCCGACGTCGAGCGAGTAGAACTTGCCGTTGGTCGCGAACAGCAGCACTTTGGAGGTGTTCTCGGCGAAGAACCATTGGCCGAGCTGGTCGTCGGTCTTGAACTGCAGGTTCGACAGATCAGCGACGTGGCCCTTGAGCGTGCGCACCCAGCCCTTGTCGGAGACGACCACCGTGACCGGCTCGCGCTCGATGAAGGCCTCCTCGATCGCCGCGAGATCATGCTCGGGCGCGTCGGCGAAATTGGTGCGGCGCTTGCCGAGCGGGGTCTTCGGCCCGAACAGGTCGCGCACGGTCTTGACCTGCTCGCCGACCTTGGCCCACTGCAGCTGCTCGGATCCGAGCAGCTCGTTGATACCCTTCAGCTCGCCGCGCAGGTTCTTGTCCTCGGTGCGGATCTCCATTTCCTCGAGCTTGCGCAGAGAGCGCAGGCGCATGTTGAGGATGGCCTCGGCCTGCACCTCGGTGAGCTTGAAGGTCTTCATCAGGACCGGCTTCGGCTCATCCTCGGTGCGAATGATCCGGATCACCTCGTCGATGTTGAGATAGGCGATCAGATAGCCGCCGAGGATCTCCAGCCGGTTCTCGATCTGCTTCTTGCGATAGTTCGAGCGCCGCAGCAGCACGTCGCGCAGATGATCGAGCCATTCGCGCAGGCACTCGGCGAGCCCCACCACCTTCGGGATCTTGCCCTTGACCAGCACGTTGAGGTTCAGCGGAATCTTGCTCTCGAGATCGGTGAGCCGGAACAGCGATTCCATCATCAGCGCGGGATCGACGTTCTTCGACTTCGGCTCGATGACCAGCCGCACGTCCTCGGCGGATTCATCGCGGACATCGCCGACCAGCGGCAGCTTCTTCTCGTTGAGCAGCTCGGCGATCTTTTCGACCAGCCGCGACTTCTGCACCAGATACGGAATCTCGGTGATGACCACCACCCAGGTGCCGCGGTTGCCCTCTTCCTGCTTCCACTTGGCGCGGACGCGGAACGAGCCGCGACCGGTGGTGTAGGCCTCGATGATCTGCTCCTTCGAGTCGATCACGGTGCCGCCGGTCGGGAAGTCCGGGCCCTTCACCCAGCGCAGCAGCGCGCGCGACTTGGCGTCGGGCTTCTCGATCAGATGCAGCGCGGCGTCGCACAGTTCGGCGGCGTTGTGCGGCGGGATCGAGGTCGCCATGCCCACGGCGATGCCCTGCGCACCGTTGGCCAGCAGGTTCGGGAAGCCGCCGGGCAGCACCACCGGCTCCTTGGACTGGCCGTCATAGTTCGGCCGGAACTCGACGCCGTCCTCGTCGATGCCTTCGAGCAGCAGCCGCGCGACATCGGTCATGCGCGCTTCGGTGTAGCGATAGGCGGCGGCGTTATCGCCATCGATGTTGCCGAAATTGCCCTGGCCGTCGACCAGCGGATAACGCGAGGAGAAATCCTGCGCGAGGCGCACCATCGCGTCGTAGATCGCCTGGTCGCCATGCGGATGGAACGAGCCCATCACGTCGCCGACGATCTTGGCGGACTTCTTGAACGCCGTGCCGGGATCGAGCCGCAGCAGCCGCATGCCGTAGAGGATGCGCCGGTGGACCGGCTTGAGGCCGTCACGCGCGTCGGGCAGGGCGCGATGCATGATGGTCGAGAGCGCGTAAGCGAGATAGCGCTCCTCCAGCGCCTCGCGCAGTGCGACCTCATGGATCTCCGCCGGCTCCGGCGGAATCAGTGATTTTCCCATTAGCGTTGCGCTTTCAGTGGGTTAGCCCAAAGGCTTGAGCTGACGTGAACGATTTGGGAACACGCTTTATGCGATGACGCGGCGCGGCGCAATGACGGGGCGGCCGGGTTCCGCGGGGAATGAGCCGTATCCAGCGGCGAACCGGAGCGGTTGTTGCACATCTCCGACATGCCCCCTCCATTGGAACGCTCCCTAGAGGACGCGACCATACCGTTAGGCGCCTCTCGGCATTCGGTCGCCGCTTAGCCGACGCCATCTCCCCTTGCTCGTCATGGCCGGGCCCGGGCATGACGAGTTCTGGGCGACTGTTGCGCATCATCGCTTCATCACGTGCGTACAGACATACGGCTGCCTTCTCGCGGCACGTTCGGCGCCCGAGCTATCAAATCAAACCGCCCTCCAGTCGAAGGGCGCAGGGAAGGCCGGACCTCGACTGAGGTCCGTGGCCCGCCTGCGAGAAAGAATGCAGGCGGCAGGTACCACGGGTCAGCCGGACGACCCGGCCTTCCCTGCGCGATGGGTTGACGATTTATACGCAGTCTCCCTGGTGTCCGGGCTTGTAGCCACCATCGCCCGCGGGATGCACGAGGCATCGACCACGAACTTGACGCCAGCATCGGGGCGCCAGGACGCTGCGACTTCACCGTCCTGCCGGACTCGTTCGTCCGCGCGCAACCGACGCGCTGCGAGCCAGCAGGCCACCGCATCCCCACCTCGCGTGTCGTGACGATCGCGCGCAACGCCCCTCCGAGTGAGGCGGGATGGCCGGAAACATCGGCCTGATTTGCCCGACGACACAAGCCGGGACAGCTGCGGCAGATTGGCTCGACGGGCAGTTTGCGCATGGGAGATGCGCTTTTCTGCATCTCCGAAACCGCCCCACGCCGGAACCGCCCTGCCCTACGGCGCGTTACCGAGCATCAAGTCATCGCTTATCCCAGCGTAACGCGTGATCGATTGTCAGCCGAAGCCCTTGCTGCGGACAGCCTCATATGAAGGACTTTTCAGACGCTGCCTTTTCTCCTGACGTGATTGCGCTGATGACGCAGGCACTGGACGGTGCGATCGCGGCCCTGCCCGAGCCGGTCAGTTCGACCCATGTCACCCTGCTCGCCGAATGCGTGCTGCGCGCCGCCAAGACCGGCGAACGCGATCCCGCCGTGATGCAACGGCTGGCGCTGCTCGAACTGCAGATCATGCCGCGCGTGTAGGACGGACTTCCTTACTATCAGCCCCACTCCGTCATTCCGGGGCAAGGCCGCAGGCCTTGAACCCGGAATCTCGAACTTGTCTGGCGGCCATCATCTGCGGATTCCGGGTTCAATCGTCAACGCGCGGACGCGCGTTGTCGATTGCCGCGGAACGACCGCGAGAAGCGGCCAAGCCGCGCCGCGGCCAGGACGCCTCGCAACACCGCAGGTGTCGTTGTGCCCTGCGCCTGCTTTATTCGTCATTGACAAATCCATTCGCCATTGCCTAACGTCCAGCCATCGCCGCCGATAGAGCGGACAAACCGGGGAGGATCTTCATGCGACGGCAGCTGCTCGCCTGCGCGTTTCTGGCAACGACGTCATTCATCGCGACCAACGCTGTCGCTCAGGTCTCCGACGACGTGGTCCGCATCGGCGTGCTGACCGACCTTTCCAGCTGGGGCCGCGACAACAGCGGACCGGGCTCGGTGGAAGCCGCGAAGATGGCGGTGGAGGAGTTCGGCCCCACCGTGCTCGGCAAGCCGATCGAGATCATCAGCGCCGATCACCAGATGAAGGCCGATGTCGGCACCACGGTCGCCCGCGACTGGTTCGACAACGGCAAGGTCGACGCCGTGGTCGACATTCCCAATTCCGGCATCGCGATCGCCGTGCACAACATGGTGCGCGAGCGCAACAAGATCGCGCTGCTGTCCGGCCCCGGCGCGAGCTCGCTGACCGACGAGCTGTGCAGCCCCAACACCGTGCACTTCACCTACGACACCTATGCGCTGTCCAAGGTGACGACCTCGGCGGTGATCGGCCAGGGCGGCAAGACCTGGTACTTCATCACCGCGGACTACGCGTTCGGCCAGCAGCTGGAGAAGGACGCCACGCGCTTCATCAAGGAGCTCGGCGGCACCATTCTCGGCGGCGTCAAGCACCCGACCAACACCGCCGACTTCTCCTCGTTTGCCTTGCAGGCGCAGAGCTCGAAGGCCGACGTCGTCGCCTTCGCCAATGCCGGCCAGGACACCGACAACGCCATCAAGCAGTCAGGCGAGTTCGGCCTGGTCAAGGGCGGCCAGAAGCTGGTCGGCCTGTTGATGTTCGACACCGACGTGCACGCGATCGGGCTCGAGGCCGCGCAGGGCACCTACATGACGACGGCGTCGTACTGGGCCATGAACGACGCCACCCGCGCCTGGTCGAAGAAGTTCTTCGCCCGCGCCAAGGTGATGCCGACGATGATCCAGACCGGCGTCTACGGCTCGGTGCTGCACTATCTCAAGGCGATCAAGGCGGCCGGGACCGACGATCCGAAGGCTGTCATGGCGAAGATGCGCGAGCTGCCGATCGAGGATACGTTCGTGCACGGCGGTCGCTTGCGCGAAGACGGCCGCGTCATCCGCGACATGTATCTCGCCCGCGTCAAGACACCGTCGGAATCGAAGGAGCCGTGGGACTATCTGGAGATCGTCAAGACCGTGAAGGGCGAGGATGCGTTCCGGCCGGTCGCCGAATCCAAGTGCCCGCTATTGAAGAAGTAGGAGCGCAGGTATGACCGGAGCTGAACCCAGGAACGGCGACACCTATGATTGCGACGTGCTGGTGGTCGGCTCCGGCTGCGCCGGGCTGTCGGCGGCGGTCACCGCCGCCCATGCCGGGCTGAAGGTCGTCGTCACCGAGAAGGAGCCGCGCTTCGGCGGCACCACGGCGCGATCCGGCGGCTGGCTGTGGATTCCCGGCACCTCGCTGGCCAAGGCCTGGGGCATCGACGAGCCGCCGGAGCTGGCGCGCACCTATCTGCGCCACGAGGCCGGCAACAGCTTTGATGCGGCGCGGGTGGACGCGTTCCTGACCAAGGGCCCGGAGGCGGTCGACTTCTTCACAAGCAAGACCGCTCTGAAGTTCGACATGCCGCTGACCTTCCCGGACTATCATGCGGAGGCGCCGGGCGGCACGCAGGGCGGCCGCTCGATGGTGACACGGCCGTTCGACGGGCGCGAGCTGGGCGACCACATCAAGGATCTCGGCCAGCCCCTGCCCGAGCTCACGGTGTTCGGCATGATGCTCGGCTCCGGCAAGGAGATCATCCACTTCATGCGGGCGACCAAGTCGCTGACCTCGGCATTCTACGTCGCCAGGCGGCTGTCGAAGCATGCGATGGACGTGCTGCGCCATGGCCGCGGCATGACGCTGACCAACGGCAATGCGCTGGCGGGGCGGCTGGCGAAATCGGCCTTCGATCTCGGCATTCCCCTGTGGCTGTCGTCGCCGGTGGCCGAGCTGATACGCGACGGCGAGGCCGTGCGCGGCGCCGTGGTGACGCGGCAGGACAAGCGCGTCCGGGTCAACGCGAGGCTCGGCGTGGTGCTGGCCTGCGGCGGATTTCCGCATGATGTCGAACGACGCAAGGCGATGTTTCCGCATGCGCCGACTGGCCAGGAGCATTTTTCGCCTGGTCCTGTCGGCAACACCGGAGACGGCTTGCGGCTCGCGGAAGCCGTCGGCGGCCGTGTCGAGGACGGGCTGCCGCATGCGGCGGCCTGGGTGCCGGTCTCCGTCACCACCCGCAAGGACGGCAGCAAGGGCGTGATGCCGCACTTCATCGACCGCGCCAAGCCGGGCGTGATCGCGGTGACCGCAGACGGCGTGCGGTTCGCCAACGAAGGCAATTCCTACCACGATTTCGTGCAGGCGATGGTCAAGGCGGCCAAGCCGGGACGCGAGATCGCGGCCTTCCTGATCACCGATCATCGCAGCCTGCGCCGCTACGGCCTCGGCTGCGTGCCGCCGTTCCCGATGCCGCTCGGCCATCATCTCAGCAGCGGCTACCTCAAGCGCGGCGCGACGTTCGCCGAGCTCGCGCGCGTCACCGGCATCGATGCGATGTCGCTGGAGGCCACCGTCGCCGCGTTCAACGCCGATGCGGCGCTCGGCCAGGATCCGACGTTCGGCAAGGGATCGCGCGCCTACAACCGCTACCAGGGCGATGCGCTGCATGGGCCGAACCCGTGCGTGGCGCCGATCAAGGACGGGCCGTTCTACGCGATCAAGATGGTGATCGGCGATCTCGGCACCTATGCCGGCATCCGCACCGACGAGCATGCCCGCGCGCTCGATGCGCAGGGGCAGCCGATCGAGGGGCTGTATGCGGCCGGCAACGACATGGCGAGCATCATGGGCGGCAACTATCCGGGCGCCGGCATCACGCTGGGACCGGCGCTGACCTTCGGCTACATTGCCGGCCGGCATCTCGCCGAACGCGCCAAGCAGAGGAGCGCCGCATGAGCGACCATCAGATGTTGGCCGGCAAGCTCGCGCTGGTCACGGGCGCGGCACATGGCAATGGCCGCGCGATTGCGCTCGGACTCGCAGGCCGCGGCGCCGATGTCGTCATCACCGATATCGACCTGGAGGGTGCCGAGACCTGCGCGGCTGAGATCCGCGGCCACGGCCGCAAGGCGTGGGCGCATCGGCTCGATGTCACCGATGCCGCCGGCTGCAAGGCGCTGGCGGCGCAGTTGCGCGCCGAGGTCGGCGCCATCTCCATCCTCGTCAACAATGCCGGCATCATCATCCGCGAGAACATCGACTCGCCCCGCGCCGCCGAGAACTGGCAGCGCGTGCTCGACGTCAATCTCAACGGCGTGTTCAACGTCACCTATGCGTTTCTAGCCGCGTTGCGCGAGACGCGCGGCACGATCGTCAACATCGCCTCCGTCGCCTCCTTCATCGGCATCAGCAATACGCTCGGCTATTCGCCGTCCAAGGGCGGCGTGAAGTCGCTGACCCAGGCGCTGGCGCGCGAGCTCGCCGCCGACGGCATCCGCGTTAACGCAATCGCGCCCGGCGTGATCGCGACCGCGATGACGGAATCCACCCGCAACGATCCGCAGCGGCTGGCCGGCTTCATGAGCCGCACCCCGCTCGGCCGCGTCGGCCAGCCGGAGGAGCTGGTAGGGCCCGTCGCGTTCCTGGTCTCCGACATGGCGTCCTACGTCAACGGCGTGACCTTGCCGGTCGACGGCGGCTTCCTGGCGGTGTAGGCAGCGGCCGAACCAGGGACATCACAGCATGGGCAGAGAGAGCCGCGGCATCCAGTCGATCGAGGTCGGCGGCACCCTGCTGCAGGCGCTGGCGCGGAGCGGCGAGCCGATGATGCTGCGCGACCTCGCGCGCGAGGCCGGGCTGCCGCCGGCCAAGGCACATCCCTATCTCGTCAGCTTCTCGCGCATCGGCCTGATCGAGCAGGACGCGGCCACCGGCCGCTACGAGATCGGCCCGCTCGCGCTCGAGCTCGGCCTGATCAGCCTGCGGCGGCTGTCGGCGGTGCGGATCGCCACGCCGAAGATCGCAGCGCTCGCGAGCGCGATCGACCACGCGGTGTCGCTCGCGGTGTGGGGCACCAACGGCCCCACCGTGGTGCGGCTGGAGGAGCCGAGCCACGCCGTGCACATCGTGATGCGCGTCGGCTCGATCATGGCGCTGCTGGAGACCGCGACAGGGCGCGCCTTTGCCGCGTTCCTGCCGCCGAAGACGATCAAGGCCGCGCTCGACGCGGGTCTCGACCATCTCGGCGTCGGCTACAATCCGAAACGCGCGCCGAAGAGCCCGAAGGTCGCGGAGATGCTGGCCGAGGTACGCGCACAGGGCCTCGCCCGCGCCGTCGGCGATCCCCTGCCCGGCGTCAACGCCTTCGCTGCGCCGGTGTTCGATCACGCCGGCCATGTCGCACTGGTCATCACCGCGATGGGCCCGGCCGGCACCTTCGATGCCGGCTGGCAGTCGCCGCTCGCCAACCGCCTGCGCGCCTGCGCGGCCGAGATCTCCACGCAGCTCGGCCACGGCACGGTGCAGACCTGAGGCTTACGCGGCGGCCGACTGCTTCTCGGGCCACGGCTCGGCCCAGGCCGGCAGCCGCATCAGACTGTCGAGCCAGCGCACGATGTTCGGAAATGCCTCGAACGGCATCTCTGCCTCGCGCCAGTCGGTCGCCATCGAAGCCGCTGCGAAATCGGCGATCGTCAGCCGGTCGCACGCGATGTGGCTGTGCGAGCGCAGATGCGCGTCGAGCACGGATGCGAAGCTCTTCAGCGGCGCGACCTTGTCGATCAGCGAGTCGCGGTTCGGCGCGCCGAGGCCGAAATTCTTGCGCACGATGTGCTCGAAGTAGAACGGTGCAACGGCCGGGTTCCAATGGCTGTCGGTCCAGGCCAGCCAGCGCAACACCTCGACCTGCTCCCGCGGATGGCGCGCGGGCCACATGTCGCAGCTCTCGCGGATGCAGAGATGCGCCATGATGGCGGTGGACTCCCACAGCACGGTGTCACCGTCGACCAGCACAGGCGCCTTCATGTTGGGATTGAGCGAGGCGAACTCCGAGGTCTTCAGGCCACGCGTGATATCGATGAACTCGGCGGGAACGCCGAGATGCTTGACCAGCGCCAGCACGCGGCGCGGGGCCTGGGCCTTGATCCAGTAGATCTTCATGACGGGGTCTCCTTGGCTGATGCCTTGAAGACGAACGCGCGGGGAGCGGATCGACAGGGGCTCGCGAAAAAATCGTGATGACGCACATTGTCTCACCGTCGTCATTCCGGGGCGCGCGTAGCGCGAGCCCGGAATCCATAAACCACGACTGAGGAGCCGAGATAAACGCCCACGGCCATCTCGCCCGAGCAACGACGGCCTGTGGGTATGGATTCCGGGCTCGCCCTGCGGGCGCCCCGGAATGACGTGTGGAGAGATCAAGCCGCTCACGAGCGACGCGCCTGTCTTGCGGAACATCGCCCGGCGTCGCCGCGCTCCTCACATCGCTCGCACGGCAGCCCTTGCTGTGAGAATGCAGCCCGGCAGAAATGTTCCTTCCAGCGAGCGTTTGCCCGAGGCGCCGCCGCCGCCGAAGCCGGCCGCTTCGCCGACGGCGTAGAGGCCGCCGATCGGCGCGCCCGCCCCGTCGAGCACGCGGCTGTGCAGATCGGTCTTGAGGCCGCCGAGGCTCTTGCGGGTGATGAGTTGCATGTGGATGGCGATGTACGGCCCTGCTCCAGGCGCCTGCAGCGGCGCGGGCTTGCAGGTGCGGAGCTTGTCCGGGCCCCATTGTCGCGCGTGCAGGATGCGGCGGATCTGATCGTCGTTGTGGAGCTTGTCGCCATTGGCGAAGTTGGCATCGAAGGCGTCGGCGGTGGCCTGGAGCACTTCTGGCTTCACGTCATCAGTTCCGGTCAGCGCGTTCATCTTCGCGGCGAGACCTGCCAGCGTCTCGTCGACCAGGAAATGCCGGCTTTCCCGTTGCATCTGCCGGACCAGGCGGTGATTGCCGAACAGCGTCTCCTTGAGGAACATCGGCATCTGCCGCTCGCGGATGCGCAGATTGTGCTCGGCGCCGGAGATCGCGAACTCCTTGGCGGCGATGCGCCAGTTCAGCAGGTGCCACGTATACGGTTTCTCTTGCGCCGCAACGCGCTGGCAGAGGTCATGCGTATCGAAGCCGGTGACCAGCGGCGCCGGGCCGATGCGCTCGCCGCGATGGTTGAGCCATAGCGCCGATTTGCACGGCACCAGCGACAAGCCATGGCCGTCGAAATGCGGAAACGGATGCGGGATGCCGGCAGCGTAGTTCCACATCTCGCCGGCGTGGCTGATCTCGGCACCGAGCATCTCGGCCGCATGGTGATGCAGCTTGCCGTCCGCGAACGGATGCGCGCCGTTGAGCATCGATGCCGGCAGCGGCCGTCC
This sequence comes from Bradyrhizobium sp. SZCCHNR1002, assembly GCF_032381435.1. NCBI lineage: Bacteria > Pseudomonadati > Pseudomonadota > Alphaproteobacteria > Hyphomicrobiales > Nitrobacteraceae > Bradyrhizobium > Bradyrhizobium sp. SZCCHNR1002. The sequence goes on from NZ_JAUHIS010000001.1 coordinate 1,329,862, forward strand.
CCTCGGCCAGTTGGCCCGCGCCTCCGCGTGGCTGCCATTGATGCCGCCCATCGCGAGCACCGTCAGCGGCGCGGCGATGCGGATCTCGGCGCCGGTTTCCTCGTTCACGGCCACGACGCCCGACACCGCGCCTCCGGCGCGGTCGAGACTGACGACACGATGCCGATGCAGCACCGTCAGCTTGCCGCCGTTGTCAGCCGCGCGCATCGCGTCGATCATCACACGCGTGAGCCGCTGCGAGGTACCCCAGACGATGTGATAGCGTGGCAGCGCATTGCCGTCGCCGTTGAGGCCGCGCTCGACCCAGTTCACGGCGGGCATGAACGTCACGCCCTGCGACGAAAGCCAGTCGTAGACCTCGCTGCGGGAATGCTCGACGTAATAGCGTGCCCATTGCAGCGGCCAGTGCTCCGTTCCGTCGAGCTCGCCGAACCTGATCCAGTCGCGCAGCGCGATCTCGGGCGTGTCCGGGATCTTCATCCTTGCCTGCAAGGGCGTGCCGACCAGCGCCATGCCGCCGAACGCCCATAGCGCCAGCCCGCCGAAGCGCTCGGGCGTGTCGCGATCGACGATCACGACGGATTTGCCGGCGCGCAACGCGTCGAGCGCGGTGACGATGCCGGCGAGGCCGCCGCCGGCGATGACGACATCGGCTTGCAGCATCGCGCTCATCTCACGGCGCCAACTTGCGCTTGAGCATGCGTGCCATCGGCAGCGGCATGCGGTCGAGCGATCCCAACAGATGCGGCAACAGCTTCAGCTTGAGCCCGCTCAGCGCCGGCGGCACCATGGCCTCGATCAGATGCGGACCCGGACGTTCCAGCGCGCCCTTCAGGGCGGAGGTGAATTCATCGGGCGTGCTGACGCGGGTCGCGCGCACGCCGAGGCCGTCGGCGATCTGCGCGAGCTTCAGCACGGGACCATGCAGGTCGAGCTGCGCCCTCGCCTTCGGTCCGATCTCCTCGGCGCCGACGCGCTCGAGCTCGACGTTGAGCACCGAGTAGGAGGCGTTGTTGAAGATGATGGCGGTGACGTTGAGCCGCTCGCGCGCGATCGTCCACAGCGACTGGATCGTATACATCGAGCTGCCGTCGCCGATCAGCGCAATGACAGGCCGGTCCGGACAGGCGATCGCAGCGCCGATCGCATTCGGCAGCCCCTGCCCGATGGCGCCGCCGGTCAAGGTGATCAGATCGTGCCGCGGCGCACCGGCCGTGAATTTCGGCAGCATCAGGCCAGAGCTGATCGCCTCGTCGACGATGATCGCCTTCTCCGGCAGCAGGTGGCCAACCGCCTTGCAGACCTTCTCCGCCGTGAGCTTCTTGCCGCGCGGGCGTCCGGGCCGCCATGGCGCCGACAGCGCCGGCGTGGCGCCCTGTGCACCGAGGGCCTTGGCGAGCCGGGCCAGACTGCATTCGGCGGCCTGCGCCGGCGTCGACAAAGTCATGACCTTGCAGCCGTCATGCGGGAGATAGCTCGGCTTGCCCGGATAGGCGAAGAACGACACCGGCGCCTTGGCGTCGACCAGGATCAGCGTATCGATCTCCTTGAGCTGAACCTGCGCCATCTCGGCCAGATAGGCGATGCGCTCGACCTGCGGCAGGCCGGCGCCGCGCTCCATGCGCGTCGGAAACGTCTCTGCGAGGACCTTCACTCCGCAGGCCGCGGCAATGCGCGCGGCCCACAGCAGCGACTCCTCGTGCAGCGCCGTGCCGCCGAGCAGAAGCGCGCTGCGGCCGCCCGTCTTGATGGCGTCGGCGACGGCCTGCACGGTCGCGTCGTCGGCCGCCGGCGGCGGCTCGATCACCGGCGCCGGCTCGGGCACACCGCCCTCGCCCCAGGACACGTCGGCAGGCAGGATCAAGGTCGCGACCTGGCCCGGCCAGGAGCACGCCGCCTTCACGGCTGCGACCGCGTCGCGGCACAGCTCGGATGTCACCTGAGAGGTCCAGACGAAATTCGGCGAGACGTTGCGCGCCACGGTCTCGATGTCCGACTGCAGCTGCGCGTCGTAGGGAACATGATAGGTGGCGTGGTCGCCGACGATGTTGACCACGGGCACCTTGCCCTTGCGCGCATTGTGCAGGTTGGCGAGGCCGTTGCCGAGCCCGCAGCCGAGATGCAGCAGCGTGGCTGCGGGCATGCCGGTCATGCGGGCGTAGCCGTCCGCCGCCCCCGTCGCAACGCCTTCGAACAGGCAGAGCACCGCGCGCATCTCCGGCGCGGTATCCAGCGCCGCAACGAAATGCATCTCAGAGGTGCCGGGATTGGTGAAGCAGACCCGAATGCCGGAATTGACCAGGGTCCGTATCAGAGCTTGCGCGCCATTGGGCATGAAAAGCCTCTTATAGGGCGACGCCTTGTCTCGAGCGCGAGCTGATCGGCCTCGCTCCGGCGTTCCCCGCAATTTGTTTGTGCCATTGTGGGATTGACCGGCTCAGAAATCCAATGAATTGTTATGGCTTGATCAATGAGTTGGGATCATCAATGCACACGCCCACGTTGCGTCAGTTGCAGCAGCTGGTCTATCTCGCGGAAGAGCGGCATTTCGCCCGGGCGGCCCAGCGCGCCCATGTGACCCAGTCGGCCCTGAGCCGAAGCCTGCAGACGTTGGAGGACGCCGCGGGAATGCGGCTGTTCGACCGCAGCTCGCGCTCGGTGGAGATCACCGCAGTCGGCGAGCGGCTGGTGGCGCGAGCCCGCTCGCTGCTGTCGGGCGCCGACGATCTCGGCCGCGAGATCAGGCTGCTCCGCTCGGGAGACGCCGGCCAGGTGACGGTGGGCGTGGGCGCGTTCACCGGCCTGACCCTTCTGCCGGACGCCATGGCACAGCTCTATTCGGAGCATCCGTCCGTGCGCATCAAGGTGGTGCAGGACAATTGGCGCGCCCTCATGGACGTGCTGCAACAGGGCAAGCTCGATTTCTTCCTGGCGCACATCACCGACATCCGCGCGGACGACAGCCTGGACCTCGAGCCGCTCGGAAGCCTTCCCGGATTCTTCTACTGTCGTCCGGCGCATCCGTTGGCGGGTCGACGGCAGCTGTCGGTCCGCGATCTGGCCGGCCAGCACTTCGCCTCGGTCGCGCTGCCGCCGGACTTCAGCAGGCGGCTGGACGACCTGATCGCTTCGCCAGCTGGACGCGGCTTTGATGTCGCCCTTGAATCCGAGAACGCCGGCCTGCTGGTGCAAATGGCCGTGCGCTCGGACGTCGTGCTCGTTGCAGGAGATGCGGTTGTCACCCACGAGCTCGCCTCAGGGCAGCTGGTCCGGCTCAATGTGGCCGAGCTGAGCGAGCCTCGCGCATCGGACCTGCTGCTGGCCCAATTCGGCATTTTGCGCCTGAAGGGCCGCACTCTATCGCCGGCAGCGCTGATGCTGATGGACATGGTGCGCGCGCAAGCCGCACGCATGCTGACCGGACCGCGCCGGCCACCCGCGCCCCGCGCCGCGCGCAACGCGCCTCGGTCTCGGCCGGGCCCACGCAAGAAGCCGGGCGCGCCCGCACGCCGCCGGTCGCGCAATCAGACCAGGGGCAAAGCCTGACCGGGCTACTGACGCTGCGCCATCATGGTCCGGCGGCGCTGCGCGATACCTCCTGCAGAACCCGCAGCGCCTGCTCGGCCTGCGCTTCGGGTACGAACAGGTGATCATGGTGGAAGGCCGAGACCGCATTGACGCTGATGCCGGCGGCAGCCAGCGCCGTGGTCACGGCGGCGAGGAAGCCCACCGCGTCGAGCGCGGAGTGCACTGACAGCGTGATCAGGCGGGCGGCGAACTGATAGGTCAGCCCGGCCTGCTCGGCCTCCTCACGCCGTACGATCAGCGTGATGCCTTCACGCTCCCGAAACAGCATCAGCGGCGTCAGTGCGGCGGGAGGCGCCTCGGCGGGAGAGAGGCAGCAGAACACGAAGACGCCATCCCGCAACTCGGGCGTCATGTTCAGCAGCAAAGCGCCGAGGTGACGCTCTCCTTCCATCTCGCCTGCCATGACCCGTCAGGATTTGGCGAGCCGCTCGCGGCCATGCGGCGCGGCGAAATCCTGCTCCGGTCCGACCGGAACGATGCCGGTCGGATTGATGGTGCGGTGGCTCTCGTAATAGTGCCCCTTGATGTGCTGGAAGTTCACCGTGGCCGCGATCCCGGGCCATTGATAGAGATCGCGCGTGTAGGCCGACAGATGCGGATAGTCGGCGATGCGGCGGATGTTGCACTTGAAGTGGCCGACATAGACCGCGTCGAAGCGGATCAGCGTCGTGAACAGCCGGATGTCGGCCTCGGTCATGGCATCGCCGAGCAGGAAGCGGCGCGTCGACAGCCGCTGCTCGAGCCAGTCGAGCGTCGCGAACAGTGGGCCGATTGCTTCCTCATAGGCGGCTTGCGTGGTGGCGAAGCCGCATTTGTAGACGCCGTTGTTGAGCGTGTCGTAGACGCGCGCATTGATCGCGTCGATCTCGTCGCGGAGCGCCTCCGGGTAGTAGTCGCCGGGCCTGGCACCGATCCCGTCGAAGGCCGAATTGAGCATGCGGATGATCTCGGACGATTCGTTGTTGACGATCGTCCGCTGCGCCTTGTCCCACAGCACCGGCACGGTCACGCGGCCGGAGTAGCGTGGATCGGCCGCGGTGTAGACCTGATGGAGAAGTTGCGCGTGATTGATGTCATCGGCCACGACGCCGGGGCCGCCGGCAAACGTCCAGCCCTGCTCGCGCATCAGCCAGTGCACCACCGAGACCGAGATGAAGGCGTCGAGGCCTTTCAGCGCGCGCGTGATCAGGGTGCGGTGCGCCCATGGGCAGGCCAGGCTGACATAGAGATGATAGCGCCCGGCCTCCGCCTCGAAGCCGCCGCGACCGCTGGGCCCCGGACGTCCATCCGCGGTGACGAAGCTGCGGAAGGCGGAATCCTTGCGCACGAAACGGCCGCCGGAGGCTGCGGTGTCGTACCAGACATCGTGCCACACGCCGTCGACGAGTAGTCCCATGATGCTTTCTCCTCCGGGCTCATGCCCGCGCCAGCCGTGCCCTGGCCCGCGTGACCGCATTGATGAAGCCCTCGCGGGCATCCGAGTGGCCCTGCCCGCGCGGCTCCAGCACGTGGCGCAGCAGGAACAGGCCGGTCAGGCGGAAGCCGTCGACGAGGTCCTGGTCGGACCAGCCATGGTCTTCCTCGCTCTCACGCAGGAAGGGCGGCAGCGGCAGCAACCGGTCGGCCCAGGGCGCACCGGCGCTACGCGAGACGGCGCCGCCGGATTTCGGCGATACATAGACAAGGTCCGTGGTCTCGCCGGTTGCTGCGCAGGATTCCAGATCGAGCCCGAAACCGAGTTCCGCCAGGATCGCGAGTTCGAACCGCACGATGTGGACGGCGGCGCCGCCGGCGTCGTCGAAATCATTCAGCGCGTGTTCGAGCCGAAAATACATGTCCTCATGCGGATCGCGCTCGGGCAGCAGCCGTGCAAGCGATGCCAGATGCGTCACACCATAGGCGCCGTGCGACGCCGACATCAGCTCCGCCGCGCGCAAGGTCAGCCCGTCGATCGCGTACATGCCGAGATGCTCGTCGAGCCGCGCGCGCCACACCGCTCGCACGGTGTTGCCGGGCTGCAGGACCGGCCGCATGCGCTTGCCGCTGGCGCCGCGAACGAGCCCGAGGTGGCGGCCATGCTCGCGCGTCAACAGCTCCAGCACGGCGGAGGATTCGCCGTGCCGCCGGATGCCCAGCACGATGCCGTCATCGGTCCATTCCATCGGGCAAGTCGTCTCTACTATCCAGGGCGCTCAAACCCAAGCGCCCATTGCGCGTCGGCGGACAACGTAGCTTGCACGCCATGCTTCCGCAAACACCCGTCCTTGCGAGCGAAGCCGGACACGCTGCGCGTGGCCTGCCTACATTCCCGCCATCAGGCGTCGAACCAGCCGCGCGCGTCGCCGGTGAACGAGTAGTACAGCCCGATCGTCGTCAGCGCGCAGGAAATCACCTCGATGCCGGCGTCGAGCGTCATGCCCTTCAGGCCGATGACCTGCACCAGCGAGATGCTCGACAGAACCAACGCCGCCAGCAGCACCCAGCGCGGCCAATTCTTGCGGCGCTGAGCCGCCAGATAGACGAAATAGAACAGCAGCAGGATCACCACGCCGTTGAGAATGGTCTCGGTCGTGATCATGCTCTCGGTCCGCTCGAAGGTCGGGGTCCGGTCCGACACGGCAACCGAGAGCGAATCCAACATCAGCGAGATGTAGAGCAGCACTTCGAACCACAACACGTTGCGCGGCACGCTCATCGTCATTCCCTGGGGAACTCGAGCCCCATTTCCCGGTAACGATCGGGATCGTCGCCCCAGTTCTCACGCACCTTCACGAACAGGAACAGGTGCACCGGCACGCCGGTGATCTCGGCGATCTCCTTGCGCGACTGCGCTCCGATCGACTTGATCGTCGCGCCGCCCTTGCCGAGCACGATCTTGCGCTGGCTGTCGCGCTCCACGAAGATCGTCTGCTCGATCCGGATCGAGCCGTCCTTGCGCTCGGTCCAGCTGTCGGTCTCGACCGTGGACTGATACGGCAGCTCCTGATGCAGATGCGAGTAGATCTTCTCGCGGGTGATCTCGGCCGCGAGGTGACGCATCGGCGCGTCCGACATCTGGTCCTCGGGATAATGGAACGGACCGGGCGGCACCATCTCCGCCAGCGCCCGCCTGAGATCGTCGACGCCGTCGCCCGAGATTGCCGAGATCATGAAGGTGCGCGCGAAGGACAGCTTCTCGTTGGCCGCGGCCACCAGCGCCAGCAGCTTTTCGCGCGGCACAAGGTCGACCTTGTTGACGACCAGGATCTTCTCGTGAGCGACCGAAGCCGCCTTGTCGATGATGGCCTGCGCCTCGTCGTCGATGCCCTTCTTGGCGTCGAGCAGCACGCAGACGAGATCGGCATCATGCGCGCCGCTCCAGGCGGTGGTCACCATCGCGCGGTCGAGCCTTCGCTTGGGCGAGAAGATGCCGGGCGTGTCGACCAGGATGATCTGCGAGGCGCCCTCGATGACGATGCCGCGGATCAACGCGCGCGTCGTCTGCACCTTGCGCGAGACGATCGTGACCTTGGATCCGACCAGCGCATTGACGAGGGTCGATTTGCCGACGTTGGGTGCGCCGATCAGCGCGACGAAACCGCAACGGGTATCGGCCCCCCGCACGGCCTGTTGCTCAGCCGTCATTGCTGCCGCCGCTGACGCCTTCACGTTCGATCATCACGGATGCCGCTACCTTTTCTGCCGCGCGCTTGGAGCCGCCGATGCCTTCGGCCGGCTCCAGGCCCGGCAGATCGACGGCGACCCGGAACTGCGGATCATGATGAGGGCCGGTGCGCTCGACCTCGCGATAGACGGGCGTCGGCAGGCCCTTGCCCTGGGCCCACTCCTGCAACACCGTCTTCGGGTCGCGCAGCGGACGCCGCGGCTTGTGCATGCGCTCGGTCCAGTTGCGCTCGACGAAGCCTGCGGCGGCCGTGTAGCCGCCATCGAGGAAGATCGCGCCGATCACCGCCTCGCAGACATCGCCCAGCACCGATTTGCGCAGCCGCGCCCCGGCGCCGGCGCCGACCGCACCGAGCTTGATGTCGTCGAGCAGACCGAGCGACTTGGCGACGTCCGCACAGCTTTCCTTGCGCACGAGGTCGGCGAGCCGCTTCGACAGTTCGCCCTCGTCGGCACTGGGAAACGAGCGATACAGCATGTCGGAGACGATCAGACCGAGCACGTGGTCGCCGAGGAATTCGAGCCGCTGGTAGCTGTCACCGCGCTTCTTGGAGGATTTCAGCGCCGAGACATGGGTGAAGGCGGTGCTGAGCAGCGACGGGTCCGAAAAGCGGTGGCCGATGCGTGCCTCGATCGCAGCATTGGCCGCCTTCTCGGCGGCCTTGGCGCTCTTCGCAGCCCCGGCTCCGGGGCTCTTGGCGCGGCGGCTGCCCTTCTTGCTGCGAGGCGCCGTTTCGGGATCGGTCTCCGCAGCCGGTGCAGCGATGTCCGATCCGCTCAGGATGATCCCGGCGGGCGGCTCGCCGCCGCCATCGACCTTCGGCTCGGTCTTCGCTTCCGCCTTGGCTTCCAGCTTCGGCTCGATCTTGGTTTCAGCTTTGGCGTCAGGCTTAGCGTCAGGCTTGGCGTCGTTCTTGGGCTCTGCCTTCATCTCAGGCTTCGGCCGCGACGCGGCCTTCGGCGCGGCTTCGAGGGCGCGCGCACCGGTTTGCGGGCTCGCCGCAGCGGCCTGCGTGGTCTGGATATCGTGTGAGTCGTCGATCATCGCACGATTTTGAACAGACGTTCCCAACGGATGGACATGGGCCAGCGCCAGAACGCCCAGGCATGCTCGCCTTCCCTGATGGAGAAGAAGATCATCTGGGCGCGGCCGATGATGTTTTCGAACGGGACGTAGCCGACCGCCAACGGCACGCGGCTGTCGGTCGAGTTGTCGCGGTTGTCGCCCATCATGAAGAAGTTGCCGGGCGGCACGGTGTAGACGTCCGTATTATCGTAAGGGCCGTGATCGAAGCAATCCAAGGTCTCGTAGCTGACACCGTTGGGCAGCGTCTCCTTCCAGGCCTTCACGCGCGCGATGGAATCGGCGGTGCCGCAGGGGTCCTCGCCGACGAAATCCTTCAGGCGCTCGCGCTGGACCGGCACGTCGTTGATGTAGAGCAGACCGTCACGCATCTGGATGCGATCGCCGGGCAGACCGATCACGCGCTTGATGTAGTCGATCTCGGTGTCCTTCGGCAGCCGGAACACCACGATGTCACCGCGCTTCGGCTCGGAGCCGAAGATGCGGCCGGAGAAGATGTTCGGCGACTGCGGGATCGAGAAATGGCTATAACCGTACGAGTATTTCGAGACGAACAGATAATCGCCGACCAGCAGCGTCGCCTTCATCGATCCGGAGGGGATGTTGAAGGGCTGGAACAGGAAGGTGCGGATCACCAGTGCGATCAGGAGGGCATGAACGACGACCCGAACGGTTTCCCCGAGGCCGCTCTCAGTCTTGGTTCCGGAGGTCACGCTCATCGCTCTTTCACTGTCCCTGGGCGAATGGTCCGACGATTCGCCAGCCGTTGCATAACACCCCTCCGTCCGCGAACAACGTATCGTTCCGCGGCTTAAGGGAGTCTGTCCTGATTCTGGTGGTCAAGGCCAACTCCGGTTTGACCCAGAATCCGCCCATGGTGCAGTCATTCGATTTGAGCGGGGTTTTAGACGACTGCGCGCAGCCGCGCAATCAAGGGCCGCATCAAAACTACATAAGCCCCTGGAATCGATTGCATTTTTGTTTTCGGCACGCGCCGGGCGGCTTCAGGACGTTGCCTGGGGCACCGCCGAGATGATGACGAAAGCCTGTGCCAGCGGCCAGTCATCGGTGATCGACAGATCGATGCGGGCCTCGTGTCCCGCCGGCGTCAGCGCCTTCAGGCGCTCGGCGGCGCCCCCGGTGAGCTGCATGGTCGGCCGGCCGCCGGGCAGGTTCACCACCCCCATGTCGCGCCACCACACGCCCTGGCGGATGCCGGTGCCGAGCGCCTTGGCGCAGGCCTCCTTGGCGGCGAAGCGTTTGGCATAGGTGGCGATCACCATCTTCTCGTTCTTGGCCCGCCGCTCGGCCTTGGCGCGCTCGGCCGCGGTGAATATCCGGTTCAGGAAGCGCTCGCCGTGCCGTTCCATCACCTCGGCGACGCGGCGGATGTCGATCAGGTCGGAGCCGATGCCGATGATCATGCTGCCGTCCCCAGCCGCGCACGGCCGCGATCCATGGCCGCGCGCATCGCCCGGACCGTCTCGGCGAGGCCCACGAACAGCGCCTCGCCCATCATGAAGTAGCCGATGTTGAGCTCGACGATCTCCGGCAGCGCCGCGATCCGCTCGGCGGTCGCATAGTCCAGGCCATGGCCGGCATGCACCTCCAGCCCCGCCGACCGGGCCAGCCGGGCGCCAGCCACGATCCGCTCCCACTCTGCGGCCGCCTTGTCCGCGTGGCCCTCGGTGATGGCGTCGCACCAGCCGCCGGTGTGGATCTCGATGACGGGCGCCCGCAGGCGTGCGGCCATCTCGATCTGGGCCGGGTCGGCGGCGATGAACAGCGACACCCGGATGCCGGCCTCGCCCAGTCGGGCGATCGCGGGCGCCAGCGCGTTGTGCTGGCCGACGACGTCGAGGCCGCCCTCGGTGGTGAGCTCCTCGCGCCGCTCTGGCACCAGGCAGCAGGCGTGCGGCCGGGTGGCCAGCGCGATCCGCACCATCTCCTCGGTGGCCGCCATCTCGAAATTCAGCGGCTTGGAGATTGCGGCCTTGAGGCGGGCCATGTCGTCGTCGCGGATGTGACGCCGGTCTTCGCGCAGATGCGCGGTGATGCCGTCCGCGCCCGCCTCGATGGCCAGCAGCGCCGCGCGCACGGGATCCGGAATGCGCCCGCCGCGGGCATTTCGCAGCGTCGCGATGTGATCGACATTGACGCCGAGGCGCAGCTTCGGAGGATGGGACATCGACGGGGCTCGCAGAGTTCTCGAAACGGAGATTGCTGGTTTAACGCATCGCCGCAGGAAACGCTGCGGTCAAACCCGCAGATTAGCCATTCACCCGGTCGACCCTGGCGACGATGGTCTTGGCGCGCAGCTGGTTGATGATGGCCGAGAGATGCTTGAGGTCGTAGACCTCGAGATCGATGGTAAGCTCCGTGAAGTCCGACGAGCGCCGGCTCATGCTGATGTTGTCGATGTTGCCGTCATGCTCGGCGATGACGGTCGCGACCTGGGCGAGGCTGCCGGGCTCGTTGACGTTCTCGACCCGGATGCGCGCCGGGAAGCGCTGCGGCGTGGTCTCGTCGACGTCCCAGCGGACGTCGAGCCAGCGCTCCGGCTCGTCCTCGAAATCCTTCAGCGCCGGCGATTGGATCGGATAGATCGTGATCCCCTCGCCCGGCGTCACGATGCCGACGATGCGGTCTCCCGGCACGGCGCCGCCATTGGGCGCGAACTTCACCGGCAGGCCGGAATTCAGCCCGCTGATCGGGATCGCGAACGGACCGCGATGGGGCTCCGCCGTTGGCGCCGCCGCGGCCTTCGGCGCGCTGGCCGGCGCAGCCGTCTTTTTCGCGCCGTAGCGGACGACGCGCTCTTCCTTGTAGTCCGGGTACATCGCCCGGGCGACGTCGGACGCCTTGATCTCACCGCGGCCGACCGCGGCCATCACATCCTCGATCGAGGCCCGCGCCAGGCGCGGCAGCGCGCCCTTGAGCTTGTCGTCGGCATATTCGAGCTTGGTGCGCTCGAACAGGCGTTCGACGATGCGGCGGCCAAGCCCCGCATATTGATCGCGCACGGCGGTGCGGGTGGCGCGCCGAATCGCGGCCCGCGCCTTGCCGGTGATGGCCAGCGTCTCCCAGGCCGACGGCGGCGCCGACTGCGCATCCGAGGTCAGCACCTCGACCTCGTCGCCATTCTGCAGCTCCGAGGAGAGCGCGGCGAACTTGCCGTTGATCTTGCAACCGACCGCGCTGTTGCCGACGTCGGTGTGGACGGCATAGGCGAAGTCGATCACGTTTGCGTGGCGCGGCAGCGCGATCAGCTTGCCCTTCGGCGTGAAGCAGAACACCTGGTCGTGAAACAGCTCGAGCTTGGTGTGCTCGAGAAACTCCTCCGGATTGGCGCTTTCCGAGAGGATGCCGATGGTGTGGCGCAGCCAGGCGAAGGCGTTCGATTCGCGCTTCAAGAGTTCCGTCGGCGAGCCGATGTCGTCCTTGTAGAAGGCGTGGGCGGCGATGCCGAGCTCGGCGATCTGGTCCATGTCCTCGGTACGGATCTGCAGCTCGACGCGCTGCTTGCCCGGACCGATCACGGTCGTGTGTATCGAGCGGTAGTCGTTCTGCTTCGGCGTCGAGATGTAATCCTTGAAGCGGCCCGGCACGACCGGCCACGTCGTATGCACGATGCCGAGCGCGCGGTAGCAGGACTCCAGGTCCGGCATGATGACGCGAAACCCGAAGATGTCGGACAGCTGCTCGAACCCGATCGATTTGCGCTCCATCTTGGTCCAGATCGAGAATGGGCGCTTGCGACGGCCGAACACGCGGGCGGTCAGGCCATGATCGCGAAACTTGCGCGCGAGCTGGCTCTCGATTTCGCCGATCAGGTTGCGGTTGCGATCCGCCAGGGCATCGAGCCGCTGCTTCACGACGCTGTAGGCCTGCGGATCCAGCGATTGGAACGACAGATCCTCGAGCTCCTCGCGCATCTCCTGCATGCCCATGCGCCCGGCAAGCGGTGCATAAATGTCGAGGGTCTCCTCGGCAATGCGCCGGCGCGAGGCCTCGGGCACGAATTCGAGGGTGCGCATGTTATGCAAGCGATCCGCGAGCTTCACCAGCAATACACGCACGTCGTCGGCGATCGCCAGCAGCAGCTTGCGCAGGTTCTCGGCCTGCTTGGCCTCGCGCGAGACGAGCTCCAGCCGCTTCAGCTTGGTCAGGCCCTCCACCAGCGCACCGATCTCCGGTCCGAAGAAGCGGTCGATCTCGGCGCGGGTCGCCTCGGTGTCCTCGATCGTGTCGTGAAGCAGCGCGGCGACGATGGTGGCATCATCGAGCTTGAGGTCGGTCAAAATGGCCGCGACCTCGAGCGGATGGGTGAAATACGGGTCGCCCGACGCGCGGGTTTGCGACCCATGCGCCTTCATCGCGTACACGTACGCCCGGTTGAGGAGATCCTCGTTAGTATCTGGATTGTAGGAGCGGACCCGCTCCACCAGATCGTATTGCCGCATCATGCGCGAGCGCGGCTTCTGCGGACGCGGCCGCTCGGCCGGCGGCGGAGGCGCCAACGCGGCCGATTCGGCCGCCGCCTGCATCTGCTGAGGAGTGTGGCCTGCAACCACCATGGAAAATGACTAAACCTTTATCTTCGTGACCGAATCCGCCGGATCGCGGGCGCGCGCCGCGCCCCTGAGGTAATCACGGAATCACGTTCAAATGCAAAGGCCCGGACGAGGTCCGGGCCTTCACATTCTCACAAGTTAATCCGTGCGCGCGAACCTTCGTCGCGTCGTCACTCGTCCTCTTCCGGCTGCTCCTCCGGCGGAGCGAGCCCCTCGAGGCCCTTCAGCAGCTCTTCTTCGGTCATGCGCTCGACCGCGACCTCGGTGTCGTCGGCATCGACGCTCGCACCGGCCGAACCGATCAGCGGCACCGTATCCGGCTCCGGCTCGTCCACTTCGACGAACTTCTGCAGCGAATGCACCAGTTCTTCCTTCAGATCCTCGGGAGAAATGGTCGAATCCGCAATTTCCCGGAGTGCCACAACGGGATTCTTGTCATTATCTCTATCAATTGTAAGTTGTGATCCCGACGAGATCATGCGCGCGCGATGCGCGGCCAGGAGGACCAGGTCGAACCGGTTGTCGACCTTATCAATACAATCTTCCACAGTGACGCGCGCCATTGTCGCTCCGGTCCTTTGTGTGCTTAATATGCTGATTATGCTGGGCTAGGTATAGAGACTGGCCGGTTTTCGCAAGGCCAAACTGGCGTCAGGGTCCGGCAAGGTGCAAGGAGTACCGAATTCGGCAACCTTGACTGGCGCTCCATCCGGACCCGCGGAATTCGGGCCTTGGACAAGAAAACGCTTCATTACGTCGTCACAACTGCGCCTTTGTTGCCCCGATCACTCCTGTTTGCGGTAACCTCACACCAGACGGACCGCCAACACCTTGGCAGTATCTTGAAATGGAATGCGCGGCCGAGTGGAGCCGCGCCAAAAATAGAATCTAACTGAACGCGAGACACTGAATGTCATCTTCGACCAACAAGATTGCGCTCTTCATTGACGGCGCCAACCTATATGCAACGGCCAAGACGCTCGGCTTCGACATCGACTACAAGCGCCTGCTCAAGGAATTTCAGAGCCGCGGCACGCTGCTTCGCGCGTTCTATTACACGGCGATCATCGAGGATCAGGAGTACTCGTCGATTCGCCCGCTGATCGACTGGCTCGACTACAACGGCTATACGGTCGTCACCAAGGCGACCAAGGAATTCATCGACGCCAGCGGCCGGCGCAAGGTCAAGGGCAACATGGACATCGAGCTTGCCGTCGATGCCATGGAGCTCGCCGAGCACATCGACCAGATGGTGCTGTTCTCGGGCGACGGCGACTTCCGCTCGCTGGTGGAGGCGATGCAGCGCCGCGGCGTTCGCGTCACCGTGATCTCGACCATCTCGAGCCAGCCGCCGATGATCGCCGACGAGCTGCGCCGCCAGGCCGACGTCTTCACCGACCTGGTCGAACTGCAGTCCAAGCTCGGCCGCGACCCGTCCGAACGCCCTGCCCCGCGCGAGCCGCGCCATCACTCGCCGCAGTTCCTGCAACGTTCGACCGCGCCGGCCGCGCGCACGCCCACGACCACCACCACGTCCAACGATGACGATTTCGAGGACTAGGACGGTCACGCGCGGCGCCCGAAGGGCCGATCCGGACACACCTCTCTCGGCAGCACATCCGACCGATCCCGACCGCGACTGTCCGCTGTGCCCCCGTCTCGTCGATTTCCGCAACACCCAGCGGGCGCGCGAGCCGTCATGGTTCAATGCGCCCGTGCCGTCGTTCGGGGATGCGGGCGCACGCCTGCTGATCGTCGGCCTGGCGCCGGGGCTGCAGGGCGCAAACCGTACCGGCCGACCGTTCACGGGCGACTATGCCGGCGAGCTGCTCTATGGCACGCTGCTCCACTACGGCTTCGCCCGGGGGCGCTTCGAGGCGCGTCCCGACGACGGGCTGACCCTGGTCGATTGCCGCATCAGCAACGCGGTGCGCTGCGTGCCGCCGCAGAACAAGCCGCTGCCGGCCGAGATCAATCAGTGCCGCAGCTTCCTCGGCGCCAGCATCGCCGCGATGCCGCGCCTGCGCAGCATCGTCGCGCTCGGCCGCATCTCGCACGACACGCTGCTGAAGCTGCTGGGCCTGCGCGCCGCCGCCGCCCCTTTCGCCCACGGCGCCGTACATCAGGCGGGCGGGATCCGGCTGTACGACAGCTATCACTGCTCGCGCTACAATACGAACACCGGCGTGCTCACGACCGAGATGTTCCACGCCGTGTTCGCGCGCGTGAAGGCGGATCTGGATTAGTTCACCTCGACCAAATCGGAGCCTTTTTCATTGCGAGCGAAGCAATCCAGGGGCCGCGCCCTGGACTCTGGATTGCTTCGCTTGGCTCGCAATGACCGAGTATGCCGCACTCGCAGCGTCGAAGGCGAACGACCTGAAATTCAGACGCTGGCGCGGTTGTCCTTCAGCCACGCCAGCACGTCGCCCGCGTTGCGGTCGGGCGGAAACACCGGATAGAACACATGCGCGATGCGCGCATCGTCGATGATCAGCGCCAGACGCTTGATCATGGTCAGTCCGGCGATCTCCATGGTCGGCAGGCGCAGGGCGTTGGTCAACGCGAGCCTGTCGTCCGACAGCACCGGAAACGGCAGATGCAGGCGCGAGGCCATTTCGGTCTGGTAGGCATTGCTCTGCGTCGACAGGCCGAACACATGGGCGGCACCCGCCGCCCTCAGCTCGCCGAACAGGTCGCGGAAGCTGCAGGCTTGCGGCGTGCATCCCCGCGCGCCCGGAATCATGTCCCAATCCTCGACCAGGGACACCTTGCCGGGCTCGCCCGTGCGCGGATAGGCAAACACGACGCTACGGCCCGCCAGATCCGACAGAGTCACCAGCCTGTCGTCGGTCGCGCGCAGACTGAGCGGCGGAATGGTCATCCCGACGAGATGATCGGCTGCACCGTCATCGGTCGGCGCCGGAATGAGGCTCCAATCGACGTTCAACAGGTTCTTCTGATTCATCGGATCGCTTCCCTGGCCTGGGCGTCCCCCTGAGGAGAGCGCGGCGAAGGCTAAAGCGCGATGAGATCAGGATGAAACGTCATCGCGCTTTAGGTTGTTGTTTGCGCATGATCTTTTCGGAAAACCGCTGCGCACTTTTCCGGATCATGCTTTAAAGCCGCGTTACCCGCGCGCCCGCAGCAGACGGCCCTTCTCGCGGCCCCAATCGCGCTTCTTCTCGCTCTCGCGCTTGTCGTGCAGCTTCTTGCCCTTGGCCACCGCGAGCAGCAGCTTGGCACGTCCGCGCTCGTTGAAATAGAGCTTGAGCGGAATCAGCGTCATGCCCTCGCGGTCGACCGCGCCCATCAGCTTGTTAATCTGCTTGCGATGCAGCAGCAGCTTGCGCGGCCGCTTCGGCTCATGGTTGAAGCGGTTGGCCTGCAGATATTCGGGAATGTTGGCGTTGATCAGCCAGATCTCGCCGTCGCGGGAATCCGCGTAGGATTCCGCGATCGTCGACTTGCCGCTGCGGACCGACTTCACCTCGGTGCCGGTCAGCGCGATGCCGGCCTCGATGGTGTCCTCGATCGCATAGTTGAACCGCGCCTTGCGGTTCTCGGCGGCGACCGTGATCTTGGGCTCGTTCTTGTCGGCCACGTCAGGCTTTCTTCAGGAGATCCCTGATTTCGGTCAGAAGCTCGACCTCGGCTGTGGGCTTCGCCGGAGCGGCGGGCGCCGCCTCCTGCTTCCGCTTCAACTGGTTCATCACGCGGATGATCATGAACAGCACGAAGGCGACGATGAAGAAGTTGAGCGTCAGCGTCAGGAAGCTGCCATAGGCCAGCACCGCGCCCTGCTTCTTCGCATCCGCCAGATTGGTTGCATTGACCGCCTTGGACAGCGGGATGAAGTAGTTCGAGAAGTCGAGGCCGCCGGTGATCGCGCCGATGATCGGCATGATGACATCGGCGACCAGCGAGTTGACGATGGCGCCGAACGCCGCACCGATGATGACGCCGACCGCGAGGTCGACGACGTTGCCCTTCATGGCGAATTCGCGGAATTCCTTCAACATGCCTGCATCCCCCTCAGACTTGCAAGAAAACTCTCGGTCGCGATCGAGTGGCTCGATCAGTTGATCAATCCGGCGTGAACCATGGCATCGCGCACCGCGACCCGGGTCGGCTCCGACACCGGCACCATCGGCAGCCGCAGCTTCTCCTCGATCTTGCCGAGCAGCGAGAGTGCGTATTTCACCGGCGCCGGATTGGATTCGATGAACAGATTGGTATGCAGCGGCATCAGCTTGTCGTGAATCTTCAGCGCGGTGGCGACATCGCCCTTCTGCCAGGCCTTGTGGAACTCCGCGCACAGCCGCGGCGCAACGTTCGACGTGACCGAGATGCAGCCATGGCCGCCATGGGCCATGTAGCCGATGATGGTGGCGTCCTCGCCCGACAGCTGGTTGAAATCCTCGCCCATCGCCGCGCGCTGCTGCGACACGCGCACCATGCTGGCGGTCGCGTCCTTCACCCCAGCGATGTTCTTCAGATCATACAGCCGCTTCATGGTGTCGACGGACATGTCGATCACCGAGCGCGGCGGGATGTTGTAGATGATGATCGGAATGCCGATCGCATCGTTGATCGCCTTGAAATGCTGATACAGGCCTTCCTGCGTCGGCTTGTTGTAGTACGGCGTCACCACCAGCACCGCATCGGCCCCGGCCCTCTCGGCATGCTGGGCGAGCTCGACGGCCTCCTTGGTCGAATTGGAGCCCGCGCCGGCCACCACGGGCACCCTGCCCTTGGCCTCGGCGATGCACCACTCGACCACCCGCTTGTGCTCGTCATGGCTCAATGTCGGGCTCTCGCCCGTCGTGCCGACCGGCACCAGGCCGTTGGTGCCCTCGTCGATCTGCCAGTTCACGAGGCTGCGGAACGCCGCCTCGTCCACGGAGCCGTTCTTGAAGGGGGTCACCAAGGCGGTGAAAGAGCCTCGGAAATTCGTCTTGGCTGCCATGAAACTCCCTCCCAAACGCGCGTTGCCCCAGAGCGAAGCGCACTTCATACCGGGTCTGGACACAAGGCGGAAGGCCCGCCCTGGTGTCGGCTGCCTTCTCAACAGGCATGCATGCCGGCCGAATCGCCGCGCCCGCCCGCCGCGTGCCGTAACGCCATCGCCCCCGCGACGCGCCTGACTGCCTGTCGGGAACCGTCCGAGCCCGCGTCGCAGGGCCGCAGCGCCGCCCTTCGGTCGTGATTTCGCCGCGGTGTTGGCGCAGGTTGCAACCATCCCCCGTACATTTAGTATTTGTTCACCTTTTCGATAGACCAAGATCGTCAGGGATCGAAGTCATCCGCCGCAAAGGAACGCCGTGCCCTCTTCTGCCCGCGCCGCCGCATTGCGATCGACCGCCCTGTCGGTGTCTCTCTCGGTGTTCCTGGCCGCCAGCCTGACGCTCGGGCTTGCGCTTGGCGGAGACATCGCCCTGGCCAAGGACAAGGTTCCGCTGCCGAAGGCGCGGCCGATCGCCCGTCACGCGGCTCCCGGTACCGTAGCCAAAGAGAGCACCGAAACCAGGAGCAAGGCCGACGCCCGCGCCGAGGCCAAGTCCGACATCAAGTCCGACACCAAGCCCCACGCCAAGGGCTCCGTCGAGCCGCCGCGGACCGGCCCCAGGGACATCACGCCGAGCGCTGCGGCAGCCCCGAGCCTGCCGCCGCGCCAGCACGCCGCCCTGCCCGCCTCCCGGAAGCCGATCGCACCGGCCGCGATTGCGGCGACGTCGGCGACCTCGCAATCGGACAAGGACACGCTCGAAAACGTCATCGAACTGGTGCGCAAGCGCAAGCCCGAGGACGCCACCCAGGTCGAACAGGCGATCTCGGATCCCGTGGCGCGTAAGCTCGCCGAATGGGTGATCCTGCGCAGCGACAACAACAACGCCACCGTCGAGCGCTATCGCGCCTTCATCACCGCCAATCCGAGCTGGCCGTCGCAGAGCTTCCTGCGCCGCCGCCTGGAGGCTGCGCTGTGGGACGACAAGCGCGACGACGCCGTGGTGTGGTCCTGGTTCGAGAACGAATCGCCGCTCTCGGCCAAAGGCCGGTTCGCGCTCGCCCGCGTCATGCTCAATCGCGGCGACCGCGCCAATGCCGAGCGCCTGGTGCGCGAGGCCTGGCGCAACGATGCGATGTCGGAGGACACCGAGAACAACATTCTCAACCAGTTCGGCGCGCTGCTCTCCGGTGGCGATCACAAGGCGCGAATGGACACGCTGCTGTACGGCAGCGAGCACGAGGCCGCGCTGCGCGCGGCGCGGCGGCTCGGCTCGGGGCACCTGGCCCTGGCCAAGGCGCGGATCGCGACCTATCGCAAGGCCGCCAACAGCCGCGCTCTGCTCGACGCCGTTCCGCGCGAGCTGCATGGCGACGCCGGCTACATCTTCAGCCGCATCCAGCTGCTCAGGCGGGACGAGAATTTCACGGATGCGGCGCAGCTGATGCTGAGCGCACCCAAGGATCCCGGCCGTCTGCACAATCTGGACGAATGGTGGATCGAGCGCCGCCTGCTGGCGCGCAAGATGATCGACACCGGCGAGTACCGCAGCGCCTATCTGATCGCCCGCGACGCCGCGCTGCCGAGCCGGGACATCTACAAGACCGAGCAGGAGTTCACCGCCGGCTGGATCGCGCTCCGTTTCCTGAAGGATCCGGCGACGGCTGCCCAGCACTTCGCCCGCATCGGCGTCGGCAGCGTCAACCCGACGACCCTGGCCCGCGCCGGCTATTGGCAGGGCCGCGCCGCAGAGGCGATGGGCCGCATGCAGGAGGCGCGCGCGGCCTACACTTCGGCGGCCGAGCAGTCGACGAGCTATTACGGGCAGCTCGCGCGGGCCAAGCTCGGCCTGCCGCAGCTCGGCCTCAACG
Source organism: Bradyrhizobium sp. SZCCHNR1002 (assembly GCF_032381435.1). Classification (NCBI taxonomy): domain Bacteria; kingdom Pseudomonadati; phylum Pseudomonadota; class Alphaproteobacteria; order Hyphomicrobiales; family Nitrobacteraceae; genus Bradyrhizobium; species Bradyrhizobium sp. SZCCHNR1002. Next base: position 1,349,650 of record NZ_JAUHIS010000001.1, read on the forward strand.
CTGCGCCGACCGGCCGCGGACGCGGCGTCGAACGGCTGGAGGTGGTCCGCGCCGTGCAGCTGCTCTACGAGCTCGACGAGGGCGAGGTCGCAATTCCGATGTTCGCCGACATGGGCGACAATGGCGATCCGGACGTGCTGGTGGGGCTGGCCGAGATCGCCGGCCGAAACAGCGACGCTCGGGCGATGCTGCTGGTCGGCAAGGCCGCGCTCAATCGCGGACTGCCGTTCGATCATTACGCCTATCCGGTCAGCGGCATTCCGGCGTTCCGGTCGATCGGACCGGAGGTCGAGCAGAGCGTGATTTTCTCGATCGCGCGCCAGGAGAGCGCCTTCAACCAGGCCGTGGTGTCGCCGGCGCAGGCTTACGGGCTGATGCAGGTCACGCCGGACGCAGGCCGCTACGTCTGCAAGCGCGCCGGCGTCAGCTTCGATCTCAACCGGATGAAGACCGATCCGGTCTACAACGCCCAGCTCGGCGCCGCCGAACTCGGCGGCCTGCTCGAGGATTATCGGGGCTCGTACATCATGACCTTCGCAGCCTACAATGCCGGCCGCGGCAGCGTGAGGAAATGGGTCGAGCGCTACGGCGATCCGCGCGATCCCAAGGTCGACGCGGTCGACTGGGTGGAGTTGATCCCGTTCGCGGAGACCCGCAATTACGTGCAGCGCGTGATGGAAAATCTGCAGGTCTATCGCGCCCGCTTCGGCGGCGGCTCGCGGCTGCAGATCGAGGCCGACCTGCGCCGCGGCGCGGTGGTGGAGTAGCGAGTAGCGAGTAGCGAGTAGCGAGTAGCGAGTAGCGAGTAGCGAGTAGCGAGTAGCGAGTAGCGAGTAGCGAGTAGCGAGACTGGATGTGGATGGCCAGTCAACCGCGATTCGCTACTCCCTAGTCCCTACTCGCCTCTCATCACCAGTTGCGCTGGGCGCGGAGCAGCAGCGAGACCGAGTCCTGGTCTTTCAGCTGATAGGTGGTGGCCGGCTTGGCGACCGCCGCAGCCGCGGGCGCATTGGCGACGCCGGCAAACTTCTGGTCCAGCCGGGTCCAGGCCACGTCCGCCGAGAAGGTCAGATTCTTGACCGGCGTCCAGCGCGTGATCACACCCAGCGTCGAGACGTTGAAGTCCGGGTTGCAGTTCGCACCGACGATGCCGAGAGCGACCATGCCGGCGCCGTTGCAGATCAGGCCCTTCGCCGTGGCGTTGTACCTGACGGCGCTCCAGGAGCCGTAGACCGCCGTATTCCAGAACGAGTCCCAATTGTGGGTGAAGGCGCCGCGGACGCCGTAGGTCGTGGTCAGCTGCTGCTGGGTGCCCGCCCCGAACACCGAATCAGACACGCCGGCGAAGCCGAGGCTCTGATAAGCGCCGGCCATGTTGCTGCCGCCATACATCGCGTAGTTGATCGGCGAGAGGCTCTGGAAGTTGTAGCGGCTGGCACCATTGGTGTAGACGCCCTGGACGTTGATGGTATCGCCAGGACCGGTCGGGATGTTCTTGACCGAGAGAGCGAGCTGACCGGCAAAGCCCCATTTGTCGGCCGGATGCCCGGTGGTCTCGTTCGCGCCGAAGAAGCCGGCGTGGTTGTCGTGCGCCGCAAAGGAGGCCTGGAACAGGCCCCACGCCTGGTCGACGCGCACCATGCCGACGATGTCCGGCGCAACATTGCCGCCGAAGTTCGACGTGCCGTAGGCACCGGTGATCACGCCGGCGGCCGTCTGGCCCGCCGTATTCCAGATCTGCGACTGCGAGTACTGCGTCGCGTCCTGGAGCGATATCGCCGCGGTGATGCCCGAGCCGAAGTCGGCGGTGTAGGTGAACTGGTTGACGCCCGTGATGGTGCCGCCGCCGCCGGTCAGACCGTCGAAATTGTTGCCGGGATAGTTGGCCCAGGGCGCGTCGAACTGCGACACGGCCTTACCCATCGTGAAGCCGGCGAACTGGATGAAGGCATAGAACACACCGATCCCGCCTTGCGCGATGTTGCCGTCGGCCTGCGCTCCGGGCGCGCCCGCCGTCGAATAGGCCGTCGCGCCCGTCGGCGAGCCCGTCCCGGCGTAGCTGCCCCCGGTCCATTGGAATACACCATCGAAGAAGGTGCGCACGACGCCATATTCGGTCGCGGTGCGGGTGTCGATGTTGAGGTCCGCGCGCGAGCGTGTCGTGTAGTAGTTGCTGAGACGATTGCGTCCGCCGGCGACGCCGTTCACGGCGTTCTGGAAGATCGTATTGGTACCGAAGGCCACCTCGGCACGCAGGAAGCCGCCGAGCTTGATGCAGGTGTCGGTGCCCGGGATGTAGAAGAACCCCGCGCCGTACATCGAGCAGACCCTCACATACTCGACCGCTTTGGCCTTGATCGGAAGGTCGGCTGCCTGAGCCCCACTCATGGCGAGCAACGCCGCCGCTGAGCCCAGAACAAGGCTCCTCACAGTCATCATACTAACCTCCAAATTGCTCACGTCAGACCACCCCTGAAGCAGGGGCGAATGTCCCCACTCGGCGAGTCGGCTCGTCTCCAGCGACTTCACACTGCCCGCGCATAGCGTTTCACTCGGAACGATCCGGAGGCATTTTTCGTGTTTTATCGGACCATTCTCGTGACGCGCCGGACCATGCTTATGGCGACGCGGGGGCACCGCACGGCTCGACCGCGCGCCCCATAACAATGTGTGGGCGGCGATCCGAGCCGCCTTGTCTGCGTCGGATGAATGGCAGGACTGAAGCGCAACGGTCTCGGATCGGGTTTGAGAACGAGTCGCGGATTTAGGAAACTGTGGCGGCCCACGCATCGGAAGCTACCGGTCGGCGCTCCCGCGACTCATCAAGGTCGATTTCGTCCGGATTGGATTTGCGATCGATCGACGATTTCGCAGCCAATGGGTCACGCGGCCGCCTTCACGCATCTTTGAGACGAGCGGTCACCAGACAGACGCGAATGCGCAATTGGATGTGAAGGTCGTCGGAGAAGACCGCGCTGCCCGACGATGCCATCAGGCACGTCCGGTGGAGGTGGTTCGACGGAGATGATGCCCGTGCAGGACATGACGGGACCGGAATGCACCACGCTCACCCTGGCGAGTCCATTGGAGCAGTGGTTCGGCCCAAGAAAAACCCCCGGCAGTTGCCTGCCGGGGGTCGGTCAAACCGTCGTCAGACGATCTGGATCAGAAGTTGCGCTGAGCGCGGAGCAGCAGCACAGCCGAGGTCTGGTCCTTCAGCTCGTAAACCGCAGCCGGCTTGGCAACGGTACCAGCGGCCGGAGCCGTGACCGAACCCGAGTGCTTCTGGTCGAGCCAGGAGTAGGCGAAGTCGGCCGAGAAGGTCAGGTTCTTGACCGGGGTCCAGCGCGTGATCAGGCCGACGGTGGCCAGATCGAAGTCAGGATTACAGGTCGAACCCGCGTTGAAGGTCGCAACCACGCCGGGGCTGGTGCAGATCAGGCCCTTGGCAGTGCCGTTGTAACGGACGGCAGCCCAGGATCCGTAGATCGCAGTGTTCCAGGCGGGGTTCCAGTTGTGGGTGTACGCACCGCGCATACCGTAGGTCGTGGTCAGCTGCTGCTCGCCACCGGTCGTGAAGACCGAGTCGCCGAGGCCAGCGAAGCCGATGCTCTGATAGGCGCCAGCCAGGCCGGAGCTGCCGTACATCGCGTAGTTGTTCGGCATCAGGCTCTGGATGTTGTAGCGGCTCGCACCGTTGGTGTAGACGCCCTGGATGTTGATCGTGTCACCCGGTCCAGTCGGGATGTTCTTGATCGACAGAGCCAGCTGAGCCGCCCAGCCCCACTTGTCAGCCGGGTGGCCGGAGGTCTCCGACGCGCCGTAGTAGGCGACGTGGTTGTCATGCGCCGCGAACGACGCCTGGAACAGACCCCAGGCCTGGTCGACACGGACCATACCGACGAAGTCCGGAGCAACGTTGCCGCCGTAGGCGCTGGTGCCGTAAGCACCACCGATCACGCCAGCCGCCGTCGAGCCTGCCACGTTCCAGAGGTTGTTCTGGTAGTAGGCAGTCGCATCCTGGGCCGAAACGGTGGCCGTGATGCCGGAGCCGAAGTCAGCGGTGTAGCTCAGCTGATTGACGCCAGTGACCGTGCCGCCGCCGCCGGCGAGACCGTCGAAGTTGTTGCCCGGATAGTTGGTCCAGGGCGTGTCGAACTGCGACACGGCCTTACCCATCGTGAAGCCGGCGAATTGGATGAAGGCATAGTACACGCCGATCGAACCCTGCGCGATGTTGCCGTCGGCCTGAGCGCCCGGAGCGCCTGCGGTCGAGTACGACGTCGCACCGGTCGCCGAACCCGTGCCGGCGTAGCCGCCCGAGGTCCAGCTGAAGGTGATGTCAGCGAAGGTACGGACCACGCCGTACTCGGTCGCCGTGCGCGTGTCGATGTTGATGTCCTGACGAGCGCGGGTGGTGTAGTAGTTGCTGAGGCGGTTGTGCGCGCCACCCTGGCCGTTGAACGTGCCGTTGAAGTCGCTGTTGGTGCCGACCGCCACATCGCCGCGCAGATAGCCGCCGAGCTTGATGCAGGTGTCGGTGCCGGGGATGTAGTAGAAGCCCGCACCGTACAGGGAGCAAACCTTCACATACTCGACCGCTTTGGCCTTGATCGGAAGGTCGGCCGCCTGAGCCGCGGACATGGCGAGCAGCACCGCCGCCGAGCCGAGGACAAGGCTCTTAACCGTCTTCATTTAAACCTCCAAGTTGCTCTTTTGAAGAAGAACCGGATCAAGATCCCCCAGGACGACCCGCTTCCTCCGCTCCCGAAAAAACCGCTTCAGCCGCTTCGCGCTCTCGGACACACCCGCGTCACGCGAGGGACTTAAGCGAACCACCTGTCACGGGACGATCGAGTAACCCCCCACCGTCGTCAGGAACTATGCCTTCGCTCATTCGGTAAGCAAAATAGTTTATGCAGTCAGGTAATTGAATGAAGCCGAAATGTGTCTTGAGGGCAACACCGAGGCAGCTTGCTGTGCACCGCAAGGACGAACAGGGATGACCTCCTAGATAAGTGATTTTGTTGCGGATTTTTTTTCTTTAGGGTCTGGCTTCGTCCTGGAACTCTTGAGCAATGGCGCCCTTGAACAATACCTCTGCCGCACCTGTGGAAGCGGCCGCGCAACCGCAAACTGCCGAGCATCCGCCGAAGAATCGCGACGCCATCATCCGCTTCGCCAGAGAGATCGCCACGATCAACGTCCATCTGGAGGAGCTGCGGTATTTCTGGGCCAAGAGGATCGGCATCAGCGGTCCGCAGTGGATGATTCTGATGGCGATCGCCGAGCTGGATCGGGGCGAGGGTGTCGCCGTGAATGCGGCCGCCAAGCGGCTACACGTCGACCCCTCCTTCGTCACGACGCAATCGAAGCTGCTCGAGAAGAAGGGCTTCATGCTGCGCAGGCCGGCCTCCAACGATGCCCGGGTGGTCCTGATGTCGTTGACGAGCAAGACCTCGGATCAGTTCGCCGAGCTGGAAGCTCAGCAGCTCCAGATCTTCAGCTTCATCTTCGAGGAGTTCGACGCACCGGAGCTCGCCACCTTCACGGACAAGCTCGCAGGCCTCAAGGAGCGTTTCGAAAAGGCCAGCGCCCGGCTCTCGATGGGCCTCTGAAGCCAGCCTGAGACGAGGCCGTTCGCACCCCGCCCGAAGGGCGCGGTGCTGCTGCGTCGGAATGAGGTGTCCGCGGGCTCAGCCTGGTCGCCGCGGAGACTCGGCCAGCCGCCTGGCGATCCAGTCGAAGACGAAGACGTCCGCCTCGAGCGAATCCGCGCCCTCACCCGGGAATATCTTCAGCGTGATATCCGGGTGCTCGCGCTTGATCTGCGCAATCAGCCGGGCCGCGATGTCGGCCCGCAACCAGCCACGCTCCGGCACCGTCACCAGCAGCGGACACATGATCTGCCGCGCCGCCAGGCCATCGCTCGCGATGGACATTCTGCCCCGCTCGCTCGCAGCGAGGCGGCGCGACAGGAAGACGCGCTCGTGAATGTCCCACAGCCCGGCGTCGCAAACTGCGGCGGCATAGCGCGGATCCAGCGCGATTCCGCGCGCGACGAAGGACGAGCTCCAGTCGTCGGCGAGAATCGCAATCCGCGCCTCGTCCACGTCATCGCGCGACGTCACGTAGTCCGTCACGCTCGCGATCGCCGATTCGAGATCGCGACGGCCGACGATCTCCTCGAAACGACAGTCCGGTCCGGCCCCCAAGAGGTCGACGACGAGCAGCGCCAGGCCGCGCTGTTCGGCATGCGCCGCGAGCCTGAACAGCGATGTTTCCTTGCGCCGACCGGGCTCACCGATGCAGATGAGGGTGGGCGCCCTCCTCCCATCGCCTGGTGCCGGGAGAAAATAGGCTTCGAGAGGATAGTCGGTCCGCCAGGGAATCGTGACGACCTCGCCTTGCGGCTCGGCGCAGCGGAGGAAGTCACGCGCGCATTCCCGCATGCGGGCGAGCACGGCGGTCTGACGGGAGTGAGAGCCACTGAGCGGACAGGCCGCGGCCTCATAGCAATCAACGGCCCGCGACCATTTGCGAAATGCGGTCTGGAGCTGCCCCTCCTTCAACGCGCCGCCGGCCGCCGCCCGCATCGTATCCGCGCACTGCATCCACTCGCGATACCAGGAGTCCTCGTCGTTGCGGTCGATTCGCCGCGCGACAGCCAGACATTCAGCCAAATCGAGGCGGCCACCCGGACGCGCTTCCAACAGACGCGTGATCGCATCTGCCAGATCGTCCTGGTCGGACCACGGACGCAGTACTCCCGCCGAGCCTTCCGAACTCATCTTGGACCGTTTTCCCACTACGTGACGGTGTCAGGGCCCGTCATCTGATTGTCAGAGTGACGATCCGGGATTTCCTGGTCAAGACGACAAGAGAGGATTTTTAGCCGCATGGCGGAACCGTGGCAGCACGCCGCTGTCCGCGAGCGCGTTAGCCAACGATCAGAAGGGAGCACGCCAACAGGCGGTGCCGGTCACAGGAGGATCACGAGACGAGGTAGAGAAGCCTCCAGCGGGGCATCGCCAGAGGCTTCGGGAGGTTCAACATAGACGTCTTCAAGCTTGAATCGGCAGTGAAGTCCTCGTCAGGAACACATCATTTCATGACTTTAAGAAATTAGCTTATCAACTCATCTGTTTTCAACACCCTTTTGAAAAAAAATACCGACCCGCTGCCGAGTGCCGGACTGCCTTCAATCCGCAGTGCATCGGCAGCTCCGACTGCCGTTCCACTATGTGTTTGCCGGATGATTGTTCTGTCATCGAACCAAGCACCGCTGTCCGACACGGCCGTGATGGCACAACGAAAAACCCCCGGCAGTTTCCTGCCGGGGGCTCTCGAACCCAATCTGTCGATCGGGATCAGAAGTTGCGCTGAGCGCGGAGCAGCAAGGAGACCGAGTTCTGGTCCTTGAGCTGGTAGGTCGCAGCCGGCTTCGAGGTTGCGCTCGTGGCCGGGGAAACGATGTTGCCCGAGTACTTCTGGTCCAGGTTGGTCCAGGCAACGTCCGCCGAGAAGGTCAGGTTCTTGACGGGAGTCCAGCGGGTGATCAGACCCAGCGAGGAGATGTTGAAGTCGGGGTTGCAGGTGAAGCCTGCGCCCGCGATCGCACCCATCGCCGCGCTGCCGCAGATCAGGCCCTTGGCAGTGTTGTTGTAGGACACGGCAGCCCACGAACCGTAGATCGCCGAGTTCCAGGTCGGGCTCCAGTTGTGCGTGTAAGCACCGCGGAAGCCGTAGGTGGTGGTCAGCTGCTGCTCACCGCCCGTGACGAACACCGAGTCGCTCACGCCGGCGAAGCCGAGCGTACCGTAGACGCCAGCCGTGCTGCTGCCGCCGTACATCGCGTAGGAGGTCGGCACCAGGCTCTGAGCGTTGTAGCGGCTCGCACCGTTGGTGTAGACACCCTGGATGTTGATGCTGTCGCCGGGGCCGGTCGGGATGTTCTTGATCGACAAGGCCAGCTGAGCAGCCCAGCCCCACTTGTCAGCCGGGTGACCGGAGGTCTCCGCCGCACCGTAGTAGCCGGTGTGGTTGTCATGAGCCGCGAACGACGCCTGGAACAGACCCCAGGCCTGGTCGACGCGGACCATGCCGACGATGTCCGGAGCGACGTTGCCGCCGTACGAGTTGGTGCCGTAGGCGCCGCCGATGATGCTGGCAGCGGTGATGCCCGAGACGTTCCAGAGGTTGGTCTGGTAGTACGCCGTCTGATCCTGCGCCGAGATCGCCGCCGTGATGCCCGAGCCGAAGTCGGCGGTGTAGGTGAACTGGTTGACACCGGTCACGGTGCCGCCGCCGCCCCACAGGCCGTCGAAGTTGTTGCCCGGGTAGTTGGTCCAGGGCGCGTCGAACTGCGACACGGCCTTACCCATCGTGAAGCCGGCGAACTGGATGAAGGCGTAGTACACGCCAACGCCGCCCTGCGCGATGTTGCCGTCGGCCTGAGCGCCAGGAGCGCCGGCCGTCGAGTAGGCGGTCGCGCCGGTCGCCGAGCCCGAGCCGGCGTAGGTGCCGCTGGTCCAGGTGAACGTCAGGTCGGCATAGGTACGAACCACGCCGTACTCGGTCGCGGTGCGCGTGTCGATGTTGAGGTCCTGACGAGCGCGGCTGTAGTAGTAGTTGCTGTGGCGGTTGTTGCCGCCCGAAACGCCGTTGACGGCGTTGTTGTACTGACCGTTGCTGGCGAACGACGCCTCCGCGCGGAGATAGCCGCCGAGCTTGATGCAGGTGTCGGTGCCGGGGATGTAGTAGAAGCCGGCGCCGTACAGCGAGCAGACCTTCACATACTCGACCGCCTTGGCCTTGATCGGAAGGTCAGCTGCCTGGGCCCCGGACATGGCGACGAGAACTGCCGCCGAGCCAAGGACGAGGCTCTTGATCGTGTTCATAGTGTTAAACCTCCAAGTTGCTCAGTCAGGGAAGGTTCCGAGTCCGCTGGGTGTGAGACACCCTCGAGGTTGGTCCTGATCCCTTTCGACCCGTCGCTCAGCCGCTTCGCGCTATCGGACACACCCGCATGACGCGAGGGACTTGAGCGAACGACCTGAAACGGGACGACGTCGGGATGCCCCCCTTCGTCGTGCGAGCAGAATTACCGAACGCCTTTGCACACGCAACAAAGGAACCATCATTGCGGCCGTCAGCAGGCGCCTTTTTGGAACGGTGTTGCACAAAAGGCACGGAACCGTGGTTCTGCGGGATCGCCTAAGAGACTGTTTATATTACTGTTTTTTGACAGCGCATTTTTGGGTGCTTATGCCCGGACACACTCCCCAGCCAGGAAATGGCGCAAGTCGGGCGCCGCGGGCACCATCTCGGGCCGGAAATGCCTGAGATTCGGGGCAGCACCGACGGGGTGTGGCGATTCTGCATCAGCCCGACCCAAGCGGTCTTGAGCGCAGAGTTGAACTCGTCGCGACGGCGGGAGGATTGCCGGCGACCGCGGCCGCCGGCGCACGCTCCACAGACAAAGTCGCCGAACATTATCGATGAGGGCTGCGCAGCTGTGAGGATTTCGAACCAGCTGCAATCTGCCGCTTGCGGCTCGGCGCGTCGTCGGGCATACCGACGCTCGCCGGAGACGTGGCCGAGTGGCTGAAGGCGGCGGTTTGCTAAACCGTTATAGGGTTGTAAAGCCCTATCGAGGGTTCGAATCCCTCCGTCTCCGCCATGTGACCTGCCTCTGCCGTCTGTCCCGTCTCTGCCATGTGTCCCCTTGGCGACAAGGGCTGGTGCGGCACCATCTCCATCGATTGTTCGCCCGTTCCGACACCGGCCATCGTCGCACGATCTTCGTCGGGCCGTGCGCGCCTCAGTCGAACAGGCTGCGGCTGATGTTGATCACGAAGGCGGCGGGCACGCCGATGACGGCGCCGACGAAGCCGTAGCCGAGCGCCGCCCACCAGGACGCTGCGCCCCCTGCTCCCATCACCGCACCATATAATGTGCCGAGACCGGCGCACAGCGCGGTCACCACGACGAGACGCCGGTCGTTGGCGGCCTCGATCCGCAAGCGCTGCAACTCGCGCCGGCTCTGCACCGCAGGCCCGGCCGGCTCGGTCGACCCGCAATGCGGACACGCCACCGCGCTGAACGATACGCCGTTCCCGCAGTCATGGCAGTCGATCAGCTCTTGCCGTCTCGGCTGTCGCCGCGCCTGGCCCATTCACAACATCCCGCTTCCTGCGCCACCTGCGACGACAGATAGGAGATTTGTGGGCGCTCGACGAGGCTTGGTCGCGGATGTGGATCTCAGTCGATTCCCGGCGACCGGATCCGCTCACCGCAGGGGCCCGGCGCCGGCCTCGCTCTGCACCTCTCCGAGGCGCGAGGCCGGACAGCCACGGCATTGCATGATCAGCGCGCGCTCATCCAGGCGCGCGCCTCGCGCTGCGCAGCAGCGATGTCGGCGTCCGACATCTGCTCGGCGACCTCACGGCGCATCGCCGCCGCATCGACACGCCCCTTGAGGGCGGCGAGGTTGAACCATTTGTGCGCGGCCACCAGATCGACCACGCCGTCACGACCGCTCGCATAGAGCATGCCGAGTTCGAACAGCACGTCGCCATTGGCGCCCTGCTCGGCGGTGGTCACGTCAACGAAATTGAGTTGTCCCTGAAACATCGTCGCTCTCCTTCTCACCAGGAGGCGGCTCCCTTGGAGCGCAGCCCCCGTCCAACTGTTCAACGCCTGGTTAGTCCCCATGCCGTTTGACGGCTTATGCGCGAAGGATGCGGATCAAGTTTGAAAGGCAGTTTAAACATCGTGCTGAAGGAAGCCTGAACGCAAAGCGACCGATCTTCCGGGCCGAAGCTCAAACGCTTGATTCAGATGGGATTTTTCAAGGTGGGAAAGATCGGTTTACCGTTCTGTTTGGCAAACCTCTAACCATCCGCGAAACGCGATGTTGCGGCCGTTGCAACCGACGGCATGGGCAACGCCGAGCCAGCTGATGGACGAGGCCCGAGACAACGTCCCGATCGATCCCCGCAAGACAACGACTCGACGCCAACAAGGACCGCGCCTTCGCTCACGCCGTCCGAGGCGCAACTCAGCCAACGCCGTGTAGCGCGTCAGCTACATGGGATGAAAAGCAGTCGGAGAGAGTAATGGAGGAGAGTGTCGGACAGGGCCGCCCTCCGGCGCTGTGCCGGGATCGAGGGCGTCGGCGAACACGTCAGGATCAGATCTCACTCTGGCCCGTGAGCCGCTCGTGAGATTGCAGACCGGAAACGCGATCTGCACCGAACGAAGAAATCCTGTTTCTTCTGCCGGACCGTCCCGCCGCAGCAAGGCTGCCTTGGAGTTCGATCCGACCGTTGACCTGATGTCTCGCCGACACCCTCTATCGTCGATTGGAGCCTAAGGGGATCCGCCGGCTCTGAACGAGCTGCGCGTCCCTTCGTTCCAACGACGTGCCGGCTTCAAGCTGCCGGACTCATCTCGCAGCGGACTGCGAGAGTTACTTCTTCTTGGCGACCTTCTTGGTCTTCTTGGCAGTCTTCTTCGCCGCGGTCTTCGCGACCTTCTTCACTGCCTTCTTCGCCTTCTTCGCTTTCTTGGCCATGTTGCCCTCCGATGTGAGTTGGCTTAGTCGATGCGTGCACTCGGGAATCGAGATGCACTCCATATCGATACACCAACGAGTGAAAAAAAACAGCTTCCGGCTTAAGGAAGTGTTGACACGCGCGCGCGTGTACGGCTGGCGAAACGCGCGAAGCAGCACGACGGTCGCCATCGGAAACGCGATCTCGCGTCGGCGCAACGGCGAGCCTGCTACTAATAGCGATCGCAAGAAAAGCCTACGCTGCAAGGATTTCCTGAATTGCTGCTAGACAACGCGGCAGCGGCGACAACTCCGTTGCGCCGCGCAGACTCACATCGGAGGAGCCGCTCGCGGACTCCGAGTCGTAAAATTTGGCAACGAAAAAATTTTCATCGTACACACCGTCGTGCGCGTTCGATCGCTCGCGAACGGTGGCTTTTTTGCGAATCGCGTGCGGCGATTCGCTGGACGCGAGCCCAAACGAAAACGGCGCGCATCGTGGTGCGCGCCGTCGGAACGAAGACAAGCGATGGTCGTTTCAGATGCCGAGCTTGCTCTTCAGGAGATCGTTGACCGCCTGCGGGTTGGCCTTGCCGCCCGACGACTTCATCACCTGACCGACGAACCAGCCGGCGAGCTGCGGCTTCGCCTTGGCCTGCGCGACCTTCTCCGGATTGGCGGCGATGATCTCGTCGACCACCTTCTCGATCGCGCCAAGGTCGGTGACCTGCTTCATGCCGCGGCTCTCGACGAGCTCGCGCGGATCGCCGCCCTCGCTCCAGACGATCTCGAACAGGTCCTTGGCGATCTTGCCGGAGATCGTCCCCTCGCCGATCAGCGCGACGATGGCGGCGAGCTGGGACGCCGACACCGGAGAGGACGAGATGTCGCGGCCTTCCTTGTTGAGACGGCCGAACAGCTCGTTGATCACCCAGTTGGCGGCGAGCTTGCCGTCGCGCGCGCGGTCTGACAGCGCCTCCAGCACGCCTTCATAGAAGGCCGCGCTCTCGCGCTCGGCGACCAGCACCGAGGCGTCGTAGGACGACAGGCCGAAATCCGCGATGAAGCGCGCCTTCTTCTGGTCCGGCAGTTCCGGCAGCGCCGCCTTCAGCTCGTCGACGAAGGACTGTGAGAACTCCAGCGGCAGCAGGTCCGGGTCCGGGAAGTAACGGTAATCATGCGCCTCCTCCTTGGAGCGCATCGACCGCGTCTCGCCCTTGTCGGGATCGAACCGGCGGGTTTCCTGCTCGATGACGCCGCCGTCCTCGATGATCTCGATCTGGCGCCGCGCCTCGGCCTCCACCGCCTGGCCGATGAAGCTGATCGAGTTGATGTTCTTGATCTCGCAGCGGGTGCCGAGCGGCCCGCCCGGCTTGCGCACGGAGACGTTCACGTCGGCGCGCAAGCTTCCCTTCTCCATGTCGCCGTCGCAGGTGCCGAGATAGCGCATGATCGAGCGCAGCTTGGTCACGTAGGCCTTGGCCTGCTCGGCATCGCGGATGTCGGGCTTGGAGACGATCTCCATCAGCGCCACGCCGCAGCGGTTGTAGTCGATATAGGACAGCGACGGCGACTGGTCGTGCAGCATCTTGCCGGGGTCCTGCTCGATGTGCAGGCGCTCGATGCCAACAGTGGCGGTCTTGCCGCCGTCGAGCTCGACCGTGATCTCGCCCTCGCCCACGATCGGGTCCTTGTACTGGCTGATCTGGTAGCCCTGCGGCAGGTCCGGATAGAAATAGTTCTTGCGGTCGAACACCGAGCGCAGGTTGATCTTGGCGTTCAGGCCGAGCCCGGTGCGCACGGCCTGGCGCACGCACTCCTCGTTGATCACCGGCAGCATGCCGGGCATTGCGACGTCGACCAGCGACACATGGGTATTGGGATCGCCGCCAAAGGCGGTGGACGCGCCCGAGAACAGTTTCGACTTCGAGGTGACCTGGGCGTGGATCTCCATGCCGATCACGACCTCCCAGTCGCCTGTTGCGCCCTTCATCAGCTTGCCGCTGGTTGCCGTCATGGCCCTCAACTCCCCATCAGCGCGGAGACGATCCGCTCGAATTCGATATCCAACGCATCGGTCGCGACCGGCTGCCCGGCCTGGCGGTACCAATAGGCCGCATTGCCGAGATCGCCCTCGACGCGATGCAGATGCGCGTGTGCCCAGGCCGCGTCGCGGCCGGTCTCGTCCTGGATGATCCGGTGCGCCCGGTCCCAATCGCCCTTTGCCAGCCACCACAGGCCGGTCAGCACGGGCGTGAGCCCGGTCGCGGGCTTATCGCCCGCGAGGCTCGTCTTGAAGTCGGCGACGCCTACCACCACCGGACCGGCGTAAAGCGGCCCGCCGCCTGCTCGATGACCTCGCCGAGCGAGAACAGCGTCTCCTCGTCGAACGGACGGCCGATCAGCTGCAGCCCGAGCGGCAGCCCCTGCGCGTCCTTGCCGGCGGGCACCGCGATGCCCGGCAGGCCGGCCATGTTCACGGTCACCGTGAAGATGTCGTTGAGATACATCTCGACCGGGTCGGCGCCGCCCTTCTCGCCGATGCCGAAGGCAGCCGACGGCGTCGCCGGCGTCAGGATCGCGCTCACGCCCTTGGCGAAGCAGTCCTCAAAATCCTTCTTGATCAGGGTGCGAACCTTCTGCGCCCGGATGTAATAGGCGTCGTAATAGCCGGCCGACAGCACATAGGTGCCGATCATGACGCGGCGCCGCACCTCCGCGCCGAACCCTTCGGCGCGGGTGTTCTCGTACAGCTCGCCGATCGACTTGCCGGGCACGCGCAGGCCGTAGCGGACGCCGTCGTAACGGGCGAGGTTCGAGGACGCCTCCGCCGGCGCCACGATGTAATACGCCGGGAGCGCGTATTTGGTGTGCGGCAGCGACACCTCGACCAGCTCGGCGCCGGCCGCCTTGAGCCACGCCGCGCCCTCGCTCCAGAGCTTTTCGATCTCGGCCGGCATGCCGTCGAGCCGATACTCCTTGGGAATGCCGATCTTCATGCCCTTCACGGACTTGCCGATGGCAGCCTCATAGTCCGGCACAGGGAGATCGACCGAGGTCGTGTCCTTCGGATCGTGCCCGGCCATCGAGCGCAGCAGGATGGCGGCGTCGCGGGTCGAGCGCGCGATCGGCCCGGCCTGGTCGAGCGAGGACGCGAAGGCGACGATGCCCCAGCGCGAGCAGCGGCCATAGGTCGGCTTGATGCCGACGGTCGCGGTGAACGCCGCCGGCTGGCGGATCGAGCCACCGGTGTCGGTCGCCGTCGCGCCCATGCAGAGCAGCGCCGCCACCGCCGAGGCCGAGCCACCGGACGAGCCGCCCGGCACCAGCGTGGTGTTGGAGCCCTCGCGGCGCCAGGGGTTGCCGACCGGGCCGAAATACGAGGTCTCGTTCGACGAGCCCATCGCGAACTCGTCATTGTTGAGCTTGCCGAGCATGACCGCGCCGTCGCGCCACAGCTGCGAGGTCACGGTCGACTCATAGGTCGGCACGAAATTGCCGAGGATCTTCGAGCACGCGGTGGTGCGGACGTCCTTGGTCGCGAACAGGTCCTTGATCCCGAGCGGAATGCCGGCGAGCGGTCCGCCCTCGCCCTTATTGATCTTGGCGTCGGCCTCACGCGCCATCGCGCGCGCCTGGTCCGGCGTCTCCATCACGAACGCGTTCAGCGCCCGCGCCTCCTCCATCGCCTTCAGATGGGCGTCGGTCAGCTCGAGCGACGTGAAAGTCTTGTCCGCGAGGCCCTTGCGGGCCTCGGCGAGCGTCATCGAAGTCAAATCGGTCATTTGTTGATCGGGCTGCAGAAGAAGGGGGAAAGCGTCTTGTCGTCGGCGGCATCGTCGGCGAAGAACTTGTTCGTCTTCGCCTTGGTGGTATTCGCCTTGTTGGCGTTGGCCGCTTGGAGCTGGTCGAGCACCTCGTTCACGGCCTTGTCCGGATCGGCGGCCTTGCCCTGCCGCTCCATCGCGTCGAGATAATCCATATAGGCCTTGTAGGCCGCTTCATCGTCGCAGAGCAGGCACATGGCGTTGGCTCGCTTGTCGGTTTGAAGGAGCGGATCACGCGCGACGGGTGCGCGGAGCTGCCCCAAGCTATTCCACGACCTTCGGCACGAGAAAGAAGTTGTTCTCGGTCATGGGCGCGTTCTTGACGATGTCGTCGGCGATATCGCCGTCGGTGACGACGTCCTGGCGCTTCTTCATGGCCATCGGCGTCACCGAGGTCATCGGCTCGACGCCCTCGACATTCACTTCCGAGAGCTGCTCGACGAAGGCCAGCATCGCATTGAGCTCGCCCTGCAGATGCGGGACCTCGGCGTCAGTGACAGCGATCCGCGCCAATTGCGCGATCCGGCGGACGGTGGCGGCATCGACCGACATTATATAGGGCCTCACGGGAAACAGTGAACCCGCCCTATAGCAGAGCCCGGTTTCGCGCCGCAACCGGCAGGCTCTGGACTTTCCGAGGGCAGCGCCCTGCCCTCGAGGTCTCCGACGGCGTCAGCCCGCCATCCGCGCGAGGCGCGCCAGCGCCTGTTCGGCCAGCGTCCGCGTGAGCTCGGCCGCCGGGATCTCGCGGCCCAGCGGCAGCGCCTGCCCGGCCCAGAGATTGGTGAAATCGACCTTGCCCTGCTTCTCCGCGGCGGCCTTGAGCGGCCCCAGCGCGGTCGCGGCGTGCGGGAACGCCGGTGCGTCCGGCGAGACCGGACCGACCTCGCGCATCACCCGGTTGGCGACGCCGCGGGCGAGCCGCCCGGTCATCACATTGGTGATCACGGTCGATTCGTCGTCGGCGGACGCGAGCGCGGCGCGCGCGATCGCGCTGACCTTGGATTCCGGACAACGCAGAAAGGCGCTGCCGATCTGAACGCCACAGGCGCCGAGCGCGAACGCAGCGGCAATACCGCGCGCGTCCGCAATGCCGCCGGCAGCAATGACGGGCAGCTTCACCGCGTCGACGATCTGGGGCACCAGCGCGAAGGTGCCGACCTGCTCGGCGAGCTTGTCGGTCAGGAACATGCCGCGATGGCCGCCCGCCTCCGCGCCTTGCGCGATGATGACGTCGGCGCCGTTCCGTTCCAGCCACACCGCCTCGCGCACGACCGTCGCGGAGGCCATCACCATCGCACCGGTCGCCTTGACGCGCGCCAGCAGGCCGGCCTCCGGCAGACCGAAATGAAAGCTGACGATCTCCGGCCTCAACTCCTCGACGACGGCGCACATCGCTGCGTCGAACGGCGCGCGGTTGGCGGCCGTGACCGGCACCGCCGGATCCACGCCGTACTCCTTGTAGTACGCGCCGAGCCGCTGCTTCCAGCCGGCCTCGCGGCCAGCATCCGCCTCCACCGGGGTATGGCAGAAGAAGTTCACATTGATCGGCGCAGAGACGCGCTGGCGGATGATGTTGACCTGCTCGCGGGCCTTGTCGGCGCTCAGCATGGCACAGGGCAGCGAGCCGAGGCCGCCACCTTGCGCGACGGCGATGACGAGATCGGCATCCATCACGCCGGCCATCGGGGCGAGCACGATCGGGTGCTCGGTCTTGACGAGATCCAGGAAGCGGCGATCGGGCCACATGGTTCACCTCACTCTTCTTCGTTGCGCGGCAGCCAGGTCGCGTTGCGCCGCCCCTGCAGGATCCGGGTGGCCTCGCCGACGATCCGCTCGACGATCTCGCCGGCCGGCGGAATATCATGGATCAGGCCGACCGCCTCGCCGGCGATGACGGCGGCGACATCGAAATTGCCATCGGCCCTTGCCCTGACATAGTCGGCCGACACGCGCTCGACCTGCTGCAGCAATTCGACCTCCCGCCCCATCCAGCGCCGCGCATGGTCGTTGATCAGGCATCGTCCTGTGAACGGCGCCGGCCAGACATTGTTGCGCGACAGGTCGAAGATGATGCCGCGAACCGTCTCGCCGGATTTCGCAGCGCAGATGCGCCGCTTCGCGTCCTCGGCGCCCGCGGCTTCCTGGCTGGCATAGAACCGCGTGCCGAGCAGCACGCCATCGGCGCCGAGCGTGAGCATCGCGGCAAGGCCACGGCCATCCGCGAGACCACCGGCCGCCGCCACCGGCACGCGCCCCGCCGCAAGGTCGACGATCGCGGGCACGATGTCGAGCGTGGTTCGCGAGGCGCCGTGGCCGCCGGCTTCGGTTCCTTGCGCGACCAGGATGTCGGCTCCCGCGGCGAGCGCCTGCTCCGCCATCGCTTCGTCCTGCACCTGGCAGATCAAGAGTGCTCCGGCCTGCTTGATATCGGGTGCGAAGCACGCGGGATCGCCGAACGACAGCATCACCGCCGCAGGCTTCGCCGCCAGCGCGATGTCGAGCAACTCCGGCTGCCGGGCCAGCGACCAGGTGATGAAGCCGATGCCGAACGGCGCACTCAGGCGCTTGAGCTTTGCCGTTTCCTGCGCAAGCCAGATGCCGTTGCCGTAGCCGCCACCGAGAATGCCGAAGCCGCCGGCTTCGCTGACCGCACGCACCAGCCGCGCATCGGCGATCAGGTCCATCGGCGCCAGCAGGATCGGATGAATCGTGCCGAGCTTCTCCGTCAGCGGCGTTCTCAGCATCGGCCTTTCCCTGATGTCTGGACGCGAACCCTAGGCGCGGTTAGCATTCTGTCAAAATGAATAGTTGAGAACCCTGCCATCGCAGATTCAAAACGGAGAGCGGCTGTGGAACTGAGCGACCTGCAGACCTTCGCCGCCGTGGCCCGCGCCGGCGGCATCACGCGCGCCGCCGAAATCCTGAACACCGTCCAGTCCAATGTCACGCAGCGGATCAAGGCGCTGGAAGCCGAGATCGGCACAGCATTGTTCGAACGCCACAGCCGCGGCATGACATTGACCGGCGCGGGACAACGCCTGCTGCCCTACGCTGATCGCCTGGCGGCCTTGTCCCGCGAAGCCGTGCTCGCCGCGCGCGACGACGGCGAGCCGAACGGATCGCTCATGATCGGCTCGATGGAGACCACCGCCGCGGTGCGCCTGCCGCCGCGTCTTGCGGATTTCCACCGCCGCTTCCCTGCCGTCTCCTTGAGCCTGCGCACGGCGCCAACAGCCGAGCTCGTCGCCGGCGTGCTCGACGGGACGCTCGATGGCGCCTTCGTTGCCGGACCGATCGATCATCCCGATCTCACCGGCGTGGTCGCCTTCGAGGAAGAGCTCGTGCTGGTGACGGCCAGGCGCTTCGAAAGCCTGCCGGCCTTGCGCGCGGCAACGATCGCCTCCGGTCCGACCGCGCTGATGTTCAGGGCCGGCTGCACCTACCGGCAGCGCCTGGAGCAGGTCTTCAACGCGTTCGGCTGGCCGGCGGCGGCCCGCATCGAGCTCGGCACCCTCGACGGCATGATCGGCTGCGTGGCCGCCGGCATGGGCGTCGCCTTGCTGCCGCGCGCGGTGGTGACGCGACATGAGATGAGCGGCAGCATCGGACTGCACACGCTCGATCCATCCCATGCCCAGGTCGAGACGCTCTTCATCCATCGCCGCGCCGGACATCGCAGCAGCGCCTTGTCCGCCTTCATGGATGGCTTTGGCCGCGGGGATCGCGACATCGCGGCGTGACCCCGCTCGCCCAGAGATTGTGCACGCCATTGCTGGCGCGCAGCACATTCCTTGGTACGAAATGATCCGGCACCTCGGTGCAGCGCGGCCATTTCGACCGATGCGACGTTCGGGCGCTGTGCAGCGCACGCAGCCGAAAAACGCTTTGTCGCACGCTCCTGCACTACGTTAGGATGTGGCGCTGGCCAGCGCGAAAACCAACAAACGTCAACATGTCGGAGGAAATGCGATGCGCAACGCGTTCGTGTTGTGCTGCTCGATTGCCTTGATGGGTGCGATCGGGACGGCGACTGCTCAGGACAAGCCCGCAGACTGGACGAAGTCGAAATGGGGGCCGAACGACGAGATCGGCGCCGCCAACTACATTACGCCGGAGCTGGTGGTCAAAGCGGCCTCGCTGGTGAAGACCGGCAAGACCTACCCGCTCGGCATGATCATCGATCCCAAGACCCCCGCGTATCCGCCGCGCTCGTTCAAGATCACCGTGGTGCAGCCGGGACAGGCTGGTATCCCAGGTCTTGGCCCGAACAAGGCGACCTACAATGACGACATCGTCGAAGGCTGGGTCGGCGTCGGCAGCCAGCTCGACGGCCTCGGCCATCTCGGCATCGAGCATGTCTACTACAACGGCAACAAGCTGCACGATTTCGCCGATCCGACCGGCCTGAAGAAGCTCGGCATCGAGAAGGTGCCGCCGCTGGTGGCGCGCGGCGTGCTGCTCGACATGGCCGCCTACTACAACACCGACGTCGTCAAGGAAGGCACCGCGTTCAACGTCAAGGAAATCGAGGAGGCCGCCAAGAAACAGGGCGTCGAGATCCGCCAGGGCGACATCGTGATCTTCCACACCGGCTGGCTCGGCCTCGTCGGCAAGGACGACAAGCGCTACAGCGCGGGCGAGCCGGGTCTCGGCGTCGAGGGCGCCAAGTATCTGACCTCGAAGGGCGTGGTCGCGGTCGGTGCCGACACTTGGGGAGTCGAGGCCATCCCGTTCGAGTCGTCGAACCTGTTCGAGGTGCACCAGATCCTGCTCGCCATGAACGGGACCTATATCCTCGAGAACATGAACACGGCCGACCTCGCCAAGGACAAGGGCTACGAGTTCCTGTTCGTGCTGGGCCAGCCGCGCTGGCGCGGCGGCGTCCAGGGCAACATCAACCCGATTGCGATCCGCTAGGTTGCTTCACCTCTCCCCGGCGGGGAGAGCTCGGCGCGCAGCGCTGGGTGAGGGGAAGTTGACCATGAGTTGGACCGTACTCCCTCACCCGGCATGCACCTTCGATGCAATCCAACCTCTCCCTTCGGGAGAGGTGACGTTGTTGCCGCGCCGATTGCCCCTCACCTCCCCCATGAGGCACTCAGCTCGCGACTTCGAACTCGTCGGCCACGCCGATCGCGGCGAGAAACGACGGATCGTGGCTGACGACCAGCAGCGCGCCGTCGAAGTCGCGCAGCGCCTGCTCCAGGATCTCGATCGAGACAATGTCGAGATGGTTGGTCGGCTCGTCGAGCAGCAACAGCCATGGCGGACGCGCGCCGCCGAACGTGCAGGCAAGACCCGCACGCAGGCGCTCGCCGCCGGACAGCGTCTCCACCGTCTGCTCGGCGTCGCGGTTGCGAAAGGCGAAGCGCGCGCAGGCTGCATGCGCCGCCTCGGCGCCGAGCGCCGGATGGAGGCGGCGGAAATTGCCGATGATGCTGTCGCTGCGATTCAGCAACGCGACGTGCTGATCCAGCATCGCGATCCGCCCCTCGGCGCGCCGCAGCTTTCCGCCAGACAACGGGATGGCGCCGATCGCAGCCCGCAGCAGCGTGGTCTTGCCCGCGCCATTGCGTCCGGTGATCGCAATTCGCTGCCGCCCCGTGATGTGAAGCGTCCAGGGGCCGAAGGTCCGGTCACCGGCGGTCACGACCGCGTCGTCCATGACGAGCAGCTCCGTTCCGGCGCCGAGCCCGGTCGGCGGCAGCACCATGGAGAGCGGCGTCAGCACCTCGAGCTGCCTGCGCGCCTGATCGCGTTGCCCGGTCGCCTCGCTGATCATGCGCTCGGCGAGCCGTTGTAAGCGGCCGCCGGTGTTCTCCGCCCGCTCGGCGCGCGCACCGAGCATGATCCTCGGCGCCGAGCCTCGCGCTGCGGATGCGCGCCCTGCCCGATCCTTGCGCGCCTTGGCCTCGCGCTGGTGCTGCACTGCGAGTCCGACGTCGCGCAGGCGCGCATCGGCCCGCTCCAGCGCGGCGAATGCCCGCGCCCGCGCCTCGTCGCGGGCCTGGACGAACATCGACCAGCCGCCGCCGACGATGTGCACGCCGACCGGCGTCAGCTCGACGATCCGGTCCATCCGTTCGAGCAGCGCGCGATCGTGGCTGGCGACCAGGACGCCGCCGCGCCAGGTCTGCACCAGCTGGCCGATCGCGGCACGCCCCTCAGCATCGAGATTGTTGGTGGGCTCGTCGAGCAGCAGCAGATCCGGCGCCTCGATCAGCAGCCGCGCGATGCCGATGCGCGTCCGCTCGCCGCCGCTGAGCGAGTCCATCGAGCGATCGAACGCAATTCCGGCGAGGCCCGCCTCGATCAGCGCGTCATCGACACGGCTCGGCAGGCTCCAATCCGCGCGCGCAAGATCATCGGCAAGGTCGCTGTCCCGGCTCTTTCCCACGACGATACGATCGATGACCGCAAGATCGCCGGCGACGCCGAGCGCCTCGTCGACGCGCAAGCCGGGATCCCAGTGCTGCGCCAGGAGGCCGAGCGTCCCGCTGCGCGTGACCGCTCCGGCCGCAGGCTCGGAGAGGCCAGCGACGATGCGGAGCAAGGTCGACTTGCCGGCGCCGTTGCGGCCGACCAGACCGACGCGTTCGGCCCCGATGGAGAGTGTGAGATTGTCGAAGAGCGGATGACCGTCAGGTGTCGCGGCGGCAACCGCGTCGAGCGTCAGACAGGAGAGCATGGGCAACCGTGATGGCAGAGGACACAAAGCGGCGGGCAATGTTGGTCCTGCGATCCACGGCACCACTCCTGTTCACGGTACGATGCTCCATATAGAATGATGGCAGCGGAGCGACAAGCCATGCGCCTGCCGTGCTGGCTCGGGGGATGCACCCATGCTAAGCGGCGCACCATGCCCGCTGCCATTCTCCCCCTCATCGAAGCCGCCGGCCGCTGGCCCGAGCGCGGCGCGCTCGTTGGCCTCGATCTCGGCACCAAGACCATCGGCGTAGCCGTGTCGGATCCCGACCGGCGGCTCGCCACCGGCGTCGAGACCATCCAGCGCAAGGCGTTCAAGGCGGACGCGGCGCGACTGCTGGCGATTTGCGCCGAGCGCAAGGTGGTCGGCTTGGTGCTGGGCCTGCCGATCAACATGGACGGCAGCGAAGGGCCGCGGGCGCAATCGACGCGCGCGTTCGCACGCAACCTCGCCGGCCTCACCGACTTGCCGATCGGCCTCTGGGACGAGCGGCTGTCGACGGCCGCCGTCGAGCGCGAGTTGATCGGCATGGATGTCAGCCGCGCCAGGCGCGCCGAGGTGATCGACACCCATGCGGCGATCTTCATCCTGCAGGGGGCGCTCGATCGGCTTGCGACCTTGCGCCAGTCCGGTCGCTAGCCCATGAGCCCCGTCGCCGCGGCGCTCGCGCCGGTGTTCCTGCTGATCGTGATCGGCTTCGGCCTGCGGCGCAGCCTGATCCGGCTGGATACGCAATGGCACGGGCTCGAGCGGCTGACTTATTATGTGCTATTTCCGGCGCTGCTGATGCAGAGCCTGGTGAAGGCGGATCTCGGCAAGGTGCCGGTCGCCGGCATCGGCGGCGCCCTGTTCCTGGCGATGCTGGCGATGTCGGCGCTGTGCCTCGCGCTGCGGCCGCTGCTCACCCGCTCCGGCATCGATGGTCCGGCCTTCACGTCGATCTTCCAGGGAGCAACCCGCTGGCAGACCTACGTCGCGCTCAGCGTGGCGGGCAGCCTGTTCGGCCCGACCGGCCTCGCGGTGGCGTCGGTCGGCATGATTGCGATCATCCCGATGGTCAACGTGTTCAGCGTCGCCGTGCTCGCCCATTACGCCTCGCCGACCCGCCGCTCGATGCGCGAGATCCTCGCAACAATCGTCCGCAATCCGCTGATCTGGGCCTGCATCGCCGGGCTCGCGCTCAACGTGGCGCATGTGCCGCTGCCAAAGCTCTGGCACGATGCCGCCGATGCGCTCGGACAGGCCTCGCTGCCGATCGGCCTGCTGGTCACCGGCGCCGGCCTGCACTTCGAGGGCCTGCGCCGCGCCGGCCCGGCCGCCGCGCTCGGCGTCGTGCTCAAGCTGGTCTTGATGCCGATCCTCGCGATCGGACTCGCCGGCTGGTTCGGCGTGACCGGCCCGAGCCTCGTCGTGGTCGCGATCTGCGCGGCAGTGCCGACCTCGCCGAGCGCCTATGTGCTGGCCAAGCAAATGGGCGGCGATGCGCCGCTGCTGGCGCAGATCATCTCGCTGCAGACCGTGCTGGCCGCGCTGACCATGCCGCTCGCGATCGCCTGGGCGAGCTGAACGCGTCTGTTCAGGAAGAACCGCTCGCCAGCCACATGGTCTGCACCGTCGCGGCGAGGTTGTTGAGGCCGTGCAGCACCATGGTCAGATAAAGGGAATGGGTGCGGTAGCGCAGATAGCCGAACCACACCCCCAGCGAAAACACGTTCAGCAGGGCGAACCAGTCGTACTGCAGATGCAGCACGGTCCAGATCGCCGACGACAGCAGGATGGCCCCCGGCACCCGCAGGAAGGAATCCGACCAGCCGCGATAGAGAAAGCCGCGCGCCATCAGCTCTTCCGATACCGGCGCCGCGACGCAGAAGGCGATGATCATCAGCCAGACCACGCCGTCGCCTCTGGCGGTCTTCAGGATGTCCACCATGAAGTTCGACGACGTGTCTCCGCGTCCGGTCAGGTGAGCAGCCAGCTCCCAGCATCCCAGGATCACGACCATCCCGGCCACGCCAAAACCAAAATTCTTCCAGCTGGTCCAGCGCAGGCCCAGATAGTCGGCGAATGACATGCGGGTGTGGCGGACGGCAAAATAGATCGGCAGCAAAATTGCCGGGACGCCCATGATGGCCGACAGCGACACCGTGAGCGACCGGCTCGCGACCTGGATCGCGGCCGTCTGAAGCTCGACCGGGCTACTGAACGCGCCATCATGGCGCAGCAGCAGATAGACGATCGGTGTCAGCTGACCGATGAAGAAGAGGACGATGATGAGGACGCCCCACAACGTCGTCCGCCAGAAGCCGAGCGTGCGTGGCTGATGCTGCGCCGGAGCGACCTGCTGCGGCGGGTTGCCCGGATCGAGAGAATCCATGACGGCGGCGTCGGGAGAATCGGTCAAGGCAGGGCGCGCTCCAGCAAGGCACGGGTATCGGCGGGATCGAGATCGACGGCGCCATACATGCTCGGATGGGGGGTGGCGAGTCTGGTCGTAGCGAACAGCTCGGCGTGATCGCGCCTCACGAGGATGAGCGCGGCGGTGGCTGCGAGCAGTGCCAGCCGCTCGACCGCGAGGCGCGCGATGCGCTCGCTGTCCGGCCGGCGGAAGCAGGTCTCGATGAAGGCGATCGTCTCACTGACCCCGGGAAACCCGCTCGTTTCCGCCTTCAGATGCATCAGCACATGGGCGGCCGCCTCCGGCTCGCGCGATAGCGCGCGCAGCACGTCGAGGCACATGACGTTGCCCGAGCCCTCCCAGATCGCGTTGACCGGCGACTCGCGGAAATGGCGCGCGAGGATGCCGTCCTCGACATAGCCGTTGCCGCCGAGGCACTCCATCGCCTCATAGAGGAACGGCGGCGCGCTCTTGCACACCCAGTATTTGATCGCTGGCGTCAACAGCCGCATGTAGGCAGCTTCACTCGCGTCGGCCGGCGTGCGGTCGAACGCGCGGCACAGCCGCATCACCAGCGCCACCGTCGCCTCGACATGGAGCGCCATGTCGGCGAGCACCGCCTGCATCAGCGGCTGATCGGCCAGATGCTTCTGGAACACGCTGCGATGGCGCGCGTGGTGCAGCGCATGCGCAAGTCCCGAGCGCATCAGGCCGGCGGACGAGATCGCGCAATCCAGCCGCGTCAGCTGCACCATCTGGATGATGGTGCTGATGCCCCTGCCCTCCTCGCCGATCCGCTCGGCAAAGGCACCGGTGAACTCCACTTCGGAGGACGCATTGGATCGATTGCCGAGCTTGTCCTTCAGCCGCTGGAAGCGGAGCGCATTGATCGAACCGTCCGGCGCAAAGCGCGGCATGAAGAAACAGGTCAGGCCGCCTTCGGCCTGCGCCAGCACCAGGAAGGCGTCGCACATCGGCGCCGACATGAACCATTTGTGCCCGGTGATGCGGTAGCCATCGGCCGTGCGCTCGGCACGCGTCAGGTTGGCGCGCACATCGGTGCCGCCCTGCTTCTCGGTCATGCCCATGCCGAGCGTCATGCCGCGCTTCTGCCACCACGGCGCAAAGGCCGGGTCGTAGTCGCGGGTGCCGATGACGGGCATGACGCGCGCGAGCAGCTCTGGCTGCGCGGCGAGCGCCGCCACCGAGGCCCGCGTCATCGTGATCGGGCACAAATGGCCGCTCTCGACCTGCGAGGCCATGTAGAACTTCGCGGCGCGCACCACTTCCGAGCGGCCGCCGGCGGGCTTGCCGACTGTCGTCCATGTCGAATTGTGCAGCCCGGCCTCAACCGAGCGCGTCATCATCCGATGATAGGCCGGATGAAACTCGACGACATCGCGGCGAAAGCCCTTGGCGTCGAAGCTGCGCAGCTTCGGTGTATTCTCGTTGGCGAGCCGCCCCTGCTCCGTTATCTCGGCGGAGCCCCACTGCGCGCCGAACGCGACCAGGTCCTGCTCCGCTGACGCTCCCGTCCATTCGGCCGACAAGCCACCATTCGCCCCGACAGCCTCGATCAGCGGCGGGTCCGCCGTGAACAGGTTGAAATTCTCGAACGATGGCGACTGGTTGAAGACCTCGTGGGTCTCGAACGAAGGCTGGGACATGGCCGTACCCTGTAACTCGATCATCGGCGCGGCCGAATGGGAAACACATAGGTGGTCGCGCCGGCGCCCGGCAGCGAAAAGTGCCACCACTCCCTGGCATAGTTCACAAACCCTTGCCGCGCCATCACCGCGGCCAGTTCGTTGCGCCAGCGGCGCTGCTGCGGTGTCAGGTTCTGCGCGGCGGTATGAGCCTTCACGTCGGAACAATCGTAGCCGGTTCCCATGTCGACGCTGCCCTCGGGCGCGCGCAGCGCTGCGGGCGCGGTGCAGTCCGCATAGTCCTTGGCCGGATCGAACGCCGCGGAATTGTCGGCCGCGAGATCGACCAGCGTGAGATCGAGCGCCGCCCCGGTCGAATGGCTCGAACGCCCGGCGATGTAGCCGAGACGGAACAGGTCCTGCTTCGCGACACGCGGCGTGTAGCGGCGGCCGGCCGTGGTCTCGACGCCGTCCTGCGACCACGCCAGCATTTCTGCGACCGCACGTACCGGCCGGTAGCAGTCGAGCATCTTCAGCGACAGGCCGCGCGGCCGCAGCTCGGCCTGAGCCGCCTGCAGCCGCCGCGCCACGTCACGCGTCACGACGCATTCGGCCGCCTCATAGCCTGGCAACGGGCGGCCGACGAAATTGTTGCTGCCAGCATAACGGATGTCCTGGAGGATCGTCGGGTCGATGTCGCGGAGATAGACGAAATCGAACGGCAACGCGGCCGCACCGGCCGGCACGATCGCCGCCAGCAGGATCAGGGCATATCGGAGCGGACCTCGTCCGGCGGTGCCGCGCCCGCCTCCGGTTTGCA
The DNA here is from genome assembly GCF_032381435.1 of Bradyrhizobium sp. SZCCHNR1002. Lineage (NCBI taxonomy): Bacteria > Pseudomonadati > Pseudomonadota > Alphaproteobacteria > Hyphomicrobiales > Nitrobacteraceae > Bradyrhizobium > Bradyrhizobium sp. SZCCHNR1002. The sequence continues at coordinate 1,376,604 of NZ_JAUHIS010000001.1, forward strand.
GCCCCCCGAGAGGCTCGGAAGACGGAACGGGGGATAACTCGGAACCCCGGCTTTCGGCCTTGCCCCCCATGGAAACCGCGCCTATAGCTCTGGCTTTAATGGCAACCTCTCCGAAATCGACGTTCGTCCTCGGGCACCGGCATTTGCTGGGAATCGAGGGCCTTTCCGCCCACGACATCACCGGCCTCCTCGATTTGTCCGAGGAGTATGTCGAGCTGAATCGTCAGGTCGACAAGAAGCGCACGGTGCTGCGCGGCCGCACCCAGGTCAACCTGTTCTTCGAGGCCTCGACGCGGACGCAATCCTCGTTCGAGCTTGCCGGCAAGCGGCTCGGCGCCGACGTCATGAACATGTCGGTGTCGTCCTCGTCCATCAAGAAGGGCGAGACCCTGATCGACACCGCGGTCACGCTCAACGCGATGCATCCGGACATTCTGGTGGTCCGCCACCACGCCTCCGGCGCGGTGGAGCTGCTCGCCCGCAAGGTCGACGGCTCCGTGATCAATGCCGGCGACGGCGCGCATGAGCATCCGACCCAGGCGCTGCTGGACGCACTGACCATCCGCCGCAACAAGGGCCGCCTCGAGGGGCTCGTGATCGCGATCTGCGGCGACGTGCTGCATTCGCGAGTCGCACGCTCCAACATCCTGCTTCTCAACACGATGGGCGCCCGCGTCCGCGTCGTTGCACCCTCCACCTTGCTGCCGCCGGGCATCGAGCGCATGGGCGTCGAGGTCGCGCGCGACATGCGCGAGGGGCTCAACGGCGCCGACATCGTGATGATGCTGCGGCTGCAGCGCGAGCGCATGAACGGCTCGTTCGTGCCGTCCTCGTCGGAATATTTCCAGTATTTCGGGCTCGACCAGAAGAAGCTGGCTTATGCCAAGCCCGACGCGCTGGTGATGCATCCGGGGCCGATGAACCGCGGCGTCGAGATCGAGTCCATCGTGGCCGACGGCGCGCAGTCGCTGATCCGGGAACAGGTCGAAATGGGTGTTGCCGTGCGCATGGCCGTGCTCGAGGCGCTGGCCCGCAACCTGCCCAACGCGTGAGAGAGAAGTCGGGACCAAACGCCATGCTGACCGACCGCCGCCCGATCCTGCTCGCCAATGCGCGCGTCATTGATCCCTCCCGCGACTTCGACGGTCCCGGTGACGTGCTGATCGCCGACGGCGTCATCCGCGACCTCAAGCGCGGCATCGGCGCCGCCGGCGTCCCCGAGGGCACTGACGTCGTCAACTGCGCCGGCAAGATCGTCGCGCCCGGACTGATCGACATCTGCGCCTTCGTCGGCGAGCCGGGTCTCGGCCATCGCGAAACCTTCGCCAGTGCCAGCCAGGCGGCCGCGACCGGCGGCATCACCACGATCATCTGCCAGCCCGGCACCGAGCCGGTGATCGACAATTCGGCGACCGTCGACTTCGTGCTGCGCCGCGCCCGCGACACCGCCATCGTCAACATCCAGCCGATGGCGGCCCTGACCAAGGGCCTGCGCGGCGAGGAGATGACGGAGATCGGGCTGTTGCGCGCCGCCGGAGCGGTCGCCTTCTCCAACGGCCACAGCAGCGTGATGAACGCGCAGGTGATGCGCCGCGCGCTGACCTATGCGCGCGATTTCGACGCGCTGATCGTGCATCACACCGAGGATCCCAACCTCGTCGGCGAAGGCGTCATGAACGAGGGCGAGTTCGCCTCGCGGCTCGGCCTCCACGGCATTCCTCCGGCCGCCGAGGCCGTTGTGCTCGAGCGCGACATGCGCCTCGCCGCACTCACCAAGGGCCGCTATCATGCGGCCGCGCTGAGCTCGGTCGACTCGCTCGACATTCTCAATCGCGCGCGAGACGCAGGGCTTGCGGTGAGCGCATCGGTCTCGATCAACCATGTCACCTTGAACGAGAACGACATCGGCCCCTACCGCACCTTCCTCAAGCTGACGCCGCCGCTGCGCACCGAGGTCGACCGCCGCGCGCTGGTCGAGGCGCTGGCCTCCGGCCTGATCGACGTCATCATGTCGGACCACACGCCGCAGGACGTCGAGGTCAAGCGGCTGCCATTCGCGGAGGCCGCCAGCGGCGCCGTCGGCCTGGAGACCATGCTGCCGGCGGCATTGCGCCTCGTGCACAATGGCGAGCTGAGCTGGACGGCGCTGATCCGCGCGATGTCGACGCGGCCCGCGGAGCTGCTCGGCCTGCCCGGCGGCACATTGCGCGCGGGCGCGCCGGCCGACATCATCGTGATCGATCCGGACGTGCCCTGGATCCTCGATCCGGCCGATCTGAAATCATTGTGCAAGAACACGCCGTTCGACGAGGCCCGCTTCACGGGCCGCGTGGTTCGCACCATCGTCGGCGGCCGCACCGTGTTCGAACATGTCTGACGCGCGCCACCGCGCCCAAGGAGTTGTGTGATGGGACCCGAAGCCTTCCTGCCCGTCGCCCTCATCATCGGCTATCTGTTCGGCTCGATCCCCTTCGGATTGATCCTGACCAAGCTCGCCGGCACCCAGGATCTGCGCAGCATCGGCTCGGGCAACATCGGCGCCACCAACGTGCTGCGCACCGGGCGCAAGGGACTGGCCGCGGCCACCCTGCTCGGCGATGCGCTCAAGGGCACCGCGGCCGTGATCCTCTGCGGTCATTTCGGCGGCCCGAATGCCGCGATGATCGCGGGCCTCGGCGCCTTCCTCGGCCATTTGTTCCCGGTGTGGCTGAAATTCCGCGGCGGCAAAGGCGTCGCGGTCTATATCGGTATTCTGATCGGCCTGTTCTGGCCGGGTGCGATCTTCTTCTGCTTGGTGTGGCTCGCGACCGCGTTCGCGTTCCGCTACTCATCACTCGCTGCACTCGTCGCGAGCGTGCTGACCCCGATCGTGTTGTGGGCTTTCGGTCACACTGCGATGGCTGCCCTGTTTGCGCTGCTCACCTTGTTGCTCATTTACATGCATCGCGAGAACATCAAGCGATTGCAGGCCGGCACCGAGAGCAAGATCGGCGCGAAGAAGTAGTTGCCCCGGACAATTACGGAAAACTCGTGTTGCACGCTGAACCCACAGAGGCAGCGCTGCAACACCGCTGCGTGAACAGCTAATAAGTTAACGTCGGACTCTGGTGTGAATCATGATTGCCTGTCATGATTCCGGCATCTGATTACGCAAGACCAATTCGAGCGGTTCATCGGCGACGCGCGATGATCGCACTGATGAGGAGTCGGCGCAGCCAATGTCCAATCCGGTCCGCTCGAGCGCCAGCGTCCTCCTCTCCGCGGCTCAAATCTGGTCGACGGATGATCCGTTCGGCGCCAGCGGCCGCGTTGCCCAACCGGCAGCGAGCGAGCCTGCGACACCCGTCCCCGCAGCTTCTGTCGACGGTCCGATGGCCGACGACGTCCGCATCGCGATGGCGCACTCGGCGAGCGCGCCGTCGGATGAGACCACGACGGTCGTCGACACCACCACCGAGCCGAAGCCCGCACCGGCCGAAGCGGTGGAGCGCTCGCTGGCAGAGACCATCGCCAGCGCCACCTTGCCGCCACCGCCGCGGACGTGGCCGCCGCGCAAGCTCTCGCTGGCGCTGCAGGGCGGCGGAACCTTCTCCGCCTTCACCTGGGGCGTGCTCGATCGCCTGCTGGAGGAGCCCGGCTGCGATTTCGACACGATCAGCGGCGCGAGCGCGGGCGCGGTCAACGCTGCCCTGCTGGCCAGCGGACTTGCCAGGAGCGGCCGCGACGAGGCGCGCAGCCGGCTCGCGCTGTTCTGGACCCGCCTCACCGAGGAGGTCTCGTTCCGCTCGCTGATGGTGATCGGCGGATACTCTCCGGCAAGCAGCGCCGTCTCGTTCGGCGCGGGACTGCGCGGCAGACGCGCCGACCCGCTCGATCTCGACCCGCTCCGCGACATCCTCGCGGAGACGATCGATTTCGAGGCCGTGCAAAGCGCAGCCGCACCGCGCCTGCTGGTGGCGGCGACGCGTGTCCGTGACGGCCTGCCGCAGATCTTCCGGAACGGCGACATCACGCCCGACGTTCTGCTCGCCTCCACCTGCCCGGCCCAGCTGCACGCCGCCGTCGAGATCGCCGATGAGACCTATTGGGATGGCGGCTACGTCGCCAACCCGCCGCTGATCCAGATCGCCCACGACTCCAGCGCGGCCGACCTGCTGGTGATCCAGGTCACCCCCGCGCGGGACGGCTACGTCCCGGTGACCTCGGCTGCGATCGACCGCCGCCTCGACCAGATCGCCGCCAACGCCGTTCTCAACGCCGAGCTCGCGGCGCTCGAATGGGCCCGCAGCGACGGCCTGCATCCGCCGCGCGTGCATCGGCTCGCAGCCGACGACGAGATCGAGGCGCTGGCTCAGCGCGATGCGACCGACCTCGGCAGCGACTTCATCGACATGCTGCATCAGCGCGGGCGCGCCGCCGCCGACCGCTGGCTGCGCGAGGCTCCCGTCGGCACCACACCGGCCGTTCAGGACGAGCAGCCGGTGTCTCCTTCGGCACCGGCAGCGCCGGCTCCCGAGACCCTCCGCGACGTCGCGCCGGCGTAGCGCCCCCTCTTCCCTGCGCTCTCGGGTTGCTCCATGCTGGCCTGCCATGGTGCGGGGGCTTCGCGTGGATGCAATCAACACGACGATCGAGCTGAGCGAGACCGAGCGGCGCGATCGGCTGCGCCTGATCCGCTCCGACAATGTCGGGCCGCGCACCTTCCGCTCGCTGCTCGACCATTTCGGCACCGCGCGGATCGCCCTGGACCGTCTGCCCGATCTGGCACGTCGCGGCGGAGCCGCGCGGGCCGGCCGCATCTGCACGATCGACGAAGCCGACGCCGAGCTCGATGCCTGCCGGCGATACGGCGTCCAGCTCCGGGCGCCGCAGGAGGACGGCTATCCGCCCCGCCTTGCCACCTGCGACGACGCACCTCCCCTGCTCGCCGTGCGCGGCGCCCGCACGACATTGATGCGCCCGATGATCGCCATCGTCGGCTCGCGCAACGCCTCCGCCGCGGGACTCAAATTCGCCGGCCAGCTCGCCCATGAGCTCGGCGAGGCCGGCTTCGTCATCATCTCCGGCCTGGCCCGCGGCATCGATCAGGCCGCCCATCGCGCGAGCCTGTCGAGCGGCACCGTCGCCGTGCTCGCCGGCGGCCACGACCGGATCTATCCGCCGGAGCATGTCGATCTGCTCGGCGCCATCATTGGCGGCAGCGGCGCCGCGATCTCCGAGATGCCGCTCGGCCACGAGCCGCGCGCCCGCGACTTCCCCCGCCGCAACCGGCTGATATCGGGCGCGTCACTCGGCGTCGTGGTCGTCGAGGCCGCGTATCGCTCGGGCTCGCTGATCACGGCGCGCATGGCCGGCGAGCAGGGCCGCGAGGTCTTTGCCGTCCCCGGCTCGCCGCTCGACCCGCGCTCGGCCGGCACCAACGATTTGATCAAGCAGGGCGCCACCCTGGTCACCGAAGCCGCCGACATCATCCAGGCCGTCGGCCCGATCATGGAGCGGCCGCAGCCCTTGCCGTTGCGCGAGCCGGACGAGGACCTGTTCGCGCCCGATCCAGAGAACCACGACCGTGCGCAGATCGTTGCTTTGCTCGGCCCGACGCCGGTGTCGATCGACGACCTGATCCGGATCAGCGGCCTGTCACCGGCCGTGCTGCGCATGGTGCTGCTGGAGCTCGAGCTGGCCGGCCGGCTGGAGCGCCACGGCGGCGGGATGGTGTCGCTGATTTAGCCCGCGTCTTTGCGCGCGTCGAACCGCGAGCGCGCCTGCTCGATCTGCTCCTGGTGCTGAGTGGCCCATTGCCCGAGCGCCTGCACCGGTTGCGACAGGCCGCGGCCGAGGTCGGTCAGCTCATAGTCGACCCGCGGCGGGATGGTCGGAAACACCGTCCGCGTCACCAGCCCGTCGCGCTCGAGGCCGCGCAGGGTCAAGGTCAGCATCCGCTGCGAGATGCCGCCAACGAGCCGCTTCAGCTCATTGAAGCGCTTCGGCCCGTCCTGCAGCATCATGATGACGAACACGCTCCATTTGTCGCCGACGCGCGCCAGGATCGCAGCCACACCCCGGCAATCATTGTGGTCCGGCTGCGCCGGAAGGTCAGGATCATCGCTGTTCGCAGGTGTCACGACTGTGCTCGGGTTTCAAGAATGTGCGTTCTTGTGGGGTTACATCACAGTCACTCATAGTGCGCCAGTTACAAACCAATACCAAGGTGACTGTCCCATGACCCGACTCCTCCACATCGACTCCAGCGTGCTCGGCCCCAACTCGGTCAGCCGTCAGGTGTCCGCCGCGATCGTCGCGCGGCTTTGCCAGATCATGCCGGGGCTGCAGGTGATTTACCGAGATGTCGCAGCCGAGCCGCTGTCGCATCTGTCCGGAACGCATGTCGCCGTCGCTTACGGAGCGCCCGTTGAGGATCCCGCGGTGGAAGCTGATGTCGCTGTTGGACAGGCCGTTCTGGAAGAGTTCCTGGCCGCCGATATCGTCGTGATCGGCGCTCCGATGTACAACTTCTCCATCCCGAGCCAGCTTAAGGCCTGGATCGACCGCATCGCTGTCAAGGGCAAGACCTTCAGCTATGGCCCGAACGGCCCGCAGGGTTTGGCCGGCGGCAAGCGCATTATCGTAGCGGTCTCACGCGGGGGCCATTACGGCGCGGACACGCCGATGGCGGCATTCGAACACCTGGAGACCTATTTGCGCAGCGTCTTCAGCTTCATCGGCGTCACAGATCTCGAATTCGTTGCGGCCGATGGTGTCCAGATCGGCCCGGAGCATCGCGAGCAGGCGCTAGCGAAGGCGATTCAGACGGCCGGCGCTCTCGCCTCTTGAGTCCCTCGGTGGCTGCCGCCGGCAGCCACCGCTCTCAAACCCTCGGACAGGTCCCAAACCGCCCACCGACCCGGCCGGTTAACCCCGATAGATCGGCGCGCCGGCGGGCGAGCTGGTGGCGCCGCCATCGACGAACAGCTCCTGTCCCTGGATGTGCGCAGCATCGTCCGACGCCAGGAACAGCACGGTGCCGGCGATATGGTCGGGCTCGCCGATGCGGCCGAGCGGCGTGGTGGCAGCAATCCTGGCCTCGAACATCTTCTCGGCGTCTGGTGTGGCGACCGCCGCGCCCCAGATCGGTGTCCGGATGGCGCCCGGAGCGACCACGTTGACTCGGATGCCGCGCGGCGACAGCTCGGAGGCCAGCACCCGCGCCATGGCGCGGACGCCGGCCTTGCTGGCGGCGTAGGCCGAGTAGCCGGGATTGCCCAGCACCGAGATCACCGAACCGTTGAGGATGATCGACGCGCCGTCCTTGAGATGAGGCAGCGCCGCCTGCACGGTGAAGAACACGCCGGTGAGGTTGGTGCGGATCACCTGCTCGAACACCTCCAGCCTGGATGCTCCAGCCGGCGTCGCGCCGGGAATGCCGGCATTCGCGAACAGAGTGTCGAGCTTGCCGAAGCGCTCCGCGGCGCGCGCGACCGCCGCCTCCGTTGCTGCAATGTCGGTCGCGTCGGCCACGAGCGCCAGCGCCTTCGGACCGAGCTCCCGCGCCACGCTCTCCAGCCGCCCCGCATCGCGCCCGGTGATCGCGACGTTGGCCCCCTCCGCGACGAACCTGCGGGCTGTCGCCAGCCCGATGCCGCTGCTGCCGCCGGTAATCAGTGCCGTCTTGTTTGCAAGCCTCACGCCCGCCTCCATATGGTTCCATTATTAAACTTCATGGACGAGATAGCGGATTAGTTTTATAATGCAACCACACAAGCGCGTGATCAACTCACGCCTTGACGGGTGCCGACAGGACGAAGGTTCGGGCGCCGGGAGGAAGAATAAGGACGGCATGATGGTCAAACGCACGAGCCTCGAGGGAAATCCCTGCCCGATCGCCCGGTCACTGGACGCGATCGGCGACTGGTGGTCTCTCCTCATCATCCGCGATGCATTTCTCGGTATCCGCCGGTTCAGTGCCTTCCAGCGTAGCCTCGGGCTGGCCAAGAACATTCTGACGGTGCGGCTGCGCGCGCTGGTCGATCGCGGCATCCTCGCCACCGAGCCGGCCGCCGATGGCAGCGCCTATCGCGACTACGTGCTGACTCCGAAAGGCCGCGGGCTGTTTCCGATCCTGGTCGCGCTGCGGCAGTGGAGCGAGGAATTCGACGAGCATCCGGACGAGATCGCCACCGTGCTGGTGGACCGGGCTCACCGGCGGCCGGTGCGCAAGCTGCTGCTATGCGCGGATGACGGCACACCGCTGGCGCCTGGCGAGACCACGCTGGCGCCGCGATGAGCGCGGGCCGGGGTCAGCAGAGCCGGTGCTTGCTCCGAAGCCTGAGATGCTCTTCGGCTTCCAGGTTCGCCATCCGCAGCAGGTAGTCGAGCATGTCGAGATTGTGGCGCTGTGCCAGCTGCGCGAGGCCGGCCGTCAGCTCGGCGATCAGCGCCGCCGCCGCGTCGGCATCCTCTACCGTCGCCTCGACGTCCGGGTCGCGTTTGTCCGCTGCCTTGGCCAACGACTCTATCCAACGTCGAGATTCTGACGAAAAACATCATAAAAAGCGCATGGTTCCTGCAGCGCTCTCTACAACCTGATAGGTACTTCGCCGATTCAACGCAATCGGCTTTCAACACCCCTCGATTTGACAGGAACCTCCTCACCACCCATGTTCGGATCAGCGGCCCGAGCGCGAATCCCGCGAAACCGGCTTCAATCCTTCCACTAAGTCATTGGAAATACATGAACATCGTCATCGTGGAGTCGCCTGCAAAGGCCAAGACGATCAATAAGTATCTGGGCTCCTCCTACGAGGTTCTGGCCTCGTTCGGCCATGTCCGCGACCTCCCCGCCAAGAATGGTTCCGTCGATCCGGACGAAAATTTTCGGATGATCTGGGAAGTCGATCCCAAAGCGGCAGGCCGGCTCAATGACATCGCCAAGTCCCTGAAGGGTGCAGACCGTCTGATTCTCGCCACCGACCCTGATCGCGAAGGTGAGGCGATCTCCTGGCACGTGCTGGAAGTCCTGAAGGAGAAACGCGCGCTCAAGGATCAGAAGATCGAGCGCGTCGTCTTCAACGCCATCACCAAGCAGGCCGTCTCGGAGGCGATGAAGAATCCGCGCCAGATCGACGGCGCGCTGGTCGACGCCTACATGGCGCGCCGCGCTCTCGATTACCTCGTCGGCTTCACGCTCTCTCCCGTGCTGTGGCGCAAGCTGCCGGGCGCGCGCTCGGCCGGCCGCGTGCAGTCCGTGGCGCTGCGCCTCGTCTGCGACCGCGAGCTCGAGATCGAGAAGTTCGTCCCGCGCGAATACTGGTCGCTGATCGCCACTCTGGCGACGCCGCGCGGCGACAGCTTCGAGGCGCGCCTGGTCGGCGCCGACGGCAAGAAGATCCAGCGGCTCGACATCGGCACCGGAGCGGAGGCCGAGGACTTCAAGAACGCGCTGAACGCCGCGAGTTTCACGGTCGCGACCGTCGACGCCAAGCCGGCGCGGCGCAATCCGCAGGCGCCCTTCACCACCTCCACCCTGCAGCAGGAAGCGAGCCGCAAGCTCGGCTTCGCGCCGGCGCACACCATGCGCATCGCACAGCGTCTCTATGAGGGCATCGACATCGGCGGCGAGACCACCGGTCTCATTACTTATATGCGAACCGACGGCGTGCAGATCGACGGCTCGGCGATCACCCAGGCCCGCAAGGTGATCGGCGAGATCTACGGCAACAAATATGTGCCGGACAGCCCGCGCCAGTACCAGACCAAGGCCAAGAACGCCCAGGAGGCGCACGAGGCGATCCGTCCGACCGACCTGTCGCGCAAGCCCGCCGACCTGCGCAAGCGGCTCGATGACGACCAGGCCAAGCTCTACGAGCTGATCTGGACCCGGACCATCGCGAGCCAAATGGAATCCGCCGAGCTGGAACGCACCACGGTCGACATCATCGCCAAGGCGGGCGCGCGCACGCTCGAGCTGCGCGCCACCGGCCAGGTCGTCAAGTTCGACGGCTTCCTCGCGCTCTATCAGGAAGGCCGCGACGACGAGGAGGACGAGGACAGCCGCCGCCTGCCGCAGATGAGCCCGAACGATCCGCTCAGGCGCCAGAACCTCGCGGTCACCCAGCATTTCACCGAGCCGCCGCCGCGCTTCTCGGAGGCGTCGCTGGTCAAGCGCATGGAGGAGCTCGGCATCGGCCGGCCCTCGACCTATGCCTCGATCCTCGATGTGCTGAAGGCCCGCGGCTACGTGAAGCTGGAGAAGAAGCGCCTGCACGGCGAGGACAAGGGCCGCGTCGTCATCGCGTTCCTGGAGAACTTCTTCCGCCGCTACGTCGAGTATGATTTCACGGCGGACCTCGAGGAGCAGCTCGACCGCATCTCCAACAACGAGATCGCCTGGCAGCAGGTGCTGAAGGACTTCTGGACCGGCTTCATCGGCGCCGTCGACGACATCAAGGACCTGCGCGTGGCGCAGGTGCTGGACGCGCTCGACGAGATGCTCGGGCCCCACATCTATCCGCCGCGCGAGGATGGCGGCGACGTCCGGCAGTGCCCGACCTGCGGCACCGGCCGGCTCAATCTGAAGGCCGGCAAGTTCGGCGCCTTCGTCGGCTGCTCGAACTACCCGGAATGCCGCTACACCCGTCCGCTCGCGGCCGACAGCGAGGCCGCGGCCGATCGCATGCTCGGTCAGGATCCGGACTCGGGCCTCGAGGTCGCCGTCAAGGCAGGCCGGTTCGGGCCGTACATCCAGCTCGGCGAGCAGAAGGACTATGCCGAAGGCGAGAAGCCGAAGCGCGCCGGCATTCCGAAGGGCACGCAGCCGTCCGACGTCGATCTCGACCTGGCGCTGAAACTGCTGTCGCTGCCGCGTGAGATCGGCAAGCATCCGGAGACGGGTCTTCCGATCACGGCGGGCCTCGGCCGCTTCGGGCCGTTCGTGAAGCACGACAAGACCTATGCGAGCCTGGAAGCCGGCGACGAGGTGTTCGACATCGGCCTCAATCGCGCCGTCACCCTGATCGCCGAGAAGGTCGCCAAGGGTCCGAGCAAGCGTTTCGGTGCCGATCCCGGCAAGGCGCTGGGCGATCATCCGTCGCTCGGCCCCGTTGCCGTGAAGGCCGGCCGCTACGGCGCCTATGTCACCGCTGGTGGAGTCAACGCCACCATTCCCGGCGACAAGGAAAAGGACACGATCACGCTTGCGGAGGCGATCGCCCTGATCGACGAGCGCGCCGCCAAGGGCGGCGGCAAGGCCAAGGCTCCGAAGAAGGCTGCAAAGCCCAAGGCGGCCGCCAAGCCGAAGGCCGGCGGCGACGACGACACGCCGAAGCCGGCGAAGAAGGCGGTTGCGAAGAAGGCCGCGGCCAAGCCGAAATCAGACTCCACCAGCAAGGCGCGTGCGCCGGTTGCCAAGGCCGCCAAGACATCGGCCAAGCCCGCGACCAAGGCCACGCCCAAGAAGAGCGCCGGCAAGGCCCGCGGATGAGAAAATGACCAAAAAGCGCGACATCGGCTTCCCTCCGCGGGAGGCCATCGTCGCCTTCATCCGCGCCAACCCGGGCAAGGTTGGCACCAAGGACATTGCGCGTGAGTTCGGCCTGAAGAACGCCGATCGCGCCGCCCTCAAGCAGCTGCTGCGCGAGCTCGTGGCCGACGGCACCGTCAAGAAGGGCGGCCGCAAGACGATCATCGAGCCCGCGACATTGCCGGCCACACTGGTGGCCGACATCACCGGGCGAGACAGCGACGGCGAGCTGATCGCCAAGCCCGCCGAATGGGACGAGGCCGAGCAGTCCGAGCCGCCGCGCATCCGCATCTACGCCTCTCGCCTCGCCAAGCCAGGCGCCACCGCCGGCGTCGGTGATCGCGCTTTGCTCCGCGTCGAACCGATCAATGATGCCGACGGGATCGCCTATCGCGGCCGCGTGCTGAAGGTGCTCGACCAGGCGCGCAACCGCGTGCTCGGCATCTTCAAGAGCAATCCCGGTGGCGGCGGCGGCCGCCTGATCCCCGTCGACAAGAAGCAGGCGGGACGCGAGCTGTCGATCGCGCCAGGCGATACCAAGGATGCCAGGGACGGCGACCTCATCAGCGTCGATCTGCTGCGTGGCCGCGGCTACGGCCTGCCGTCGGGCCGGGTGAAGGAGCGCTATGGCTCGGTCGCGACCGAGAAGGCGATCAGCCTGATCGCGATCCACGCCCACGAGATTCCGATGGACTTCTCGGCTGCTGCCGTTGCGGAAGCCGAAGCGGCGCAGCCCGCGACCCTGAAGGGCCGCGAGGATTGGCGTGAGCTGCCGCTGGTCACGATCGATCCGCCCGACGCCAAGGATCACGACGACGCCGTTCACGCCGAGCCGGATCCCGATCCGAACAATGTCGGCGGCTTCATTCTCCACGTCGCGATCGCCGACGTCGCCTACTACGTGCGTCCCGGCTCGGCGCTCGATCGCGACGCGCTGATCCGCGGCAACTCGGTCTACTTCCCCGACCGCGTCGTGCCGATGCTGCCCGAGCGCATCTCCAACAATCTGTGCTCGCTGGTGCCGGGCGAGGCGCGCGGCGCGCTCGCGGTGCGCATGGTGATCGGCGCCGACGGCCGCAAGCGCTCGCACTCGTTCCACCGCGTGCTGATGCGCTCGGCGGCAAAGCTGTCCTACGCGCAGGCGCAGGCCGCTGTTGACGGCAAGCCGGATGACGTCACGGGTCCCCTGCTCGAGCCGATCCTGAAGCCGCTCTACGCCGCCTATGAGGTCGCCAAGCGCGGCCGCGACGCGCGCGATCCGCTCGACCTCGACCTTCCCGAGCGCAAGATCCTGCTGAAGAAGGACGGCACCGTCGACCGCGTCGTCGTGCCCGAGCGCCTCGACGCGCACAGGCTGATCGAGGAGTTCATGATCCTCGCCAACGTCGCCGCGGCGGAAGCGCTGGAGAAGAAGGCGCTGCCGCTGATCTACCGCGTGCATGACGAGCCGACGGTGGAGAAGGTGCATGCGCTGCAGGAGTTCCTGAAGACGCTCGACGTGCCCTTCGCCAAATCGGGCGCGCTGCGGCCGTCGCTGTTCAACCGCGTGCTGACGCTGGTCGCCGGCCAGGATTACGAAAAACTCGTCAACGAGGTCGTGCTGCGCTCGCAGGCGCAAGCCGAGTACTCCTCGGAGAATTATGGGCATTTCGGCCTGAACCTGCGCCGCTACGCCCACTTCACCTCGCCGATCCGCCGCTACGCCGACCTCGTCGTGCATCGCGGCCTGCTGCGCGCGCTGGGGCTCGGCGACGGCGCCCTGCCCGACAGCGAGACGCCGGATCATCTGGCCGAGGTCGCGGCGCAGATCTCGGTGACCGAGCGACGGGCGATGAAGGCCGAGCGCGAGACCGCCGACCGGCTGATCGCACACCACCTCGCCGATCGCGTCGGCGCCACCTTCCAGGGCCGCATTTCCGGCGTCACCCGCGCCGGTCTTTTCATCAAGCTCGACGACACCGGCGCCGACGGCCTGGTTCCGATCCGGACCCTCGGCACGGAATATTTCGATTACGACGAGACCCGCCACGCGCTGATCGGCCAGCGCAGCGGTGCCATGCACCGGCTGGGTGACGTCGTCGACGTGCGTCTGGTAGAAGCTCAACCGGTGGCTGGCGCGCTGCGCTTCGAGCTGCTGACGCAGGCCGACGTCCTGGTGTCGCGGCATTCGCGCGGCGCGGGTCCCAGGCGCAAGAATACCGTCGGGGCGAACGCCAAGGCGAGCAAACGGGGCAAGTCCGAGGCTCATCCAAAGCGTAAAGAAAAGAGCCGTAAGAAAAGCCAAAAGGCAGGGGCAAAACGCAAGCCCGGCACATCGAAGAAAGGCAGATCATGGACGCCATGAGTTCAACGCCCCGCGCATTGCCGCAGACTTTGCCACAGACTTGGACGCGCGACGCCGGCGCCGTCGAGAAGCGCGACGTCTGGACGGCGATGAAGCATGGCCTCCGCGGCCGCTGTCCGCGCTGTGGCGAAGGCAAGCTGTTCCGCGCCTTCCTGAAGGTCGCCGACAACTGCGACCGCTGCGGCCAGGACTTCTCCGGCCATCGCGCCGATGATCTTCCCGCCTATCTCGTGATCGTCATCGTCGGCCATATCATCGTGCCGCTGGTGCTGTCGGTCGAGACCAACTACGCACCGCCGGTCGCGCTGCAACTCGCGATCTATCTTCCGGTGACGTTGATCGCCTCGCTCGCACTGCTGCAGCCGGTCAAGGGCGCCGTCGTCGGGCTGCAATGGGCGTTCCGCATGCACGGCTTCGACGACAATCCGGTGGAAGGCATTCCGCCGGTGTGAGCGACTTTAAGAACTAATAAGAAGAAGGGGAGGATATGAGCGAGACGGTACAGGCGACGAGCGCGCCGGCGGGCAAGCCCGCCGAGAAGGAAGCGGATCATCATCCCTACACCAAGCCACGCGACGCCGCGACCTTGATCCTGGTCGACCGCAGCGGCGCGGTGCCGAAAGTGCTGGTCGGCAAGCGCCACGACAAGGTCGTGTTCATGCCCGGCAAGTTCGTCTTCCCCGGCGGCCGCGTCGACAAGACCGATCACCGCATTCCGGTCGCCGCTCCGATGCCGGCCGAGCTCGAAGCCAATCTGTTCAAGGGCAAGCCGCAGACCACGGCCTCGCGCGCGAAGTCGCTGGCCGTCGCCGCGATCCGCGAGGCCTGCGAGGAAACCGGTCTCTGCCTCGGCCGCAAGGTCGACGGCCCCGCGCCGAAGCTCGAAGGTCCGTGGGCGCCTTTCTCGGAAGCCGGCCTCCTGCCCGATCCCTCCGGCCTGTTCCTGATCGCCCGCGCCATCACCCCGCCCGGCCGCATCAAGCGTTTCGACACCCGCTTCTTCACCGCCGACGCCTCCGCCATCACCCATCGCGTCGACGGTGTCATCCATGCCGATGCCGAGCTGGTCGAGCTGGTCTGGGTCGAGCTCGGCTCCAAGCCGCTGGCCGATCTGCACCCGATGACCAGGAACGTCCTCCACGAGCTCGACAAGCGCTTGGCCACCGGCCCGCTGCGCCACGACGCGCCCGTGCCGTTCTTTCACTTCTACGGCGGCAGGATGCAGAAGGACGTGCTGGGCGGGTGAGCTGAACGGGACTAGACTGACTGCGTTCATCGGAGAGCCGATCCATGACGCAGTCCCGCCGCCTTTTGCTCGCCTCCACCGTACTGATCGCCCTTGCCTCCGCGCCGGCGCATGCCGAGCTGGACGTCTCAGCGCTGAAGAGCACCATCGCCGCCTCGCTCGAACGCGACTACCCCGCGCTCGACGTGCTCTACAAGGACCTGCACGCCCACCCGGAGCTGGCCTTCCAGGAAGTCAAGACCGCGGCGAAGCTCGCGGAGCAGATGCGCGCGCTCGGCTTCGAGGTGACCGAGAAGGTCGGCAAGACCGGGCTCGTCGCGCTCTACCGCAATGGCGACGGCCCGACGATCATGGTGCGCACCGAGCTCGACGCGCTGCCGATGGAGGAGAAGACCGGCCTGCCCTATGCAAGCCGCGACAGGGCCAATTGGGACGGACGCGAGACCTTCGTCGCGCATAGTTGCGGCCACGACGTCCACATGGCGAGCTGGGTCGGCACGGCCAGGACGCTGGTCGGCCTGAAGGACAAGTGGAAGGGCACGCTGATGTTCATCGCGCAGCCGGCGGAAGAGATCGTCGCGGGCGCCAAGGCGATGCTGGCGGACGGCCTGTTTACGCGCTTCCCGAAACCCGATGTCGGCTTCGCCCTCCATGATGGCGACTTCGCCTACGGCTCGCTGACCTATCGCGTCGGGATCGGCTCCTCCAACGTGGATGGGCTGTTCATTCGTTTCCACGGCCGGGGCGGCCACGGCGCGGCGCCCCATCAGACGATCGATCCGGTGATGATGGCTGCGCGCTTCGTGGTCGACGTGCAGAGCGTGATCAGCCGCGAAAAGAATCCGACCGAGTTCGGGCTCGTCACGGTCGGCGCGATCCATGGCGGCACCGCCGGCAACATCATTCCCGACAACGCATTCGTGGTCGGCACCATCAGAACTTTCAAGCCGCAGGTGCGTGCAAGGATCGTGGCGGGCATCGAGCGCACGGCGAAAGCCGTGGCGACCATGGCGGACGCGCCGCCGCCGCAGATCGAGATCACCGAGGGCGCCAAGGGCGTCATGAACGATTCAGCTGTCGTCGCGACGGGCGAGAAGGCGCTGCGGGCGGCCTTCGGCGACAAGCTGATGCTGGTTCCGCCGACCACCACCAGCGAGGACTATTCCGAGTTCGTGGCGGCCGGCGTGCCCTCCATGTTCTTCGGCATCGGGGTCTACGAACCCGAGCGCGTCGCCGCCGCCCGCAACGGCAGCGGCCCGCCGCTGCCGCCGAACCACTCCCCGCAATTCGCGCCGGTGCCGAAGCCGACCATCGAGACCGGCGTCACGGCCATGACGCTCGCCGTACTCTCGGCGTTCGACGAACGGGCACGGGGGAATTAGGCTGAGCAGCCGGGCAAAGGCTTCTGATCGCCGCGTGCCTTGAGTTGAGATGGAGGTCCTGCCCATAAGAAGTGTCGTCCCGGACAAGCCGTGACGCGCGTCGCGCGACGCGGCGCCGATCCAGGACCCATATCCCGCGGCGGACGTGATGGGCACCAATGCCAATGACCAGCCGGCCTCGAACTCCTCCCTGGTGGGTATTGATCCCGGCGTTCGCCGGGACGACAGCGCTATTTGGATTGGCTGGTCGGCCAACATTGGCATGCGCGTGCTACGCGCGAGATGAAAAACGAAATCGTGTTCTGCGGCGAGTTGCTGACATGCGGTCACGAGGTTCCTATCTCCTCAAAGACAGCAACCATCCTCGGACGCCCTCATGGCCCCTCGTCAACTCAAGCTCGGCGCGTTCATGCGCCCGGTCTCGATCCACACCGGCGCGTGGCGCTATCCCGGCGCCTGGCCGGATGCCAATTTCAATTTCGGCCATCTCAAGCAGCTGATCCGCAAGCTCGAGGCCGGCAAGTTCGACGCCTTCTTCATGGCCGATCATCTCGCCGTGCTGAACATGCCGATCGATGCGCTCAAGCGCAGCCACACCGTGACCTCGTTCGAGCCGTTCACGCTGCTTTCAGCGTTGTCGGCCGTCACCGAGCACATCGGCCTGATCGCGACGGGCTCCACCACGTTCGACGAGCCCTATCACGTCGCCCGCCGCTTCGCCTCGCTCGACCACATCTCCGGCGGCCGTGCCGGCTGGAATATCGTGACGACGTCGAACCCCGATGCGGCGCTGAATTTCGGCCTCGACGATCACATGGAGCATGCCGAGCGCTACAAGCGCGCCCGCGAGTTCTACGACGTCGTCACCGGCCTGTGGGATTCCTTCGCCGACGACGCCTTCGTGCGCGATGTCGAGAGTGGGCTGTTCTTCGATCCCCAGAAGATGCATGTGCTCGACCACAAGGGCAAATACCTCAAGGTTCGCGGGCCGCTGAACATCGCCCGCCCGGTGCAGGGCTGGCCGGTCATCGTGCAGGCCGGCGCCTCCGAGGATGGCAAGCAGCTCGCCGCCGAGACGGCGGAGGCCGTGTTCACCGGCGGCGGCAGCCTCGCGGACGCACAGAAGCTCTATGCCGACATCAAGGGCCGCATGGAGACGATCGGCCGCAATCCGGAGCATCTGAAGATCCTGCCCGGCGCCTTCGTCGTGGTCGGCGACAGCGTCGATGAAGCGAAGGAGAAGCGCGCTCTGCTCGACAGCAAGGTGCACTACGACAGCGCGATCGCCTCGCTCTCGGTCATCCTCGGCACCGATGCCTCCGGCTTCGATCCGGACGGCCCGCTGCCCGAGATCCCCGAGACCAACGCCTCCAAGAGCGGCCGCCAGCGCCTGGTCGACGTCGCCGCCCGCGACAAGCTCACCGTGCGGCAGCTGGCGCAGCGGGTCGGCGGCTATGGCGGGCTCGCCTTCGTCGGCACGGCCAAGACGATCGCCGATCAGATGCAGGACTGGCTGGAAAGCCGCGGTTCTGACGGCTTCAACATCATGTTCCCGTTCCTCCCGGCCGGGCTGGACGACTTCGTCGACAAGGTGATTCCCGAGCTGCAGCGCCGCGGGATCTTCCGGACGGAGTATGAAGGCCCCACTTTGCGCGACAATCTCGGCCTGCCACGGCCGAAAAACCGGTTCTTCCCGGCCTAGAGGCGCAGATTCTGCCCGGCGAACCTTGACTTTGAGGGCTGGCTGGGTAGGTTGCCGGCCAACGGCGCCCCCTCTTTGGCCGGTGCCCACCCCCGATCCCGATACCAGAGGTTCAAGACATGGCCAAAGCGGTCACCATCAAGGTCAAGCTCGTGTCGACCGCCGACACCGGCTTCTATTACGTCGCCAAGAAGAATTCGCGCACCATGACCGACAAGATGGTCAAGAAGAAGTACGACCCGGTCGCGCGCAAGCACGTCGAATTCCGCGAAGCCAAGATCAAGTAAGATCGCGGATCTGCTTACGACTTCGACGGGGCCGTTTCGGCCCCGTTTTTTATTGCGCATTCCGCGCTGGACCCGTCGCGGCTGACTGCCCTGCCCGCTGCATCCCGGTCACATTCCCCGATCAGTTGAAATCCGGGTTCCGGTCGTAAGGAACCATCAACCAAACCCGTGCAATTCTGGGGTAACGAGGCACCCGGCAGCGGGGCTTCTCCCTTGCGTATCGATTGACGGGCGGACCACCGATGACCGATCTGACGACTCTCCAATCCCGTCTCGATTTCATCGGCATCGACAACGCCACCAGAGAGCACTTGCGCGAGTTGCGGCCCCTGATCGGCAAGGTGCTGCCCGGACTGCTCGATCAGTTCTACGCCCATGTCGGCAAGGTGCCGTCGCTCGCCAAGATGTTCTCCAGCCAGGCTGCCATGCGGCATGCCTCCAAGGCCCAGTTCGACCATTGGATGTCGCTGGCGACGGCCAAGTTCGACGACGCCTATGTGAAGTCCGTCACCCGGATCGGCCTCGCCCACAACCGGATGGGGCTGGAGCCCCGCTGGTACATCGCCGGCTACTCGCTGATCGTCACCGGCCTGCAGAAGGCGATCGAGACCGAGCTCTCCGACGGCTGGTTCGGCGGCCAGGCCGCCCGCGAGAAGAAGGCCGCGTTGCAGGCCGCGATCACCAAGGCAGCCATGATCGACATGGACCTCGCGATCTCGGTCTATCTCGACGCCGCCAAGACCGAGCAGCACGTCGCCATGCAGCGCATGGCCGATGAGTTCGAGTCGACCGTCGGCCAGATCATCAACAAGGTTCACGCGGACGCGCGCAGCCTCGAGGTCTCCGCCAATACGCTGAGCAAGACCGCCGAGCAGACCCAGCAGCTGTCGACCAGCGCCGCCGCCGCCTCCGGCCAGGTCTCGGCCACCGTGCAGTCGGTCGCATCGGCGGCGGGAGAGATGACGTCCTCCGTCCACGAGATCGGCCGCCGCGTCACCGAATCGACCAGCATCGCCAAGGAAGCGGTGCGCCAGATCGAGCAGACCGATGTCGGGATCAGCGAATTGTCGCGCACGGCCGAGCGCATCGGCGACGTGCTGAAGTTGATCACCTCGATCGCCGCCCAGACCAATTTGCTCGCCTTGAACGCCACCATCGAGGCGGCGCGCGCCGGTGATGCCGGCCGCGGCTTTGCCGTGGTCGCCTCCGAGGTCAAGGCGCTGGCGTCGCAGACCGCCAAGGCCACCGAGGAGATCGGCCAGCAGATCGAAGGCATCCAGAACGCGACGCAGTCTTCGGTCGCCTCGATCAAGCAGATCGGCGGCACCATCCAGCACATCTCGGAGATCGCGGCCGGCATCGCCGCGGCCGTCGAGCAGCAGGGCGCGGCGACGGGACAGATCTCGCGCAACGTCCAGGAGGTCGCCGGCGGCACCGCCCGCGTCGCCGGCAACATCGGCGACGTCAGCAAGGGGGCCGACGCCACCGGCTCCGCCTCCTCGCAGGTGCTCACATCAGCGCACTCGCTGTCACGCGAGAGCGATCGGCTGAAGGACGAGTTGGAGAAGTTCTTGCGGAAGGTGCGCGCCGCGTAAGCTGCGCGGCGACTACATGCCGTGGCTCTGGAACACCGCCGAGCAGCGCTTGCTCAGCTTGGCGCGGTTCTGCATCAGACAATTCTGCACGCCGAAATCGTCGCCGAGCTGAGCGCGACAGAGGCGCTTGGCGTCGGGCGCGCACGCCTTCTGCTCCTGCGGCGTGCCCATATGGCCCTGCGCCATGGCAAAGGACGGCAGGACAGACAATACGGCAACCGCGAACATCAGCTTTGTCATTGGGGCTCCTCCTTGGGGCCCAGACAAACGTCCGCAGCGCCGGGCGGTTCCGGCGGAACTCTGGTAGCAGCCGACGCCTCCGCGGCGCCGACCGCCCGAGACCTAGGCGAGCGCCCGCGCCAATGCGGCGCGGGCCAGCAGCCGCGTCGAGTCCAGCGTCGGCAATGGCGAATTGTTGTCGTCGATGATCAGCGGGATTTCGGTGCAGCCGAGCGCGACGGCATCGCAGCCTCTCGCCTTCAGCCGCGCGATGATCGCCTGAAACGCCGCGATGGATCCAGGCTCGACGCGGCCGTTGACCAGCTCGTCCATGATGATGCGATTCGCGGTGATACGGTCGGCCTCATCCGGACGCTCGAATCTCAGGCCATGAGCACTCAGTCGGTCGGGATAGACGTTGCTGTCGACGAGCCATCGCGTGCCGGTGATCCCGACGTGCCGATAGCCCCGCCTGACGGCCTCCTTCGCCACCTCGTCGGCGATATCAAGCCATGGCAGGGGTGAGCGTGGCAGCACCAGCGGCAATGCCTGGTGGATGGTGTTGTCCGGGCAGATCAGGAAATCCGCGCCGGCCGCGGCGAGTTTGCGCGCGGAGGCCAGCATGAGTTCGGCCACACCAGCGAGATCGCCGCGATCGAGGCATCTGACATAGTCGGCCAGCGACGGCGTGTGCATCGACACCTCGGGATGCGCGTGCGGTCCGAGCCGGTCGGCGCCCTCCTTGCAGATCGTGCGGTAACACAGCGCCGCGCCCTCGGCCGAGCAGCCGACGATGCCGATATGTTGCGTCATGGGTCGTCTCGTTTGTCCATCGTTACGGGCGATGATAGCGCGAAAGGCGATTGCACGTGAGCACCACATGGAATGAGACGCGTGACCAGTACTCCGTCATTGCGAGCGCAGCGAAGCAATCCAGAGTCCTTGCTCGGCCCTGGATTGCTTCGCTGCGCTCGCAATGACGGTGTCGCAAGCAGCACGGCTCATCCATGAGGCGCGTCACCTGGGACAAGCGGCGGCACGTCAGGGCAGACCTCCACAGATCCGCCCTGCCGACAAGCACCGCGTCTCCTCCACGACTACATCACGCCGCGGGACATCAGGGTATTCGCCATGTCGTATCTGAGGCGCTCGAGGGCGCGGTGGGCTGCGAGATGGTCGAGGTCGCCTTGCGAGAGCCCGATGTCGATCAGCTGTGCCTCGCTTAGGTCACGCAAGTGGAGTCTCATTCTCCGGCGCCGGCAGCTGTCCTGAAACGCATGCCAAGAGCGTGCAATCCCTCTGAACAGCCAGGAAGCCGCGCCGCCCGGCGGCCCGGCTGCATTCTTTTCCGACACCACATCGCGCAGCACCGTGGCGGATGCCTCTGAGCGCGACGCGGCTGGCGCCTGGTGCGCCGCGTTCTTCACCAATGTGAGGGGACGATTGCGCGTGGCGGCATCGCGCGCGATCTCGGCGGTGAGTTGGGTCTGAGGTGGCATCGGTCGCTCCTGCTGCGTGATGCCGGCAGGACGCGTGACCAAACAAAAGGCCCCGTCCGATGCCGGCGGGGCCTGGTGGAATGATCGTGTCGTCGAAATTCTAGCGCACGACTCCTCCCACGGCCCGGCTGCAGCGGGTCGTATTTTTGCGGTAGGAATGGCGCACGACGTTGATCATGGTTGGTGAGTACCACGGTGATTGATCGAGATCAAGGCATGTAGTTCCGGCGTCTGCAGATGGGCAGCCATGCGAGGCTCGTGTCCCGCCGAGCTATGCGCCGACCATCTTTCCAGCAGAAGAGTGCCGAGAGAACGGCGTGATCTCACCTCCGTCATTGCGAGCGCAGCGAAGCAATCCAGAGTCGTGGGCGGGCCCCTGGATTGCTTCGCTGGCGCTCGCAATGACGTCGTGGCGGGAATCTCGCGCTATTGGCCAACCGCTTTCTGCGTCGTCAGGGTCCGCGCCCCATTACATCCCCCTGCGCGAGATCAGATATCGCGGGTTGTCCCTCAACCCGTCGAGCGTCTGCAGCGCGGCGATGTGCTCGATCTCGGCACGCGTGACGCCGATGTCGGTGAGTTCGCGTTCGCTCAGCTCGTAGAGGCTTACCCGCACGTACTCGCGGCGTTGCCATGCTTGAACGGCGCGCCAGCATCGGCCGATCAGGCGGATGATCAGCCAGGTCGGCGTGGCCGGCGGGCCGGCCGCGTCCTTCTCCGACAACACCTCTCGCAACGCTGCGAGGGACGTCTCGGACTGCGTCGATGGCTGCACGCTGCTGATCGCATCGGTAACTGACGCGATCGAGAGATCGACCATGAGCCCTGACACGTGCCCTACGTCGATCGTCGAGTTGGTCTGGTGGGGTGGCATGCTCCGCTCCTGCTGTTGTGCCGGCAGCGAGCAAAGGCCAAACGAAAAGGCCCCGTCCGATGCCGGCGGGGCCTGGTGAGAACATCGCGTCGTCGATCTCCTAGCGCGCGACTCCTTCCACGGCCCAGCCGAAGCGGGTCATGTGATCGAAGTTGACGATGCGGATCGATGTGCTCATGAGACCTGGATACCACCGACATCGAATGAAATCAAGAGATGTTCCGCATGACGGCACATCTCTGACGGGAGTATTTCGAGCTGATGACTTTGCGACGTGTCGTAGGGCGGATGAGCGCCAGCGTAATCCGCCATTTCACGGCCGGACAAGCGGCGGATTACGCTCCGCTCATCCGCTCTACGGCACTGGCGCTGATCCGCGCTACCGCACCGGCCGAGCGGCCATGAAACGGTCCTCGATGAAGCCAGCCAACCATGCGGCAACACCTCCCAAGAGTCCCAACACCACGGTATTGGTCTCGACACCGAAGGCGTAGAGGATCAGGAGTCCGCACACCATCAGCCCACCACTCAGAGCACCGATACGAAGCGCCTTCATGGCAGTCTCCAGAGATCACGAACCGTCCTGGGAGCGCATGCTAGCACGAGATCAACGAAGCTCGCAGGCCGATCAATCCTGGCGTGACCATCATCAGCCATCCTGAAGCTTCGCGCGCTCAGAAATCGACCCGGCGCCCGGCAGCCTCCGGGAGAGCGCCGCTCCAAAAAACCAACTTTTCAAATGATCTCAACATGATCGCCGTGACGGGCACTCCAACCGCAATTTTCATCTTTCGTTTTTCCGAAAGATATGCTACATACCGTCCATCCCACCTCGCCATGAGGGGCGCATCGCGATCGTCACGAGCGTGAGGTGGGGTGCGGTGGGCGTTTCGGGTTGCAGCGTGGCTTGTCCGCGCGGACGAACATCCTGGTGCGCACGGTGAAGCCGTGTGGTCCTGGCCTCCCGACGCTGAGGCCAAGCGGGCGCTGCGACGAGCGCGCTGGTGACGGGGGCAAGACAGCCGGTCCCCGGGGAGAGCACGGAGTAAGCCGTAAAGCCATCGCGCAGGGAGGGCCGGATGTCCGGTCCGTACCTGTGGTTCTGCCGCGTGCTTTTTTTGCTGCACGCGGACCATGGGTGCGACCCGCACCCGGCCTTCCCTGCGCCCTCTGTTCTCGAAGAGGGCTTTGAATGGCACAGCTCGGGCGCGGAGGCGCGGCGAGGATGGAAGAACTCGTCTGCATGAGTTCGGCTTGATGATCGATGCGACGTTGCCTGCGACACCCACAACCGTCATCGTCCGCGAAGGCGGACGATCCAGTACGCCGCGGCGGCTCGGTGAACCACGATGTCTCTGGAATACTGGATCACCCGCTTTCGCGGGTGATGACAGCGGAGAAACTCACGCCCATTGGCTATTTGGCTTAAGAGCGGACCCGCCCTGCCCTCTATCGGCCGCGACCCGCGGCCTGCGGCAGGAACGGCGCCGGCGGATGCACCGGGGCGATCGCAACGGCACGGTTGCGGCCTTCGTTCTTGGCACGGTACAGCGCAGTGTCGGCGCGCTTCATGACGTCGGCGATCGGCTCACCCTTCTGCTCCAGGGTGGACAGCCCGATCGAGACCGTGACCTCGATGCGCTTCTCGCCCTTGTGCACCGAGAACGGCTCGTTGGCGACGGAGCGGCGCAGGCGCTCGGCAACCATGCCGGCGACGTGCAGGTCGGTCTCCGGCATCACGATCACGAACTCCTCGCCGCCATAGCGGCACGCGAGATCGATGCCGCGGATCGACTTGCGCACCCGCATCGCGAACTCGCGCAGCACGTCGTCGCCGGCATCATGGCCGTAATTGTCGTTGATCGACTTGAAGTAGTCGATGTCGAGCATCATCAGCGCCAGCGGCTTGCCGCGGCTCGCCGCCTGGTCGGCGAGCGTCGCCAGATGCGTCTCCATGTAGCGGCGGTTGTGCAGGCCCGTCAGCGCGTCGGTGATCGCCATCTCGATCGAGTTCTGGACGTTGTCGCGCAGATGATCGGTGTAGCGGCGCTTGCGGATCTGGGTGCGGGCGCGGGCCAGCAGCTCGTTCTTGTCGACCGGGCGCAACAGGTAGTCGTTGACGCCGATCTCCAGCCCGCGCAGCAGCCGCGAATTGTTCTCGGCCTCGGCGATGGCCAGGATCGGCACGTGACGCGTGCGCTCCAGCGAGCGCAACTGGCTGCACAGCCGCAGGCCGTCGAAATCATTGAGGTCGAGCGAGACGATGACGAGGTCGTAATTGCCCTCGGCGGCGTTGAACACCGCCTCCGACGGATTCGGCTCGACGTCGACGGAATGCTCGGTCGCCAGCATCGGCCCGAGCCGCTCGTAGGACGACGGCCGGTCGTCGACCAGCAGGACCTTGCCGCCCCGGCCGGCGTCGGCGACCGCGCTGCGCTCCGGCGCCTGGACGCCGATCTCGAGCGAGGTGAGCGCACGCATGCGCAGCTCGTCGGTCATCATCTTCAGCCGCGTCAGCGAACGCACGCGCGCGATCAGCACCACGTCCGACACCGGCTTGGTGAGAAAATCGTCGGCGCCGGCCTCCAGGCCGCGCACGCGGTCGGACGGGCTGTCCAGCGCCGTCACCATCACCACGGGAATGAAATGCGTCGCCGGATTCGACTTCAGCCGCCGGCAGACCTCGAAGCCGTCCATGTCCGGCATCATGACGTCGAGCAGGATGATGTCGCATTCGGCGCGCTGGCAGATCTGCAGCGCCTCGGCGCCGTTCGAGGCGGTCAGCACGTCGAAATACTCGGCCGACAGCCGCGCCTCCAACAGCTTGACGTTGGCGGGGACGTCGTCGACCACAAGGATGCGCGCGGACACTGCAAAAACTCCTCAGCCGATAAAACGTCGCACGGTTTCAATGAATTTTCCGACCGAGATCGGCTTGGAAAGATAGGCTTCGCAGCCACCCTCGCGGATGCGCTCCTCGTCGCCCTTCATGGCAAAAGCGGTCACCGCGACCACCGGGATCGCGCGCAGATCGGGATCGTCCTTGATCCATTTCGTCACCTCCAGGCCCGAGACCTGCGGCAACTGGATGTCCATCAGGATCAGATCGGGCCGGGTCCGGCGCACGATGTCGAGCGCCTCCACGCCGCTGGAGGTGCCGGACGTCTGGTAACCGTGGGCCTCCAACAGATCGCGGAAGAGCTTCATGTTGAGCTCATTGTCTTCCACGATCAGGACGGTCTTGCCCATCCGCCCCTCCGAATCACTGACACCGGCATGTCCTCCGGTGGACCTCTGTCCACCGCACCTGATCTAATTCAAACTAGCCCCAGATTCGTTCAAAGCTGTTAAGGCGGCATTCCATCTTTGCCCGAGATGGTTTCCACTTGCTTGAACCCGCTTCGAAGACTCGGGCATGATGCGCGCAAAGTAGAGACGACAAGTTAATGGAAAGGCAAATGCGCCGTTGAAAAAGCCCGTTCGAAATCCGCGCGAAGTCGCTGAAATCGTTGCAGTTCAGGCCCTCTCTTTCCTCGCCGGGGAACCGGAGCGGCTGGGCCGGTTCCTGGCCGAGACCGGGATTGGGCCGGAAACGCTGCGATCCTCGGCCGCCGACCCGCAATTCCTGGTCAGCGTGCTCGATTTCGTGCTGCGCGACGACGAGACGGTAAAGGCTTTTGCCGCCCACTCCAAGTTACATCCGACCAATATCATGGCAGCAAGGCAGGTATTGGGCGACCGGCAGTGGGAGCGCGACGTGCCGTGATGCCGCCAGCGCCAGAGGGAGCGTCGCACGCGGTCAGCGGGCCGACCTGCTTCTGCCGCGACTGCCTGTCGGATCTCGCCTCCAGCGCGCGCCGCTGCACCGCCTGTGGCTCGCCGCGCCTCGTCCGGCACCGCGCTTTGCCCCAGCTGACGCTGGCGCATATCGACTGCGACGCCTTCTATGCGACCGTCGAGAAGCGCGACAATCCCGAAGTGGCCGACCGGCCCGTCATCATCGGCGGCGGCAAGCGCGGCGTGGTGTCGGCCGCCTGCTATATCGCCCGCACCTATGGCGTACGCTCGGCCATGCCGATGTTCAAGGCGCTGGAGCTGTGCCCGTCGGCGGCGGTGATTCGCCCGGATATGGCCAAATATGTTCGCGTCGGCCGCGAGGTTCGCCAGGCGATGCAGGCGCTGACGCCATTGGTCGAGCCGCTGTCGATCGACGAGGCGTTCCTGGATCTCGCCGGCACCGAGCGCGTCCACGGCATGATCGCGGCCAAGGTGCTGGCGCGCTTCGCCCGCGAGATCGAACGGACCATCGGCATCACCGTCTCGGTCGGGCTGTCCTGCAACAAGTTCCTGGCCAAGATCGCCTCCGACCTCGACAAGCCGCGCGGCTTCGCCGCGCTCGACCAGGACGAGGCCGTGATGATGCTGGCCAGCAAGCCGGTCGGCTTCATCTTCGGCGTCGGTCCGGCGACCCAGCAGCGGCTGGCGAACCAGGGCTTCCGCACCATCGCCGACCTGCAGCGGGCCGACGAGATCGAGCTGATGAAGCAGTTCGGCGGCGACGGCCGCAGGCTGTGGCGGCTGGCGCGCGGCATCGACTATCGCAAGGTCGAGGCCGATCGCGGCGCCAAGACGATCTCCAGCGAGACCACCTTCGACACCGACATCCGCGACTATGCGACCCTGGAAAAGATGCTGTGGCGATTGTCGGAGAAGGTGTCCGCGCGCCTCAAATCGAGCCAGCTCGCCGGCTCCACCATCACCTTGAAGCTGAAGACGGCGGATTTCCGCCAGCGCACCCGCTCGCAGTCGATCGCGGCGCCGACGCAGCTCGCCGGCAAGATCTTCGCCATCTGCAAGGAGATGCTGGCGCGGGAGACCGACGGCACCGCGTTTCGGCTGATGGGCGCCGGCGTCAGCGCGCTACGCCCGGGCTCGGAGGCGTCCGACACCGATATGCTCGACCGCCGCTCGGCCTCGGCCGAGCGCGCGATGGATGCCTTGCGAAAGAAATTCGGCCAAGCCGCGGTCATCCGCGGCATCGCCTATGACGGCCCGGAGCCGACCGAATGACGACGCGGTCAGTTGCTGCAGGACTTGGAATCCTTGGCGTCCTTGACGTCGAACTTGCCGAGCGCGCCGGAAATGACGAAGTCGTTGTAGTCCAGCACGAGCGCGCGCGAGACGCCGTTCTCGTAGAGCTCGAACGACATCGCATAGACCGGCGTCTGCTCGCCCTCAGTCCGCTTGGCATCGCGGTCGTAATAGCTGACCGTCACCGGCCAGCGCGTCATCGTCTTCATCTCGTTGTTGTCGGTCGAGGCATCCGGCTTGGCGGCGGCCTTGTCGCCCGGCACGGCCGCGCCGATGACGGTCAGCGTGTTGTAGACCTTCTCGCCATTGTCGGAGCCGTCATAGACCGACAGCTCGAGCAGCGACTTGCCTTCGCGCGCGGCAGCAATGATGCGCTGGATCTGCTCGGTCGGAAACACGGTGGAGCCGTCGAGCGTGAAGGTCTTCGCCTCGGGCTGCTTGAGCTTGACGGTGATGTGATCGCCGGTGCGCTCGGCCATGCCGTCAACAGGGCTCGAGGCCTGGTCGTTCATTCGCGAGTCGATCTTGAAGCGATAGCTCTTGCCCGCACCGTCCTCCCACGCCGTCGAGCGCAGATCGCTCAACGTCACCTTGCCCTCGCCGAGATCGAGCTCCGAGACCTGGCGGAATTCCGAGGTGTAGCCGGTACAGGCATTGCCGGTGAAATTGTAGAGGATGCGGCCCCGCGCGCTGTTGACCGGACTCGATCCGCGCGACTTCACGAGGCTGAGATCATAGAGCGCCTGGTGCGGCAGGAACGGCACGCCCGCCCCGGCCTGCGCCGGACCGAACGTCATCGCCGCGAGGGCGAGCGCTCCCATCGACAGTCGAAACGAATGAGCCATGAGTTTTCCTCGGGGGACGTATCGTTAAAGCGTCACATTAGAGACCGCTGCAATACGTCGCAACTGCGGCTGTCTCACGGATACGTGCGCTGCATGCGCCGGAATCGCGCCGGTGCCGGCTGCTTGCATGTCACTGGCAACTGCGCCAAACAGGGCGGCGGTCCGGCACGGGACCGGTTCTCAGGCGACAGGACAGGGATTTGAGATGGCGGGTACGGTCGAACAAAATCTGACGGCACAGGGCATCACGCTGCCGGCACCGAAGGCACCGGTGGCCAATTATGTTCCGTTCGTGCGCACGGGCAATCTGCTGTTCGTCTCCGGGCAGGTCTGCCTCGGCGGTGACGGCAAGATGATCGCATCCGGCAAGCTCGGCGGCGGAGTCTCGCTGGAGGATGGCTATGCGGCGGCGAAGGGCTGCGGCATCAACCTGCTGGCGCAGGTGAAGGCGGCCATCGGCGATCTCGACAAGGTCGTGCGCGTGGTCCGGCTCGGCGGCTTCGTCAATTCGGCGCCCGACTTCCTCGACGGCCCCAAGGTGCTCAACGGCGCCTCCGACCTGATGGTCGCCGCCTTCGGCGACAAGGGCCGTCACGCTCGCACCACCGTCGGCGTGTCGGCACTGCCGTCGGACGCGGCGGTGGAGGTCGAAGGCGTGTTCGAGGTCGAGTGAGCTCGAAACTGGGAAGAATGGACGGGGCGAATGCGCGCACCTGACTGGCTGACGGCCCGCCCCGTCGCCCATCGCGGCCTGCATGATGCGGCCAGCGGCATCATCGAGAACATGCCGGCCGCCGCGCGTGGCGCCGTCGCCGGCAATTTCGCGATCGAATGCGACATCCAGCTGTCGGCCGATGGCGAGGCGATGGTGCATCACGACTACGAGCTCGGCCGTCTCACCGAGGGCTCCGGGCTGCTGATCGAGAAGACCGTCGCCGAGCTTAAGGCTATCCGCTTCAAGCAGACGGACGAGCGGATGATGACGCTCAAGGACCTCTGCGACCTGATCGGCGGACGCGTGCCGCTGGTGGTCGAGGTCAAGAGCACCTTCCAGGGCGATCATCGCCTGGTCCGGCGCATGGCCGAGGTTCTCGCCTCCTACTCCGGCCCGGTCGTCGGCATGTCGTTCGATCCCGACCAGGTCCGCGCCTTGCGCGAGACCATGCCGAACCTGACCCGCGGGATCGTCGCCCAGCGCACCTATGAGGACGGCTATTGGGCCAAGCTCACGCAGGAGCAGCGCGACGGCATGCTGCACCTCAAGCACGGCATGAGCACGCAGCCGCATTTCGTCGCCTATTGGGTGCAGCAGCTTCCCGCGGCGGCGCCGTGGGTCGCGCGCAACGTGTTCGGATGTCCGCTCCTGACCTGGACCGTCCGTACCCCCGAGCAGCGCGCCACTGCGGCGCGCTACGCGGATCAGATGATCTTCGAAGGGTTTACGCCGGAGACGTGAGGCTGGCCTTGAACTCGGTGCTGCGATGCACGATCTTGAAGACATGGCAATCCGGGGGTCGCTTCTGAGCGTTCCCAGCCAGCCTCTTGTTCAAGGGTTCGATGGCCTCACCTGAGATCACGCTCGAAGCCGTTCCCGGGATGTCCGAGATCCCGGCCGCCGCCTGGGACGCCTGCGCCAATCCCGGTGGCCGCCTCGCACCCGGCTCATCCGCTGGCTGCGGCCCGTCCTACAACCCGTTCGTCTCCCACGCTTTTTTGTCGGCCTGCGAAGCCTCCAGCTCGGCCACGCTGCGCACCGGCTGGGCGCCGCGGCATCTGGTGGCGAAGCTCGGCGACGAGATCCTCGGCGTCGTGCCCTGCTATCTGAAGTCCCACTCGCAGGGCGAATACGTCTTCGACCGCGGCTGGGCCGATGCCTATGAGCGGGCCGGCGGGCGTTATTATCCGAAGCTGCAGGTGTCCGTTCCCTTTACGCCGGCGACCGGGCCGCGGCTCTTGATCCGCCCCGACCAGGACCGGGACATGATCGGCAACGCTCTCGCCCAAGGCCTGAAAGCGCTGTGCGGGATCAGCGAGGCCTCCTCGGTGCACGTGACCTTCGCCCGTCAGGCCGAGTGGGAGCTGCTGGCCGCACAGGGCTTCCTGCAGCGCACCGACCAGCAGTTCCACTGGCACAACCAGGGCTTTTCCAGCTTCGACGATTTCCTGGCGACGCTGAACTCGCGCCACCGCAAGGCGATCAAGCGCGAGCGGCGCGATGCGTTGGCCGCGGGGATCACCATTCATTGGCTGACCGGCAAGGACATCACCGAGGACGCCTGGGATGCGTTCTTCGACTTCTACATGGACACCGGCTCGCGCAAATGGGGCCGGCCGTATCTGAACCGCAAGTTCTTCTCGCTGATCGGCGAGAGCATGGCGGACGACGTGCTGCTGGTGATGGCCAAGCGCGAGGGCCGATGGATCGCGGGCGCCATCAACTTCATCGGTTCGGACACGCTGTTCGGCCGCAACTGGGGCGCCACCGAGCACCACCCGTTCCTGCATTTCGAGGTCTGCTACTATCAGGCCATCGACTTCGCGATCCAGCACAAGCTGGCCGTCGTCGAGGCCGGCGCGCAGGGCGAGCACAAGATCGCGCGCGGCTACCTGCCGCAGACCACCTACTCCGCCCACTACATCGCCGACCGCGGTCTGCGCCGGGCCATCGACGACTACCTCAAGCGCGAGCGCGCCTACATCGAGGAGGCCGGGCGCGAGCTGGCTGAATCGGCCCCGTTCCGGAAGGAGGCGGACGAGCAGCCTTGACCGGCGGCGCGTCCGGATGGAAGTAAGGCGCACCACGAGGAACCGCACAAGGACCTGCCGATGACCGCCTACGATCCCAACAACCCGTTCGCAAAGATCCTGCGCGGCGAATTCCCCTGCGTGAAGGTCTACGAGAACGACCACGTGCTGGCCTTCCTCGACATCATGCCGCGCGTCCCCGGCCATACGCTGGTGATCCCGAAGGCGGCGGCCCGCAACATCCTGGATATCACCGAGGAGGATTACCTCCACGTCGGCCGCGCCGTGCGGACCATCGCCCGCGCCGCCAAGACCGCGTTCGCTGCCGACGGCATCACCGTGCAGCAGTTCAACGAGCATGCCGGCGGCCAGATGGTGTTCCACCTCCACGTCCACATCATGCCGCGCCACAACGGGGATTCCCTGCTGCCGCCGGCGAGCCGCAAGGAGGATCCGAAGGTGCTGGAGGACAACGCCGCGAAGCTGATCGCGGCACTGAAGGGCTGATCAGGCGTCGTCGAGGCCGATGTCGAGCGCGGCCGAGGAATGCGTGATCCAGCCGGCCGAGATCAGGTCGACACCGGCCGCCGCGATCGCCGGCGCGGTGTCGACGGTGATCCGGCCCGACGCCTCGGTGATCGCCTTGCCCCGGACCATGGCGACCGCGCGTTCGAGCTCCGCCGGCGTCATGTTGTCGAGCAGGACAGCGTCGACGCCCAGCGCCAGCGCCTCCTCGAGCTGCGCGAGGTTGTCGACCTCCACCTCGATCTTCACGAGATGGCCGGCATGAGCCTTGGCCCTCGTGATCGCCGCCTCGATGCCGCCGGCAATCGCGATGTGATTGTCCTTGATCAGCACCGCGTCATCGAGCCCGAACCGGTGATTGCCGCCGCCGCCGGCGCGCACCGCATACTTCTCCAGCGCGCGCAGCCCCGGCGTGGTCTTGCGTGTGCACACGATCTGCGCCCGCGTGCACTTCACCGCCGCGACCAGCGAGGCAGTCGCGGTGGCGACGCCACTCAGGTGGCAGAGGAAGTTCAGCGCGACGCGCTCACCGGTCAGCAGCGCCCGCGCCGGGCCGCTGATGGTGGCGATCGCGTCGCCGGCCGTCACGGCGCTGCCGTCGGGCCGAACGATCTCCATGCGGACCTCGGGCGAGACCGCCTGGAACGCGCAGCGCGCAACCTCGAGCCCGGCGATCACGCCTTGCTGGCGCGCCCGCAGCTTCAGGGAGGCGCGCTGCTCGGCGGGCACGATCGCATCCGTGGTGACGTCGCCGGCGCGCCCGAGATCCTCCAGCAGCGCCATCCGCACCAGGGGCTCGTAGAGCAAAGGCGAGAGTGGATTGAGGGTCATGATGCGACGCTCCTGAACGAGGGACGCTCGGTCTCGGCGATCTCCCGCGCGGCGGCGATCGCGGACGCCCATGTGAAGCGGGACGGCTGCGCAACAGGCAGTGTGTCCGAACAATCGGTGCGGCAATGCCCGCCGCGGCTCTCCGCCCGCGCCAGGGCCGCAACCGACATCATCAGGCCGACCACGGCAGGATCGGCCGCAGCCTCTGCTCCCAGCGCCAGCGGGAGCAGGCTCCGGATCGCGACTGTCATCCGATCGCGGTCGCGCAGCACGCCGAGCGCATTCGACAGCAGCGGGCGTACCGCTGCGGGATCGGATGCGGCGGGGATTGCTGCGGCCTCTCCGGGCTTGGCTGCGCGTGACGGCGAGCCGGCCACGCTCTCGGCCACCCATTGCGCGCAGACGATGGCTTCCATCAGCGAGTTGCTGGCGAGGCGGTTGGCGCCGTGCAAACCGGTGCGGCTGACCTCGCCGCAGGCCCAGAGACCATCGACGGTGCTGCGCCCCATCGCATCCACGGCGACGCCGCCCATATGGTAGTGCACGGCCGGCCGCACCGGGATCGGATCGACGGCCGGATCAATCCCGGCCATGCGGCAGAACGCGGTGATCACGGGATAGCGCGCCGCGAAGGCGCTGCCCGGCTTCTGCCTTGCATCGAGGAATGTGCGATGGCCCGCCGCGCGACGACGCCAGACCGCCCGCGCCACGACGTCACGCGGCGCGAGTTCCGCGCCGGGCTCGTCGGCCATGAAGCGCGTGCCGGTCTCGTCGATCAGCACCGCGCCATCGCCGCGGATCGCCTCGGTCAGCAGCGGCAGCGGCCGCGACGGTCCGTCGAAGGCGGTGGGGTGAAACTGCACGAATTCGAGATCGGACAGCACCGCCCCTGCCCGCGCCGCCAGCGCCAGTCCCTGGCCGAAACAGCCGGAGGGATTGGTACTGTCGAGGAAGAGACCACCGATGCCGCCGGTCGCGATCACGACGCGCGCCGTGGCGAGCACGAGCGGCTCCTCGCCGCGCACCGCGAGCACGCCCTGAATGGCATTGTCAGCGACGATCAGCCGGCGCGCTTCGACGCCTTCCAGCAGCGTCACCGACGGACAGCGCCGGACGGCCCCGATCAGCGCACGCATGATCTCGCGCCCCGTTCCGTCGCCGGTGGCGTGGACGATACGGTTGCGGCTGTGCGCAGCCTCCAGGCCGAGGCGCCAGCGCCCGCTCGCGTCGCGATCGAATGCAACACCGAGCTGTGCAAGGCGCTCAACCGCCGCCGGCGCCGCTTCGATGATGCGGCGTGCCGCGGCTTCATCGCACAGGCCCGCGCCGGCAAGGAGGGTGTCCTGCAGATGCAGCGCCGGCTCATCGTCACCGCCGACAGCGGCGGCGAGGCCGCCCTGCGCCCACATGCTCGACGCCTCGGCGCCGAGCGGCGACTTCGACAGCAACACGACGGGCTCTGGCGCGAGCTGCAGCGCGGTCATCAGTCCGGCGGCACCGCCGCCGATGATCACGGGACAACCCATGAGTTGCGAGAGATCGATGCTCATACCGCCAGCATCCTTTCCACCGAGCGCCGCGCGCGCTCGGCCATCGCGGGATCGATCGTCACCTCGTGCGTGTTGGTCTCAAGCGCATGACGGATGTTCTTCAACGTGATCCGCTTCATGTGCGGGCACAGATTGCAGGGCCGGATGAACGCGATGTCCGGATACGAGACCGCAACGTTGTCGCTCATCGAGCATTCGGTCAGCAGCACCACCCGCGCCGGCCGCTTCGCGCCGACATAGTCGGACATCGCCGCGGTCGAGCCGGCGAAGTCGGCTTCCGCCACCACCTCCGGCGGGCATTCCGGATGGGCGAGCACGGTGACGCCGGGATGATCGTCACGCAAGGTGCGGACGTCCTCGGCGGTGAAGCGCTCATGCACTTCGCAATGGCCGTTCCAGGCCGTGATCCTCACCTTCGTCTGCACCGCGACATTGCGGGCCAGATACTCATCCGGCAGCATGATGACGTGATCCGTGCCGAGCGACTCCACGATCTCCAGGGCATTCCCCGACGTGCAGCAGACATCGGACTCCGCCTTCACCGCGACCGACGTGTTGACATAGGCGACCACCGGCACGCCGGGATGGCGCGCGCGCATCAGCCGGACGTCGGCGGCGGTAATGGATTCCGCGAGCGAGCAGCCCGCATCGAGGTCCGGAATCAGCACCGTCTTCCCGGGATTGAGCAGCTTCGCCGTCTCCGCCATGAAGTGTACGCCGGCGAGCACGATCACCTCGGCATCGATCTTGGTGGCCTCGCGCGCCAGCAGCAGGCTGTCGCCGACGATGTCGGCGACGCCGTGGAAGATCTCGGGTGTCTGATAGTTGTGCGCGAGCACCACGGCGTTGCGCCGCCGCTTGAGCGCCAGGATGGCTTCGACATCCTCTTCAAAGACGGCCCATTCGGGCGGAGGGATCACTCGCCGCAGGCGGTCAGGGAAAGACGACTGCGGCGCGATCGCGGGCAGAATAAGCTCGGCCATTTATACTCTCCATGAGCATAAGATGGCTTATACTTATCCTGAGCATAAGTCATGTCAAGAGCTGGAGATCACGACCGCGAGAGCGGCAGCTTGGTTCCGACCACGGCGCGTTCTGCCAGCACGCCCTGCCGGAAACGAAACAGCTTGGCCGGTCGGCCGATCGTGTCGGCCGCCATTGCGCCCGTTTCTTCAACGAGTTCCTGCTGCTCGATGAGGCGGCGGAAGTTCTGTTTGTGCACCAGCCGTCCGGCCAGCGCCTCGACGCTGCGTTGCAATTGCAGCAGCGTGAATTCGTCCGGCATCAGCTCGAACACGACCGGACGATATTTGATCTTGGCGCGCAGCCGGGCGATGCCGGTGGCGAGAATACGGCGATGATCCCCCGTCATCGC
This sequence comes from Bradyrhizobium sp. SZCCHNR1002, assembly GCF_032381435.1. NCBI lineage: Bacteria > Pseudomonadati > Pseudomonadota > Alphaproteobacteria > Hyphomicrobiales > Nitrobacteraceae > Bradyrhizobium > Bradyrhizobium sp. SZCCHNR1002. The sequence goes on from NZ_JAUHIS010000001.1 coordinate 1,412,229, forward strand.
GAGGCCGGGAACGGCAGCCTCGCCGCCCTGCTCGCGCACGCTCTCGGGGATCAGCGCCGCCTCGTACAACAACTCGTAGCGCTGCAGCGCCAGCTCCTCGTTCCATTCGCGGCCATCGAGGCCGAAGGTGATGGCGGCACGGCGCCATCGCGTCTTCTGCAGCGCCGGCTCATCGGCTGAGCGCGCCCAGGCCTTCAGCTTCGGCGCGATGATCTTCGCCAGGATAGCCGGCGGTCCGTCGCGATGATCCTCCCAGGGGAAGTAGTCGTACCAAGACGACCATTGCGCATCGCCGCTCTCTCGCCCCTCCTCCTCGCGCGTCAGGCCGAGATAGCTGATGGAGATGCGATGCGGCGCCTCGGGATCTCCCGAGCGGCCACGATCGGCGAAGGTGTAGAGCTGCTCGACATAGCCGAGGGGATGGCCGGTCTGCGCCTCGACCCAGGCACGCAGCCCCATCTGCAGCGAGCGGTGCGCAAACTGAAACGGCCCGCTCGGCAGCGCCGCAGCGTGCTCGATCGTCATGATCCGGGGATCGCCGTCGGTCACCGCGACCAGCACGGCAACGAGATCAGCAGTGATCGCATCCAGCGGAGTCACGGTCTTCTGCGGCCGCTTGTTCACGTTGGCTATCGAGCTCCGCCATTGTCGTTGTCGCCAGAACCCGGCGCCTGCGTGAACACGCAATGGTCCGGCTTGAGGTCGATCAGCGGCGTCTCGTCGAGGCAATCGAGCCCGCGCACCAGCACGGTGCTTTCCTCCAGCGCGACGAAGCGGACGGTCGACACGCCGATCGGATTGGGCCGCACCGGCGAGCGCAGCGCGAAGGTGCCGCGGGTCTCGCCATCGTGATGGCGCGGGCTCTGCCTGACGAGATCGCGGCGGGCGCGGTTGAGCCAATACAGCACCTGCAGATGGCTGAAGGCGTCGATGCCCTGCAGCGCCGGGACCCACGGCTCGAAGATCTCCAGCCGGCACACCGGCCCCTCGAAGCTGCCCTGACGCGGCGTCTCCAGCCGCGAGGTCCAGGGCGTGCGGATGCGGCCGATGAAATACAGCGAGGCATCGCGCGGCAGCGGCACGTCGACGGCGACTTCGCCCGGGCGTAGATCAGTGTCTGTGGTCATTCCGGAATCCTCAGGCCTTCCGGCAATCTAGCCGAACGCGGTGGCGCCGCAATTGCGGCCGCGCAATTCAGCCGAGCCACCATTTGCCGGCCAGCATGACCGCCTCGCCGCAGACGACGCCGGCGAAGATCGAGCGGCGCATCGCCAGGAAGGCGGCGAGGCCGGCGACGACGGCGCCATAGCGCAGGCCCCAGGGCACGCTGGCGAGCGCGCCGGGCGGCTGCACCAGGATCTGGGCGATGACGCCGGCGAGGATCGCGGTGGCGACCGCTTTGACCCACATCAGCAGGTCCGAGCCCTCGTCGAGGCCGCTGCCGAACCACAGGCCGAGCAGGCGCCAGATCTGGTTCGGGATCACGCCCGCTACCAGCAGCACGAGGAGCGCGTGCCAGTCGCCGATGAAGTCGCTCATGCCGCCTCCCGTCGCTCGCGCCATTTGTGGACGCCGAAGGCGAGCGTGCCCGCGACGACGCCGCTGACCAGGATGTCGACGCCGCTGTTGAGCTGCGCGGCCAATGGATAGAGCACGAGTCCGAGACCGAGCGCGAGCACGTCGGCGAGCTCCTTGGCATTGCGCAAGGTCGAGAACAGGAACGCCAGCGGCGTCAGCAGCAGCACGGCGGCGCCGAAGGTCTGCGAGAGGTTGGCGGCCAGGAGATAGCCGATGATGGTGGCGACCAGCGCCACCCCCATCAGCCCGGAGCCGAGCCCATGCACGAAAGCGATGCGGCGCTCGCGCGGCACATGCGGCAGGAAGCGATAGCATTCGACCCACAAGGTGACCGCGGTGAAATGCGCGATCAGCACCAGATGCCGCCGCCTGGTGTCAGGCGAGCGGATCAGCGGCAGCACCGCCACCACCATCGGAAACAGCCGGATCGCGCTCATGGTGACTGCGATCGCCGACTGCAGGATGGTCTGGCCGGAGCCGAGCGTCGAGACCAGGATGATCTGCGCCGGGCCGGCCCACACCAGCACCGTGCTCAGGATCGCCCAGAGCATGCTGAAATGCGTGTCGTGCGCGAGCGCGCCGATGCCGATGAAGGTGACGAACAGCACCAGCGACAGGATGGTGGCCGACGTCGCGCGCAGGCCCCAGCCGAACGCCTTGAGCGAGCCTTGCCATTGCGGAGAATCGAGTGGAGGAAGTGTCACGGGCGGCCCAGCGGAACGGACCGCGATAAGGCTGGCGAAACCGCTCCGCGTCAACCACCACCACGCGCGCGCGGCTCTGCACGCGGCGCAAGCCGTCCGCCTCAGGCCCGGTTGCGCAGCACGAAGCAGGCGCCGCCGGCGCGGCGGATGCGGTTGCAGAGCGCGTCCGCCTCGGGCCGGGTCTCGGCGCCGATCCGCACCTGGTAGAAGGCGCGGTTGCCGCGTGAGCGCATCACCGACGAAAGCAGGCTCGGGTCGCGATCGCCGATCACCGCGCCCAGCCCCTTGATGGCGCGCGAATACATCGAGAGTGCCCGGTTGCGGTCGAAGCCGGCGGCGAGTTGCACGCCCCAAGGCTTCGCGGCCGACAGCGCGACGTGCTGCTCGAGCTCTCTGACGAACGGGTTGGGTGCGCGCTTCAACAGCGCCATCAGCTGACGACACGATGTCGGCGGCGGGTTCGGTCGCGCCTTGCCGCCCTTCCCCGCGGCAGCCCAATCGTCGACCGACGCGCCGGTGATGGCCGAGACGTAGTTGCGCGTCTCCCAGGGCATCTGTCCCTTGCCGGCAAGCCAGTCCTGCACCCGGCGGGGACCGGCATTGTAGGCCGCGGCGGCAAGACCGAGATTACCGAACTGATTGCGCAGCTCGGCCAGAAACTCCGCCGACTTCGGCAGGGCCTGCACCGGGTCGAACGGATCGAGCAGCTCGCGCTCGCTCGCCGTGCCCGGCATGAATTGCGCAATGCCCTGGGCACGCTGGCCATTGCGCGTCACCGGCCCGACGGCATCGGTCTGGAAGCGGCTCTCCTGCCAGATCACCCGTGCAAAGAATTCGAGCGGCAGGTCGTTCGCCTTGGCGGCGGCTTCGATCATCAGGCAGATCGCCTCGCGCGTCCCGCTCTCCTTCGGCTCGGCCGGTTTGTCGTCTTCCTTCGCGCCCGCGGACGTCGCGCCTCCGTCCCCCGACCCTGCCGGCGCCCCGTCCGCCAAGGGCCAAACGGTCTCGCCCTCGTTGGCGGCGACGTGACCGGTCGTCGCGACCATGAGGCAGACAACGACACCAAGAGCTGCCGAGATCGAAATATGCATGAAGACGATGAAGAACGGTCGGACCGATTGCCGGCGAGCCCAATTGCCGACAGACAAAGCTTCAGGGCCGCCCGGGTTCCAACACGCGACGCCTTGACACGCACCGCCGCGCCGCTAGCAATCGGGCGATCGCTTCAGGAACGCAAACCAATGACCGCAACCACCGACGACAAGCTCGGTTTCGCTCCCGAGGAGGCCGCCCCGCTGTCCTACATGGCGCGGACGCGCGACTATTATCTCGCGATCGGCTATGACACGCCCTACCGCTGGGCGCACTACACGTCGGCCCCGTTCCAGCCACTGCGCAAGCCGCTCGCGCAGTCCCGTGTCACCCTCATCACCACGGCCGCGCCCTACGATCCGGCGAAAGGCGATCAGGGGCCCGGCGCGGCCTATAATGGCGCAGCCAAGTTCTACCGGGTCTATGACGGAGACACCTCGGCGCAGCATGATCTGCGCATCTCCCACATCGCCTATGATCGCGCGCACACCTCGGCCGACGATTCCGGCACCTGGTTTCCGCTGCCGCAACTGATACGGCTCGCACGCGAGGGCCGCATCGGCGCCATCGGACCGCGCTTCTTCGGCGCGCCGACGAATCGCAGCCAGCGTGTGACGATCGAGACCGATGCGCCTGAGATTCTCGCGCGCTGCCGCGCCGACGACATCGACGCCGTCGTGCTGGTGCCAAACTGCCCGGTGTGCCATCAGACCGTCAGCCTCGTGGCACGGCATCTCGAAGCCAATGGCATTGCCACCGTGGTGATGGGCTGCGCCAAGGACATCGTCGAGCATGCGGCCGCGCCGCGCTTTCTGTTCTCGGACTTCCCGCTCGGCAATTCCGCCGGCAAGCCGCACGACACCGCGTCGCAAGCCTTCACGCTCGAGCTCGCGCTGCGTGTTCTGGAAAGTTCACCAGCCGCACGGACGACCGTGCAATCACCATTGCAGTGGAGCGCCGATCACGGCTGGAAGCGCGACTACAGCAACCGCCATGCTCGCTCCCGAAGAGCTCGCGCGGCGGCGGGCCGAATTCGATGCGCAGAAGGCGATCGCACGGGGCGTTCGCGAGACATCGACCTAGATGTCGCCGAACTCGTTCGCCCTCATCTGAAAAGATCGAAGGATCGAGAAACCGACGACCTACTTTTCTTCGGCCTTTGGCTCCGGCCTTTGAAATTGAATATTGCACTTCTTCGCGATCGAGGCCTGCTCGATGGCCACCATCTGCCCCTTCATGTTGCCCAGCTCGGCGGCAGTCTGCTTATCTCCTCCGACGAGAAATGCTGCCGGCCAGAAGATCACGACGGCTGCCGTGGTCGCAATCGTATCATTCGTCCGCTGCTTGTCTTGAGCCCCGGAGAGAACAGCGGCGCGCGAAGAGACGCTCTGAGCCTCCATTGCAAGCTGCTGGCAGTTGTAGGACTGATAGATCATGGGAGAAACGTAGGTCGGCGTAATGTCAGCCGAACTCGACGCACAAGCGCCAAGAAGAAAAGCGCCAAGAAAAAGAGCGCCCAAAAGGCCGATATTGCGCCACTCTACGAACATAGATTCCCCCCGTGCCCACGAAATCGTGAAGCAATCTGGGGGCGAACGCAAGCCGTTTGAGCCGTCACCGACGCAATTGAGCCTGAATATCTCCATCATCAGGGTGACACGGTTTGCCAATGTATCCGTCGATGGCGGCCGCGTTGCCCCCGGCCGGTCACCCGGCCGCCTGGGCCTCCCCCGGCGCGACGGTGTCGACGGGAAGCGCAAACGTTTCCACCCGATTGAACGGCTTCTTGTTGAGCAGCAGCCGCGTGACGTCGGGCCGCGAATAGTGCCCGGCGGGATCGGCGGCGTTCTTGGCGATTCCGATCATGCCGAGATCGATCTCGGCGATCAGCAGGCCCTCCTGCTCGGGCGGCAGCTTCTCGACCAGCATCGAGCCGTCGGGCCCGAAGATCGCGGCATGGCCGCCGCCGACATGCAGCAGCGCGTGCTTGTCGGGGCGGTCGCAGAGTTCGTCGATCATCGCCTGCGAGACCGTGGCACAGGGCGCCAGCACGAAGCACGAGCCCTCCACGGCATAGACGCGCGAGGCAGCGTTGTTGACCTCGGCGCCGAGCGCCGGCGCGAACGGATCGTACAGCGAGAAGCTCGGCCAGGACGCGACGTGCACTTGCTCGTTTTGGGCATACATCGCGTATTTCGACAGCGGCTGCAGATGCTCCCAACAGCACAGCGCGCCGATCCGGCCGATATCCGCGCGGTCATGCACGGCGAGATCGCTGCCGTCGCCCTCGCCGTAAACGGTGCGCTCGGCATGGGTCGGCCGCAGCTTGCGGCGCTTGCCGATGGTCTCGCCGTCCGGACCGATCAGCCATTGCGCGATGTAGAGGCTGCCGCCGTCGCGCTCGGACAGGCCGAGCACGGCCGTCAGCTTCGCCTTGCGCACCGCGGCGCGCAGCGCGTCGGCCCGCGGGCTGTCATAAGCCAGCGAATTGTCGAAATAGCGCTGCACGAAGCCGCGGCCGATGCACCAGGCCGGCGAATCCATCCAGATGTGCCAGGGATAGCCGGGGATGAACACCTCCGGGAATGCGATCAGCTTGGCGCCCTTGTCGGCGGCCTCCTCGATCAGCGCGATCGTCTTCTTGATCGAACCGTCCAGGTCGAGCCAGGCAGGCGCCGCCTGCACCACCGCGACCTTGTATTTCGGATGTGCCAGTCCCATCGCTCGTCTCCCCTCGTCCGGATCGGCGGCGCAAGGCGCCGCGCCTCGCCGGGGAGTATTGACCTCGGCCGTCATTCGCGCTCGTCTTGGTGGGAACGAAAACTCGACTGCGGCCGCCAGTCAGACGAGCCGGCCCAGAACTTGCTGCAGATCCGACCATCCACGCGACACGAAAGCGGAGGGAAACGGAGCGATGCCGGTGCTGTTCACGACGGATGGAAGCCCGGGCCACCGCCGGCTGGCGCTGTGGCAGGATATCGTCTGCGACGTCTATGTCGGCCTCGACTGCACGTCCGATCTCGGCAGCGCGTTTCGCGGTGCGGTGACGCACACGACCTTGGGCCGGGCCGTCTGCTCCGAGGTTGCCTCGGACCAGCAGCGCGTCCGCCGGACAACACAGCGCATCGCGCGTGCCGATGCCGACTACGTGCTGATCGCGCTCGGGCGCGAGGGCACCGGCGGCGTCACCCAGGACGGCCGCGACACGGTGATCCGTCCCGGCGAGTTCGCGATCTACGACACGACGCGGCCTTATGAGCTGCAATTCGACGCGGCCTTCCGGCAGACCGTGTTCAAGCTGCCGCGCGAGATGCTGCAGCGCAGGATTGGCGCAACCGAGGCTGTCACGGCCATCACTTTCGGCAGCGACAGTCCGCTGCAGCCGCTCGCCTATGACTTCATCATCAAGCTGTGCGAGCGCGCCGATCACATCGGCGTCGAGCATGCCGAGCACCTCGCGGATCAGGCCGCCGACCTCCTGGCCATGACTCTGACGGAGCGGCTCAGCTCGCAGCCCTTGCCGTCTTCCAGCCATCGCGCGGCCCTGCTCTATCGCATCAAGGCGCATATCCGGACGCGGCTGTCGGATTCGGAGCTGTCGCTGCAGGCCATCGCGCGCGAGGTCGGCCTGTCGGCGCGCTACGTCAGCGACCTGTTCTCGGACGAGCAGCTGTCGTTTCAACGCTTCGTTCTGGCCGAGCGCCTCAAGCACTGCCGGCGCGACATCGGCTCGCCGGCGTTGGGGCATCGTCAGATCGGCGAGATCGCGTTTTCCTGGGGCTTCAACGACCTCTCGCATTTCGGCCGCGTGTTCCGCGAGCAGTTCGGCGTGTCGCCGCGCGAGTGGCGGCGCAGCAGCGCTTCGCGCTAAGCTCGCGGAAAGGCCGACTCCGCGATGCGGCGGCCCGTGCCGGGATTGCTTGGATGCGCCGCTTCGCCATGAAGGCTCTGTTCTCGCTGCTGACGCTGCAGCGGGACGACGAAACGCAGCTGCGCTGGGATCGCATCGTGCTGATCGGCTCGACGCTGGTGACATTGGGGCTGATCGCGCTCTATGCCTACGGCAAGGCGGAGGGCCGCTGGTAGCCCGATGCAACCGAGACCTGAGACGAGTTCCTGATGATGCGACGAATTGGCTCCGCGTGCCTGCTGCTGCTCATGACCTCCACGGCCAGCCATGCACTGGACAGCGAGCAGAGGCGAGGAAAAGCGCTCTTGCAAAGCCTTTGCAGCCGATGTCATGCGATAGGTCCCGCCGGCGCGAGCCCGCATCCCGACGCGCCACCGTTCCGGACCTTTGGTGACAGCAAACTCTACGACGACGATTTTGCCCAGCGACTGCAGAGCGGCCTCTCGACCATCCACAAGGACATGCCGAGCTTCCGGTTCGATCGGGCCGACGCGGAAGCCGCCGTCAATTATCTCAAGGCCATCCAGGTCCGCCCCAGGCGGCGGTGACGCGTCGGCGCCATCCGCCGGTCTGGAACGGGACTTGTGCGTTGCGGTTGCCCGTTCCCGTCCCCTTTCCGCGGCCCGGCTGCCGCCGGAGCCCGCGCCATGACATCGCCGATCAGGGTCCTGCACGCCGACGGCCTGCCGCTGCCGCAGCGGACCTGGGCGATCGTGACCATCGCCCTCGGCATCGTGCTCGCGGTCGTCGACGGCGCGATTGCCAATGTGGCGTTGCCGACGATTGCCCGCGACCTCAATGCGAGCCCCGCCTTCTCGATCTGGATCGTCAATGGCTATCAGCTCGCGGTCACGATCTCGCTGCTGCCGCTCGCCTCGCTCGGCGAGATCATCGGCTATCGCCGGGTCTATCTCGCCGGCCTCGTGCTGTTCACGGCTGCGTCCGCCTTCTGTGCATTGGCTGACAACCTGCTGCTGCTGACGCTCGCCCGCATCCTGCAGGGGTTTGGCGCCGCCGGCATCCTGAGCGTCAACTCGGCGCTGGTGCGCTTCACCTATCCGCAGGCGCTGCTCGGTCGGGGCATCGGCATCAACGCGATGGTCGTCGCCGTCTCGGCTGCGGTCGGACCGACCATTGCCGCCGGCATCCTCGCGGTCGGCAGCTGGCCCTGGCTGTTCGCGATCAACGTGCCGCTCGGCATCGTCACCTTCGTCTTCGGCTTCCGCTTCCTGCCGCACACGCCGCGCGCGTCGCACATGTTCGACTGGCAGAGCGCGGCGCTCAGCGCGGTGACCTTCGGTTTCCTCATCGCCGCCGTCGACAGCCTCGGTCACGGCGAGGCCCTGGTCACCTGCGCCATCGAGTTCGTCGTCGCCGTCACGGCCGGCGTCTGGCTGGTGTACCGGCAGACGCACATGGCCTCGCCGCTGCTGCCGCTCGATCTGCTGCGCATCCCGGTGTTCGCGCTGTCGATCGCGACCTCGATCTCGTCGTTCTGCGGCCAGATGCTCGCCTTCGTTGCCATTCCCTTCTATCTCGAAAGCCATTTCGGCTATTCGCCGGTGCAGATGGGCCTCTTGATCACGCCCTGGCCGATCGCGGTCGGCCTGACCGCCCCCATCGCCGGCCGGCTGGTGGAGCGGGTGCCGGCCGGCCTGCTCGGCGGCGTCGGCCTCGTCATCTTTGCGCTGGGGCTCGGCGCGCTCGGCCTGCTGCCGCGCGAGCCGTCGTCATGGGACGTCGTCTGGCGGATGGCGCTGGCCGGCTGCGGCTTCGGCCTGTTTCAGACCCCGAACAACCGCACCATGATCGCGGCCGCGCCGCGCGAGCGCGCCGGCGGCGCCAGCGGCATGCTCGGCACTGCGCGCCTGCTGGGTCAAACGACGGGCGCCGCGCTGGTCGCCATGTTCCTCGCGATTGATCCAGTCGACGGCACCCGGCTGTCGCTCCTGACCGGGGTCGGCTTCGCCCTGGTCGGCGCATTCCTGAGCATGCTGCGCCTCTCGCCGGCCGGCGCGCGCGGCGCCGAGCATGTGCGGGTCCAGGACGGCCAGCGGTTGAAGGGCGAATAGGCCATGGCCGATTGGATGATGCTCGCTTTGCTCGCGCTCGCCGCGTTCGGCTCGGGCATCGTCAATGCGCTGGCCGGCGGCGGCGCCTTCCTGACCTTCCCCACCCTGCTCGCGGCCGGCATTCCCGCGATCGACGCCAACGCCTCGAGTACGGTCGCGCTCTGCCCCGGTCAGTTCGTCAGCGCCTTCGCCTCGCGCGAGATCCTGAACGATCCCAAGGCATCGTGGCGTGGCGACCTCGTCCGGCTGTCGATCATCAGCCTGATCGGCGGCACGTTGGGAGCGGTGCTGTTGCTGGTGACGCCATCGGATGCGTTCAGCCGGCTGGTGCCGTGGCTGCTTCTGTTCGCAACCACCGTGTTCGCATTCGGCATGCGTTTCACGCCGAAGGACGGCGCGCGCTGGATCGGGCCGGTGACCATCCAGGCCGTCCAGTTCGTGATCGCGATCTATGGCGGCTATTTCGGCGGCGGCATCGGCATCCTGATGCTGGCCGCTCTGGTGTTCTACGGGATGCGCGACATCCGCGCCATGAACGGCCTGAAGATCTGGTTGGCGGCGCTGATGAACATCATGGCCTCGGCGATCTTCGCATTCTCCGGCCGCGTGCATTGGCTGGAGACGCTGACGATGATGTGCACGGGCATGCTTGGCGGCTTCGTCGGCGCACGCCTCGGCCAGATCATCCCGCCGGCTTACGTGCGCCGCTTCGTCATCGCGGTCGGCTGCGGCCTGACGGTCTACTTTTTCGTCAAGCCGGCCTGAGGCGCGAGCCCCTTATCACCCCTGATGCTCAGCGCCGGGGTGATCCTGGATCAGATGCATTCCGCAGTTCGTCACCTCAGCCTCGCAAAGATGGAGGAGCATTGCGGGCTGTGTCATAGGGTGGTACATTGCCTCAAACGGGGCGGCACGATGATCGTGAGCTTTCGGGATGACTGGCTGCATCGGTTCTTCGTCGACGACGTCAGGTCCAAGAAAATCCCGGCGGATCTGGAAGACAGGCTGTTCCGGAAGCTCCAGTTGATCGACGATGCCGCCACCGACGGCGATTTGCGGTCCCCGCCGAGCAATCATTTCGAGAAGCTGCGCGGCCATCTCGACGGCTTTCATTGCATCCGCGTCAACAAGCGCTGGCGGCTGGTGTTTCGCTGGCACGGCGGCCGCGGCGAGGCGACCGATCTCTATCTTGATGACCACAGCTACGAGTGAGCCCCATCCATGCTGATGACCAAACGCAAGCCGGCGACGGTGGCCGAGATCATTGTCGAGGAGTTCATGCAGCCGCTCGGGCTGACGCAGACCGCGCTGGCGGCAGCGATGGGTGTGCAGCGCAAGCACGTCAACGAGCTCTGCAACGGCAAGCGCAACGTCACCGCCGCCACCGCCCTCATCCTCGCCCGCGTGTTCGGCAACAGCGCGGAGTTTTGGCTCAACGTCCAGCGCCGCACAGACCTTTGGAACGCGCTGCATTCGCCACGTGACCGCAAGCGGATCGACCGCGCGAAGCCGCTCAATTCGGCGGCGTGAGCCCCGGTCCACCCCTCCAGATCGAGGATCGGAAAAACAAAGCCGACACGACGTGGCGGAGGCGCGGCCCAAGGGAGAGAGCGTCTCGACCAAGCTTTCCCGACCAAATAGACGAGTGCTGAAGAGAAGAGGCCCAACAAAAAGGCCGGCGAGACGCCGGCCTTTTCATTCAATGGTATCGTCAGGGCGTTACGCCTTCACCAGCGGTCCCTTCGGCGCGGGCCCCTTCGGGCCGCCGCCGCCGGACTTCGGCTTGCGCTTGCGCGCGGCCGGCACCTCCGACTTCGGCGTGACCGGCCCCTCGACGAACTCGAAGCCGATTTTCTCGTCCACGCCGGACTCGTCCTTGACGAGGACGACACGGACATGGCCGCCGCCCTTCAGCTGGCCGAACAGCACCTCGTCGGCCAGCGGCTTCTTGATGTGCTCCTGGATCACGCGGCCCATCGGACGCGCGCCCATCTGCTCGTCATAGCCGTGCTGGATGAGCCACGCCTTGGCCGGCTCCGACAGCTCGATCGTGACGTCGCGATCGGCCAGCTGGGCCTCGAGCTGCAGCACGAACTTCTCAACGACCATGCCGATCACCTCGACGTTGAGGTGTGCGAACGAGACGATGGAGTCGAGACGGTTGCGGAATTCCGGCGCGAACTGCCGGTTGATCGCCTCGTGGTCGTCGCCTTCCCGCTTGGCGCGGTGGAAGCCGAAGGCCTGCTTGGCCATGTCGGCAGCGCCCGCATTCGTGGTCATGATCAGGATCACGTTGCGGAAGTTGACCTGCTTGCCGTTGTGGTCGGTGAGCCGGCCATGGTCCATGATCTGCAACAGCACGTTGTACAGATCCGGATGCGCCTTCTCGATCTCGTCCAACAGCACCACGCAATGCGGATGCTGGTCGACGCCATCGGTCAGCAGACCGCCCTGGTCGAAGCCGACATAGCCGGGAGGCGCGCCGATCAGACGCGACACGGTGTGCCGCTCCATGTACTCGGACATGTCGAAACGCAGCAGCTCGACGCCCAAGGTCGCAGCGAGCTGCTTGGCGACCTCGGTCTTGCCGACACCGGTCGGACCCGAGAACAGATAGCAGCCGATCGGCTTCTCCGGCTCGCGCAGGCCGGCCCGCGCCAGCTTGATCGAGGCCGACAGCGATTCGATCGCCTTGTCCTGGCCGAATACGACGCGCTTGAGCGTCTGCTCGAGATGCTTGAGCACCTCGGCATCGTCCTTCGACACGCTCTTCGGCGGGATCCGCGCCATGGTGGCGATCGTGGTCTCGATCTCCTTGATGCCGATCGTCTTCTTGCGCTTGTTCTCGGCGAGCAGCATCTGCGCCGCACCGGACTCGTCGATCACGTCGATCGCCTTGTCCGGCAGCTTGCGGTCGTGGATGTAGCGCGACGACAGTTGCACCGCGGCCTCGATGGCCTCGTTGGTGTACTTCAGGCGGTGATAGTCCTCGAAATACGGCTTCAGGCCCTTGAGGATCGCAATCGCATCCTCGACCGAGGGCTCATTGACGTCGATCTTCTGGAACCGGCGCACCAGCGCGCGGTCCTTCTCGAAGTGCTGGCGATATTCCTTGTAGGTCGTCGATCCCATGCAGCGGATCGAGCCCGAGGCCAGCGCCGGCTTCAACAGGTTCGAGGCGTCCATGGCGCCGCCCGACGTCGCACCCGCACCGATCACGGTGTGGATCTCGTCGATGAACAGGATCGCGTTCGGATGCGCCTCGAGTTCCTTGAGGACCTGCTTCAGCCGCTCCTCGAAGTCGCCGCGATAGCGCGTGCCGGCCAGCAGCGTCCCCATGTCCAGCGAGAACACGGTTGCCGCCGACAGCACCTCCGGAACCTCGCTGTCGACGATGCGCTTGGCGAGGCCTTCGGCAATCGCGGTCTTGCCGACGCCGGCTTCACCGACGAACAGCGGGTTGTTCTTCTGGCGTCGGCAGAGCACCTGGATGGCGCGGTTGATCTCGGAGTTGCGGCCGATCACCGGGTCGATCTTGCCGTCGCGGGCCTTCTTGTTGAGATTGACGCAATAGGTTTCCAGCGCCTCGCCCTTTTTCTTGGAGTCCTCACTGCCCTTGGTCTCGGTCTCCTCGTCGACGCCGCGCACGGGGCGCGCTTCGGAGACGCCGGGGCGCTTGGCGATGCCGTGGCTGATGTAGTTCACGGCGTCGTAGCGCGTCATGTCCTGCTCTTGCAGGAAGTAGGCGGCGTGGCTCTCACGCTCGGCGAAGATCGCGATCAGCACATTGGCGCCGGTCACCTCTTCACGGCCCGACGACTGAACGTGGATCACCGCGCGCTGGATCACACGCTGGAAGCCGGCGGTCGGCTTGGCGTCGTCGCTGCCGTCCGTGACCAGATTTTCGAACTCGGTTTCGAGATAATTGACGAGACTGCCGCGCAGCTTGTCGAGGTCGACGCTGCACGCGCGCATCACGGCCGCTGCATCGCTGTCATCGATCAAGGACAAGAGGAGATGTTCCAATGTCGCGTATTGATGATGACGCTCGTTGGCAATCGCCAGCGCACGATGCAGGGATTGTTCAAGGCTTTGAGAAAAAGTCGGCATGCGCGTCCTCTGTGGCCCCCTGCCATCATGATCGCCGCCGCCCGGTCAGGCAACAACAACCTTTGTCAAATATAGTTATAACCGAGTGCGACAAAAGACCGGTCGGGCGGCTCGATTACGCGTTCACTCGATCGTCAATGCAAAACCCGTTCCGATTGTGACGCATCCGATTGTGACGCGTCCGGCTGCGACAGCCGCAGCGAGCGATCTCCGGGCAAGGATCCGGCTTGGACCGAGACGCCACACCGGCCGTAATTCCCCGGACCAGACCATCTCGCGGCACTGACCGCAGGGACCTGCGACGGCCCATTGAGCGCTCGCGCCAGGCGGATCTCCCCGCGCAGACCCGCCCTATTTTTTCTCCATCACACACTGCAACGGGTGCTGGTGCTTGCGGGCGAAATCCATCACCTGCGTCACCTTGGTCTCGGCGATCTCGTAAGTGAAAACGCCGCACTCCCCGATGCCATGATGGTGCACATGGAGCATGATCTTGGTCGCGGCCTCGACGTCCTTGTTGAAGAACTTCTCCAGGACGTGAACGACGAATTCCATCGGCGTGTAATCGTCGTTCAAAATCAGAACGCGATAGAGATTGGGGCGTTTGGTCTTCGGTTTCACCTTGGTGATCACGGACGTGACCGGACCCCCGGTGCCACCGGACTTGTTGTCGTTATTGCTCATCCTAGGTGCGGATCGGTTCAATCTGGAATTTGGCTGCGACATCTTGCACGCGTTAGATAATGTTGCGAGGACACCAATAAAGGGTTTCCCGCACTGTCCCCTCCGGGCCGCTTCCGCCACCCGGTCCTGCGTTCCAGATCGCCTGTCCCTGCCGACCGGCCCGATCGGACCGACCCCAGGAATATGGGTCAGCGGCCGGTTTGCCGCAAGCGCGTCCCCATGGATGGAGCGACGCTCCGGCAGGACCGATTCCCTGCCCCGGCGATGAGTCCAAAGGTTAATCAAACCGGTGGCATTTTACAAAGCCGATTCACCGGGCGTTGACAGGGAACCCGCGCGCCGTGCGAACGAGCCGCCATGCTGCGGGATTTGCAGCGTTTTTCGAGGATTCGATTCACCGACCCTTGAGGATCGGGGCGCCAGATCGCTCGCAGACATCATCATTGGTGAGCGACATGACCGCTGCGACCCTCGTCCGCTTCTGCCGCCGTATTGTGCGACGCTTCGCCCGCGACAACCGGGGCAACATTGCGGTGACCTTTGCCATCGCACTGTTGCCGATCCTGGCCTTCGTCGGCGCCGGCGTCGACTACAGCCGCGCCAATGCCGCAAAATCGTCGATGCAGGCCGCGCTGGATTCGACCGCGCTGATGCTGTCGCGCGATCTGGCCCAGGGAACGATCACCTCGGCCGACATCGGAACGAAGGCATCCGCCTATTTCAAGGCGCTCTACACCAGCGCGGACGCCAAGAGCGTCGCGGTGACCGCCAACTATACCGCTTCGAGCAGCTCCTCGGCGTCCAACATCCAGCTCACCGCCTCCGGCCAGATCATCACCCAGTTCATGAAGCTCGCAGGCTTCCCGACGATGGACTTCAGCACCAAGGCGACCACGACCTGGGGTGACGTGAAGATGCGCGTCGCGCTCGCGCTCGACAATACCGGCTCGATGGCCTCCAGCAACAAGATGACGGCGCTGCAGAACGCGGTCGCCGGCAGCGGCGGCCTGATCGATCAGCTCAGCGCGCTCGCCAAGACCCCGGGCGACGTCTACATCTCCGTCATTCCGTTCGCCAAGGTCGTCAACGTCGGCGCCAACAACTACGCCCAGGACTGGATCGACTGGACCGATTGGCAGAATCCGCCCACGATCCAGCCCAATAACGGCTCCTATCAGGCCGCAATCCCGAACGGGAGCTACACCCAGGCGCAGTGGGACATGGTGGGACCGGGATCGTCCTGTCCGTTCAGGTCCAGCAACGGCTTCTCCTACTTCTCCTGCGCCAGCGAGCCGACAACGGGAAGCTCCAGTGCCTCCCGAATCCCATCGAGCGGGACTTACAACGGGTACATCTGCCCCGGCTACGATTCCGCCTCGCACAGCTACTATAACGGCTGCTGGACCAGCGTGCAGACCAGCACCCGGGTGAACTGGTGCACCGGCAGCAACTGCAGCTGTCAGACCAGCGGCAGCAACATTCCGAACAACACCTGTAGCTGCACCGGCAGCTATTCCAGCACCGTCTGCAAGGTCAACACCTTCACGCATACCTGGGTTGCCAACGCCAAGAGCACCTGGACCGGCTGCGTCGCCGACCGCACCCAGCCGAATGACGCGAACGCCGTCTCGCCCGCGACATCCGATGTCACGACGCTGTTTCCGGCCAACCAGCACATGGAGAACAGCACCCAGTACTGCAGCAGCAGCGCCTCAACGAAGCTCGCCCAGATCGTGCCGCTCAGCTACAATTGGAGCTCGCTGAAGAGCGCCGTCAACGCCATGGAGCCGACCGGCGGCACCAACCAGGCGATCGGCATGGCCTGGGCGGTGCAATCGCTAATCCCGAACGGCGTGCTCGGGGCGCCTGCCGAGGACGCCAACACCACCTACAACCGGGTCATCATCCTGCTGTCGGACGGCCTGAACACCGAGGACCGCTGGCCGGAATACGGCAACGGCTCGAGCCAGGCCTCGGGCAATCCGATCGATGCGCGCCAGGCCCTGCTCTGCTCGAACCTCAAGAACAGCAAGGATGCCAAAGGCAATTCGATGTACACGATCTACACGATCCAGGTGAACACGAGCTCGCCCGCCGATGCGACCTCGACCGTGCTGCAGAACTGCGCCAGCAGCCCGGACAAGTTCTACATGCTGACGAGCTCGAGCCAGATCGTGGCGACCTTCAATTCGATCGGAACCGCGCTGTCGAAGCTGCGTGTCGCCAAATAGCAGCTGCCGCCGCCTGGAACACCGATCGCATCAAGCAACAAAAAAGCCCGGCGCGAGCCGGGCTTTCAGCTGTCACCTCGCGACGGCTGCGATCAATGCGCGGCCGGCGGAGTGAACTTGGCAGCGAAACCTTCGAGCGGCTTGAACGCCTGCTTGGCGAGGTCCGAATACAGGCCGGCGATCTTCTGCGAATCGGCGACGAAGGTCTCGTAGGCCGACTTGGCGTATTCGGTCTGGACCTCGAGCACCTTGTCGAGCGACTTCACGCCCGAGAGCTTCTCGACGAACGACTTGGTGTCCTCGAACGACTTCTTGGTGTAGTCGCCATAGGCCGTGGCGATCGCATGCAGGCCGTTCTGGACCGTGGTCGCGGAGTTCACGACCGTCTCGAACTGCTCTTTGCCGTAGTTCTGAATGTCTTCAACCTTAAACATGTGGCATTCCTTTCCCTGACTTTAGCGCCCGCAGGGAGGCCCCGGCTCCCTGACGCAGTCCCAATATAGTGCACCGCACAATAGAAAGCAAGAATCTTGTGCAATGCACCATGATGGGCATTGCTTCACGCCGAAGTCTGCTAATGGCTCAGATGCTTCACGTCGGGCCAGTTCGACCGAAATCCCCGGGTTCGGCGCAAGGTTTCTTTAATCCTTTGGCAACTCGACCGTCCTAACCTCTCCTGTGGTCCCGGCCAGCGTCGGCCGAACCGTAAAGCTGTTCTAAAACAGCGTCTTAACAAAACCTCAGTTCGGGCCCTTCGATGCATGACCGCGT
This sequence comes from Bradyrhizobium sp. SZCCHNR1002, assembly GCF_032381435.1. Taxonomy (NCBI): domain Bacteria; kingdom Pseudomonadati; phylum Pseudomonadota; class Alphaproteobacteria; order Hyphomicrobiales; family Nitrobacteraceae; genus Bradyrhizobium; species Bradyrhizobium sp. SZCCHNR1002. The sequence continues at coordinate 1,429,381 of NZ_JAUHIS010000001.1, forward strand.
CGAGGCGCAAACTGGAGGTCCGACAGGCAAGATCACGGGAGCGTTTTGGCACAATTTCGCCTTACGGGCCGGTGATCACGTCAGAAATTGGACGGGGATTTCATGCTTCGCAAAAACTTGGCTTCCTCGCGCCTGCTGCGGGTTGGCGTCTACGGGCTGCTCACGCTCACGGTGGCGGCAGTGGTCACGGTCGACAGCGCGGAAGCGCGCCGGCGCCATCGGCACCACCATGCGCGCCACTCCCCCCACAATGACGAGGGCAGCTACAGCCCGGCATTCGCCTCGATCGTCGTCGACGGCAATTCCGGCGCGACGCTGACCGCGACCAATCCGGACGCGCTGCGGCACCCCGCCTCGCTCACCAAGATCATGACGCTCTATCTGCTGTTCGAGCGCCTCGAGTCCGGCAAGATGAAGCTCGATACCGAGATGCCGGTGTCGGAGCACGCCTCCGAGCAGTCGCCGACCAAGCTCGGCCTGCGCCCCGGACAGAGCATCCGCGTCGAGGATGCGATCAAGGGCCTGGTGACGCGCTCGGCCAACGACGCCGCCGTGGTCATCGCGGAAGCGATCGGCGGCGACGAGGACGAGTTCGCCAAGATGATGACGCGCAAGGCGCGCTCGCTCGGCATGAGCCGCACCACCTATGTCAACGCCTCCGGTCTTCCGGCCGACGCCCAGATCACGACGGCACGCGACCAGTCGATCCTCGGCCGCGCGATCCAGGACCGCTTCCCGCGCTACTATCGCTATTTCTCGACGGTGGTGTTCAATTATCGCGGCCAGTCGATCCGCAACCACAACCACCTGCTCGGCAGCGTCGAGGGCATCGACGGCATCAAGACCGGCTATACCCGCGCCTCCGGCTTCAACATCGTGACCTCGCTCCGTCGCGGCAACCGCCATCTGGTCGGCGTCGTGCTCGGCGGCCGCAGCGGCGGCTCGCGCGACGCGATCATGCGCAACCTGCTGGCCGAGAATCTCGACAAGGGCGCGACCCGCCGCACCGTGGCGGCGATCGGCGAGCGCGGCGGATCAGATGCCGGCGACAGCGCCGACCAGGGCACCGTCCAGCTCGCCTCGGCTGCGCCGGAGACGCCGGCGCCGAGCCGCGCCGCCAAGCTGATGTCGACCCTCTCGGAAGCGACCGCGGCGCTGCCGCCGTCGGCGCCGAAGGAGGCCAGGGTCGAGCCCGCCCCGATGACCTCCGGGGTGATCCAGAACCAGCCGATGTCGCTCGTTCCCGGCTCGACCGAGCCGATGAAGCCGGTCAAGGTCCGGACGGTTCAGGTCAAGGCTGGCGCCGTGAAGCTCGCCACCGCCGCGCCGCAGCCGGTTGCCCCTGCTCCCGCGCCGTTCGCGCAGCGCGTCGAGGCCATCGAACCGGCGCCGCCGATCGTCCGCGCCGAGGCCCCGCGTCCCGAGCTGCCGCCGCAGCCTGCGGGTCACGGCACCGGCAACGGCATTCTCGGCGTGCTGCCGGCCTCCAGCCTGCCGCCCGCCTCGTCGCAGGCCATGGCCTATGCTGCGCCTCCCGCCCCGCCGTCGCAGCCGCCGACGCAGTTGGCGTCCGCCAGCCCTGCTGCAGAGGTTCCGGTTCGCTCCGCCGTGGCACGTAGCGGCTGGATCATCCAGGTCGGCGCGCTCGACAGCGAGGCCGAGGCGCAGAAGCGGATCGAGGCCGCGCGCAGCTCGGCGCAGGGCCTGCTGAGCAAGGCGGATCCGTTCACCGAGACCATCTCGAAAGGTGACAAGACGCTGATCCGCGCCCGCTTCGCCGGTCTCGATCGCGATCAGGCCGAAGCGGTGTGCAAGAAGCTGAAGCGCGCCGACATCTCCTGCATGACCGTGCACAACTAGCGCACATCACCATAGCTGCCGATGAGGCCCGCGCGACACACGCGCGGGCCTTTTCTTTTGCGGACAGCCCCGGCAGTGCGTCGGCCCAACCGGTGAAAACCACTCGTCAAGGAATTGCCGCTAGAACTTTTTCACCATGACGAATGATCGCGCCTGACGAAGTCGAGAGCAGCAGGCGTCGTTTCACTGCGGTGGAAGCGGGTTCGGTGTTGTGGCGTTGGTGGCGTTGCCGGAGTTAGCCGTGATGCGTACGAAGCAGAGTATCCTTGGCCTCGTTCACCCGGGCGGCGAGATACGTCGACCCCCCTTGGTCGGGATGCAGTTTCTTCATGAGCGCACGGTGGGCACGCCCGATCTCGTCACGCCCCGCGCCCGGCTGCAGGCCAAGGATCTGATAGGCCTCCTCCGCCGTCATTTTGGAGCTCGACGCCGCGCGGCGCTGCCCCCCTGCCGCGTCGCGCTGCGCGTGCTGACGCCAAGCGGGAAACCGGCGGTCCAGATAAGTTTCAAGTAGCGAGACGCTGTCGGCGTCGAGGCTTGGCAGCATCGCTGCGAGCTGCGGCAGATCGAACTCGTCCAGCGCACGGCCGGCATGAGCGCCGGCGACGAAGCGGCCCTGCAGCTGGCCGCTGTCATGGTCGAGCATCATCTCGATCGCGGGCGAGCGCACCCGCGAGCTCTGACCGGAGGAGCGCGCTCCGCCCAGCCCGAACATGCTGCCGACATTGCCGAGACCGCCCGGCGACCAGCCCAGCAGCCCTGCCCCGAACAACCCGATCGGAATCGCCACGACCAGCTCGCCGCGAAGGCCGGTGAAGGCCGCCACTGCGAGGCAAGCGATGCCTCCGGCGAACTTGATCGCGCGCGCCAGGGCCGCCGGATTGGCGTTCCGGAACATCTGCAGCAACAAATAGAGGGTGATGACGGCGACGGCGCCCGCGATCAGTGTCATCGGCGGAATATAGGGCCTGTCGCGACAAAAAGCATGACCGGCCCGGTGTGACGCTGATGGCTTCAACAGGCGTGTCGCGCCAGCCGACCGCGCTCGTCCGATACCATGCTCATCTCATCTGCCCGATCAGGCGTGCCGCCCCGCCCTCCGACGCCGCCAGGCGGAGCAGCGCGTCACGGCCGCCCGCGGCGTAGGCTGCGGCCGCGCGCAGCAGATCCCGCAATTGAGCGGCGGCGCCCGGATCGAACCGGCACCACGCCCCGCCGGACAGCCGGGCCATCTCGCGAAACGCCTGTTCGGCAACGGGGTCGTTGCCTTCCTGGAACAGGAAGAGCGGGACCTTCAACAGCCCGAGCTCGCCGGCCCGCGCACAGAGCTCGTCGACGTTTTCCTCCATGGCATCGCCCACGAAGACGACGGCGCGGATCCGCGCCGAGGTGGCGTGGCGGCGGGCCTCGGCGAGAACCTTGCCGATCTGGGTCTTGCCGCCCCGGCAATCGATCTTGCCCATCAGGCGGGCGAGCTCGGCACTGTCTGAGATCCAGCCCGTCGCACGACACTCGTTGAAGCCCCGGTAGTAGACCAGCCGCACATCGAGACTGCCCAGAGCCGCGGCCTCGCGGAACATCTCGGCTTGCAGCGCACAAGCCATGTCCCAGGTGGGCTGCCGGCTCAGGGTCGCATCGAGGGCAAAGACCAGGCGGCCCCGGCTTCCGGACGCAGCCACGGCGCGGGCCTGTGCAACGAAATCTGCGATCGCGGCGGCGCTGGACCGCTCGGTTTCAGGCAACCGCTGGCTGTCGGTTCCATCATCCGGCGAGGTGATCGAGCCGGAACTGGATTTGAAAGGCCCCTGGACCATGCGCACGCACCTGCTTGGATGCGCATGATGTGGGCAGGCGTCCCGGCAGCTTCAATGAGCGGCGCAGCCGCTCGGGCCAGGTCTTTGGGCCAGGTCTTTGGGCCAAGTCTTTGGGCCAAGTCTCGGGTCACGTCGCAGAGGCGCCCGACGCATCCCGAGCATGTCCTCGGGATTAGCTGATCGCGCCTCGCGCCCGCACGATCAGTTCGTCAGCGCCTTGGTTGGGGCCGCGGCCTTGCCGACCGGCGCATAAGGCGGAACCGGGCCGGGATCGAGCAAGGGGGTCCTGGTCTTCACCGGCGCGATGGCGCTGGAACTGTCGCTGTCGGCCAGGAACTTGTCGAGCATGGCCTGGATCGACGACTTTGCATCGTCGGGCCCGGTATCACGCATGTCATTGTGCTGGAAGTCGGTGTTGACGACCGTAATGCCTTCCTTCTCGCAGATGTCGTCGCTCGGGATCACACCAGGATCCGTCTTGAACTGCGGATCCTTGGAGCGGAACGACAGGATCTTGAACTTGCCGTCGGTCACGAAGGGAACGCGCAGATTGTCGAGCGTGACGACCTTCTTGACGTCGTCGGGATACTGCTTGGCGAAATACATCGAAATGTCGCCGCCCATCGAATGGCCGACCATGGTCAGGTGGTCGTAGTCCGCATTCGGCTGCAGCTGGCGCATCTGCTCGACGGCGAACCGGATATTGGCGACGCCGCGCTGGATCTGCGGCAGGCGGCCGACATAGGGCTCGCCGACCTTGGTCACCATCGGCGGATCGGTCGGCAGGTCATGCTGGATGCTCACCGCCATGTAGCCGCGGGCGGCAAACACGTTGGCCACGAACGAGTACTCGGTGAACTTGACGGTATTACCGTGATTGAGGATCGCCACCGGAAGCTTGATCATGCCGGCCTCGGCCTGCATCTCCTTGTCACGCCGGATGGCCACGGCGACCTCGACGAGGCGATTGCCGCGGGAGGCGTCATAGAACCTGACGGTTTCGTGCCGGATCGCCCACTTGCTGGCAGTGAAGTAGCCGACGGCCGCCAGCACGCTGACGGACAACAGGACGGTTATTCCACGCTTCATGTTCGTTCCTCGGGAGCTACAATCAAAGGTAGTTTAAGACCTGTAAGACTCTCGTGACCCGTGGTGTCTAATATATGTAACGGGGCTGTGACAGGAAGGCTAAATGTTGTGTATCCATCGCCCGTTCGTTGTGCGGCGCACCTAGTTGCTGTGCAGCATACCGTCACATCCGCCCTTCCCATGTGACGTGAACCCTCAACGTCGGGTTCAAATCAGTCATGAATTTGACGGTAATCTAGCGAAAACTGTGGCTTCGGCGTTGACCTGAGACAAATCCAGCCGCCCGGCCGACGGCCTGCACCACGATCGCCGGATCCCGTTGCACTGACGACTAGCCGAAGCGTCGGCGCTCATTCAATGCGCACGATGTCTCAGGCCGCAACCGCCGGCTCAGCTCACTGATCAGGATGACGACGACGGGATGACGGCCATCGGACTGGCGCGAGGTCGCAGCGGTCGCGCCCCGCCGACGGGTTCAGGCGCTGATGATGTCGTGCAGGTCGAGCGGCTTGTCGACCTGGGCAAACCATTCGGCCCGGTTGGCGGCGCGGCGGCGGCCGCGCTCGTCGAGCGGCAGCTTGAGCTGGCGCAGCAGGCTCGTGACCTCCTCCCGCGCCGTGACATGGCCGAGATTGGGGCGCGTGCCGAGCGTCGCTTCGTCGATGTCGTCCAGCGCAGTCAGCCCGCGCGGGAAGAACTCGCGATACACGACCCGCTCGGCGAAGCCGTCGATGGCGCGGAAGCCGAGCCGCAGCGACAGATCCTTCAGGCCCTCGGCCACCAATTGCTTGTTGCGCGAGCCGAGCATCGACAGCCGGTTGCGGACCACGATCCAGTCGGTCATGGCGCCGTCGATCTGGCGGCGCTTGCGCCGGACGTCGCGCACCATCTCGGCGTAGTGACTCTCCCCGGTCACCGCATAGGTCGCGGCGTCGACCGTTCCGAGCACGTCGAAATCGAGGAAGCTGTCGTTGATCGGGGTGACCAGCGTGTCGGCCATCGAATGCGCGAGACGCATCAGGTAGCTGTCGTTGCCGGGCGTATCGATGACGATGAAATCGAACGACCGTTCGACCGCACTCACCGCCTCCATGAACTGCTGGAACTCGGTGTTCTCGTTCTCGTCGATCTGCAAGGTCTGGCCGAGCTGGATGCAATAATGCGTCGGCAGCTCGAGGCGCAGGCCGGTGCGGCGGGCCCAGGCGCTGCGATTGTTGATGTAGTGGGTGAAGCTCTGCTGACGACAGTCGAGATCGATGGTGGCGACGCGCTGGCCAGCCTTGAGAAGTGCAACGGCGATGTGCAGGGCGGTGGTGGACTTGCCAGACCCGCCCTTCTCGTTTCCAAGCACAACCACGTGGGCCGAGCCCGATTGTCCTTGGCTAGTCTGCACCAGCATGTGTTCGACCCCTTACGATCATCTTCGAGTCACGGTCGTCTGCGGTCAAGTGAAATGCATCATCATCGTGAATCCCACGGGGGACGCATCCTCCGCTACTACTTGACGCGCGCGTTTACCAACTCCGCATTTGCTGCGGAGACGTGCTAACAGGCGTATTCAAGTAAGCTGAGCGGCTTGTCGCGTTCTTGTGAAAGGCAGTCGCCCGAGCGTCAAGGCCGAACAGAAAATCCGCGTTTTTTCGCTGTGAGATCGAGCAAAAATGTCACGACCCCCGCATGTCGCCCGCACCATTCCAGCCCTCCGACGCGAGCTCGACGGCTTGCGTGCGCGAAAAGCCAGCATCGCGCTCGTGCCAACGATGGGGGCGCTGCATGAAGGCCACATCTCGCTCGTTCGACTGGCGAAGCGCCGCGCCGACAAGGTCGTCGTCTCGATCTTCGTCAACCCGACTCAATTCGCGCCGACAGAGGATTTCGGCTCGTACCCGCGTACCTGGAAAGAGGATGTTGGAAAGCTGGCGGCCGAGCGCGTCGATCTGATCTGGCACCCCGACGCGAAGGCGATGTACCCGGACGGCTTCGTGACGCGGATCGTGCCCGAGGGCGCGGCGCTGGCCGGACTGGAGGATCGCTTCCGGCCGCATTTCTTCGGCGGCGTGGCGACCGTGGTCGCCAAGCTGTTCACGCAATGCCGGCCCGACGTCGCGATCTTCGGCGAGAAGGACTATCAGCAGCTCCGCGTCGTCGCACAGATGGCGCGCGACCTCGATCTGGGCGTGCGCGTCGTCGGCTCCCGCACGGTGCGCGAACGCGACGGTCTCGCGATGTCCTCGCGCAATGTCTATCTCAGTGCAGAGCAGCGCTCTGTTGCACCGACGCTGCACCGGGTGCTGAAGCAGATCGCGACGCGGCTGCGCGCGGGCGAGGACATGCGGCAGGCGGTTCGTGATGGCGCTACCGCGATCACCGAAGCCGGCTTTGCCTTGGACTATCTCGAGGTCCGCCACGCGGAAACGTTGGCGCCGATCGGACCCAAGGAGTCCGGGCCGAAGCGGATTCTGGTGGCAGCCAAGATCGGAACCACGCGGTTGATCGACAACATCGCGGCGTGAGAATCGCGAGAGGAAGCGGCACAAGCGCCGGAACCAGAACAGGCGGGTTACACCGTCTGCGAGGTGCAAATGACTGCGCCCTCTCCCCTTGCGGGAGAAGGCATGTAGACAGCACGGCGGGCTCGGTCGGGTGAGGGGTATCTCTCCACACGTTTTCTTGCGGAAAGATACCCCTCACCCGATCGCGTATGTGGATGGGCCGGTGATGCCCTCTCCCGCAAGGGCCGAGGGCGCAGCAACTGGCATCGCGGAGCGGATGGTTCTGTTCGAGAGTGAGCTGCGGCACGCCAGCATTGGAACTCGCGCCCTTACAGCAGCCCCAGATCCCGCAGCTCGCGCCGCAGCGGCTCGGGCATGGCCTCGACGCCGGCGGCGCTGGCCTTGCCGAGATCGGCGGGAGCATCCTCCGCGGTCAGATAGCGCCAGCCCTGGAACGGGCGCATCGGCCGCGGCGACACGGCAATCACCCTCGGCTGCATGATGATGCGGCAGCGTCCGATGCCGTCGCCGTCGCGAAACGGCTCGATGCCGACGATCTTCTCGCGCGCAGCGACCTCGCCGCGAATCACCCAGTACAGCGAGCCGCCGCCGAGAATGTCCTCGACCCGTTTCGGCGTCATCCGCGTGACGTGCACGTGCTGCTGCGGCAGGCCCTTCTTCTTGGCCGCGAGCATGCGCTCGGCGATCCATTCCTTGAGCTCTTTGACCGACTCGCAGCCGACGGCCAGCTTGATCAGATGCAGGGGCATGATGGCGGTTCGATCAGCGGGCTCTATTCGTCCTTGGCGGCCGGCTCGGCCGCCTCAGGCGCGGCCTGCGGCGCTGCCGCCGGCGGCTTCGGCCTAGGGGCCGCCGCCTTCTTGGCCGCAGGAGGCGCCTGCGCATGGCTCGCCGCGACGCTGGCCGGCGCAGCCGGTGCCGGCGCAAGCTGCGTCGGCGGCTTTGGCGCCGCCGCAGGCGCAGCCGAACGCGTCGAGGCCGTCGGCTCAGGGTTCATGATGCTGACTGGCGGGGTGTTGGCCGAGCTGGGAAACTCCGCAGTCGTGGGCTTGCCGGACGGCGCCGAGGGCGCCAGGCCGGCGAAAGTGCCGGCGGCCGGCTGCTGACCCGCAGCAGCGGCTGGCGGCGCGTTCCACTGCGAGGCATAGCGCGTCACCAGCCCTTCATAGGTCCGGCCTTCCATGTTGTTGACGAGTTGCTGGCGGTCCGCCACGGCACGGAACATCACGCAGTCGGTCGGCGTGCAGCGGTCGCGCGTCAGCAGCACATAGGCCATCAGGCCATAGCGATCACGCTCCACGGCACGGCGCAGCGCCAGCAACTCGGCGGTCATGACCTTGTTGGCGCTGGCGACATCCCCCGCCTGCGTCAGCCGGCTCAGCATGCCCGCCGCATAGCTGACGGCGGCCGCCGTCATCTCGGCCGACCCGAACAGGCCCCGCTCACAATTCGACAGCACCAGATCGCCGGCGAGATCGTCGACGCAGGCGAGCGCGGGCGGTGAGACGCCGACCGAAGCCGTCGTCGCAGCATCACCATTGCCACCGCGGGGCGAGGCATCCTGGCTGCGCATCATCGAAGCGACCGCGATGCCGACGGCAAGCAGGGTGATCACCGTCAGCGCGCCGTTGGCGACCGACTTCTCGGCCCGCAGCAGCGTGATCAGCACGATCAAAGCAAAGAAGCCCGCCGCCGCAACGGTGAGCCACATCGGGAACGCCGGCGAGTTCAGGAGCTGGTCGAACGACGAGGGCCAGGTCGAATTCAAGGTCGAATTCATGCGCGCTGATTCCTGACGCGGGCCAAGCAAATCGGCCCCGATGGCATCCCGACATGGGACACAAGTGAAACGATCACCAAATTCAAACGATCACCCGATCCATGACGCCCCGCTCCAGGACAATACGACGATTCCATGCCCCGTGCGGGCACGGGATGGTGCGGAGCTACCCGCTATCCCCAGGGGGATCGCGCAGCCTTCGTAACACCTTCGGAGTCACACCTTCGGACAAAACCTTCGAAACCGGGCTTCGAGCCCCGTTGAGACTGCCGTTTCTCCTCCCTATCGACCGGCTGCGTCCGCCGACGCGCCGAGCCTGCCGAAAATCGTGCCGTCCTCAAGACAAGGCCAACTGGCTCTCTCTTGCAACCCGTTCAAAGGCTTCCGTCGAGCTCTTGATCCGGTACTGGCAGTCGTCCCCATCCGTCGGAAGTTGACGGATGATTTCATAGGTACCGCTGGCCGCCGGACGCGAGACGTTGCTCGCGGTAAAATAGACCGTCGACCCAATGGGGAACTTGTGTTTCAACGCCCTCTCCTGCTCGCATGCCGGCAAGAGCCCCTGGTCCCGCTGCCCGGGCCGGCGTGTCTTTAATAATATCTCTCCTATAGCACGCCGCCGCCGGCCGTGGCCAGCGGCCTCGTGACATGGCAAACACTGATATTGCGAGCTTCTTCAACGAGATGGCGCCGCGACCGGTATTCCTGGACTAACAGGCCCGGACAGGCTCTGGACAACCCATCGGACGTCAGACGTTCTCCACCCGGTCGATGGTCCAGGTTTCTGCAAGCCCGTCCTTCACCCAGGCTGCGAAGGCCGGCATCGCCATCATCGTCGCCATGTAGGCCCGGGTGTCCGCCGCGACCGGAACCGCGAAGGTGTGGAAGCGCGTCACGACCGGAGCGTACATCGCGTCTGCTCCGCTGAAGCGGCCGAACAGGAACGGACCGCCGGCGCCGTAGCGCGCCCGGCAGTCGCGCCAGATGTCCTCGATCCGGGCGATGTTGGCCCGGGCGTCCGCGGACAGCTCCACCGGCCTGATCTCGCGATGCAGGTTCATCGGACACTCGTTGCGCAGGGCCTGGAAGCCGGAATGCATCTCGGCCGAGACCGACCGCGCATGCGCGCGCGCCGCCGCATCAGCGGGCCAGAGCCCGGCCTCCGGACAACGTTCCGCGAGATATTCGATGATCGCGAGCGAGTCCCACACCGTCACGGCGCCATCGATCAGGATCGGCACCTTGCCGGCAGGCGAGTGGCTGAGGATACGCGCCTTGTCGGCGGGATCGTCGGTGTAGAGCGGGATCACGATCTCCTCGAAGGCGATGTCGCAGCCGCGCAGCGCCAGCCACGGCCGCATCGACCATGAGGAATAGTTCTTGTTGCCGATCACCAGCTTCAGCGTCATGTCGCACCGTCTCCGCATCTCGAGCGTGGACCGCCCGTGCATCCCCCGCATTGGGGACCCGCGCGATCGAGGATCGCATACAGGATGAACGGCCATCGCGTCGACAGCCAAGCGCGACCATGCGACGCCCGCTCTCTCCCGACACGCATGCGCCGGTGGCGATCAGCGGACGAAGTCCCGCGGCGTGAACGACATCTCGATGATCTTCCACTCGTTGTAGCGATCGGGCGGAAGCATCGCGTAAGGCTGGCAGGCGTTCAACGCCTGGACCGCGCTCTCCTTGAGCTGAATGGCCTTCGAGGCTGCGACGACCTCGATCACCTCCGGCTCGGTCGCAAGCCGTCCATCCGGTGTCATGCCGAAGCGAAGCCTGATCAGCACGTTGTCGGACAGCGACAGCGAGACCGGCAGACGCGCGCAGCTCCTGACCTTCTCCCGCAGCGCTGTCTCGAGATTGGGAGCAAGGTTCGTCGTCGCGACCGACCCCGCCTCCTTGCCATCCTCCGAGGCCCCGGCTCGCGGCAGCGGTGAGAGCGGCTCGGGCAGACCGAGCATGACGCCGTATTTCACGGTGAGGTCCGGCTCTGGGGGCACATAGCTCGGCGCTGGAACCGGCGCTGGTGGCGGGGTCTGCTTGGCGGCGGATTTGACCTCCGATCTGGCGGCCAACTTCGCCGCTTTGGGCGATGCAGCCGGCACTGGCTGTTTCGCCGCCGGTGCGGCCGGCGCCTGCGGAGTCGGAGTTTCCTTGGCCTCTTGCGGAGGACTGGGCGGAGGTGGCGCGGCGGCCGCCGGCAAGGCGCTCGGGGCCGGCTGCGGCAGGACCAGCTCCGGCGTCGGCGACGGTGATGGCGTGACCAACGGTTCCGGCGTCTTCTGCGGCTCGTCAGCGTCGACGATATTGACCGCGATCTCGTCGGACTTCGGCATCTCGTAAGGGCGCACCGAGGTCGAGACCACGGCGCCGCCGAAGATCAGGAGATGCACGAGCACGGATGCGGCGATGCCCCAACGTATGAACTGCCAACGTTCCATGCTGCTTCATTTGCGCCCGCTCGCGGCCTGGCGCATGCGGCACGCGCTGTCGCGGGGGTCATCGCCAGGGTTGAGCGCGGGCCACCTGCCCGCTCCTGCCACTCTAGCATGCCGGCCCGGGCGCCGCTCAATCCCATTTCGGCGCGAAGGCGAAGTTGGTCATCCGCCCTTCCGGACTGCCCATGGCGAAGATGTCGGCCATCTCCTGCTCGGACAGCTCGAAATCGAACACCTCGAGGTTCTCGGACAGCCGTTCGATCTTCGAGGTGCGCGGGATCGCCACGACGTTCTGCTGCACCAGCCAGCGCAGGCAGATCTGCGCCGGGCTCTTGCCATGGGCGCGGCCGATCCGGGTCAGGGTCGGATCGTTCTTGATCTTGCCCTTGGCGATCGGGCTATAGGCGACCAATGCGAGGCCGTGCCGGGCGCAGGCCTCGCGGACCTTGGTCTGGTCGAGATAGGGATGATACTCGACCTGGTTGCACACCAGCGGCTCCGGCGACAGCGCCACGGCTTCGTCGAGCAGCGCGACCGTAAAATTGGACACGCCGATATGGCGCGCCAGCCCGAGCGTCTTGGCGTGCGCCAGCGCCCCCAGCGTCTCGGCCAGCGGCACGTGCGAGTTCGGCCAATGCAGCAGCAAGAGATCGACCTCGGAGACGCGCAGGCGGACCAGGCTCTCCTTGGTCGAGCGCTCCAGGTCATGCGGTGCAAAGTGCGTCGTCCACACCTTGGTGGTCAGGAACAACTCGTTGCGCCGGACGCGGGAGGCCCGCAGGCCCTCGCCCACCTCCTGCTCGTTCTCATAGACCTGGGCGGTGTCGATGTGCCGGTAGCCGAGGGTGAGCGCCTGCTCGACGATCCGCGCGCAGGTCCGTCCGCGTAGCTCCCAGGTCCCCAGACCCAGGGCAGGAATCCTGGCACCATTGGCCTCGATCGTCAGCATGGCCGTGCACTCCAGACCGCGTGTAACATTATGTAGGCACACGCGAGGCCTTGCCAACGCACGACCGGTTTTTGGCTTAAGTCTTAGCTAAGGCCGCAAACACCGTGTCGGGCGCGTGCGCGATCACGGTGAGCAGCGCGCGCGCCGGGCCGCGCGGCATGCGCTTGCCCTGCTCCCAGTTGCGGATGGTCTCGACGGGCACACCGAGCTTGGCGGCGAATTCCTGCTGTGTCAGCTGCACCCGCCGCCGGAGGTCGCGCACCTCGAGCGGCGCTGCCGGCGCAGCTTCCGACGGCGCGAGCGGAAACTCTCCGCCATCGCGCAGCTCCACGATCCGTCCATCTGCCTTCAGCCGCAAGCGTTGCATCGTCCGACTCCGTCTCGGATGAGAGTGTCGCCGAGCTGCGTTAAGGCCGGATTAACGATATAAGTCGTTCAGGCGCTGTGGTTATTTCAAGCCGAACCAGAGCGTTGCGATGCCCAGAAACGAGAAGAAACCGACCACGTCGGTGACCGTGGTGACGAAGGTTCCCGACGCCACCGCGGGGTCGGCGCGGACACGCTCGAGCACCATCGGGATCAGGATGCCACCGAGCGCGCCGGCCACCAGGTTTGAGATCATCGCGAGCCCGATCACGATGCCGAGCCCAGGCGTCTTGAACCACGCGAACGCGGCGAGGCCGGTGACCAGCGCGAAAGCGAGACCATTCACCAGTCCTACCAGCACCTCGCGCATCACGACGCGCATCGCATTGTTCGGCCCGAGCTCGCGCGTCGCCAGCGCGCGCACCGCGACCGTCATGGTCTGGGTCGCGGCATTGCCGCCCTGGCTCGCCACGATCGGCGCGAGCACGGCAAGCGCGACCATCTGCTGCAGCTGGCCTTCGAACAGGCCGAGCACCGAGGACGCCAGGAACGCCGTGGCGAGATTGATCAGCAGCCAGTTGAAGCGGCCCTTGGCGATGGTCCAGACGCTGTCCGAGAGCTCCTCGTCGCCCGACACGCCGCCGAGCGCCTTGAAGTCCTCGTCCGCCTCCTCCTCGATCACGTCGACGACGTCGTCGATCGTGATGACGCCGACCAGCCGGTTGTCGGCATCGAGCACGGGGGCCGCCACGAGATTGTACTTGCCGAACAGCCGCGCCACCTCGGCGAGATCGTCGGTGACCGTGACGCGGCGACGATCCTCATCGATCAGCTCGGCCAGCGGCACCGGGCGGCGGGCGCGCAGCAGCTTGTCGAGCGAGACCGCACCCTGCCAGTGCCGCGCCTCATCGACCGCATAGATCTCGTAGAACCGCTCGGGCAGATCCGGGGTCTCGCGCATGTAGTCGATGGCCTGGCCGACGGTCCATGCCGGCGGAACCGCGATGAACTCGCTCTGCATACGCCGGCCGGCCGAGCCCTCGGGATAGTCGAGGCTGCGCGCCAGCACGTCGCGCTCGGACGGCGGCAGGCGCTCGAGGATCTCCTCCTTGTCCTCCTCGTCGAGGCTCTCCAGCAGCTCGACGGCGTCGTCGGATTCGAGCTCGCGGACGCCTTCGGCGACGGTGGCCGGCTCCAGCTCCTCGAGGATCTCCTCGCGGACGGCGTCGTCGACCTCGTTCAGCGCCGAAAAGTCGAAATCGGTGCCGGTCAGCTCGACCAGCCTGACGCGGTCGTCGGGGGCAAGCGCGGCGATCAGGTCGCCGAGATCCGCCTCGTGCAGCTCGGCGACCTCGGCGCGCAGGAACGCCTCGTCCTCGGCGGCGATGGCGGCGGTCATGGCGGCGATGAATTCGGCGCGAATCTCGCCGGATTCGGTGCGCATCGCCGCGCGATCGGCTAGAGTTGCATCGGCAGGGGCAACGTCCAATGTCTCGTTCATGACGTGCCTCACCAAGCCATCTTCAGACAACTGGTCTGATTTGTGCTTTGACGCATTACATAATCGGTCACTGCGAGCGCAACGGGAAAAGATGTCTCAGGCGCGACGGACATCACGATGGGTAAACGCAGCCGGCGCGGCGGCCGCGCTGCTCGTGGTACACGGCGCCGCCGCGGCGCCGGCCGACTGTCCGCGCGAGCACACGCTCGGCACCTCGCGCATCCTCACCGTCGACCCGAAGCAACATCCGCGCATCGGCCTGAAGAGCTTCCCCGAGACGCTGCCGCTGCACGACGGCGAGGTGGTGCTGACCTTCGATGACGGGCCCTCGCCGCCGATGACCAACAAGGTGCTCGCCGCGCTCGCCAAGGAATGCGTGCGCGCGACGTTCTTCCTCGTCGGCAAGCCGGCCTCGGGCCGCGCGGCGCTGGTGCAGAAGATCGCGGCCGAAGGCCACACGATCGGCCATCACACCTACACGCATGCGCATCTCGCGCATATCGCGCCGGAGCAGGCCATCGAGGAGATCGACCGCGGCATCGCCGCCGACGAGAAGGCGCTCAACGGCGTCGAGACGACCACGCCGTCGACGCCGTTCTTCCGCTTCCCCTATTTCGAATCGACGCCGGCCACGCTCGACCTGCTGGCGTCGCGCGGCATCGCCGTGTTCGGCGCCGATCTCTGGGCCAGCGATTGGAACCCGATGTCGCCGCAGCAGACGCTGAAGCTCCTGACCAGCCGCCTCAACCAGGCGCGCAAGGGCATCATCCTGCTGCACGACCCGCAGCCGCGCACCGTCGCAATGCTGCCGGCCTTCCTGCGCTACTTGAAGGATCATGGCTACCGCGTGGTGCACGTCGTGCCTTCCGAGGAGAAGCACAACGAGCAGCACAGCGAACGGCCGTCTCCCGCGCCGGAGACGGCCCATGAAGGTGGTTAATCGGGCGTTCAGGGCCGTCGTTTACGCTTGACCGTTGCGGCCGCGGCCATTCCAGCCTCTTGCAATCCGGCAACAGCCGCGGGCAAACCGGAACCCGGGGTGATGCGATGTCGCGACGGGCCAACATCCCTGCTATGTCTTGGCGGTCGCTTGCCCCGGCCGCGCGGCTGCGATTCATAGGGGCAATGAGGCAGGTGGACCGAAGAAGCCGGCCACCGCAGAAAGAGACAATGTGAGCAGCGTGATGCGTGATCATGAGTGGGCTTGCGTCGGACGGCCAACATGGCTCGCAGCACTGCTGGGCGCCCTCGCCCTGATCACGTCGAGCCCGGATGCATCGGCCGCCGATTGTCCTGGCCACCCCAACGCGCTCGGCACGTCACGCGTCCTGGTGGTCGATCCGCGCGAGCATCCGCGGCTCGGCGCCATGCAGTACAAGGAGACGCTGCCGCTGCGCGATCACGAGGTGGTCATCACCTTCGACGACGGGCCGCTGCGCAAGTACAGCAACCAGGTGCTGCAGATCCTCGCCGACGAGTGCGTCAAGGCGACGTTCTTCACGATCGGGCGCCAGGCCAAGGCCGATCCAGAAGGCGTGCGCAAGCTCGTGGCCGCCGGCCACACCGTCGGCACCCACAGCCAGAACCATCCGCTGAGCTTCAACAAGATGACGCTCGAGCAGGTCCAGCCCGAGGTCGACCAGGGCATCGCCTGGACCAAGGCCGCGCTGACCGATCCGTCCGCGCTGTCGCCGTTCTTCCGCGTGCCCGGCCTGCTCCGCGGCGACGCCGTGGAGAGCTACGCCGCGACGCTCGGCCTGCAGGTGTGGAGCGCCGACTTTCTGGCCGACGACTGGCGCAACATCTCCGGCGCCAAGGTCCATGAGCTCGCGATGAAGCGGCTGGAGGCGCGCGGCAAGGGCATCCTGCTGCTGCACGACATCCAGGCGCGCACCGTCGCAGCGCTGCCGAAGATCCTCGCCGATCTCAAGGCCAAGAACTATCGCGTCGTGCATGTCGTCGCCGCGACGCCGGACCGGCCGGCAACGCCGACCGAGCCGGAGGACTGGCTGGTGCACCGGCCGTCGGACGAGACGCCGGTGGCGCGTTGGCCGGCCATCACGCCAACCAACCTCGCCGGCGCCGACACGCGCGCCCGTGCCACGCTGGACGATTTCGGCAATCTGGACCTGCCGCCTGCGGCGGCACGCCCCCTGCCGAAGCCGTCCTGGCCGCGGCCTGCGGTCAAGGCGCGAATCGCGACGGCTCCCGCGCTTCCCGCGCCCTCCGCCCAGCTGTTCGCCTGGCCGCCCGCCGCACCATTGTCCGCCCGCCGGCATCAGGTCGTCCGGGTCGAGGGCCAGGCCGCCACCAAGCCGGCCGGTCGCCCGGTTCGCCTCGCGGCCCTGCGCCGGCGCTGAGATCAAAGCAACGATCTTCGAAACGAAAACGGGGCGCTGACGCGCCCCTTTTTCAATTGAGCAATCTGGCTGGCCTCACGCCCGATGCATTCTCCCGCGCGTCAGTTCGAGATGAGCTTGCTGACGCAGAGGATGACGGCCGCGGCCAGGAAGAACAGGTCCATATAGGACTTCTTCTCGCCGTCCTTGCGCAGCGAGCCGACGTCGGCGACCACCTGCTTGCTGACGACCTGGGCGACCGGCCCTTCGCCGAGCATGCCCGCCAGCCGGCGAACGTCGGATTCCATCTTTTCGATCCGTCCGAAGAAGTGGAAGGTTCGTACCACCGTCACGGCGCGCATGCCGGCATAGATCAGCACCACCAGCGCCAGCACGGCGCGGTTCTGGTATTTCTCGATGTAGTTCAGGCTGAGAAAGACAGCCGCGAGAAACACGAAATTGGATATGAAGCGGTAGGCTAGGCCCGCGAAGTTCATCTGCTCCCCCACACGATGTTCGGATCGCTGGCCGACGGCAGAACTCACGAACTGCGTTCGCCCCAGTGTCCTGGCCCCAACCGGCACCGCCACGCTAGGAGAGCGGGCTTGCGAATTGGTGAAGCGGGGGTTTTCCGGGCTCCGGAAAGGCGCGCTTGGTAAACGACTGGCTGCGTTTTGCAGCCGTCACTTGCGGCCTTCCCGGATCACCCTCTCTCGCGGTCGCAGGGCAGACGGCTCACGCCCCGAATCGCGCCGGCGCACAGGCGGCGACGTCGACGCTGGGCGTCTCGCCACTCATCAGCTCGGCGAGGATGCGGCCGGTGGCCGGTCCCAGCGTAAAGCCCTGGTGGCCGTGGCCGAAATGCAGCCAGAGACCCTTGTGCCGCGCCGCCTGTCCGACGACCGGCAGCATGTCGGGCATGCAGGGCCGTGTGCCGAGCCACGGCTCGGGCTCCACCGGCTTGCCGAGATCGATCAGCTGGCGTGCCGCGGCCTCGGCCTTGCCGAGCTGAACCGGCGTCAGCTTCGCATCCGGCGACGACAGCTCGGCGCCGGTGGTGATGCGGACCCCCTTGGCCATCGGATTCATCAGATAGCCGAACGCGGCATCGCGCAGCGGCAGGTCGAGCGGCGCGCCGCCGCTGTAGTGCCGGTGATAGCCGCGCTTGCGCACCATCGGGATGTCCATGCCGAACCGCTTCAGGAATTCCGGCGACCACGGACCCAGCGCGACCACGACCGCCTCGGCCTCGATCCGGCCTTCGCTGGTCGTCACCGCCCAGCCGCTGCCCTGTTGCGCCAGCGTGGTCGCATCGCCGAGCAGCAGCTTGCCGCCACGCTTGACGAACAGATCGGCATAAGAGGTCACCAGGCTGCCCGGATCGGACACCGTCCACGGCTCCTGCCAATGCAGGCCGCCAATGCCGCTCTCGTTCAGGCCGGGCTCGACCTTGGCCAGCTCGGCTGCACTGAGCAGCTTGAACTTGACGCCGAACGCCTTGCCGACCGCTTCGGCCTCCTTGGCCTCCTTGTCGAACTGCGCCTGGTTCCGGTGCAGCACGCGAAAGCCGTCGCGGCGCACGAGATTGCCGGCGCCGGCGGCCGTGATCAGCGGCTCGTGCTCGGGCGCGGCGCGCGAGATCAGCTGCGCGTAGGTGCGCGTCAGCACCTCGTGCCGGCCGGGGAACGAATTCCACCAGTAACGCAGCAGCGGCTTCACGTGATACGGCAGGGCCGGAAGGCTGTAGTGCACGTCGTTGGTGCGCGCCAGCGCGATGTCGAGCACGCCGGCGATGTCATAGGGCATTGCGTAAGGCCGGACGGCCTCGCTCTGGATGATGCCGGCATTGCCGTAGCTGGTCTCGCGTCCCGGCTCGCGGCGATCGACCAGCGCCACCGACCAGCCGCGGCTCTGCAGGTGCAGCGCCGTGCCGACGCCGACCATGCCACCTCCGAGAACGATTGCGCTCCGCATCGTCGTCACTCCCTGTCAGGTCCGCGCCGCCGCGACGACGGTGACCTCTAATCGAACGTCCGCGATCATCTGTGCCTGCACCGTGGTGCGCACCGGCAGCGGATCCTTGAAATGCCTGCGATAGGCCGCGTTGTATTCGGCGAAGTCGGCCTTGTCGGCGAGATGCACCATGCAGGACACGACGTCGTCGAGCGTCAGCCCCTCGGCGGCCAGCGTCTCCGAGATCAGCTTGAACACGAGGTCGGTCTGCGCCGTGATGCCCTCGGGAATGCTGCCGTCATCGGCGACCGGGACCTCGCCCGACAGGAACACGAGGCCGCCGGCGCGGCGCACCAGCGAGAACGGCCATGAGGAAGCGTCGGACATTGTTAGCTCCAGAAGATGTTGATCATGTCGGCGCGGCTCAATCCCACGCCATGAATCCCGGCGTCTGCGCCAGCGGCGGCAGCGCGGCGAGCTTCTCGAGATCCGGCTGCGGACGGCGCAGCTCGGCGTCACCCGCAAAGGCCTGCTCCAGCGCCGCGGCCACGCCGAGCACCAGCGCATCGCCGCCACGGGGACCGATGATCTGCAATCCGAACGGCAGCCCGTTGTCGTCAACGCCGAGCGGCAGGCTGAGGGCCGGATGTCCCGCCAGCGTCACCGCATAGGCCAGCGCCAGCCAATGGAAATAGGACTTGGTCGGCACGCCGTCGATCTCGGCCGGATACAGCTCCGACCACGGCCGCGGACTCAAGGTGATGGTCGGGCTGATCAGCACGTCGTGCTGAGCGAAGAACGACTGATAGGACCGGTAGATCCGGGTCTGGTTCGCGCTCGCGCGCGAAAAATCGTCGAGGCTGTAGGACAGCCCCTCCTCGACATTGGCACGCACGTTCGGCCCGATCATCTCGGGGCGCTCGCGATAATTCTTGCCATGCTGGGTGAGGAACAGCGAGGCGCGCAGCACCGCAAAGGTCTCGTCGGCGCCGCTGCAATCGGGCGTCGCTTCGCAGGCGTCCGCAAACAGCGGCGCGATGCGCGTCACGCGCGCGCGGAAGGCGCGGCGGATCAACGCTTCCGTCGGCGCAAAGCCGAAGTCCTCGGTGAAGGCGAGCTTGAGCTTGTGCAAGTCGACCTGCGGCGGCACCGCCCAGCGCGCAGGCGCACCGCGCACCGCCTCGCCCGGCAGCGTATAGGCGAGCGGATCGCGCGCATCGTCGCTCGCCATCACCGAGAGCATCAGCGCCGTATCCGCAACATTGCGCGCCATCGGCCCGTCGGTCGACAGGCACGACCAGCCATGGGCGCGCTTCTCGCTGGCGACGAGTCCGTAGGAGGGACGCATGCCGACGATGCCGCAGAAGCCGGCCGGATTGCGCAAGCTGCCGCCGGTGTCCGAGCCCGAGGCGAGCGGCGCCATCCCGCAGGCCAGCGCCGCCGCCGAGCCGCCGGAGGAGCCGGCCGCCGAGCGCAGCGTATCGAACGGATTGCCGGTGGCACCGAACACGGGATTGCGGGTGTTGCCACCAGCCGCCCATTCCGGCGTGTTGGTCTTGCCGAAGATGATCGCGCCGGCCGCGCGCAGCCGCGCCACCGAGGCCTGGTCGATCGCGGGCACGTTGTCGGCCAGGATCGGGCTGCCATAGGTCGAGCGCATCCCGGCGGTGTCCTGGGTGTCCTTGATCAGCACCGGCAGGCCGTGCAGCGGCCCTTTATGCTCGCCGCGGGCAAGCTCCGCCTCGGCCCGCTTGGCGGCAGCCCGGGCTCCCGGCTCGTCCAGGGTGACCACGGCATTGACCGCCGGGTTGACCGCGGCGATCCGCTCCAGGCACGAATCGAGCAGCGCGACCGGCGAGATCGCCTTCGATTTCAGAAGCTTGACCAGTTCGCCGGCCGTCTTGTCGCAAATCGATTCCACAGGGCTTCTCTTTTCCGTTTCGGAAAACTATTTAGCACATAAGAAATCGAATGCACGGCTTGAAAACGCAATGTTCCACCGCGCGTTACGCATGACCGTGAGGCCGGACGTCCAGCCCATTGATCGATCAGCCACTTTCGCGCGACATTGCCCGACCGCCGCCGCACCGAAGACCACCCGATCCGCTAACGGATTTTCCGGAGCCCCCCGTGACCGACACCGTCGTCAGCGAGACCGCCGCCGAAGGCCCCCACTCCCAGCTCGGCCACTGCCTGAAGGCGGCCCGGCAGGCGCGCGGCCTGACCCTGAAGCAGGTGGCGGAAAAGACGGGCATGGCGCTGTCGACCTTGTCCAAGGTCGAGAACGGCCTGATGTCGCTGACCTACGACAAGCTGTTGCAGCTGACGTCAGGCCTGCAGATGGACATCGCCGAGCTGTTCAGCCCGGCCGCGCCGCGCCCCGAGCCCGGGCGTCCCGTCACGGCCCGCCGCAGCATCAGCCGCGCCGGCCAGGGCCAGGTGGTCAGCACGAAGTTCTACACCTACACCTATCAATGCACCGATTTGATCGGCAAACGCATGGTGCCGATGATCACCGAGGTGCGCGCCCGCACCCTCGACGAGTTCGGTCCCCTGCTCCGCCACAGCGGCGAGGAGTATTTTCTCGTCACCCGCGGCACCATCGCCGTCCACACCGAGTTCTACGCGCCGGAGATCCTGCACGAAGGCGACGGCATGTATCTCGACAGCACCATGGGCCACGCCTACCTCAACGCCGGCGAAGCGGACTCGGCGCAGGGCGTGTGCCTGTGCACCAGCGAGCAGGCCGATCTGTTCGAGCAGCTGCATAGGATTGCGAAGAAGGATGCGGTGGAGTGAGGGCCTGCGACCCCAGCATTGATCGAGACTCCAAGACATACAGTCGGCCTGCAGAACCGCTTTTTTTTGCCAGGAGGTCCCCATGCGCAAGAGAAAGAGACCAAACGAAATTCTACCTCTGGCGGAGCAAACGACCTATCGCATTGCGGAGCACGCGCGGTCCAAACGCAAGAAGCCGGCCACGCGTCCGATCGAACACGCTCACCCCGCCGACGAGAAGGAAGATTTGTTTGCAGACGTCTTCAAGAGGACACGCGGCACCGTCGATCCGAGACTCAAACTCGGCTACTGAATTGAGGTAGGTCCAAAAGCTCCTACCACACACCAGCCATAGCGACATCACCTTAGACAGGCCTTGCCGCCAAGACGCGGCACCCAATCATTGTCTGTGCCGTAACTCTTTCGCCATTGCGGTATCGACTCATCGCATCGATCATTTGCGTGATTGATGGGCTACCGTTTCGCTCTCCTAGCGCCTCCCAAGCCAATTGGATTGGGACGTTGATGCGTGTTTCCGTCGTTTCACCGCCGGCGTCAATCCTAACCTAGCTGGCTATCCCATGTATGGCTTCGCCCTCTCAACGGGAGCGTCTCAGCTTCCGGGGAGCGCGCGCCGCGCCAGCGTCACGGCGAGCGCCACGAACCATCCCAGCGCCAGCGGCGGAACGATGGCGCCAAGTATCTCAAATGCCGGCACGAACGTCCGCAGCGCCGTCGTTGCAAAGCCAGCGCCGATGGCGAGGCCGGCGAGACCGTTGACGCAAAGCTTCGCACGCAGCAGCATCGTGCCGACCAGCATCAGCCAGATGCCGGAGAACAGTTGCACGCCCAGCAGTTCGCCGACGGCGCCGGCATAGCCGTTGAGCGCAACGTACCCGACCTCGACGGCGGCCCGGATGATCGGATCGTTGGTGCCGGCATGGAGCATCGCGAGGTTCGGCATCGCGATCAGCCAGCGCACGATGCCGAGCGTCTTGAGGACAGCGGCAGCGACGCCCATCGCCCCCATGACGTCGGGTAACCCGCCGCGAACGCCGTGCGCCTGCGCAAAATGGCGCAAGGCGAGCGCGAGCGGCACCATCGCGGTCGCCGTCAGGAGATAGCCCCAGTAGCCGATCTGCACCGCCGTCGCATGGCGCGCGATCAGCGGCAGCGCTTCGCCGGCCGGCAGGCGCAGGCTGGCCGGCCAGCCGATCGCGCGGCCGAGCACGATCAGCGGGATGAGAAACAGGACGACCTGCGCGGCGACGAGCAGGACGAGCGTGAGCATGTCGGCGCGCGTCATCGGCGCCGCAGTCGTTGCGGTGGTCATGGGATCGATCCTTTTGGGGCAATGGGTTCAGCGGTTGGATGCGAGCGCCGCCTTGACGGCGCCGTTGAGCGGCGTATGCGGCTCCGCCCCGAGCAGGCCGACGAGCTTGCTGTTGTCGAGCGCGAGGCTCTGCTTCCACAGCCAGCGCATCTCGATCGCCTCGCGCATGAAGCCGACGAAAGGCGCGGCGAGCCAGAGGATGATCCAGGGGAACGGCTTCACCGGCAGATCGGGCCGGCCGATGACGCGGCGAACGGCGTCGGTCATGTCATGCCCGGTCGCATCGTAGTGCCCGGCAAAGTTCAGCATCGTGCAGGCCGGCAGATCGGCGCGAATGTCGACCAGGCGCGCGAAGGTTTCGGCGAGATCGGGGACGTAGGCCCAGGCATGGCCGATGCCGGGGCGTGTCAGGCGCTGCACGGAGGTCACGGCCATGCCGCCCTTCGCCAGCGCCTGGGCGAACCAGGAATTGGTTACACCGGGGCCGAAGAAGTCGCCCGCCCTGATGGCGATGACGCGGACGCCATGGTCGCGCGCGGCCTGCTCCAGCATCTCCTCCATCTCCAGCCGCACCTGGCCCTTCCGCGTCGTCGGCCGCCGCGGCGAGGTCTCGCTGACCACCGCCGGCGATGCTGATGAGTAGACGTAGACATTGCCCGGAAACACGATCGTCGCGCCGACGGCCTTCGCCGCCGCGATGGTGTTGGCGAGCATCGGCAGCGCGTCCTCGCGCCAGCGCGCATAGCCCGGCGGATTGACGCCGTGAACGATCAGGCTCGCGCCCGCGGCCGCGGCCAGCACCGACGCCGGATCGCGGGCGTCGCCATCGCGCCAGTCGACCGGGAAGGCAAACGAATTCCGCTCGGCCGGCGGCCGGCGCGTCAGCGCGCGGATGGCGAAGCCGCGCTTTGCCAGCGCCTTGGCAATGGCGCCGCCGATCGCACCGGTCAGGCCGAGGATCAAGGCGGTCGGGATGTTCGTGTCGTGGGACATGAGTCGATCTCCTGCTGTGCCCGGCAATCTGACCCGGCCGTCCCAAAACGAAAATTGCCAATCATTCTTGAGATGCTATACGTTTCTGTATGATTGAACCCTCGGATTGGAGCCTGCTGCGCTCGTTCCTCGCGGTCATCAGGCGCGGCAGCCTGTCGGCCGCAGCGCGGGCGACCGGGCTGACGCAGCCGACCGTCGGCCGCCACATCGACGAGCTCGAGGCCGGCCTCGGCGTCGCCCTGTTCACCCGCTCCCAGGCCGGCCTGCTGCCGACCGAAGCGGCGACGGCACTGGTGCCGCACGCGGAAGCGATGGAGGCGGCGTTCGCGGCGCTGGTGCGCGCGGCCAGGAGCGGAGGCGATGCGCGGCAGCCGCGCGGCGTCGTCAGGATCTCCGCGAGCGAGATCGTCGGCACCTTCGTGCTGCCGACGATCCTCGCCGGCATCCGCAAGCGCTATCCGGAGATCATCATCGAGCTCGTGCTCAACAACCGCACCGACGACCTGCTGCGGCGCGACGCCGACATCGCGGTGCGGATGATCAGGCCGAAGCAGGACGGTCTCGTCGCGCGCCGGATCGGCAGCGTCCCGCTCGGCCTCTATGCGCATCGCGACTACATCGGCCGCTTCGGGCTGCCCGACACGATCGAGGCGCTCGCCGCCCACCACGTCATCGGCTTCGACCGCGACGATCATTCGGCCCGCTCGGTCGCCAGCTCACAGCTGCCGATCTCACGCGAGCTCTTCTCCTACCGCACCGACTCCGACGTCGCCCAGGTCACGGCGATCGAAGCCGGCCTCGGCATCGGCGGCATGCAGATCGCCATGGCCAAGCGCAATCCGGCGCTGGTCCCGGTGCTCGCCAACCAGGTTGCCTTCGAGCTCGACTGCTGGCTCGCCGTGCACGAGGACCAGAAGGACGCTGCCCCGATCCGCGCGATGTTCGACGGGCTGGCGGAGGGACTGGCGCGGTGGGTCAGCGAGGGCGGCCGGTGACGGAACCGAGCCTCAATCCGGATCTTGCTGCGGTCCCCTGCAGGTCCTGGGCCGAGGCTGCTGAGGTCGGTGATCGTCACCGGCCATCGAAACCGTCTGTCTGTCCGGTGGAAATGATCTCTGGATCCGCCTCATTCCTGACCACGACATCGAACCTGGTCGCCCCGGCCGGGATCGGCTGATCGGCCACGTCGACCAGATCTAGCTAATCCTCGGCTCCCCCTGACGAAGCCATGGCCTGTACGGTCCAGCTTCCATCAGCATTGTACGTCACGTTGAACGTCGTGCATCCGGACGTCGCGTCGCACACCGCCGCATTGATCGACGCGTCCGTGGCGTTCACGACGGTTCCCGGGGGATAGTTCCCGGTCTGGACGTAGAAGATCGTGTCCGGCTGACAGTCGGACTCCTGGATCAAAAAAGTGACATGAGCGTTCGACGTGGCATGGGGCAGCAAAGCTTCGCTATCGAGACTGTTCGAATAGACCTGCGGTTCACCCGAATCCTCCGCCGGCTCCTCGAAGATGAAAAAGTTCTGCGGCTCGAGGCTCTCGTTGATGACATCGATCGTAATGGTGGCCATGTTGCCTCCTCTTGGTTTCCCAACTTCGCCTGCCGCAACAATCTCGAAGACCACGACAGCCTGACGCATCGAGCTCGCGCTGCTGTCATCCAACGATGCGCAGCCGTCTCACTGTGTGAAGTCGGCGAGATATTCCGACGTCGGGTTTGTCCCCGTCAGCAGCAGATGCTCCCGCGCCCGGGTGCAGGCGACATAGAGCAGCCGCCGCTCGGTCTCGTAGATGTCGTCGAGTTCGGCTTCATCGGCGGCGTCCTCGACGCGCTCGTCGAGCGGCAGGATGCCCTCGTCGCAGGCCATCACCACGACGGCGCGGAATTCCAGTCCCTTGGCGAGGCTCATCGCACCCGTGGTGATCGCCTCAGCACCGGCAAGCCCGGCAAGGGCGGCCCGCGCGCGGGCCACCAGCGCCTCGGTGCGCACGAACACGCCGATCTCCTGCGGCGCGATGCCGTCCGCCAACCATGCCGCGATGGCCGCGCCGACATGCGCGCCCTCCGCCGCGACATCGGCGAACGCCTTCACCTCCGGCCGCGGTCCCTCGAACACCGAGATGATGCCGCGCCGCTCGTCCTCCAGCCCGTCGGCATCGCGCAGCACCGTCGGCAGCAGCCGGTCGGCGGCGCGGCGGATCTGCTGCGAGGTGCGGTAGCAGACCTTCAAGGTGAACGAACGACCGCGTACGTCGACGCCGAGGCTCGCCCAGGAATAGGGATGCTGGAAGATGCGCTGCCCGGCATCGCCGGCCAGGAACAGCCCGTCACTGGCCTTCGGCGCCAGCGCGGCGAAGAAGCGCAGTTCGGCCGGCGCGAGGTCCTGCGCCTCGTCGATCACGACATGATCGAACGGTTTGGCCGCCCGGCCCTCCAGCGCCGTGGCAAGCTCCGTGAACACGTTGGCCCAGGTCGTGTAGCGCTCGGCCGCGATCGCCGCGCGCACCGCCGCAAACACCGGCCACAGCCGCGCCCGCTGGTTGGGACCGAGCCGGCTCTTGCGCCCCATCCGCTGCACCTTGGCATACGCGTCGAGCGAGTCGAGCCCCCAGGCATCGACGACGTTGCTCCATTCCGACAGCAGAAAGCGCTCGGAAAATCCTTTGAGGTCAGCGGCCGCCTTGCGCAACCGCTCGCGCAGCACCTGCTCGGAGGCGATGCGCGGCCGGAAGCCGTGTTCGAGCTGATACATCTGCTCGGCAATGCCCTTGAACGACGCCGTGGTGATCCGTGGCACCACGCCGCCGGTCTCCGGCGCCAGCACCAGGAGCTTTTTCGCGAGCGCATCCGCCAAGGGCTGCGAAAAGCTCGCCAGCAGGATCTTTGCACTGGGATTGTCGCGCGCGAGCCTGACCGCGCGATGCAGCGCGACGATGGTCTTGCCGGTGCCGGCCGAGCCCGCCACCCGCGCCGGTCCGGCAAAGCTGCGCGTGACCAGCGCGCGCTGCGAGGGATGCAGGAAGACGCCCCACTTCTCCCAGGGGTAGGCGAGCGCCTGCTCCAGCTCCTCGTGGCCGGCGATGGGCCGGATGCGGCGCAGCGCATCGGGATGCGCATAGGGATCGGCGACGGCCGGCGCCGGGACCGGCAGCCTCCCCGTCGCGGCATATTCCAGCAGCGCCTCGGCGGCCTCCGCCGGCAGATGCTTTGTGAGCGTGAAGAAGCCGTCCTCGTCAGCCGCTCGGACGTCGGCGAGCCAGTCGGCGGGGACGCCGATCGAGAGCAGCGCCTCGTCGTCGAGCCCGGCGAACAGCAGCGGCGCCGCTTTGGCCCTGCCCTCCGCCGGCTCCGGCGAAACGAGATCCAGCGTCGCCGGCCGCGCCACCTCCTCGACCCGCTCGCGCACCTCGACGATCTGGATCGCGCCGGTGCGCGGATGCGCCTCGATCCGCCGCCGCTCCGCCCAGGCATAGGCGTCGTCGTGATGGCCGACATAGGCGACCAGCACGGTGTCGCCAGTCTTGTGCAAAATCAATCTGACGTCGCGATTGACCCGCGCCGACCAGAAATTGCGATCCTTGCTATTGTCGATCCGGTGCAGTTGCAGCCCGTTGCCCCCGGGGTCGAGCTGCAGGTCGAACACGCTCGCCTTCACGGCCTTCTGGTCCGCGCCGGCAAGCTTGGCGAACGACGCGGTGAATGTATCGGCGAGCAGGAAGTTCATGGCATTATTCAAACGCAGCCGCAAACTCTGGAGTGTCTCTCGAAAGCCCAAACTCCGCCGGCTCCCGCCACTCTGGCCGTATACCTCGTTTCCGAAAGAACTCTATCTCCTTCAATACTCCAGAACTCGCCTCCCATCCGGGGAGTTTGAGAACGATCAAGCGCCCACAATGCGCCATGAAAGCCTCGTCGAAAGCAACCCAAAACGCAGATCCGGGATCGTGCTGCATTCTAACATCGATTGGATGCGTCATTGTCAACGGACTATAGATAATATTGCTCTGCTCGACGAGCTGTCGAGCAGCCTCTGTGATTGCATTGAAACGAGCAAGACGCTTCTCCGCTGATGACCTTTTCAGCGGATTTGCAGGCGCATCGTTGGAATATGGTCCTGCCAAGTAGATGATAACCGAGCTGGGCAATGAAACACCGGTCATTCACGAGCCTCTATATTCAAATGGGAAATAGAAACGCCAATTGAGCCAGTAATCAACGAGCGTGCGACCGAACTCGAAAAACACGAAACCGTAAGGAATAAGCGGATCGAGCCCCTGCAGATTGGCCGGCAGTGGAGACCAATAGCTCGTCGCCTCGCAGTACGCCCAAGCTGCAAGCAGCCAAGCAAAATTGTTACCTGCCCAGATAGGCCGCCGACTTCCTTGAATTAGCCAGACCAGAACCGACCACACCACATCGAGAACAAGCAGCGCGGACCACAAGTAAAAAAAGGTCTTTGGGTTATCGAGGAAGCGTCCCATCGCAAAGAGGATACAGCTCATCAACAAGAATGCGTACAGATCGAGCAACATCGGCGACGAGCGGGAACTTGGTTTCTCAATTGGTCGAACAACGTGGGTCTGGTACAGAAACCGGTTCATCCCCTGGTAAAATGGAACAATAGTGATAAGCAGAGACACATAAAGAACGCCGCGGCCAAGCGTACTGACGGAAAGGCCGTCCGCGATCCAACCGTCGGCAAGCTTCATAGTTGCCTGAGTCAGCGCAAAGCTAATCAGAAAAGAATAGAAGTTCTCAAGTATTTTGATATAGGCCGCAACGGCATCATCGTTGGCTTTTTTAAGCGCGTCAGTATTGACGATCGCCCCACAAGTTTCGTTCATCGTTATACTCCAAATACCTTCATCACCTCGTCGCCAAAATGGTTGATGACCTTCACCGCAATCCTACGGCTCTTCGGCCGTGGGAACGAGCGGGACGTGTCGGAATAGAGCGTCGCCCAGGCGTCTTCGTCGATGTCGGCCTGGAGCGCGGTCTTGAGGCTCTTGTAGGGATCGTTGGCGCCGAGGAAATAGGCTTGGCGGACGAAGAAGCTTTCCTCGTTGTAGTCGGTGTCGACGAACCAGGCGGCGATGCCCTTGGTGTCGTTGGAGCGGATGTCGCCGGTGTTGGGATCGAACACGTCGACGCCGTTGACCTTGACCCGGATCTCCGAGCCGCCCTCGTCGAGGATCTGCACGTCGGGCTCGCCGAACACGACGAACATGTTGCCGCGGCCGGTGTTCTTCAATTCGTCGGACATGTGCATGTCCGGATTGATGCGCGCCTTGAGGATCTTCAGGCTGCCGAGGCTGCCCAGCTCCGAGGAATGCGCATCGAAATTGAAGGCGCAGGCGATCAGCACGTCGAAGCGGTTGTCGACCGCCTCGCGCGCGGCGGCGACGAGGTCCTGACGGCCGACCGTGCCATATTCCGGGCCGATCAGGATCGCGGCCCGGCGCTCGGGGCCGTTGTCGCCCTCGATGAAGCTGCCGCTGGCGCCGATGAAATTGCCGGGCCACGGCGCGAGGCTCTCGAACGAGATGCGGTCGCCCTTGGCCTGCTGCTTGACGCCCTCGGTCTTGAGATAGTCGATCACGATGGCCGCAAAGTCCTGCCCGGCGAGATCTGCATCGACGGCCGAACGCTTGCCCGCGGCGGCGTCGATCAGGTCGATCAATTCCTCCTCGCTCGCGGGCGCGGCGCGGTGTGGCGACAGGCTCTCGACGGTGAACGGGCCGGCGACGCGGACGCGGCCATTGTCCTGATACGGCTTGTCGTAGAGATATTCGACCTCGGCCCGCGCCGCGATCGACGCATCGATCTCGCGCTGCCGCGCGATCCGCGCCTCCCACCATTTCGCATGCGGTTCTTTCGCGGATGCAGGCGCATCGGTCGGCAGTTCGCGCGGAATTTGCCATTCCTCCCAGGTCTTGCTCATCGCCGCATTGAGCGTAGCGCGCAGCGGCTCCAGCACCGCCCGCCACTTCTCCCAGACGTCATCGATCTCCGGATTGTTGGCGATCGACTTGAGCGTGATGTGCGGCACGCGCTCGTAGACGAAACCCTGGCGTATATCGTGATGGATAGGCGTGTCGGCTGGCGCACGTAGCGTCAGTTCGGACTCTTTGGCGCGGCCATCGCGGCTATCCGCCAGCAGATACCAGGGATAGCGCGCTGCCATCAGCCGCGTTCGTCCGAGCGCCAACGCAACACGGCTAGTGTCGATGGTGATCCAGCGCCGGCCCCATTGCTCAGCGACATAGGCCGTCGTGCCGGAGCCGCAGGTGGGGTCAAGTACGAGATCACCAGGATCTGTCGACATGAGTATGCAACGCTGGATCGTGGCCGCCGATGTCTGGACAACATAGGTCTTATCCTCGGCCCGGCTAGAAAACTTAACATCTCGCCAGATGTTGTTGATCGCGCCAACCGGATAGTCATCCAAAAACCGAACATAGGACAAGCTCGTTCCCCGCGCCTCCGCACGGCGAGCCTTCACGAGCCGAGCCATTCCCTCTTCGTTGGTCTTCCAGCGGTTCTGCATACTTGGCTGAAATGTTTCACCATCTACTGCCACGGCAAACCAAGAGGCCGCCCCCTCGCCTTTCGCGCGACCAACGCTCTGGGACGTCAAGTTGTCCTGACGATAGATTCGGGCATGCTTGGGAAGCTCGACTTCGTTCGCCTTCTCTTTGCCCGTCATCGTGCGGCGCGAGATATCGTCCAACTCAATGCGGCTGTACTCTGAAAATCCTGCGCCTAAATCAGCCTTGGGCAGCACAGCAGATCGAAATTTCAGCTGCAATTTTTTGCGAGCAAACCAAATTACGTAATCTGTAACTGGTGCGATGTAGTCTTGAGTTTGGCTGCTTGTTTTCTCGATTGAGATCTGAACGACGAAATTTTCCTCACCAAAGAGCTCGTCCATCACAGCTCGAACACGATGAACATTCTCGTCGCCGATCTGCACGAAAATCGATCCGCTATCCGTCAACAGATCTCGCATCACTGTCAGCCGGTCGCGCAGGTAAGCGAGATACGAATGTATCCCGTCCTTCCACGTATCACGGAACGCCTTCACCTGCTCCGGCTCGCGGCTGATGTCCGTCTGCTTGCCGTCCTTGACGTCGCGTGACTGGGTCGAGACCTGCCAGTTCGAATTGAACTTGATGCCATAGGGTGGGTCGAAATAGATGCACTGCACCTTGCCGCGCAGCGCCTCGCGCTCGGCGAGGCTCGCCATGACCTGCAAGCTGTCGCCGAGGATCATGCGGTTCGACCAGTGCTGGTCGTGCTGGTAGAACTCAGCGCGCTGGTCGGGCTCGATGCCGTTGAAGTCCGCGAACAGGTCGGGCGCGTCGCTCTCGGCCTCGCGCCGCGTCTCCGTGTGCCGCTTCAAATCGTCGATGATGGCCTTGGGATGGATCTTCTCCTGGATGTAGAGCGGCGGCACGTTGACGACGAGGTCGGACCAGTCCTGCCGGTCCTTGCCGCGCCACACGAGCTGCGCATCCGACAGCGTCAGCTTGCCGGTCTCGGCCAGCTCCTGCCTCTGCGCCTCGGTGATGGTGATGCGCATGCCGTTCCAGATCAGTTCCGGCTGGCTCGGCTCCTCCGGCGTGCGCGTCGTGCCCTCCGGCAACGGCCGCGCCCGCGGATAATGCTTCGGCGGCAGCGGCGAGGCATCCTCGTCGCGCCGGAAGAAGCTCTCCATTTCCGCGGTCGGAATGTTCTTCCGGCTGGCGGCATCATGCTTGAGCGCGTCGACCTGCCGGGTGGGTTTGGTCGGCTTCGGGGTTTTCGGCGAACGGGCCATGTCAATTTCGATCTTGCGGGACTTGGATATGGTGAATGTCGTGCCGTTTGACCAGAGCCGCGATCTCGTTGGGGAGCGGGTTCTCAGTAACGAGATAAGCCTCGACGATGGCGTCGTCTCGTACATCCATCGCTCGACGAACAGCTCTATATTTGACGCACTGGAAAACGCCACGCCTTAAGTCGAGCTCATCAGATATTCTAGACTTGACCTCTAGGACGACGATGCGGTCCTTAACTTTATAGACAACGTCTACTCGGTCGCCAGAATCGAGGTCTACCTCGGTCTCTGTGGAAGCGTCTTTGAAGTATTTCCGTATTTCCGCGGGGTTGTCCTTCACCCATAGGCGTAGCGCCTCGTGAAGCGGCCCCTCTCCTCCCGGGCCATATCTGCGACCGCTGGGGATACCGTCGTTTTCCGTTCCTTTGTGGCGCTGTTCCCGTTCACGCCGGATCTGCTTAATATCCAACCGTTTGCTGAACACTCGCTCGTACAAATCTGCCCATTGCGCATCTTCATATCTGTAGACTTCTGCCACAGCCCGCTTGAAAGTCTTCTCCCACAGGATGGGATACTTCTCCTTGGCGTGCTTCTGTTTGAGAAGCGGTTCGCTGAATCGTTCGCCCATATACCAGCCAGCTCCGTCGCTTGGCTGGTGATCGTTCTTGTTGACGACCAGAACGTTGATGAGAGGAGCATCAGGCTCGACCGCTTGTATCGCGTTCATAAGTTCGCCGGCAACGATTCCTGTCCGAGTTGTAAATATAGGCGAGAATCCGACTTCATTCTCCAGCCGCTTCCTCAGCCTGCCATAGGTCATGTCCGTCCCGTCGAGCGCTACTGCAACCAGCCAGCGCATTGCCGGGGCCAGACCGTGTGCGATCAAGTTCTCGTCCGTGGCAGCGTAAGGTTTCCAGTCAGCCATTCGCGCCTCCTACAAAACGCTCGACCAGCCTCGCAAAATCCTCGCCCATCGTCGCCCAGTCGCGAAACTCCGCGAACGCCCAGCGGCCGAAGCCGCCGAGGGCGTTGACGCCCGGGGCCCAGAGGTCGCGCGCAGTCTGCGCCTTTGCCTTGTCGCTCTCGTCGCGGACGCCCTTCACTTCGAGCACGAGGTTCAGCGGCTCCTCGGCGCCGATGTCGAGCCGGACGATGAAGTCCGGGATGTAGCGGCGCATCACGCCGGCATCGAGATAGGGGATGTCGAAGCCGAGCGCCTGGTTCTTGGCATAGGCGAGCACGCGCGAGTGGCCCTCCAGGGTCAGCGCGAGCTGCTCCTCCCAGTCGCTGTCGAGCACGACGTGGCTGATCTGGCATTTCGGCGGCTGTGCGCCGGTCTTCCACACCGGCTTGGAGGTGATGAAATTGACGAAGCGTGTCGAGCCCTTCGGGTTATAAGGATCGAGCACCGCCAGCAGCTGCCCGGCGCTGCCGCGGGTGCAGGCGATGTTGATCTTCTCCGCGGCGCGCGCGAGCTGATTCCGATAGAGGATAGCGCCGATCGGCACGCCTCGCGTAACCAGATAGCCCTCGTCGATCCAACGCCGCGCAATGCGCTGGATTTGGGGAAACAGGTGCTGCTTGGGAAAGCCGTCATCGTCGCGAAAATGCGTGTAGAGCAGATGCTTGGCCAGATTGAAGCTGATTTCCGAAGGCCGCAGCCCCTTCAATTCTTCAGGCTCGATGGTGACCCCTGCCCCGACGATGCCTTCCATCACGACTTTGGTCGGGCCGATGTCCTGCGGTGTGATCTCCAACCGGCTGTCGGCCGTGAACTCCGCTTGGAGCTTCTCGGACGGCAGATCCCGGCGGTAGCCGCTCACGCGAGGGAAGACGATCTCCAGACTGGAGCGCTCCTTGATCGCATGGACCCGCGTCACCGGCTTCGGCGCCGTCGGCTTGGTCACCTGGGGCGAGGACGCGAAGTCGAACGGAATGCCCATGATGTCGGCATATTCGACATCGAATAGGCCGGTCTTGGGATTGAGCTCGTAGGATTGCCGGCGCAGGCCGCGGCCCACCACCTGCTCGCACAGGAGCTGCGTGCCAAAGGCGCGAATGCCGAAGATGTGCGTCACCGTGTTGGTGTCCCAGCCCTCGGTCAGCATCGACACCGAGACCACACAGCGGATCTGCTCGCCGAGTCGGTCCTTGCGGCCGACCGTATTCATGACCTCACGCAGGATCTCGCTGTCGCTGACCTCGCCATTCCCGCCGGCGCCCTCGCGACCTGCGCGCTCGCGCTTGAACTGCTCGATCTCAGGGCCGGCCGCCTCCCGAAAGCCCTTATCGAGCGCCTCGCCGGATTCGAGCTGACGCGAGTCAATCAGCAGAGTGCGAGGCCGCGGTAGACGAGCTCCCAGATCGTCGTAGTTGCTGAAGAGCTTCAGTTCTCCGGGCTGAAAAGCCGATCGCTCGCTATCCCCTGGGTCCCGCTCGAACCCGGCGACATATTCAAACACCAGCTTCGAGATCGCCGTGTTCTGGCAAACCACGATGAAGACTGGAGGAACTCCGATTCCAGCAGCCTCCCAGCGCTCGAACTCTCCCACGTAATGACTGTACAGCGCATACAGCGCTGTCTTCATCATGTCCGGAAGGTCGAACGGGGTGAGCTTATTGGCGCTGGCGGCCGTCTTCGGCAGGTCCTTGCCGACGTGCTTCCAGATATCGCGATAGACCACCGCATCGGTCTGCACCAGATTGTCGGTGACCGGGACGCGGGGCAGCTTGACGATGCCGCTCTCGATCGCATCCATCAGGCTGAAATCGGAGACCACCCAGGGAAAGAGGACGCCCTCGCGATAGCCCGAGCCGCGCAGGAAGAACGGCGTCGCCGAGAGATCATAGACCGCGCGGACGCCCTTGCCGAGCCGGCGGTTCAGCGCCTCGATGCCGCTGATCCAGAGACGTGCCGCCTCCTCGTTCTCGGCCGCCTCCTTCTTGTCCTCGCCGGTGAGGGCGCCCTCCTCGTCACCGTCCTGCTTGTGCCGGTAGCAATGATGCGCCTCGTCGTTGATGACATTGACGCGCTCGAAGTTGAGCAACTTCCCACAGGCCTGCTGCAACATCTCCGCGTCGGTTTGCGTCGTCTTGATCGGCTCCGGCGCGTTGCCGGTGAGGAAGCTGCGCGCCACCTTGCTGAGCGACAGCGTCTCGCGATGCTGGAAGGCGTGGTAGTTCGTGATCACGATCTCGGCGCGGCGAATGTCCGGCAGCATCTCCGGCGGGACGATCTCGCGCGTCTCGTAGTAGTTGTCGGGCTCGCTCGGCATGAGCACGCGCAGCCGGTCGCGGATGGTGATGCCGGGCGTGACGATCAGGAAGGCGCGGGAAAAGTCTTTTGAATCCTTGCGCACGGCATTGACGGTCTGCCAGGCGATCAGCATTGCCATGACCGTGGTCTTGCCGGTGCCCGTCGCCATCTTCAGCGCCAGCCGGAACAGCTCCGGATTGGCCTCGTCATTGGCCTTGCGGAGCTCATCCAGGAATTTCTTCGTCGCGGCGCGCTTCGGCGCGACCTCGGTGAACCAGATGATGGTCTCGACCGCCTCGATCTGACAGAAGAACGGCCGCGGGCCGACGAAGCGATGGTGCCGCCAATGCTCCAGCAACCGCTGCGTCGCCGATGTCACGCCCCAATCGGCGGGATTGCGCAAGCCGCGCCACGAATCGACGTGGCCGCGGATCTCGTTGATCAGCGCGTTCTCGCTGTAGGTCTCCAGCTCCAGCGACGCCTGCGCGCTAGCCTGCTTCTTCCGCGCCGCGGGCACGGGAACGATGAACCGCGACGGCCTCCGCCCCGGTCGCGGCGGACCGTCCAGCGGCTGGCCGTGATCGTCCATCGGATGGTGCAACTGCGGCGCAGCATAGGGCGAATTGAGAATCGGCCGCTCGTAGAAGCTGGTCAATGTCCCGTCCCCATCCCTGCAATCACGTGTCGAGCGAATAAATCGATGAATGCGTCCGATGCGTGTTTCCGGCTTTTTACCGCCGCCGTCAATCCATCGATGGTTCACTGTCCAAAGCTTCGGGGCCAGCCGGCTTGCGCCGGGAATCTCTTTTCTTCCGCGACCTCAACGATATCAGCCCTGTCCAGTCCCGCCGCGAAAAAGATTTCGCTTTCGTTTTTTCGGAATCTGTGAAACACTCCGTCCGTCCCGCCTCGCCATGAGGGGCGCTTCGCGATCGTCACGAACGTGGAGGCGGTGATGCGACGGGCGCGTTCTGCCGCAGCATGGCTTGCCATGCGGACGAACGGTGGGATGCGCCGGCGAAATCGTGTGGTCCTGGCATCGCGGTGCTGATGCCAAGCCGGTGGTGTTGATGATCCGCCGGTGACGGGGGCAAGACAGCCGATCCCCGGGGAGAGCACGTATAAGCCGGAAAACCGTTGCGCAGGGAAGGCCGGAATGTCCGGCTGAGCCTGTGGTTCCTGCCCCGTGCACTTCTTCACGCACGGGGGCCGCGGGTATCAGCGGATACCCGGTCTTCCCTGCGCCCTCTGTTTGACAGGGGGACATCGTTCGGACATCACCCGGGTGCGCTTGGCATCGCGGGATCGCCACGACATGCTCCGCTGTTTGACATTCACATCAGAACGACACGCCCATGATGCGCGCACTCACTTGATGCGCGCGCTCATTTGCCGTCGTCGAGATGCACCAGCACCGCGGCATTGGCGATGATGATGGCATCGCTGCCGGCCTCGGCGGGAATCTCCAGCCCGCCCTTCACGGCGGTGACCGTCACCGTGCCATAGGGCAACTCCTTGGCGACCGCTTCCGTGTCGACGGCCTCCGGATTGGGAACCGCGACGGTGACGTCGACCAGCATGTCCTGCGGCGTCTTGCCGACCATGCGGAAGAAGCCGAGGCTGGAATGGCGGATCGCATCCGACACCGCGCGCTTCGCCGCCTTGGTGGCGTCGCGGCCATGGACGTCGACGCCCATGCCCATCTCGGTAATGCAGCGAATGCGCGCCATGGCGATGTTCCCTCGAATTGCGTTGCGTGGCGCGCGACCTTAGCGCCGTTGCCGCCAAGCGCAACATGCCGGACGTCGTCGAGCTCAGGCGATCACGACCTCGCCGACGACGCCGCGCAGCGCGCCGAGCGCAGGCGCATCGGCGGCGCGCGCGTCGGTGATCAGGCTGTCGATGCCGTCCGGCGCGCGATACGCGACGCGGCTGGTCTGGCCGATCTTGCTGTGGTCGGCGAGGATCAGCACGCGCCTGGCGGCCGCTGCCATCGCGCGCGCGACATTGGCTTCCTCGATGTCGAAGCTGGTCGCCCCATAGCGATGATCGATGCCGACCGGCGACAGCAGCGCGACGTCGGCCTGCCAGCGCTGGATCTCGGCGACCGTGGTCGAGCCGAACGTCGCCGGCAGGGTGCTGCCGAGCTCGCCGCCGAGCACGATGACGCGGTTGCCGCGCTCGCCCTGGGAGCCGCCGATGATGGTCGCGACCTCGAACGAGTTGGTGACGATGGTGAGCCCCGACAACGTCGCGAGCTCGCGGGCGAGGATCGAGACGGTCGAGCCGACGTCGAGGAACAGCGTCTGGCCGGGGCTGACCATGCGCGCCGCAGCCTGCGCGATGCGCGTCTTCTCGGCCAGACGCACGCGCGCACGGACGGTGATCGGCGGCTCGGCCTCCGGCGCGATCGCAGCGACGCCGCCATGGACGCGGCGCAGCTCGCCGCGGGCCTCGAGCGCCAGCACGTCGCGTCGCACGGTCTCGCGGGAGACGCCGAGATCGGTGGCGATACGGTCCGTTGTGGCGCGGCCGACGGTGGCGAGCAGCGCGCGGATGCGCTGGTGGCGATCCTCCTGCAGCATCATCGGCGCCCGCCGCGCGCGGCCAGCCATTTCAACGCCAGCTGCATCACCAGCGCCGCCGCACAGACCACCGCCATGATGCAGGTCGAGAACGCCGCGGCCTGCGACACGAAGCCGGCCTCGTCGAGCCGCATCACCGAGACGGCGGCGAGGCCGAGCGACGGCGTCACCAGGAAGATGACGGCCGACAACGTCACCATCGAGCGCATGAACAGGAAGAAGAACCCGGAGATCAGCGTGGGCGACATCACGGGAATGATGACATTGGCGAGCACCTGCCCTGCTCCGCTGCCGAGGCACGTCGCGGCCTCCTCCAGTGCCGGCGGCACGGCGCGCATGCCGGTCACCATCGTGAGAAAACCCTGGGTGTGGTAGTGATAGAAGTTGCACAGCGCGAGCAGCAAGGTGGAGCCGTAGAGGACGGACAGCGGCGATCCGGCGATGTTGAAGGCGAAGATGTAGGACAGGCCGAGCACGAGGCCGGGCACGCCGACCGGCATGACCGCGACGAGATAGACGAGCTTGGCAGGCCAGGACGGCAGCCGACGAATGCCATAGACCAGCGCGAACAGCAGCAAGGTACCGAGGCCCGCGGCGACCGCCGAGACCAGCAGCGACGTCCAAAGCGGCGCATAGCCGCCGCTCAGCGTGATATCGTAATGCTTGAGCGTGAAGCTCAGCCGGTACGGCCACAGCCGCATGAAGCTCGCATAGACGACGACGCCGATGACGGCGAGCACGGAGAGCGTGGCAAGGAGGGTGACGACCGCCAGCGGCACGTCGCGCGCGGGGACGAAGCTCGGCTGTGGCGGCACAGCCCCCTCGGATCCGCCGCCGAACTGACGCTGCGCAGCCACGCGCTCGATGTAGACGGCGAGCCCCGTGGGCGCGAGCAGCAAGAGGCCCACCACGGCGCCGATGCCGAACTTCATCTGCCCGGTGACCTGGTTGTAGATCTCGGTCGCCAGCACCGCATAGTCGCCGCCGATCACGGCAGCATTGCCGAAATCGGTGATGGTGACGGTGAACACGACGAAGCCGGCACTGAGCAGGCCGAACTTCACGTTCGGAAGGGTAATGTCGAAGAACTGGCGCCAGCGCCCCGCGCCCATCACCTCGGCGGCGTCGTAATAGCGTGCGTCGGCATGGGCGAGCGCGGCTTTCAGGATCAGCACCGCCTGCGGCAGCGCGTAGAGCACGTCGGCGATCAGGAGCCCCGGGAAGCCATAGATGTCGATGCGCTTGCCCAGCATGCCGCTGATCAGGCCGTTGCGCCCGAGCAGGAAGATCAGCCCGAGGCCGAGCACCAGCGACGGCGCCAGCATCGGCAGCGCCAGCACCGCGGAGATGATGCGCGATCCGGGCACGCGGGTTCGTGTCATCGTATAGGCGAGCACGAAGCCGAGGACGAGGCAGACCGCCGTCGTGGCGAGCCCGAGCGTCAGGCTGTTGAGCGTCGCCCTAATGATTCCGGGCGTGCGCGCGAGCGCGATGTAGTTGGCAAAGCCGATGCTGCCGTCCTCGGCGACCAGGCTGCGCCACAGCATCATCGCCAGCGGGAAGACGAAGAAGATGAGCAGCGCGAGGCATGGCAGCGCAATCGCCGCCGCGATCAGCACCCGATCATGGCCGGCCCGCCGCAGGCGAAAGCCGGCGCGCTCTGCGACCTCGACGGCGGCGATGCTCACGCGCGCACCCAGCCGCAGCCGGCGGCATCGGCGGAAACGGCCACCGCGGCTCCAGGCGCAACGCCGTCGATCGGGCCGGTCTGCACCATCAGCTCGCGCCCCTTCCAGGCGACGCGGGTGCGGCTGATGTTGCCGAGGAAGGTGACGTCGACCACCTTCGCCTCACCCGACGCGAGAGGTTGAAGCCGCACATGCTCGGGACGCAGGCAGGCAAGGAAATCCGCATCGGCGCCGTCGGGACGCGAGGCGAGCAGCGCCGGCATGGCGTCGCGCACCCAGTCGGTCGGCAGCAGGTTGCTGCTGCCCATGAAGTCGGCGACGAACTTCGTCGCCGGCCTGAGATAGAGCGCCTCGGGCTTCCCGACCTGCTCGATGCGGCCGGCGTTCATGCAGACGATCCGGTCGGACAGCACCATCGCCTCCTCCTGGTCGTGCGTGACCATGATGGTGGGGATGCCAAGCCGGCGCTGCAGTTCGCGGATCTCGACCCGCAGGTCGGCCCGCACCTTGGCGTCGAGCGCCGACAGGGGCTCGTCGAGCAGGATCAGCCGCGGATCGACGGCCACCGCCCGCG
Organism: Bradyrhizobium sp. SZCCHNR1002; assembly: GCF_032381435.1. NCBI lineage: Bacteria > Pseudomonadati > Pseudomonadota > Alphaproteobacteria > Hyphomicrobiales > Nitrobacteraceae > Bradyrhizobium > Bradyrhizobium sp. SZCCHNR1002. The sequence continues at coordinate 1,469,020 of NZ_JAUHIS010000001.1, forward strand.
CCAGCGCGACGCGCTGCTGCTGTCCGCCGGACAGCTGATACGGCAGCCGATCGGCCAGATGCGGCAGCTTGATCAACTCCAGCAGTTCGGCGACGCGCGCGGCGATCCTGCCGCGCTCCACTTTCCGGATGCGCATGCCATAGCCGATGTTCTCGGCCACGGTCATGTTGGGAAACAGCGAGTAGGACTGGAACACGATGCCGAAGCCGCGCTCGCGCGCCGGCACCGCGCTGAGATCCTGGCCGTCGAGCAGCAACCGCCCACTGTCCTGGGTCAGCAGGCCGGCGATGATGCGGAGAAGCGTGGTCTTGCCGCAGCCGCTCGGCCCGAGCAGGCAGACGAACTCGCTGCCTTCGACCTTGAGCGAGATGCGATCGAGCGCAACGAAATCGTCGAACGTCTTGTGCAGCCGGTCGAGCTCGAGCGTCATGGCCGGCTCCGTTCAGCGGCCGATGCTGGTCTGCCAGTTTTTCAGGATGCCGTCGCGCTCCCTGGCGGAACGAGCGAAGTCGATCGGATAGACCGCCTTGGCGACATCGGCGGGGAAGCCCGCGGTCTGCGCGGCCTTCGACGGCGGCGTGCCCGAGATGGTCACGAGCTCCTTGTAGCTGGTGTAGAGCGCGGCCGCCTCCGGCGACAAGGTCCAGTCGAGGAAGCGTCTGGCATCAGCCTTGTTCTTGGCGGCCTTCATCAAGCCGGACGCCTCGAGCTCATAGCCCGCGCCGTCGGTCGGGATCACCATCTTGATCGGAAAGCCCTCCTCGATCGACTTGATCGCGGCGAAGGCGAGCGAGCCGCCGATGGCGAACTCACCGCCGCGCGCCGCCTTGCACGGCCGCGAGCCGGACTTGATGTATTGGGCAACGTTGCCGTCGAGGGCCTTGAGAAACTGCCAGCCCTTCTCCTCGCCCTGCGACTGCAGGATGCCGGCGATCTGCATGTAGCCGGTGCCGGAGGAGACCGGGTTCGGCAGCACCACCTCGCCCTTGTAGACGGGGTTGGTGAGATCCTTCCAAGAGGTCGGCATCGGCAGATTCTTCGCCTTCAGCACCTCGGTATTGACGCAGAACGCGGTGACATAGCCGGTCGCGGCGAACCAGCTGGCATCAGTGCCCTTGGCGGAGGCCGGCAGCTTCTCGGTGCCCTTCGCCTCGTAGGGTTCGAGCAGCGCGGTGATGCGCGGGTCGAGCATGTTGGTGACCGCCCAGCCCCAGATCACGTCATGCTGCGGATTGCCGGACTCGGCGATGATGCGGGCGCCGAGATCGCCGGTCGACAACCGGAGCACCTTGAGGTCGACGTCGGGCAGCGCCGTCTTCGCCGCCTTCACATAGTCGGCGATCTCGTCCTCTTCGAGCGCCGTATAGACCGTGACCGTTCCCGCCTGCGCGACCGCGCCGAGCATGAGCAGAGCGAGACTTGCGGAGAGACCTTTCAACAACTGCAACATTGTCATGCCCTTCATGAGCTGCGGCCCGGGCTCGATCCCGTCCGATCGTCTGTGGATTTGAGTGATTATTTGCAAATTTGTGGAACCAAGTCTACGCTGATTGCGCATATGTCATGCAAATCAGCAACTGCCTACGATCGATGCACCATCGTTGGGCAGGTGCTCTCGGTCGCGCGCACGCTGCTTGCAGGCGTGGACGGCGTACCCATGGTTTGTGACGACGACACGTGCCGCCGATAATGACCGACGGCGTGACATAGGACGGAGACGAATGGGTTTTTCACACACGCTGGCCGGCACGACCTATCGCTTCGACGACCTCCGAACGCTGCTTGCGAAAGCAACGCCGATGCGTTCCGGCGACGCGCTCGCCGGGCTTGCCGCGCAGGACGCGGCCGAGCGCGTCGCGGCGCGCATGGCGCTTGCCGATCTGCCGTTGCGGCACTTCCTCAACGAGGCAGTCGTTCCCTATGAGAGCGATGAGGTCACGCGGCTGATCGTCGATCAGCATGACGGCGCCGCGTTCGCACCGATCGCGAGTCTCACCGTCGGTGCCTTCCGGGAATGGCTCCTGTCGGATACGGCTGACGCAATGATGCTCGCGACCGTGTCGCCCGGTCTCACGCCGGAAATGGTTGCGGCCGTCTGCAAGATCATGCGGCTGCAGGATCTCGTGACGGTCGCGGCGAAGTGCGAGGTGGTCACGCGCTTCCGCTGCACCATCGGCCTGCCCGGCCGGATGTCGACGCGACTCCAACCCAATCATCCCCTGGACGATCCCAAGGGCGTCGCCGCCTCGATCCTCGACGGGCTGATGTATGGCGTCGGCGACGCCACGATCGGCATCAACCCCGCCAGCGACGACGTCGAGACCATGCTGCGCCTGCTCGACATGATCGAGACGCTGCGGCTGGCCGCGAACGCGCCGATCCAGTCCTGCGTGCTGGCGCATGTCACGACCGCGCTGAAGGCAATCGAGCGCCGCGCGCCGGTCGATCTCGTCTTCCAGTCGCTCGCCGGCACCGAGGAGGCCAATCGCGGCTTCGGCATCACGCTGTCGCTGCTCGATGAAGCCCTTGCTGCTGCGGAGAGCCTTCAACGCTGCCCGGCGGGCGGCAATGTGATGTACTTCGAGACCGGACAGGGCAGCGAGCTGTCGTCATCAGGCCATTGCGGCGTCGATCAGCAGACCCTGGAGGCACGCTGCTACGCGGTGGCGCGGCGCTACCGGCCGCTGCTGGTCAACACCGTCGTCGGCTTCATCGGCCCCGAATATCTCTACGACGGCAAGCAGATCATGCGCGCGGGCCTCGAGGATCATTTCTGCGGCAAGCTGCTCGGGCTGCCGATGGGCTGCGACGTCTGCTACACCAACCATGCCGAGGCCGATCAGGACGACATGGACGCGCTGCTGACGCTGCTCGGCGTCGCCGGCTGCACCTACATCATGGGCGTGCCGGGCGCCGACGACATCATGCTGAACTATCAGAGCACCTCGTTCCATGATGCGCTGTACGTGCGGAAAGTGCTAGGCAAGCGCGCGGCGCCGGAGTTCGAGGCGTGGCTCGCGGCGACCGGCATCAGCGATGCGCAAGGCGAGTTGCGCTTCGACCCGACGCGGCTGATGCCGTCGCTGCCGCTGCTGGGAGCCGAATGATGAGCGGCGCGGACCCGACCAAGCTCGCGACGAATTCAGTCGACGCCTGGACCTGGCTGTCGCGCTACACGGAGGCGCGCATCGCGCTCGGCCGCTGCGGACCGGGCGTGCCGACGTCCGCGCATCTCGGCTTTCAGGCTGCCCATGCCGAAGCCCGCGATGCCGTGCTCAAGCCGTTCGATGCCGAGCAATTTGCGGATGACGCCACCGCGCGCGGCTGGCCCGCGCTCGCCGTGCACAGCCGCGCCGCCGACCGTGCGACGTATCTGCAGCGCCCCGATGCAGGCCGCCTGCTCTCGCCCGAGTCCGAAGCGCTGCTGTCGGAGCCGCGCGCGCCGGTCGACATTGCGCTGGTGGTGGCGGATGGACTGAGCAGCCGCGCGGTACTGGTCAACGCCCTGCCCGTGCTCGAAGCATTGATGCCGCTTCTCGCAACGACCGGCCGGAGGCTGTCGCCGGTGACCGTGGCCGCCCAAGGCCGGGTCGCGCTCGCCGATCACGTCGGCGAGCTGCTCGGCGCGTCCGCCTCGATCATCCTGATCGGCGAACGTCCCGGCCTCAGCGCCGCGGACTCACTCGGCCTCTATCTCACCTGGATGCCACGCCGCGGGCGCGTCGATTCCGAGCGCAACTGCATTTCCAACGTCCGCCAGGGTGGGCTCGCGCCTGAGGACGCTGCAAAGCAGGCCGCCGATCTGATCGCGCGCATGTTCCAGCATCAGGCCGCCGGCATCAGCCTCGCGCGCCTGCCGCAGCTGCCGGCGCCGGAGCACGGCGGCTCCTGACGATGCCAGGACCCTCACACCGCGCAATAACGATCCTGGATGTCCTTGTCGGCGAGCAGCGCCGCCGCGCTGCTCTCGTGTACGACCTCCCCCTGGTCGATGATGACGGCACGGTCGGCGAGCCGCAGCGCCCATTCGACGTTCTGCTCGACCAGCAGCAAGGTCTTGCCCTGGTCGCGCAGCCGTCGGAACAGCACGCCCATCTCCTCGACCAGCACGGGCATGATGCCTTCCGAGGGCTCGTCGAGCAGCACCATGCGCGGCCGCGCGATCAGGGCGCGCGCGATCGCCAGCATCTGCTGCTCGCCGCCGGACAAGGTGACGCCCTCCTGATCGAGCCGCTCGCGCAGGCGCGGAAAGGTCTCAGCGATCTCAGCGAACGCCGCGCGCTCGTCGATCTCGGCCTTGGCCGCGACGAGCCCGAGCCGCAGATTCTCCCGCACCGACAAGCCCGGCACGATGCGCCGCTCCTCCGGCACATAAGCGAGCCCGAGATGAAAGCGCCGATGCGCAGGCAGCGGCAGGAGATCATGTCCGGCGAAACGCACGCGGCCCTCGGCCTTGGGCATCAGTCCCATCACGGTGCGCAGCGTCGTAGTCTTGCCGGCGCCGTTGCGCCCGACCAGCGCGACCACCTCGCCCTCGTTCACGCGCAGCGTGATGCCGTGCAGGACGTGGCTGGCGCCGTACCAGGCCTGGACCTGATCGAGCTCGAGCAATGCGGTCTCAGCCATAGCCCTCACTCTGTCCCAGATAGACCCGGCGCACGTCGGGATTGCTGCGGATCTCCTCCGGTCTGCCGTCGGCGAGCAGCCGGCCGTGGTGCAGCACAAGCACGCGCTGGCTCAGGCCGAGCACCATCTTCATCTTGTGCTCGACCAGCAGCACCGTCCGCCTCTCGGCCAGCCTCTCCAGCAGCGCCACCATGTCCTTGGTCTCTTCCGGCCCCATCCCGGCCGTCGGCTCGTCGAGCAGCAGCAGCTCCGGCTCGGACACGAGCGCAATCGCAATCTCCAGCGCACGCTGCTGGCCATGGGCGAGATACTTCGCCTGCTCAGCGCGCTTGCCGCTCAGCCCCACCGCTGTCAGCGCCGCGTCGGCGCGCTCGCTCAGCTCGACGAGATCGGCGCGCCTGCGCCAGATGTCATAGCTCACGCGCATCGCCTGCGCTGCGACCCGCACGTTCTCGTGCACCGACAGATCGGGAAAGATGTTGGTGATCTGGTAGGACCGCGAGATGCCCTGGTGCACGAAGCGGTGCTGCGGCAGCCCGTTCAGCTCGCGCCCCTTGAAGCGCAAGGTGCCCATGCTCGGCGACAGCGTGCCGGAGAGGATGTTGAAGAACGTGCTCTTCCCGGCGCCGTTCGGCCCGATGATCGAGGTCAGCTCACCGGCCGCGAACGACACCGAAATGCCCTCGAGCGCGGTGAACCCGCCGAACCGGCGGCCGATGCCCTCGGCCTGCAACAGCGTGGTGCTCATCGCCGCTCCCTCGCAAACGGCAGCACATCCAGCAGCGTGCCCCAGATGCCTTTCGGCAGGAACAGCACGAACACCACGAAGATCGCGCCGACCACGATCTGCCAATGCGGCGTCCACAGCGAGACGACGTCCTCCAGGATCAGGAAGGTCGCCGCGCCGATGAACGGGCCGAAGAAGCTGCGGGCGCCGCCGAGCAGTACCATCATCACGATCATGCCCGAGGTCTGGTAATGCAGGGAATCGAGCGGCACGATCGACAGATGCAGCGCCGACATGCAGCCGCCGATCGCCGAGATCGCGCCCGACAGCATAAACACGATGAGCTTGCAGCGCTCGACGTCATAGCCGCAGGCGCGCGCCCGCTGCTCGTTCTCACGGATTGCCTCGATGACGGCGCCGAACGGCGAGTTGAGAATGCGCGACTGCACCCAGAGCGCCAGCGCCGCGAAGGCCATCAGGACGTAGTATTTATTGACGGGATCGAGAAAGTTGAGCTGCAGGCCGAGCAGATTGATGCGGTCGACGGTGAAGCCGCGCAGCCCGTTCTCGCCGCCAGTAAAGGACGAAGCCTGCAATGCGACGTAGTAGACGAGCTGTGCCAAGGCCAGCGTGACCATCGAGAAATAGATGCCGCGGGTCCGCGTCGAGATCGCGCCGATCACCGCGGCGAGCGCGGTGCCCGCCGCAATCGCCAGCGGCACGGCCGCAAACCACGGCAGGCCCCAGCGGCCGATGGCGATGCCGGTCAGATACGCGCCGGTGCCGAAGAAGGCGGCGTGGCCGAACGACAGCAGCCCGGTGTAGCCGAACAACAGATTGTAGCCCATCACCACGACGCCGTAGATCAGGACGTTCACGGCGAGCGCCTTCGACGGCAGCAGCCAGGGCAGCAGCGCCAGCGCGACCAGCGACAAAAGCACGCGGTGATCGGCCAGAGCCGTGACAAGCCGCTGCGCCTGGGGAAGCGGCGGTGCTTCGCCGGTCGACTGCACCGTCATCACGCTCTCCCCTTGAGGCCGAACAGACCTTGCGGCCGGACCAGCAGCACGGCCGCCATCAGGGCGAACATCACGATGGTCGCCATCTCAGGGGCGAACAGCGCCACCATGCTGATGCAGATGCCGACCATCAGGCCGGCGACGACGGCGCCGACGATCGAGCCGAGTCCACCGATCACGGTGACGACGAAGGCTTCCGCGAGCACCAGCGTGCCCATCTCCGGATTGACGCTGCGCATCGGCCCGGCCAACACGCCGCCGAGCGCGGCGAGGCCGACGCCGAGGCCGAAGATCGCGAGCCACACCCTGCCGATGTCGACGCCGAGCACGCGCATGATCTGGGGATCACGCGCGCCGGCGCGGACGATCAGGCCCACGCGCGTCTTCTCCAGCATCAGCCACAGCAGCAGCAGCACGATCGCCACCAGCGCAATCACGAACAGACGATATTTCGGAAAGAAGCCGACGCCGAGATCGACGACGCCGATCAATTGCGACGGCGTCGGAAACGGAATGCCGTCGCTGCCGAACACGATGCGCACGCCCTCGACCAAAATGTAGCTGAGACCGAAGGTGAGCAGCAGGGGATCATCGATCGAGCGGCCGTACAGGCGGCGAACAAGGACGAACTCGATTAGCATGCCGAACGCGCCGACCAGCACGGGGGCGAGCAGCAGCCCCCACCAGAAGCTGCCGGTCAGCGACGCCAGATACAGACCCGCATAGGCGCCGATCATGAACAGCGCGCCATGGGCGAAGTTGACGACGCCCAGCATGCCGAACACGATGGTCAGGCCGAGCGCCGTGATCACCAGCACCGCCCCGAGGGCGATGCCGGAAAACAGCTGCATGATGATCAGCGAGAGGTCCATGAGGCCGGGATCAGGTCGCGTGGCCGAGCTCGCCGCAGCTGCGCAGCATCTCGTCCGCACCGGGATCGCTGGCCACGATGGCAAACAGATCGTTGTCGCTGGCCATGGCCGCCTTCTTCTTGGATTCCAGCACCAGCACCGACTGCACCGACTGGTGGTCGCATTTGCGGTAATGCTGCGGCCCCTTGGTCAGGTCGTATTGCAGACCCTCCAGCGCCGCGACGACCTTGTCGGTCTCCGTGCCGCCGGCCACCTGCATCGCCTGCAGCAGGGAGCCGACGCCGGAATATCCGTAGGCACCGTAGTCGGTCGGGATCGCGCCACCATTGGCTGCGCGGAACGCCTTGTTGAACTCGGCCGCGGTCTTGTTCTGTGTCTCCAGACCCCAATAGTAGTTGGCGCCGCCGACGACGCCCTCGAATACGTCCGGACCGACGGCGAGGCGCTGGTTGTGCAGGATCACGGGAACCACGATCTTCATCTGCTGCTTGATGCCGAAATCGACCGCCTGCTTGATCGCATTGGCCTGATCGCGGCCGAAATTGCTGATGCACAGCACGTCCGGGCGCAGCGACATCAGACGCGGCATGAAGGTCGAATAGTCGGCCGCACCGAACGGATGCAGGATCTCCCCGACGCTCTCGGCGCCGATCGCGGCCTGCGCACGCTTGAAGCCGCGCAGCATCTCGTGGCCATAGGCATAGTCGGCGACGAGGTGCGCAACCTTCATGCCCTTCTTGATGGTCTGCCGCGCAACCGCCGCCGTGGTCATGTGCGGATTGAGCGCCTCGTGGAAGGTGTATTTGCTGAAATCCTTGGCCTCGTTGATGGTATCGGACTGGCTGATCGAGACATAGATCACGCCCCGTGCGCGCGTCACCTCGTTGACGGCGAGCTGGACCGCGCTGGAGAGTGCGCCGACGATGGCGTGCACCTTGTCCTTCTCGATCAGCTCGAGCGTCCGCGTCGCGGCCTCTCCGGCGTTGAGCTTGTCGTCGCGCACCAGCAGCTCGACCTTGCGGCCACCGATGCCGCCCTTGTCGTTGACCAGCTTGACCGCAAGCTCCGCGCACTTCACCTGGTCCCGCGCTTCGGCCGCGAACGGGCCGGTCAGCGGCGTCGGGAAGCCGATGCGGATGGTGTCGTCGGCGGCGCGGCCCAGCCGCGGCATCGCGAGCGTGGCGACGCCCGCCGACAGTCCCATCAGCGCCGTACGGCGGGATAGTCCTGCTCGTCGCGACTTCGTCTCGTAGCTTGGCATGATGTCCTCCCTCAACTTGTTGTTTTAGTATCGACCGAGTGCCTTGAGCACACGCGCGGGCGTGATCGGAATGGCATTGATGGACGCGGCAAGCGGCGCCAATGCGTCGTTGACCGCATTGAGCACGCAGGCGGACGCCGCCGCCGTGCCGGCCTCGCCGCAGCCCTTGGCGCCGAGAATGGTGTCGGCCGTCGGCGTCTCGACATGGTCGATGATGATGTCGGGCATCTCCATCGCCATCGGCACGAGGTAATCGGCAAGCGAGCCGTTGAGCAGCTGACCGGTCTCACCGTAGCGGCATTCCTCGAACAACGCAGCGCCGAGCCCCTGCACGACGCCGCCGCGCAGCTGCTCGTCGACCAGCATCGGATTGATGATGCGGCCGCAATCCTCGACGACGTAATGCTTCAAGAGCTTGACGAAGCCGGTGTGGACGTCGACCTCGAGATAGCAGCCCTGGATGCCATTGGTGAAGGCGAACGGATAGCCCTGCGGCGCGAAGTGATGGCTGACGGTGAGCTGCGCCTGGGTGCCCGGCGGCAAGGTGTCGGACCGGAAATAGGCGATGCGCGCGATCTCGGCGACCGGCAGTCGCGGCTGTCCCGTGGCGACACCGACCACCTGCCCATCGATGATGTCCAGCGCTGACGGCTGCTCCTGCAGGATCAGGCCCGCGATCTCCAGGATGTTGGCCTTGAGCCGGCGCGCGGCCTGCAGAGCGGTCTCGCCGCCGATGCCGGCGCCGCGGCAGGCCCAGGTTGCCCCGCCATGCGGCGTGACCTCGGTATCACCGGTGATGACCTTGACGTGGTCCTGGGCGACGCCGAGTTGGTCGGCGACGATCTGGCTGATGATCGCCTCGGTGCCCTGCCCCTGCTCGGTGACGGAGATCGCGCAGCGTACCTCGCCCGACGGCGTCAGGCTAAGGGTCGCGCCATCCTGCGAGGAGATGCGCGCGCCGCCAACGCCATAGAAGGCAGGGCTCGGATTGGTGATCTCGACGAAGGTGGCGATCCCGATGCCGCGATGAATGCCGCGCTGGCGCAGCTCGGCCTGCTCGGTCCGCAGCGCGTCGTAATCCATGATTTCGCGCAGCCGCCACAGGCATCTCTCATGCGACAGCGCCTCGAATTTGTAACCCGTCGGCGATGCCGTCGGATAGGCATTGTCGGCAATCACGTTCCTGGCGCGCATCGCGAGCGGGTCGATCCCGACATGGCTTGCCGCCAGATCGACCATGCGCTCAGTCACTGCGCAAGCGATCGGGTGTCCGACGGCGCGGTACTGGCTGGTCTGCACCTTGTTCTGAAACACGACCTCCAGCACGGCGCGATAGGATTTGAAGTCATAGGGCGCACCGATCAGGCGGATCACCTGGTTGCCCTCGACCACGCTGGTGCGCGGATAGGTCGAGAATGCGCCGATCGCGGTGACATCGTGGATGTCCATGGCCAGGATCTTGCCGTCCGCATCGACGGCCATCCGCGCCCGGACATGGTGATCACGGGCATGGATATCGGACACGAACGACTCGATCCGGTCGGCGACATATTTCACAGGGCGTGCGAGCAGGATCGACAGTCCGACCACCGCCATGTCCTCGTGGTAGACATGCAGCTTCATGCCAAACGAGCCGCCGATATCAGGTGCGATGACCCGCACGCGGGCTTCCGGGATGTCGTAGTGACGCGCGTAGAGATCCTGGAACTGATACGGCGTCTGCGTGGCGTGGTGCACGGTGAGCGAGGCACTCTCGGGATCGTAGTCCGCGACGATGGCGCGCGGTTCCAGCGTGACCGGCGTGTGACGGCCGAAACTGAACTCCTCCTCGATGACATGCGCTGCCGAGGCGAAAGCCTCGTCGACTCCGCCACTGTCGAGCTGGGTGCGGAAGCAGATGTTGGAGGTTCCGGACGGATTGACCGTGGGCGTTCCAGGCTGGCGCGCCGCGTCGAGATCGACCACGGCGGGCAGCTCCTCATAGCCGATCGAGATCAGCTCCAGCGCATCCTCGGCAAGCGCCCTGCTCTCGGCGACGACGGCGACGACGGCCTGCCCAGCCCAAACCACGCGATCGAGCGGCAGCGGCAGCTGCGGCTCCGAGGTCATGCCCTTGAAATGATCGAGCGTGCCGGTCCAGGGCGCGCAGATCTTGGCGAGATCAGCGCCGGTGGCAACCAGATGCACGCCTGCGAGCGCACGTGCGGCATCGACGTCGATGCTGATGATCCGTGCATGCGCATATGGGCTGCGCAGAAATGCCGCATGCAGCATCCGCGGCAGGCGAATGTCGGTGACATAGCGTCCGCGCCCGGCCAGCAGGCGCTTCGCATTCGGCCGCGGCACCGAGCGGCCGATATAGGAATTCGGACGATCGAGCGAGGTGAGCGCGTTCATCCCGGCGAGCCCTCTTGCGACGCCTTCGCGGCGCGAGCATCGGCCACCGCCGCGATCGCGTCGACGATCGCCTCATAGCCGGTGCAACGGCAGAAATTTCCCGAGAGCGCATCGCGGATCGCGGCGCGGCTCGGCTCCGTGAGCCGGGACAGCAGCTCGTGGGCATTGATCAGCATGCCCGGCGTGCAGAACCCGCACTGAAGCGCATTGCGTCGATGAAATTCAGCCTGCAGATCGGCAATCGCGCCGCTTTCGGAAAGCCCCTCGATGGTATCGATCCGGGCGCCATCGGCCTGCACGGCGAACATCAGGCAGGCATGCACGGCACGGCCGTCGAGCTGCACCAGGCAGGCGCCGCAGGCCCCCATCTCGCAGCCGGCATGCGTGCCGGTCAATTCGACAGCATTGCGCAGGCAGTCGACCAGCGTGTCACGCGGTGCGACCTCGCAGGCGACCTTACGGCCATTGACCGTGAAGCGAACCCGCACCGCCTCTTCCGCATCGTCGATCTCGCTGCTCATGCCGCCTCGCTCATCCGCGCCAGCAGCCGGCCGAGCAGCACCCGCGCCAGATGCAGGCGCATGGCCGGTGGCACCTCGTCGCTCTCCGGCGGCGCGAGATCGCGGTCGAGTGCGGCCTGAGCCGCAACGATCCGATCGGCATCGATACGAGCACCACTCACCACAGCTTCGGCCGACCTGGCGCGGGTCGGCACGTTGCCGACCGAAAAGAAAGCGATGCGGATGGTTTCGACCAGGCCATCCTTGCAGGTCGCCAACATGCCGCAGCCGACCAGCGCGTAATCACCACGGCGCCGCGCCAGTTCGTCGAAGCAGATGCGCTGGTTGCAGCGGAAGCGCGGCACCAAGATCGCCGTCACGATCTCGCCCGGCCTCACGACCGTCTCGAACAGATCAATGAAGAAGTCATCGGCCTTGACGCGGCGCCGGCCCGAGGTGCCCGCGATCTCGATCTCGGCATCGAGCGCCAGCATCATGGCGGGAAACTCGGACGCCGGGTCCGCCAGCGCGACGCTGCCGCCCAGCGTGCCGCGATTGCGGATGGCAGGATGGGCGACGAACGGAGCTGCGGCGCGCAACAGCGGCGCAAACTCAGCGATGAGCGGATCGGTCAACATCTCGCAGTGCCGCGTCAGGGCGCCGATGCGAAGCCATTCGCCGTCGCAACGAACGCCGCGCAGCTCTTCGATGTGGTTGATATCAATTAGAATTCGCGGCGCCTGAAGGCGCAACGCCAAGGCGGGGACGAGGCTCTGCCCGCCGGCGATGTAGCGCGCATCGTCGCCGCTCCGCGCATGAGCGTCGCGCGCGTCGTCGACCGAATGTGCACGGTGATAGCTGAAAGCCCTCGCTTTCATCCATTTCCTCGCTGCCTGGGCTCGCCTGCCCGAACTCCAGATTTGTGACCATCTGGTCTCAAAACAGTTGCACGGTCATAGGTTCGCGGTCAACCAGAAACGAACGATTGGTCACAAATCTGCTTTCAGCTATCAAGCAACTCCCTGCGGCAACGATTCAGGACATGGCCAGACCTCCGAAGACGACGAGCGCCACCAAGGCGGCGAGCGGTGTACGTGCAGGACGCACGCGGCAAGCTGATGCTCCCTCGCAGACGCGGCGCCGCAACATGCGCGCGGCCGACCGCGAGCGGCTGATCGTCGATGAAGCGATCCGCTTCTTCGCCGAGCGCGGCTTCGAGGGCCAGACGAGAGAGCTCGCCAAGCGCATGGGCATTGCCCATTCGGTGATCTACCGGCACTTTCCGAGCAAGGAAGCGCTGATCGAACGGGTCTATCAGGAGGTCTATCTGAGCCGCTGGTCACAGGACTGGGCCCCGCTGATCCGAGACCGCCGCCAGCCGCTGCAGGTGCGGCTCACGAGCTTCTATCTCGACTACGTCGCCCGGGTGTTCGAGTACAATTGGGTGCGGATCTTCGTCTTCTCCGGAATGAAGTCGTTCGGAATCGCCGGACGCTATCTCGACCTCGTCCGACGCGAGATCATCGAGCCGGCGGCGATCGAACTGCGCCACGAGCTGGCATTGCCGGACACCCTGACCTGCCCGCTCGGCAGCCGCGAGACGGAGATGTTCTGGGGCCTGCACGGCCGCATCTTCTATCTTGCAATCCGCAAGTTCATCTATGAAACACCGGTGCCGTCCGATCTCGAGCAGACCGTGCGCGACGCCATCGCGCTCTTCCTGGACGGTGCACGCCTCTCGCTTCCGAAGATCCTGCAGGACGGCGAGCCTCATCCCGCCCGATGATCGGCCTGCCCTTTCCCGTTTGCGCGAGCGACCGTCGGTCCCTGCGTCCACAACTCATGAGCATTCTCGATCTGTCGAGAGTGCGACGTTTCGTTCCACTATGCATCGCAACGAACCCGCCCGCTGCGCGGATCCGACACAGGTTGCATGACACCGTCATGCGGCGTCTGTCACGCGCGTGTCGCACTCTCTGACCCGGCCCTCGATCTCCGTTCGCTCGCATGATAGCTCGACGTCGATCAGCCTCAGGTGGCATCGCTGCAACTTGACGCGTTCGGCGACTGAAGTTATCGTGGTTGAATATTTCGATGCTTTCTATTTGTTGTTTTCGACGCAAACCTCATTGAACGACCTGAACCACATCGACTGGTCCGCACACACACGCTTAATGATCATGTTGTGCGAGACTCACGGCCTGATCGAGCCGCCAAGTCGGCGGCCATGAGCGTTATATCGCGACCGCTTGGTCGCGGTAGCCTTCGCTACGTCGTTGCCAGCTGTTAGTTGCGGAGCGGGACGTGATTGATCAAGCGATGATTTTCCTTCGCGACCTGCTCAATGCGCATTTGACGGGGCCCGCTGTTCCGGGTCACGCGGCGCCGGCCGAGGATGCCGTGATTTTTCTCGACGGCGACAAGACCGACCCGATCTCGTTCCGCATGGGCGCCGTCACCACGATGCTGATCAATGTCGAGCAGGAGCCGATCCTGCGCGCGGCCAACCCCTATCAGCGATTGGCTGCCGACGGTACGGCCTACCGCATCCAGCCCGATGTCCGTCTCAACATGCGCGTGCTGTTCGTGGCGCGCTTCAAGCAATATGAGCAGGCGCTGGCGCGGCTGTCGCAGATCATCACCTTCTTCCAGTCGCACCCGGTGCTGGATCGCCAGGCCGTGCCAAGCATGCCGGCAGGCATTCCACAACTGGCGCTCGAGCTGGTCACCCTTCCGCTCAACGAGCAGAACGATCTGTGGAATGCGCTGCGTGCCGCGTTCCAGCCTTCCCTGCTCTATCGCGTGCGCATGCTCGTGTTCGAGGATCGTCAGGAAGAGATGACGCGGCCGGTCTCCGGTCCGCCGGAACGGAGGCTGGAACATGCCCTCGGCCGCTCTGTTTGACGTTCGCGTCACCCACGACTACTACGCGGATCTGCGCTGCGGCGATTTCGCGATCGTGCCGGCGGCGCAGACGGAATCCGCGATGGCGCGGCTGCGGCTCACCCACAAGAGCTTCGCCGACCGCCTGCGCGTCTATGCCGAGCTCGACGCCAAGGGAAACGCCATCGCCGCGGCCGCGGCGCCGCTGTCGCTGGAGTTCGCCCTGCAACCGCGCGGGGCCGGCTACGCCGCGATCACCAGGCTCAGTGAGCTCACCCAGCAGCCCGCCCCCCTCTTCACCAATGAGGGAGTTCAGCCGGCGGACCCGCTGCCGCTACGCCTGACCACGCGCCGCGCCACGGCGAGCGAGCGCCTCATCGTCTCGGCTCCAGCTGTCGCCGAGCCGTTCGTGCTTTCCGGCACGCCGCTCGACGGCACCACACCGGCGGACGTCACCGTCGCTGGCGCAGGCGCCGTCACGAGCGTCATGCCCGGTTCCAAGCGCATCACGATCGATACATCGGCGCTTCTGCCAGCCACCACTTTTCAGGTTTCCTATCCGGTCCGCGCGGCGACGGCGCGCGGCGCGCTCGCAGACATCACCCTGACGCTGACCGCGCAGGCGCTGAAACCATCGCCGGCGCCGCGGGCCTATGTCATCCCGCTGGCTTCCGCCGATTCGCGCTGGGCCTATTATGTCGTGACGGATTTTGCCGGCGACCTCTCCACGCTCGGCGTCGTCGATGCGACGCCGGGCAATGGGCCGCGTGCCATCACCATATCCGACGCCGGCCGCACCGAGCTGACGCTGGCGATGGTCGGCAGCGATCCGGTCGGCATGGACCTGCTCGGACGCTATCCGGGCCGGCGGGTCATCCGGCTGCTGTCGGATGCGCCGATTCCGACGCGCGACGTCCCCCTCGGTGCGCTCGAGCTCCGCCTCGACAACACGCCCCTGCTGACGCGCCTGCCCAATCCGCCGCCTGACCGCCTGACGCTGCTGCAAACCGCCGCGGCCGCGCCGCGCCAGATGGTCCGCTACCAGGTCCTATCGCTGCTGACGAACTGATTCCTTCCACCTCTCCTCACCACGTTCCGAAGGTGCATTGTCATGCCGATCTACAAGACCCCGGGCGTCTACGTCGAAGAGATCTCCCGATTGCCGCCATCCGTCGCCGAAGTGTCGACCGCAATACCGGCGTTCCTCGGCTACACCGAGAAGGGCCCCGCGATGGCGCGGATCAGCTCGCTGCTGGAGTACACGGCCACGTTCGGCGGCGCCAAGCCGACCGCCTTCGTCGCCACGTCGACGACCGATGCGGCCACGGGCCTGCCGACGATCACGTTGTCCGATCCCGCCGCCGCCAATGGACCGAGCCCCGACCGCCTGCTGTATTATGCCGTCAGCCACTACTTCGCCAATGGCGGCGGCCCCTGCTACGTCTTCTCGCTCGGCGACTATGCGAGCGCCCTCGCCAAGGCCGACTTCCTGACAGCGCTCAATCTGCTGGCGCTGGAAGACGAGCCGACCTTGATCGTCCTCACCGACGCGGTACTGCTCGCCGCCGGCGACTATTTCGAGATTGCGCAGGCCGCGCTGAGCCAGTGCGCGCGGTTGAAGGATCGCTTCGCCATCCTGGATGTTCCCAAGGGCGACATCGCCACGTTCCGGAACCAGATCGGCGTCGACTACCTGTCCTACGGAGCCGCCTATCACCCGTATTTGCGAACGTCGCTGAACTTCGCCGTCGACGAAGGCAAGATCCAGGTCAAGATCACCGACGCCCAGGTGCCGCCGACGATCAAGGAGGTGCAGTTCCCCGCCAACGACCCCAACGGCATGATCGTCTCGTTCCAGAGCAACGATCCGGCGATCGCGCCAAAGGTCCAGCTCGTCGGCGGCGACAATGCGCAGGCGATCGACATCACCATCGTCAACGGCAAGCCGACGCTGGTGATCACCAACGTCGCCGGCGGCAAGACTGCCAAGCAGGTGGTCGACCGTTGGGCCGTCGTGAAGGCCGCGCTGGCGCCGTCGGGGTTCGACATCCGCCTGCAGGGCAATGGCACGGCCGCGCTGCAGCCGACGGCCGCCGGCGACGGCGCCGATCTCGTCAAGGTCGGCGGCGGCGCGCCGCCGACGCCCGCGCTCGGCGACATCAAGCTCAGCGACACCGCGCGCTACAACCAGATCAAGGATGCGCTCAGCCGACAGCGAGTGACCCTGCCGCCGAGTGCCGCGATCGCCGGCATCTACGCCCGCGTCGACCGCGACCGCGGCGTCTGGAAGGCGCCGGCCAATGTCGGCGTGATGGCGATGATCGGCGTCGACAAGAAGATGACGGATGCCGATCAGGAATCCCTCAACGTCGACCCGACCGCCGGCAAATCGATCAATGCGATCCGCGACTTCACCGGCAAGGGCACCATCGTCTGGGGCGCTCGCACGCTCGCCGGCAACGACAATGAATGGCGCTACGTGCCGGTGCGGCGGCTGTTCATCACCATCGAGGAAAACACCCGCAAGGCCTCCGGCTTCGCCGTGTTCGAGCCGAACGATGCCACCACCTGGCTGAAGGTCAGGGGCATGATCGAGAGCTATCTCTACTCGCTGTGGGAGCGCGGCGCGCTCGCCGGCTCGACGCCGGAAGCGGCCTATTACGTCAATGTCGGCCTCGGCAAGACCATGACGCCGCAGGACGTGCTGGAGGGCCGGCTGATCGTCGAGATCGGAATCGCCGCCGTCAGGCCGGCCGAGTTCATAGTGCTGCGCTTCATGCACAAGCTACAGCAAGCCTGATCGACCAGAACCGATAGAGGAGCGCACCGATGGCTGTCAGCGCCAGCGAAATCAAGGCCACCTATCCCTTGCCGGTCTACAACTTCCGCGTCGAGATCGGTCCGAACGCCGTGGCGTTCTCGGAGGTGTCCGGCCTGTCGATCCATTATGAGGTCACGACCTTCAAGGAAAGCCCGACCGGCGGCGGCAGCGCCGGCCCGCGCATCATCCACATGCCATCGCAGCCGCAGCCGGTGAACATCACGCTCAAGAAGGGCGTGGCGCGCACGGCGAGCGTCTCGGCGCTCTACAGCTGGATCAAGACCGTCTCGCTGAACCAGGTCGAGAAGAAGGACGTCGTCATCCGGCTGTGCGACGAGCAGGGCAAGCCGGTCATCAGCTGGACCGTGATCAACGCCTTCCCGACCAAGCTCGACGGACCCGCCTTCGATGCCAAGTCGAACGAGGTCGCCGTCGAGTCGCTCGAGCTGCGCGCCGACGCCATCACCATGACCGAAGGCTGATCACGCCGATGCCCGACGACAAGACGACGCAGAAGCTGCTCTATCCGCTGCCCGGCTACAATTTCCAGGTCGCCGTGGATTCGGACTCGGCGAGCTTCGTCGAGGTGTCCGGGCTCGCCAGCGAGTACGAGACCGTGACCTACCGGCACGGCTTCAGCCGCTGGGAGGGCGAGGACGTGACGCGCGTCCCCAAGCGAAGCCACAGCACGGTGACGCTGAAGAAGGGCGTGATGCCCGGCGGCAACTTCCTGTCGCAATGGCTGACGGCGGATCCGCCAACCGCACGGGCGCTCGCCATCAGCCTGTGCGACGAGGCGGGAACGCCGGTCGTCGTCTGGCACGTCAAGGAGGCGATCCCGGTCAAGCTTTCAGCGCCGAGCTTCGACGTCAACAGCACGCAGATCGCCATCGAGACGATCGACCTGCTCGCCAGTGGAATCTCCGTCGAGTATCTGTGACATGCCGGTCAAGGACCTCCCCTTAAGCTTCCGCTTCGGCGTGTTCTTCTTCGTCGGCGGACTCGTGCCCAACCCGATCGACATCCGCTTCCAGAAGGTGTCGGGGCTGGGCGCGACGGTGTCGCTGAAGACCCACGCCGAGGGCGGGCAGAACCTCTACACGCACCGCTTTCCCGAGACCATCGGCTACCAGAACCTGGTGCTGGAGCGCAGCGCACCGCTGATCTCGCCGCTCGACATCGAGTTCAACGTCTCGCTGTCGCTGTTCAAATTCTCCGCCTCCAACGTGCTGGTGACGCTGTTCGACGACGGCGGCGCGCCGACGGCGGGATGGATGTTCCTCAACACCTATCCGGTGCGGTGGGCGACCTCGGATCTCGATGCCGGGCAGACCGGCGTCGTGATCGACACGATGGAGCTGGCCTACACCCGCATGCAGATCATGAGGCTCTGAGCCATGCCTGTCGAGATCCGCGAGCTGATTATCCGCGCCGTGGTCGATCCGCACAAGGTCGACGCGCGGAGCCCTGCCGCGAACGCCCCGGCATTCGACCGCGACGCACTGGTGCAGGCCTGCGTCGACGAGACGCTGCGCATCCTGCGCCGCGAGAAGGAGCGCTGATCATGGGTTTTCCCGACCTGTTCAAGCTCGAGAAGCTGCAGATCTCCGCCTTCGCCGATGCCAAGCGCTCGAAGAGCAAGGAGATCGACGGCTCGCCTTTCGTGGCGATGTTCAACCCGCAGACCCTGAGCCAGACCAACAGCAACCTGTTCGAGCCGGGCAAGGCGGCCGGCGGCGCCGAGCAGGTCGCGACCTTCATCCGGACACAGCCGAGCGCGATCGAGCTCACTCTGCTGCTCGATGGCACGGGCGTCGAGGAGATGGGCCTCGTCAATCTGTTCTCGGACACCAAGACGGTGAAGGACCGCATCGACAGCTTCCTTGCCATCGCCTACCAGCCGCAGAGCGAGACGCACGAGCCGAGCTATCTGAACCTGAAATGGGGCAAGTTCAGCTTCAACTGCCGGCTCACCACCGTCACCATCAACTACACGAGCTTCGAGCGCGACGGCTCGCCGCTGCGGGCCGAGCTGGTGCTGAGCCTGGCGGCGGACGATGACGTCGCCAAGCAGCAGTCGCAGCTTGCCTTCACCTCGCCCGACGTGTCCCATGCCCGGCTGGTGCGCGGCGGCGATACGCTGCCGCTGCTGGTCCATGCCGTCTACGGCAGCGCGGTGCATACGCCGCGGGTCGCGCGTGCCAACGGGCTCAATCATCTGCGCGGCCTGGAGCCGGGCCGCACGCTGATCTTTCCGCCGCTGTCGCGCTAGGAGCTCGAGGTGCCCGACGGCTTCACCATTCCCACCATTCTCGTCGCGGGAGCTGCGCTGCCGCCGAACCTCGCGCCGCTGTCGATCGACGTGATGCGGGCGGTGAACCGCATTCCCACCGCGATGCTGTCGATTCACGCCAAGGGCCCCGTGGCCGACGAGGCGCCGCTGATGGCGGGCGGTCCGTTCAAGCCGGCGGCCGAGGTCGAGATCAAGCTGCGCCGCGCCGGCGAGGACGACGTCAGCGTATTCAAGGGCCTCGTCACCGCTCTGTTCGTCCATACGCGCGAGGGCCTGCCGACGCTCGACGTGGTGGTCAAGGACAAGACGGTCAAGCTCACCGGCGCGCGCCACAACCGGATCTGGACCGACACTCCCGATAGCGACGCGATCCGCGCCATCGTCGGCGACGCGCAGCTGACCGTCGATGACGCGCCCGATACGACGCCAACGCACAAAGCCCTGGTGCAGCATGACTGCACCGACTGGGACTTCATCCTGACCCGCGCCGATGCGCAGGGGCTCGGCGTCGTCGCCTTCGACGGGGCCGTGTCGCTGAAGAAACTCGCCGTCGACGGCGAGCCGGCGCACAGCTTCTCGCTCGGGCTCGACCCGATCACCGACCTGCATTTCGAGCTCGACGCGGCGAGCCAGGCGCCGAGCATCGACGGCGTTGCGTGGGACCCGAAGGCGCTCGCGGCGGCCGAGCCTGCCGCGGCGGAGACGTTGAGCCTGCCGCAGGGGGAGATCGGAACGGCATCGATCGGCGATGAACTCGGGATGGGGCCCGTTCGCCTCACCCATATGGTGCCTCTTCAGCCCGACGAAGTGAAAGCCTGGACGAATGCGCGCGCGGCCCGTGCCAGGCTCGCGCTGATCCGCGGCCGCATGTCGGTGGCAGGACTTCCCGCTGCAAAGCCGATGGACATTGCCGAGCTGAACGGGCTCGGCGACCTGTTCGACGGCAAGGTGCTGGTCACGGGCGTACGCCATCGCATCGATACGCACGGTTTCTCGACCGACCTGCAATTCGGTCTCGCCGCCGAGCCCGCGGGCCGGTTGCCCGAGCTTTCGGACATGGCCGCCGGGGGCCTGCTGCCGCCGATCTCGGGGCTGCATCTCGGCACCATTGCCGACTCCTCGGACGAAGATCCGGATGGCGAGAGCAGAATTCAGGTCAGCGTCTCCTCCGTCCTCACCGATCCGCCCAAACCGCTCTGGGCGCGCATCGCCAGTCCCGATGCCGGCGACAAGCGCGGCTTCTGCGTCCGGCCGGAGCCGGGCGACGAAGTGCTGGTCGGCTTTCTCGGCGGCGATCCCAGGCATCCGGTCGTGCTCGGCCGCCTCTGGGGCAGCAAGAACAAGCTGCCGGAGGGGTTCACCGATGCCAAGCAGAAGGGTCTCGTCGGCAAGCAGAACACGCGCATCGTCCTGTCGGAGGCCGACAAGCCCTCGATCACGATCAGCACGCCGGGCGGACGAACCGTCATCCTCGACGACGACGGCGGCACCATCACGCTGTCCGACAAGAATAACAACAAGCTCGTTCTCGACGCGAACGGCATCACCATCGACTCGGGCAAGGACCTCGTGATCCAGGCCAAGGGCGCGATCAAGATCAAGGGCAGCTCGATCGACCTGAACTGATTTCCACCGTTGCTGGGAGACGAACGATATGCGGCGCTTCAGCTTACACCGAACGGAACGGACATGACGACCTCCGCCGGCTATCTCGGACGCGGCTGGGCGTTTCCGCCGCAGTTCGGACCGAACGGCTCCGACGTCGCCATGGTCGCCGGCGACGACGACATCGTTCAGAGCCTGACGATCCTGTTCGGCACGGCGCTGGGCGAGCGCGTGATGCGGCAGGATTTCGGCTGCGACGTCTCGCGTTACATGTTCGAGGAGATCGACCAGACGCTGCTGACCTCGATCCGCGAGGCGGTGTCGGATGCGATCCTCTATCACGAGACGCGCATCCGGCTCGACGGCGTCGATGTCAGCACCGACGGCCAGACCCCCGGCCTCGTGCTGATCGCGATCCGCTTCACGGTTCGCACCAACAACTCCCGTTTCAACATGGTCTATCCCTATTACCTCAACGAAGCGACGAGAGCGGTGCCGTGAGCGACGTGATCGTGATCGATGGCGACATGGCGAGTTTCGAGCCGGGTTTCGGTGCGGCGACCGTCGTCGTGCGCCCTGGTCCGATCACCGCGAGCGGCAAGGCCCGGGTCGCCGGCAAGCTCGCCTGCGTCGCGGGCGACGAGAGCAGCGTGTCCGTCGCCGGCTGCATGTACACGGCCGGTCCCTATTCGATCCCGGGCACCGGAACACTCTCGATCGCCGCGCTGGCCGGAGACCAGAAGGCGGCAACCTGCCAGTCAGGAGCCAAGAAGCTGCTGCTCAAGGGAAGCTCGTTCACCGCACGCTTCACCGTCGCGGCGCCGGCGATGCAGCCGCCGCCGGGGCCCGGCTCGCCCATTCCGGACGCGACGACGAGCTACACCGGCAAGGGCAGCTTCGTTGCGGCCGAAACCAGCGTGAAGGCGGGGTAAGCGATGGTGCAGCCGCCCGCCGAGATTCCTTCGCCCCGGCGTGACGGCACCAGCCAGCTCGCGCGGCTGCTGGCCACCAGGATCGTCTCCGACCGCTATCCGGACGGCGTCGGCATCGACGAGCGGACGACGCGTGACCTGCTGACATTCCTGCGCGGCTACGTCGAGAAGGTGACCTACTATGACGCCGACAACGATCCCGTCGGCGACTGGTCGGGCCTGCTCGGCGAGCTCAGCAACGATCAGATCCTCGCCTTCATCGACAATCCGGGCACGGCTTCCGACGACCGGCTGCGACGGCCGCATCTGGTGCTGCTGCTTGCGTTGTTCAAGCTGCTCGACACCGCCCGGAACGCGCTCAATGGGATCGTCCCCCGCCATCTCGACTACTACTATCGCGACGTGCTGCGGCTCGCCCCGAAGCTGCCGGTGCCCGATCGCGCATTCGTGCTGTTCGATCTCGCCAATGGTGCGCATGCCGTGCAGATCCCCGCCGGCACCAGGCTTCCGGCCGGGCGCGACTCCGCCAAGCGCGAGCGCTTCTTCCGCACGGACGCCGATGTCGTCGTCAACCGCGCGAAAGTCAGCAGGCTCGCCACGGTGTTCACCGACAAGCTCGTCATCGGGCTGCCGGAGGCGCGCGATCCGAGAAAGGGCGCGCTCGGCACCAAGGAGGACCGGTTCCTCGCCATGCTGCGGCTCGCGCTCGGCGAGCCCTCGCCGGGCGGGCCGCTGCCGCTCTATGGCGGCAAGCCGGTCACCTATCCGCTGCTGCAGTCGCTCGCCGCCCTGGTCGCGTTCGCCCCCACGGCGCTGCACCTGCAGCACTATGAGCTGCGCGAGCTGATCGATCGCAAGCGTACCCGCGACAATGCCGGCGCCGACTGGGCCAAGATCAATGCGATCCTGCAGGCGGCGGGCCGCGATGCGCGGCACGACCCTAACTTCGTTCTCAACCCGGCCAATCCGCGCGACTTCAACGCCAATCTCGCGACCGCGCTGAACGGCACGCCGAACCTCGCGGGCCTGCCCGAGATCACGACCGTCGACGATCTCTACGTGCAGCGCTATCGGCAGGACGTGCAGGATGCGATCACGCAAAAGCTGCACATGCCGGTTGCGACCTTCGTCACGATGATGGACCTCAAACGGGCCTCCGATGCCGATTGGCGTGTCATCAACGGGCTGCTCGAACATGCCGGCCAGGACAAGCGCAAGGATTCGAACTACCGGCTCAAGGTGATCGATCCCGCCGACTTCGCGACCAACATGAAGGAGGCGATCGGCACCATCGACTACACGCCGACCGGCGCAACCTCGATCGACGGCTATGCAGCGGCGGTGCGCAACCTGGAAGCCTATGCCTTTATGTCGGCCGAGGCCTTCGCGGCCATGATGGCGACGGCCGATCAGCCGGAGGCGAACGTCTCCGAGCGTGCATGGCAGCAGGTCTACGGCACCCTCGAAGATGCGTTGCAGAAGAAGGTGGTCGCTGCACGGCGCGATGCGATACGCAAGCGGCGCGAGGCGGCTGCCGATCCCGCCGCGGGCCTGCAGTCGATCCTGGCCGATGCTGCCGGGGCGTCGCCCAGCGCCCCCACGCCGCAATTGCTGGAGGAGCTGAAGGACTGGGCCTCCGCTGCCGACATGCAGACCCTGAGGAGGGTCGCGGATGCGCCGAAGACCGCAAGCACCGAGCAATGGGTGCAAGTCTACGACATCCTCGAACGCGCCTCGCGCAAGCGCACGCAGCTGCCCATCCCGCGGCCGGAGCGACAGGACTGGCTCAATCTGTATCCCCAGGCAGACGCGACGACGGTGCATCCGAGCGCCGAGCTGGAGCAGCGCTGGAAGACGCTCGGCGCCGCACCGGCACAATCCCCCGAGCAGCCGCCGCCGGAAACGATCGGCCTCGTGATCGGCTCGCCGCTGTTCGCGCTCAGCGCGGGAACGCGGCAGATCATCCTGACTTTCGGCTTTTACGATGATGGCGGCGGCCCGATCGTTGCCGCGCCGGAGCAGCCCTTCTCGGTGCAGGTCAGCACCGCCGACGGCTGGGTCACCCTCGGCGCCGACAAGGTGGAGATGACAGGCGACGGCACCGTCGACTACAGCAAGCTCGACGACATCGCGCCGATCCCCGGCACGACCACCCTGATCGGCCTGCGCGTTCGCCTGACGCTGCCTTCGACGATGCCGGCCATCGCACCGCTGCCGGGCGATCAGGCACTCGCCTCATGTCCCTGGCCCGCCGTCCGGCTGACGCTGCGCCAGATCTGGGACGGCACGCTCGGCCGCTGGGTGATCCGCTATGCCCGGCTGCGCTCGCTGCGGATCGCGCGCATCCACATGCGCGCGGCGATCGGATCCTACGTGCAGCCGGCGCAGAGCGGCGAGCCGCTCGGCCCCCTGGTGCTGGAGAACGATCTCGGTCCGCTCGACGGCAAGCGCCCGTTCGAGCCTTTCGGGCCGCAGCCGGACGCCGGCGCCACCTTCTGGATCGGACATCCCGATCTGCAGAACAAGCGGCTGCGGGCCGTCAAGATGCGGCTCGACTGGATGGGCGGCCCACCCGATCTGAACGCGACCTACGCGGCCTACCAGCTCGCCGGCCCGTTCACGGCCAAGGTCAGCCTGGTCGACGGCCCGCTGGTGACGGCGCAAGGCGGGGCCGGCGCCCTGTTCGTGACCGACAGGGCGCGGCGCACGCAGGACGCCAGCAAGCCGCAGACACTCGAGATCGCGAGCGTCAGCGATGCCGTGCAAGCTTACACCTTACCGCCGCCGGAAACAGCGGCGGCGACCGCACGCAACCTTCCGCACGCACTGCGGCTGGAGCTCGCCATCGGCTTCGGCCATCGCGACTATGCCGGGCTGGCCGCCACCAAGGCGATCGCGCTCGCGGTCGACACGGCCGTGTTCGCCAAGAGCGGCGGCACCATCAATGCAGCGAGCTACACGGTCGGTCTGCCCTATGCACCGAAGCTGAAATCGCTCACGCTCGATCTGCTGGCGGGGCACGAGATCCGCATGGAGGCCTATCAGCAGGGGCCGGCATCGGACATGGTGTTCCACCTGCACCCGTTCGGGATCGCCGAGCTCAGCGCCGCCGCGAACGGCTCTCCCCTGCTCCCCGACTACGGCAATGAGGGCGAGCTGCTGATCGGCCTCGAAGGTCTACGTCCGCCGGAGACTCTGTCGCTGTTGTTTCAGATGGCCGAAGGCAGCGCCAATGCCGATGTCGACCCGCCTGCCATCCGCTGGAGCGTGCTCGACCGGAACGGCTGGGTCGATCTGCCCGGCGAAGCCATGCTGCAGGACGGCACGCGCGGGCTGATCAATTCGGGGATCATCACCTTCGCTCTGCCGCAGGCAGCGCCGGATGCACGGCTTCCCGCAGGGCCGTATTGGCTGCGCGCCAGCGCGGCCATCGGCGCCGCCGCAGTCTGCGACACCATCGCGATCCATCCACAGGCGGCGCTCGCGACCCGTGAGCTGAACGCCTCGGCCATCGACCTCACGCCGCTGCCGCCCAAAACCATCAAGTCGCTGTTCGCGCCGCTGCCCGGCGTCGCCGCCGTGCACCAGCCCTATGCCTCGTTCGGCGGACGTCCGGCGGAAGATCCCGTGGGCTTCCATGCGTCGTCGAGCGAGCGGCTGCGGCACAAGCAGCGTGCGGTGACGGCCTGGGACTATGAGCGGCTCGTGCTGCGCCGCTTCCCGGAGATCTACAAGGTGAAGTGCCTGCCGGCGACCTCCAACGAAGCCGCGATCGACAGGCGCGACGCGCTCGGCCTCGTCAGGCTGATCGTCATTCCGGACATCCGCGGCAAGAGCCTGTTCGATCCGTTCGAGCCCAAGGCCGCATCGGCGCTGCTCGCCGACGTCGCGGCCTACCTGACGCCGCTGCTGCCGGGATCGGCGCGGCTGAGCGTCGAGAACGCCAGATACGTCCAGGTCCGCATCCGCGTCGGCGTCCGCTTCGTCGACCAGAGCAATCCGGCGCTGTGGAAGCAGCGGCTGAACGACGACCTCAACCGCTTCCTCTCGCCATGGGCGTTCGACGACGGCGCCGACATC
Source organism: Bradyrhizobium sp. SZCCHNR1002 (assembly GCF_032381435.1). Taxonomy (NCBI): domain Bacteria; kingdom Pseudomonadati; phylum Pseudomonadota; class Alphaproteobacteria; order Hyphomicrobiales; family Nitrobacteraceae; genus Bradyrhizobium; species Bradyrhizobium sp. SZCCHNR1002. The sequence continues at coordinate 1,495,036 of NZ_JAUHIS010000001.1, forward strand.
ATGATCGGGCGCCGCATCTATGCCAGCAGCATCGTCAACTTCATCGACCAGCGCTCCTATGTCGACTACGTCGCCGGCATCAAGCTGTTCTCCAGCGAGGACGGCGAGGTCTTCACCCTGGCTCCTCCGGGCGGCCCGGACGGCGACAGCGTCGGGTCCGAGCGGCCGGACGCGGTGCTGGTCGCCGCGCGGCGGCACGAGATCGATCTGATTGCCGACGAGATCTTCCCGGCCGATCAGTTCAAAGGCATCAACTACATGAAAATCGAGCTTGATTTCATCATCGGTTAGACACTCACACATGATCGCGGGTACGAGGCTGCCATGAACATCGATGACAACAAGAAATCGCGGGCAACGCTGAAGTCCTACTTCGTCAAGAATGCGATCCCGACCGAGCAGCAGTTCTCCCAGCTCATCGACAGCCTGATCAACCAGCGCGACGATGGCGTCATCAAGCCCGGCGGCGGCGAGCCGCTCTCGATCGAAGCCGTCGGCGACTTCGAGAAGGCCATCAACTTCTACATGCAGATCTCCGACGCCAGCCCCGCCTGGACGCTGTCGCTGCGCCCGCGATCGAACCCGAACGATCCGCAGACGGGGCGGCCGGGCCTCTCCATCAACGATGCCGCCGGCAACAGCCGCCTTGCCGTCGATGCCGCGAACGGCCGGGTCGGCATCGGCGTGGTCGCGCCTGCTGAGCGGCTCGAGGTCGGCGGCCGCATCAGGGCCGGGCTGCTCACGATCGGCGCGCCGGACGTCAATGTCGACTATTCCTATGTCGGCGGCAGCGCTGCCGGCGATCTCACGACCACCTATGCGCTGGCGGTCGGCATCTCCGGCGCGCAGCTCGGGCGAACGGCGCTGAACGGCAAGGACATCTCGTTCCGCGTCAACAACGTCCAGCGCGCGACCTTCGCGGCCAACGGCCATCTCGGCATCGGAACGCCGTCCCCCGCCGCGATGCTCGACGTCGCCGGGGTGGCGAGGTTCGGCTCGTTGTCCATCGGACCCTGGCCGGCCAACGGCAATTACGTCCATTTCGGCGTCACCACGCTGAACCAGGCCGCCGCCGACAACTATGCGCTGCTGCAGAGCGCAGCGGGCGACGACTTCGGAACGACGTATTTGAACTCGCCCGAGACGATCCAGTTCAGGATCAAGAATGTCAGCTATGCAGAGCTCCAGAAGGACGGCGACTTCAACGTCAAGCGAAGCCTGTCGATCGGCGGCTCGGATCTCTACTTCACCAAGACCGACCACAATCATACGGGCATCGGCAACAAGCTCGGCTACGCGGCCATCGAGAACGGCGCCAATTACGGCGGCCTGATGATCCTGGGCAGAACCGTCAACACCTCTCCGCTCCGGCGCGTCGTCAAGGTCTGGGACTATCTCGAGGTGAACGGCGACCTGCTGGTGACCGGCCGCATCGGCAGCATGGGCAAGGGCCCCAATCCGCTCACGCCGGGCTGGGGCGGCGGCATGCGCACGTGGGATCTGGAAGCCGAAGGCACGGTCTGGTCACGCGGCCCCGTGCAGACCGGACCGCGCGATCTCGCCGAGATCTATTTCGCACAGGCATCGCTCGCGCCTGGAGACGTCGTCAGCCTCGATCCCGATTCCGAGCATATCGTCCTTGCCCCGGAAGCGAATTGCAGCCGGGTGATCGGGGTCATCTCGACCGAGCCCGGGATGCTGCTCAATTCGCTCATCAACCGCGAGGATCTTCCGGCCGACGGCAGCAAGGGATTTCCCGTGGCGCTCTCGGGATGCGTCCCCTGCAAGGTCACCGACGAAGGCGGACCCATCCGCCGTGGCGATCTCCTGACCGCGGCCTCACGCCCCGGCTACGCCATGCGGGCTGCTCCGGCAACGACCGACGGCGCCTATCGCGCCGGAACCATCATCGGCAAAGCGCTCGGCGCGCATGCGGCCGGCGAAGGCGTGATCGAGATCTTCGTCATGCTGCACTGACAGGAGCGACCATACGACAATGACAATGATCGAGAGTTCGACGATGGAAGACCGTCTCAAGGAACGGCTGAGCCAGTTGCGCGAGGAGTTCGCCAGCGGCCAGACCCAGCTGGTGCAGGCCGAAGCGCGCGTGCGCGACCTGCGCGAAACGCTGCTGCGCATCAGCGGCGCCATCCAGGTGCTGTCCGAGGAGCTCGGCGAAAGCAAGGAAGGTTAGGACCCGTGGACGCGCTATCGATCTCCACCGGACCTCCGGAGCATCCGCTGCTCGACTTCACGGCCCTGCTGCGTCAGGGCCTGATCGAGCTCGAGCGCCTCGCCGGCGAGCAGTGGACCGACTTCAACGCCCATGATCCCGGCATCACGCTGCTCGAGGCGATGTGCTACGCCCTCAGCGATCTCGGCTATCGCACCTTTCACCCGATCCCCGATCTGCTGACGGAAGCCGGCAAGACCACCGAGGCCTGCCTGTTCACGCCGGCGCAGGCGCTCACCTCCAGGGCGGTCACGCCGGATGATCTGAGGCGCATCGTGCTCGACGTGCCCGGCGTCAAGAACGCCTGGATCGTCACGGCGGACGGCGCCTCGCTCCCGCTTCGCTATGATCCGGCCGCCAAGACGATCGCGATCGACCGCGATCCGACGCCGCCAGCGAGCTCCGAGGCGGTCGCGCCGCGCGGCCTGTGGCGCGTGCTGGTGGAAAAGTCCGATGTGCAGGATATCGATGCCGCTGTCGTCCGGCTCGCGGTCGCAAGACGCCTCTCTGCCAACCGGCCGCTATGCGAGGATTTCGACGACATCGTCATGCTCGATCCGATGCCGGTGGCCGTGCGCGCCTCCGTCGAGATCGGCGAAACCGAGAACGGCGCCGACGTGCTGCTCGGCATCTTCGAGCGGGTCAGCGCGCTGATCTCGCCGTCGGTGGGGTTCCTCAGGCTCGACCAGGCGCTCGCGCAGGGCGCGCGCAGCGACGAGATCTTCGAAGGCCCGCCGCTGCTGCGCGGCTTCGTCGATCCAGCGACCTTGCCGGCAGCCGGGCGCCGCGTTGCGCTGCATACGTCGGACGTGATCCGCGCGATCATGAGCGTGCCGGGGGTCCGCGCGGTCCGCTGGATCCTGCTCGCGCGCGCCGGCAGCCCGTCGGCCGAGCCGTGGTCGCTGACGCTCGACGAGACCGGCGCGGCCCGTCTCGATCTCACCGCCAGCAGCATCGAGCTGGTCAAGGATCGCCAGCCGGTCATCGTCGACACTGCCAGCGTGATCAGCGCGTATGACGCGCGTGCGCGCAGCGCGCGGCTGTTCCCCGAGCTCGACACGGCCGAGCGCGATCTGATCCCGAGCCCCGGGCAAAGGCGGGACGTCGCGCACTATCTGCCCTTGGAGACGGACCTGCCACGGCTCTATGGCGTCGGCGCGGGCGCCCTGCCCGATACGGCCGACGACGCCCGCAAGGCCGCGGCCAACCAGCTCCGCGGCTATCTGGCCGTGCTCGACCAGTTGCTGGCGAACGAATTCGCCCAGCTCGCCCATGTCGCCTCGCTGCTCGGCATCGACGAGACGTCGCCGCGCACCTATGCCGCACAGTACATCGGCGACGATCCGGATCGCGATCCGATCCTCGATCCGACCTTCGGCCCCGACGAGCTGGCCAAGCTGGTCGAGCCCGAGCAGCCGCCGGGGGCGATGAAGCGGCGCAACCGGCTGCTCAACCATCTGCTCGGGCGGTTCGCCGAAACCGTGACCGACGATCCGCAACTGTCGGCGACCGCGACGCCACAGGATGCAGATGCCGCGACCGCGCGGCTGTTACAGGCCAAGCGCGAATTCCTCCGCCGCATGCCCGAGCTCGGTGCAGGGCGCGGCACGGGAGTCGACCTGCTCTCACCGGGATCATCGCCCGCCCTGATCGACCGCGTACGCCTCCGGCTCGGCTGGCCGGCCAGCGAGACCAGGTTCCTGCTGGTCGAGCACATTCTGCTGCGCGCGCTGCCGGAGGACGAGATCAACGCGCTGCCGCTGCTCGCGGCGGCCTCGCGCAACGATCCATGGACGGCGCAGCTCACCTTCATATTTCCATCGCGCTTCAAGACGCTCGAAAGCATGATCCAGCGCATCATGCGCGAGGAAACGCCGGCGCATCTCACCGCCTATCTGCTGTGGCTCGATCCCGCTCCCTTCGCCGCCTTTGCCGCGACCTACGACGATCTGCTGCTGGCTCTGCGCCACCATCGTCTTGCCGACCGGCTCGGCGTGAAGGCCGATTCCGTCCCATCGGGGCCACTCACATGAGCGGCGCAACCATGAGCACGGCCACGGTGTTGCGCCTGCGCGAGGCACGCAACCGCATGCTCGAGGCGCTCGGGCTCGGCGAGACCTATCCGGTGCGTGACCTGTCGGTGCCCAACGAGCGGCTCACGGTTGCCTTCAACGACATTGCGACGATCAAGATCGAGACCAGCGAGACGGGCGTCGACTACGGGCTGCGCAACAAGACCGGCGACGCGGTCGGGGCTACCGTCAAGGGCACCGGCAAAACCGTGGCGCTGACCACGCCGCCCATCCGCGACGACGTGACCTTCACCATCCGTGCACGGGCGCCGAATGGCCGCGAGGCGGACCTTCTGACAACGGCGGGAGTCAAGGTCGGACTCGACCTCTCGCTGGCGGCGATCGTGTTGCCCGAGGATGGCCCATCACCGCGCATCCTGAGCTACAACACGGCGGTCACGGTGCGCCTGCCCTCCAGCCAGGACGGCGTCGACTACCGGCTGGTCCGTTTCGTCAACGGTGACCCGGCGCATCCGGACGACGTCGCCGCGGCCGCGCAGGACGACGTCGTCTCGGTCAGCCAGGCCGTCCGCGGCACCGGTGGGCCGATCGAGCTGGCGAGCAAGCCGCTGCAGGCCGACACCGAGATCAGGATCCGCGCCACCAAGACATTCGACGCCGCCCTGGGGCGTCCGACGCAAACCAATCTGCTCGCGATCCGCCTGCGCGTTTACGTCAAGGCCAATCCGGATCTGGCGCTCGCGCCCGAGCCCGGCGCCATCGTCGACTTCCTGTCCGTTCCGAAGATCAGGATCGCCGCCGCCCAGGGCGGCGTCGACTACCGCGCCGTGCTGCTGCGCCTGCCTGATACGGCCTTCGCGCAAGGCGCACCGCCGGGCCCCGGTCTGCTTGCCGTGCCGGTGCCGGGCCAGCCCGACGTAATGATCCGCCTGCCGTCGCTGGCGGCGGCAGATCCGGGCGCCGTGCCGCAGGGTTTTACGCTCGGCGCAGACTGGCAGCCCGGCGCCAATGCCGACCTGCGGCTGCCCCTGCCGCAAGCCACCGCCGACAGCGTCGTCGCGATCGCCGCGCGCAAGACTCATGCGACAGGGACGACGTCGTTCTCGTCCTGGATCTGGCTGCGCCAGATGCTGGCGGTGCTGGTGCGCCCCAATCCCAAGCCCGGCCTCAGCGTCACCGTGACGCTCGCGGGCGCCGCAACCGACGGCGCGATGACGATCGCGGGCGGTCAGGCCGGCGTCTACTACACACCGCGGACGGCGCAACCCGTGCCGGCCGTTCTTCCGGCCTATGTGCACCAGCGCAGTCCGGAGGACGCGAACGTCAACAAGGGCATCGGCCAGCTCGAGCTGGAGGTCGACTTCGCGGTGACGCGCGACGGCCAGCCGCCGCTGCCGCCGGTGGTGGAGACCGGCGCGAGCGCGGTGGGGACGTCATGGACGATCGGCGCGATGATGGCACAGAGCCGGGTCGGCATCGACCTGCCGAATCCGGCCGTCATCGCCGCGGTGCCGACCGCGCAGCTGACCGCCGCGCTGATCGATCGCGGCAGCATCGCCCATGTGGTGGTGCCGGCGAGCGCGGCCGCCGACAGCTACGCGCTGTTCCAGGAAACCTCTGCGGATGACATCGCCATCGGCGCGGCGCGCGACGGCAATGGCCAGGCGCTCGATTTCGCCTCCGCCGCGATCGCCAACGACATGGTGCTGGTGCTGTCGGCCACCAGCAAGGCAGCGATCCCGGTGCGACGCCGGATCCGCTTTCCGGTTGCCGTCCGGCCCGACCCGACATGCCCCGTCCGCGCCGGCGATGCCGCCGTGCCCGCGGGAAATCGCGCCAAGATCCTCGTCGACAAGACCCAGACGGAGATGAGCTATCAGCTCGTCGCTGCGGGCGCGCCGGTCGGCGCAGCGCAGCCGGGCACCGGCGACACCCTCGCTTTGCTCACCGATCCGATCAGCGCAAGCACCACGTTCTCGATCATCGCAACCCGGCTCAATCCGCCGGTCGCAACCGTCACGCTGGCTGCGACCGCAACCGTCACGCTCAAACAGAACTAGGACCGTTCGTCGCGCGCCATGGCCCAGCGTCACACCATTCATCGCGAGATCGTCGAGCTGACCGTCGCCCATGCGGCGACCGCCGAGCGCGTCAGCACGGCCGTCTCGGACGTGGTCCGCGAGGCGCTGACGCCGCTGTTGGAGCGCATCTTCGATGAGCTCACGCCGCATGCCGAGCTGATCCGGATCGACCGGCTCGAGCTGGACCTGGGACGGCTCGATCTGGGTTCGCTGTCACGGGAGCTGCCCGCGCGGATCGCCGCCAGACTTCCGGGCGCGCTGAATCGATCGGCTGCACTGAGCCACCATCCTCAATCGACAAGCCCTGCGCCGGCCGGACGGACGAAGCCTGCGGCCGACGCGGCGGCGCTGCTCGTCATCAATCACTTCGTGACGACCGGCACCCTGCCGTGGTGGTGCGACGGCCGCGATCGCGACCTCTTGAACCGCGCCGCGGACTCGGCGCTGCGACAATCACCCGCCAGCCTGGCGCACAGCCTACGCGGCCTCGTCGCCGATCCGGCAGCCATGACCCGCCTCGTCGGACATCTCGCCGATACCACGCTGGAGCGCATCGTCGCGGCGCTCGCGCCCGAAGGCACCGCCATTCTGCATCAGCTGGCAGAACTCTTGGAAACGTCTTCGATCGCCGGTCTGACGCCCCGACGCAAGCGTCTCGCAATCTGGCGCGGACTGCTACATGCAGCCTGTGCCGTCCCCCGCGCCGACCCCGTCGAGACCGCGCTCACGAGCATCGCCATCGCCGCCGGCATGACCCTCGCGGCGCTGCTGGAGGCCTGCGCGGCCGCCCTGGCAATGCGGCCATCACCGGCCGTTCTCGTCGCCCGCATCGCCGAGCTGGAACGCATTCATTCGGCGCTTGCCTCAGAGCCGCCGCGGGCGCCGCGCAGCTGGCCGCCAGGCTCGATGCTCGCAGGCCTGCATGCGGAGCTGGCGCCACTGGCAGCCCGACTGGCTGAGCGAGAACAGCCGGCATGGGCGGAGAGCTTCGCGCGGCTCGCCGAGGCTCCGGTCGGTCCGTCCTTCGACACTGCGCTCGCAGCCGTGCTTCAGCCATTTCGCCAGGCCGGACTGATCACATCCGCCGATGCCGAGCGCCTGCAGGCGCGGCTCTCGCGTCGGCCCGCGCCTGTTCGTCAGGATGATCGTGAGCGCCGTGCGCCCGACGACGTTCATTCCGTCATGGCCGCGGGCGTCTGCCTGCTATGGCCGTTCCTGCCGCGCTTCTTCGCCCGCCGCGGTCTGCTCGATGACAAGGAAACGGGCTTCGTCAGCCTGGCCGCGCAGCAGCGCGCCGTGCTGCTGCTGCATCATCTGGCGACCGGCGAGCCTGACGCGCCGGAATTCGCGCTGCTGCTGCCGAAGGCGCTGTGCGGCCTGCCGCCGTTCGATCCGTGCGAGATCGCCGAGCCCGTCACCGACACCGAGCAGGCCGAAGCCGGAGCGCTGATCGATGCCGCGATCGCGCATGCGAGCTGCCTCGGCGCGATCTCGCAGGCCGGCCTGCGCGAGACCTTCCTGATGCGGCCGGGCCTGCTCGGCACGCGCGACGGCGCCTGGCTGCTGCGGCTGGAGCGCCGCAGCGCCGACGTGCTGCTGGAACGGCTTCCCTGGACCCTGCAATGGCTGCGATTGCCATGGATGCAGGCGGCGATGCGGGTGGAATGGTGAGCGCGCTGGAGCAGAACGCGGTCGATCTGGACGCCGAGCTGGGCTGGCTCGCGCAGCTGATCGATGCGCGCTTCAAGCTGTATTTCAACCTCGACGGCGCCATGCCGGCGGCCCCCTCCGAGCCGCCGGATCTGTCGCAGTCGCCGTCGCCCTACGCGAGCTTCCTGCGCGAGCACGCTTGTGATTTCACCGAGCGGGTCGCGCTGGTGCTGGCCCTGGCGCCGCATCTGCGGCCGCAGCTGCTCGATGTCTTCTTCACCCGCAACCAGACCTTCGACCGTCGCTTCGCCGAGTTCGGCGGCGTGCGCAAGGAGCCCGACGGCGATTTCTGGCCGACCGGCGAGACGCTCGCCTTCATCATCGGCGGCACCGACCTCGCCACCCGCTTCCGCCTGCAGGCGCTGTTCGAGCCGGATCATCCGTTCGCCCGCCGCGGGCTGTTGCGGGCCGCGACCGGCAACGACGAGCCGGTGATGAAGGCGCGGCTCGTTCTGTCCGAGGATGCGCTGGCGCTGTTCACGCGCGGCGAGCAGCGCCGGCCGAGCTTCGGCGCGCACTTCCCCGCGCAGCTGATCGAGACGGCGCTGGACTGGAGCGACCTCGTGCTGCATCCGGCCACGCGCCAGGGTCTCGGCCAGATCGAATCCTGGATCGCGCATGGCCACACCTTGATGCACGACTGGCGCATGGCCGCCAAGCTGCGCCCCGGCTATCGCAGCCTGTTCTACGGCCCGCCCGGCACCGGCAAGACCATGACGGCGTGCCTGCTCGGCAAGTCCACGGGACGCCACGTCTACCGCGTCGACCTGTCGATGGTCGTGTCGAAATTCATCGGCGAGACCGAGAAGAACCTTGCCGCCGTGTTCAACCAGGCGGAGGGCCGCAACTGGATCCTGCTGTTCGACGAGGCCGATGCGCTGTTCGGCAAGCGCAGCGAGACACGCGATGCGCATGACCGCTACGCCAACCAGGAAATCGCCTTCCTGCTGCAGCGGATCGAGAGCTTCGACGGCATCGCCATCCTCGCCTCCAACCTGCGCGACAACATCGACGACGCCTTCGCACGCCGCTTCGAATCCGTGATCTACTTTCCGCTGCCGCGTCCCGAGGAGCGCGAGCTGCTGTGGCGGCAGGGCTTCTCGCCGAAGGCGCAGTTCGCCGGCGATCTCGACCTTTCGAAGATCGCGCGCGACTATACGCTGTCTGGCGGCTCGATCATGAACGTGATCCGCCTCGCCTCGCTGCAATCGCTGAAGGACAACGGCCGCCCGATCGGCCGCGACGATCTCGTCGCCGCGATCAAGAGCGAGATGATCAAGGAAGGGAGGGCGGCATGAAGCAGACGGCCACGCGCGCCGCGCCCCAGGCGGCGCAGAGCCAGAGCGCGCGATCGAACCGCGGTGTCGCGCTGTCCCCGCCCCTCACCTTTCCTTCGATCGCGATGCTGCAGCCGCGGCTCGAGATCGGTCCGGTCGACGATCCGCTGGAGCGCGAGGCCGATGCGATGGCCAGCCGCGTCGTCGACGGTCCTGCAAGCCATGCCATGCCCGCATCACTGGGCGCCGTCTCCGCGGGCCCGCCGCGCATGCAACGGCAGTGCGCCTGCGGCGGCACCTGCCCCGACTGCCGCAAGGACCTCATGCAGCGCAAGGACGCCTCCGGCAGCACGGCGGCGCTGAGCGCCGCCATCGCGCCGCCGGTCGTGCACGACGTGCTGCGCTCGCCTGGCCAGCCGCTCGATGCCGCGACGCGCGCCGATCTTGAGCCGCGCTTCGGCCGGAGCTTCGCGGCGGTCCGCATCCACACCGATGCAAATGCCGCCGCCTCGGCGCGCGCGGTCGGCGCGCAGGCCTACACGGTCGGACACAACGTCGTATTCGGCAACGGCCACTACGCGCCGCAATCTCCGGCCGGCCGCCGGCTGCTGGCGCATGAGCTGACTCACGTCGTGCAGCAGGGGCGCGGCGCGCCGCTGCGGCTGGCGCGCAAGCCCGGCGGACCCGGCGGGACAGGACTGACGAGCGGGATCGGTCAACCTGCCGGCGGCTGCGGCGTGTGTCAGCTGCCGATGCATGCCGGCACCGCCGCGCACAACTGGATCGGCGGGCATTTCGTCGCCAGCGGGCTTGGCAGGAAGGAAGTGCGCGTCTTCCGCGGCTGGGGCAAGGGCAATAGCGGCCGCCTCGATCTCGCAATGATCGATCTGAAGCGGCACGCGATCTACACCGGCGAGGTCAAGCCGGACAGCGCGGGCGGCCGCGCCGCCGGCGTTCGCGATCAGCTGTTCTACCGCGCCATCGTCGCGGCCGACAAATGGTACCAATCGTTCAACCATTATCATCTCACGGCGAAGCAGTGGAATCCGTCCGGCGCTCCGGTCGGCTGGCTCGTCACCAAGGGCCTGCCAAAGAACTGCGGACAACTGATCTTCGTCAATCCGGCGAGCCACGGCCTCTATCTCTATCATTGCGAGCCGCGAGCCACGCTCCAGCAGCTGCGCCCGGAATGCGCCTGTGATCAGATCCCCAAGTCCGACAAGAAGAAGGACAAGGACAAAGAAAAGGAAAAAGACAAGGAGAAGGAAAAGGAGAAAGACAAAGAGAAGGACAAGGAGAAAGGCGGCGAGAAGGCCGGCGCCGCCAATGTCGGCTTCGGCATCTCCCTGTTCGGCTCGAGCGTCGGTGGCGGCAATGCCGGCGTCGGCGTCTCGGTCGGCTCCAACAGCGCCTCGGTCGGCACCGCGGGTGCAGGCTTCAGCTGGTTCTCCGACAGCGCAGCGGCCGGTGCCGCCGGCGCCGGCGTCTCCGCCAACGACACTGGTGCGACCGCGCTCTCGGCCGGCGCCGGCATGAGCTCGGATTCGCTCGGCGGTTCGGTGGCGACTGCGGGCGCCGGCAAATCCTCCGACAACACCAGCGTGGCCGCCGCCACCGCAGGCGCGGGCAAGAGCGAAGGCAATCTGTCGGCGTCGGCGGCCACCGCCGGCAAGGGCGAAGCCAAGAACAACGTCGTTGCCGTCGCCAAGAGCACAGGAAGCGGCAAGGCCGAGAACGTGATCGGCGCCGGCGTCGGCTCGCCGCAGAAGGGCGCACCGGCCACGCCCGTGCCGGGTTCGCCGCAAGGGCAGACCTCGACCGGCACGACCACGCCGGGCGCAACCACGTCAGGCACGCCGGGCCAGACGACCGCCGGCCCGAGCGCGCCGCAGGGACAAGCGATCACGCAAGGCAAAGGCACCGGTACGGGCAGTGCCGACAGGCCCGGAGCGACCGGAAGCGGCAGCGGCAAGACTCCGGGGGTGAGCGGCTCCGGCACCCAGACCCCGGGCACCAAGACCGGCGATGCTCCGACGGGCCAGAGCACCGGCGCGCAAACACCGGGCGGAAAGCCCGGCGGCGCGCAGCAGACCGGCACGCCGCAAACCACCGGCGACGCCAGCAAGGGCACGGCCGGGCCGACTGCGGGAGCGGTGCCCGGCACCTCCTCGACCGCAACGCCGGGCAATGCGGCGACCGGCGCGACGCCTGTGCCGGGCGGCATGGTCATTCCCCTGACCTCGCCGAATGCGACCGAGGCCGAGCAGCGCCTGGCGCAGCAGGAGGCCACCAAGGTCGCGCTGATGCTGAGCAAGGCCTCGTCCGGTCAGATCGCGCTGATGCAGCATTTGATCGACTCCTCATCGGACAAGCAGTTCCGCGTGCCAACCGCGCAATGGGTGGAGACGATGATGCAGGTCACCGCCGACATCACGCCGGACGATCTGGCGTTGCTCAAGACGCTCAACTGGAAGCCGGGCCATCTCTCGCCCGACGAGCTGCGCAAGCAGATCGTCGAGGCCCTGAAGAAGCGCCGCCAGAGCTCCGGCGGCGCCACGGCCGCGCCCGCACCGTCGAACGCGGGACAGAAGGACGGCGGCAAGTCGGGTGCTCCCGGGGCGGGCGGCAAGGGAGATAAGGGATCGGCATCGGGCGACAAGGCGCCGCCGGCCCCCAGGGGCAAGCAGACCGAGCCGTCCTTCGGCAAATCCGGCGGCTACACGCTGGCGCGCGCCTTCACCGGCGATCGCAGCAAGACGAGCGAGCGCGACTACAGCTTCGTGACCAACGCGCCGATCACGACGGCGACCAAGGCCGGCGATCGCGTGCTGATGACGCTGACCTGGATCGGCGACGACGGCAAGAACTACTATCATCAGCTGACCTACGAGGTCATGGGATCGCCGACGACGGAGACCGATGCGAAATACAAGGGCAAGACGCTGCTGCGATTTGCCTTGAAGACGACCAATGCCGACCTCATCAACATCGCGCCGGACGGACAGCAGCCGTTCCTGATCAGCCCCGGCCGCTCTGCCACCTACCGCATCTTCACCAACTGAGAGCAGCGATGAAGACGGCCGCAGCGAGAACCGCCACCGCTCCCACGTCCGCATCAACGCAGCGGGCGGGCGCCGGCGCGGCGCTCCAGCCGCCCTCCCCGCTGCTGCAGCCCCTCCAGGCGCGACTCGAGATCGGCGCGGTCGACGATCCCGCGGAGCGCGAGGCCGAGGCGGTTGCGCGCGCCATCGGCGGCGGGCCTGCGTCTTCGGCACAGATCGGCGCAGCGACACGGGCGCCTGCGCTGCAGCGCCAATGCGAATGCGGCGGCACCTGCTCTTCCTGCAAGGAGGACAAGCTGCGGCGCCAGGCCATGCAAGGCGGCAACGACGCGCAGGCGGGCGTTGCGCCGCCGATCGTGCACGAAGTGCTGCGCGCGCCCGGCCAGCCGCTCGACCGCCCGGCGCGCACGGCCATGGAAGGCCGCTTCGGCCGAAGCTTTGCCGCCGTGCGCATTCATACCGATGCCCGCGCCGCAGCCTCGGCGCGCGCAGTCGGCGCGCAGGCCTACACGGTCGGCCACAACGTCGTGTTCGGCGCCGGCCGCTACGCGCCGCACTCCAGCGCAGGACAGCGCCTGCTCGCCCACGAGCTGACCCATGTGGTGCAGCAGCGCGGCGAACGCACCGTGCTGCGCCGTGCGCCGGACTACGACAAGATGTCGATCGACCAGCTGCGCAAGCTGGTCAGCAGCGGCGACAAGACCGCGGTCGAGGTGCTGCAGAATCGCTATGCGGCGATGAGCGACGGCCAGCTCGCGCAATATGCCAAGGGCACCGACGAACTGGCTGCCCACGAATATGCCCGCCGCGTGATCAAGCCGGCCGATGCCGCCGGGCAAGGCCGCTTCTCGCAGAACGGCATGCAGGACGTGCTGACGAAGGACATCAAGGCCAATCGCGCCGCCAGCGGCATCACGCGTGTCGAGCCCCACGCCGTCGCACCGGACATCGAGGTTCAGGGCGGCACCGTCGGCGCGGCCCGCACCGACATTCCCGGCCTGGAGAACCGCAGCTTCGTCGGCCAGTCCAAGCTGGCAGGCGGCCCGGGCTACAATGCGCAATCCAACTTCCCGCCGCACACCAGCCCGGAGACGCTGCCGCACACGCATGGCCATGCCGAGCAGCACATCGCCGACCAGCTCGAGGAGGCGCTCGCGAAGATTCCACGCGACCAGCTCAAGGGCCGCCGCGTCTGGATGCTGATCGAGCAGGAGGTGTGTGCGACCTGCGGCCAGGGCGCCACGAACGCGGAGACGGCCGCGGGCGTCTTGAAGAAGCTCAGCCTGAAATATCCGGAGCTGACCTTCGAGATCAAGAACCTGCAGAGCAGCAGCCTGACCGTTCTGAAGGGCTCCGAGACGGCTGTCGCCGCCGCGGAAGGCGCACAGGCCCTGCCGGGTGCGTCGGCGGGCAACCAGACCACCTCGGTGCAGGTCGAGACCAAGGTCGAGGTCGTCAACTCCGTCCGCAATCCGAACGGCACCACGGTGTCGGAGGTCCGCTACAGCTTCGGCAACAACCTCGAACAGGTCAACGGTTCGGCGCCGGCCGGCGCCAAGGTGCCCGCGCAGATCACGATCAGGATCACGCAGAACGCCGATGGCAGCATCGCCGCCGTCGAGGCCTTGTCGGGTGAGCCGCAGGCGCTGGTCGAGGCGCTGGCGCAGAAAACGCTCGCGGGCGCGAGCGGCGAAGCCGGCGCCCTGGAAGGCGCCGCCGAGGGCACGGCAGCCGCCGCCAACGCCGGGCGCCGGATGGCGTTGCTGTTCAAGGGCCTCAAGATCGGCGGCATCGCCGCCTTCACCATCATCACCGGCTATCAGCTCTATACGGCAACGCCGAAGCAGCGTCCCCGTGTGCTGGCCGGCGCGGTCGGCGGCTTCGCGGGCAGCGCAGTCGGAGGCTACGTCGTCTGCAATCTCATATTCGGCATCGAGACGTTGGGATGGAGCCTCCTGTTCTGCGGTCTCGCCGCCGGCGGCGCTGGCGGCTATCTGGGGAGCAAGGGGGGCGAGGCTGCCTACGACGCTGCCACCGAGACCGAGCTCGACCGCGCCTACAAGCGGCTCGACGGCAAGCGGCCGAACGAGATCGCCGTCTACAATATCCTGATCGGCCGGATGCGGTCGGACGGCTGTGTCAACGCAGCCTTCGTCACCGAGTTCATGCGCATCTTCCCCGAAGGCGCCACCGACGCCGAGACGGTGCTGATCGCGGCGCAGCTCGCCGACGCCGAGATCCAGGGCGTCCCCCCTGGCGCACGCCGTGCGGCGCCCCCGGCGACATACGGCATGGATGACGTCTGCCCATCGTGTCACGGGCGGCAGCCGAAGGATGTGCCCGGACCGAAGATGACGCCGGCCGAAATCGACGCCCTCAACCGGATCCCGACCTGCTCCAGCGTCACCGCACAGGCGCTCACCGCGCTGCGGTCTGCGGTCAAGAACCTGCCGCAGAAGCCGCTGAGCCTGCCGGCAAGGGCGCAGCCGCAACCGGTTCAGCAACGCGATCCGAACGCCCACGCCAGCCCGCCCGGCTACACTCCGCCCGATCCCAACCGCAATGCATTCCCGACGGTGCAGGAGCAGCTCGGCACGGTGTGCCCGAACTGCCATGCGCAGAGCCGCGGCAAGGAGATGTGGAAGGACTACGGCTCCGGCAAGGAGATGTGGGAGGATCTCGGCTTCGGCAAGGACCCGAAGAACGACGAGGCGACGCGCAAATTCCTGCAGGACTGGCTGTCGAAATGACGCGGCCAGCCCGCCGATCCACTATCATAAGCGTGCAACGACCGATTGATGCGCAAAGAAGATTGCCCGGAGGACATCATGACGCTCTCATCAGGTGAACTGGCTCAGATCGTCTGGGCGGAGACCAAGACGTTGGGCACCGCGCCCGCCGACGGCAGCGGCAGCGTCAACGGCGTCAGGCGGCTGGTTGCCCAGCTGGCCGCAGCGATGGACGGCGCCGGCTTCGAGCGGCGCGATCAGCTGCCGTCGGTCCAGGACCGCGAGCTCGGCGGCACCGTGCGCGCGATCCTGTCGATTGCGGAGGACGCGCGCAGCGCGACCGCACCACAGAGCCGGATCATCATCTGGGAGGCCGACAGCAACACCCTGCAGCTCAACACCAGGACGAGCCCGCCGCCGCCAGCGCCATGGGCCGATCTCGCAGCCGACAAGATCACGCATCAGCTGCATCAGACGCTCGTCAACGGCCAGACGGTGGACGTCTTCACGCGCGACGCCGCAACCGATGCGGGCTCCAGCGGCGCTGCGGTCTTCATCAATGCCATCACCGGCACCGGAATGCCGGGCGGCACCGCCCCGATGGCCGAGCCGCGGGCGACGTCGAAAGCGATGCCGAAAACTGGCCTTTTGCTGTTCGTCGTCGCGCTGGCGCTGTTCGTGGTGTCGGCCCTCGGATCCTACGGCATGGGCGTCGGGGCGCGCCTGTCGCTCGGCCAGTTCGTGCAGAACGCCCGCATCGCGACCGGCAGCACCGGCGCAGGGCTGGATTGCACGGTGGCGACCGCCGAGAAGCCGACCGTGCTCGACAGCGTCAAATGGCGGCCAAATGCCAACAAGGACCAGGATTGCCGCACGCAGTTCATGGCCGCGCAAGCCATCGTCGCGTCGGCGCAATATCCCGATCCCGATGCCAAGCCCGGCAGCCAAGCCAGCCGCCAGACCACCTGGCCGGAATGGTTCGCCAGCCAGGCGCTGGCATGGTCGAGCGTCGTCAACGGCACGATGTCGCTCGTGATCCCGTTCTGGCTGGCCCTGCTGTCGCTGCTGATGCTGTTCATTTCCTGCGGCTTC
The DNA here is from genome assembly GCF_032381435.1 of Bradyrhizobium sp. SZCCHNR1002. NCBI lineage: Bacteria > Pseudomonadati > Pseudomonadota > Alphaproteobacteria > Hyphomicrobiales > Nitrobacteraceae > Bradyrhizobium > Bradyrhizobium sp. SZCCHNR1002. The sequence continues at coordinate 1,511,253 of NZ_JAUHIS010000001.1, forward strand.
GGCGTCACCGGGCGCGCGCTCGGACCGATCATCGACGAGCGCAACCGCATGAGCCTGACGCTGGCCCAGCTCGCGATCTGGTCGATCATCCTGCTGTCGGGACTGCTGGTGTGCGGGCTCTTCAACTACGGCTTCGGCGGACTGCTGATCACCGAGCTGCAGCAGCAGGCGGCAGCGGCCACGGCCGCCAAGGAAACGCCCAACAACGCAAAGATCGCGCTCGACGCCTACAATCTGTTCCCGAGCATCCCGTTCTATCTCGCCCTGGTCGGCGGCTTCGCCGTCGCGACGCCGTTCCTGTCGCGCCTGATCTCGAACTCGACCATCGTCGGCACGCAGGACCAGACCGCGCCGGACGCCGCCTCGCCGACGCAGGCACCGAAATATCTCGCCGACAAGGCCGGCCCGGAGAGGGCCGCGCTGGCCGACATGGTGCTGCAGGAGGTGAAGGGACGCAGCGACATGGTCGATATCAACCGGGTCCAGCACGTCGCCATCACCGGCATCCTCAGCATCAGCTACCTGCTGGTGCTGTTCGATGTCGTCTCCAACATCGACGCCGTCCGCATCGTCTTCGCCGCCGCGCAGAATGCCTCGGTGCTGACCTCGATGCCGCAGATCGACGGCACCTTCACCTCGCTGTTGTTCGTCAGCCACGCCGCCCTGCTCGGCAGCAAGGTCTACGACAAGATGGTGCCGGCCAAGCGTGAGGGATGAGGACGGCTCAGCTCCGGTGTCGGGCGAAGCCGCCCTGCGCGATGGCGTGAAAGACGAAGCCGAATGCCTCGCGCGCCGCGAGTTGCTGCCGCTCGCGCTTGTTCTCGTGCTTGTTGCCGTCGGCCCAGTCGCAGATCGCCTTGACGATGATCCAGTCGGTGTTGCGGTCGGCGCAGGCAGCATAGAGGCCGGCGCCCTCCATTTCCCCGCCGATCGCCTCCGGCTCGAACGACGTGAGCTGGTTGCGGAAGTCGAGATTGTCGACCAGCTTCTCTCCGGACAGCAGCAGCCCCGTGCTGACCGCCGCCCCGTCCCAATCGGCCTCGGCCGCCCGGAGGCGCCCGAGCAGCCGCGTCGAGGCGGTGACGCGGTCGCCGCGGGCAATCAGCCGCGGCTGGCCCTGCGCATCGACGCCGACCCGCTGCAATTCGTACGGCCTGAGCTGCTGGCTGATCAGAATGCTGCCGATCTGATGCTTGTCGGGCGATACGCCGAAGGCGATGCCCGCAAGCACGACGCTGTGCGGCCGCAGTTCGTCGATCGCGTCGCTGGCGGTGGCCTGCGAGGCTCCGGGCGCGCCCGCCCCCATCTCGCACTGAACCATCGCCACCCGCGCGCCGCCGAGCTCGCCGAAGTCGTAATAGGTCCGTCTCTGCCCGAAGCGGCGATCATACCCCCGAGGTCCGGGAAGGCCCTTGATATGACCCAGCACGGTGTCGCGCTCGAGCTTGGTCGCCACGACGATGAGCACATCGCATTCCAGTGGCCCGTTCATGGGCGTCCTCCGGATGAGATCCCGCTGCCGCCGGCGCAGGCGGGCGCGGTAGATCGGCTCCATCTTCTCGCCGAGCAGCTTACGTTCCTGGGGTGAAATCTCATAGGATCTGGTCCACACATTGCTGCGATAGAGCGGCGCGAGCTCGTCTCGTGTCCGGACCTGATCGAAATAGGTCTTCCTGCTGGCGAGATAGATCTTCCAGTCGGGGAAGCGCTCGCTGAGAATGCTCGCAACCGGCTTCATCTCGAAGTAGATGGCAAGGTCGATCGAGGATTTGTTGGTGGCGAAGATGCCGACCTTGTCGATGTCGGGGTTCTGCACCAGCAGATGATCCAGGCGCCAGAGCATGTCGGCGACGATCCAGCGGCTGTAGGCCGGACCGAGGCTGCTGTTGCGCGCGCCCATGTCGAACACCAGCGCGCCGAGCCTCGTTTCGTCACCCCCAGGAGCCTCGCCGGGATGCTGCTCCGGGTTGATCGCGAAGGTCGGCAGCCGCACCACGCGATCGATGCTGAGCTCCTGGTAGCGCAGCCGGCCCTTGACGAACGCATCGAAATCGTGCGCGCGCAGAACGAACAGCGTGTAATAGCCCTGGATACGCCGGAGATGCGGCGCGTGCTGCGCGAAGTCCTCAAAGACGCGAATGCTGTAGGGATCGAGCTGCAGCCAGCTTTGATAGGCTTCGGGTGGCGTGGTATCGAGCGCGTCGAGCCCGGCATCGCAAGCGACATCGAACAGGTCGCGGCTGTCTTTCGCTACTGCGAAGCGAGCCGCGTGGGCATCGACCCTGTCCGGCTCGAAAGCCGTCCGCCGGAGCCGTTGCAGCAGCGTGGCGATCTTCTGCAGTCTCACGACGGCCTCCGACATCGCACGTGGTTTCGACCCCCGCTACGAGTGAGGCAGATTCCAGAACGTTCCGTACCCATCCCTGGGCATCCCTGCCATATGATCCGGCCACTGATCCTCGCTCAGCGTCATCGCTTCTCCAAGCGCCATGACGCCATCCTGAAGCACGCGGTGCATCGCGTCCGGCCCGGCATGCGCCGTCCTGTACACCGGCGGCAGCTCCTCGTGATAGAGATGGTAGTCGCGGTGCAGCAGCTCGATACCGAAGCGGTCGGGCTCGGCATGGTACTGGCTGCCGGGATACGGCACCATGCCGAAGATGTAGGACGCAAACAGCAGCCGGCGCCCGATCAGCTCGCAGACGTCGTCGATCGATCTGCGCATGTCGTCGAGGGTCTGCGTCGGCAGTCCGTTGATCAGGAACGAGCAGGCATTGAGCCCGGCATCCCGGACCCGCTTCAATGTATCGGTGAACTCCGAGGCGCCGCGGCCACCTTTCAGGACGCGATGGTCCGCACCGCGCAGCGCCTCGATCCCGATCTCGATCCAGGCGCACCCGCTGCGCCGCAGGCCGTCGAGCAGGGGCGCATCGGTCAACAGGTCGGGGCGGGTCTGGATGTCGTAGGTAACGTCGCCCCGCGCCTCCAAGGCCGCGCAGAATTCCAACGTCCGTTTCGGATGCATGGTGAAGGTCTCGTCGCCGAAATAAACGTGATGGTGGCGGCCATAGTGATCGCGATAGGCATCGAGCTCGGCGAGCACGCGGTCGATGGTGAAACTGTCGGCGCTGCGGCCGATGGTCTGGATCGTGCAGAACGGACATTCGAAGGGGCAGCCCAGCGCCCTCACCAACCGGATGTAGCGCAGGCACTCGCCGGCCTCGGCCGGAAACAGCTCGACAACCGGCATCGGGATAGCTCCGACCGGCAGCCAGGGATAGGTCCTCGCCGTCCTGACGATCCGTCCGTCATCCAGCCGCCGCACCAGATGCCCGACCTCGTCGAGCGGCAACCGTCCGCTCAGGCTGTCGAGCAGCGCCGGCAGCGCCTGCTCACCGCGGCCGGCAATGACGAAATCCACCGCAGGCTCGGCGGCCACCTGCTCGGCCAGCGGCGTTGCTGCGACGCCGCCGAAGACCGTGCGGCACCGCGAATGAAGCTGCTTGGCGAGACCTGCGATCTGCAATGAGTAGCGCAGATTGGGCGCCATCGGCGAGAACAGGAAGATATCGGCGGGCACCTCGCGCAGCATGCGGGCCGTTGCCTCCTCATCGATTCCCGACAACTCGCAGCCGTCCGTGTAGAAGTCGATCGCGACCTGATCCAGGTACCCGCATGCACGCAGCACGCCTCCGAGCCAATGCATCCAGTGTGGCAGTTCCCACATCACCTTGCGCATGGGACGCAGGTTCGGATGCGCTGCGTGGTAGCGGGTATCGAATGCCTGCCAATAGGGCCGCCGTTCCGGCACGATCACCCGCGGCATCGGCGTGTGAACGAAGGCAACCTTCATGGGGGTGCTCCGCCGGCGCCTTGCAACATGGGCCGGGACAACGCGCAACGCCGTTCAGCCCGGCTCCACCGTTGCGACCCGACCCTCGCCATTCCGGGCCGGGCACATGGCGACGCACTTGACGAACGGAGCAATCGGAAAATCCACATCATCTCTTAGCAGGATCTCATTTGTACGAACGATGCCCGGACATCCGGGTTCAACTATCAATACGAATGGCCGGGCAGCTCCCTGCCCGTAATAATCACCCGCAACCTAACGCGGCTGCGCGGCCCGGACAACCAGGAGATGCGCCGCTCAGGGCCGAGCCGGTTCCCCGATAATGGAACAACGTCGGCCACACCGCCGATTGGAGCCGTGCGACCCGCTGCCCGTCGGGCGACTCACCTCGCGACGACGAGACGTCCGTTCCGCACCCTGACCGGCACTCGCATCGGGCCCCGCCCTTCCGAAACACTCATTTCGCACGCTGTTCCAAGAGGATCGCAGCCGTCACCGCGCCATGCGCGACTTTTCGGTTTCTTTTTTTCGGAATTTGTGGTTGAGTGCGCCTGTCCCGCCCCGGCAAGAGGGACGTATCGCGATCGTCACGACACGCGGGGTGGGATGCGGTGGCCGCGATCATGCTGCAGCGTGCTCTGATGCGCGCGGACGAACAGCTGGTGGCGGACGTGAAGACGCGTGGTCCTGGCGCCCCGATGCTGGCGCCAAGCCTCTGGGGTGATGATGATCCCCTCGGGCGACGGTGGCTAACGAGCCGGTACACCGAGGAGAGCGCGAGATAAGCGTGAAGACCATCGCGCGGGGAATGCCGGGATGCCTCGGCTGAACCTGTGGGACTGCCGCCTGCTTTTTTTCTGCAGGCGGGCCATGGGTGCGGCCAGCGCCCGGCATTCCCCGCGCCCTCTTCTTTCGAGAGGGCGGAACGGACTGGAGCCGCCCGGGCGCATCCGCGCCGCGGGAACGGTTCATGACGTCCCGCTCCCGCGCATTCCGTCGATACGCTGTTTGACCCCGTGAACGCCTCTTTGTCCGGCTCGCGCCTGTCAGGCGGTGCGGCGTCCGTTGCGGCTGATCTTCGCCGCAACGAAGTAGGACAGCGGCATCGCGACGATGAAGCCGGCCAGCGCTGCCAGCGGCAGGTCCTTCATCGGGCTCGCCACCAGCCCCTGCACCGTCAACAGCGCCGTGACTGCACTACCTGCCAGCACGGTGCCCAGCATGACCCAGATGAGAACTGCGACCTTGAACATCTGTCATTCTCCGTCATTCGGAACAACATCGATCCCTTGACATGACGATGCTCTGCCTGCCGTGCGCGCGCATCATTGATTTGGAACAACCGGACTGGACAAATGAAAAGAGGGAGGAGCGGCTGCCCCTCCCTCTTTGGCATCAGCTACCGACGTCGCCGGCGCAACGGCCCTGCCGCGGTGACCCGCGCGGTGGCCGTGCTATCGCGTCGGCGGTACGAAATGATCATGCTTGCTCACCGACGTGCCGGTGGCCGGATCGGTGATCTTGATCTCGATGTCGACCGGCATGGCGGGGAGATCGGCTCCCTTGGCCTCGATCGACATGCGAATTTCGCGGGTCTGATCCTGACCGACGTCGATGATCATGCGGCCATCCTGCTCGCGCGTCTCGCCGGCCACCGTCACCTTGGCGTTCGGCAGGCCGACGACGTCGAGGACGAAGTCCCGCGCACCACGCTTGTTGAGCAGGCGGACCGTGTAGTCGTTGCGCACGCCGCCATCCGACAGCTGCACGAACAACGGATTGCGCTCATGCAGGACGTTGATGCCCATCGTGCCCCGCGTCGCCAGCGAGTACAGCATGATGCCGCCGACGATGGCGATGAAGCTCGCATAGATGATCGTGCGCGGCCGGATGATCCGGTAGATTTCGGGCTTGCCCTCTTTCCGGCGCTGGACGTTGATGTCGGTGTCGTAGCCGATCAGGCCGGTCGGCCGGCCGATCTGGGTCATGACGCTGTCGCAGGCGTCGATGCACAGGCTGCACTGGATGCAGCCGAGCTGGATGCCGTGGCGGATGTCGACGCCGGTCGGGCAGACGTTGACGCATTGGTGGCAATCGACGCAATCGCCGGCCGGTGCCCCCTGCAACCGCGCCGCCTCAGCCTTCTTGACCGACATCCGCGGCTCGCCGCGGTCGCCCTTGTAGGTGACATTGAGCGCCCATTCGTCGGTCAGCGCCGCCTGGATCCGTGGCCACGGGCACATGTAGATGCAGACCTGCTCGCGGGCGTGGCCGGCGAACACGTAGGTCGTCGCGGTCAGGATGCCGATCCAGAGATAGGCCGTGAACGGCGCCTGGAAGGTGGCGAGGTCCTTCACCAGGGTCGGCGCATCGTCGAAATACAGCACCCAGGCGCCGCCGGTCCACCAGCCGATCATGATCCAGAGGAAGTGCTTGAGCGCGACCTGACGAATGTGGGTGAAGGTCCAGCCGCGCTTGTCGCTGAGCATGCGCTCGCGCCGGTCGCCCTCGACCCAGCGCTCGACGGCGTAGAACAAATCGGTCCACACCGTCTGCGGACAGAGATAGCCGCACCACAGCCGGCCGGCCACCGCGTTCATCAGGAACAGGGCGACCGCCGCAATGATCAGGAGGCCAGTGAAGTAATAGACCTCCTGCGGCCACAGCTCGATGAAGAAGAAATAGAACCGACGGTGCGGGAAATCGACCAGCACCGCCTGGTTCGGCATGCCGGGACCGCGGTCCCAGCGCACGAAGGGCAGCAGATAGTAGATGCCGAGCGTGATGCAGAGGATCGTCCATTTGATGCGGCGAAAGCGGCCGTGCACGGCTGCCGGATAGACCTTGTCGCGCGCCTTGTAGAGCGGACCGACGATGTAGGTTTCGTCCGAGTCAGCCATGAGATCCTCGCTTCATCTTCATCTCGCCCATCCTTCGTCCGAGCGGCTCAAGAGAACGCGTTGCCGCTGCGCAGCCCCAGCTTCTTGAACACGATGGCGGCCGGACAGAAGCCGGTGAACGAGGCCTGGATCATGTTCACGCCCGCAAAGGCGGCAAGCAGGAACCAATACGGACTGACGTACCAGCCGAGCGCGAGGCTGAGAAGGACGACGAATCCTGCGAAGGTGAGAACTGCTTTGTCGACGTTCATGGCATAGTCCCTCATGGTTGCATTTGAGCGTAATCAAGCCGGCGCCATGGCATCACTGCCGCAGGCCGGATCGTGTCCAGGCGACGATTCGTTGCGAGTCCATCGCACCCGAAATCCGCTGGAGCTCCCGTCCCTTCTGCAGCAGCAGAAGAGTGGGAATTCCGGAGATGCCGAACTTCGCCGAGACGTCCGGCGCCTCGTCGGAGTTCAGCTTGAGAAGCTGCACGTGCGGCTCCAACTCTTGCGCAGCGCGCGCAAACATCGGCGCCATCGCGCGGCAGGGGCCGCACCACGGCGCCCAGACGTCGACCAGCAGCGGCAGATCGCTATGCGCCACATGGCGTTCGAACGCAGCCTGGTCGACCTCGATCGGGTGACCGGAGAACAGCGGTGCGTGGCATTTGCCGCATTTGCCCTGGGTCGGCGCCCGGCCCGCGGGCAGTCGGTTGATCTGCCCGCACTGGCCGCACACCAGCTGAAAGGTCTCGCTCATGTGCCCGTCCTGACTTCCTTGATCTTTGCGATGTTGAGCCGGTCGAGCAGGAATTTCTCGTAGAACGGCTCAGGCGTGCCGCGCCTCATCTTGCGCAGGAAATACTTCTCGAAGGCGACCTTGGCGTAATGCACCCACTCGCCCTTCGACGACCAGTTGACGTTGCGCGGCGGAATCTGCGGCTGCGCCAGGAACGCGACGCCGGAATCGCCGAAGTCCGCAAGGCAGATCGCATTCCAGGTCGGCTGCGTCTTGGGCTCCTGCCCGCGCAGCAGCGCGCCGATGTTCATGGCAGTCGCGGTGACCATCGACTCGATCATGAAGCCGGTCTTGGGCACGCCGACCGGCACCGGCGTCGGCCCGATCGGCGGGATCGCGACGCAGACGCCGATGGCGAAGACGTTGGGATAGGCCGGGTTGCGCTGATGCTTGTCGACGACGACGAAGCCGCGCGGATTGGTGAGCTTGTCGATGCCCCTGACGGCGCCGACGCCGCGGAACGCCGGCAGCATCATCGAATAGGCGAACGGCAGCTCATGCGTCTTGCGCACCGAGCCGTCCTCGGCCACCTCCTCCACGAACATCCGCCCGTCCTCGACCTTGGTGACGCGCGCGCTGGTGATCCACTTGACGTGCTTCTCGCGCATCTCGCTTTCGAGCAGCCCCTTGGTGTCGCCCACGCCGTCGAGGCCGAGATGGCCGATATAGGGCTCGGAGGTCACGAAGGTCATCGGTACCTGGTCGCGCATCTTGCGGCGGCGCAGTTCGGTCTCGAGAATGAAGAGGAATTCATAGGCCGGCCCGAAGCAGGACGCGCCCTGCACCGCGCCGACGATGACCGGCCCCGGTTTCTCGGCCAGCTTGTCGAACGCCGCCTTGGCATGCGCGGCGTGATCGACGTGGCACACCGACTGGGTATGGCCGTCCGGGCCGAGACCTGGAATCTCGTCGAAGGCGAGCTCGGGCCCGGTGGCGACGACAAGATAATCATAGGCGACCATGGTGCCGTCCGTCAGCTCGACCTGGTTGTCGTCCGGGTGCACGCGCTTGGCGCCCTGGGTCAGCAGGCGGATGCCCTTGCGCTGCATGACGTCGACCAGATCGATCTCGATCTCGTCGCGCTTGCGCCAGCCCACGGCAACCCACGGGTTGGAGGGCACGAAATGATACGAGGACCCCTGCGAGATGACGGTCACGCGATCCTCCTTTCGCATCTGGGGCAGCAATTCATAAGCCATCAGGGAGCCGCTCAGCCCCGCTCCGATCACGACAACGTCCGCCATTTGGGTCCTCCATCGCCTTGCTTCGTTCTTGTTTCGCTTGAGCCGCAACCTCCCGGCCGGCCTTGACTATATATTCGAATATCTGTATATACGCAACTATGAAATTTGATGCTGACATCATGGAAGTGGCGGCCGACCAGGCCAGTGACCTCCTGAAGGCGCTGTCGAACCGGCATCGGCTCCTGATCATCTGCCAGCTGGTCGACAATGAACGGTCGGTCGGCGAACTGGCGGCATTCCTCGGCCTGCGCGACTCGACCGTCTCGCAGCACCTCGCGCTGCTGCGCAAGGATGGTCTGGTGACCGCCCGGCGCGACGGGCAAACCATCTACTACTCGATCGCCAGCGAGCCGGCCCGCGAGGTCCTTAAGACGCTCTATCAGGTCTATTGCGCAACGCCGCCGCCGAAACCTGTGCCGAGACTATGACGGCGCCCAACCGCCGACTTGACCAGCATCAAGTGGGAACCCGCATCCCGGTGGGATGTCTGGACCGCCCGTTTCGCCCGACCACACGATTTGACTCAAAACGAACAGGATGAGGCTGATGCGCAGATTATCGCTCCTGACCTTGATCGCCGCGATGGCCTGCCAGCTGAGCTCGCAGGCCACGCCGGCCCTTGCCGAAACGCTGACGGTGACCCCGCGTCAGGTCGCCGACGAGAAGGCGGTGTTCGCGACCGTGGAAAGCGTCAGCGTGGTCCCGGCGCGCGGCCGCATCGGCGGCACGATCGCTCAGCTCTCGGTGCGCGAAGGCGACCCGGTCAAGCGTGGCCAGCCGATCGCGCTGATCGGCGACGAGAAGCTCGCACTTCAGCTCAAGTCGCTCGACGCCCAGATCGAGGCGCTGCAGGCGCAGGCCAACCAGGCGCAGATCGACTTCACGCGGACCGAGGGCCTCGTCGAGCGCGGCACCCTGCCCCGGGTCAAGCTCGACGAGACGCGCACTGCGCTGAACGTCGCCGAGAATTCGCTGCGCGCCAAGACCGCCGAGCGCGCCGTGGTGAACCAGCAGATGAGTGAAGGCCAGGTGCTGGCGCCCGATGACGGCCGCGTGCTGAAGAAGCTCGTGACCGTCGGTTCGGTCGTCCTGCCCGGCGATCCCGTGGTGACGGTGGCCCAGCAGAATTTCAAGCTGCGGCTCCGCGTGCCCGAGCGCCACGCGCTGTTCCTGAAGGCAGGCGACAAGGTTCGTGTCGACGGCGCCGAGTTCGGCGAGAGCGGCGACAAATGGGGCGTGATCGACCTCGTCTATCCGCAAATCGAGGAAGGCCGCGTCGTCGCGGACGCGATCGTTCAAGGCCTTGGCCAGTATTTCGTCGGCGACCGGCTGCGGGTGTGGATCTCCGGCGGCCAGCGCGACGCCTATGTGATCCCTGGCCGCTACGTCACCACCCGCTTCGGCATCGACTACGTTCAGCTGCAACAGGGATCGCAGCAAGTCAGCGTTCCGGTGCAGCGCGGCCGCGCTTTGCCGAGCGCCGATCTTCCCGATGGACTTGAAATCCTGTCCGGCCTGCGCGCCGGCGACCAATTGGTGCAGCCGTGAAACTTGGACTCTCAGGCAAGCTGACCCAGGCGACCATCGCCTCGCCGCTGACGCCGCTGTTCCTGCTCGCCTCGCTCGTGGTCGGCCTCATCGCCGTGGTCGTGATCCCGCGCGAGGAGGAGCCGCAGATCAGCGTGCCCATGGTCGACATCCGCGTCAACGCCGACGGACTGCGTGCGCCTGATGGCGTCGAGCTCGTCACGAAGCCGCTGGAGACGATCGTCAAGGCGATCGACGGCGTCGAGCACGTCTACAGCCAGACCGAGGACGACCGCGTCATGGTGACCGCGCGGTTCCTGGTCGGCACCAAGTTCGAGGACGCGATCCTGCGCGTCCATGAGAAGCTCCGCGCCAATCTCGACCGCATCCCCGTCGGCATCCCCGAGCCGCTGATCGTCGGCCGCGGCATCAACGATGTCGCCGTCACCGTGCTCACCCTGTCGCCGAAGCCGGAGGCTGCCGAGCGCTGGTCCGACAAGGACCTCTACGAGCTCGCCGACAAGCTGCGGGCCGAGCTGACCAAGGTCGACAATATCGGCCTGACCTACATCTCCGGCGGCGGCGCCCAGCAGATCCGCGTCGAGCCCAGTCCCGAGAAGCTGTCGCTGTTCGGCGTGACCTTGCAGCAGCTCGTCGCCAAGGTGAAGGATGCCAACCGTTCCTTTCTCGCCGGCGACGTCCGCGACGGCGGCATCGTACGCAACGTCACGGCCGGGCAGACTCTGACGGGCATCCCCGATATCGGGCTCCTGTTGATCTCGACCCGCGACGGCCGCCCGGTCTATGTGCGCGATGTCGCGACCGTCGTGATCGGCCCCAATCTCGCCGAGCACCGCGTCTGGGACGACGCCCGCAGCGACAAGGGCGACTGGCACCGCGTGCCCGCGGTGAGCCTCGCGCTCGCCAAGCGCGCCGGCGCCAACGCGGTCGTGGTGTCGCACGACATCGCGCAACGCCTCGAAGGGCTCAAGACCAGCCTCATTCCGAGTGACGTCGCGGTCACGGTGACGCGCGACTATGGCGAGACCGCCAATGAGAAGGCCAATGAGCTGTTGTTCCATCTCGGTCTCGCGACGATCTCGATCGTCGTCCTGATCGCGATCGCAATCGGCTGGCGCGAGGCGCTCGTCACCTTCGTGGTCATCCCGACCACGATCCTGCTGACGATGTTCGCCGCGAATTTGATGGGCTACACCATCAACCGCGTCAGCCTGTTCGCGCTGATCTTCTCGATCGGCATCCTGGTCGACGACGCCATCGTCGTGGTCGAGAACATCGCCCGCCATTGGGGCATGCGTGACGGCCGTCCGCGCCTGCAGGCGACCATCGAGGCGGTCGCCGAGGTCGGCAACCCGACCATCGTTGCCACCCTGACGGTGGTGGCCGCCCTGCTGCCGATGCTGTTCGTGTCGGGCCTGATGGGCCCTTATATGGCACCGATCCCGGCCAACGCCTCGGCCGCGATGCTGTTCTCGTTCTTCGTCGCGATGGTCGTGGCACCGTGGCTGATGCTGCGCCTCGCGCCGAAGCAGACCGCCGCCGCGGGTGGCGCACAGCACGATCCGAGCCATGACGCACATGGCGAGGGCCGGCTCGGCCGGATCTATCGCAGCGTGGCGCGCCCGATCGTCGCCAGCAAGCGCTCCGCCTGGATCTTCCTGCTCGGCGTCGGCATCGCCACCTTGCTGTCGATGACGCTGTTCGCGACCAAGTCCGTCACCGTCAAGCTGCTGCCCTTCGACAACAAGTCGGAGATCGCGGTGATGGTCGATCTGCCCGAAGGCGCCAGCCTGGAGGATACCGAGCGGACGCTGTTTGCCGCCGCCGACATCGCGCATCAGTTGCCGGAGATTACGAGTGTGCAGAGCTACGCCGGCACGGCGGCGCCGTTCAACTTCAACGGCCTCGTCCGGCACTATTACCTGCGCGAACGGCCTGAGCTCGGCGAGCTCCAGGTCAATCTCGCCGCCCGCGGCGACCGCAAGCGCGCGAGCCATGACATCGCGCTCGACCTGCGGCAGCGGCTGAAGGCGGTCTCGGTGCCCTCGGGCACCAGCATCAAGGTCGTCGAGGTGCCGCCCGGCCCGCCGGTGCTGGCGACCTTGCTCGCCGAGATCTACGGCCCGGATGCCGCGACCCGGCGGGCCGTCACCACCGAGCTGAAGAAGGTGTTCGCCGACGTCCCCTTCATCGTCGACATCGACGACTCCATCGGCCAGCGCCGGCCGCGGCTGCGGCTGTCGATCGACCAGGACAGTCTCGAATTCTTCGGGGTCGAGCAGCGCGACGTCTACGACACCATCCAGACCTTGTTTGGCGGCGTCTCGGTCGGCTACTCGCACCGCGGCGAGGACCGCAATCCGATCGAGATCGCGGTGCGGCTGCCGAAGCGCACCAAGAGCTGGAGCCAGGCTCTGGCTTCGACGCCGGTGCCGGCCAACACTCTGCCCGGCAGCAAGACCGTCGTCGAGCTCGGCCAGGTCGTGAAGGCGACGATGGAAGAGGGATCGCCGATGATCTTTCGCCGCGACGGCCGCTTCGCCGACATGGTGATGGCCGAGCTCGCCGGCCGCTTCGAGGCGCCGCTGTATGGCATGCTTGCGGTCGCCGACCGGATCGACACGCATGACTGGGGCAAGCTGCCGAAGCCGGCGATCGGCTTCCATGGCCAGCCCAAGGACGAGTCGCGTCCGACCTTGCTGTGGGACGGCGAATGGGAGATCACCTACGTGACCTTCCGCGACATGGGTGCGGCGTTTGGCGCGGCCATCCTCGGCATCTACGTGCTGGTGGTGGCGCAGTTCAAGAGCTTCCGGCTGCCGCTGGTGATCCTGACGCCGATCCCGCTGACCCTGATCGGCATCCTGCTCGGCCACTGGCTGCTCGGCGCGCCGTTCACGGCGACGTCGATGATCGGCTTCATCGCGCTCGCCGGAATCATCGTGCGCAACTCGATCCTGCTGGTCGACTTCATTCGGCACAGCGGCGGCGAGGGCAAGACCTTGCGCGACGTCGTGCTGGAGGCCGGCGCGGTGCGCTTCAAGCCGATCCTGCTGACCGCACTCGCGGCGATGATCGGCGCGGCGACGATCCTGCTCGATCCGATCTTCCAGGGGCTGGCGATCTCGCTGCTGTTCGGCCTTGCGTCGTCCACCCTGCTCACGGTGCTCGTCATCCCCGCGATCTACATCGCGCTGCGCGAGCCCGGAAAACCCACCACGAAGATGTCCTAGGAGATGATGATGACCAAGCTGTACAGCGAGATCTGCAAGGATCTGTCCGGTAATCTGAAGACCTTGCGCAAGGACATCCCCGACGTGATGCAGGGCTTTTCCGCGCTGGCGCGAGCCGCCGGCGCGGACGGCGCGCTCGACAAGAAGACCAAGGAGCTGATTGCGCTGGCGATCGGCGTCGCCGTCCGCTGCGACGGCTGCATCGGCTTTCACGCCGAGGCGCTGGTCCGCCTCGGCGCGACACGCCAGGAGGTCGAGGAGACGCTTGGCATGGCCATCTATATGGGCGGTGGGCCCTCGCTGATGTACGCGGCTGATGCGATCGCCGCCTTCGAGGAATTCCAGCAGCAGGCGGCCGCCGCCTGAAGCACGATCAGCCGCAGATGTCGAGAATGGCGAGCATGTAGATGCGGATCATGTCGAGATAGTCGGGAATATCGACGCGCTCGTCCGGCATCGTGTTGTAGCGACCACCCGGCCCGCAGACGATGCCCTCCATCCCGCCCGAGGCATAGAGATGGCCGGCGTCGGTGCCATAGAAGCAGCTCGGCGCAACCGGCCCGGTCGGCTGCGCCTCGCCGCGCACGACACGATAGGCGTCATTGACGGCCCGGACGATCGGACTGTCCGGCGCGACTTCGAACGGAGGCATCGTCGGGACCCCGGCGCGATCCTCCGACATCAGATGCGCCTTGAGGCCGGGAAACCGAGCCTCCAGCGCATCGAGCTCGCGCCGCATGTCGGCCAGCGCGCCCTGCTCGGTCTGACCGGGCGCGTAGCGGCCGGAGCCCTTGATGCGGACGAAATCCGCCACCTGCGGCGTCCGCCACTCGTGCAGCTCACGGCCGAGCGCGCCATGGACGACGCCGACATGCACCCGGTTGATCGCCTCATGCGCGGGCGACCGAGCGCCGGAGAAGGTCATCGCGTTGAGGCGCGGGATGAGATCGCAGGCCGCGCTGATGGCATCGACCGCCTCCTCGCGCTTGGACAGGTGGCGGGTATTGCCGACGAGCTCGATGATGAACATGAATGCTGCCGCGTGCATGGTCATCGCCTTGAGATCGGTCGGCTCTGAATTGATGAAATAGTCCGCGCGCAGCCCCTGCTCGATCAAGGAGTAGGTGCCGACGCCGCCCTGCAGCTCACCGACGACATAGGTGAGGATCACGTCGCCTCTGAGCTTCACGCCGGCCTCGATCAGCGTCTTGACCGCGCAGAAATAGGCGGCGTCGCCCGCCTTCATGTTCGAAACGCCGATGCCATAGATGAACGCGTCATCGACCTTCCCTGCCCAGGGATCGACGGTCCAGCCCTCCGTCACCGGGTTGGTATCGACGTGACCGTTGAACAGCAGGCTCTTGCCGCCGCCCGTACCCTTCCAGCGCCCGACGGCATTCACACGCCCCTCGTCGCCGAACGGCGTGACGGCGGCGTCGAGCCCGATCTCTCGCATGCGCTCGGCCATGAAGTTCGCGAGCTGCTTCTCTCCTTCCGTCTTCGAATAGCTCTTGTGCTGCACCATGCGCGACAGCAGCGCGAGCGCTGCGGGAACGTCGATGCGGGCGAGCAGGTCGTCGCGGTCCATGGGTTGCAATCCTCGCGGTCAGCTGACCGGCACCGGCGAAGCCGCCATCAGCTCGCTCGTATAGGGGTGAACGTCCTCCGCACCGAAAGCATCGACGGCACGGCTGTCGACCAGCTGGCCCCGGCGCATCACGACGATGCGGTGGGCGATCTGCCGGATCAGATTGAGATCGTGGGTGATGAACAGATAGGCCGCGCCGGTCTCGGCGCGCAGCTTCAGCAGAAGCTCGATGATCTGGGCCTGCACGGAGACGTCGAGCGGCGCGGTGATCTCGTCGCAGACGACGAGTCGTGGACGCGCCGCGAAGGCGCGCGCGATCGCGACGCGCTGCTTCTCGCCGCCCGACAATTGGTGCGGCCAGCGCGCCGCATAAGACGCAGGCAGCCGGACCTGCTCCAGCAGCCGTGGCACCGAAGCGACGTCGCCGCCATAAAGCTTGAGCGGCCGCGACAGGATCTCACCGATGCGATGACGCGGGTTGAGCGAGGAATCGGGGTGCTGAAACACGATCTGAACATCGCGACGATAGGCCGGGCTCATGTCGCCAGCCCCATGCAATGTTCGGCCATCGAAGCGGATGGCGCCATCAAAGCGCGCGAGCCCGGTCAGCGCGCGCGCAACCGATGATTTGCCCGAGCCGGACTCGCCGACCAGGCCCACAATCTCGCCGGCGCGGATGTCGATGTCGACGGCCTTGGTCGCCGGCGGCGGAGCTGCGCGGAATAGCCCCGCCCTCCCGTAATGGACGTCAATGCCCCGCGCCTCGAGCAGCACGGCCTCACCGGGTTTGTCGTGCACGAGCCTCCGCTCCGGCCGCGGCACCGCCGCGATCAGGGACCTCGTGTAGTCGTGCTGCGGACGACGAAAGATCTCGGACGCCTTCGCCTGCTCGACCACCCGGCCGTGCCGGATCACTGCGACGCGATCCGCGACGCGGGTCATCATCCCCAGGTCATGGGAGATGTAGAGCGCTGCCACGCCCGTCTCGGCGCGCAGTCGCGCAAACAGCTCGATGATCCTTGCTCCGGTGATGACGTCGAGCGCCGTCGTCGGCTCGTCGAACAGGATCACGTCAGGCCGGCAGCCGAACGCGGTGGCGATGATCACGCGCTGCTTCTCGCCGCCGGAGATCTCGTGCGGATAGCGCCGCAAGATGGCGGCCGGGTTGCGCAGATCGACATGGCCGAGCAACTCGACCGCGAGATCCCTGGCGGCCCGCGCATTCAGTTCGCGGTGGCGCATCAGGGCCTCGGTGATCTGGCGACCGATGGTCAACGTCGGATTCAGCGCCGTCGACGGATCCTGGAACACCATGCCGATGCGTCGACCTCGCAAGGCGCTCAGCTGCTTCGGACCGAGCGCCTGCAGGTCGACGTCACCGAGCCGCAGCGCGCCCGACACCTCGCGCGCATTGGCCGGCAGATGCCGCATCAGCGCCCAGGCCAGCGAGCTCTTGCCCGAGCCGGATTCGCCCACGAGGCCGAGCACCTCGCCGGGCGCAATCTCCAGCGAGATGTCACGCAGCACCGCCACGGCGCCGGCCGCGGTCGCATAGTCCAAACCGTAGTTGGTGATCGTGAGTGCGGCCGTCATCGATCGTCCCGGGGATTGAGAGCGTCGCGCAGGGCATCACCGACGAGATTGAACGCAATGGCCGACAGCGCGATCGCGGCCGACGGCGCGATCAGGATCCACGGTGCGCGGTGCATGTATTGCCGGGCATCGGCGACCATCAAGCCCCATTCCGACGCGGGTGGCTGCGCGCCGAGGCCGAGAAAGCTGAGGGTCGCGAACAGCATCACCGCGAAGGAGACGCGGATCGTCGCCTCGATCACGATTGGCCCCATCACGTTGGGAAGCATCTCGCGGAAGATGATCTGCGCGGCACCCTCCCCGCGCGCGACCGCGGCCTTGACGAAATCCTGGTTCCGCACGGCGAGCGCGACCGAGCGCGTCACCCGTGCCATGCCCGGCGCAAAGGCGATGGCAATCGCGACGACGGCATTGCTCGCGCCGTTACCAAGCGTGCTGACCAGCAGCAGGGCCATCAGGAGACCGGGAATGGCCATGACCGCGTCGTTGGTCCGCATGATGAGCTCGTCGGTCTTGCCGCCCAGATAGGCTGATGCGACGCCGATGACGGCGCCGATGGCGCTGCCCGCCAAGGTCGCAGTAAGCGCCATCGGGACTGTCGCACGCGCCCCGGACAACAGGCGGCTGAGCACGTCGCGGCCGAACTGGTCGGCGCCGAACAGGTTCTGCCAGCCCGGCGCGCGGAAACGGCCGAGGAAGTCCATTTTCTCCGGTCCGTATGGTGCCAGCCACGGCCCGAGGATGCAGATGGCTGCGAGCACGACCAGCAGAACGATGCCGATCGCGCCTTGCGGCTTGCGGATCATCCTGCCGAGCAGCTCAGTCATAGCGGATCCGCCGGTCGAGCAGCGCGTAGACGACGTCCGCGAGCGTATTGGTGATCGCGTAGGTCACCGCCATGATCATCGCTCCGGCCTGGATCGACGGCAGATCGCGGGTGGTGATGGCGATCATCAGCGCGCGACCGATGCCGGGAATGGCGAAGATCTCCTCGATCACGATGATGCCGCCGAGCAGATAGCCGACGTCGAGCGCGACGATGGTGATGACCGGCAGCAGCGCGTTGCGCATCACGTGACGGACCAGCACCGTTCGCTCCGGCAGTCCCCTCAGCCGCGCCGCGCGGACATAGTCGGATTGCAGCACGTCCAGCGTCTCCGAGCGCATCATGCGCATGACGTGCGCGATGAGGATGACCGAAACGGTCAGGATCGGCAACGTCAGGTGACGCAATGCGAGGCCGGAATCCTCCAGCGGCGAAACGTAGCCGGTTGCGGGCAGCCACGGCAGGATGTCGGTGAGCAGCAGCGCCAGCGCCGTTGCGGTGACGAACTCCGGAAGGGACACGCCAAGATAGGCGATGATGCTCGTCAAGGTATCCGCCGCCCTGCCCTGGCGCAGCGCGGCGAAGATCCCCAGCGGGACCGCGATCACGAGGGTCACGACGAGCGCACCGGCGGCGAGCAGCAGCGAACGCGACAGTGCTGTCAGCATTTCGGGCGCGACCGGCAGGCCAGTGCGCATCGAGACGCCAAAATTGCCGGTCGCGGCGCGTGCCACCCAGTGCGCGAATTGCAGCCAGACCGGATCGTTCAGCCCGAGGCGCACGCGCACGGCGGCCAGCGCCTCCGGCGAGGCATTCTCGCCGAGGAGAGTCTGCGCGGCATCGGCCGGCAGCGCCTGCGTGATGGCGAACACCAGCACGCTGACGATGACGACGGTGTAGACCATCAGGAGCAGCCGCCGCAGCAGCCAGGCTAACGACACCGATCAGGTCCCGTCTCAGGCGCGCTTGGGCGCGCCAGCGCCGAGCGAGACGAGATCAAGCCGGAACACCGATCCACGCGGATGCAAGGTGTAGCCCTCGACATAGGCGCGCTGGGCCGCCAGGATGTCGAAGAACACCGGGATGACCGACGGCACCTCCTCGTTCATCATCGCCTGGGCCCGCGCATAGAGCGCGGCGCGGTTGGCATCGTCGGTCTCGCTGCGCGCGGCATTGACGACCTCGTCGAAGCGCGCATTGTTCCAGCGCGTTTCGTTCCAGGCGGCATCCGAGGTGTAGAGCAGCTTGAAGATGGCATCCGCCGTGGGCTGCATGTTGTAGAAGCCGACGTAGAAATTGCCCTTCTTCCAGACCTGGTCGAGATAGGTCGCGTGCGGCATCGTCTGCACATTGATGCGGAAGCCTGCGGGCGCCGCCATTTCCCGGATCGCGACGCCGAGCTGCGTGCGGGTGTCCGGCTTGTCGGAGGCGACCATGGTCAGGTCGATGCCGGAGGGATAGCCCGCCTCGGCCAGCAGCTGCTTCGCCTTGGCGATATCCGGCCTTTTGAGCTTGCTGTCCTTGTAGAACCGGTAGGCCGGGCTGAGCGGCGTGTCGTTGCCGGGCGTGCCGTAGCCGCCGGCGACGAACCCCGCCATGGCCTCACGATCGATGGTCAGCGCCAGGGCCTGACGCACGCGGACATCGTTGAACGGCTTCTGGTCGCAGCCCATGTTGACGTTGAGGAACTGGCCCGAGGGAATCCGCAGCGCCTTGATGCCGGTGGCCTTGCCCAGTCGCTCATACTCGCCGGGCGTGGTCGACAGCATCAGATCGATATCCCCCGAGATCAGCGCGGAGGCTTCGGCGGTGCGATCGGGATAGACCAGGATCTCGACGCGATCGAGCGCCGGCCGCGCCGGATCGTAATAGGCCGGATTGCGCTCGACCACGATCTTGCGGTCCGGCTCGTAGGACACGAGCTTGAACGGCCCCGAGCCATTGGCCTTGGTGGCGAGACTGCCGAGATCGGCGGCGATCACCTTCGCCGGGACGATGCGCGCATTGGTATAGGCGAGCGCGACCGGGAAATCGGCGAAGGCGACCGTCAGTGTGAACTTCACGGTCGCGGCATCGATCGCTGCAACGTCCTTGATCGGGCCGACATTCGTGCGCGCAGGCGAGGCGGTCTTCGGATCGAGGATCGCCTTGAAGGTCGCGACGACGTCCTCGGCCGTCAGCGGCGAGCCGTCATGAAAACTGACGTTCGGACGCAGCTTGAACGTCCACTCCGTCAGGCCCGCGCCGGCTTCCCACGACAGCGCGAGATCGGGCTCCACCGCCATGTCCGGCTTCAACCGGGTGAGGTTGGAATAGAGCAGCTCGGTGACGAGATATTCCGGATTGACGCGCGCGAGCAGCGGATGAATGACCGCCGCGCCCTGATCGACCGAGATCCGCAGCACGCCGCCACGCTTCGGCGCCTCGGCAGCCAGCGAGACACGCGGCAAGGCAAGCGCGACTGCGGTGCCGGCGAGAAAATGGCGACGGGTGACGGACGGCATCAGGCGAAGTCCTTCTTGAGCGTCATGGCTTCGGGAGAGAGTTCGGGACAGAACTCGACTGAAAGATAAGCAAGCACCGATTTCGCCAATGCGACGATATCGGTCAGGGTCGTCGATTCGCCCGGCGCATGGATGCGGCTGTCGGGCTTGCCGAGACCGGTGAGCAGCACCTCTTGAAGTCCGGTGGCCTGCTGCACCCAGCCGAAATCGGAGCAGCCGGAAGCGCCCCAGCGTGCGAAGTCATCGGGCGCATAGCCGAATCCGAGCGACAGCGCCTGCTGCCAGCGCGGCCAATGCGGCCCGCCGGGATCGGAGGTCGGCGCCAGATGTCCGGTGAGGATGATCTCGACGTCGAGGGAGCCCGCGGCCTGCTTGATCGCGGTTTCGATCTCGCTGCGCGCGCCAATGAAATCCTCTTCCGGCGCATAGCGGCGGCACAGCAGAAGCTCGACCAGCGACGGGATCTGTCCGCCGCATCGGCCGCCATGAATGGCGGAAATGTCGAGACTCGCCGTGAGCGGCCCGCTCGCCTGCGGCGCCGGCGGCAGTGCCGACGTGCGCTGGGCAATCACCGGCTTCAAGGCAGCGACGGCATTGAGAATCGGCAGCGCCGCTTCGATCGCGTTGGCGCCGGCGCTGCGCTGCTCGCCCGCATGCGCCGGCTTGCCATGAACGCGCACCGTGAGCGTGAACAGACCGAAGCAGCCGGCCCAGATCCGCGGCATCGCGCTGCCGTTGAAGTTGAGGATGTGCCCTTCGAGACGGCCCTGCTCGGCCAGATAGCGCACGCCGGGATAGAGCCCCGCTTCTTCGTCCGTGCACAACAGCAGCATCGGATCATAAGCAAGCGACAGGCCGGTCTGCTGCGCGGCGCGCAGCGCGAGCAGCGCCGCTGCGATCGAACCCTTCATGTCGGCCGCACCGAGGCCGACGAGACGATCACCCTCGCACGTCAGCTGCAGCGGATCGGTGGTCCAGCCGGGAGCAGCGGGCACGGTGTCGACATGAAAATAGAGGCCGAGAACGGGCCTGCCGGAGCGGCGGCGCGCGATCAGATTGGTGCGTCGCCCGCACGCGCCGGGTGCCCGCCACAGCTCCTCCGGAACGATGATGCGCTCGCACTCCAGCGCGAGCGGCGCGGCGAGCCGCTCCATGAGATCGGCAAAATCATCGTAGCCAGCACCGGGCGGAAAGCTGGTGTCGACCGCCACCATCCTCTGCAGATCATGGACGGCGGTCGCGGACAGCCGGTCGATCGCCGCCACGCCGTGGGCCAGATTGGCCCCGCCCCGATCCGCCCTGTCCTGAGAAATCATTTGCCGCGAGCCAAATCCTATATTCTATATAGAAATAGAATTCACGACGCGGCGTTTGTCAAATCCATGAAAAAGGCAGCTGTGGCCAGCAAAGCGGCAGATGGGGTGGGTGCAGGCAGCGGTGTCCTGCCCGTGCCGCTGTACGAGCATGTCAAGCGGCAGATCGCGGAGGCGATCCTGATCGGCGAGCTTGCGCCCGGCACGGTGCTGCCCGGCGAGGTCGCGCTCGCCCATCAATATGGCGTCGCGGTCGGCACCATTCGCCGCGCGTTGGCCGACCTCACCGCCGGCGGCATGCTGATGCGCCGGCGCAAGACGGGGACCGTCGTCACAGGCCGAGCGTCGCAACATGGCCTCAGCTTCTTCTTTCAATATTTCCGCCTGTTGGGGGCGGATGGCAGCCTGTTGCACTCGGAGGCGGAGGTGCTGTCGGTGACAAAACGGGCCGCCGCGCCCGCCGAAGCCGCGCTGTTCGCCACCGCCGAAACTGAGCCGCTGCTGCATCTTCATCGCATCCGCCGCGTAGCGGGCGCGCCCGTGCTGCATTCGCGCATCGCGATGGTCGCAAGCCGCGTGCCTGAATTTCCGCGCGAGACGACGAAGGTCCCCGCCCTGATCTATCGCCATTTGCTCGAGACCTACGGCATCCGCATCGCCGCCGTGCGCGAGAAGGTCACGGCGGAGGTCGCAACCAAGGAGGACCGAACGCTTCTCAACCTGTCCGCGCCAGGCGCGGTACTGGTCATCAACGAGGAGGCCTACGACCAGACCGGGGCGCTGGCGATCCTTAGCCAACACCGCGCCACGACGGCCGGCCACTACTACTCGAACGAGATTCGCTGAGACCCGGCGCTGACGATGAACCGCGCGCCGCCCCGGTATCGCTCCTTGGGAGCGTCTAGGGCTTCAGCCCGGCATCAGCGCCACACCGCAGGCGACGCGGTCCTGATCGACAACGAACCGACCCGACAGGCGGGCGACCGCGACCGGCCATCCCGTTTTGAGAACGCGGGCCGCAAAGGTGCCCGATGCCCATTCGATCCCGAGCTCGACGTCCTGAAAATCGAGGAAGCCCCGCGTGATCGGATACTGACACTTATAGTATGCTTCCTTGGCGCTGAAGATCAGGATCGGAAGCACCGGCCGAATTGCCCCGGGCTGCGCAGCGATCCATTGCCGCTCCGCCGGCGTGAGCACCAGGTCCTGCAAGCTCGCGTCCAGCTCGCGCACATCCTCCACGTCCAGGCCAAGAGACGTCACGTCGCGGCGCCGTGCCACGACGACGGCGCAGTAGTTGGCGCAGTGGGAAATGCTCCCCGTGAAGCCAGATGGCCAGACCGGCGCCCGATCGGGTCCGGGGACGAGCGGGCCCGGTGGCGCACCGAATGCTGCAAGCGACCGTCGCGCCAGAATCCTGGCCGTGGTGAACTCTGCCCGCCGTTTGGGCACTGCGGCCTGAATGAAGGCGCGCTCCTCGGGAAACAGCTCGCCATCCGCAGTCGAAAGCGCGGAGGTCTCGACGCCGACAGGGCCGGAAAACAGATCTGCTATCGCCGTCATCAACAACTCTGCATGCGGAGAGCCTCAGCTCGGATGGCCGCGACGCTGTTTGAGCGAAGACCGCCTCATGCCGCGCCGACCTAAACTTCCCATGATTGTACATACCGATCGGTGCCCCCGCACCGTCAATCTCGGAGCATCGATCTCAATGTCGGCCTTTGCGTCTTGCGGATCTCGGCATGATCGGTCATCGCAGTGATCCGCGCCAGAGGCAGAAGACCATCAATGCCGATCGCGCACCGTAACGCGTAGACCGGAATCAACTCGCTTAGTTGCGCGGCTGTGCACAACAGCGGGGCGCGCTTGTTCGCCTTTGCACCAAATTATATGGTGCGACTTATGCGATAGTTCACAAGGGTGCGTCTTCTAATCGGATATTCTGTCGTCATGATTCGGTGCGCGGCAACTCCGTCGGACAAATGAGCGCAGCTCTCAAGCTCGATACACGCTTCATTCCGACATTGGCAGGTGCAGCCATCGTCATGTCGCAGCTATCGAATTTCGTTTTTGCTCCGGCGCTGCCGGAGATCGGTCGTTACTTTGAAATTTCAGCTGGCCGCTCGCAGATGCTGATGAGTGTTTTTCTGACCGGCTATGCCTCCGTCCAGATCCTGGTGGGGCCCCTGGCGGATCGTTTCGGACGGCGCCCCGTGCTCATCGGGGGCGTGGCGCTGCTCGCCCTTGGCGCCGTGATCGCAGCGCTGGCGCCGGTCGTGGCAGGCGTCTTCATCGGCATCTTCATTCTGTCGGTTGGCGCGGGCGTCCTCCCGACGGTCGGCCAGGCGATGATCCGCGACAGCCGTGATGCCCAGGCAACGTTGATGATCCTCGCCCGCCTCGGCACCGCGCTGGCGCTCGCCTCGGCGCTGACGCCGATCATCGGCACATCGCTGGTCGGAACGCTGGGCTGGCGCGGCCTGTTTGCAGTGCTGGCGGCCGTCGTGCTCGCGCTCGGCCCCTTTGCCTTTGCCAGCCCGGAGACATTGGCACGACCGGCCGAGGAGGATCGGAAGCGCCCGCATCTGGTCGTGACATTGGAGAGCTACCGCATCGCCTTGGGGCAGCGCCGGCTGGTGCTGTACGCCACGATGATCGGCTGTCTGACCGGCGCGCTCACCATCTTCTTCATCGGCGCGCCGTTCCTGTTCATGCATCAGCTCAAGGTCTCCGTGCATACCTACGGCATTCTCGCCTTCGTGGCCTTCCTCCCCTTCATCATCGGATCGATCGTGGTGCGGGAGTCGCTGCGGCGACAATGGCTCTCGCTGCACGCCAACATCCTCGTCGGCTGCATCCTTGCGGTTCTCGGCGCTGCGATCGGCTGGCTGACCAGCGTGTTCGAACCGTCGGTGATCCTGATCCTGCTCTCGGCCGGCACCTTCACCTTCGGCCTCGGCATGGCGGTCGTGGTCGGCCGCTCGGCGGCGCTCACCGAGGCGACGCGCGACATCGCGACCTCATCGGCGCTGGTCACGTTCCTGATGACGGTGCTGGCGGCGGCGATCTCGGCAGCCGCCGGCTTCGTCGAAACCACGGAGCATGCCCCGATCTTCAGCCTGATGTTCGTGAGCGCGCTGATCGGCTTTGCCGCCGCCTTCGCCGGCAACTCCCTCGCGCGCGCGGCTGCCGCCACATGACGTCGCCGTCCGTGCCGCCCGGCAGCGTTGCGATCGTCGGCATGGCCGGGCGTTTCCCGGGCGCAGCCGACATCGCCGCGTTCTGGTCGCTGTTGCGGGATGGCCGCAACGGGGTCCGGCGTCTGTCGAGGGAGGAACTGGTCGCAGCCGGTCTCCCCGCCTCGCTCGTGGACCATCCCGACTATGTGCCCGCCAAGGGGGTGATCGACGAGGGCGACTGCTTCGACGCAGACTTCTTCGGCATCCCGCCGCGCGAGGCCGCCTATCTCGATCCGCAGCACCGTTGGTTTCTGCAGAGCTGCTGGCACGCGCTCGAGGATGCCGGCTGCGATCCCGCAACGTTCAAGGGTTGGATCGGCGTGTTCGCGGGCGAGGCCGAGCAGAGCCACCAGGCTGCGCTGCTCGCGCGCGCACGCGATGTCGTCGAAGCCGCCAGGTCGACGCCGATCTTCTTCGGCAACAGCCCCGACTTCCTCGCCACCCGCGTCTCCTACAAGCTCGACCTGCGCGGACCGAGCCTGACGGTGCAGACCGCGTGCTCGACCTCCCTGGTCGCCGTCCATCTCGCCTGCCAGTCGCTGCTGACTTTCGAATCCGACCTGGCGCTGGCCGGCGGCGTGTCGATCAGCACGCCCAATGTCGAGGGCTACACGTTCGCTCACGGCTCGGTGGAATCGCCGGACGGCTGCTGTCGTCCGTTCGATGCCGACGCGGCCGGCACCCTGCCCTCCAATGGCGTCGGCGTCGTCGCGCTGAAGCGGGTCGAGGACGCGCTCGCGGCCGGCGACCGCATCTATGCCTTGATCCGCGGAACCGCCATCAACAATGACGGCGGCCGCAAGGTCGGCTTCACCGCGCCGAGCATCCAGGGCCAGGCCGACGTCGTGACGCTCGCTCGCAAGGTGGCCGGCGTCGATGCCGCCGAGATCGGCTTCATCGAGGCGCACGGCACCGGCACGGTGATGGGCGATCCGATCGAGATCGCTGCGCTCGCCGACGCCTTCGGCCCGGGCGCGCCGGGCGAGGCGTGTTGCTGGATCGGCTCGCTGAAGAGCAATGTCGGGCACCTCAAGGCGGCCGCCGGCGTCGCCGGACTGATCAAGACGGCGCTTGCGCTGCATCACCGGGAAATTCCGCCGACGCTGCATTATCGCGCGGCCAATCCCAAGCTGGAGCTCGGCCGCACCCGCTTTGCCGTCAACGACCGTCTGCGCCCGTGGACATCGGACGGCGCGAGACTGGCGGCCGTGAGTTCGTTCGGCATCGGCGGCACCAACGCCCATGCCGTGCTGCAAGAGGCACCTGCGTTGGACGTGCCGGCGGCGGCGAACGAACGTCCGTTGATCCTGCCGCTCTCGGCCCATGACGACGAGGTCGCCGACGCCGTGGTCCGCCGGCTCGGCGAGGCGCTGTTGGCGCCGCAGCCGCCCGAAATCGCCGACGTCGCCTTCACGCTGCAGACCCGGCGCCGCCATTTCGCGCGTCGGCGCGCGATCGTCGCGACAACGGCCGGCGAAGCGCGTGATGCATGCGCGGGCAGCGGCGCGGTGATCGCCAGCCGCGTCGGGGCAACGAAGCGCCCGCTGTGCTTCATGTTTCCCGGTCAAGGCGCGGAGTTCGCCGGCATGGGAGCCGGCCTGCTTCGGACCGAGCCGTCGTTCAAGGACATCGTCGACCGCTACGCGACAACGCTCCTGAGTCTTACCGGCGTGGATATCCGCAACGTCATCGCCGATGGCGCTGCCGGTGCCGCGGGTCTCGGCGACACCCGCTGGACCCAGCCGGCACTGTTCGTGATCGAATATGCACTCGCCCGGCTGCTGATGCGGTGGGGGCTGATGCCCGACCGGCTGATCGGCCACAGCATTGGCGAGATCACGGCCGCCTGTCTCGCCGGTGTGATGACGGAAGACGCTGCGCTCGCGTTGGTCGTTGCGCGCGGCGAAGCGATGCAGGCGAGCCCCGAAGGCGCGATGCTCGCGGTTGCGCTGACCGAAGCTGCCCTCGGCGACCTCGGGCCCGATCTCCGGCTGGCAGCGGTCAACACCGCCGCGCAATGTGTCGTCTCCGGCACGCCGCGAGAAGTCGCCGCGCAGGAGACGCGCTGGACGTCCATGGGGGTGCAGACCCGACGCCTGCCCGCGACCCGCGCCTTCCATTCGCATCTGCTGGCGCCTGCGCTGGACGCGTTCCGCGCAGCGCTGGCAAGCACCGCACTGGCCGCTCCACGCCTTCCGATCGCCTCGAATGTCCATGGCCGCTGGCTGAGCGCGACGGAGGCTTGCGATCCCGCCTACTGGATCGGCCAGGCGCTGTCCCCGGTGCGTTTCCATGACGGATTGAGCTCGGTGCTGGCGGAGGGCCCGCACATCCTGATCGAGATCGGGCCGGGACGCACCCTCGCCGGCTTCGCCCGTCGCCACCCCGCCCGCACGCCCGACACCGAGATCGTGGCGGCGCTGCCGCAGCCGTCGTCGAGCACCGACGACGCATGTGAGACCTACACGGCGGTTGCCGAGCTCTATGTGCAAGGCTGCGAGCTGGATTGGCACGCCTTCAATGCCGGCCGGAAGCGCCGGCCGGTGGCGCTGCCGCCCTATCCGTTCCGCGCGACGCGCTACGCCGTCGACATGATCGCCGACCTCGATGCGGCGGCGCCCCCGCAGGCGACCACAGCCGAGCGGCCGGAGCAGCGCGACGTGCTGTTGTTGCCGGCCTGGGAGCGCCGGCCACGGCGCGTGCCAAGTCCGCTCACCGGTACGACCTGGGTCGTCGGCGCGACAACGAGCGGGCTCGACGACGCCCTTGTCGCCGCCGTCGCTCGCGCGGGTGGACGGCTCGTGCGTGTCCCCGCGACTGCCGACCGTGGCGAGTTGATCGCACGTCTGCGCGAAGGGGCTCCCGATCGAATCCTGCATCTCGCCCTCCTGCAACAAAGGGAGGGTTATGCGCGGACACACGGTTACGAGTCGCTGCTGCGGATTGGAGCCGCGCTCGATGCCGCCAACATCGCTGCGCGCATCGACCTGACCATCGCTGCGCGCAATGTGTTTGCGGTCGATAGCGACGACCGCCCCGATCCAGAGGCCGCGCTGATGCTCGGGCCCGCCACCGTGCTCGGCCAGGAGCAGCCGAACGTCACCGCGCGCGTCATCGACGTCGGACATGACGTGACCGATGCAGCGCTGCTTGCAACCTGCGCCGCACCGGGCCCGGCGGTCTCCGCGCTACGTGGCGGCCGCGTGCTCGAACGCGGCTTCCGCCCGGTCGGCCCGATCGGTGAAGACGCGAGGCTGGACGGGCACTATCTCGTCACCGGCGGTCTGGGCCGGCTCGGCCTGACGGTGGCACGCGAGCTTGCGCGCCGGCATGGCGCACGCTTGTCGCTGCTCGGCCGCTCGCTGCCGGATGACCTCGATCGTCGCCTCCGAGACGTCACCGCCACGGGCGGCGCGGCTCAGGCATTCGCATGCGACGTGACTGATGCGACCGCCCTTGCCGCCGTCGTCGCCCGTGCGGAGGCCAGCTTCGGGCCGCTCGACGGCGTCATTCACATGGCTGCCGAGACTCGTGCCTTCGCGTCGGTCCCGGCGACTGATGACGCCGTGTCCGCGCGCATGCTTGCGGCGAAAGTCGCAGGATTGCAGGCGCTCGAAACGGTGCTCGGACGACGCGAACTGAGCGTTCGCATCCTGATGTCGTCGCTGGCCTCGCTGCTCGGCGGCCTCGGCTTTTCATCCTATGCGGCCGCGAATGCCTGGCTCGACGCGCATGCCGAGCGCGACGGTCGATGGGCGTCGCTGTGTTGGGACGCCTGGGCCGAGGGCCTCGATGCCGGCGACGTTGCATCGGCGCGCTACGCACTTTCGACGCCGCAGGCGATCGAAGCCATTGAGCGCGTCGTCGCCGGAGGGCTGACCGGCCAGGTCGTCGTGTGCGGCGGCGATCTCGACGAACGTCTTGCGCGATGGACATCGCTGGCCGGCAATGCCACGGCCTCCAACGACGGTGCCGTCGATGACGCGACCGACCGCGCGCGCGGCATCCGCGACATCTTCGCCGAGGTGCTCGGACGCGCCGACTTGCCTCATGACGGGGACTTCTTCGATCTCGGTGGCGACTCGCTGCAGGCGATCCAGGTCGTGTCACGGCTGCGGCTGCGCTTCGCGTTGCCGGTCACGCCCGATCTTCTGTTCGAGCACACGACACCGGTCCGGCTCGCCGCCGCGCTCGACCGCCTGGCCGACGCAGCATCGGCCGCGCCCGCGATCACCAAAGGCGAGCTCGCCCGGCCGGTGAGCGAGGAAGCGCGTCGCATGGTCGAGGTCATGTCGGGCGAAGAGGTCAATCGACTGCTCGAACGGCTGCTGGCGGAGGGACAACCGACATGACCGCCGCGCGGCCGGCCACCGATCTGGCGACGATGTCGGCCGCCGAGCAGCGCGCGCTGCTGGCGCAGCTGCTCAGCCGCCGTGACGACCAGCCGCACAGCTATCCTCTGTCGTTTGCGCAGCAGCGGCTGTGGTTTCTCGACCGGCTCAATCCCGGCAGCCCGGCCTACAACATCCCTGGCGCGTTCGATCTGTCCGGACCGCTCGACGTCACGGCTCTGACCGAGGCGCTGAACGATCTGCTCGCGCGGCATGCGCCGCTGCGCACGGTCTTCGCCGAGATCGACGGACGCCCCATGCAGACGGTACGCCCTGCGATGCGCGTCGCGCTGCCGGTCGTCGACGCGGCGGATGAGGACGAGGCCCGCAGGCTGGTCGATGCCGAAGTCGCGTCTCCGTTCGACCTGCCCGCGTCGGTGATCCGCGCCCGGTTGATCCGGCTGGCGCCGCAGCGCCATGTCCTGGTCGTCGTGCTGCACCACATCTGCGCCGACGGCTGGTCGCTTGCGGTGTTTAATCGCGATCTCGCTGCGGCTTATACCGCGCGCCGGCACGGGCAAGCCCCGAGCTTCGCGCCGCTCGCGACCGACTATGCGAGCTTCAGCTCCGCGCAGCGCGCCGAGCTCAGCGGGACTCGCCTTCAAGACCTGCTCTGTTTCTGGACGACGGCGCTGGGCGGCGTTCCCGCGCTCGACCTGCCGCTCGACCGTCCGCGCCCGGCGTTGGCGCGGCTGCGGGGTGATGCGATCGATCTCAGCCTCGATGCGACGCTGATCGCTGAGGCCCGCGAGCTGGCACGACAGCAGTCGACGACGCTGTATTGCGTGCTGCTTGCCGCGTTTCGTGCCGTCCTCGGTCGTCTCGCCGGACAGAGCGACTTTGCTATCGGCACGCCCGTCGCCGGTCGCACCGATCCTGCGCTCGAGAACCTGATCGGCTTCTTCGTCAACACGCTGGCGATCAGGCTCGATCTCGAGGACGCAAAGAGTTTCCGCGATCTCGTTCGACGTACCAGCGAAGCGATGATCCGGGCTCAGGCGCATCAGGATCTGCCGTTCGAGAAGCTCGTCGACGATCTCGATCTGCCGCGCGACACCAGTCGCAATCCGCTGGTGCAGGTGCTGTTCGCGCTACAGAACGCACCGATGCTGCCGCTTCAGCTGGAGGGACTTTCGACGGCCGCATTCCCCTATCGCCTGCCCGCCTCGCGCTTCGACATCGAGCTGCATCTGTGGGATGGGCGGCAGAGCTGGACCGGCGCGCGCGACATCGACGCCGGGCTCACCGGCAGCCTGTTCTACAACAGCGACCTGTTCGACCGGGAGACGATGACCGGCCTTGTCGCGATGCTGAAGGTCTGGCTCACAGCCGCGGTGGCAGCGCCGGACCTGCCGCTCGCCGGCCATTCTTTGCTCGATGCGGCAGCGCAGGCCGACATCATCGCTGCCGGCGATGGCGGCCCGGCTTCGGAAGTCGATCTCGGCGCGCTGCTCACGCAGGCGCGCGTCGACTTTGCCGGACAATGCGCCTATCGCGACGACTCCGGTCCGGACCTCACCTATGATCAGCTGTTCGATCGTGCCGACCGGATCGGATCAGCACTGCATGCACGCGGTCTTGCGGCGGGAGACGTGATCGCGTTGCT
Source organism: Bradyrhizobium sp. SZCCHNR1002 (assembly GCF_032381435.1). NCBI lineage: Bacteria > Pseudomonadati > Pseudomonadota > Alphaproteobacteria > Hyphomicrobiales > Nitrobacteraceae > Bradyrhizobium > Bradyrhizobium sp. SZCCHNR1002. The sequence continues at coordinate 1,541,874 of NZ_JAUHIS010000001.1, forward strand.
GCTGCCGCGCGGCCGCGATCTCGTCTGTGCAATGCTGGCTTGCGCCCGCTTCGGCTTCACCTTTGCTCCGATCGATCCGGACCTGCCGGCCTTGCGCCTGGCGCAGCAGATCACACTGGCTGGTGCAGTGCTGGTGTTGTGTGCGAACGGGCACGATGGCAGCGCAGACATCGGCGCCGAGCGGGCGACCATCGACGAGCTGTTGGCCGACCTGGGCTCCGGGGCGATTCCGCCGCGGGCGACGCGCCGCGATGCGCCGCTCTATATCGTCTTCACCTCAGGATCGACCGGGGTACCAAAGGGCATCCGCATGCCCGCCGGCGCCTTCGCGAACCTGATGGCCGCACAACGCGCCAAACATGCGGAGCCGATGCGGACCCTGCAGTCGTCGGCTGTCGGCTTCGACGTTGCGATCCAGGAGGTGCTGTTTACGCTGCTGACCGGCGGCACGCTGATCCCGGCTACCGCGGCAGAACGGCGTGATCCGCAGCAATTGGCAAGGCTGATCGCACGGCAGCGGATCGAGCGGGTGTATCTGCCATTCGCCCTGATCGCCCTGCTCGCGCGCGGCGTGGTCTGCTCCAACCAGCGTCTGGACGGCCTGCGTGAGATCATCACCGCGGGAGAGCAGCCCCAAATGACGGACGAGGTCCGCGCCCTGTTCGTCCGGCATCCCGGCCTGCGGCTGATCAACCAATACGGCCCCGCCGAGACCCATGTCGTAAGCGAAGAGGTGCTCGACGGCGACGCCTTCCGCTGGCCGAATTTGCCTGCAGCCGGACGCGCCTTGCCCGGCAATCGGCTTTACGTGCTCGATGCACAGGACCGGCTGCAACCCTTCGGGATGGCGGGCGAGCTCTGCATTGGCGGCATGCAGGTCGCCGATGGCTATCTCGGCCCGGATGAGCCGTCCGCCGGACGCTTCGTGGCCGATCCGTTCAGCGCGCACGACCGGGCGCGCATGTACCGCACCGGTGATCTCGTCAAGCTGAACCGCGACGGACGGCTCTCCTTCCTCGGCCGGCGCGATGGCCAGATCAAGATCCGCGGCTACCGCGTCGAGCCAGGTGAGATCGAGGTCGTGCTGGCAGCCCATCCTGACATCGCCGACTGCGCCGTGACAGCCGAGCCGGATGAATCCGGCCGCGGCCAGCTCGCGGCCTATGTCGTCCCACGGTCGGCCTCTCTGACGCTGCACGCGATGCGCGACTGGCTGCGGCCTCGGCTGCCCGATTACATGATGCCCACCCGCTTCCTGCGGCTCGACATGCTGCCGCTGTCCGGCAACGGCAAGATCGATCGCGCCGCGCTGGCCCTGCTCGGCCGTCCATTCGCGCCGCCGGCGCAGAGCCAATCCGTCCCACGCAGCCCGACCGAACAGGCGATCGCTGCGATCTGGCGCACCGTGCTCCGCCGCGACGATGTCGATTGCGACAGCACCTTCTTCGAGCTCGGCGGCAATTCGCTGCTGGTGGTGGAAGCCTTCGACAGGATGACGAGCCAATTTGCAGTGCCGCTCGCCATCGCCGACCTGTTTCAGTTTCCGACCGTCGCTGCGCTGGCGCGCCATATCAACTCCGCCGCGCAGCCGGCTGGTATCGGTGCCGCGAGCAGCGTTCGCGGTCGGGCCCAGCGCATGCGTGGAGAGGGCCTGCGATGACAGAGAGCCCTTCGATCGAGCGTGAGGCGATCGCGGTCATCGGCATGGCCGGGCGCTTCCCCGGCGCGCCCGACGTCGAGACCTTCTGGCGCAATCTTCAGGCCGGCATCGAATCCGTGCGCGAGCTCAGCGACGACGATCTCGCCAAGGCCGGTGTGCCAGCATCGCTCGCCGCGCGGCCGGACTATGTGCGCGCCAAGGCCGTGCTCGAGCACGCCGACTGCTTCGATCACGGCTTCTTCGGCTATTCGCCGCGCGAGGCCATGCTGATGGATCCGCAGCATCGGCTGCTGCTCGAGGTCGGCCATGCCGCGCTCGAGAGCGCCGGCTATCGCAAGGGCGGCATCGCCGGGTGGACCGGGGTCTTCGCCGGCGCCGCCCGTGCCGGCTACTGGCTATCGAACCTCACCGACAATCCGCGCGCGGCCGAAGGCGACGACCAGATCTTCATCGGCAACGAGAAGGATTTTCTTGCGACACGGCTGGCATTCAAGCTCGATCTGCACGGCCCCGCGGTCGACGTGCAGACGGGATGCTCGACCTCGCTGGTCGCCGTACACATGGCCTGCCGCGCCCTGCTCGCGTTCGAATGCGACACCGCGCTGGCGGGCGGCGTGACCGTGAGCCTGCCGCTCACCGGCGGCTATCTGCACCAGGAGGGGTCGGTGCTCTCCGGCGACGGCCATTGCCGTCCGTTTGACGCAGCGGGCGATGGCATCGTGCCCGGCAATGCGGCCGCGATGGTCGTGCTGAAGCGGCTCTCGGAAGCGCTGGCCGACGGCGACGTCATCCATGCCGTCATCCGCGGCAGCGCCATCAACAATGATGGCGGCCGCAAGATGAGCTTTACCGCGCCGAGCGTCGAGGGACAGGCCGAGGCGGTGCTGCTGGCGCAGCAGCTCGCCGGCATCACCGCCGATGAGATCGGACTGATCGAGGCGCACGGCACGGGCACACGGCTCGGCGATCCGATCGAGGTCAGCGCGTTGACGCAGGCGTTCCGCGAGACCACGCAGCGGAATGGCTTCTGCGCGCTGGGCAGCCTCAAGGGCAATGTCGGCCATCTCGACGCCGCCGCCGGCGTCGCCGGATTGATCAAGGCGGTCTGCGCGGTGCGCGACGGCATCATCCCGCCGACCATCAACATCAACACGCCCAACCCGGCGATCAACTTCGCCGCCAGCCCGTTCTATCTCGCGACGGACTCCAAGCCCTGGAGCGACGCAGTCCGTCGCGCCGGTGTCAGCGCCTTCGGCATCGGCGGCACCAACGCTCATGTCGTGGTCGAGAGCTTCACGGCACAGCGAAACGCCGGACGAGACGGAAGCTGGCGCGTGCTGCCATTCTCCGCGCGCGACGAGGACGGTGTCGAGCGACTGGGCGCGGCGCTCGCCAGTCGCCTGGCCGGCAGTGAGGTCACGCTCGCCGACGCCGCTTATACGCAGCAGTCCGGCCGTACGCCTCATGAGCAGCGCAGTGCCGTCATCGCGCGTGATGCGGCCGAGGCCGCCGCGACGCTCTCGGGTCGAAGCGGGCGCCGTGTTGCGGCCCGCGCGCTGGTTCGGCCGAAATGCGCGTTCCTGTTTCCAGGCGGCGGCGTTGCCTATCCCGGCATGGCGCGCGGACTGCTCGACCAGGAGCCTGCGTTCCGTGACGCACTGCTCGATGTCGCCACCCATCTCAGCGCTGCCGGCGTCGACGTGCTGCCGCTGATCCGCGACGCCGCGGACACACCGGCCGATCGCAGCGCCCGCGTCACGCTGCCCGCGACGTTCGCGGTGTCCTATGCGCTGGGGCGGCTATGGCAAACGCGCGGCGTCACGCCCGACATCATGCTCGGCCACAGTCTCGGCGAATATGCAGCCGCGACGCTCGCCGGCGTGTTCACGCTGGCCGAGGCCGCCCGCATCGTCGCCTTGCGCTCGGCACTCCAGGATGCAAGCGCGGCCGGCGCGATGCTGGCGGTGATGGCTCCGAGCGATACGGCGATGGCGCTGGCGGGGCCCGAGATCGACCTTGCCGCCATCAATGGCCCGGCCTTGTGCACGCTCTCCGGCCCTGCGGCCGACATCGACCAGTTGGAGCGCAAGCTGGAGGCGCACGGCATTCGCACCCAGCGCCTTGTCCTCAATGTCGGCGGTCACTCGCGCGCGATCGACGGCGTGATGCCCGCCTTCGCCGCCGGCTTTGCCGAGGTGCCGCAGCGCGCACCGTCGTGCCCGATGATCTCGAGTCTCTCGGGCGATTGGCTTCGGCCAGGCGAGCTCACGCCCGACTACTGGATCGCGCATCTGCGCCGCACGGTCCGCTTCGATCGTGCATTGGCAGTGCTGCTGCGCGAGCCTGACCTCGTCCTGATCGAATGCGGCCCGGGCGAAGCCTGCACGATGCTGGCCGCGCAGCATCCCGCCTACGGCGCGAACCACCACCGGGTGACGTCGTTGCGCAAAGCCGGCGTCGATGACGATGACAAGGCCGTGCTGCTGACCGCCGCCGCCCAGCTGTGGTGCGCGGGCGTCGACGTCGATCTCTCCGCAACCGCAGGCGTCCCGGACGGCGTCCGCGTGCCACTGCCGACCTATCCGTTCGCACGGAACCGGCTGTGGATCGACGCGCCCGCGCCTGGCGAGCGCCGCGGCGCGGCAACTGACAAGCCGATCGACGAGTGGTTCTATCTGCCTGCCTGGCGCCGGGCGCTGCCGCCGGCACCGCGACCCGGCGCCGTCTCGGGTGCGGCGCTCGTGTTCGACGACGGCAGCGTCATGGCTGCCGACGTGATCACCGGGCTGCGCAGGGCCGGGCATGATCCGGTGCTTTGCGTCACCGCCGGCGACGGCTTTGCGATCGACGATCAGGATCGTTTCCAAATTCGTCCCGGCTCGGCCGAGGACCTCAATCTGCTCCTCGTCGCAGCCGGCGTTGCACCTGCACTCGCCGTTCATCTCTGGAGTGCAGGTCCCGATAGCGGAGCCGACGCCGAGGTGAGCAACGGCTTCATGACGATCGTCGGCTTGATGCAGGCTTGCGCGACCGCGGGACATGCGCCGCCCGCGCGCATCGTGATCGGCGTGCGCGATACCGTGCTCGTCGACCCCCAGGACGAACTGATCGCAGCGCGTCCGACGTTGCTCGGGGTGGCCCAGGTCCTGCCGCAGGAATTCCCGGGCTGCGAAGTCAGCGTCGTCGACCTCGACCGTCGTGGATCGCCGCAGATTGCCGTCGATGGCCTGCTGCGCGAGATCAGCGCCGTCCGCCTGGAGCCCATCGTGGCCCTGCGCGGGCGCCGACGCTGGCTGAGGGACTACACGCCGGCGCAACTCGGCCCCGATGCAGCGCCCATCCGCAGCGTCACTCCCGGCGATCTCGTGGTGATCACCGGCGGCCTCGGTCGTGTCGGCCGGCTGCTCGCGGACCATCTGGCGCGCCAGTTCGGCGCCCGCGTCGCGCTGATCGTGCGGCCCGGATTTCCGGACGAAAGCCGCTGGGACGCCTGTGATACCCGGCACGCCGAGCGGGTCGCGACGCTGCGCCGGTGGCGTCGCGAAGGCCTCTCCATCGATGTCGTGGCCGCCGACGTCGCCGATCCCGCAGCCATGGCGCAAGCCGTGATGGCCCTCGAACGCACGCATGGTCCGGTCGCCGGGATCATCCATGCGGCCGCAGTGACCAGCGGCACCGCCCTGATCAGCCCCATCCTCCAGCTCACGCCGGAGGATGCGGCCGCGCAATTTGCTCCCAAGCTCGCCGGGCTCGATGGCCTCGACGCCGCCGTCGCCGCATGCGCGGCGCCGCCGCGCTTCGTCGTGCTGTTGTCGTCGAACGCCGCCATTCTCGGCGGCCTCGGCTTCGCCGCGTACTCGGCCGCCAACCAGGTGCTGGATGCGGCCGCGGCGCTCCGCAGCCGGCAAGGCACGACGGACTGGGTCAGCACCAATTGGGACCGGTGGTTGACCCGCGACGATGAGCTTGCGGGAGGCGCCGCCACGAGCATGGATGCGTTCGCGATGCGCCCGTCGGAAAGCCTCACCGCGATCCTGCGCATCATCCTGCAGGGCGACGCCGAGCAGTTCGTGGTCACCCGCGGCGACCTCGCGCAGCGCCGCCAGATCTGGATCGCGCGTGATGAGAGCGCCGAGACGGCGGCTGCGCTACAGCCGCACGCCGCGCAGCGCCGGACCGCCTACCGCGCGCCGGAGGGCGAGATCGAGAGCCGCCTCGCCACGTTGTGGGGCCAGTTGCTCGGGATAGCCAAGGTCGGCGCCGACGACAACTTCTTCGATCTCGGCGGTCATTCGCTGCGCGCGGTGCAACTGCTGGCGCGCGTCACCGATCAGTTCGGCGTCCGCCTGTCGCTGAAGACATTCTTCGCCGCGCCGACCGTCGCAGGCATGGCGCTCCACATGGGCCAAGCCCTGACTGAGACGACCGACACGGCGACCCTGACCAGGCTGCTCGACGGCCTGGATCAGCTCGCGGGCGGCAGCATGCCGGAGGCGCTGGCCTCATGACCGCGTCAGCAGAGATCGCCGAGCGGCTGCGGCAGCTCTCGCCGGCACAACGGGCGGCGCTGAATGCGCAGCTTGCGACTGCGCGCGTCTCCGAGGCGACGCTTGCGCCCATCGGCAAGGTACTGCCGGCGGCGGGCGGCACCGCGCCGCTGACGGCCGCACAGCGCCGGCTTTGGTTCCTCGACAGGCTGTCGCCGGGCGACTACGCCTATAACTCACCGCTGCCGCTGAGACTCACCGGGCCGCTCGATGCCGAACGCCTGGAGATTGCGCTGCGCGCGCTGGTGGCGCGCCATGCGGTGCTGCGAACCTCGTTCGGCGAACGCGACGGCGAACCGTGCCAACTGATTGCGCCGAGCGTCGATGTCAGGCTCGCACATAGCGACCTGTCGCAGCTGGGCCCTGAGGAACGCGAGGAGCGGCTGAACCTTGCCGTGGTCCGGCACGCCCAGCACCGGTTCGATCTCACCTGCGCGCCGCTCATCGCGGCCGAACTCGTCAAGCTCAGCGAGCGCGACCACGCGCTGCTGCTCAATCTCCATCACATCGTTACCGACGGCTGGAGCGTCGGCGTGCTGCTGCGCGACCTTGATGCGCTCTATCGTGGCGAGAGGCTGCCGCCGCTGGCGATCGATTACGCCGATCTCGCTTATCACGAAGCCGGCGACGACGAACGCCTTGCCGGCGCGCTGGAATGGTGGCGCCAGACGCTGGCCGGCCTGCCGGTCACGGAACTCCCGACCGATTGGCCGCGGCCGCCGCAGCAGAGCCACACGGGCGATGCCGTTGCGGTGACGATCCCGCCGCAGCATGGCCGGCTCGTCGATGCCCTGGCGCGCCAGCACGGCACATCGGCCTTCGTCGTGTTTCTCGCCGCCTTCACCGCCCTGCTCCACCGCTACACCGGCGAACAGGATCTCGCGATCGGCTCGGTCACTGCCAATCGCCAACGTCCCGAGTTGGAGCCCCTGATCGGCTTCTTCGTCAACACGCTGGTGATGCGCCAGCGGCTCGATCCGGAGCGCAGCTTCGCCGAGCTCGTCAAGCAGACGCATCGCACGGCGATGGCCGCGCTCGATCATGCGCTGACGCCGTTCGACCGGCTGGTCGAGGCGCTCAATCCGCCGCGCGATCCCTCGCGCAATCCGCTGGTGCAGGTGGCGCTGTCGGTGCAGCCCGACTTCCCGGCCACGGGCCGGCTCGGCGACAGCATGGTCACGATCCTGTCGGCTGACTACAAAGCCACGCGTTTCGATCTCGAGCTGCATTTATTTCCCGACGGCGCCGGTGGCTGGCGCGGCGTGCTGACCTACGCGGCGAGCCTGTTCTCACGCGAGAGCATGGAGGCCTTTGCGGAGCGCTTTCGCGCGTTGCTGACAAGCGCCGTGACGCGGCCGGCAACGGCGGTCGCCGACCTCGCTCTGACGACGTCTGCCGAGCGAGAGGCACTCTCGGCACAGTCCACGGGTGTACCTGCGTCGCCTTATGTGAGTCTCCCCGAGCGCTTCGCACATCATGCGGCGGCGCGTCCGGACCACCCGGCCGTGATCTGCCGCGGCGAGCAGATCGGCTATCGCGAGCTCGGGTCGCGGGTCGAGACGCTCGCTGCCGCGCTCGCCGAGCGCACGCCGGAGGGCACGGTCGTCGCGGTGCTCGGGCCATCCTCCCCAGCGCTGATCATTGCGCTGCTGGCGATCTGGCGCAGTGGTCGCTGCTATCTTCCGCTCGCGCACGATCTGCCGCCGGCGCGCATCGCCGAGCTGATCGCGGACGCGCGGCCGGCGCTGCTGCTAACGACTGCATCGGCGGCGCAGCCGCTTGAGGTCGATGTGCCCCAGGCTTCCGTCGCCGAGCTCTTGGCGAACGCCACGCCGCGCTCGCTGCCCCTGCCGGGTACGAACCAACTCGCCTATCTCATCTACACCTCGGGCAGCACCGGGCGTCCGAAAGGCGTCATGGTCGAGCATGGCGGTCTCTCCAACCTCGCCGATGCGCAAGCCGACGACATCATCCCTGATGGCATACAGGCGCGCGTGCTGCAGTTCGCCGCAATCAGCTTCGATGCCTTCATCTTCGAGGTCGTGATGGCGCTGGGCCATGGTGCCACCCTGCTGCTGCCGGACCGGGGTGACACGGTCGACCGGCTCTCCGTCTCCGCACGCATCCGCGACGGCGGCGCGACGCATGTCACGCTGCCGCCAACGCTGCTCAGCCATCTGCGCCCCGCCGATCATCCGTCCCTTGCCGCGGTCGTGGTCGCTGGTGAGACCTGTCCGGCCGGCCTCGGCGCGTGGGCGAACGCCGTGCAGCTGTTCAACGCCTACGGCCCGACCGAAACGACAGTCTGGAGCACTATCGCGCGCGCCGAGAGCGATGCGGCACCGACGATCGGCCGGCCGATCCGCGGTCATCGGGTGGCGGTGGTCGACGCCAAGGGCGCGGCGCTGCCGAGCGGCATTGCGGGCGAGATTGCGATCGGCGGCGTCGGACTTGCGCGCGGCTATCTCGGCGATGCCCAGGCGACTGCGGCACGCTTCCGCACCGACCTGCGGCTTGCGCCCGGCGAGCGCTTCTATCTCACCGGCGACCGCGGCCGGCTCGAGCACGATGGACGAATTGCCTATCTCGGCCGAACCGACCAGCAGCTGAAATTGCGCGGTCACCGCGTCGAACCGGCCGAGATCGAGGCTGCGCTCGCACGGCATCCGGACGTCACAGAAGCCGCCGTGACGATGCGTGATGGATGTCTCGTCGCCTTCGCCGCCCCGCGTGAGTCCGCAAAGCTCGATGGCGCTGAGCTTGCGGATTTTCTCCGCCAGCGCCTCCCCGGCTACATGGTCCCGGACCGCATCGTCGCCGTGCCGGCGATGCCGCGCACACGCCACGGCAAGCTCGATCTGTCGGCGCTGGTGGCCCTCCCCGGGGGCAGCTCGGCGCCGCGCGGCGCGGCGCCTGCCGGCGAGGTCGAGATGCAGGTCGCAGGCATCGTGGCCGGCGTGCTCGGGCGCGATGCCGCGCGGGCCGCCGAGCTCGATCGCGACGCCGACTTCTTCACGCTTGGCGGCCACTCGCTGCTGCTGTTGACGTTGCGAGACCGGTTGCAGCGCGTGACCGGCCGCGAGCTGGCTCTGGCGACCCTGTTTGCAGGATCGAGCATCGCGCAGATCGCCCGGGCGCTGACGTCGACCAGCGATGCACCCGGCCTGCCGGATCAGATGCTGCCGTTCCGGCGCGAGGGCAACGCAGCTCCCCTGTTCCTGGTGCATCCAGCGATCGGCACGTCGCTGGGCTACGGCGCGCTGGCCGACGCGTTGCCGCGGGACTGGCCGGTGTTCGGCCTCGAGGCGCCGGCGGCCGAGCAGGCGCAAGACCTCACGCAGCTCGCAACCAGCTATGTCGCGCTCGTCCGCCAGGTGGCGCCGCGCGGTCCTTATCGCGTCGGCGGCTGGTCGCTCGGCGGCGCCATCGCGTTCGAGATGGCCCGGCAATTGGAGGCCGCGGGCGAGCCCGTGCAACTGGTGCTGATCGATGCCGGCCTGCCATGGCGCGGCGCCAGGCGCGGTCCGCTGCGCATCGGCGCCCTGGCCGTCGGGCTCGGCCGCGAACTGCTGCGCAGCGTACCGCGATCACCTGCCGACATCACCGATCTGGCGCGGCTCGCCGGCGACCGCAACACCGGCACCGCGCGGGTGGCAATCGGCCTCGCCCGTGAGCTGATGCGACGCTGGCCCTGCTTCACGGCGCTTAGCCGCGCCTGGCTGGACTACGCACCCGGCACCTATGGCGGACCGACGCTGATCGTCCGGGCCAGCACGGACGGCGCCATTGCTGCCGACGATCCGCTGGTCGAAACAATCTGTCCGCATTTGACGCGAGCGCCCGAGATCCGCGTCGTGCACGCGGCCCATCTGACCCTGCTCGGACGCAAAACAGTTGCAGCCCTTGCTGACGCGATCATGAACGGCCTTGCCACACGCGATGGAGTGCAGCCATGACACATCAGCGCATCCTCGCCATGGACGGCGGTATCAGCGGCTATGTCACGGCCGAGGTGCTGCGGCGCACGGCGGACCGCATCGGCCGCCATGGCGGCCATTTTCTCGACAGCGCCGACATCATTGCCGGCACGTCGGCCGGCGGGCTGAATGCGCTGTTCCTGGCGGCCCATGAGGATCCCGATCATGGCATCGAGGGCGCCCTCGGGTTCTGGGAGCATATCCTCGACACCACCTTCACCTTCAAGCCGACCCGCCTCGTCGCCGGCTTCGTCGGCGCCAAGGCGTTCGACGACCGCCAGCGCATGATCGATTTCCTGGTCAGCTATTTCGGTGCCGACACGCGGCTCGGCGACCTCAAGCGCCGCGTCATCGTACCGGCGTTCCAGCTGCATCACGAGCACGCCGGAGAGCGGCAACGCCAATGGCGGCCGCGGCTGTTCCACAACATTCCCGGCATCCTCGACTATTCGCCGGACGAGCGCGTGGTTGACGTCGCTCTGCGCACCAGCAACATTCCCGTGATCAGCCCGATCTTCGCAAGCATCGCCGGCGGCGACATCGGCTATCTCGATGGCGGGCTGGTTGCCAACAATCCGTCGATGTGCGCCGTGTCGGCCGTGTTCGAGCAGCGCCGCGCGGCCGGTCAGCCGATCGACGTCGAGAGCATCAGCGTGCTCTCCGTCGGCTGTGGCCGCAAGCCGCTGTCGGTGAAGCCTGAGATCGTCGACGGCATCGCCGACTGGGGCTATGGCCAATGGCTGCTGTCGCCGAAGGAGCCGATGCTGCTGGTGCGGCTCGCCATCCGCGGCGGCGGTGCCATCATCGAATATCAATGCGCTCAACTGCTCGGCACCAATTTCAAGCGCATCGATCCTTATTTCAATGCCGCACCGCATCCGTTCGACGTCGGCCAAACGCGCAAGGTCATCGAGGACGCGCTTGCCCATACCGACGTCGAGGCCGCGGTCGACGAGATCTGCCAATGGCTACACGTCCAGGGCTGGATCGGCGACGTTCCACCGGGCCCGGAGGGCCGCGACGTGATCACGCCCGCGCTGCAGCCCGATACGACGCTGGAGCCTGGAGCGTGAGCGGGATGCCAGCCACTTCCGGCACTCGGAGCGCGCCGGGCCGCACCTGGATCGGCGGCGATCCCGAGACGACGCGCCGGCTGCGCCTGTTCGCGCTGCCATTCGCCGGCGGCAATGCCGCGAGCTTCGGCGAATGGCCCGCGAGACTGCCGGGCTCGATCGCGTTCTCGCCGGTGCACCTGCCCGGCCGCGAGCGCCGCATCATGGAGCCCGCCATCGACGATGCGCGGATGCTGATCGCGCAGCTCGTTCCCGCCATCGCGCCCTGGCTCGACCGGCCCTATGCGCTGTTCGGGCACAGCATGGGCGCGATGCTCGCCTATGAGCTGGCGCAGGCGCTGCAGCACCGCGGTCTGCCGGGACCGGAGCTGGTGATCATATCTGGCCATGGCTCGCCCAACCTGCCGCGCCGGTTTCCCGTCATCTCTCATCTTGCGGACGCGGATTTTCTGGCCGCCGTCATGGAGCTTGGCGGCCTGCCCGCAGTGCTGCTGGAGGAGCCGGAATTGCTCGCGCTGGTGCTGCCCGCGCTGCGCGCCGATTTCAAGCTGTGCGAGACCTATGATTGGCGTCCTCGTCCGGCACTCGCCTGTCCGATCCTGGCCATCGGCGGCCGCAGCGATCCCATTGCCGGCCTGCCCGAGCTTCAGAGCTGGCAGGCCATGACGTCGCAGCCTCTCACCTGTGAGATGTTCGACGGCAACCACTTCTTCATTCATCACGCGATGCCGGCCGTCGTGGCGTTGATCGCCCGCGCCATCGCGGAACGACTGCGCGACCCATCCTGCGCGCGTGGTCCCACAGCTTCGGAGTTGCGCATTTCATGACGGGGACTGCACCTTCGCGCGCTAAGCCGCGCATCATCATGGTCTCGGGCAAGGGCGGCGTCGGCAAGACCACCGTCGCCGCCGCGACGGCCGTCGCTCTGGCCGCGAGCGGCCGCAAGACCATCGTGATGTCGTTCGATCTCGCGCACAGCCTCGCCGACAGCTTCAACATGAGCGAGGAGCTGTTCAGCACGGCGCGCGGGCAGCCCGTGAAGGTGCGCGACAACCTCGATTTCCAGGAGATCGACGTCCAGGAGGAGATGCAGCGCAACTGGGGTGATGTCTACAAGTACATCGCCTACCTGCTGATGGGGGGCGGGCTCGACGGCATCGTCGCCGAGGAGGCAGCAATCATGCCGGGCATGGAGGACATCATCGCCCTCCTCCACATCAACCAATATGCCCGCGAGGGCACCTATGACGTCATCGTCGTCGATTGCCCGCCGACCAGCGAGTCGCTCCGCTTCGTCTCGATCATCGGCTCGATCGATTGGTATGTGCGCAAGCGGCTGAAGATCGACCGCCGCGTCGCCAGCGTCCTGCGACCGATTGCCAAGAAATTCGGCGGCGAGTCCATGATGCTGCCCGAGGACGGCTATTTCGCCGCGCTGCAGAGCCTGTTCGAGAAGCTCGAGGGTGTCGAGACGATGCTGCACGACCCCACCATCACCTCGCTGCGGCTGGTCACCGTACCCGACCAGATGGTGGTCCGTGAGACGCAGCGGGCCTACATGTACTTCAACCTCTACGGGATCGCCATTGACACCGTCGTCGTTAATCGCATGCTGCCGAAAGGCGACGGCTACTTCTCGCACTGGGTGGAGCGGCAGACCGCAATGATCGAGACGGTGCATAGCTATTTCGATCCGGTGCCGATCGCGACCATTCCGTTTCAGCGGAGCGAGGTGGTCGGGGTCGAACGGCTGGAGGAGTTCGGCGCTCAGCTCTATGGCGATGCCGATCCGGCCGAGGTGCGTGTGGCCACGGCGCCGTTCGGCTTCACCAAGGTCTCCGACAATGAGCACAGGCTGTCGGTGCAGCTGCGGTTCGCACCGAAGGACAAGGTGGAGATCTCCAGGGACAACGAGGATCTCTTCATCCGGATCGGAACGTTCAAGCGCGTCATCCTGCTACCCCGCGCCCTGGTAGCGATGCAGACTGCGGGCGCAAAGATGAACGGCGATGCACTCGAGATCACATTCAGAAAGGATGCGCATTCATGATCAGTCGCGGAAGCTTCCCGTTCCTGAAACGGGCCCTGGAGACGTCGGAAAACCTGAAAGATGAATTGCGCGACGTCGCCGACACGCACAATTCGGCGATGCGAACCTTGCTGGAGCAGGCTCTGAAGGCTCAGGCCGAGCTCTACAAGGGCCAGCTCGCGGTGGTCGAGAACCTGATCGGCAAGTTGCACAAGCCATCCGCACCGCCGCCGGGGACTCGTGCGCGCCCGGCTGCGGCGACACCGGCCCCTGCTCCGGCCAGCCCGCCGCCGTCGCCGACCACATCCGCCAGCATCAGCCCGGTCCATACCAGCCGCGCGCAGGCGATCGCCACCGCCACGGCAGCAGCCACTGAATCGGCCACGCTGGCCCAGCAGATCAGGCCGACCGTCTCCACGGCGACCGAGCTGCGGACCGCAATGCCGTCCCGTCCCACCCCCTTCCCCACCAAGGATTCTTGAAAGGACCGACCATGACCGAGGCTCATGAAAAGGACGACGCCACCGTCGACGCCGCGACGCTCGGACTGAAGGGCATCGACCTGCAGCCGCTGCTGCATTATGCGCAAGCCGCCATCAACCAGGTGCTCGGGCCGCTGCTGGCCGGACGCGCCGAGAGCGTGCAGATCATGCGCAAGCACATCCTGCGCAGCGAGGCCGAGCTGCTGCGCGGCCTGCTCGCCGTGGTCGAGAAGGAAGAGCAGCGCGCCGAGAGCGGCCCGAAGGAGCGCCGTCCGCAACGCGTTCCCGTCGAGTAGGACATGGCCCGGATCGGCGGCTCGCGCATGACCGTGGACCCTGAGCTGTCGCTGGCCCGGCACGACCATCCGGCGCCGGAGCGTGGCACCGTTGGCGAGCTGGTACGCGCGGCGGCCGCAAGGTCGCCGGGAGCACCGGCAGTGATCGGCGCTGCAGGCTGCATGACTTACGCCGAGCTGATCGATCGCGCCGATCAGGTCCGAGCCGCCTTGACCGCGCGCGGCGCGCGGCGCGGCGACCTGATTGCCGTGCTTTCCGGCCGCGACCTCGATCTTCCCGCTCTGCTGCTCGGCGTGCTCGATACCGGCTGCGGCTACGTCCCGATCGCACCGCACTATCCCCGGTCTTTCACCGAGACCGTCCTCGCGGCAGCTCAGCCCGCGCTGATCGTTGCCGATGCCCGATCTCCGCTGCAGCTCGGTGCCGAATGGCGGGATCGCCTGATCGGAACCGGCGACATTCGCGGCAAGCCTGCTGTGCCGCCGGTCGCATGCGCATCGGATACGGCCTATGTGATCTTCACCTCGGGCTCGACCGGCCGTCCCAAGGGCGTCGTGGTCCGCCATGACAACGTCACGCGGCTGATGGTGTCGCCTTCCTACGCCGCGATCGACAGCAACAGCGTCGCGTTGGCACTTTCGCCACCGAGCTTCGATGCCGCGGTCTTCGACCTCTGGCCGTTCCTCGCGGCCGGCGCCCGCATCGTGCTGCATCCGGATGCGCCTCCGACACCTGACAGCATCGCCGAGCTGGTGCACCGTCACGGCGTCACCACGACGTTCATCACGACCGGCCTGTTCAACCGCATTGCCGAGGATCGTCCCGCGGCTCTTGCCGGCGTCGAGGTCCTGACCGGCGGCGAACGCGGCAGCGCCGAGGCCGCGTGTCGGGTGCTCGATGGCGGCGCCCGCGCGATCGTGCATTGCTACGGACCGACGGAGACGGCGGTCTACACGACGGCCGCCCGCTTCACCGCAGACGCCCGCCCGACTGAGCCTTTCTCGATCGGCGGTCCCATTGCCGGAACGTCCTGCTACGTGCTCGATTCCGATCAGCAGCCGGTTGCGCTCGGCACGGCAGGCGAGCTCTGGATCGGCGGCGAAGCCGTCGCCACCGGCTATCTCGGCGATCCCGAGCTGACGCAGCAACGCTTCCGGCCGGATCCTTTCCGTCCCCAGGGACGCATGTATCGCAGCGGCGACAGCGTCCGCATGCAGCGCGACGGCTCGTTGATCTTCCTTGACCGCCTCGACGCGCAGCTCAAGATCCGCGGCCATCGCGTCGAGCCCGGCGCGGTCGCACGCCATCTCGAGGCCATCGACGGCGTTCGCGGCGCCGTCGTGCTGGCCGCGGAGCTGTCGCCCGGAGACGTCAGACTCCATGCGTTCGTCACGACTTCGGCCAAGTCCAACGGATTCGAATCCCAACTCCGCTCCCGGCTGCAGGCCGAGCTTCCGCCGCCGATGGTGCCGGCGCGGATCGTGATCGTGCCGTCATTTCCGCTGTCGGCCAACGGCAAGGTCGATCGTGATGCATTGCTCGCGCATGTGGCGGCCGCCGCAGGCGGTAGCGTCGAGCCTCGCTACGACGACAGCGATCAGGCGGCGGTCGCCGCCTTGTTCACGTCCGTCCTCAAGCTTGCGCCGGGAAGCCTCGACGACGACTTCTTCGATCTCGGCGGCGACTCGCTGCTGGCCATGCGCCTCCTCGGGCAGTTGCGCACACAGCTCGGCTGGGAGGGCACGCTGCAGGATCTCTACGCCGATGCGACCGTCCGCGGCGTGGCGCGGCGCCTCGCCGACATGGCCGCCCCCTTTGAGGCCGGCGTGCTGTGACCGCAGCCTCACTTCTCGCCACCCTGAAGAGCCGCGGCATCGCGCTGTTCCTGGACGGCGATCAGCTGCGGTTTCGGGCCGCTCCCGGCGCGCTGACCGCGCAGCTGCGCGACGCGATCGCAGCCGATCGCGCCGGCATCATCGCTCACCTGCGCGATGTCTCGCGTCTTTCGAGCGCCGAGAAGCGACTGTGGTTCGCCAGCCGGCTCGCACCGGACGAGGCACCTTACAACGTCTCGGCCGCCTACCGCCTGTCGGGCCGGCTCGATGCCGGCGTGCTCGAAGCTGCGTTCAGCGATGTCGTCGCCGGGCATGACGCGCTGCGGACCGGCTTTCGCGAGCTCGATGGTGAGCCGGAGCGGTTCATCGCGGCGCCATCTCCGTTCCGGATCACGCAGCTCGATCGTTCGCAGATCGCGCCCGGTGGGCGGGACATTGTTGCGCGCGACCTGGCCTCCCGCCTCTCGCAACGCCCGATCGCGCTCGACCAGCCACCGCTGCTGAGCGCCACTCTGGTGCGCTTCGCGGATGATGATCATCTGCTCATCCACCTCATCCACCACATCGTCACCGACGGCTGGTCGCACGCGCTGTTCTGCCGCGATCTCTCGGCCGCCTATCGCGCGCGTCTGGCTGGGCAGTCGTGGCGCTCTGCGCCATACAAGGCACGATCCGGTCCATCCGCGACGATTGCGCTGGGCCGGCCGCCGGCACTCCCCGATGTACCCCCGGCGCCGGTGCCGCACGATGCGGTTCGTTCTCGGGGCCGGCCTCACGACGGCCATACGCTGGCGACGCGGCTTCCGGCGGGCCTGCACGCGCGCGTCCGTGCTGTCGCGCGGCAGCGCCGCACCAGCATCGCAACCGTCCTGCTGGCGGTGCACACTCTGCTGGTCGCGCGTCTGTCGGCGAGCTCCACGCCCATTGTCGCCGTGCCGGCTGCAGGCCGTCGCGATCCCGAATTGGGCGAGCAGATCGGCTTCCACGTCGATACGCTCCTGGTCACGGCGTCCTGCGGCTCGTCGATGCGCTTTACGGAGCTGCTGAGCCAGGTGCATGACGGGCTCGCCGCTGCGCTCGACGCCGCAGGCGACGGGTCGTCGAATGATCCTTCGCACTCGGTCCTGCTCGCCGAGCCCGCGCTGACGAGCTTCGCCTATCAGGCCACACCCGACACCCCGCTCCTGCTGGACAATGTCGACGTCGGGATCGTCGGCTTCGAGCGCGGCACCACCCGTTTCGATCTCGAACTGCACGTCTGGCCACTCGCCGGCCACGCCACATCGGCACTGCTGGAGCCTGCGCCGGACAGCGAACTCGCGCTGATCGGGGCGGATGCGGGCGAGCCGGATGGTTTGCGCCTGATGCTTACGGCGCGCAGCGACAGTTTCACGCGCGATGGCGCGGCACGATGGCTGCGCCGCTATGTGCACCTGCTCGACGCGTGCATTGCTGCGCCCGACAGCCTCGTCGCCGATCTGCCGCTGGACTCGCCCTCCGACCTGCGGACGCAGCAGCATGTCCTGGAGCGGCCGCGTGCGCCGCCCGGTGGCGACACGGGTCTTGCGGCCCGCTTCGAGACCATTGCGGCCACCCATGGTGAGCGCATCGCAATCGACGGCATCGACGGCCGCACGCTGAGCTATGCCGCGCTCGAGGCGGCCAGCCGCGCGCTCGGCGAACGGCTCGTGGCCGGTGGTGTCCGGAACGGCGACATCGTCGGTGTTGTCGCCGAGCGCTCGGTCGAGGCCGTCGTCATGCTGCTCGCCGTGATCCGCGCCGGCGGCGCCTATCTGCCGCTCGATCCCGCGCTCCCCGAGGCGCGGCTTGCGCTGATGCTGCGTCAGGCCGGCGTTCGCCATGTCGTCGCGAGCCGCGCGATGCGCGACGTCCTGATGCGGATCGACGGCGCGCTCCGCATCGTCGTCGCGGACGAAGCGGGCGAGCTTGCCGGTGCAGCGCTGCCCGCGCCGCAGCTGATCGGCGCCGACAGCCCGGCCTATGTCAACTTCACCTCGGGATCGACCGGCACGCCCAAGGCCATCCTGGTGCCGCAGGGCGCCGTCGCCAACCTCGTGCTCGACACCGACTACGCGGCGCTCTCGGCGGACGATCGCATCGCACAGGCCGCGCCGCTGTCCTTCGATGCCGCCACCTTCGAGGTCTGGGGCGCGCTGCTCAATGGCGGCTGCGTCGTGATGGTCGACAAGCAGACCCTGCTCGATCCCGATGCGCTCGCGCACGATCTGCAGGCGCGCGCCGTCTCGGTCATGTTCCTGACCACCGCGCTGTTCAACCAGGTTGCTCAGTTGAAGCCGGCCGCCTTCGCGCCGCTGCGGCTCGTGCTGTTCGGCGGCGAGGCCGTCAATGCCGACCATGTCCGCAGCGTGCTCGCGGCCGCTCCGCCGGCCCGCCTGCTCCATGTCTACGGCCCGACGGAGACCACGACCTTCGCGACCTTCCATCCGGTCGGCCAGCTCACCGAGCGCGCCGCCACGGTACCGATCGGACGGCCGCTGCCCGGCGTGATCTGCCGTATCCTCGACACCGATCTGAAGCCGGTGCCGGCCGGCATGCCCGGCGAGCTCTGCATCGGCGGCAGCGGCCTTGCCACGGGCTATCTCGGCGATCCGGCCGCGACCGACGCCCGCTTCGTCACCGCGCCCGACGGCGTCAGGCTGTACCGCAGCGGCGATCTCGTGCGGCTCGATCCGAACGACACCATCGAGTTCGTCGGCCGCCGCGACAACCAGGTCAAGATCCGCGGTCATCGCATCGAGATCGAGGAGATCGAGCTCGCGCTCGCGCGCCATCCCGCCGTCGCCGAAGCCGCCGTGATCGTGCAGGGTGACGACGAGGACAAGTCGCTCCAGGCCTTCGTCACGCTTTCGGATGCAACTCACGAAACCGCGGCGGTGCTGCGCTGGCTTCGCCAGGAGCTGCCGGACTACATGATCCCGGCACGCATCACTCTGGTCGCGCGCATGCCCGTCAGCGAGCATGGCAAGATCGACCGCGCGGCCCTGCGGCTGATGAGGCCCGCGACGGTGCCCGATACCAATGCCGGCTCCGCTGACGATCTCGAAAGCGAGATCATCGCGATCTGGACGCAGCTGCTGGCGCGGCCGATCGGACGCGACAGCGACTTCTTCGAGAATGGCGGCCATTCCCTGCTCGCGACCCGCGTCCTTGCGCAATTGTCGCAGCGCCGCGGCCTGACCGTACCGCTGCGACTGCTGTTCGAGCAGCCGACGCCGCGCCTCCTTGCCGCGGCCATCGCCGATGGTACGCCCGCTGCTCCGGACACCCGCGAGGTCGTCGCCGGCAGGGCCGGCACCGGCGCCGCGCCGCTGTCCTTTGCGCAACAGCGGCTCTGGTTCCTGGAGCGGCTCGACCCTGGTAAGGCGGGCTACAACGTGCCGGTTGCCTATCAGCTCGACGGACCGCTCGATGTCGCCAGGCTGCAGGCCGCGCTCGATCACGTCGTCGCTCGTCATGAGCCGCTGCGCAGCCGGATCGGCGAGCGCGATGGCCAGTCCTGGCAGGAGCCGCTGGCGCCGATGCCCTGTCCGCTGCGCACAGTGGATCTGCGCGGCCGGCCCGATGCGCTCACACGGGCACGCGCTGTGGTCGCCGCCGCAGCGCTCGAACCTTTCGATCTGACGCAGCCTCCTCTGCTGCGCGGCACCTTGATCCTGACGACGAATGACCGCGCCGTCCTGGCACTGACCATGCACCATATCTCGTGCGATGGCTGGTCGCTGACGGTGCTGGCCCGCGAGCTGTCGCTGCTCACGAGCGGCGCCACCTTGCGTCCATTGCCGCTGCGCTACGCCGATTTCGCCGCGTGGCAGCGTGACTGGTTCTCCGGCGCTCGCGCACGCGAGCAGCTCGAGGCCTGGTCGGCCCGTCTGGCTGATCTGCCCGAGCTGCGCCTGCCGCTCGACCACCGACGTCCGACCCGGCAGTCCTATCGCGGCGGCATCGTTCCGATCACGATCGACGCAACGACCACGGCGCGCCTGAAAGCCCTGTCCGAGCGCTGCAACGCGACGCCGTTCATGGTGCTGCTCGCGTTCTACGGTGCCGTCATCGGACGCGCCGCCGCGCAGGATGATTTTGCGGTGGCCAGCCCGATCGCCAATCGCCATCATCACGAGACCGAGGAGCTGATCGGCTTCTTCGTCAACACGCTGGCGCTGCGGCTCGACCTCTCCGGCACCCCCTCGCTGGAAGTGCTGGTGTCGCGCGTGCGCAGCGTCGCGCTGGAGGCCTATCAGAACCAGGACCTGCCGTTCGAGCAGCTCGTGGAACGCCTGCAGCCAGACCGTGATCCCGCGCGCAATCCGCTCGTGCAGGTCGCATTTGCGCTCCAGAATGCGACCGATGACCGCCTCATTATTCCCGGCATCGAGGCAACGCCGTTCGCGGTCGATATCCGTACCACGCGGTTCGACATCGAGACCCACTTGTTCGAACGCGACGGCGTCATCGCGGGCCTGCTGGTCTACGCCAGCGATCTGTTCACGGAAGCCACGGCGAGCCGACTGGCGGCTCAGTTCGTATCCCTGCTGACCGCGGCGCTGGATGCGCCGGATACCCCCTTGCCGTCGCTGGTCGTCGCCTCGCCCTCCGACCTGCGGACGCAGCAGCATGTCCTGGAACGGCCGCGTGCGCCGCCCGGTGGCGACACGGGTCTTGCGGCTCGCTTCGAGACCATTGCAGCCGCCCATGGGCAGCGCATCGCAATCGAGAGCAGTGACGGCCGCACGCTGAGCTATGCCGCGCTCGAGGCGGCAAGCCGCGCGCTCGGCGAACGGCTCGTGGCCGCGGGCATCCGCCCCGGCGACATCGTCGGTGTTGTCGCCGAGCGCTCGGTCGAGGCCGTCGTCATGCTGCTCGCCGTGATCCGCGCCGGCGGCGCCTATCTGCCGCTCGATCCCGCGCTCCCCGAGGCGCGGCTTGCGCTGATGCTGCGTCAGGCCGGCGTTCGCCATGTCGTCGCGAGCCGCGCGATGCGCGACGTCCTGATGCGGATCGACGGCGCGCTCCGCATCGTCGTCGCGGACGCAGCGGGCGAGCTTGCCGTTGCAGCGCTGCCCGCGCCGCAGCTGATCGGCGCCGACAGCCCGGCCTATGTCAATTTCACCTCGGGATCGACCGGCACGCCCAAGGCCATCCTGGTGCCGCAGGGTGCGGTCGCCAATCTCGTGCTCGACACCGACTACGCGGCGCTCGCGGCGGACGATCGCATCGCACAGGCCGCGCCGCTGTCCTTCGATGCCGCCACCTTCGAGGTCTGGGGCGCGCTGCTCAATGGCGGCTGCGTCGTGATGGTCGACAAGCAGACCCTGCTCGATCCCGATGCGCTCGCGCACGATCTGCAGGCGCGCGCCGTCTCGGTCATGTTCCTGACCACCGCGCTGTTCAACCAGGTCGCTCAGTTGAAGCCGGCCGCCTTCGCGCCGCTGCGGCTCGTGCTGTTCGGCGGCGAGGCCGTCAATGCCGATCATGTCCGCAGCGTGCTCGCGGCCGGTCCGCCGGCCCGCCTGCTCCATGTCTACGGCCCGACGGAGACCACGACCTTCGCGACCTTCCATCCGATCGGCCAGCTCACCGATCGCGCCGCCACGGTACCGATCGGACGGCCGCTGCCCGGCGTGATCTGCCGCATCCTCGACACCGATCTGAAGCCGGTGCCGGCCGGCATGCCCGGCGAACTCTGCATCGGCGGCAGCGGCCTCGCCAAGGGCTACCTCGGCGATCCGGCCGCGACCGACGCCCGCTTCGTCACCGCGCCCGACGGCGTCAGGCTCTATCGCAGCGGCGATCTCGTGCGGCTCGATCCGAACGACACCATCGAGTTCGTCGGCCGCCGCGACAACCAGGTCAAGATCCGCGGTCATCGCATCGAGATCGAGGAGATCGAGCTCGCGCTCGCGCGCCATCCCGCCGTCGCCGAGGCTGCCGTCGTGGTGCGGACCAAGGACGAGGACAAGTTTCTCGATGCCTACGTCACCTTGAAGCCGGACATTGCGACTGCGCAGCACCAGCAGCACGGGCAGGCCTTCGTGTCCGACTGGCGTGAGCTGTACGAGATCACCTACGGCCCCGCAGCTGACGCGCCGGATGCCGATCTCGCCGGCTGGCACGACAGCTATACTGGCCGGCCGATCGCAGTGGCCGAGATGCGCGAATGGCAGGCAAGGACGACGGAGGCGCTGCTGGCCTTGGGGCCACGCCGCGTGCTGGAGATCGGCTGCGGCACCGGGCTGCTGCTGCGCGGCCTCGCCGATCGGGTGGAGACTTATCACGGCACCGACTTCTCCCCGCCGGCCGTTGCCGGCACGCGTGAGCTGGCGCGCCGAAGCGGCTGGACCCATGTCACGATCGAGCAGCGCGAGGCCGACAATTTCGACGGTGTGCCGCCCGGCCATTTCGATCTCGTCATTCTCAACTCCATCGTTCAGTACTTCCCGGGCCGTGACTATCTGCGCCGTGTCCTCGACGGCGCGTTCGAATGCCTTGCGCCATCAGGGCGGATCTATCTCGGCGACATCCGGTCGCTGCCGTTGCAGCGCCTGTTCGCGGTCTCCGTGGAGGCCCGGCAGCACGCGCTCGGCGGGCCTGCCATTCTCGCGCGCGCGGCCAACCGCATCCGCTTCGACAAGGAGCTGGTGCTCGATCCTGCCTACTTCACCCGCATCGCCGCCGAGCACGGCGCCGCGGTTCGGCTCGCCGCGAAGCGCGGCATGGCGGTGAATGAGCTGACCAAGTACCGCTACGAAGTGGTGATCGACACCGCCGCCCCGCCTCATCCGGGCTCCGCAGTCAGCGTCGCCTGGACGGCCCTCGATCCCGCCGATCCGGTCGCGGCGATGCTCGGCGCCGCGCGGGCGCATCCTGCGCTCTGCATCACCGGCGTGCCCGATGGCCGGCTGAGCGAGGATCTGCGGCTGCTTGCCGGCATCGACCCCGAGGTCGCGCCGCCGGCCGAGGCCCCGCATCCCGAGCAGCTCGCGGAGGCCGCGGCCGCCGCCGGCTTCGCGGTCGATTTCGCGCTGTCCGAGCGCGCCGGCGATGGCGTGTTCGACCTGCTGCTTTATCCTCGCGGCGACGTTCGCCCCGTCTCTCCGCTGGAGGCCGCGCGGACGACGAAGCCGTGGGCCGAGCTCTCCAACGATCCCCTGCAGACCGCGCTCGGCCGCAGCATCGGCCCCGAGCTGAAGCTACATCTGTCCCGCCTGCTGCCGGACTACATGATCCCCGGCCAGATCGCGGTGCTGGAGCGGATGCCGCTGGCCCGCACCGGCAAGATCGACCGCCGCGCCTTGCCGCCCATCGCATCCGCGCCGGAGCAGAGCGAAGCGGCTGCACCTGCCGGCGATGCCGAGCGCGCAGTGCATGGAATGTGGCAGGAGCTGCTGCAACGCGAGCGCATCGACCGCGCCACCAACTTCTTCGACGCCGGTGGCCATTCGCTGCTGCTGGTCCGGCTGCTCCATCGCATCAACACCCATTTCGGCCGCGACCTCGCGCTGATCGATCTGTTCCGCGCCACCACGATTGCGGACCAGGCCAAGCTCGTCACCCACGAGGCGGCCAATGCGGCCGACAGTCCCGAGGTCGGGGACCGCGCCGAGCGCCGCCGCCACGCGCTGGTCGACCGCAGGCGGAGTTTGCGATGAGCAGCCCTCACGATCAGCTCGGACCAGACGCCGCGCCGGGTCTCGGCGAGCGGCTGGGCGTGGCGCCAGCCGAATTGAAGTCGCGCGTGATCGACTTCTACAACGGGCTCAACACCTACCTCTCCGACAGCAGCCTCGACGGCTATGTGCAGTTCTTCAACTGGGGCTACCTGCCGGTCGAGGGCCGCCCGGACGACTGGCGCGGCAGCCTGCCGGCAGCGATGCTCGACCGCCATGCCGTGCGGCTGGTGCTGGAGCTGCTCGGGCCGATCAGCGTCGACGGCCTGGACGTGCTCGACGTC
Organism: Bradyrhizobium sp. SZCCHNR1002; assembly: GCF_032381435.1. Taxonomy (NCBI): domain Bacteria; kingdom Pseudomonadati; phylum Pseudomonadota; class Alphaproteobacteria; order Hyphomicrobiales; family Nitrobacteraceae; genus Bradyrhizobium; species Bradyrhizobium sp. SZCCHNR1002. The sequence goes on from NZ_JAUHIS010000001.1 coordinate 1,565,764, forward strand.
GGCTGCGGCCGCGGCGGCACGCTGGCGACGCTGGCCGCGCGCTGCGCGCCGCGCAGCCTGACCGGCGTCGACCTCAATCCCCGCAGCATTGCCCATTGCAAGCAGACGCACGCCGATCCGCGCCTGCGCTTCTTCCAGGGCGATGCCGAGGACCTCGCCTTCGGCGACGGCAGCTTCGATCTCGTCACCAACATCGAATCTTCCAACGCCTATCCGGACATCGACCGCTTCTACCGCGAGGTCAATCGCGTGCTCAGGCACGGCGGCCATTTCGCCTACACCGACCTGCTGCAGCCGGGCCAGTTCGCCCATGCGCGCGATTTCCTCACCGCCAACGGCTTCGTGATCGAGGCCGAGCGCGACATCACCGCCAACGTGCTGGCTGCAAGGCGCGAGGCCGCGCAGGTGCAGCTGCGCGCGTTCAACGCGGAGCAACCTGGCGCCACCGACCCGACGCGCGCCGCCTTGATGAGCTACTTCCTTGCTCCCGAGGGCTCGGAGTTCTTCGATCATATCGAGGACGGCCGCTTCGAATATCGCATCCTGCGGCTGCGCAAGGTTGCCGACTGCATCGAGCTGTAACGAGGCGTGACGATGTCCCATGACGACGTCTATGATCTGCCCGACAAGGCTACCGCGCCCGAGGCCTTCAAGTCGCGCATTCAGCGGTTCTACGGCTATTGGAACCGGCGCGTCGACAGCCTGCCGTTCGGCGAGGTCAGCCTGTTCATGAACTGGGGCTACCTGCCGTCCGGCCAGGACGAGGCCCGCATCCTGCCGCGGCCCGATGCGGTCAATGCCAGCTCGGTGCGGCTGATCCTGGAGCTGGTCGGCGACACCGAGCTCGCCGGCCGCGACGTGCTCGACGTCGGCTGCGGCCGCGGCGGCACGGTGCACACGCTGCTGAGCTACTTCCAACCCCGCGAGGTCACCGGCCTCGATCTCACGCCAGAGAACATCGCATTCTGCCGGCGCGCCGTCGATGCGCCGCGCAGCCGCTTCCTCGAAGGCGATGCCGAGCAATTGCCGTTTCCCGACCAGAGCTTCGACGTCGTCACCAATGTCGAGAGCTCGCATTGCTACCCTCACATCACGCGCTTCTTTGCCGAGGTGGCGCGGGTGCTGCGGCCGGGCGGCACGTTCCTCTACACCGACGTGTTCGATCGCGACGAGGTGACGGCGCGCCGGGCCGAGATGAGCGCCTGCGGGCTCGACGTGCTCAGCGACCGCGACATCACGCCGAACGTGATGCTGGCTCGCGCGGCCGAAGGCGACTCGCAGCTCGAAGGCTTCGGCACCGTGTCGCCCGCCGAGGCCTGCGCTGCCACCGAGCAGTCCGACGCGCGCGTGCTCGACCTCGTGATGGCCCGGCCCGGCTCGCAGATGCAGGTCGCGATGACCGAAGGCCACCTGTCCTATCGCATCCTGCGCGCGCGCAAGCGCTCGATACTGGCGAGCCGGCTGCGTCCTCAGCGCTGATCACCCGTCAGCTGCGCGCCGACCAGACTGGCCGAGGCCAGCGCCGGCGGACGCTCATGCTCCGTGATGCGAACGAGCCCGTCGGCAGCGGCGACCAGCAGCTCACCGTCATGCGCCGCCATCACGCGCCCCGCCGGCGCATCCGCGGCGGCGTAGCCGCTCGGCTCGGCCCGCCAGATCAGCAGCGGCGCGTCGTGGCCGGCGACGAAGCACCGTGCGGGCTTGAACGGGCTCAGCGCGCGCAGACGCCGCAGCACGGCCTCCTGCGGCTCTTGCCAGCCCAGCACGTCGTCATCCGGCTTCAGCTTCCCGAAATAGCGCCGCGGCCCCGTTCCCGGCGCCCCGCGCTCGCCGGCGAGCACGGCCTGCACCGCGCCCTGATAGAAGCCGACCGCGCCGTCGCGCAGCCGTTCCTCGACGACGTCGCGATACGGCGCGTCATCGATCGCGATGCGGCGGGTGCGGATGATCGGCCCGTCGTCGAACGCAGCGCTCATCAGATGCGCCGTCTGGGTGATCGCAGGCCAGCCTTCGAGGATCGCCGCGAACACCGGCTCGAGCCCGCGCGCGCCGGGGATCTCGCCGGGATGCAGGTTGAGGACGCCGAGCCGCGGCAGCGCGAGCAGCTCCTCGGCAAAGCGCTCGGGATGACCCCAGTTCACGAACAGGTCGGCGCCGAGCGCCCGCAGCTTCGCCATCGTCGCGGGATCATTGATTGACGGACCGACATCGACCAGCGGCAGCCTGCGCGACGCGGCGCGCCGTTCCACCCCGCTGCCGAGCGTGCCACGCGGCGGCACGATCGCGCAGATATCACATCCGTCGGCGATCAGCGCATCGGCGAGCTCGAAGCTCGGCACCGAGCTGCCGAGAATGGCGATCCGTGCCGCGGTCATCGGGTTCTGCTCTCCGCATCATCAGCGCTCGTTGCACGCTCAGCATCGACTTAGCGCAGGGCGCGAGTCGACGCACCCGTCTCCTGACGTCCCTTCACAGCTGTCAAACATCAAAGGCATGGCATCGCGATCCCCGCGGCGGATTCGCCCGGGCTATGCATCCGTTCGTCCTCTTCCTGACAGGAAGAGGCGCAGGGAAGGCCGGGAGCCTGCCGCCCCCATGGCCCCCGTGCAGAGAAAATGCACGGGGCAGGAACCACAGGTTCGGCTGGGACATCCCGGCCTTCCCTGCGCGATGGTTGAGCGGCTTATACGTGCTCTCCTTGGGGACCGGCTTGATTGCCCCCATCGCGAACGGGTCATCATCCCCGTCCACTTGACCTCGGCACCGGGAGGCCAGGACCACACGATTTCGCCGTCGCATCGCTCCGTTCGTCCGCCCGGCCGAAACCAGGCTGCAGACCGACGCGCCCACCGCATCTCGGACCCGACGTTCGTGACGATCGCGAAACGTCCCTCTTGGCGGGCCCGGATGCGCGGAAATGTGGATGTGATTTGCCCGACGACACAAGTGATGAGTCCGCGACAAACTGGCACGACGGGCAGTTGGCGCATGGCGGCAATGCGCGGAATGCCAGTCCGACGGACAGGAGCCGAGATACCTGGATCAACAACTCATAGTTATCGTGAGGGGCGTCACCCGATGCCGGTCACGAGCGCCGACCAGCCAATCTTCAATCCCACCAGAAGTACCACCAGTCGCTGTTCATCAAGGCGGCGGCGAGTGCGTTGAAGGTGCCGACGCCCTGGTCGATATTATCAGGACAATAGACATAGTGCTCCCGCGCCAGCGCGAGCGCTTCGTCGCGGGTCTGCGGCCGCCGCGCGACGCGCAGATTGACGACGTCCGAGGTGATGGCGACGAGCTCGGCGCCGTAGCGGTCGCGCCAACTCCTGAACGCGGCGACGTGCTCTTCCGGCTTCGGGCAACCATTCCAATGGCCCCAGCGCAGAATGGCCGGAACAGTCGTCCAGTCGTCGGTCGCCGCCAGACCGATGATGACCTTCTGCAGCGGCTGTCCGGTGCGATAATCCATGACCACCGACAGGCCGTTCATCGCATCGGTCGTGTCGGGCCAATCGCCGAGCGGCGGCTCGCGGCCAGAGCCGAGCATCGCGGCGATGGTCTCGTCCCGTGTCAATGTGCGCAGCTGTCCGTCCTTGCTCTCGGTCATCGTCGGCAAGGGCATGTCCGGCTTTGCCGCCAGCATCTCCTTGAACTGCCTGATCGCGGCCTCGTTGCCGTCCTTGCTGCGCTGGATGAAATCGTCTGGAAACTTGATCAAGTCAGCGTCGCGCAGGATGTCCTCGACCGGCCGGAGCGACGGGACATAGGGCCCGTTCGGCGCGAATGGCATCAGCAGATTGCCCAGGGACTGGTGCTCGTCCTCGCCGCCGAGCACGACCGGCGTGCCCTGCCCGGCCGCCTTCAGCTCCTGCCATTTTGCCAGTGCATTGTCGCCCGTGGTTTCGATCAGCTTGAGCGGAAATTGCGCCATGGCCTGGCGCTGATACTCCCGCGCAATGTCGTCCGGTGTCACGGCTTGCGTCCTCCATGGAATGGTCGCGCCCAGCGCGCCGGCGAGCAGCCCTGTCAGCAGATCCCGCCGTTGCATCGGACGCCCTTGATTTCTCACTGCGTGATCAGCAAGCATCATAATGTAATGTTCGAGCCGGTTTCTAGGCGCAACCGCGACATCTGGCGTCGCGGGGCGGAAAGCCGGTCAACGTTGAAGGGCCCGCGTCGACCGGGATCCAGCCGGCCGGCATCGTAGCGGAAGCGCTAAGCTACGAGTCTGCCACACACCACGATTTTTGGTTATGGGTCCCGGCGTTCGCCGGGACGACATTGGAGGTTGCCGGACAAGCGGCTTCCATCGGCGATGGCCTTAGTGCGCCGTGGAGGGCAGTTGCTCCTTCGGAGCCGTCGCGACCGCCGCCTTGTCGCGGGTGAAGAAGCGGATCACCATCACGAAGAACACCGGCACCCAGAACACGGCGAGGAAGGTCGCCGTGATCATGCCGCCGAGCACGCCGGTGCCGAGCGCCTGCTGGCTCGCGCCGCTCGCGCCGGTGGCGACGACCAGCGGCACCACGCCGAGGATGAAGGCCAGCGACGTCATGATGATCGGCCGGAACCGCAGCTCACAGGCGGTCACCGTGGCCTCGATCAGCGGCGTGCCGCGGGCCCGCAGGTCCTTGGCGAACTCGATGATGAGAATGGCGTTCTTGGCCGACAGGCCGATGATGGTGATGACGCCCACCGTGAAATAGACGTCGTTCGGCAGTCCGCGCAGCCAGGCCGCGGCGACCGAGCCGACCAGACCGAGCGGCACCGCGAGCATCACGGCAAACGGGATCGCCCAGCTTTCGTACAGCGCGGCAAGGCACAGGAACACGAACAGGATCGACAGGCCGAGCAGGAACACCGCCTGCGAGCCGGCGAGCTTCTCCTGCAACGACTGGCCGGTCCAGGCATAGCCGAACCCCTTGGGCAAGGTGCCCATCAGCCGCTCCATCTCGGCGATCGCGTCGCCCGAGGTGTAGCCGGGCTTGGGATTGCCGGTGATGCGCACCGACGGGTAGCCGTCGAAGCCGACCACCTGGGTCGGGCCGACCGACCAGGCGATGCGCGAGAATGACGAGAACGGCACCATCTCGCCGGCATTGTTGCGCACGCTGTAGGTGAGCAGATGCTCGGGCTTGGTCCGCTTGTCGTCATTGGCCTGAACGATGACGCGCTGCATGCGCCCGAGGTTCAGGAAGTCGTTGATGTAGTTCGAGCCGAGGCTGGTCGACAACGCGCCGTTGATCGCGGCAAAGGTCACGCCGAGCGCGGCGGCCTTGGCGCGGTCGATCTCGAGCCGAACCAGCGGCGCCGGCGGCAAGCCCTCGACGCTGAGCTTGCCGAGCACCGGCGAGGCGGCGGCGGCCGCGAACAACTGGTCCTTCGCCGCCATCAGGGCGTCGTAGCCGCGCTGCGAGCGATCCTGCAAACGGAAGCTGAAGCCCGAGGTGTTGCCGAGATTGTCGATCGGCGGCGGCGCCAGCACCGACACCTCGGCGTCGCGGATCTTCGCCAGCTCCGGATTGAGTCGCGCGATCAAGGCATCGGCGCTCTCGTTGCGGCCGCGCTCCGACCAGTCCTTCAAGGTGACGAAGGCCTGAGCCGTGTTGGAGCCCTGTCCATAGAAGCTGAAGCCGGCGATGAACGATACCGTGTCGATGCCGGACGTCTCGGCAAGCTTCTTCTCGACTGTCTTGATCACATCGAGCGTGCGGTTGGTGCTGGCGTCGGCCGGCGTCAGCACGTCGACCATCACGAAGCCCTGGTCGTCGACCGGCAGGAAGCCGCCCGGCAACCGCCACAACGAATAGCCGAGCCCGGCCAGCAGCAGCACGTAGATGAGCATGAAGCGGCCACCGCGCGCCACGACCCAGCGCGTCGCGCCGGTGTAGCGCTCCGTCACCCGCCCGAACCAGCGGTTGAACCAGCCGAAGAAGCCGCCCTTGGCGTGGCCATGGCCCTTCTCGATCGGCTTGAGCAGGGTCGCGCACAGCGCAGGAGTCAACGACAGGGCCAGGAAGGCGGAGAAGCCGATCGACACCACCATGGACGCCGAGAACTGCTGATACATGATGCCGACCGAGCCGGGAAAAAAGGCCATCGGCACGAATACCGCCATCAGCACCAGGGTGATGCCGATGACGGCGCCGGTGATCTGCTCCATCGCCTTGACGGTCGCCTCAACAGGCGACAGCCCCTCCTCCGCCATGATGCGCTCGACGTTCTCGACGACGACGATCGCGTCGTCGACCAGGATGCCGATCGCGAGCACCATGCCGAACATCGTCAGCACATTGATGGAGAAGCCGAGGCTGAGCAGCACCGCGCAGGTGCCGAGCAGCGCGATCGGCACCACGATGGTCGGGATCAGCGTGTAGCGGATGTTCTGCAGGAACAGGAACATCACCAGGAAGACGAGGATCACCGCCTCGCCCAGGGTCATCAGCACCTTCTTGACCGAGGCGGCGATGACCGGGGTGATGTCGTAGGAGACCTCGTATTTCACTCCGGGCGGGAAGAAGCCCGCGAGCTCGGCCATCCGCGTCTTGACCGCCTTGGCGGTCGCGAGCGCATTGCCGGTCGGCGCCAGCTGCACGGCGACGGCGGCCGCCGGCTTGCCGTCCAGCCAGGACGAGAAGGCGTAGGTCAGGCCTCCGACCTCGATCTTCGCCACGTCGGACAGCTTCACGGTGGAGCCGTTGAGGTTGGCGCGCAGCACAATGTTGCCGAACTCTTCCGGCGATTCCAGCTGTCCCTTGACCAGCACCATGTTCTGGGTGCGCTGGCTCGATGGTGACGGCGGCACGCCGAGGATGCCGGAGGCGACCTGCGAGTTCTGCGCAGCGATCGCGGCGTCGACGTCCTGCGCGGTCAAACCGAGCCCGAGCAGCTTGTCGGGATCGAGCCAGATGCGCATCGCGCGCTCGGTCGCAAACAAACGGGCGCGGCCGACGCCCGGCAGGCGCCGCAGCTCCGGGAGAACGTAGCGCGTCGCGACGTCGCCGAGGCCGATCTCGTCGAGACTGCCGTCGGTCGAGGTCAGCGTGACGAACTGAAGGATGGCGCTCGAGGCTTCGAGAATGACGATGCCCTGCTTGCGCACCGCCTCGGGCAGACGCGGCTCGATGCGCTTGATGCGGTTCTGGACGTCGACGGCCGCGAGCTCGATGTCGGTGCCCGGCTTGAACTGGGCGATGATCTCGACCTCGCCGGTGGTGTCGCTGGTCGATTCGTAGTTCAGAATTCCGGAGGCGCCGTTCAGCTCCTCCTCGATCAGACGCGTGACGCTGTAATAAAGGTTCTCGGTCGATGCGCCGGGATAAGCGGTCGAGATCGAGATCGAGGGCGGCGCGATGATCGGGTATTGCGCGACGGGCAGGAACGGAATCGACAGGATGCCGCCGAGACAGATGAAGATCGCCACGACCCAGGCAAAGATCGGACGTGCGATGAAGAAGCGTGACATGACGGATGGTCTCCGGGCCGTAGCGGCGTTCAGTTCGGAGCGGACGGCTTGTCGGATCCGGAGGCTTTCCACGGTACCGGCGTGACCGCGCTGCCCGGGCCGAACTTCTGGAAGCCGTCGACCACGATCCGCCAGCCCGGCTTGAGGCCATCCTCGATCAGCATCCCGCCATTGAGCGCGCGCCCGAGCCGCACCGGCTGCAGATTGGCGCGGCTCTCATTGTTGACCACATAGACGGCGCTGCCGCCGGCCGTCGTGCGCTGCACCGCCTGGCTGGGCACGACGATGCCCGCGGCATCGATCGCCTCCTCGATCTGAACGCGGACATACATGCCCGGGAGCAGTTCGCCCTCCGGATTGGGAAACTCGCCGCGCAGGGTGACCTTCGCGGTGCCCGGATCGACGCTGACGTCGGAGAACAGCAGCCGACCTGGATGCTTGTACATCGAGCCGTCATCGAACAGCAGGCGGACCCGCGCCGCCTCGCGCGACACGCTCTTGAGGCGGCCTTCAGCGAGATCGCGCCGCAGCTGGTTCAACTCGTCCACGGACTGGGTGAAGTCGGCATAGACCGGATCGAGCTGCTGGATCGTCGCCAGATGCGTCGTCTCGTTGGGATTGACCAACGCGCCTTCGGTCACCAGCGCGCGGCCGATGCGGCCCGAGATCGGCGCCCGCACCGTCGCCCAGTCGAGATTGAGCTGTGCCTGGGCGAGAGCCGCCTTCTGAGCGGCCACGTCGGCCTGCGCCTGACGCTCCGAGGCCACCGCAAGCTCGTACTGCGCCTGGGTGGTCGCCTCGCCCTTCAAGAGGTTCTTCAGGCGATCCTCCTGGCGGTCCGCCTGATAGAGCACAGCCTCGGCCTTGGCGAGCGCTGCGCGCGCCTTCTCCAACTCGACCTCGAACGGGGCCGGATCGATCCGGTAGAGCACCGCCCCGGCTTCGACCATGGCGCCCTGCTGAAAGCTGCGCTCGATCACGATTCCGCTGACGCGCGGGCGCACCTCCGCGATCCGCATCGAGGTGATCCGCCCCGGCAGGTCCTTCGTCAACGTGACCGGCGCGGATACGAGGTTGACGACACCGACCTCGGGAGCACCGGACACATGCGGCGCAGCCGCGCCGCCCTGATCGCTGCACGCCGCAAGCGTGATGACGGAGACGGCGCAGATCGTCGCGCCGGCGGAACGGATCAACTGCTCTTTCAACATGAAGCCCATCTAATAACGTCGCCGGCGCGCGTCATTTCCCGACGGCCGTCAGACCACTCCGATCGCGTGGGCCTGCCGTCCAGGTCGTCGCTCACAAACTTGGCGCGCCGTATACCACGATCGCGAGCCGACGAATTTTCGTGCGGCGCTTACATAGGTGAGTTGATAGCTCACAGCCACCTACTTTCCTCAACAAAACGGCGACTGCGACAACAACGCAGGGATGCTTCGCCGCGACCGATGCGGCTACGCCTGCGCGCTTTGTCGCGTGCTTCATTTTGACGCTGTCGATCCGAACAACACATAGTCCCTCAACGTGAAACGACCACCGGTGGAATACGGATCAATACTGCACGACATTATTTCGCAGGCCGGCGCCGGTCATTGTCTTGGAAACGAGCGCGACCAGCAGTCGGCCGGGTTGTCCCCGGGATTCGATGGTCTCCCGAATACCGTCACGATTGGAGCGAGCCGCTAACGATTGATTTACGATGCGAGGCGCGACGAAGCTCTCATCAGTCCATCACGACCGGCGTGGCCCATTGCTGACCGCCCTTCTTGCGCCGCGCACCTCTCGTGCTCGTGAGCGAATTGAAGAGGCTTGGACTCGTTCTGCAACAAGCGCCGATGGCCTTGCTGGCGCCTCGCGACGACACGGCGGACTCGTCCGCTGCTCGTGCTGCGTCTCCGGCGAAGCCCCGCGCGTTGCAGCAGCGCAATGGATGTCAGGATCTCGTCGAAGCCCGGCCGACCTCTCGCGACGCACCAATCGCCTGCTCGGTGCGTTGTCCACCGCTGTCCGCTGGCGCAGCCGATGCGCTCGTTTGACAGCCTCGCGCCCACTCGTTCTACTTGGCTCCAATGCCGCGCAACAAGCAGCGAGCCGGGAGGATCATCATGAAGCGACACGTGGAAGCGGCGCGTATGGTCTCGACCGCGTGTGAGTCCGTCGGTTTCAGTCGCGCAACGCGCCGTGCCGGCCGGCGCTCCCTTCGCGCCGTCGCCGCTGCGGCCGCAAGCCTTGCGATTGTCGGCGTCGCGCTCACGGGCAACGCGCAGGCGCAGGGCATCTGGAAGGACGTGCCGGCCCGGGTCGAGATGTATCCTATTCCTTCGCTCACCTTGTCCGACCGGCAATTCCTGTCCGGCGACGACGGCGGCAAGCCGGTCACCGTGGTCGGCGAATTGCGGGTCGCGCAGGGCAGCGGCAGGCTGCCGGTGGTCGTCTTGATGCATGGCTCGGGCGGCGTCGGCGCGAACATCGCGGCCTGGAGCCGCACCTTCAACGCGATGGGGATTTCGACCTTCGCGATCGACGGCTTCACCGGGCGCGGCATCACCACCACCAGCACCAACCAGGCGCAGCTCGGCCGGCTCAACCTGATCATGGACATCTACCGCTCGCTCGACGTGCTGGCGAAGCATCCGCGCGTCGATCCGGAGCGGATCGTGCTGATGGGTTTTTCGCGCGGCGGACAGGCGGCGCTCTATGCCAGCCTCGAGCGCTTCCACAAGCGCTGGAATCATTCGGGGGTGCAGTTCGCGGCCTACATTCCGTTCTATCCGGACTGCGCAACGACCTATCTCGGCGATACCGACGTTGCGGCGCGCCCGATCCGCATCTTCCATGGCGGACCGGACGACTACAATCCGGTGCGAACGTGCAAGGCCTATGTCGAACGGCTGAAGGCCGCCGGGCGTGACGTCGAGCTGACCGAATATCCGGACTCGCCGCACGGCTTCGATCTCGGCCTGCTCGGCGCCAATATGCTTGCCGTCGCAACCAAGGCGCAGACCGTGCGCAACTGCCACATCAAGGAAGGCGACGGCGGTGTGCTGATGAACGCCGACACGCAGCAACCGTTCACCTATCAGGATGCCTGTGTCGAGCTGGACCCGCATGTCGGCGGCAATCCGGCCACCGCCGAGGCCGCGCGGCAGGCGGTGACGGATTTTCTGCGGGCGCTGCTCAAGTTGTCGTGAGCAAAAATAGAACGATTTGGATCAATTATTGAGGTGACAGATCGAACGGATCGGGTGTTGTTGCGTTGTCGCTCGCTTTTCGACGATGAAACGGAGCCCGATGATGCGCGCCTCTCGCCTTGCAATCCCGACTTTGCTCACCGCCCTCGCACTGGGCGGCGCAGCCCATGGCGCACCCGCCTCGCCGTTCCGGGCGCTGGAGGGCTCCTGGACCGGCGGCGGCGTGATCAACCTGTCCGACGGCAACCAGGAGCGGCTGCGCTGCCGGGCGGCCTACGACGTCGGCGGCGCCGGGGAGCAGTTGCGCCTCAACATCCGCTGCGCCAGCGACAGCTACAACATCGATCTCTCCAGCGACGTCGCCTATCGCGGCGGCGAGATTTCCGGCCAATGGAGCGAGGCGAGCCACAACGCGTCGGGCACCATCGAGGGCCGCGCCGTCGGCAACCGCATCGAGGCCCAGGCGCGCGGCCAGACCTTCTCGGCCGGCCTTGCGCTGACGACCAGCGGCAAGCGGCAGACGGTGTCGATCCGCCCGGCGGGCACGGACATCCGAGGTGTCGACCTGGAGCTGGCGCGCAGATAAGCGCTCCCGTCGCCGCGACGTTCAAAGCGCGCCGATGTCCTTCAGGCACGCCTGGGCCACCGTCATGCGCGCTTCGACGTGACGTGGCTCGGGGCAATCCATGTTGAGTGCGAACACGGTCGGCTGGTCACCCTTGTCGACCCAGCCGACCATCCAGCCGAGCGCGCCCTGCTCCTTGCCGAGCAATCCCGACTTGTAGTGGATGACGGCGTCGCCGACCTTGGTGACGGGAATGATGTCGCGCGTCAGATCCTGGCTGCGCTTGGCCACCGGCAATGCGCCGCGCCGCAGGCGATCGATGAAATCGACCTGCTCGACGGGATCGATCCGCAGCGCGCCCGTCAGCCAGAACTGATCGATGCCGCCGCCGATGTCATGATTGCCGTAGTCGAGCTCCTCGAGATATTTCTGCATCCGCTCGGGCCCGATGCGCCGCGCGATCTCCTGATAGACCGGCACGGCCGACACCGCGATCGCGCTGCGCAGCGTATGGTCCTTGTTCCAGGCCTCGATCGATCTGGTGATGCCGTCCCATTTGAACACGTCCTTGTCGGGGTCGGCGACGACGCCGGTCTCCAGCGCGATCAGCGAATTGGCGATCTTGAACGTCGAGGCCGGCAGCCTCGCCTCGCCGGAGCGCTCGGTGTCGCTGGCGATGATGAGATACTCCTCCACCTTGTAGGCGAGGAACGTGCCCTTGGTGGCGGCCTCGGTGAAGCGCTCGGCGAGCGCGCCGCGGATCTCGTTGCGCGGCGGCGCGACATGCGCGAAGGCGCGCGCGGGCAGCAGGCTGGCGCCGGCCAGCAGGCCAAGCGCATGGCGGCGGCTCATGATGGGCATCGCGTCATCTCTCCGTCGAATTCCACCCCTGCCTATCACAGGGCGACGACCATCGAGGCATGACGGAGATCACAATGCGGCGCGCTCAGCGCATCGGCCGCGACAGATTGAGTACGAACACCAGCACCTCGGCGACGGCCTTGTAGAGCTCCTCGGGAATCTCGTCGCCGAGCTCGACATTGGAGAGCGCGCCGGCCAGCACCTCGTTCTCCTCGATCGGGATGTCGTGCGCCTTGGCAACCTCGATGATCTTGGCGCCGATCGTGCCCTTGCCCTTGGCGACCACGCGCGGCGCGCCCTGGCCCTTGTCGTAATGCAGCGCGACGGCGAGCTGGGTCTTGCTGGCGGCCTTCACGTCGATGCTCATAGCGCGCGATCCAGGAAATGGCCGGCCTTGGGCGGCATCACCGCCGGCGGCGCGCCGTCCTGCACCACGAGATCGCCCGGCGACAGCTCGGCGCGGCTGAGCGCCTGGCCGAGATCGGACAGGCCAGCACGCAGCCGCGCGGCGGTGACCGGGCGCTCGGCCCACATCCGCACGGAGGTCCGCTCGGCGCTGAACGAGATCAGTGCATGCACGGGACCCGCCGGCTCGACGTCGAGCGAGAAGCGCGCGCGCCAGACGCGCTTGGCGGCATCGGGCGCCTGCGTGCCGCCGTCGCGCGAGATCTCGAACTGCGCCATCGCCGTGCCCTGAGGCGTGGCGAAGGGGATCTCGAAATTCCAGCGCGGCGACGAGGAATCGGTGCGCGCGGTCGAGGCATCCGGGCGATCCGGCAGCGAGGCGACCTGCAGCAGCGTCTGCCGCGACAGCGCCTGATCGGTCTCGTCGAGCAGCCGGTGCGCAATTGCCGGCAGCGGCATGTCGGACCCGAGCGTCGGCGTCGCCACGTGCTGCGGCACCGGCGCACCGCCACGGAATGGCGGCGGCGGCGTGTTGGTGCGGGCGACGACGTCGCCGCGGCCATTGGTGTTGCGTCCGGGAATGAGGCCGGCGGCACGCGGGATCTGCTGCTGCGCCTCCTGCAGCACGGCCAGCACCGCGCCGGGGGTCAGCGACTGCGCCTTGGCCCCCGTCAGGGACTCGATCAGCGCCGAACCGGTGAGGCCGGCGGACGCGACATCGGCCCGGCCCATGCCGGTGGCCCAGGGCTGCGGGGGCAGCTCGATGTCGATATCCGGCACCAGCGAGGGCGCCGCATTCTGTTGCTGCGCGGCGGCGGCACGGCCGGCCTCCGACAGCACCGAGGCGTAGGAGGCACCGGGCGACGGCGTCGTCGATCCGGTGGCGCCGGGATCGACGGTCTGCAGCACCGCCGCCAGCGTCTGGCGCAGCACGATCAGCGCCGCCTTCAGGTCGGGCCCGCCGGCACCGGCGCTGCCATTGGCGAGCGAGGATTCCAGGAACAGGCCGGAATTGCGCACCGCGCCCTGCACGTCCTCCGCCGTCAGCGCCGGCGACAGCTGCGTCTGCTGCGCCAGCACCTGGGCAACGGCCGCGCGCAACGCCGGCGGAAGATTTGGCGAGTCGGCCACGGCCTGGAGATCGGCGAACAACGGCCCCTGGCTGCCCTGGCGTGTAGCCGCCTCCTCGCTGGCGATCGACACCGCGAGCCGCTCGAGCCCGGTCAGCGGATCGGGAGGCGGTGCCAAGGTCGGCGCGAGGCGGCCGGTGACGTCGACCACGGTGGCGGCCGGCGTCGGCGTGCCGCCCGTGCCCGAAGCGGCGCCCTGCCCGACGATCGCGAGCTGCAGGCCATGCGCGGTCTGCGACACCGCGACCTGCACGGACTGGCCGGCCTGCAGCGGCAGCTCGCTGGCGAGCTCCATCGACAGGTTACCGATCGCGACCTGGACCAGATTCTCGGCGAGCACCTGCTGCACCCTGGCGCTGAGCAGCGCACCGGCCTGCAGCGTGGTCGCTCCCGCCACCGTGGTTCCGGACGGCGCGTTGCCGACGCCGCGGACGGCGCTCACGGAAGGCGGCGGGGTGACACTCTGGACCATGCGCGTACTCGGGTTACGCGCACAGCCTAGCCCCTCGCCCTAAACCCGGCGTTAACCGGCCTCAGTGCGACGCGCCGAGCTCCCGGAGGATGCGAACAGCGGCCTGATAGTCGATCTGCTTGGCGGCGCGGCGGCTCATCGCCTCCTCGTCGGCCCCCCATTGCGCCACGTTCCAGTCCTCGTCGACATGAGCAGCCGCCCAGACCTGGTCGGCATCGCGCACGCCGTGCACCAGCGCCAGCGCCAGCAGCGCCGAACCGGTCAATGTGGTGACCACATGGGCGGCGGCCACGGCCCAGGGGCCCGTCGGCAGCGCGCTCCGCGCCGCCTGCACCGCCGCATCCGGCTGGCTGACATGCATGATCCCCTCGGACAGGATGAAACGCGCGCCGAGATTGTCGCGCGCCCAGTCCAGCACCGGGTCCCAATGCTCGGCCTCGCGGGCCACCAGCGCCTCCGGGTTTGCCGCACGATAGAACAGCAGGTCGGACTGGAGGTATTTGGCGATGTCCTCGCGCACGTCCTCGACGCGATCCACCACCGACTGCACCACGCTGTTGGCGAACCGCGTCAGCGGCATCTGGGTGGGATCGATGCTGTCGCCTTGGGCCAGCCATTCCGCGGCGATGGCTTCCGCGAGCTCCTTCGCAGGGATGACGACGAGCCGGCCCGACGGCGTGCGGATCGGCCGGCCATCGAGCGTCACATGGAAGCCGCCGTCGGCCGCGGCGGTCCCGGCCTCCTTGTAGAAGCGCTTGCGCAGTGGCGCGCGCATCGCCTGGCGCGCCGATTCCTGCGGATCGAGCGGCGACCGGCCGGCGACGTCGTCGAACAGTTCACGCATGGAAATTCCGGCCCTCTCATAGGGAAGGATCACACAGGATCCGTGGTTTGCGCGCTAGATAAGCCCTGTCCGCCCGAAATGCGAGCTGCCGATGCGTGCCCCGCTCTCCATCCTGATCCTGCTCGGCAGCGCCGTCCCGGCCGCCGCCGGCTTCGGCACGCCGGAATCGCTGGTACGCAACGTCTATGCGCATTACGGCCGGGGGGCGCCGGAGCTGTCGGCGGGCCTGCCGCGGACGGCCGAGGCCGCGCGGCAGTTCTTCGATCCGAGCCTCGCGAAGGCCTGGACAGCGCCGCGGCGCGAGCCCTACGACTTTATGGTGCAGAGCCCGCGCTGGAGGCTCGGCCCGGTCGCGATTGCGATCTTGCGCAGGCAGTTCGACAAGACCTATGTCGCGGCGAGCTTCGACAACCAGGGCCGCCGCGTGAGCCTCAACTTCATCGTGGTCAAGGGGCCGGACGGCTGGGTCATTCTAGACATCGAGACGCCGCACGATTCACTGCGGCTGTTCCTGGAGCAGTTCAGGAAGTGAAACGCATAGCCCGGATGAGCGCAGCGATATCCGGGGTCCCACGCGCCGTTCGATTGAACACGCATGTCGCTGCGCTCATGCGGGGTACGACAATCGCTCACTCCTCCGGCGCGTTCTCGATCGGGTCGAAGCGGTCGTGCTCGAGGCCGAGCAGGTTCCACGACTGCAGCATGTGCGGCGGCAGCGGCGCGGTGGCGTCGATGAACCCGCCGCGCGGATGCGGAATGACGATGCGGCGCGCCAGCAGATGCAGCCGGTTCTGCAGGCCGCCGGGCAGCGACCAGTTCTCGATGTTGAAATATTTGGGATCGCCGACGATGGGATGGCCGATATGGGCCATGTGCGCACGCAGCTGGTGGGTGCGCCCGGTCACCGGCTTTAGCGACACCCAGGCGAGCTTGTTGGCGGAGGCCTCGACCACGGCGTAATAGGTCACGGCGTGGCTGGCGCCTTCGTCGCCATGGGCGGCGACGCGCATGATGGTGTCGTCCTCGCCCTCGTCCTTGGCGAGATAGGTCGAGATGCGGCCCTGCTTCGGCTTCGGAACACCCGCGACCAGCGCCCAGTAGATCTTGCGCGCCGAACGGCTGCGGAAGGCGCCGGTCAGATGCGTCGCGGCGAAGCGCGTCTTGGCGATCAGCAGACAGCCGGAGGTCTCGCGGTCGATGCGGTGCACGAGCCGCGGCTTCTGGCCCTTGGCGTCGCGCATGACCTCCAGCATCTGGTCGATGTGCCGCGTCATGCCGGAGCCGCCCTGCACCGCGAGCCCCACCGGCTTGTTGAGGACGAGCACGTCGTCATCCTCATACAGCGTCATCGCCTTCAGGCTATCGAGGGTCTTCTGCTCGGCCTCCGACAACACGCCCGAAACCTTCGGCGCATCGAGCTTGAGCGGCGGAATACGGACGGTCTGGCCTTCCTCCAGGCGGTCCTTGGAGTCCGCGCGCTTGCCATCGACGCGCAGCTCGCCTTTGCGGACGATGCGCTGGATGTGGGAGAACGACAGGCCGGGAAAGCGCGCCTCGAGGAAACGGTCGACGCGCATGTTGTTCTCATCGGCGGTGACGACGACGGTCTGGACCTTGGTGGGCAGCACTGCCGTTTCCGGCTCGGGCTTCTTCGGCGGCGGCGCAGCGACTGGTTTGCGCTCGGACCGCTCGGAGCCGAAGCGCGCGGGCTTGGCCGCAGCGGCGCGCTTGCCGCGCGGCTCGAACGTCTCGCGCCGATCCTCGCGCTCGCCGCGGGGTGCGCGGACGCGGTCACCCTTGCCTCGCCCAAACTCGCTGCGCGGCGCGTCACGCTCGCCGGCAAAGCTCTCGCGCCGCGGACGATCGCCATCCGTCCGCTTGCCCGGTTCGCGCTTTGGCGCCCCGCGCTTGGCCGGCGCACCTGCGCTGCGCGCGGCTTCGGCCTTCGGCCGCTCATCTTTGCGGCGATCGGTCGGGCGGTCGGATCGGGTCTGGGTTCGCTTGATGCGGCGGCTCATGGGTGCTGCCTATCGCAAAAGCCCCTGCCAGTCACGGCGAAATCACGGTAAATCGGCCCGGCAAGGCCTCCCCTTGCGCGAATCGGACACGATCGGAGCTGACCCGATGATGCTGACGAGACTGGCCCTGACGATCCTGACGGCCGCGCTGACGCTCGGTGCCGCGCAGGCGCAGCAGAGCCCGATGCCGGACGACATCGCCTGGAAGCTGATCGAGATCGGCCGCGCCATCGACCCGCCGAAGACGGCTGCGATCTACGCGCCGCTGCAGGCGCGGGAACCCTATGTGGGCGTGAAGGTTCAGCGCGACGTCCGCTACGGCACCGCCGAGCGCAACCTGCTCGACGTCTTCACGCCGGAGACCGCGACGGCTGCGCCGCGCCCGATCCTGATCTTCGTGCATGGCGGCGCCTTCATCGGCGGCAACAAGCGCACCACGCCCGACAGCCCGTTCTACGACAACATCATGCTGTGGGCCGTGAAGAACGGCTTCGTCGGCGTCAACATCACCTACCGTCTGGCGCCGAAATTCCCCTGGCCCGCCGGCGTCGAGGACGTCGCAAGCGCGGTGCAATGGGTCGCGGCCCACGCCGCCGAGAACGGCGGCGATCCCGCACGGATCTTCCTGATGGGCCATTCCGCGGGCGCCGTGCACGTCGCGACCTATGTCGCGCATCCCGAATTCCACAAAGTCGGCGGCGGCGGCCTTGCGGGGGCCATCATGGCCTCCGGGGTCTACGACCTCACGGCGACGCCGCTCGGCGACCAGGAGATGGCCTATTTCGGCACCGACCCCTCCCGCTTCAAGGAGCGGTCGTCGCTAGCCGGCCTGCAAGCCTCGTCGCTGCCGCTGATGATCGCCTCCGCCGAGATGGACCCGCCGCGCTTCGTCGAGCAGTTCGATTTGTTGAAGCAGGCCACGTGCAAGCGGCCATCCGGCTGCGCCCGCGCGGTGATGCTGCCGCAGCACAGCCATATGTCGGAGGTGTATTCGATCAACACCGACGACGACCGGCTGACGCGGGAGATTGCCGAGTTCGTGCAGACAGGGAAGTAAGCTGGCGTCTCTTGTCACGGAAGCAGACGGCAGCTCTCCAGATGGGCGAACTGCCGTCTGCTGCGCCGCTGGCGTCTATTTTCCAATCACCGATATGCTGACGTTCTTCGGAATGTTGATCGGGTCGTTGGACTGGTTGGCAAAATCCATGTGCCACCAAGTACTATCCACGAATACGCTGATGACGGGTATCGCCCCCGACTGTCTAACGGTGATGTTGTTGCCGTTGCTCTGGAAGCTTGTCCCCATGCCAGCATTGACTGTATCGATGATACCGCCGGAAGACTTCGCCAGATCGAAAACTTCAGTGTCCTTGTCGCCGATGAATTTGATCTGTGCGTGCCAGCCCAAGCGGACCGGCCTTGGCGCACTCGGTACAACGTTCAACGAAACCGCATAGGTACCAGCCCTCAGCCGATCACAAGACCATGAGAACGAATTGCCTCTCGTTATGGATCCCGGGTCTTCGGTCTGCGTGATGACACACCGGTTGGCAAATTTTTGCTCCGGAGGGATCGGAGGCGGCAAAGGCGTCAGAATCAGCGAATCGGAAAGCCCGGCATTCGCATCGTCGTTGAGTGCCAGCATGGAAGACTTGGCAGGCCTGTCGATGACGATGATCCTTTCACCGGCGCTCACCGTTTTCGGAAGGGACGCGTCCTTCGCGGCAGCACCCATCCATTTCACAGGAAGTGGATTAGGACTGCCGCCAACCACGCCGTACACGACACGGAATGACAGGTCAGAATCGGTCGCCTTGTCAGGAACGATGTACAAACCCCGACTCTTCTGCCTAATACATTCCTTGTAGGCATCCGCCGCCTCAGCCCCGAGTCCTGTCCAAGAGACGTTGTGGAACTGGTCCTGCGAGAAACTCTCTGTCGTACTCGTCTTATAGCGATCGATACTCTCACGGAACTGGTCGTAATTTGCGCCCACCGGCACGCCATATATGACAGCCGATGCGCCGGCAGAATCCTTGATCTTGTTATATGCCTCCTTGTCCACGAACGTTGCCATTCGCCAGTCGGACTTAGAAGCATCTATCTTATTGTAAGTGGAAACGATTAGTGCGGCGTCGCACTCCGACAAGGATCCCGCTGCTGCAGTGCCGACGCCAAAGATGAAAAGACCCGCAATAGAGGCGACCGCCCCCAACTTGAAGATCATGACTTGCTCCTTGATATGAATTGAAAAAACGAAATTTGTCATGTGGCACGAGAGGAAGCTGCCCTTCCTTCGATGATCGATTATCCTGCTCGGAAAGATGACTTACGACCTCGAGACGCACTCACACGATCGGGCTGCCGTCGAACTGCAGCCCCGCCCCCACAACATTCACTGATCACGCATCGTCGAAGTAGAGTGTACGTCGCTAGCTAACGAAAAGACGAGATCGACCCGCGGCGCTAAATCAATCCCCCTATTTCGAAAATAGTCAAGCAAGCTCCGTAGATTCTGACTGCCTCACCAACGTTCACATCGCGACAGCTGCACCACGGCGTGCTTGCTGCACTGCGCGAGACCGCGGAAGCCCGCTAAGAAAGGTCAGCGTCATCAGTCTGCTTCTTCCTGATGTCAGGCCAACCCAGCGTCACCGGCAACGGTCAGCACCTCTAAAGAGAGGTACTATGCTATCCACCCCGCTCCTTACGCAGCTTCGCCCAGTAATCCAGCCGCTTCCGGATCTCGCGCTCGAAGCCGCGTTCCGGCGGGTCGTAGAAGTGCTGGCGGCCGAGGGCCTCGGGGAAGTAGTCCTGGCCGGAAAACGCGTCGGGCGTGTCGTGGTCGTACTGATAGCCCGTGCCATAGCCCTCGCTCTGCATCAGCTTGGTGGGTGCATTGAGGATATGCTTCGGCGGCAGCAATGAGCCACCCTCCTTCGCGACGCGCTTGGCGGCGCCGAAGGCCTTGTAGGCGGCGTTGGATTTCGGTGCAGTCGCGACATAGATCACGGCCTGCGCGATCGCGAGCTCGCCTTCGGGCGAGCCGAGAAAGTCGTAGGCGTCCTTGGCGGCATTGGCGATGACCAGCGCCTGGGGATCGGCCAGCCCGATGTCCTCCACCGCCATGCGCACGATGCGGCGGGCGAGAAACAGCGGATCCTCGCCGGCGTCGAGCATGCGGGCGAAGTAGTACAGCGCCGCATCCGGATCGGAGCCGCGCACCGATTTGTGCATGGCCGAGATCAGGTTGTAGTGGCCGTCGGCCGACTTGTCGTAGATCGGCGCGCGGCGCTGCAGGATCTCCTGCAACTGTACCGCATTGAAGATCTCGCCCTTGCGCGCTGAGCGCCACACTTCCTCGGCGAGCGTCAGCGAGGCCCTGCCGTCGCCGTCGGCCATGCGGATCAGCACGGCACGCGCCTCGTCGTCGAGCGGCAGCTTGCGGCCTTCGACGGCTTCAGCGTTGCTATAGAGCCTCTCGATCGCAGCGGCGTCGAGCGAGTGGAACACCAGCACGCGCGAGCGCGACAACAGAGCGGCGTTGAGCTCGAATGACGGATTCTCCGTGGTGGCGCCGACCAGCACGACGGTGCCGTCCTCCATCACCGGCAGGAAGGAGTCCTGCTGCGCCCGGTTGAAGCGATGCACCTCGTCGACGAACAGAAGCGTGCCCTGCCCGGTCTCGCGCCGGGCGCGCGCGGCGTCGAACACCTTCTTCAGATCGGCGACGCCGGAAAACACCGCCGAGATCTGCTCGAAGTGCAGCTCGGTGGCGTCGGCCAGCAGCCGCGCGACTGTCGTCTTGCCGGTGCCCGGCGGGCCCCAGAAGATCAGCGAGCCCAGCGTGCGCGTCTCCAGCATGCGCGTCAGCGCGCCGTCAGGGCCGAGGATGTGGTCCTGTCCGACCACATCCGACAGCTCGTGCGGGCGCAGCCGCTCCGGCAGCGGCCGCGGCGCATCGTGCTCCATCCCCGCCGCGGCGAAGAGGCTCGGTCCGCCCTGCTGCGGCCGCTTCGGGCTCATCCGCCGAGCGTGACGTTGATCTGCTGGCCGCCGCGCAGCACGGTGATGCGCCAGAGGCGGGCCTGCTCGCGCGAGGCCTTGTCGAGATCGGTGGTCTTGGCGATCTTCTGGTTGTTGACGGCCATGATCACGTCGCCCTTCTGGAAGCCGACATTGGCCGCCGTGGTGCCGTCGCCCGGTTCGAGAATGACGACGCCTTCGGTGTCGGCATCGAGATGCAGCTCGTCGGCGACGGCCGGCGAGATGTTGGCGACCTTGGCACCCTGGAACGGCGAGCGGCCGTTGATGACCATCTCGTTGCGTCCGGTGTCCGGCGCCGTCTCCAGCGCGACCGCGACCTTCACCGGCTTGCCGCCGCGCTGCACCTCGATGTGCGCGGTCCCGCCGAGAGGACGGGTGGCGAAGCGATAGTCGAAGGCGTTGGGATCGTCCACGGTCTGGCCGTCGATCGACACGATCAGATCCGACGACTTGATGCCGGCTTTCGCCGCCGGGCTGTTCGCCACCACCGAGGCGACCAGCGCGCCGGTCGGCGAACGCAGGCCGAGGCTCTCGGCAATCTCCGGCGTCACTGCCTGCAGCCGCGCGCCGAGCCACGGACGCTTCACCGCCTTGCCGCCGCTCTTGGCCGAGGCCACGACGACCCGCACCATGTTGGCGGGGATCGCAAAGCCAATGCCCTGCGAGCCGCCGGACTTCGAATAGATCGCCGTGTTGATGCCGGCGAGCCGCCCGGTCATGTCGACCAGCGCGCCGCCGGAATTGCCGGGATTGATCGCCGCGTCGGTCTGAATGAAGAACTGATAGTCGGTGATGCCGACCTGGGTGCGCGCAAGCGCCGACACGATGCCGTGCGTCACGGTCTGGCCGACGCCGAAGGGATTGCCGATGGCCAGCACGACGTCGCCGACCAGGAGGTCATCTGAATTGGCGAGCTCGAGGGTCGGAAACTGCTCCTTGGTCCCCTTCAGCTTGAGCACCGCGAGATCGGTGCGGCTGTCCTTCAGCACGATTTCTGCCTCGAACTCGCGCTTGTCGGACAGCGACACCTTCACCTCGTCGGCCCCCTCGATGACATGCACGTTGGTGACGACGAGACCGGATGAATCGATCATCACGCCGGAGCCGAGCGAGCGCTGCATCTGCTCCTGTGGTCCGCCTTGCAGGCCGAAGAAGCGGCGGAAGATCGGATCGTCGAGGAAGGGATTGCGGTTCTGCACCACCTTGGCGGCGTAGACGTTGACCACCGCGGGCTGCACGCGCTGTACGATCGGCGCATAGGACAGTCGCAGCTCGGCCGCGGATTGCGGCACGCGCCGGTCCTGCGCCGCGAGCGGTGTGGCGGCCAGCAGCGACAGCAGCAGGGCTACGGTGGAGCGAATCAACGTCATGCGACAAATCCTGGAAAAATGAGGCCCTGGATATAGGCGGAACGGCCGTGATGGCCAAGCTCAGGCGGTCTGATGCGGCGTTTTGATGGTCTCGGCAACGGGGGCACAGGACAGCCGTTCCTGGTGCCGCTCGCCCCACGTCCTGAGCACCTCGATAACCGGCCGCAGGCTCTCGCCGATCTCGGAGAGGCTGTACTCCACGCGCGGCGGCACCTCGGCGTAGACCTTGCGGACCACCAGCCCGTCCTCCTCCAGCGCGCGCAACTGCTTGGTCAGCATGCGCTGCGTCACGCTCGGCATCAGCCGGCGCAGCTCGCCGAAGCGCTGGCTGCCGCCCTGCAGGTGGTAGAGGATCACCCCCTTCCACTTGCCGTCGATCAGATCGAGCGTGGCTTCGACCGCGCAGCCAGGGCGGCGGGCGAAATTCTTCCGTTTCATCGCGTTTTGGCCCAATAGTATCCAAACGGGGACTAGTTCCCTGTTTTTACAGTACTTGCCGAAACGACGCCAGCAGGACAAGTAAATCCCATGGAGAAGCCAGCCAGGAGATTGTGATGAAGGCCGTCGGTTACCAGCAGTCGCTCGCCATCATCGAGGAGCGCGCGCTGTTCGATTTCGAAACCGCCAAGCCCGAGCCGAAAGGGCGCGACATCTGCGTCGCGGTGAAGGCGATCTCGGTCAATCCCGTCGACACCAAGGTGCGCAAGCGTGCCGCGCCGCCGGCCGGCGAGACCAAGATCCTCGGCTATGACGCCGCCGGCGTGGTCGAGGCGGTCGGCCCCGAGGTGACGCTGTTCAAGGCCGGCGACGAGGTCTTCTACGCCGGCTCGATCCTGCGCCAGGGCACCAACGCCGAATTCCATCTCGTCGACGAGCGCATCGTGGGCCGCAAGCCCAAGAGCCTGTCGTTCGCCGAAGCCGCCGCCCTGCCCCTGACCTCGATCACCGCCTGGGAGCTGCTCTTCGACCGGCTCGGCGCTATCACTGGCAAGAGCCTCGACGATCGCACTCTGCTGATCACCGGCGCGGCCGGCGGCGTCGGCTCGATCCTGATCCAGCTCGCGCGCCGTCTCACCGGCTTGACCGTGCTCGCGACCGCGACGCGGCCGGAATCGCGCGACTGGTGCCTGGCGCTCGGCGCCCACGCCGTCGTCGACCACGCCATACCGATGAAGGAACAGATCGACGCGCTCAAGCTGCCGCCTGTCGCGCTCGTCGCGAGCCTCACCCACAGCGACCAGCACTACAAGGCGATCGCCGAGCTCATGGCGCCGCAAGGCAAGTTCGGCCTGATCGACGATCCCGCCGAGTTTTCGATCGCCGCCTTCAAGGGCAAGGCGATCTCGATCCACTGGGAATCGATGTTCACGCGGTCGTCGTTCACGACGCCTGACATGATCGCCCAGCACAACCTGCTGAACGACGTGTCAGATCTGATTGACAAGGGCGTCATCCGCACCACGCTCGGCGACAACTACGGCACGATCAATGCGGCGAACCTCAAGCGCGCGCATGCGCTGATCGAGAGCAACACCTCACGCGGCAAGATCGTGCTGGAGGGGTGGGGCTAGCTCACCAACGTGGCAACCTCGGAGGTGGGCAAAGCAGCCACCGCAAGGCGGCAGCGTGCCCACCTCCCTCAGCGCGTTCCGCTGCGCAATGGTGGACGGCGCGACTAACCAACAAACGAGATCTCTCCGTCATTGCGAGCGAAGCGAAGCAATCCAGGGTCATCGCGGGACTCTGGATCGCTTCGTCGCTACGCTCCTCGCAATGACGGCTGCGAGAGCGCGTGTCGCCAGATGAGGACTCGCCGACCACACCCGATCTGCTCTATCAAAACTCGACAAGTCCGACCCTCGCATCTGGAAAAGCGTCCGTGAGCAGCCTCGAACAATCCGCGCAGCGATGCGCTGATGACATTCATCCGGGACGGAGACCGACATCATGACCCACCATGGCGGATGCTTCTGCGGTGCAGTGCGCTTCGCTTGCACGGGCGAGCCGATCAATGTCCGCATCTGCCATTGCCGCAACTGCCAGAAGGCGATGGGCTCGCCCTATTTCGCCCGCGCGCTGTTCTCCCATGAGGCGCTGACGATCCACGGCGAGACCGCGCGCTTCCCCTCGTCCGACGCGCTCGACCGGATGTTCTGCCCGCGCTG
The DNA here is from genome assembly GCF_032381435.1 of Bradyrhizobium sp. SZCCHNR1002. Taxonomy (NCBI): domain Bacteria; kingdom Pseudomonadati; phylum Pseudomonadota; class Alphaproteobacteria; order Hyphomicrobiales; family Nitrobacteraceae; genus Bradyrhizobium; species Bradyrhizobium sp. SZCCHNR1002. The sequence goes on from NZ_JAUHIS010000001.1 coordinate 1,590,303, forward strand.
CGGCACGCGGCTGTTCTCCTGGCGCAAGACCCGCCCCGTCGTCGGTGTGGCGCTGGCCTGCTTCGACGATCCCAATGCGTTCAGGCCGACCGAGCACATCTGGACGTCGGCCAGGATCGGCTGGGTGAGCCTGGACGACGGCCTGCCGCAATTTCCGGAAAATCCCGCGTAGCATCGCGGAACCATCGTGCCTATGTAAGGCGTCAACGCGTCCGGAACCTCGCTCCTTGAACATCTCGCTCTACGGCATCTCGATCTGGATCCTGCCGGTCATCATCGCCATCACCTTTCACGAGGCGGCCCACGCCTTCGTCGCCTGGCGGTTCGGCGACGACACCGCCAAGCAACTCGGTCGCGTCAGCTTCAACCCGCTCAAGCACATCGATCCGTTCGGCACGATTCTGCTGCCGGGGATGCTGCTCCTGTCGGGCTCGCCGTTCCTGTTCGGCTATGCCAAGCCGGTCCCGGTCAACTTCCGCAACCTGCAGCCACTACGGGCCGGCATGATCATGGTCGCCCTGGCGGGGCCGGCGACCAACATCGTGCTGGCGCTGGCTGCCGGGCTGGCATTCCACGTCCTGCCACTGGTGCCGGCCGAGGGGGCGCGATGGGTTGCCCACAATCTGCTCAATGCCTTCTCGTTCAACATCCTGCTCGCGGTGTTCAACATGCTCCCGATACCGCCGCTCGATGGCGGCCGGGTGGCGGTCGGGCTGCTGCCATCCGTGCTGGCCCGGCCTTTTGCCCGGCTCGAGCCCTACGGCATGCTGATTCTGATCGGATTTTTGATCCTGCTGCCGCTCGCGGGTTCCCAGTTCGGTCTTAATCTTGATTTTGTGTCGGGGCTGCTCCGCGCCATGACCGATTCTCTCAAGCAACTGCTTCTGTTATTGACGGGTAACGCATAGGTCTCCGTATCAGGGACGGTAAACGAGCTCCGAGGCACTCTTGGTCAAAGCCGCTGACATGATGATCGCGCGCCGCGCCGATACGCGCGCCCGCGCCGATTTCGCGACCTGGAAGATGATCGCCAAGCTGAACGGCGCCTCCGGCCTGCCGCCGGCCGCGCAGGAGTTCCTGGCGAGCTACAAGACCCGGCTGGGCGAGATGTCCGAGCACGAGGCGACCGAGGCCACCATCCGCGAGATGTACAAGGCCTATTACGCCGAGATGGGCGGCGGCGGCGCGCCGCCGGAGGTCAAGCAGGCCGCGGCCGAGCCGGTGAGCGACAACGTCACCGCCTTCCGCAAGCTGCCGCCGAAGCCGAAAGCGGCGCAGTCCGGCCCCGCCGCGCAGCGCAAGCTGCCGGTGGCCCTGATCTTCGTCACGCTCTGCGTCGCCTATGTCGGGATCAGGCTGTACTGGCAGTGAGCCGTACGGCCAGGAGGACCAGGCCCTCGGGCCGCGGCGTCAGGTCTTGGTCGCCGGGAATTTCACGACGATGTTGAAGGGTATCTCGTCGTCCGAGATCTGCGCCGGCGGCTTGGGGAACGGATCCGAGCGTCGCACCATCGCCACCGCTTCGTGATCGTAATCCGGGTCGCCGGATGACTGGATCACGTCGACGGAGACCACGTTGCCCCGGCGGTTGAGCTTGAAGGAGATCCGGACGCTTCCGCCCTGGGTCTTGCCGGCGGGATATTTCTGATTCTTCTTCACGATCAGGCTGAGCTTGCGCTGCCAGTTGGCCGTCTGCGGGTCCCTGTCCTTGCCGGTGCCGCTGGGATCGGGCGCCTTGACGCGATCGGCTTCGGGGACCTTGGCATCGAGCGTCTTGCGCGAGCTGTCCACGGCCGCCTCCCGCGCCTCCGACGCGTTGGTCTCGACGGCGGCGACCTTTTCCTCCTCCGTGGGCTTCTTGGCCTCGGTGGGCGACACCTGCTGGTCGGCCTCCTCGGTGGTGGTGGGAATGCCCTTCTGCAGATCCGTCTGCTCGGTCTCCGCCTTCTGCTCCGGGGTGGCGGCCGAGGCCGTATCGGCGACGGAATCCACGCCCATCGGCAAGTCCGAATCCTCGACCTTCGGAGCGGCGATCTCGGCGTCGATGACGTCGGCGGCAGTGCCGAGGCCGCCATCGTCGTCGTCACCATGCGCCGTGGTCAAGGCCACGGCCACGCCGCCGATGTGGAGCGCGATGGCCACCAGCGCCGCCGCGAACCAGGCGGCGCGGGAGGTCGAGTGCGAGGTGAGGAGATCGCTCATCTCAGACGGACCGATCAGGGTTGCGGGGCCGGAGCGGCAACCGCTCCGCCGGCAGCCCCGGCCGGCCGCTCCAGCGCGACCAGCTTGAACTTGAAGTGCGCATCGCGCAGCAGCTCCAGAACGTCCATGACCTCGCCATAGGGAGCCCCGCGGTCGCCACGCAGGAAGACCGTCCGATCGGTCTGGTCGGCCATCACCCTGTTCAGCTCGGCGACCAGATCAGCCCGCTTGACCGGGTTCTCGCCGATCGCCAGCGACAGGTCGGGCTTGACCGACACATAGGTCGGCTTCTCCGGCTTCTTCTGCGGCGTCGCGCTCGACGACGGCAGGTCGATCGGCAGGTCGACGGTCGACAGCGGCGCGGCCACCATGAAGATGATGAGCAGCACCAGGATGACGTCGATGAACGGCGTCACGTTGATGTCGTGGGTCTCGTCGAAATCGTCGTCGAGATCGCCTTCGGAGAGCGAGACGGCCATCGCCTGCTACTCCGCCGCGCGCGCGTGCAGGCCGATCTGGCTGCGATCGAGATCGCGCGACAGCAGCCGCCCAGTGGCGCCGGAGGCGCGGTTGACCAGCTCGAGATAGCCCTTCGTGACGCGCGAGAAGTGATTGTAGATGATGACGGCGGGAATCGCCGCGGCCAGGCCGATCGCGGTCGCCAGCAGCGCCTCGGCGATGCCCGGCGCGACCACGGCGAGATTGGTGGTCTGCGATTTGGAGATACCGATGAAGCTGTTCATGATGCCCCAGACTGTGCCGAACAGCCCGACGAAGGGCGAGATGGCACCGACGGTGGCGAGCAGGCCCATGCCGACGCGCACGCGCCGCGCCTCGGCGCGGACGATCTCGGTGAAGCTCGACGCCGCGCGCTCCTTGATGCCCTCGTCGCTGCCGAGCCCGGCCGAGAGCCGCGCCTCCGCGATGGCCGCCTGGAGCAGCACCGTCGCGACGTTCTTGCCATTGCCGAGCGCCAGATGCGCCTCGGCGAGCGACTTCGCACCGCCGAGCTTGCGCAGCGCTGCGACCAAGCGGCGGCGCAGCACCGAGAATTCGATGCTCTTGGCAATCAGGATCGTCCAGCTCGCGACCGAGGCCAGCGCCAGCGCGATCATGACCGATTTGACGATCATGTCGGCCTTGAGGAACATGCCGAGCGGCGACAGCTCGTCGAGCCCGGTGGTCAACGACTTTCCACCGCGTGCGGCGCTCTCGGCGCTGGTCGCGGCCGCCTGTCCCGGGGCCAGCTGTCCCGCCGCCGGAGGCTGAGCCGACAGGTCCGTCGAGATCGCAGGAGCAGCCGGCGCCTGTGGCACGACCTGCTGCGCGCCCGCAGGCGCCACGGCCGAAACGGTCAGAAATGACAGGACGATTGCAAACCTTGCGAGGAACGATGTCATCATATCTCGGCCCACTAAACCTCGGCCCATTGCCGGATCAGATTGTGATAGATGCCGGTCAGCTTGACCGCATCGGGATCGTCCCTCCCGAGGCGTTCCGCCAAGCTCTGGATCGCCGTGTCCAGATCGAAGATCATGCTCCGGACATGGGCATCCCGTATCATGCTCTGCATCCAGAAAAAAGAGGCGACCCGGGCGCCGCGGGTCACCGGCGTGACCATGTGAAGGCTCGATGACGGATACAGCACCGCATGCCCTGCGGGCAACTTGACTTCGTGCGAGCCGTAGGTGTCCTCGATCACAAGCTCGCCACCGTCATACGTGTCCGGCTCGGCCAGGAACAGCGTCATCGACAGGTCGGTGCGGATGCGAAGCCCTGTTAGCGGATCGCCGCGCACGGCATTGTCGACATGAATGCCGAAATGATCGCCGCGCGCAGCGGTGTAGCGGTTGAACAAAGGCGGAAAGATCTGCAGCGGGATCGCCGCCGACAGGAAGCGCGGATTCTTCGTCAACGCCGTGATGATGCGTTGGCCGAGCACCCGCGCCGCCTCACCCTCCGGTGGCAACTGCTCGTTGCGCTTGACCATGGCCGACTGCGCCCCGGCCGTCGAGCGGCCGTCCTCCCACTCCGCCGCATCCATGATGCGGCGGAAGTCGGCGACCTCGTCTTTGGACAGAACGTCCGGGATGCAGATCAGCATGATCAGAACTTCGCAGTTGTCACGATGTAGAAGGCGCGGCCCGGGGCCACGGCGACGAATGGCACCGCGCTCCGATACAGCGTGTCGTAGTACAGCTTGTTGGTCAGGTTCTGCGCATACAGCTTCATGGTCCAGTGCGCATCGAGCTTCTTCTCGACAAAGGCATCGAAGCGCCAGTACGCCGGCAGTTCGTTGCCGGTGTTGGCCGCGAAGGTGCCGCCATAGACCTTGGAGCGGTAGACCGCCTGGCCGCCGATCTCCCAGCCATTGTCGAGCTTGTATTTCGACAGCATGCTGAACGACTGGTGCGCGATGTTGGCGAGCTGCAGGCCGATATTGGAGGCGACGCCGCTCTGGGTGACCTTGGACTGCATCAGCACCAGGCCGCCGAAGATGCTCCAGCGGTCCGTCAGCTTGCCCTCCGCCTCGATATCGATGCCCTGGATGCGGTAGGCCGCGCCCGAGGTGAGGATGCTGTTCACCGTCTCGCGCGCATTGTCCTTGGTGGTCTGGAACAGCGCAGCCGAGACCAGGAGGTGGCGGTCGACCAGCTCCCATTTGGTGCCGAGCTCGGCCGCCTTGTTGCGCTCCGGCCCGAGCAGCACCGTGGTGTTGGCCGGCACGCCGCCATAATCGGTACCGGTGGCGTCGAGCTCCGAGCCGAACGGATTGGCCGAGGTCGCGTAGGCGGCGTAGATGCTGCCGATCGGCATCGGCTTGTAGACCAGGCCGACATTGTAGTTGACCAGATCGGCGTTCATCTTGAGGTATCTGGTGTTGTTCGACGACCCCATGATGTAGCCGTCATAGCGCACGCCGCCGTTCAGGATGATGGTGTCCCGCCAGTTCGCCGTATCCATCACGTAGACGCTGTTGGTGTTGACGCCATAACGGGTGGGATTGCCGACCAGCGACGGCGTCGTACTGAACGGGATGTTGGTGTATTGCGGCGAGTACAGATTGACCCCGGTGACCGCGCCCGAGCTGGTCGAGCCGCCGCCGAACAGCTCCGACGACAGGCCGGTATACCGATCGATCGAGATGGTCTCGTTGGAGAACTCGGTGCCGACGACTGCGGTATGCTTGATGCCCCAGGTGTCGAGCTTGAACGTGGCATCGTTCTGGTTGGCCCAGACGTCGACGGTCTGGTAGCGGCTCTGCGCGCTGGCCGTGGTCGTCCACAGCAGCGGGTTGGAGCTGGTCGTGTTCGGGTTCTGCGGCAGCGTGCCGATGTAGTTCAGCTCTGAATGCTCGCCACGGAACTTGCTGGTGAGCGTAATTGCCTCGTTGACCTTGTACTCCATGGTGCCGGTGCCGAAGTCCTGCCGCGCGGCCTGGAAGTCACGGTTGAGGAAGCCGTACCAAGTATTGCGCGGGATGCCGGCCGAAGTCACCGGCACGTTGCCCTGCTTGTAGTAGGGCACGCCGAAATCAGGATAGCCGGAGAGATCGGTGTGGACATAGTTGGTCGTGAATTTGAGGTCCTCGGTCGGCGTCCATTTGGTCGAGAGGAAGGCGCCCCAGCGGTCGTCGGTGACGTAGTTGCGTCCCGCGACGTTGGAGTCCTGAAACACGCCGCCCGTGCGCACCGAGACGGTCGGCGAGACCACCTGGTTGACATCGAGCGTCACGCGCTTCTGCTGGTCGGTGCCGAACTCGGTGTCCATCCGCTTGAAGTTGGTGTCGCCGGCCTGCTTGGTGACGATGTTGATCGCGCCGCCGGCGGTGCCGCGCCCCGCATAGGATGAGGCCGGACCACGCAGGATCTCGATCTGCTCGGTGAAAAAGTTCTCGCGGATCGACACCGCGGGGTCGCGGATGCCGTCGATGAAGACGTCGTTGCGGGCATCGAAGCCGCGGATGAAGAAGCGGTCGCCGAAGGCGTTGCCGCCCTCGCCCGAGCCCAGGGTCACGCCGGCGGTCGAGCGGCCGATCTCCTTGAGTGCAGTGACGTGCTTGTCCTGCAGCACCTCCTTGCTCATCACCGTGATCGTCTTCGGCGTGTTCAGGAGCGGCTCGGGGAACTTGCCCGAGGCCTGCACGCGGTTGACCTTGTACGGCTCGGCCGCGTCAGCATAGGGGTTGGCGTCGGGCGCGGCCAGCCCGCCCGCGTTCGGGAAGGCCACGGCCCCCTGCTGCCCCGCCTGCTGGCGGGCCGCGCGGCGCAGGGCATTGCGGGCGCGGACCTGCTCGGCGGTCGGCTTGGAGGACGTCGGCTTGGCGCGCGCGACCGGCGCATCGACGTTCACGGGTGGCAGGTCGGAAGCGGGTTGCGCTTCGGCTGACGAAACCGACGCCACGGCCATCAGGCCGGCGACCGCCGACACTTTGGTGACGAGAGGCCCCTCTCCTCGTCCCTCGAAAAACTTCATCGCTGCGCCTGCCCGCAGCGAACGCGGTGCTCTCACCTGTCCCATTTTAATTTCACGCGCCCCAGATTTTTCATTGCACATCGCTTCCGCGGATCATTCGCAGTGCGACGATGTGTCGTTGGTATCGGGCGTGTTTCAGGGGGTCAATTTGAGGAGCCCCAATTTGGCCTTGAATAGTTCCAGATCAAAACAATTCTAAAAACGCGCAACTAATAGAAACAGGCGGAACTTGAAATCGTTCTAAACAGCGCGATTTGACTCGCGCTGTTGTCGAATCGGCCCGTGTCTCAGGTCGACGACCCGGCGGTCTCGTCGCTGCTCGGCGGCTTCATCAGCGAGAACAGCTCATCGACGGTCTGCACCGCGATCCGGCGCACGCGCTCGGAATCGTCGATGCCCGCGATCCGCACGCCGTTGACGACAGCCCTGATCTCGTCGCGGAAATCAGTCAGGAAGCGCAGGGGATCGCGCTGCTCGTTGGCGACGCGCGCGATCAGGCCGGTGACCAGGATCTGGCAGGCGAGCATCTTTCCGTTCAATTCTTCCATCGAAGGCTCCACATCTCGTTGTCGTCGCATGGCGCATCGTCGCTTGCCGGACGATGCAGCCCCGCTCAGGTTGAAAACTTGCCGAATGTCCGGGGCACCGCGGCCACCGCCGAAGTCATCCGCTTCTAATCAGCTCTCATCGGGCGCGACAAGACGGCGACAATAGGTCGGAGGACGACTTTTGCGCGACCGGCCGCGGCGCGTTCGGCACAGCGGGGGCGGGCGGAGGCCGCGCCGCCGCGGCCACGCCATTCAGCTCGTGCGCCGTCCAGACATGGTCGATCTGCGCGAGCAGTGACGACAGAAGCCCCCCTCTGCGCATTTTCGCACTCAGGGTGCTCTTGTGAAGCATCACAACTCAAGATCGGATCGAGGCACCTCGAGGCGCGGTGTCGGTTATTTGACCGCAACGCCCGACTTGGTTTCGGACAGTGTCTTGATCCGCTCCTTCAGCCCCCGGAGCGTGGCGAGGCTGGCGGCCACCGCGTCGTCCGGGATGTCGTGCAGCACATCGGCAGCGATGGCGTCGCGCAGCTCGTCCAGTTCGTCCACCAGCTGCCGACCGGCGGCCGTGAGGTAGACTCGGTTCGCCCGTCGATCCCTGGGATCATGACGGCGCTCCAGCAGACCCTGCTCCACCAGCCGGTCCAGCAGTCGAACCAGCGAGATCGGCTGCAATTCCAGCACTTCGGCGAGATCGACCTGGGACAACCCTTCCTGCGCGCGCAGCCGAAACAGCACCACCCATTGCGCGCGTGTCGTGCCGCGCTGCTTGGCACGATGATCAATATAGTTGCGCAGAATGCGCGAGCTTTCGACAAGCTGCGTAACGAGCTGCCGTCTTGCGTCCAGCGACATGGCCGTGCGGTCCTCGGGGTCCCTCGAAAGCTTGCGAATTGTTTAGGTTTGTCCACGCCCTCGTGTGTTTACACATTAATTGCGTGCGTACTATATCTGGGCTGCTGGGATTGGTTTTAAAGACCGGTTATCCTGTTCGTCTCAGCATACGGGCCAGCATGAAGACATCACGAACCATTGCATGGATCCTGCTGGTCGCGGCTCTCGGCGGCGCCGGTTATTACGGCTGGCAGCGTTATCAGGACGCTGAGGCAGCGAAGAAGACCGCCGCACAAAAATCGGCCCGGCCGCAAGCGGTTCGGGTCTCGACCGTCCCGGTCGAGAAGGCGGACTTCCCGGTCTTCCTCACCGGCCTCGGCACCGTCCAAGGCTTCAATACCGTCCAGGTTCGCACCCGCGTCGACGGCCAGATCGACAAGATCGCGTTTACCGAGGGGCAGCTCGTCAACCAGGGCGACCTGCTGGTCGAGATCGATCCGCGGCCGTTCCAGGCAGCGCTCGACCAGGCCAAGGCCAAGCGGGCGCAGGACGAGGCCAATCTCAACAACGCCAATCTCGACCTGCAGCGCACCACCAAGCTCGGTGAATTCGCGACGCGGCAGCAGCAGGACACCCAGCGCGCCACGGTCGCACAGCTGACGGCACAGATCGCCGCCGACGATGCCGCGATCGCCAATGCTCAGACCCAGCTCAGCTACACCCAGATCAAGGCGCCGATCTCGGGCGTCGCCGGCTTGCGCCAGGTCGACGTCGGCAACATCGTCAATGCCTCGACCCAGACCGGCATCGTGTCGATCGCGCAGATCGAGCCGATCGCGGTGATCTTCACCGCGCCCGAGGAGCAATTGCCCTACATCAACGAGGCGCAGAAGGCCGCAGCCCTGAAGGTGATCGCCTTCACCACCGACGGCAAGAAGCAGCTCGCCGAGGGCAAGCTGATGGTCGTGAACAACCAGGTCGACACGTCGAGTGGAACGATCCGGCTGAAGGCCGTGTTCGACAACAAGGACCACGTGCTGTGGCCGGGCCAGTCGGTGTCGACGCGCCTGCTGGTGCGGACGCTGAAGGATGCCACCGTGGTTCCGGATGACGCGGTCCAGCATTCGACCAGCGGGCTGTATTCCTACACGGTGAGCCCGGAGAACAAGGCCGAGTTGCGCAAGGTGAAAGTGGGCGCCTCGATCGACGGCCGGACCGTGATCGAGGAGGGTCTCACCCCCGGCCAGCAGGTGATCACCGGCGGCCAGTTCAAAGTGCAGCCCGGCTCGATCGTGACCACTGCGGTGGCCAGCTCGGATCAGGCGCCAGCGAAGGTCCGGCAGGAATGAACGGCGGCGGCATCTCGGCACCCTTCATCAAATACCCCATCGGCACCTCGCTGCTGATGGCGGGCATCCTGTTCATCGGTCTCGTTGCCTATCCCTTGCTGCCGGTCGCGCCGCTGCCGCAGGTCGACTTCCCGACGATCCAGGTCACCGCCAATCTGCCGGGCGCCAGCCCCGAGACCATGGCGACCTCGGTCGCCCAGCCGCTGGAGCGGCAGTTCGCCCAGATCCCCGGCATCGCCCAGATGACCTCGACCAGCTATCTGGGCACCGCATCGGTCACGATCCAGTTCGATCTCAACCGCAGCATCGACGGCGCGGCCAACGACGTCCAGGGCGCGATCAACGCGGCCTCGGGCCAGCTGCCGAAGAGCCTGCCGTCGCCGCCGACCTACCGCAAGGTCAATCCGGCCGACTCCCCGATCCTGCTGCTGTCGGCCACCTCCGAGACGTTGCCGCTGACCACTGTCAGCGATGCCGTCGACGCCGGTCTCGCCCAGCAGATCAGCCAGATCTCCGGCGTTGCCCAGGTGATCATCGGCGGTCAGCAGAAGCCGTCGATCCGCATCCAGATCGACCCGGCCAAGCTCGTGGCCAAGGGTCTGTCGATGGAGGACGTCCGCAGCCAGATTGCCATCACCACCGTCGATGCGCCCAAGGGCAACATCGACGGCGAGCGCCGCGCCTACACGATCTACGCCAACGACCAGCTGACCGACTCGAAGGACTGGAACGACGTCATCATCGCCTACCGCAATGGTGGCCCCTTACGCATCCGCGACATCGGCAAGGCGGTCACGGCGGCCGAGGACGCCAAGCAGGCGGCCTGGGCCAACGGCAAGCGCGGTGTGTTCCTGGTGATCTTCAAGCAGCCGGGCGCCAACGTCATCGAGACCGTCGACCGCATCAAGGGGCTGTTGCCGCGGCTGGTGGCGGCGATCCCGCCGGCGATCAAGATCGACGTCATTTCTGACCGCACCACCACCATCCGCGCCGCCGTCGAGGACGTCCAGTTCACGCTGATCCTGACGATCTTCCTGGTCGTCATGGTGATCTTCATCTTCCTGCGCAGCTTCTGGGCCACGGTGATCCCGACCATCACGGTGCCGCTGGCGCTGCTGGGGGCCTGCGCCATGATGTGGGGCGTCGGCTATACGCTCGACAATCTGTCGCTGATGGCGCTGACGATCGCGGTCGGCTTCGTGGTCGACGATGCCATCGTCATGCTCGAGAACATCTCGCGCTATGTCGAGGAAGGCGAATCGCCGATGGCCGCCGCCTACAAGGGCGCCAAGGAAATCGGCTTCACCATCGTCTCGATCTCGATCTCGCTGGTCGCGGTGCTGATCCCGCTGCTGCTGATGGGCGGCATCATCGGCCGGCTGTTCCGCGAGTTCGCGGTGGTGCTGGCGATGACCATCTTCGTCTCGATGTTCGTGTCGCTGACGCTGACGCCGATGATGGCCTCGCGCTTCCTGCGCAACGAGCACGCCGCCCAGCACGGCAAGTTCTACCAGTGGAGCGAGGCGGCATTCGACGCGATGCTGCGCGCCTACGAGAAGGGCCTGGACCTTGCGCTGCGCTGGCGCTTCGCCACCCTGATGGTGTTCTTCGCCACGCTGGGCCTGTCGGTCTACCTGTTCATCCTGATCCCCAAGGGCTTCTTCCCGCAGCAGGACGTCGGCCTGATCACCGCGACCTCGGAAGCCTCGCAGGACATCTCGTTCAAGGCGATGCAGTCGCGCCAGGAGGCGCTCGCCAAGATCGTGATGGACGATCATGATGTCGCCAGCGTGGCGATGGCGATCGGCGGCTCCGGCCGTGCCGGCAACAACGGCAACATGTTCATCACCCTGAAGCCGCGCGAGGAGCGCAGCGCGACGGCGCAGCAGATCATCGGCCGCCTGCGGCCGCAACTCGAGAAGGTCGAGGGCGCCCGCCTCTACATGCAGGCGGCACAGGACATTCGCTTGGGTGGCCGTCCCTCGCGCACTCAGTTCGAGTTCACGCTGCAGGATCCGAACCTCACCGAGCTGAACGACTGGGCGCCGAAGATCCTGGAGAAGATGCGCTCGCTGCCGCAGCTGCGCGACGTCGCCACCGACCAGCAGGCCGACGGCACCACCGTTCAGCTGACGATCAACCGCGACACCGCCTCGCGCTACGGCATCTCGCCGCAGCTGATCGACGACACGCTGTACGATGCGTTCGGCCAGCGCCAGGTTGCGCAGTACTTCACCCAGCTCAACTCCTACCGCGTGATCCTGGAGATCCTGCCGGAGTTGCAGGGCAATCTCGACACGCTCAACAAGCTCTACGTGAAGTCGCCGACGACCGGCGACCAGGTGCCGCTGTCGACCTTCGCCAGCTGGACCACCGTTCCCGTCAAGCCGCTGTCGATCAGCCACCAGGGTCAGTTCCCGTCGATCACGATCAGCTTCAACCTCGCCCAGGGCGTGGCGCTCGGCCAGGCCACCGACGCAGTCCAGCGGGCCATGGTCGAGCTCGGCGCGCCCGCGACCCTGAACTCGAGCTTCCAGGGCACGGCGCAGGCGTTCCAGCAGTCGCTGTCCACCGTGCCGCTCCTGATCCTCGCGGCGCTCGTCGTGGTCTACCTGATCCTCGGCATTCTCTACGAGAGCTACATCCATCCGATCACGATTCTCTCGACGCTGCCTTCGGCCGGCGTCGGCGCGCTCGCGATCCTGATGGCGTTCGGCTACGATTTCAGCCTGATTGCTCTCATCGGTGTCATTCTGCTGATCGGCATCGTGAAGAAGAACGGCATCATGATGGTCGACTTCGCCATCGCCGCCGAGCGCGACCAGCATCTGCCGCCGGAGCAGTCGATCCGCCAGGCGGCCCTGCTGCGTTTCCGCCCGATCATGATGACGACGATGGCCGCGCTGCTCGGCGGCGTGCCCTTGATGCTCGGCAACGGCACCGGCTCGGAGATCCGCCAGCCGCTCGGCTACGCCATGGTCGGCGGCCTGATCGTCAGCCAGATGCTGACGCTGTTCACCACGCCGGTGATCTATCTCTATCTCGACAGGGTCAACAACGCCTTCGCGCGCTGGGGTCGCACCCATATCGACCACGAGACGGAGACCGCCGCGGCAGGCCCGGTCAAGGAAGCGGCGGAGTAGTCGGCCGCCGCTCGTCGCGATCTATTGCCGCGCCATCTCGGCGTTGCCAACGCCCTCGCCGTCCAGGCTCTGCTCGTCCTGCATCGTCACCGTCACGTGCGACAGCCGTCCGGTGAACGCGAACGGCGCCGCGTAGTCCGACACCGGGCTGCCGCGGTCATGGCCGATGTCGAGCCCCGACCAGGAGATCAGCGTGTGAAAGGCGAGCTGCGTCGTCAGCGCGCCGGCCTCCTCGCCGTCGATCAGCAGCGTGTACCGGCTCATGCCGGTGCGCGCGCCCTTGGCGGGCTCGCTCTGCCGCCTGAGGCGCTCGACGCGAAGGCCGAGCCGATGCCCGCCGGCCGGCACCGGGCGGCTCGACCTGACCACCTCGTGGCGGCCGCCGATGTTGAGATCGTGCACGAGATGGCCGTCCTTGATGTAGAGGCTGTAGCCCGAGGTGGCATCGCCATGGGCGATCAGCACGCCGCTCGCGCCGTCATCGATCTCGACATGGGCCTCGATCAGATAGTCGCGGCTGCGCACGTCGGGCGCGACGTCGGTGGGCACATGGCCCATGCCGGCGTGGAAGGTGAAACGCGTCCGCGCGCCATGGAAGCGCGCGGCGTTCTCGGCAAAGCGCGGACCGAAGCGGTCGTCGAGCGGCAGCACCTGATGCGCCTCCGCCTGCTCCCACCACAGCTTGACCAGCGCTGCGAGCCGCTCCGGCTGCTCGGCCGCGAGATCGTGCGTCTCGGAGAAATCCTGCGCGAGGTGGAACAGCTCCCATTTGTCGTTCTCGAACGGGGTGCCGGTGGGATGAAACGCCACCGCCTTCCAGCCGTCGTGCCAGAGACCGCGATGGCCGAACATCTCGAAATATTGCGGCACAGGCTTCGACGGTGCGGTTGCGTTCGTGATCGACGCGGCGAAGCTGACGCCCTCCAGCGGCATCTGCGGCACGCCGGCGATCGTCGCCGGCGCCTCGATGCCGATCAGCTCCAGCAAGGTCGGTACGAGATCGCAGGCATGGACGAACTGATGCCGCAGCTCGCCGCGCGCCGCAATCCGCTTCGGCCATGACAGGATGAACGGATCGCGGATGCCGCCGCCATGGGTGTTCTGCTTGTAGCGCCGGAGCGGCGTGTTCGACGTCATCGCCCAGCCATGCGGGAAGTTCGAGTGCGTGTCGGGCCCGCCGATGTCGTCGATGCGCGCGAGCTTCTCGGCGATCGGCTCCGGCTTGAAGTTGAACGGACCCATCGCGTTGACGAAGCCGAGCGGACCGCCCTCCTGGCTGGCGCCATTGTCGGACATCACGATGATCAGCGTGTCGTCGCGCTGGCCGGTCTTGTCGAGGAAAGCGAGCAGCCGCGCCAGATGCTGGTCGGCATGATCGAGCATGCCGGCAAAGGCCGATTGCAGCCGGGTGAAGACGCGCCGCTCGTCGTCCGAATGCGCGTCCCAGGCCTTCACCCCGTCATTGCGCGGCGGCAGGTCCGTCGTCTCGGGCACCAGCCCCATTGCTTTCTGCCGCGCCAGCCGCTGCGCACGCTCGACGTCCCAGCCATGGTCAAAGACGGCATCGTAGCTCTCGATGATGTCGCGCGGCGCCTGATGCGGGGCGTGGCAGGCGCCAAGCGCGAGCCAGGTCAGCCACGGCAGCTCCGGCCGGTCGGCGGTATGATCGGCGATGAAACGGATCGCCTGATCGACCAGATCGGCCGTCAGATGATAGCCGTCGGCGAAGCTGCCGGGCGGGCTGACATGGGTGTTGTCGAGCACGAGCTCCGGCGCATATTGGTCGGTCTCGGCATCGAGGAAGCCGTAGAATCGGTCGAAGCCGCGGCCGAGCGGCCAGCCGTCGAACGGCCCGGTCGCGCCGCTCTCGGTCAGCGGCGTGACATGCCACTTGCCGACCATGTAGTTGCGATAGGCATGGGCCCGCAGCATCTCGGCGAGCGTCCCCGCCTCGCGCGCAATCTTGCCGCGATAACCTGGATAGCCCGAGTCGAAATTGGCGAGGCAGCCGACGCCGACCGAATGGTGGTTGCGGCCGGTGAGCAGCGCCGCCCGCGTGGTCGAGCACATCGCTGTGGTGTGGAAGCCGGAATAGCGCAGCCCCTGCGCCGCGAGCGCGTCGATCGCGGGGGTGCGGATCGGCGAACCGTAGCAGCCGAAATCGGAGAAGCCGACGTCGTCGAACAGCACCACCAGGATGTTCGGCGCGCCCTTTGGTGGCTGCCGAGGCGCGGGCCACCACGGTATGGAGCCGGCGATGGTCCTGCCGATCGTGCCGCCGAATGCGGGCTCGCTCATGACTGGTCCTCCCCTGTCGCTCGCGCCCCGGCCGCTGGCCGGCCGGCCGAGCTCGTTCTTGTTTCTCATTGCATCCGATCCGCAACCCCCGTCCGGAGGCGGCACGACCGCGCTTGCCCCAGATCATAATCATAATTATGGTTATGGTTCTAGATGGAGAAAGCGGCATGGCTGGACCAATTGCGCAGGTCGACCTGCCCGGCGTCACGCCGTCGCGGCAGCAGCGCAGCCGCGAGACGACGCTTGCGTTGCTGACGGCCGGCGCGGAGCTGCTCTGCACGCGCAACCTCGCGGAGCTGTCGATCAGCGACCTCTGCGCACAGATCGGCGCCACGGTGGGCGCCTTCTACAGCCGGTTCGACAGCAAGGAGGCCTATTTCAACGCCCTGCTCGCGCTCACCCTGGAGGGCGGCCGGCAGGAGCTCCTGAAGCTGCCGCCGGCCGGTTCGGTCCACCCCGGGGACCTCGACGCGCAATGCCATCACCTGGTCCGCGGGATCGTGCTCTGGATGCGCCGTCACAAGGGAGTGCTGCGCGCAGCCCTCGTCCGTGGGGAGCAGGGAGCCAACAACTGGACCGGTTTCAAGGATCTGGCCCAGGCACTCTCACAGCGCGCGGCGCTGCTGCTGCGGCCGGCACCTCACGACAGCAGCGCGGTCCGACGCAAGCCGGCCGCGACGGCAGCGGAGCTGAAGACGGTCGCGTTCGGCGTCCAGGTCGTGCTCGGCACCCTGGTGAATGCCATCCTCAACGATCCCGGCCCGCTCTCGATCGACGACGACGAGATCGCCGAACGGCTGGGCGCATGCCTCGTCCTGCTGCTGCGCGCCGGGCCGGACGGCCCTGCGCCAAAGCCGCGTGGCCGCCCCAGCAAGCGCTAGCGGCTCCGGCCGCCGGCTCCGCCCCGGCCAAACACGTTGGAAATCCGTCATCCAGCGGCTTGCCAAAGCCTCGGACATGCGGGTAGAAGGACGCGTCGCCGCCGCCGGCCGTATTCGCGGGCCGGCTCGCAAAACGGTGCCAGACAGTCCGCCAATTGGTTGAAACTGCTCGGCATTCCGTTGGGGAATGGTGTAACGGTAGCACAACAGACTCTGACTCTGTTTGTCTTGGTTCGAATCCAGGTTCCCCAGCCAGCTTGATCTCTGCCGCGACGTCCCTGCGACCTGAAACGATCTGGATCGGTCCGCCGCGAACGCATCGGCGTGCCCTGAATCGCTGCAGCGTCGGCCTACTTTGGCGCGCGTGACCGCGCGTTAACGTCTGCTCATTGCGAATCGGCGAGAACGGAACAACCATTGCGAGCAATGGACCGTTTTCGTGGAGGGCAGGCACTTGCAAAGCAGCGTCGGCGCGCGCGCCTTTCAAAATGCTCGGCTGCAGAAGCGAGCCAAGAAGCAGGCCGACGCGCTGCTGCCGGCCGCGATCAAGGCCTATCGCGAGGGCCGGCATCACGAGGCGCAGGCGTTGTGCCAACAGATCCTGCAGGACCTGCCGCAGCATTTCGCCGCCCTGCATCTGCTCGGCGTGTCCGAACGGGATTGCGGCCGTTCCCACGAGGCCGTGCTCGCCCTCACCCGTGCGGTCGAGCTCGACCCGCGCTCGGCCGACGCCCAGTCGGATCTCGGCGTGACGCTGTCGCGGCTTGGTCGTCACGAGGACGCTCGCGCCCGCTTGGAGCGCGCCATCGCGCTCAAGCCGAACTTTCCGACCGCGCTGACGCATCTCGGCAATGCGCTGATGAGCCTCTTCCGTTTCGAGGAGGCGATCGCGGCGCATGACCGCGCTATTGCGCTGAAGCCCGACCATGCCGAAGCCTACGCCAATCGCGGCATGGCGCTGATGTTCACGAGCCGCCACGCCGAGGCCAGCGAGAACTTCGATCGCGCGCTCTCGCTGCAGCCGCGTTTGCTGACGGCCCTGTTCGGCAAGGGCGTGGCCAGCATGAACCTGCGCGAGTTCGATGCGGCACTGACCGCGCTGAATGCGGCGCTTGCGATCAATCCGAAGGCGGCCGCCGTGCTCGCCCAGCGCGGGCGGGCGTATCAGGGGCTGGGTAAATTCGCCGAGGCGGAAGCCGATTTCGACGCCGCGCTCGCCCTCGAACCGCTGCTGGAAGCCGCACTTTGCGGCAAGGCCGAGATGCTTCTGGTCAACGGCAATATCGCGCTGGCGATCTCGGTCAGCAACAAGGTGCTGGCCCAGAACCCGAACTCGGAGATCGCCTGGACCCTGCTCGGCGTCTGCGCCGCCGCGCAGGGCGACACCGCCGCGGCCATCGAGCAGTACGACCGCGCGCTCGCGATCCGACCGAACCATGAGGACGCGATCACCAAGAAGATCTTCGCGCTGGATTTCCTCCCCGACACCGGGT
Source organism: Bradyrhizobium sp. SZCCHNR1002 (assembly GCF_032381435.1). Classification (NCBI taxonomy): domain Bacteria; kingdom Pseudomonadati; phylum Pseudomonadota; class Alphaproteobacteria; order Hyphomicrobiales; family Nitrobacteraceae; genus Bradyrhizobium; species Bradyrhizobium sp. SZCCHNR1002. Next base: position 1,607,530 of record NZ_JAUHIS010000001.1, read on the forward strand.
TGGAACGTCTCCAGGCCGCGCGGAGAGACTGGTGGGCGGCGATCGGCTCGCGATTGGAACGCCGCGCGCTCGGCGTGCGCAACATCGATCCCGATCGGCGGCTCGTCGTGGGCTACGTCTCGTCCGATTTCCGCGACCATTCGGCGGCCTTCGCCTTCCTTCCGATCTTGCGCCACCACGACCGCGAGAAGTTTGAAGTCCTCGCTTATTCCTGCTCGCCGATGAAGGACGCCAAGACCGAGCTGTGCCGCTCGCTGGTCGATCGCTTTGTCGACGCCTCGCTGTGGAGCGACGACAAGCTCGCCGATCAGATTCAGGCCGACAAGGTCGACATCCTCGTCGACCTCGCCGGGCATTCCGCCGGCCACCGGCTCACGATGTTCGCGCGCAAGCCTGCGCCGATCCAGGTCTCGGCCGTCGGCAGCGTCACCGGGACGGGCCTGCCCGTCATGGATTATCTGCTGGCCGATCCGGTGACGATCCCACCCGCGGTCCGGCATCTGTTTGCCGAAAAGATCTACGACCTGCCGTCGCTCATCACGATCGAGCCCCCGCCCCCGATTCCGCCATCGCCGCTGCCGATGCTTCGCAACGGCCACGTCACCTTCGGCGCATTCAACCGCATCGACAAGCTGTCCGAGCCTTGCCTTGCGCTCTGGTCGCAACTGATGGCGGCAACGCCCGGCTCGATCATCGTCGTCAAGAACCACTCGATGGGCGATGCCCTCCTCCGCGACCGGTTGATTGCCCGCTTCGTCGCTCACGGCATTGCCGCGGACCGCGTGATCTGTGCAGGAAAGACGACGCGCCAGGAGCATCTTGCGATGTTCGCCGAGATCGACATCTCGCTCGATCCGTTCCCGCAAAATGGCGGCATCTCGACATGGGAGTCGCTGCAGATGGGCGTGCCCGTGGTCACCAAGCTCGGCGCCGGCCCGGCCGCCCGCGCCGGCGGTGCGATCGTCAAGGCGATCGGTCTCGACGAGTGGGTCGCCGAGGACGACGAGGGCTATCTCGCGATCGCGCTGAAATTCAGCGGCCGGCCTGCCGAGCTTGCCGCGCTTCGCGCCAAGCTGCCGGCCATGGTGTTGAATTCAGCCGCCGGGAACGGCGCGGTGTACACGCGGCATGTGGAAGACGGCTACCGGAAGTTCTGGCGCGATTACAGCCGGCAGGCGCTGATCCGCTAGCGCCGTGCGGACCGCGAGCGCCGGGCGACGGGGAGCGGATCAGGCCCGGCACAGCCGTGCGCCGGTGCGCCGTTCCACCCATGCGAGGTAGTCTTCCGACCGCGCCAACACCTGCGGCCGCGACAATCCGAACTGCTCGAGCGTATAGACATGCCTGAAGCGGCGGCTGATCGATCCCGCCTGCAGGTGCCGCCGCATGCGGCTCTCGAACGCCGCCGTAAAGTCGTAGCCGAATCTGGCGTAGATCGCGCGGACGGTTGCGATCGGGTCATTGGTCAGATCGTCGAACAGAATATCGACATGGCGCTCGGAGCTCGCCGCCTCGTCGGCCCGCATCATCCCGGCCATCGACTGTTCGAACAGCTCCAGCATCCGCTGGCCGAGGTCGGCAAAATCGACGCGCGGCGTATAGGCGATCTGCAACTGCGCGATCAGGCTGGCGAGGGCCGGAATGATCTGGCAGGGATCGCGGTGCAGCCGCACGATCCGCGCGTCGGGAAAGCTCTCGAACAGCACCGGGAGAAAGTGGGCATGGGCCAGCGATTTGCTGAGCCAGTGCCCGCCGCGATGAAACAACTGCAGGTGCTGAACCTGCCGTTTGTAGCCGGCACAGAGCACACCAAGGTCCGACCGGCTCAGGTCTCGAAACCATTGCCAATAGTCCGGCGACCGGAGTCCGAGGATCATGTGCTGCGGACCATGCCACATCATGAGCTGGCACTCCTCGGGGGCGTCCAGAGCGAGCTCATGGATCTTGTGCAGATCCGGCATCACGGCGGCCCGGAACTCGGATTGCGCGCGCAGCCGGCCGATCCGCGGATCGCTCGCGTAGGTCTCGGGCCGCGGTGGCGGAGACGGCTCCTGCAGCTCCCACAGAAGCGGCGCCCGCGCCTGCGGATCGAGCGCCAGCAGGTGATGCAGGAACGTGCTTCCGGTGCGGCCGAAGCCGACGAGAAACAGCGGTCTTGCGACGGGCACGTCGGCGATCTCGGGGACATCGGTCAGGTCCCGCGCGAACTGGACGTATCGTTCGATCCAGCCATAGATGTAGTGGCTGGCCATGTAGCGGCCGAGGTCGTCATAATGCGGGTCACGGCCGACGGCGTCCGCGAGGCGCCTGATCCCTTCGAGATGAAGTTCGCTGCCCGCGCCGAGCGGCACCGGACCGACGCGACCTTGCGCGAGGTCGAGCAACTGATCGACGTCCAGCAGTTTCCTGGTGCCGAGCTCTCGATCCAGCGAGAGCATCCGGGTGAGGAGCTGTACCGCCGTCGGCGAGCGCAGCCTGGGAGCGACGACGATGGCTTCGTCGGGCTCGCCCGTCCCGCGACGCATGGCATGCTTCCTCGTTTGTGGCCAAGGCGTTCATGCTAGCGAACGGGGTGTCCGATCACAACAAGGCCCGAACGCAAGGCGCCTGCAACCGGCCCAACGGCTACCGCGCGTGGTCACAACGGAAACTTGTAGAAACAAGACAAGGGCGCCACAGCGTTCAACTTAATCGGCGGAACTATCAGCGGTTGCTGGCGAGGATCCGCCGACCATGCCACGCAGATCACCTTCGAAAGGAGCGAAGGGTGCTGGTTCTGCGTCGGTTGGCTGTCATCGGTGTCTCTGGCCTGCTCGTTCTCGCCGTCGTCGGCCTCGTCATGTTGGCGACGGACAGGGATGCGGATCTGCCGCCATCATGCAGCCGGGGCTCCGCCGATGCGATCATGACCGGCTGCGCACCGGGCCAGCGCTCGTTGTGGTTCGAGGAGGTCATGACGTTTCAGCGGCCGGGCTGGACCCCGGCGCGGTCCGACGAGGGCTCGGTCCCGGGCAAACCGGCAGGCGGAGCGCCGCACCCGCCGGATTAACCCGCTGTTCACCACGATCCCGGCCCGGCCGGAACGATGCAATTTGCATCAAATTGTCTGGTCAGGGAGACGGGACATGACCAGGATGCAGGATCTCGAAGACCAGATCGCGCGGGCCGAGCGGCTCGAGCGCAGCATCACCGATATGCTGACGATCGAACGGCTGCGCCAATTTGCGGCAGAGTGCCGCCGCGAGCGCGAGCGGCTGTCGCAGCGCTGCACGGCCTGACGGAGCCGCCGCCCGCTGCTGCAGGCGTGTTTTCCGAAGCGGCGCCGATCGACCTGTGCCCTCAGGAGCAGGTCGTGACCATGTTGGTGCAGAGCTGCCGGGTCCAGCCGATCCCCTTCTTGACGCGGACCTTGGCGAACGTGCCGAAGCAGCCGAGCAGCTCGACGGCCTGATCGCCGCTCGCATGCGAGTCGAGCGTCGCGCTCGCGGTGGCATGGTCGCGGTAGATCACTGCACCGTTCTGCAGCCCGCTGGCCCCGACGACGCTCCGGTGCACGAAGCCGCGGCCCTGGAAAATGACCCGCTCCTTGTCCTGGTCGACATCGATCAGAACGGCGCGGTCGATCTCGAACCAGTCGTCATGCTGCGCGACGAGATGCACGACGATCCAGCCCTCGCTGGTGGGGTTCTTCAGCGCCGTGATCACGCTGCCGCCCGGGCTCGCGCGCACATTGGCGCCGTTCGGATCGCGGTCGGTGATGTCGACGTCGACGTTGCATGCTGCCCGCCCCGGCCCTTGGGCCGAAGCGACGACGGGGACCGCGAGCAGCACGGCGAGCAGCCAAACAATCATGCGCATCATCAAAGCATCCAATCCCGACCAGGATCCGAATTGGTCGCTGCCGCCGCGCCGAAGTTCAACGCCGCCGCCTGCACGCGGGCCGCAAGCGCGGAGACGAAGGCAGTCACCGCTGCCTTTGCTCCTCCCGGCCGAAAACCCGTCGTGACTGACCGGCCGTTCATTGCTATCATGGGTTGCTGACGTCCGATTGCCACCAATCTCATCCGCCGTGAGGCGAGCGTGTTGCGATCCATCTCATGGAGATCGCCGATGCTGCTGACCAGGTTTGCCGTCGCCGCCATTCTCGCGCTCATCGCCGTCTCCGCATGTCATGCGCAGGCCGCGGCCGAGTCGGAGGTTCCGGGAAGCGCGATCGTGAAGGACATCCCGCAACAGACGCGTGACGAATTCTATGCTAGGCGCCGCGACATCAGACGGCAGACCGCGCCGCGGGTTCTGTTCGTTCCGGGCATCCTCGGCTCCAAGATCGCCGAATGCCACGTGGACGGCACCCAGTGCCGGGACATCTGGGGAACGACCGGCGCGATTGCGCGAAGCGATGTCGATTTGAGCATGAAGACGGATCGCCGCTATCGGACAGACGTGGTCGAGACCCTGCTGTTCAGCAACATCTATGGCGGCATCGTCGACCATCTGCGTCTGAAGGCCAGCGCGATCGGCTCCGACGCCGCGGGCGATCCGCTCGTCAGCGTATTCTCGTATGACTGGCGACTCTCCAACGCCTACAATGCCACGCTGCTGCGCGACCGCATCTGCGACCTCAGAGCCGGCGCGGCGAAATCGCCGATCGTGATCATCGCCCACAGCATGGGCGGACTGATGACCAAGATCTGGGCCGCGCGTTATGGCAAGCAGCCCTGCAGCCACGGTGGCCTCCCCGACGTATCGCAGATCGTGTTCGTTGCGACGCCGCATCTCGGATCACCGAAAGCCATCAAGGCCGTCGTCGACGGCTACAACATCCTGTTCGACGAGCTGACGGGCCTGAAGCGCTACCTCGGCTGGTGGGAACGCAACTATCTGCTCGATTCGATCAATGCAGCAGGCATCTCGTTCCCGAGCCTGTATGAGCTGCTGCCGATCCGCAGCAGCGAATACTGCCTGAAGCAAAAACCGGCACTGAGCAAGGCGGGGGTGCCGGTCGAGAGCGACGACCAAAAGCCGGTCAACCTGTTCGACGTCGAGACGTGGCGCAAATACGATCTGCTGCAGCGGATCGGCCTGCCCGCGGTTCGAAAGAGCTATTACGACAACGAGCTCGCGCCGATGCTGAAGGGAGCCGAGCAAGTCCTGTGCGAGATCGCCGACTTCAACCCGTCCAGCATTGCCGACGTGTCCTATTTCTTTGGCCGGGAAAAGACGGATCGCACCTACGGCTGGTTCCACCTGCGCAGCGGTAAGACCGACCGGATCGACGACTCGAAGATCGTTCAGGGCGACGGCACCGTCCCGGTCTACAGCGCGCAGAGCATGTTGGTCAGCAGCACGCGCCAGACCATCGAGGTTCAGGAGGACCATACCAAGATCATCAGCAGCAAGCCGGTGCTCAGCATGATCGACGAGCTCTATATTTCGGCGGCGAAGCGCGCCGATCTTCAAACGGCGCGCGCGGAGACGGCCTATGCCTCGTTGCTGGCAGCGGAAACAGCCGCCACCCGATCCTGGATTCCGGTGTCCTCAGATCCCAAGAGCTGGTCGGGCAGCGACGACAAGCTCGCGATCGACATCAACAAGCGGGCTCTCGCTGCCGCGGGCAAAAAGCCATCGGACATCGCGGCGCTCGCCCGCACATCCTTGGATGCAGGAGAAAGGGCCCGGCTCTATTCGGTTGCCGCCGCCACGACGGCCGACAACAAGCAACAGCTAACCTGGATTGCCGACGCGGCCGGCTCATCCTACTCCGCCGGGCAATACCAGGACGCGATTCGCAGTTCGACATTCATCGCGGCCGCCGTGGAGACGGCCGTCCCGCAAAACGACCCCTCCAGGCTCGCGCTGCAGAAATCGGCGGCGGAAATCAAGGGATGGGCTTATCTGCGCAGCGGTGACATCGGCGAATTCAACAAGCTCGCTTCGTCCTATGCGGAGAAGTTCGCCATGGCCAAGGACGACTTCAAGGAGCCGGTGCAGAGGCAGAATTTCCTGGTTCAGTTCGCGACGTCGCCGGAAGGCAGCCCTCTGCTGGTCTACAATCCGAAGAGCGGAGGTGCTTCCGTCGCCTATGATCCTTCCAAGGCGTTTCGGCTCCAGTGGGACGGAATCCAGCAATAGATGTTGAGCCGGAGGGCCAGACGCGCGAGGACGTCCGCATCAACAGCCCTCCTCGCCAGTCGGGCAGAAAGCGTTCCGATGCGCGCACGTCCCTCCTCCCGCCTGCTCGTTCTCGATCCCCAGGATCGGCTGCTGTTGTTCAAGTTCGTGCATCTCGCCGGCGCGCTGGCGGGAGAGCAGTTCTGGGCCACGCCTGGCGGCGGGCTCGATCCGGGCGAGAGCTACGAGGCCGCCGCCTGCCGCGAGATGTTCGAGGAGACAGGCATTCGCATCGATCATCCCGGACCGCAGATCGTGCAGCGAGCCGTCACCTTCACTTTGGTCGACGGCGAGCAGGTCAGCTCGGACGAACGCTACTTCCTCATCAGGGTCGCTCACGACGGCGTTTCGTCGACGCATTGGACCGAGTTGGAGCGCGCAGCCATCACTGCGCAGCGGTGGTGGCGGCGGGAGGAACTCGCAGCGACGTCCGACCAGGTCTTTCCCGAGGACATCACTGACATGCTGAGACGCGCGGACGTCTGGTGAGGCAATCGCCCCGTCAGAGCCGTCCGCCCGTCAGCGCGGCGGCGCGGGGCCGGCCAATATCGTCGATCGCGCTGGGCATCGGCGCGACCGGAAATATCGCGTTGATCTGCCCGGTGCCGGACGACGGGAAGAACGGCGTCACCACCTCGACGCCGCGATCGTAATGGTTCCAACCGAGGGCGCCGAGCAGCATCGCGGTGTCGTGCATGAAGCCCTCGCCGTGGCCCTTGCTGGCGTATTCCGGCAGCATGTCGCAGAAGTCGGGCCATTCGCCCTGCTCCCACATCTGGATTACCTCGTGGTCGAGCCGCTCCAGGAACGGGCTGAACATCTTGTCGCGATATTCGTCCGCGGTACCGTTCTGGGCGAAGCGATGGCTGAGCGAGCCCGAGGCTAAGAACGCCACCGTGCCATCATAGTGATCCTCGACGGCGCGACGGAACGCCCAGCCGAGCTTGGCGCTGTCGGCGAGATAATGCGAGGTGCACAAAGCCGACACCGACACCACCTTGAAGTGGCGGTCGGGGTTCATGTAGCGCATCGGCACGAGCGTGCCGTATTCCAAGGCCAGCGACGTCGCATCATGCGCCATGGTCGCCACGCCATGCGCGTTGGCCCCCTTGGCCAGGATGTGGCCGAGTTCCGGGTTGCCGTCGTACTCGTAGGTCATGTTGGCGATGAAGTGCGGCAGCTCGTTCGAGGTGTAGAGCCCCTCGAAATGCGGCGCGCAGTTGATGTGATAGCCGGCATTGACCAGCCAATGGGTATCGAACACGACAATGGTGTCGACGCCCGCCTCGCGGCAGCGCCGCCCGATCTCGAGATGGCCGTCGATCGCCGACTGGCGCTTGCCCTTGGCCGGACCATCGAGCTCGCTGAGATACATCGACGGCACATGCGTGATCTTGGCCGCAAGTGCGAGCTTGCCCATCGTCTCGTCTCCCTTCCGATCGTTCACGGTCCGCTGTCGCGAACCGCTTGCTTGATGGACAGATTAGCCTTCCAGCCTCGCAAACAAAAGGGCCGCGAGCGCGGCCCTTCGTCGGAGTCTAGCCCCTGCTGTCCCATGATCATGGGACAGCAGAACCAGGACATGCCCTCATGCCGCCTTGATGTCGATGGTCTTGGCGGCCTTCTGCACCTCCGGCTTCTTCGGCAGGGTCACCTTGAGCACACCCTGCTTGAACACCGCCTCGATCTTGTCGGTGTCGACGCCATCCGGGATCTGGAAAGACCGTTCGAACGAGCCGAAGCTGCGCTCGCGGACGTAATAGTCCTTCTTCTTCTCTTCCTTGTCTTCCTGCTTCTCGCCCTTGATCGAGAGTACGCCGCTCGCGACCTTCACCTCGACGTTCTTCTCGTCGAGCCCGGGCAATTCGGCCGTGACCTCGTAGGCGTTGTCGTGCTCGGCGACATCGACCGCCGGCGCCACGGCGAAGGAGCGTGCCCGCGCCAGGCTCGGCAAGGAATCGAACAGCGACGGGGTGCGCCAGACTCCGCCGTGGAAGTCCTCGAACACGCGATCGATCTCGCGGCGCAGGTTCTCGAACGGACGCCATCCCTGCAAGGACGGCGCATTTGCTTTCTCGGTGTTGACGGGCAGCTTGGTGGGTTCGGCCATGACTTCATCCTCCTGCTTCACGCGAGGATCGGCTCTTCAGCGGCACATGCGCAACCGGTGCGCTCGACGAGACCGGCCGGCATCCGCTCCCTCGCGCTTGACGGGAAGAATATACCGGGCACACCGCGGTTCCAGATTGATCGCGATCAAATCCTTGCGCAGCCGCTCAGCCCGCCTCACCCGCACTTCGTTGGACCCGCAGGCCCGCAATCGTCCCCTCGATCCAGGCGTGCGCAGAGCCGAGGAAGCCCTTTGAAATGGTAAATCGGGCGTTAAACGAAGCGGCTTGCGCGACGCTTTAGCACAGGCAACAGAAAGCGTTATACCACAATGCGTTACGCCACTTTGAGAAGGCATGCTCCCAACGTTGCGAGGCATGTCCGGGCCGCACGGACGGGGGCCGGTGCGCCGACAAATGTGAGCCGTTTAACAAATTCTCCAGTCCCTCCGGCGAAGGTGTCCGCTCAACAATTCACCACAGGTTTCATGACCGTGACATCCTTCGGACGTGTGATCTCGGTGCGAGGCTCCCAGGCCCGCGTCGGCATTCTGTCGACAAAGCAGATGACCGTCTCCGATATCCGCGCGACAGTCGGCCGTTTCATCAGCATTCGCTGCCCGAGCGCCACGATCATCGCGATCATCACCGAGGTCACCAGCGAGGACCTGTCAAAGGCTCACGACTACGTCGCGACGGCGTCCGTGGACCTGCTCGGCGAAATCCTCGGCCCCGCCGAGCGGCCCAAGTTCCAGCGCGGCGTGACCCACTACCCGACCATCGGCGACGCCGTCGAGATGATCACCAGCCAGGAGCTGCGCACGATCTACACGCCGACGGCCGGCGACCACATCGACATCGGGGCGTTGCAGCAGGACACCTCCGTGCGTGCCTGCGTCAATGTCGAGGAGATGCTGTCGAAGCACTTCGCTGTGCTCGGTTCGACCGGCGTCGGCAAATCGACCGGCGTGTCGCTGCTGCTCAACGAGATCCTGAAAGCGCGGCCGAACCTGCGCATCTTCCTGCTCGACGTCCACAACGAATATGGCCGCTGCTTCGGCGAGAAGGCGCTGGTGCTCAACCCGCGCAATCTGAAGCTGCCGTTCTGGCTGTTCAATTTCGAGGAGATCGTCGACGTCCTGTTCGGCGGCCGGCCCGGCGTGCCCGAAGAACTCGACATTCTCGCCGAGGTCATCCCGCTGGCGAAGGGCATCTACACCCAGTATCAGAACACGGACCGTATCGGCCTCAAGCGCATCGATCCCAAGACCGTCGGCTATACGGTCGACACCCCGGTGCCCTATCGCCTCGTCGACCTGATCAACCTGATCGACGAGCGCATGGGCAAGCTGGAAAACCGCTCCTCGCGCATCATCTACCACAAGCTGATCTCGCGCATCGAGACCGTGCGCAACGATCCGCGCTACGCGTTCATGTTCGACAACGCCAATGTCGGCGGCGACACCATGGCCGAGGTCATCAGCCACCTGTTCCGCCTGCCCGCCAACGGCCGCCCGATGACCGTGATGCAGCTCGCCGGCTTCCCGGCCGAGGTGGTCGATTCCGTCGTCTCGGTGGTCTGCCGCATGGCATTCGATTTCGGCTTGTGGAGCGACGGTGTCTCGCCGCTTTTGTTCGTCTGCGAGGAAGCGCACCGCTACGCCTCCGCCGACCGCTCGATCGGCTTCGGCCCGACCCGCAAGGCGATCTCCCGCATCGCCAAGGAAGGCCGCAAATACGGTGTCTATCTCGGCCTGATCACCCAGCGGCCGGCCGAGCTCGACGCCACCATCATCTCCCAGTGCAACACGCTGTTCACGATGCGCCTCGCCAACGAACGCGACCAGTCGCTGTTGCGCTCCGCCGTCTCGGATGCGGCCGCCAACCTGCTGTCGTTCGTGCCGTCGCTCGGCACCCGCGAGGTGCTGGCCTTCGGTGAAGGCGTCGCGCTGCCGACCCGGCTGCGCTTCAAGGAGGTGCCCCTGCATCAATTGCCACGCAGCGAGGCGACCATCGCCACCGTCCGCTCGGTCAATGCCGGGCACGACATGCATTTCGTCAGCGCCGTGCTGGAGCGCTGGCGCGGCGCGACCTCGAGCAGGGATGCCGCGAACGGCGACGGCGGCATGAGCGCCGGCAGCGATCGCGGCGGCGGCCTTGCAACGTCGTTGGATGCCCCCATGCTGCAGCCGTCGCTCGGTCTCGACCCGGACCGCTTCTCCCTGCTGAAGAAGCCGCTGCGCTGAGCAGGCGGCGGATTGCAGGGTGATTGCGCGCTCGCCGTGATCGACTATGGTCCGGCATCTGACACGCAAGCCGGATCCCCTTGCCATGACCCAGCCCGCCATCAGCCGCTTCCCCGTCCCCGCAATCGATGCGCTGCCGGATGATATCCGCACGCGGCTGCTGGCAGTGCAGGAGAAGAGCGGCTTCGTGCCCAACGTGTTCCTGACCCTGGCGCATCGGCCCGACGAGTTCCGTGCCTTCTTCGCCTATCACGACGCGCTGATGGAGAAGGACGGCGGGCTGACCAAGGCCGAGCGCGAGATGATCGTGGTGGCGACCTCGAGCGCGAACCAGTGCCAGTATTGCGTGATCGCGCATGGCGCGATCCTGCGCATCCGCGCCAAAAATCCCCTGATCGCCGACCAGATCGCGATCAACTACCGCAAGGCCGACATCACCCCGCGCCAGCGCGCCATGCTCGACTTCGCGATGAAGGTCGCGCTGGAGGCGCAGACCGTCGGCGATGCCGATTTCCAGGCGCTGGCCGGCCACGGCTTCAGCGACGACGACGTCTGGGACATCGCCGCGATCGCGGCGTTCTTCGCGCTGTCGAACCGGATGGCCAACGTCACGGGCATGCGCCCGAATGACGAGTTCTATCTGATGGGCCGGCTGCCGAAGGCGAAGTGAGGCGATCAGTCGTCGGACGCTGGTCCGCACCAGCCAGGCAGATAGACGGCGTCCCGGCTCTTGGCCAGCGCCAGCGCGTGCTCCATGGCGGCGGCAAACCGATCCTCGACCGTCTTGCGCTTGACCTTGCGGCGCAGGAAATCAGCCCACAGGAACTCGCTGAACGGCGTGGTGTCCTTGGCAAAGCCGCCGGCGCGGCGCAGCTCGCCGGCCAGGCTGCGAAACGGATCGTCCTTCAGATCCGCCACCGTCTTCGGCAGATCCTTGAAGCTCCGCCGCTCGCCCCTGGCGTCGTACGGATAGACCCAGCGCTTGTTGTCCATCACGTTCCAGAAGCCGTCGGGATCGACCATCGAGAGATCGCCGATCACGGTGACCAGCACGTCCTTGACGCCCTCGTCATGGAGCGCACGCGCGAGGTGGTGGTGGTCCACCACATAGTGCCGCTTGTCCGGACCGAGCACGACCGGGATCATGTGCTTGCCGAGCAGCTCGGCCTGCTTCTTCTTGGATTTGTGCTCGCGCCAGCGCTCGCGCTTGTCCTTCACCTCGCGCATCCCGACCGTCATCTGCGTCGGGCGCAGCGACAGGATCGGCACGGGGTGCAGCAGCGGCTCGCGGATATTGGCCATGCATGAGCTCCGATGGAATCTGCAGACACGTCCGGCGACATCAGCACCGCCGGTTTGCGGGTTCCATCGTTACCGCAAATGCCGCGGACACGACACACCCGCAGGGCGAGACGCTCCTCTGATGCAGCTCAACTCCTGCAAAGTTTCTTTGTGAGAGGCTGCGCCTGCGTGCTAAGAAAGCACATCGGAGTCGAGGCATGAAGACCCAGCGCCCCATGGCCGCGGAGGAAGAGCATCGCGTGGTGCCGTTCCGGCCCCGCAATGGTCCGGCGCGGCGCGTTACCGAGGCCGGCAGTGCGAACGTGAATCCGCCGGTGCCGCTGCCTCGCCGCGAGCCGGCCCAGCTCGACCTGTCCCGCTACGAGCAGACGCGCGAGGAGCCGGATGACTTCCGCCACCGCATCCTGGCCAACATCGCCGCGATCGCCTTCACCGTCGCGCTGACCGCCATTGGCATCTGGCTGGCAATGAGCATCGCCGATCTTCGCAAAACCCAGGACTGCCTGCTGACCGGCCGGCGCGACTGCGCCCGCATCATCACCGAGACCTACACGCCCTGAGCCTCTCGCCAACGCGGCCGAGCCGCCGTCGCGACACATCACAATCCCGCCACAACCGCCGTCCCCGGCTCCATTGAACTCACCGCGGCGCTCCGATATACGGGCACACGACTCCTGGGCGACGGGGGTAAAAGGGCTCGCATCAGACGCCCCCGGGGGCGCGGTGCTCCTCGTTGCCTTATCCGGATTAGCTCCAATATATCAAAGGCTTAGTGATGTCCTCAACATTCGATCAGGTCGCCACGATCATCGCTGAAACCTGCGACATCCCGCGCGACACGATCACGCCGGATAGCCACGCCATCGACGATCTGGGCATCGACAGCCTCGATTTCCTCGACATCGCGTTCGCGATCGACAAGGCCTTCGGGATCAAGCTGCCGCTCGAGAAGTGGACGCAGGAAGTCAACGACGGCAAAGCCAGCACCGAGCAGTATTTCGTGCTGAAGAATCTGTGCGCCCGCATCGACGAGCTGGTCGCCGCCAAGGGCGCCTGAGCGCCCGCCATGCAGATCGAATACTTCAAGCTCATCGACCGCATTCTCGACCTCAAGGTGGACGAGAAGACGATCACCGTCGAAGCGACGGTTCCCACGCAGAGCACGATCTTCGAGGGGCATTTTCCGGGGCATCCGATCATGCCCGGCGTGCTTCTGATCGAGTCGATGGCACAGACCTCGGGCTGGCTGCTGCTGGCGCTGATGAAGTTCGAGCGCATGCCGTTCCTCGCCGCAGTCAAGGAAGCCAAGATGCGCGGCTTCGTGACGCCGGGCGAGGTGCTGACGGTGGAGGCTCACGTGATCCACGAAGGGTCCGGCTACGCCATGACCGAAGCGAAGGTGAAGGTCGACGGCAAGCTGCGCTCCAACGCGAGCCTCACCTTCAGCCACGTCCCCTTCCCCAATCCGGAATTGCGCGGACACATGGACGCCGAAGCCAAGCGCATCGGCTTTCCGCAACAGGCGCTGCAGCGATGAGTGAGACGACAGCCGTGACCAACGAGCCCGTGGAAGTCTGGATCACCGGCATTGGTCTTGCGACCTCGCTCGGCGAAGGCCTCGATGCGAACTGGGAAGCCCTCAACTCCGGCCAGATGAACGTCGATGAGCAGGGCTTCGCGCCCTACATCGTGCATCCCTGGGCGAAGGTGAATCTGGAAGCGCAGATCCCCAAGAAGGAACAGCGCCAGATGGAGGCGTGGCAGCGCATCGGCACCTACGCCGCGGGCCTCGCGCTGGATTCAGCCGGCCTCAAGGGCAACAAGGACATCCTGTCCCGGATGGACATGATCGTGGCCGCCGGCGGCGGCGAGCGCGACATCTCCGTCGACACCGCCATTCTCAACGCCGAAGCGCAGGGCAATTGCACGCCCGGTTTCCTGAACGACCGGCTGATGAGCGATCTGCGCCCCACGCTGTTCCTGGCGCAGCTGTCGAACCTGCTCGCCGGCAACATCGCGATCTCGCACGGCGTCTGCGGTACCTCGCGCACCTTCATGGGCGAGGAGGTCGCGGGCGTCGACGCGTTCAAGATCGCGCTGGCGCGCATCGCCGGCGGCCAGAGCGACATCGCACTGGTCGGAGGCTCGCACAATGGCGAGCGCAAGGACCTGCTCGTGCTCTACGAGTTCGGCGACTACAATCTGAAGAACGAATTCAAGCCGGTCTGGGCCCGCAAGGACCATCCGGGGTTTGCGCTCGGATCCGCCGGCGCCTTCCTGGTGCTGGAATCCAAGCCGCATGCCGAGGCCCGCGGCGCCAAGCCGCTGGCGCGGCTGAGCAAGGTCGTGGCCGACCGCGCCCGCCGCAAGGAGGCTGGCGCCGTGACCGGAACGCTCGACCGGCTGTGGTCGGCGCTTGACGTTCGGGAAGCGCCGGGCGCCATCATCACCGGCGCCACCGGGGCCGAGCCCGTGACCTCGGAGGAACGCGCGTTCCTCGACCACCACACATCGTTCGCGGTCAGGTCGAGCGGGACCCGCTTCGGTCATTCGATGGAAGCGCAATTCGCCCTCGGCCTGGCGCTCGCGGCGCTCTCGATCTCGCGGGGAGCGCTGTTCGCTCCGGGCGATTCGTCGGGCATCGAAACCGACATGAAGGAGGCTCCGACCCAAATCGTCGTGGTCGGCGCCGGCCATTACCGCGGCGAAGGCATGGCCTTGGTCGAAGCAGTCAAGTGAACGCGGCACGGCCGACCGAGACGCGACGGGGAACATCATGAGTGCACGCGACAAGTTTGGACGCCCCATCGTGGTCGTGACCGGGATGGGCATCGTCACCTCGCTCGGGGCGGGCAAGTCGGACAATTGGAAAAGGCTCGTTGCCGGCGAGTCCGGCATCCGCACCATCACGCGCTTCCCGATCGACGGCTTGAAGACGACGATGGCCGGCACGGTCGACTTCGTGCCCGTCGCGCCGTTCACGTCAACGGGCCTGTCCGAGCGGCTCGGTCACATGGCCGTCGAGGAAGCCATCGCGCAGGCCGGCATCGGCTCCAAGGGCGACTTCCCCGGCCCGCTGTTTCTTGCCGTCGCGCCGGTCGAGATCGAATGGCCGCAGCGCCTGGAGCTCGCCCATGAGGTGGGCGGCACGCAGTTCACCTATGACGACCTTCTGAAGGTCTGCGGCGGCGGCAAGTTCGTCAACTATCATCATCGCTTCCTGTTCGGCTCGGTGGCGGATTCGCTGTCCGATACGTTCGGCACCAAGGGCTCGCCGATCTCGCTGTCGACCGCCTGCGCCTCCGGCGCCACCGCGATCCAGCTTGGCGTCGAAGCCATCCGGCGCGGCGAGACCGACGTGGCGCTGTGCGCGGCCACCGAAGGCTCGGTCAATCCGGAAGGCTTGGTGCGCTTCTCGCTGCTGTCGGCGCTGTCGACGCAGAACGATCCGCCGCAGGCCGCGTCCAAGCCGTTCTCCAAGAATCGCGATGGCTTCGTGATGGCCGAAGGCGCCGGCGCGCTGGTGCTGGAGAGCTACGATGCGGCCGTGGCGCGTGGCGCGAAAATCCTCGGCGTCGTCGCCGGCTGCGGCGAGCTGACGGACTCGTTCCACCGCACCCGCTCCTCGCCGGACGGCAAGCCGATCATCGGCTGCATCCGCAAGGCGCTGGCCGATGCCGGCATGGCGCCGGAGCAGATCGACCACATCAACGCCCACGGCACCGCGACGCCCGAGAACGACAAGATGGAATATGTCGGCGTCTCCGCGGTGTTCGGCGAGCACACCGGCAGGATTCCGGTGTCGTCGAACAAGTCGATGGTCGGCCACACCATCTCGGCGGCCGGCGCGGTCGAGGCGATCATCTCGCTGCTCACGCTCGAGCATCAGCTGATCCCGCCGACCATCAACTACGACATTCCGGATCCCGCGATCCTGTTCGACGTCGTCGGCAACAAGGCCCGCGAGGCGCGCGTCACCACCGTGATGTCGAACTCGTTCGGCTTCGGCGGCCAGAACGCCTCGCTGATCCTGACCCGCGAACCGGCCTGATCCGCCTGTCGTATCGATGAGTCTCATTCCCCTCCGGACCAAGCTCGTCATCCGCCAGAAGGTGAAGTCGCTCGGGTCCTCGGCCGTCGGCGCGCTGACGGTCGGCATGCTCAAGACGACGCGCTATTTCGATCCGCAGAAGACCGCTGACCGCTTCGCACGCATCGCGCAGTGGATCGGCCCGAAGCTTCGCGAGCAGCGCATCGGCCGCGACAATCTCACCAAGGCTTTCCCGGAAAAGTCGCCCGAGGAGATCGAGCAGATCCTTGCCGGTGTCTGGGACAATCTCGGCCGTGTCGGGGCCGAGTTCGCCCATCTCGACAAGATCTGGGATTTCGACGAGGAGCATCCCGAGCGCAGCCGCATCGAGCTGTCGCCCCGGACCCACGAGCTGTTCCATCAGCTCCGTCTCGACGGCAAGCCCGCGCTGATCTTCGCCAGCCACCTCGCCAATTGGGAGATGCCGGCGCTCGCCGCCGTTGCCCACAAGCTCGATACCGCGATCCTCTACCGCCGCCCCAACATCGCCGCCGCCGACCGCATCATCCAGGAGATGCGGCAGGTCAAGATGGGCACGCTGATCCCGGCCGGCCGCGACGCGCCGCTGCGGCTTGCCGAGGCACTGAAGGCCGGTCAGCACGTCGCGATGCTGGTCGATCAGTACCTGACCGGCGGCGTCGAGGTGACGTTCTTCGGCCGCAAAACCCGCGCCAACCCGATGCTGGCGCGCCTGCTCCGCCAGGTCGAATGCCCCGTGCACGGCGTGCGCATCATCCGCCTCCCCGGCAACCGCTTCCGCGCCGAGCTGTCGGAGGAAGTGAAGCCGGTGCGCGATGCCAACGGCAAGATCGACATCCAGGGCACGACGCAGGCGGTGACGAACGTCGTCGAGAGCTGGGTGCGCGAATATCCGGAGCAATGGCTCTGGCTCCACCGGCGCTGGCGGTAATCGCTTCGCGCGTTCAAATTCCACCGCAAGGAAGGCAGCCGATAGCATCGCCCTTCGGCGACAAGCCCTCCGAAGAAAACTCTTACTTCATGTAGCAACGCTCGCTACCTTGGAGCCCTAATCCGACAGCTGTTCGGAAGCTCCAGGGAGAACGACGCGAATGTTTTCGCACATCATGATCGGCACCAACGACCTCGACAAGGCCAAGGCCTTTTACGACAAGCTCTTGGGCACGCTCGGCGTGCGTCCGGCCAAGGTCGACGGCCACCGCATCTTCTACATTACCCCGACCGGCATCTTCTCGGTCTCCAAGCCGATCAACGGGCAGCCCGCGACGCCGGCCAATGGCGGCACCATCGGCTATGCCTGCAGTTCAACCGAACAAGTCGATGCCTGGCACGCAGCTGGCCTCGAAGCCGGCGCCACGACGTGCGAGGATCCGCCCGGCGTACGCCAGGGATCGACCGGCAAGCTGTATCTCGCGTATCTGCGCGATCTCGACGGCAACAAGCTGTGTGCGATGCACCGGCTGGCGTGATCTCGCCGCCGTCATTGCGAGGAGCAACGCGACGAAGCAATCCAGAGTCGCGGTCTCCGCCCTGGATTGCTTCGCTTCGCTCGCAATGACGATAGTGACGACTACCGCCCCGTCTTCACCTTGGTCCACAGCCGGTTGATCACGCGCTGCGTCGCCGGCTCGCGGGCGGTGATGACGAACAGCTTCTTCAAGGTTGCGTCATCAGGATAGATGTTCTTGTCGCCCAGGATCTTCGGATCGATCAGCTTCTGGCTCGCCAGATTGCCATTGGCGTAGGACAGGAAGTCCGAGTTCTTGGCCGCGACCTCGGGCCGGTACAGATAGTTGATCAGCGCGTACGCCTCGGGCACGTGCTGGGCATCGGCGGGAATCGCAAAATTGTCGAAGAACATCTGCGCACCCTCTTTCGGGATCGCGTAGCCGATCTCGATGCCGTTCTTGGCCTCCTCTGCACGGCTCCTGGCCTGCATGATGTCGCCGGACCAGCCGACGACGAGGCAGATTTCGCCGGTGGCGAGCGCGCTCAGATATTCCGACGAATGAAACTTCCGCACGGAGGACGCGACCTTGCCGACCACCTCGGCCGCCTTTTCCAGATCCGCCTGCTTGGTCGAGTTCGGATCGAGGCCGAGATAGTTCAGCGCCGCCGGAAAGATGTCGTCGGCGGAATCCAGCATGTGGACGCCGCAATCCTTGAACTTGGCCAGGTTCTCCGGCTTGAACACCATATCCCAGCTGTCGATCCGCGCGCCCGGCCCTAAGATCTTCTCGATCGCCTTGACGTTGTAGCCGATGCCGGTCGTGCCCCACATGTAGTTGGCGGCGAACTGGTTGCCGGGATCGTAGATCGCGAGGCGCTCGGTCACGACCGGCCAGGCATTGGCGAGGTTCGGCAACTTCGACTTGTCGAGCGGCTGGAAGATCCTGGCCTTGATCTGGCGCTGCAGGAAATACGCGGTCGGTACTACGACGTCGTAGCCGGACTTGCCGGCAAGCAACCGCGTCTCCAGGGTCTCGTTGGCATCGAAGGTGTCGTAGACGACCTTGATGCCGGTCTCCTTGGTGAAGGCGTCCAGGACGCCGGGCGCCATGTAGTTCGACCAGTTGTAGAAGTTCACGACGCGATCTTCGGCCGCGGCGGCCGACACCGAAAGCATCAGTGCTGCAACCGCCAGCGCCGAACGAATGCAGCCGCGCGTCATCGATCTCGCCTCCTAGCGCCGGTGGATCGCGTCGGACAGCCGCTCCAGCGCCGTGTCCAGGGTTGCATCCCTCTTCGCGAAGCAAAACCGCACCACCGAGGTCACCGCATCCTTCTCGTAGAACGCCGATACCGGAATGGCCGCCACCTTGTAGTCGTGAACGATGCGCCGGCAGAACTGCTCGTCGGTCTCATTGAGGCCGAGCGGCGACAGGTCGACCGTGAGGAAGTAGGTCCCCTGCGCCTTCAGCACGGGAAAGCCGAGGCTTTCCAGTCCCGCCGTCAGGCGGTCACGGCTCCTGGACAGCTCGGCGCGCATGTTGACGAAATAGTCGTCGGACTTGCCGAGTCCGTAGGCCACCGCGACCTGGAGATTCGGCGCGGTGGTGAAGGTCAGGAACTGGTGCACCTTGGCGGCGACGCGCAGCAGCTGCGGCGCGGCGCAGACGAAGCCGATCTTCCACCCCGTCAGCGAGAAGATCTTGCCGGCCGAGCCGACCTTGATGGTACGGTCGCGCATGCCGAGGATGGTGATCAGCGGGATGTGCTCGCGGCCGTCGAACACCACGTGCTCCCAGACCTCGTCGCAGATCGCGACGGCATCGAACTCCTGGCAGAAGCGCGCCAGCAGCTCGAGATCCTCGCGCGGATACACCACGGCGGCAGGGTTGAGCGGATTGTTGAACAGCACCGCCTTGGTCTTCGGCGAGAACGCGGAGCGCAGCATCTCCTCCGACAACCGCCAATGCGGCGGCTCGAGCCGGACGAGACGCGGAATGCCGCCGGCCTGGCGGATGATCGGCAGGTATGAATCGTAGACCGGTTGGAAGCAGATCACCTCGTCGCCGGGCTCGACCACCGACAGGATCGCCGAGGTCAGCGCCTCGGTGCCGCCCGAGGTGACCATGACCTCGCTCATCGGATCGAGATCGAGCTTGTGCCAGTGCTTGTAGTGCGCGGCGATCGCCTGGCGCAGCTCCGGCAAGCCCATCATCGAGGGATACTGATTGTAGCCGTTCAGCACGGCGTCGGCGGCGGCGCGGCGGATGTCCTCCGGCCCAGGGTCGTCAGGAAAGCCCTGCCCCAGATTGATCGCGTTGTTGTCGCGCGCGAGCTGCGACATCTGTTCGAAAATGGTGACGGGCAGGTCGGCGAAGACCTTGTTCTGCGAGATCATGATCGCGCGTCAGCCGCCGGTCTTGCTTGGCAGACCGGCCGCCTTCCAGCCGAGCATCCCGCCCTGCAGGTGCTTGTCGTAGGGCAGCCCCGCGGCCTGCGCGGCGAGTGAGGCGGTCACCGAGCGCTTGCCCGAGCGGCAGGCGAACACGACGTCCTTGCCCTGCGGATCTGGGATGAGCTTCGGGTCGAAGGCCGACAGGGGAACGACGACACCGTCGGGATAGGCTTCCGCAGCAACTTCGTTCGGCTCGCGCACGTCGACGAGAAGAATTCGCCCTTCAGCGATCCCCTTGGCCACGTCCTGCGGGGTCAAATCGTGCACAACAGCCACGCCCATCCTCCAAGCCTTCGAGGGAGCCGCACCCGGCTCCGAACAGGCGCCAAACTCACCCCAGACGCAGCGAAAATCAAGCGCTTCGGCAGCAGGCCCTGCTCGTACCCGGCCGTTCCAGCCAGCCGACCTGCGCTCAGATCGTGACCTGCGTGCCGACCTCGACCACGCGACCGCTCGGGATCTGGAAATAGTCGGTGGCGTCGTTGGCGGAGCGGCTCATGGAGATGAACAGGTGATCCTGCCAGCGCGGCATGCCGGAATGCGCTGCCGGCTTGAGCGCGCGCCGCGACAGGAAGAACGACGTCGACATGATATCGAACTGCCAGCCGAGCTTGCGCGCGATCGCCAGCGCCCGCGGCACGTTGGGCGATTCCATGAAGCCGAAGCGCAACGTCACCTTGGAGAAGGTCGGGCTGATCTGCTCCAGCCGCACGCGCTCCGAGGGATCGATGCGCGGCGTCGGCGCGGTCTCGATCGTCAGGATCACGTTCTTCTCGTGCAGCACCTTGTAGTGCTTGAGGCTGTGCATCAGCGCCGTCGGCGCGCTCAGGGGATCAGAGGTCAGGAACACGGCCGTGCCGGGCACGCGCTGCGGCGGCCGCTTCTCGAGCATGGCCACGAGGTCGTCGAGCGGGAACTCCAGCTTGCGCGACTTGTCGAACAGCAGACGGCTTCCCCGTCGCCACGTGTACATCAGCGTCATGACGAAGCCGCCCAGCGCCAGCGGCACCCAGCCGCCTTCGAGCACCTTCAGCAGGTTGGCCGACAGGAAGGTCAGGTCCAGGAACAGGAACGGCGCGATCAGCGCCCCTGCGGCGAGCGGTGACCACCTCCAGACTTTCCAGATCACGACGAAGCCCATCATGGCCGTCACGACCATGGTGCCGGTCACCGAGATGCCGTAGGCCGAGGCCAGCGCGCTGGAAGACTTGAAGAGCAACACCAGCAGCACCACCGAGACCAGCAGCAGCTTGTTGATGCGGGGAATATAGATCTGGCCGGAATGCGCCTCCGAGGTGTGACGGATCTCGAAGCGCGGCAGCAGACCAAGCTGGATCGCCTGCCGGGTCAGCGAATAGGCGCCGGTGATGACTGCCTGACTGGCGATCACCGTCGCCGCCGTGGCCAGCGCCACCATCGGGATCAGCGCCCAGTCCGGGAACATCAGGAAGAACGGATTCTCGATCGCCTTGGCGTCGGCGATCACCAGGGCGCCCTGCCCCAGATAATTCAGCGCCAGCGACGGCAGCACGATGAACAGCCAGGCGGTCTGAATCGGCCGTTTGCCGAAATGGCCGAGATCGGCATAGAGCGCCTCGGCGCCGGTGACGGCCAGGAACACCGCGCCAAGCGTGATGAAGCCGATGATGCCGTGATGCAGCATGAAGGTCACGGCGTTCAGCGGGTTGACCGCCCACAGCACCTCGGGATGACGCAGGATCGGCGGGATCGCCGCGATCGCGATCACCAGGAACCAGATCAGCATGATCGGTCCGAAGAATGCAGCCACCTTGGCCGTGCCCCGCACCTGAACGGCAAACAGCGCGACCAGAATCACGATCGTGAGCGGCACCACGTAGGGATCGAACGCCGCCGTGACGAGCTTGATGCCTTCGATCGCCGATAAGACGGATAAGGCTGGGGTGATCACCGCGTCGCCGTAGAACAGCGCGCCGCTGATGATGCCGAGCAGAACGATGACACTGGCGCCCCGCGTGACGCCGCGCTGGGCCAGCGCCATCAGCGCTAAGGTCCCACCCTCGCCATTGTTGTCAGCCCGCAGCAGGATGACGACGTATTTCAGCGTGACGACGACGACGAGAGCCCACAGGATCAGCGAGAGCACGCCCATCACGGCATGCGGCGCGGGATCGCCGCTGCTGCTGGCTGCCGCGACCGCCTCGCGGAGCGCGTAGAGCGGGCTGGTGCCGATGTCACCATAGACCACGCCGATGCTGCCCAGGGTGAGTGCAGTGAAGCTGGCCGTGGAGTGGGCCTCGCCATGTCCGTTGGCCGCCGGCGCTTCCGGGGGCGTGGCGACGACGTCAGCTGTCATTGGGGTAGCCCCCTCGAGGACTTGTTGAATGCTTCACTGCACAAACCGGCAGAGCGCGCGGCTTATAGCGACAAGGCTTGGCGACGGACTGGACGAGATTGCGGGTCAGCCATGCAATGCAGCATACATCGGTGACCAGGAGCACGAAAGGTTCTCAGATCGTTACCTGAGTACCAACCTCGACAACCCGTCCGGTCGGAATCTGGAAGTAGTCCGTCGCATCATTGGCCGACCGGCTCAACCCGATAAACAGGTGATCCTGCCAGGCGGGCATGCCGGATTGAGACGACGGCTTCAGCGACCGTCGCGACACAAAGAACGACGTCGACATGATGTCGAACTGCCAGCCGAGCTTGCGCGCCACGGCGAGGGCCCGAGGCACGTTCGGCGATTCCATGAAGCCGAAGCGCAGCCGCACCTTGGAGAACTTCTCGCTGATCTTCTCCATGCGCACGCGCTCCGCCACATCGACCCGGGGCGTCTGCGCGGTCTCGATGGTCAGGATCACGTTGTGCTCATGCAGCACCTTGTTGTGCTTGAGATTGTGCAAAAGAGCGGTCGGCACCGAGGTCGGATCGCTGGTCAGAAACACCGCGGTGCCCTTGACGATATGCGGCGGCCGCTTCTCCAGGCTGGCGACCAGATCGTCCAGCGGGACTTCGATCTTGCGCGTCTTCAGCATCAGGATCGCCGAGCCACGCCGCCAGGTCCAGATCGTCACGACCATCGCCGCGCCGAACAGCAGCGGCACCCAGGCGCCCTCGAGCAGCTTCAGGAGGTTGGCAGCGAAGAAGCTCATGTCGACGATGACGAACGGCGCAATGACCGCCGCGGCCACGGCGGCGCGCAAGTTCCAGAGCTTCCAGATCACCACGAAGCCCATGATGCCGTCGGCCACCATGGTGGTGGACACCGCGATGCCGTAGGCGGAGGCGAGATTGCTGGACGTCCGGAACAGCAGCACCAGCAGCATGACGCCGATCAGCAGCAGTCGGTTGACGCGCGGCAGATAGATCTGCCCGGCATGGCTCTCGGAGGTGTAGCGCACTTCGAAACGCGGCAGCAGCCCGAGCTGCACAGCCTGGCTGACCAGCGAGTACGCGCCGGTGATGACGGCTTGGCTCGCGATCACGGTCGCGGCGGTCGCCAGCACCACGAGCGGCAACAGCAGGAGCTCAGGCACCATCCGATAGAACGAGTTCTCGATCGCGGCCGGGTCGGACAGCACCAGCGCGCCCTGCCCGAAATAGTTGATCAACAGCGCGGGCAGTACGAAGAACAGCCACGCCGACTGGATCGGCTTGCGGCCGAAATGTCCGAGATCGGCATAAAGCGCCTCGCCGCCGGTAACGGCAAGAAACACCGCGCCGAGCGTGACCAGACCGACGGTGCCGTGTGACAGCAGGAACTGCACTGCGTAATAGGGATTGATGGCGGCGAGGACGGAGGGATCGTCACTGATGTGCACGAGTCCCATGACCGCGAGGCATGCGAACCACGTGACCATGACCGGGCCGAAGGCGGAGGCCACCCGTGCCGTCCCCTTGCTCTGCACCGCGAACAGCACGACCAGGATCATCACGGTCAGCGGCACGACGTAATGCTCGAGCGCGGGCGCCGCGAGCTTGAGGCCTTCGACCGCCGAGAGCACCGAGATCGCCGGCGTGATCATCGAATCGCCAATGAACATCGAGGCGCCGATGACGCCGAGCGCCATCAGGAACATGCTGCGCCGGCCCAGAGCCCGCTGGCCGAGCGCCATCAGCGACAGCGTCCCGCCCTCGCCATTATTGTCGGCCCGCAACAGCAGCAGCACGTATTTGGCCGTGACCACGATGAACAGCGACCAGAGAATCAGGGAGAGCACGCCGAGCACGATCATCCGGGACACTGGCTGTCCCTGAGCGGCACCGTGCGCGGCCTCGCGGAAGGCGTACAGGGGCGAGGTGCCGATGTCGCCGAACACGACGCCGATGCTGCCGAGCGTCAGCCCCCAGAACCCCGATGGGGTGGCGGTTTCCTGTCCTTCGGTCGATGTAGCCGTGGCCGTCATGTCGCTTGGAACGCATCTTCCCGTTTAGCCCGGCGCGTGTGGACGCAGACCGGCCGCAGGTCAAGTCTCTACCATATCAGACCGTGCTTCCCGGCCTCCAGGCGAGCTGTCTTGCACAGAATGTCTGGTATCGCGCCGCAGCGAGTTCCCGGGCAGCGAGGGTTTTCCGCAGCGGATGTCGGATCAATCGCCCGTAAATCAAGGGCTTGCCGGTGCTGTTGAATGCCGTTCGCAAACAGCTGTGCGGCAATGTGATGCGGCCAGAATCAGTGCGGCTACGGCTTCAAGTCCGGCGGCAATGGCGGATCTTCCCGCATCAGGGTGATCGTGACGCGGCGGTTCGCGGACAGCGAAGGGTCGTCCGGAAACAGCGGCTGAGTATCCGCTTTGCCGGACACCGCGAAGATGTGGCTCGCCGGCAGGCCTTCGCGCTCCAGGATCTGGCGCACGGCGTTGGCGCGGTCCGCCGACAGGTCGAAACCACCGTAATCGCTGCGGGCCGGAACGAAGCCGGCGGCGGTATGCCCGGTGATCTGAACCCGGAGCGGCGTCGCCTTGAGCGGCGCCGCCAGCTTCTCGATGAGCCGCCGGGTGCGGTCATAGGGCACCTTCGAACCGTCGGCGAACATCGAGCGGCCGTCCTGGTCGACGATCTCGAGGTTGAGCCCCTGCTTGGTCTCCTCGAACATGATGTGCTTGGAGATCTCGGTCATCTCCGGCATGTCCTGCAACGCTTGGCGCAGCGAGGCTGAGGCCAGCGCGAACTGGCGATCGATCTTCAGCTTGGCGCCATTGGTGTGCTGGCGCTCCTCCTGCTCCGGGCTCGGCTCGCGCGCGGTCTCCTCAGGCGAGATGTGGGCGGCGTTCTTGAGCTTCGGCCGGGTCGGCAGGCCGTCGGATTCGACGATGCCGGAATAGCGCGACTCCGACTGCACGCCGAAGGCGTCGCGCATCGAGCCGGCGACGACCTTCAGCTTGTTGTTGTCCATGGTGGAGAATGCGACAAGCATGACGAAGAAGGCGAGCAGCAGCCCCATCAGGTCGGCGAAGGTCACGAACCAGCCGTGACCGCCGCCATGCGCATCGCCCCGTTTCTTCTTGGCCATCTCTCAACCCGCCCCAGATCCCCTTGAGTCCCCGCCGGTCAGGCCGGCACGGGCTCGCCCTCGGCATGGCGGTGCTTCTCCGGCAGATAGGCCAGCAGCATTTCGCGCACCAAGGCCGGGCTCTTGGAATCGCGGATCATCAGGATGCCGTCGATGATCAGGGTCCGATTGGTCTCCTCGTCGAGCAGCTTGCCGTGCAGCTTGTCGGCGATCGGCAGACAGATGAGATTGGCGACGAGCGCGCCATACAGCGTCGCGAGCAGCGCGGTCGCCATGAACGGGCCGAGCTTCGAGGGGTCGGTCATGTTGGCGAACATCTGCACCATGCCGATCAGCGTGCCGATCATGCCGAAGGCCGGCGCGCAGTCGCCGATCGCGCGGTAGATCTTGCTGCCCTCGTCGAGATGCATCAGGAAGTTGTCGCGGTCGCGCTCGAGATTGTCGCGGATGAATTCGAGGTCGTAGCCGTCGGCCACGTAGCGAATGCCCTTGGCGAGGAACGGCTCGTCGGTCTCGACCTTCTCGAGGCCAACCGGTCCCTGCTTGCGAGCGATCTCGGCGATGCGGGCGAGCTCGTCGACCAGCTCGCGGGCCGACAGGCGGCTCATCGTGAACGCGAACTTGATGCCGAGCGGCATGCCGTGCAGCATGGCCCCGAGCGGAAAGCGGATCATGGTGGCGGCGGTCGAGCCGCCGAAGATGATGATCGCAGCGTGGTCGCTGACGAACATCCCGAAGTCACCGCCCAGCAGCATCATGACGGCGATGACGATCATGCCAAACACGAGCCCTGCGCCCGTCATGATATCCATGAGCTTACTCCACCCGCGTACGCGAACCACCGGCCGTCCTGGACGGGCGCGGCGGCCCTGCCCCACGCGCGCTCCACACTAGATGCGCGCAATTAAGGACGAGTTACCGAATTTGGTAGGCATAATAAGACGTAAACGGAAGCCGATGAGCCGCGCATCGGAGATCGTCGGCCGCGTTCACGCCGCCGCCGCGCCGGACTTCAGCAGGTTCGCCTCGGCGAACACGACCGCCTGCTCGAACGATTTTTCCATCTTGCGGACCATCTCCAGCATCTGCGCCGGCTCCATCGTCGCCGAGCCGAGCTCGAGCTCGCGCGACAGGCGCGACAGCGCCGCGAAGCCGAACGTCGCCGACGAGCTCTTGATCGAGTGCGCCTCACGCTTCAGCTCGAGGCGATCCTCGAACTTGCTGGCGAGCGTGCCGAACTTGCTGGAGGTGTCGTCCAGGAACGTTCTGAGCACTTCCAGCGCATCCTCCTCGCCGAGCTCGGAGATCAGGATCTGATAGACGGATTCATCGAATTGCACCAAGTCGGTCATGCAACAAGCCTTTCCTTGTTTGTAGCAGCGGCCGCGCGGAGCAGAGCGGCATTCAATCGATCGCGCGTGACCGGCTTGGTCACGAAGTCGTTCATGCCGGCGTCCGTGCACGCCAGGTGATCCTGGCTGGTGGCGTTGGCCGTCAGCGCGATGATGTAGATGTCCTGCGCCGGGGGCGGCAGCGAGCGGATCATCCGCGTCGCCGTCAGCCCGTCCATCTCCGGCATCATCATGTCCATCAGGATGAGGTCGTAGGTCTGCTTCTGCACGGCGGCGACCGCCTGCGTGCCGTTCTCCACCAGCTCGTAGCTGTGACCCAGCTTGTCCAGAAGCTTCTTGATCACGAACTGATTGGTGAGATTGTCCTCGGCCACGAGGATCTTCAGCGGCTCGACGCTGGCCGGGCGCTCCTCCGCCTTCGTCTCACCGACCGGGACGATGGTCGCCTCGGGCGCGCTGACCTGCTCGACGTCGGGCTGCGGCTGAGGCTGGACCTGGATGGAGAAGGTGAAGGTGCTGCCTTCGCCGACCTTGCTCTGCACCTTGATGTCACCGCCCATGCAGGTGACGAGGCGCTTGCAGATCGCGAGCCCAAGCCCGGTGCCGCCGAAGCGGCGCGAGATCGAGTTGTCGACCTGCGAGAACTGCTTGAACAGGCGGCCGACGGCTTCCGCCGGAATGCCGACGCCGGTGTCGGCGACGGAGAACACCAAGGTCAGGTTCGGCCCGGCGAGATCCTCGGCCCGCACGTCGATATGAACGCTGCCGGCTTCGGTGAATTTGAGGGCGTTGCCGACCAAGTTGAACAGCACCTGGCGCAGCCGCGCCGGGTCGCCGACCACGTAGTTCGGCACCTCCGGCGCGATCGAGGTCGTCAGCTGCAGCCCCTTCTCCTTGGCACGGGACACCAGGAGCTCGGCCGTCGCCGTCACCGAGCGATGCAGGTCGAACTCGATATGCTCGATCTCCAGACGATCGGCATCGAGCTTCGAGAAGTCGAGCACGTCGTTGAGGAGTTGCAGCAGATAGTCTGCCGATTCACGCAAGGTGGTCGCGATCTTGCGCTGCTCCGGCGCGAGATCGGCCGACAGAAGGAGATCGGCCAAGCCGATGACGCCGTTCATGGGCGTGCGGATCTCGTGGCTCATCATCGCCAGGAATTCCGAACGCGCCCGCGTGCCGGCTTCCGCCGCGTCGCGCGAGGCGGCAAGGCCCGCCTGGTAGCGCGCGATCAGGACCGTGATGATGCCGATGACGACGGTCAGCAGCGCTCCCACCAGCAGATCGCGATCGCGATTGACCTTGAAGGCGCTGAAGATCTCCTCGGACGCCTGGCCGACGATGACCACCAGCGGCTGCTCCTTGATACGCTGGAAGGTATAGATGCGGGATACGCCGTCGATCAGACTCTTGACCGTGTAGGAGCCGCTATCCTTCTGCTGGACGGCGGTCATCACCGGGCTGCCGGCGAGCGAGGATCCGACGCCGGCGGGACCCGCCGAGGCGCGCGCGCGCACGATGCCGTCGAGGCCGACGAGCGTGACGTTGCCCTTCTTGCCGAGATCAACCGTGTTGTAGAAGCTCGACAGATATTCCGGATCGAGCGAGACCACGACGACGCCGCCGAACGAGCCGTCCGGCATGACGATCCGCCGCGTCAGCTGGATCGACCATTTGTTGGAGACGCGCCCGAAGATCGGCTTGCTGATGAAGAGGAAGTCGTCCTTGCCGTCGGCGTGGACGCGGAAGTGCTCGCGATCGCGCAGGTCGAGCCCGCGCATTTTCGGATCGATGTTGCTGGACAGCATGATGCCGTCCTTGCCGATCACGACCACCTGGAACGAGAAGTCGGACAAGAACTGGCTGTTCTTCGACCACAGCGACATGTCGAAGTTCTGCGGGTCCTTGGCATAGGAATCGCGGACGTAGCGCAGGGTCTGGTCCGCGGCGCGGATCGAGCGGATGATCTGCTCCTCGAAGGCACGCGCCAGATTGGAGCCGTTCTTGAGCGCCGACTGCTCGGTGCGTGCGTATTCTTCCGAAATCGTATAAAAGATGCCGGACCATACCAGCGCGATCGCCGACAGGCCGATCACCGCGCTGCCGAAATGCCCGATCAGCCGCACCACCCTGTCGACGGCCCGGTCGAGCCGGCCGAACAACGGCATCGATTTCGATATCAGCCTGCGCATCTCTCTCGCCCTCGAAAGACATGCCTATCCGGACAGGCTAGCCATCAGGTAAAGCTTGATGGATAAAATCTTCTCAACGAGCGAGGGCCGCTTAACCTTCGGCCGATCCGGCGGGCTGACGGGTAATCAGTCACCGAAATCGCGGGTTTGAGCTGGCGCCGATGCCTCGCCCCCGTAATCGTCCGGATGCGCTCGCCGGCCGGGCTGAGGCCGGCATTGCCGGCGAATGCCGCACCGTCGCGCGGTGCGGCCCCTGAACGTGCTGCGAGCAGCCGTGCTCAGTGAATCTCGGCCGAGCGCTTCAGCGCGGCCTTCAGCTTCTCGAGCGAGAAATCCGCCGATCGCGCGATCTCCAGGATCGGCGTCTCGCGGCGGGCGCATAGCTCGGCCGCCTCGGGCAGCTTGGCGGCGATGTCATGGGGGATCACGATCGCGCCGTGACGATCGGAATGGATCAGATCGTCGGAGCGCACCGTCATCCCGGCAACGCGGACCTCGCCGCCGAAACTTTCGGCATGAACCCACGCATGCGAGGGTCCGATCGAACCGGCCAGCGCCTGGAAACCATCAGCCCATTGCGGGATGTCGCGGATCGAGCCGTCGGTGATCACACCGAGGCAGCCGAGCGCCTTGTGCACGTTGCTCTGCACCTCACCCCAGAACGCGCCGTAGCCGATATCGGGGCCGTCGATGTCCTGGATCACCACGATGCGGGGGCCATGGCCGGTGCCGACATATTCATAGTAGTCGGTGCGCCGCCTCGCCTGCTCCTCGGCGGGCAGGCCGGACTTGACCACGGACCGGATCGTCGCGGTGCGGGCATAGCCGACCATCGGCGGCAGATCAGGGAACGGGCAGACCAGCGGCTTGGTGGTGTAGCCGATCAGGCGGCGCTCGGGCGCCACGATCTCCATGGCATTGCAGATCGTCGGGGTGTCGTAGCGCGCGAGCGCCTCGAGGACGGAAGCAGCGAGGGGCGCGGCGGCAGAGCTTGTCACGGGCGTTTTCTCCGGATGCTGCGGACAGACGTGATCGCCGTCCTTGCATCCGGTATAACTGACGCGTCCGAGGCGGCAAAGCTTCGGGCCGGACTACGGCCCTGCGCTCAGTGCAGACGATCCGGTGCTCGCGGCTCCTGCTCGGCCGGCGCGCCTGCAGGCACGAAGGGCGCCGCCGATGTCGAGGGCGATTGCGCCGCCGCGCCGGCGTCGCCAAGAGCTGCGGCATGCCGCGCCGCCTGCTGACGGTACAGCCGCCAGCCGAACGGCAGGCTGAGCATGTAGAGGATCGAGCCCGCCGACAGGATGTGCCAGGGATAGACCACCAGCAGCGCGACGAAGAACACCACGGCGGCGAACACCGGCAGCACGAGCTCAGGCGAGACGCGCATCCGCGCGGTCTTGCCGGAGAACACGGGCAGCCGCGACACCATCAGGAATGCGATCAGCAGCGTGTAGAACGCGGTCACCAGCGCGGGCGGCTTCGGCAGGTCCAGAAACGCGAGATAGACCGGCAGCAGCACCGTGATGGCGCCGAGCGGCGCCGGCACGCCGGTGAAGAAATTGGCGGCGAAGGGTGGCTTGTTGGGGTCGTCGATGCTGGCATTGAAGCGCGCCAGCCGCAGCCCGCCGCTGATGGCGTACATCATGGCGGCGATCCAGCCGCCGTCGCGCAGTTCGTGAAGCTGCCAGAAATACAGGATCAGGCCCGGCGCCACGCCGAAATTCACGAAATCGGCCAGGCTATCGAGCTCGGCACCGAACTTCGACTGTCCCTTGATCATGCGCGCGATGCGGCCGTCGATACCATCCAGGAAGGCGGCGAAGACGATGGCCCCGACCGCGAGCTCCATCCGGCCCTCGGTCGACAGCCGGATCGCGGTCAAGCCGGCGCAGATCGCCAGCAGGGTGATCATGTTCGGCACCAGCAGCCGCACCGGGATCGGTCGGAAGCGTCGACGGCGCAGTTCGGAAGAGTTCGGATCGAAGCTCATGATCACACCGCAGAGTGGCAGGTCTCGACCTTGTGCCGGATCGCGACCCAAGGTCCCGTTAATGAGTCACACCGGCCCGGCGACGGTTCACTGGCTCCGGAAGCTCAGTCCGGGCACCGCCACGTCGAAATCGGCCAGGATGGTTTCGCCGGCAATGGCGGTCTGGCCTTCCGAGACAAGAACCTCCGTGCCGTCGGGCAGATAGACGTCGAGGCGCGAGCCGAACCTGATCAGCCCGAAGCGCTCCCCGGCCCCGACGGTCTGGCCTTCACGGACGAACGACACGATCCGCCGCGCCACGAGACCGGCGATCTGGACCACCCCGATCTTGCCGTGCGGCGTCGAGATCGCCAGCGAGTTGCGCTCATTGTCCTCGCTGGCCTTGTCCAGCTCGGCATTGATGAAGGCGCCGGGACGGTAGGAGATCTTCTCGATCCGGCCGGCAATCGGGCTGCGGTTCACATGCACGTTGAACACGCTCATGAAGATCGAGACGCGCAACAGCGGCCGGTCGCCAAGGCCGAGCTCGGCCGGCGGCAGTGCCCGCGTGATCATGGAGATGCGCCCGTCGGCCGGCGCCACCACCAGCCCGTCCCGCTGCGGCGTCACCCGGATCGGATCGCGGAAGAACAGCGCGCACCAGACGGTGAGCAAGGTGCCGATCCAGCCGAGCGGCGTGAAGATCCAGAACAGGACCAGACTGGCCAGGGCAAAGCCCCCGATGAACGGATAGCCCTCGGGATGAATCGGCGGAATCTGCGCGCGGATGGAGTTGCTGATCGACATGGCCTGCTTCGTTGAGATGTCGTCCCTCTGACCTCAGAGCGGACCGCCGCCTTGACTAGGTCGATGCGCGGCCAAGGTCAAAATGATTCCTTAACTGTGGATCAAGGCGGTTCGCGGGCTCATTCGGCCGCTGTGGCGACCGGATCCGTGGCCGCCGGCGGATTGCGGTTCGGCGCAGCAGCGTCGTCGCCGATCTGCGCCAGCTTTTCGCGCGCCTCCTCGGCCTCGCGCTGCCGGTTCCACATGCCGGCATACAGCCCGCCTCGCGCCAGCAGGTCGGCATGGGTGCCCCGCTCGGCGATCCGGCCGCGGTCGAGCACGATGATCTCGTCCGCCGCCACGATGGTCGAGAGCCGGTGCGCGATCACCAGCGAAGTCCGGTTGCGCGACACGCCGTCCAGTGCCTCCTGGATCTCGTGCTCGGTGTGGCTGTCCAGCGCCGAGGTGGCCTCGTCGAGCACCAGGATCGGCGGCCCCTTTAGGATCGTCCGCGCGATCGCCACCCGCTGCTTCTCGCCGCCGGACAGCTTGAGGCCGCGTTCGCCGACCTGGGTCTCATAGCCCTTGGGCGCCATCCGGATCAGGCCGTCGATCTGGGCCAGCCGCGCCGCCTCCTCGACCGCGGCATCGTCGGCGTCCCAGCGGCCGTAGCGGATGTTGTAGCGGATGGTGTCGTTGAACAGCACCGTGTCCTGCGGCACCATGCCGATCTGGGCGCGCAGCGACACCTGGGTGACGTCGCGGATGTCCTGCCCGTCGATCAGGATGCGACCGCCGGAGACGTCATAGAGGCGGAACAGCAGCCGCGAGATGGTCGACTTGCCGGCGCCGGACGGCCCCACGATGGCGACCGTCTTGCCGGCCGGCACCTCGAAGCTCAGCCCTTGCAGGATCGGCCGCTCCGGCTCGTAGGCGAAGCGGACGTCCTCGAAGCGGACATGGCCCGATGTCACGACCAGCGGCGTCGCCCCGGGCGCGTCCTTGACCTCCGCATCCCTGGTGAGCACGCCGAACATCATCTCGATGTCGATGATCGCCTGCTTGATCTCGCGATAGACCATGCCCATGAAGTTCAGCGGCTGGTACAGCTGGATCATCATGCTGTTGATCATGACGAAGTCGCCGACCGTGTTGCGCCCCTGGCGCACGCCCTGCGCGCACATCAGCATCGCGACGGTGAGCCCGATCGTGAAGATCACGGCCTGCCCGGCGTTCAGCACCGCCAGCGAGGTGTAGGTCTTCACGCTGGCCCGCTCATAGCGCTCCATCGAGCGGTCGTAGCGCTCGGCCTCGCGGGCCTCGGCGCCGAAATACTTCACCGTCTCATAGTTGAGAAGCGAGTCGATCGCCTTGGTGTTGGCGTCGGTATCTGAGTCGTTCATGCGGCGCCGGATCTCGATGCGCCACTCGGTCGCGATGTAGGTGTAGTAGAGATAGGCTGCGACCATGGTCAGCGTCACCAGCACGTAGCGCCAGTCGAACTGCCACAGCAGCACGGCGGTCAGCAGCGAGACCTCGACGATGGTCGGGATCAGCTGCAGGATCACCATCCGCACGATGGTCTCGATCGCGTTGCGGCCTCGCTCGAGCACACGCGTCAATCCGCCGGTCTTGCGCTCCAGATGAAAGCGCAGCGACAATTCGTGCATGTGGACGAAGGTGATGGTCGCGAGCTTGCGCACCGCATGCATCGCGACGCGGGCGAAAATACCGTCGCGCCATTGCGTCAGTACCGCCATCAGCACGCGCATCGCGCCGTAGCTCGCCGTCATCACGATCGGCGAGGCGACCAGCCAGAACGCCCAGTCGTCCGGCTTGATCGGCGCGGTGTTGGCGCCCGTCAGCGCGTCGGTGGCCCATTTGAAGGTGAAAGGCAGCACCAAGGTCGCGACCTTGGCCGCGAGCAGCAGCACGACAGACCACAACACCCGCATCTTCAGATCGGCGCGATCGCTCGGCCAGATGAAGGGCCAGAGATGCCGCAGGGTGCCAGCCAGCGTTCCCTGCTCGAGGGACGCGGGCGGCTGAGCGGCGCCGTGATGGGGGGAGGAATCAGGAGGCATCAAGCGATCTGGAACAGCGAGGGTCTTGGCATGTTGTGATGCCGG
Source organism: Bradyrhizobium sp. SZCCHNR1002 (assembly GCF_032381435.1). Lineage (NCBI taxonomy): Bacteria > Pseudomonadati > Pseudomonadota > Alphaproteobacteria > Hyphomicrobiales > Nitrobacteraceae > Bradyrhizobium > Bradyrhizobium sp. SZCCHNR1002. The sequence goes on from NZ_JAUHIS010000001.1 coordinate 1,641,255, forward strand.
GCGTTGCCTGCGTCATATAGAGCGTCCGTGCGCCGGATGCACCCGTGTGCCCACGGAAACCGTTGCGGCGGCGCAGTATTTGCATATTTGTTTTCCGACAAATGGATCGAAACCGTCGGCATCACACGATGAAATCCCGGGAATTCACCCCATCCGCCTCCGTCTTGACGCCTTTCAGCTGCAGTGTCACATCCATCACATGACTGAAATCCGCACCGTCTGTGTCTATTGCGGCTCCGGCCCGGGCACCAATCCCAGCTTCATCGAATCGGCGAAGGCACTTGGCAAGGCGCTCGCCGACAACGGCGTCAGGCTCGTCTATGGCGGCGGCTCCATCGGCATGATGGGCGCGGTCGCCAAGGCCGTGCTCGATCATGGCGGCGACGTCACCGGCATCATCCCTGACTTCCTGGTGAAGAAGGAGGTCATGATGCCGCTGAAGGATCTGATCGTCACGCCCGACATGCACGAGCGCAAGCGGCTGATGTTCGAGCATTCCGATGCGTTCGTCGCCTTACCCGGCGGCATCGGCACCCTCGAGGAGCTGGTCGAGCAGCTGACCTGGAAGCAGTTGGGACGCCACGCCAAGCCGGTGCTGATGGCCAATATCGACGGCTTCTGGGAGCCGCTGTTCGCCCTGCTCGCCCACATGCGGGAAACCGAGTTCATCCGCCCCGGCTTCCAGATCGAGCTGCTCAAGGCCGACCGCACCGAGGACATCCTGCCGCGGCTGCGCGAGGCCGCCGCCCGCGTCGCCAAGGAAGAGACGGAGATGGCGCCGGAGATTGCCAAGCGGCTGTGACTCCCTACTCGCTGGGAAACGTCACCGCCTCGATCCGGTTACCATCGGGATCGAGCACGAAGGCCGCATAATAGCGCACGCGATCATGCGGCCGCAGCCCCGGCGCGCCGTCCGAGATGCCGGCTGCTTCAACAGCTGCCGCGTGGAACGCATCGACCTCGGCCGTGGTCTTGGCGCGCAAGCAGAGATGCGAGCCGGTGTCGGCCGGCACGCGCGCCATCGCCGGGCGCAGGTTGATCCAGAGCTCCGGATAGGTTTTGCCGAAGCCGATGGTGGCAGGCCGCTCGACCAGCCGGGTCATGCCGAGCGGCGCCAGCGCAAGCTCGTAGAAGCGCGCGCTGCGGGCGAGGTCGCTGACACCGACGGAGACGTGGTCGATCATGCGTTGACTCCCCGCTCTCTCCATTCGTCATTGCGAGGAGCGAAGCGACGAAGCAATCCAGAGCCGAGGGCGGAACTCTGGATTGCTTCGCTTCGCTCGCAATGACGGCTCCTCATTGTCATCCCGGCGCGCCTGATTTCACCAGCTTGTAGAACACTGAATCCATCAGCGCCTGGAACGAGGCGTCGATGATGTTGGGCGACACGCCGACCGTGGTCCAGCGCTCGCCGGTCTCGTCAGCGCTCTCGATCAGCACCCGCGTCACTGCCTCGGTGCCGCCATTGAGGATGCGGACTCGGTAGTCGATCAGCTTGAGGCCGTCGATGAAGCCCTGATACTTGCCGAGATCCTTGCGCAAGGCAACGTCGAGCGCATTCACCGGGCCGTTGCCTTCGGCGGCGGAGATCAGCCGCTCGCCGGCGACGTCGACCTTGACCACCGCCAGCGCCACCGTGACGCGCTCGCCGAGCGCGTTGTAGCGCTGCTCGACATTGACGTCGAACTGCTCGACCCGGAAATACTCCGGCACGGAGCCGAGCGTACGCCGCGCCAGCAGCTCGAACGAGGCGTTCGCGGACTCATAGGCATAGCCCAAGGCCTCGCGCTCCTTCAGCTCCTCGACCAGCCGCGTCAGCTTCGGATCGCTCTTGCTGAAGGGAATGCCGCCGCGCTCCAGCGCTGCGATCACGTTGGAACGGCCGGCCTGGTCCGACACAAGCACCTTGCGATGATTGCCGACGCTCTCGGGCAGCACATGCTCATAAGTGTGCGGATCCTTCAGCACCGCAGAGGCATGGATGCCGGTCTTGGTGACGAATGCGCTCTCGCCGACGTAAGGCGCATGCCGGTTCGGCGCGCGGTTGAGCATGTCGTCGAGCGTGCGTGACACCTTCATCAGGCCGCCGAGCTGCTGGTCGGAGACGCCGATCTCGAACTTGTCAGCGAACTCCGCCTTCAGCTTCAGGGTCGGAATCAGCGAGCACAGATTGGCATTACCGCAGCGCTCGCCAAGCCCGTTCAACGTGCCCTGGATCTGGCGCACGCCGGCGCGCACCGCGGCCAGCGAGTTCGCCACCGCCTGCTCGGTGTCGTTATGGGCGTGAATGCCGAGATGATCGCCTGGCACATGCTTGGCGACCTCGCCGACGATGGCCTCGATCTCATGCGGCATGGTGCCGCCATTGGTGTCACACAGCACGACCCAACGCGCGCCGGCCTCATACGCGGCTCGCGCACAGGCCAGCGCGAACTCGGCATTCTCCTTGTAGCCGTCGAAGAAATGCTCACAGTCGAGCATCACCTCGCGCCCGGCCGCCTTGGCCGCAGTCACGCTGTCGCGGATCGAGGCGAGGTTCTCCTCGTTGGTCGTCTCGAGCGCGACGCGAACCTGATAGGCTGAGGACTTGGCCACGAAGCAGATCGCATCCGCCTTGGCGTCGAGCAGCGCCGCGACGCCGGGATCGTTCGACACCGACCGCCCGGCGCGCCGCGTCATCCCGAAGGCCGTGAAACGGGCATGTCCGAGCTTGGGCTTGGTCGCGAAGAACTCGCTGTCGAGCGGATTGGCGCCGGGATAGCCGCCCTCGACATAGTCGATGCCGAGATCGTCGAGCATGCGCGCGATGACCTGCTTGTCGGCCAGCGTGAAGTCGACGCCGTTGGTCTGCGCGCCATCGCGCAACGTCGTATCGAACAGATAGAGTCGCTCTCTGCTCATGACTGCGCTCCCGCGCCGAGCGCCTTCTTCATCCTTGTGTTGGCGAGCCACTCGCCATTGATGGAGACGCTGTTGCGCTGCTGCGCGACGTAGCCGCGCTTCCTGAAGAAATCCACCGCAGTGTCGCTGGCATCGACCACCAGCCCCGTCGTGCCGCGAGCGCCGGCAAGCTTCTCCAGCGCATCGCACAGCAGCGCTCCGACGCCCTGCCCCGCGACGCTCGGATGCACGTAGAGCATGTCGATGTGATCGTTGCCCTTCAGCGACGCGAAGCCGACCGGCGCGCCTTTCAGGGTTGCGATCAAGGTCAGCGTCGACGCCAGCTTCTTACCAAAACCCGCCTCGTCGTCGGCAGCGGCGGCCCAGGCCTCCTGCTGCTCCTCGCTGTAGTCGTCCGAGGTCAGCTGCTGGATACTGGCGACGAAGATCGCCGCGAGCAGCGGCGTATCGGCAGCGAGAAACGGCCGGAGCGCCGCCTTCGGAAGAGCCTGTCCCATCGTCTCACCAGAGTCCATAAAGCTTCGTGACCAATGCAACCGCGCCTGCGATCACCGCGAGCTTGAGCAGGATGTAGTACAGCCAGTGCCGCGGGAACGGCGTATCGGGCCTCTTCATCGCGCGATCTCCCAGGTCGTGACCGGCTTGCCGTCGGCGCCCTTGCCATCCTTGAGCACGACGCCCATCGCCGCGAGCTCATCACGAATGCGGTCGGACTCCTTGAAGTCCTTGCGCGCACGGGCGGCGGTGCGCTCCGCGATCAGGCTATCGACCTTACCGGCGTCGACGCCACGCGCCTGCTGCTTGCGCGCCTCCCATTGCGCCGCCGTTTCGGACAGAAAGCCGAAATAGCGCAACGAGCCGGCAAATGCGGCGCGAGCGGCGTCATCCCCGGACGACGCCCGTCCGCGCAATGCGTGCAGCTCCGCGATCATCAGCGGCGTATTGATGTCGTCCAGCAGCGCGGCGATGACCGCGGGATCGGGCTGCTCGCCGGACGCATCGGCCGCGACGCGATACCATTCGTCGAGCGTTTTCGCACTCTCCTCCAGGCCCTTGACCGTCCAATCGGCCGGCGAGCGGTAGTGCATCTTGAGCATGTTGAGGCGTAGCACCTCGCCCGGCCAGTCCGCCAGCAGGTCGCGGATGGTGACGAAGTTGCCGAGGCTCTTCGACATCTTCGCGCCCTCGACCTGCACGAACTCATTGTGGAGCCAGTAGTTCGCCATGACCGAGGTGCCATGGGCGCAGCGCGATTGCGCGATCTCGTTCTCATGATGCGGGAAGATCAGGTCGAGACCGCCGCCATGGATGTCGAAGACGTCACCGAGATAGGCGGCGCTCATCGCCGAGCATTCGATGTGCCAGCCCGGGCGACCGCGCCCCCACGGGCTGTCCCAGCCCGGCTCGTCATCGGACGACTGCTTCCATAGCACGAAATCAGCCGCATCCTTCTTGTGCGCATCGACCGCGACGCGGGCGCCGGCGAGCTGCTCGTCGAGCTTGCGGCCCGACAGCGCGCCATAGTCCGGCATCGATCGGGTATCGAACAGAACCTCGCCCGCAGCCTCATAGGCATGCCCGCGCGCGATGAGCTGCTGGATCAACGTCACCATGTCGGCCTTGCCGTCCGCGCGCGGCAATACGAAATCGGTCGCGCGCGGCTCGAAGGTCGGCGGCAGGCTGCCGAGCGCAGCAGTGTCGCTGCGAAACTGATTGGCCGTCACCTCGGTGACCTTCCGGATCGCCTCGTTCAGCGGCAGTCCCGGATAGTCGCGCGCGGCCCGCGCATTGATCTTGTCGTCGACGTCCGTGATGTTGCGGACATAGGTGACGTGATCCTTGCCATAGAGATGCCGCAGCAGCCGGAACAGCACGTCGAAGACGATCACGGGCCGCGCATTGCCGATATGGGCGAAGTCGTAGACGGTCGGTCCGCAGACATACATGCGGACATTGTTCGGATCGAGCGGCACGAAGGGGCGCTTCTCCCGCGACGCGGTGTCGTACAAACGCAAGTCCATGGTCAGTCCCCGAATGCCTCAGTCTCGAATGCCTGTGCCCGCGTCTCGCCAAGCGAGACGCAACGGGTGTCCTCCGCCAGATGACGGCCCGAAGACGGGCGGCCACGGCAAACAGCACGCTTCCGACCTGCCGGCCGGGCGTCCTGATCATCTCTGTTGAGAAAAGACGGCCTCAGCCAGCGAATCGCTAGCGCGTAATCTCGCGGCAAATGCAGCAGATGGCGAGGAAACCGTTCATGGGTTTCACCATGATGCAGCGGGATGTTGCCGTCAAGAGCCGCAAATCGGCCGCTTTCACCGCCCAAATCGTCCGCCCTGCCTCATGGTTAATCATTTTTAACCTTTTTGGCCTAACCGTGAGTTGTAGCCATCATCGACCGGTGCACCATGCGCTTCTCCTCGGGCCTGCTCGCCTGCTGTGTCCTCCTCGCCGCCGCGACCACCGCCTCGGCCGAGAGCCGAATCTTCATCATCGCCAACGAGGCCGACGGCTACGGCGTCGACCAGTGCCTGGCCAAGGGCGACAAATGCGGTGCCCCGGCCGCCCGCTCCTACTGCCAATCACGGGATTTTGCACAGGCCTCCTCCTACCGCCGCGTCGACCCCGACGAGATCACCGGTTCGGTGCCGAAAGCCGGCGCGAGCTGCGCTCATGGCGGCTGCAGCGAGTATGTCGCGATCACCTGCCAGCGCTGACGGCTCCGGGAACGACTGTTCCCGCCACGCCAGCGCCCCGGAAACGACGTGACGCTGCCCGACAAAGCGGCTATGGGATGCGCGCCGCTGCCGCGATTTTTCCGAATTCTGTGCTCGTCCCGCGGCAGCACCCATGGACCGGAATACCGCATCTTGATCGCATCCCTGTCTCCGCGCCTGTTGGCCTGCACCGCGCTGCTCGGACTGACCCTGACCGGCTCGCACGCCCTGGCGCAATCCAGCTCCGATTCCTACGCGCAGATGGCCCCGGGTCAGCCGCAGGCCGGCGTCAACCCGATATGTCCGCGTCTCGAGGCTCAGCTCGCCTCGATCGAACGTGGCGGTGGCGGCGGTGATCCGGCACGCGAGGACCAGATTCGGCGCTATCAGGACGCTGCCGCCAAGCAGCAGGCCGAGCTCGATCGAGTCAGCATGCAGGCCAAGCGCATGGGCTGCGACAGCCCCGGCTTCTTCTCGATCTTCAACGGTCGCGCGGCCGAATGCCAACCGGTCAACAATCAGATCCAGCAGATGCGCTCCAATCTGGACCAGATCACCGGCAGCCTGGAGCGGCTGCGCGGCGGCGGGTTCGGCGGCGAACGCGACAACCAGCGCCGCTCGGTGCTGGCCGCGCTGGGCCAGAACAATTGCGGGCCGCAGTACCAGCAATACGCGAATCGCGGTGGCGGCGGAAACGCCGGCGGCAATTTCCTGACCAGCCTGTTCGGTGGCGGCGCCGACAGCAACCCGGCGGCCTCGCTGCCGCCGCCGAGCGCCGATCTCGCCGCCCCGCAGGGCACCTACCGCACCGTCTGCGTCCGCACCTGCGACGGCGCCTATTTCCCGATCTCGTTTGCCACCGTTCCCGGCCGCTTCGCCGATGACGAACGCGCCTGCAAGGCGCAATGCCCGGCCGCCGACGCGACCTTGTTCACCTATCGCAATCCCGGCGAGGACATGAATCAGGCGGTGTCGGTCAACGGCCAGTCGTACACCGCGCTGCCGAACGCGTTCAAATATCGCACCGAGTTCAACCCCTCCTGCTCGTGCAAGGCGCCAGGCCAGACCTGGGCGGATGCTCTGAAGTCGATCGACGAGAGGGCCTCGGCCGCCGAGCAGGGTGACATCATCGTCACCGAGGAGAGCGCCAAGCGGATGCAGCAGCGCCAGACCGGCAAGCCTGTCGCCGGCAAGAAGGGCGCGGCGCCCGCAGATGCGGCTCCGGCGACCACGACCGCCGACACCACGACCGGCGCCGGCGGCGACAAGCAGATCCGCACGGTCGGCCCGACCTTCATCCCGGCGCGCTGAGCAGTCTCGCCGGGCCATCTGCATCATCCTTCGATCTCAGCGCGGGCGATGAGATCGGGCGAGATCACCTCGCCCGACGGCCCGCGCGCGTCCGCGGGTGTCCAGCGATTGCGCAGCGCGGCCAGGCGAGCAGCCTGCGCCGGGGCGATGTCGCCGAGCGCAGCGACGATGCCGCCCCGGCCGGCAATCCCGCCGCTGACATCGACGGCAAGCGCGCCCGATTGATTCGCCAGTGCCGCCAGCAACATGCCGCGGAGCCGCGCCAGCAGATCACGATGGGCATCGACCGGCAGCGGGCCGGGCAGGATCGTTTCAACACCTTCGATGGCCGCCGCGATCGGCACGATCTCGGCGGCAATACCGAGCCGCGCCGCGAACGCGATCGCCTCGTCCCGCAGCTGCTGCGGCGTGTCCGGCCCGGCCAGCAGCACGGCGCGAACCTCGTCGGCTCCGAGTGCATCGACGGCCAGGGCCAGTGACAGCGCGGATTCGATGCCTGCCGCCAAGCCCAATATCGCGCCGCTGAAGCCTGCCTTGGCGACGCGGTCGCGCAGGCGGAGCACATGGGCGGCATAGTCCGCCTCGTCGCCCTCGATCAGCTCGGCGACCGGCCCGCGGCACTGCCAGCCGTCATCTCCCCTGCGCCATGCCAGCGTGGTCACGTGCTCGACGAAGCCCGGCAACTGCGCGGCGATCGAGAGATCGGCGTTGAGTGCGAAGGACGCGCCGTCGAACACTTCGCCGTCGTGACCGCCGGTCTGATTGAGCCAGAGCAGCGGCAGGTCGCTCTCGGTGACGCGCGCCACGGCCGCCGACAGCCGGCGGTCGCCATCGCCGCGGATGTAGCGCGCGGCGGCCGCGACCACGATCAGCTCGGCGCCGGTCTCGGCCAGCGTCTCGACGACGTTCTCGTCGCTGGGCTGCTCGGGCCAGATGTCCTCGCCGATCGCGACGCCGATGCGCATGCCGCGCACGCTGATCGGGCCGGCCGCGGGGCCGCGCGCGAACAGCCGCTTCCGATCACCCGGCAAATTGGTCTTGAAGCGCGTCGCGGCGATGCGGCTGCCGTCGAGGAGCGCAAGGGCGTTGTAGAGCTTGCCGTTGTCGCTCCATGGCGTGCCGATCAGCATCGCCGGCCCGCCATCGGCGGTCTCGCGCGCCAGGGCTTCGACGGCGTCGCGGCAGTCGGCCTCGATGCGCGGCGTCAGCTCCGCGGCAAGGCCGCCGGCGATGAACAGCTCCGGCAGCACCACGAGATCGGCGTCGGCGGCGTTCGCCAGAACCTCCCGGGCCTTGGCGGCGTTGCCCGCGATGTCGCCCACCGTCGGATTGAGCTGCGCCAGCGTGATCCTGAAACCGTCAGCGGCCATCGCTCAACTCGTTCACAACAGCCCGATCCGCTCGGCGATCGCGAACAGCCAGAAGCCGCCGGACATCAAGAGCGCAACGCCGACTGCAGCCGAGCCGAGATCCTTGACCCGGCCGATCTGCAGATCGTGCTCGGTGGTCAGGCGATCGGCGAGCTTCTCGATCGCTGTGTTCAAGAGCTCGACCACCAGCACCAGCAGGACGGCGCAGACCAGCTCGACGCTGCGCATCGGCGTCACGCCGATCACATAGGCGAGCGGCAGCGACAGGAGGAAGGCGATCACCTCCTCGCGCACCGCCTGCTCGGAGCGGAGCGCGAAGGAAAGACCATTGCGCGAGTTGAGCGTCGCGCGCCAGAAGCGCAGCATCAGAAGCCCGCGACCGCCGGAATCGGAGACGACTTGCCGCCGCGCTGCTGCTTCAACAGCTCGGCGATCAGGAACGCCATGTCGATCGACTGCTCGGCGTTCAACCGGGGATCGCACACCGTGTGATAGCGGTCGTTGAGATCCTCGTCGCTGATCGCGCGCGCGCCGCCGATGCATTCGGTGACGTCCTTGCCGGTCATCTCCAGATGAATGCCGCCGGCATGGGTGCCCTCGGCGGCATGCACCGCGAAGAAGGCGCGGACCTCCGATACGATGCGATCGAACGGCCGGGTCTTGTAGCCCGAGTTCGAGGTGATGGTGTTGCCGTGCATCGGATCGCACGACCACACCACCTTGCGCCCTTCCCGCTGCACGGCGCGGATCAGCCCCGGCAGGTGATCGCCGACCTTGTCAGCGCCGAAGCGGTTGATCAGGGTCAGCCGGCCCGGCTCATTGTCGGGGTTGAGGATATCGATCAGCTTGATCAGCTCGTCCGGCTTCAGCGACGGGCCGCATTTCAGGCCGATCGGGTTCTTGATGCCGCGGAAATATTCGACATGGCCATGATCGAGCTGACGGGTGCGGTCGCCGATCCAGATGAAATGGCCCGAGGTCGCGTACCAGTCCCCGGTCGTGGAGTCGACGCGGGTGAAGGCCTGCTCGTAGCCGAGCAGCAGCGCCTCGTGGCTGGTGTAGAAGTCGGTCGCGCGCAGCTCCGGATGGCTCTCGAGATCGAGGCCGCAGGCGCGCATGAAATTGAGCGCCTCGGAGATGCGGTCGGCGAGCTCCTTGTAGCGGCGCGACTGCGGACTGTCCTTGACGAAGCCCAGCATCCATTGGTGCACGCTGCCGAGATTGGCGAAGCCGCCGGTGGCGAAGGCGCGCAGCAGGTTCAACGTCGCCGCCGACTGCCGGTAGGCGTCGAGCTGGCGCTGCGGATTGGGAATGCGCGCCTCCGGCGTGAAGGCGGTGTCGTTGACGATGTCGCCGCGATAGCTCGGCAGCTCCACGCCGTTGACTTTCTCGGTCGGCGACGAGCGCGGCTTGGCGAACTGGCCGGCGATGCGGCCGACCTTCACCACCGGCACCGCGCCGGCATAGGTCATGACCACGGCCATCTGCAGCAGCACGCGGAAGAAGTCGCGGATGTTGTTGGCGCCGTGCTCGGCAAAGCTCTCGGCGCAGTCGCCGCCCTGCAGCAGGAAGGCTTCGCCCGCGGCGACACGCGCCAGCGATTTCTTCAGGTTGCGCGCCTCGCCGGCGAACACCAGCGGCGGGAAGGTCGCGAGCTGCGCCTCGACCTCGGCCAGCGCCTTCTGGTCGGGATAGTCAGGCACCTGCTGCACCGGCTTGGACCGCCAGCTCTCCGGGCTCCAGCGCTCCGTCATGGCTCTCTACTCCCTCTGGACATCCGCTCGCTCGTTCCCCCGCAGCGGCGCGCCGCGTTATACACAGCCCGTCTCCGAACTGCCATCCGGAATTTAAGTCGTTCGTCCAAGCCCTTGCTGCTACGGATGGATTTTGGCCCGGCCGAGATTCCGCATGATCCTGTAGCCCCCTCTTTCTCCCCGTCATTGCGAGCGCAGCGAAGCAATCCAGGGTGGTGGGCGGGACTCTGGATTGCTTGCGCCTTCGCTCTCCGAGCTCGTGGACACGTCGCTGCGCTCGCAATGACGTGGGGTGACGACTTTGCCCCGCATGACGACCGCCTGTCTCGGATGGAAGAGCAGTGTCTCCACAATCACCGCTGTCATCGCCCGGCTTGACCGGGCGATCCAGTACGCCGAGACGCCTGTAATGGACTCAATGGGCCGCGGCGTACTGGATCCCCGCTTTCGCGGGGATGACGACCGAGTTCGACGCGCTCAGGTCGCCCCTCTCGCTGAATCCGTCTCAAATGAGCCCACACAGCAGCCACGGGCTCTCATCCTCGCGCGCCGCTTGGGCCGAGTCATGCTGCTCATCCGCCCTCTCAGACATCGAAGGGCGCAGGGAATGCCGGACGATGGCCTCGCCCATGGCCCGCCTGCGGAAAAAATGCAGGCGGCAGGTACCACAGGTTCAGCCGATCATTCCGGCATTCCCTGCGCGACGGTCTTCACGCTTATACGCAGTCTGCCTGGTGCGCCGGGCTTGTTGGCCACCATTCGCGACAATGCTTGCGCATTGGGCGGGACACCAGCATCGGGGTGCCAGCACGCTGCGACTTCACGTCCGCGCCGAACCGTTCGTCCACGCATCCTCTCGGACACGCTGCGGCTCGCTCGCGGCCATCGCTCCCCGCCTCGCGTGTCGTGACGATCGCGCGCAACGCCCCTCCGAAGTGAGGCAGGTTGCGCCTAATAAAGCATGATTTCTGGTAATCGTAAAGAAAAATCTTTCGCTGCTCGCTAATGTGTTGGTCACGGAGCCCCGATCCCGGTATTGCCTGGCTCGCCCTCCCTTGCCGAGGAAGGTCCTCAACAGGTCATCGACGCAACCCGAGCATGAAGGTCATGGCATTCATCTCCGATCCCGAAAATCGGCGCCGGGTGTTTGATCCCGAAAGCGGCTTCGAACTGACAGGCATCTTTCGGGATGTGCCAAAGGACGAATTTTGGTTCGATTTCTCCTCCGAGCACATTGCCTTCATGGCGAAATCGAAGCTGTCTTGGTCAGCAGACCGCATGCAATGCATGTTCACGTTCAACGTCGCACAACTCTATCACAGCTATAGATGCAATCCGCTTCGTAAGCTGGGCCGCGAAACAATGAGCGCCAGCGACTTTTGCGCAACGATTCTGCAGAAATTGCACGAAGCAGTCGTCGCCTTTGTCACTCGCGCCAGCGGCGATCCCCGTATCATCGGAGAACGATTGAAAGCCGAGGTCGAATTTGTCGATCATGCTCCGGATGATAGCGGGAGGCGAATGGCCTGAAAATGGCGCAAGGAACGCCAGCGCCCCAACGGCTCAATGTAGCAGATCCTCACCGGTGGGATTCTCTCGTTGAATTACACGACGAGCAGCAGCCCCGATAGCAGCAGAATGCCCAGGATGATCTTCCTGAACAGCACATCGTTGACCTTGCGGAACGCGAACACGCCGAGTGCAGTCCCTGCGAGCAGCGCCGGGATGCTCAAGGCGAGGTCGATGATCACCTTGGACGACAGGTCCTGACGCGCCAGCATCATCGTGAGCGAGGCGATCTGCATGGCTGCGATGAAGGGCTGGACGAGGCCACGCTGTTCGGTCTTCGGCAGGCCGTGCATCTCGCACCAGATGGTCGGCAGCGCGCCGGGCATCGCGGTGAGGCCGCCGATCAGGCCGCCACCGAAGCCGATGATGGCGGTGCGGCTTCGGCTCATCGGTTGAAGACTGCCCAGCGCCGGCTTGCACAGCATGGTGCCGGCGTAGATCGCAATGGTGAGGCCGAACACCTGCTGGAACACGCGTGTATCTGCATTGTGCAGCAGCCACAGCGCCAGCGGCACGCCGAGCAGCCCGCCGATGATCAGGACCAAGCTCTCCCTCCAGCGGATGCTGGCGCGCAGCGCCCAGAGGTTCGTCGCCTGCACGCCGACGCTGCACGCCATCATCAGCGGCACCGCCTCCAGGGGCTGAAGCATGTGCAGCAGGATCGCGCCGGCAACGGCCGAAAATGCAAAGCCGGCGAGGCCGGAGACGAAGGCGCCGAAGAACACGGCGACGCTGAGCAGCAAGAATGATCCGAAACCGGGCATGGAAATGCTCCCGCTGATGAGGCTGAAAATGGGTGGTGGTCAATCGATGGATTGAAGCGTCGCCATCGGCTTCATCGACGCTCCGTCGGGCGTGTCAGCCCCTCGCAGAATCGCAATCGCGACGACGTGCAGGATCAGGAAGCCGACGAGGACGGTGGCGCCGAGCGCCGGCTTCAGCGCGACCGGCTTTCGCTGCGTTGAATCCTGATGGGCTTGCATGTCCGACGTCTCCGGCAAGTGGTATCGGATTGCTAGCAGCCCGCCGTCTCCTCAGCGTCCCCCGAGCGGAGGATGAGGTGTGCCTGGGTTTCCCGCTGTGTGCTGGAGATCACCTTGAGCTCGTTCCGCCGCAATCACGCGAGCCCCGTTTGACAAACCCATAACCAAGCGGTTATGAATTAACCCATAACCAACAGGCTATGGATTTCATGCCGCGCTCGCCCGATCTGCTGTTCCGCTCGCTCGCCGATCCCACCCGGCGCGCCATCTTCGAAGGGCTGTGCCGGCACGGCGAGCAGACGGTCGGCGCGTTGACGGCCAAGGCCGGCGTGTCGCAGCCGGCTGTCTCGAAGCATCTCGGCGTGCTCAGGCAGGCGGGCCTGGTGCGCGAGCGTCACGAAGGCCGCCTGACGCATTACCGCGCGCAGCCGAAGGCGCTGGCGCCGCTGCTCGACTGGACCAGCCGCATGGCCACGTTCTGGGAAAGCCGGTTCGACGATCTGGAAAATCTGCTCAACAGGATGGAGCAATGAGCTCAGCTGCGCCCGAAACCCGCACCGTCGTCGTCGAGCGCGAATTCGCACATCCGCCGGAAAAACTCTGGCGCGCGTTGACGCAGCCGCATCTGATCGCGGAGTGGCTGATGGCCAACGACTTCGTGCCGGCGCTCGATCATCGCTTCAAGCTGAAGGCCGATTGGGGCGTGGTCGATTGCCAGGTCGTGACCATCGAGCCGCACAGGACGCTGGCCTATAGCTGGGCGGCGCTCGGCCTCGACAGCGTCGTGACCTGGACGCTGACGCCGACGGCAACCGGCACGCATCTGCGCATGGAGCAGACCGGCTTCGCCGCCGATCAGACCCGCGCCTATCAGGGCGCGCGCTTCGGCTGGCCGAGATTCTTCGATGGGTTGGAGCAGACGTTGGCGCGGCTCGACTGAGCTGCACCGGCAACAAACTCCGCCGTCATTCCGGGGCGACGCGCGCAGCGCGACGAGCCCGGAATCCATCAAGCCGCGCAACTGCCGCGCGATGGATTCCGGGCTCGTGCTGCGCACGCCCCGGAATGACGGAGGAGAGATCTCGCGCATTCGTCAGCATTGTCATCATGGGGAGGAGCAGATGAATTGGTCCAATGCGATCCGGCAGGTGCATCGCTGGGTGTCGATCGCGTTCACCATCGGAGTCATCATCAACATCGCGGCGATGACGCAGACGCAGCCGGCCTTCTGGATCGGGCTGCTGGCGCTCGTCCCGCTGATCGTGCTGCTGGCAACCGGGCTCTATCTGTTTGCTCGGCCGTATTTGACGAGGACGGCCAAGGCTCAGCCCTGAGGATGTCGGCGGGCAAACGCGCGGCCATGCGCTGCCTGCCTCGCGAGACCGCCTACTCCAGCCCGTTCGCCGACACCCAGCCGACGACACCGTTCCACACCGCACGACACGACGGAAACCGGCTGACACCGTCGCCGGGCATCACGCAGCCGCCGACCATCGCCGTCTCGCCGGCGGGGATGCGCGTCAGGATGTCGGATTTCTGCCCGGGCTCGCGGCGCAGGTTGAGATAGCCCTGCGAGACGTTGCGCTTCACCATGCGCGGCACGAGATGCGGGTTGGGCAGAACGGCCTGCGCCCGCTCGGTCGGTGACTCCGCCGGACGCGTTGCGGTCTGCGTCTTCTTCAGCTCCTCGATCCGCGCCCGCGCCATCGAGCCGTAGGGCGTAGCGCCGAACTGGCGCACGAAATCCTCGAGCACGGCGATGCTGGTGGTGTTCTGCGTCACCGCCCAGGCGCGCTCGGCCGGATCGGACGAGGCGGCCGAGGCAGGCTGCGTGGCCGAAGCCGGCGCAAACGTCTGGCCGGCGAAGAAGAAGTCGCCATCGACCGGCGAGCTCGACACCCAGGGCTGTTGCGAGCCCGCAGTGGCGCGCTTCACCTCGAGGCCGACCTGGTTGAAGGTCTTGAAGATATCGAGGCCGGGCCGCTTGATTGTCTCGGCCAGGGCTTTCGTGAACGGGCTGTTGCCGTCGCGGCCATCGAGCGCGACGTTGCCGGGCTGGGTCGCGAACGAGATCAGCGTGCCCTCGGGCGCGCGCATCTGCGCCAGCCCGCTGCCGGCGTCGCGCAGCCCGCGGCCGCCGAACGGATTGTTGCGGCAGGCATCGAGAATGACGAGGTTGAGCTTGGTGCCCGCGCTCTCCATCTGCCGCAGCACGACGTTGACGTCGAGCATCTGGAAATCGACGTCGGCCTCCCGCGTGGGGTTGGCGTCGACCGGCACCAGATAGTTGGCGCCGCGCACCTGCACGCCGTGGCCCGCATAATAGACCAGCGCCACGTCGGCGCCGCGCGCCTTGCCGCCGAACTCCTGCACGGCGCGGCGCATCGCGGCCTCGTCGAGATCGAGCTGCGCGCTGCCGCCGACCAGCGTGAAGCCGAGTCCCTGAAGGGTCTCGGCCATCAGCGCCGCATCATGCTTGGGGTTGTCGAGGCGGCTGACCGTCCGATAGGCCGAGTTGCCGATGACGAGCGCGATGCGGGTATCGGCGAGCGCGGGGCTCCACAGACCCAGCAGACTCAATCCAGCCAGGGCCAGCATCTTCCATCGTCGCATCGGTTCCCCCGCCATGTCCTGACGGCGGGAGCTTATACGCGGTCGGGCGGAGCTGGAAAGCGCGGCCGCCCTACTGCGCCGCCTGCCTCACATGCCGCTCGGTCACCGTGCGCATCGTCACCAGTTCCTCGGCGGCGGAGGGATGCAGCGCGACGGTCGAGTCGAAATCGGCCTTGGTCGCCTTCATCTTGATGGCGATGGCGACGGCCTGCGTGATCTCGGCAGCCGTGTCGCCGACGATGTGGCAGCCGAGCACGCGGTCGCTCGCGCCGTCGACCACGAGCTTCATCAGCACGCGGGTATCGCGGCCGGACATCGTCGCCTTGATCGGGCGGAAACTGGTCTTGTAGATGTCGACGCGGTCGTACATCTCGCGCGCCTGGGTCTCGGTCAGGCCGACGGTGCCCACTTCAGGCTGGCAGAACACGGCGGTCGGGATGTCGGCGTGATCGACGCGCACACTCTTGCCGCCGAACACAGTGTCGGCGAAGGCATGGCCCTCGCGGATCGCGACCGGCGTCAGGTTGAAGCGATGGGTGACGTCGCCGATCGCATAGATGCTCGGCACCGAGCTCTGCGAGAACGCGTCGACCGCGATGCCGCCGTTGCGCGGATTGATGGCGACGCCGGCCTTCTCCAGGCCGAGATTGGCCACCGCCGGGTGGCGGCCGATCGCGAACATCACCTTGTCGGAGGCGATGCTGGAGCCGTTCGACAGATGCGTGGTGTAGTCCTTGCCGTGCTTGTCGACGCTCGACACCGTGCAGCCGGTCAGGATGGTGATGCCTTCCTTCTCCATCTCCGCGCGGACGTGCTTGCGGACGTCCTCGTCGAAGCCGCGCAGGATGTTGTCGCCGCGATAGACGACCGTCACGTCGGAGCCGAAATTGGCGAAGATGCAGGCGAATTCCAGCGCGATGTAGCCGCCGCCCTGGATCACGATCCGGCGCGGCAGCTCCTCCAGATGAAACGCCTCGTTGGAGGAGATGACGTGCTCGATGCCCGGGATCGGCGTGCCGTGATTCGGCGCGCCACCGGTCGCGATCAGGATGTACTTTGCGCGCACCGTCTCGCCGGTCGCGAGCCGCACGGTGTTGACATCCTCCAGCACCGCACGGGTCTTGACGATCCTGGCGCCGGACTTCTCGACATTGGAGGTATAGGCCGCCTCGAGCCGCGCGATCTCCTTGTCCTTGTTCCTGATCAGCGTCGGCCAGTCGAAGGTCGCGGTCGGGATCGTCCAGCCGAAACCGGCGGCATCGGCGATCTCCTGGCGGACATGCGAGCCGATCACGAACAGCTTCTTGGGCACGCAGCCGCGGATCACGCAGGTGCCGCCCATGCGGTATTCCTCGGCGACCATCACGCGGGCGCCATAGCCCGCCGCGATGCGGGCGGCGCGCACGCCCCCCGAGCCGCCACCGATCACGAACAGGTCGACGTCGAATTCAGCCATCTCTCCCCCGACCTGTTCTCGCCGCGACAAGCCTCAGATCGGCTTGTTGCGCTTGCGCATCTCGGCGCGGAACTGCGCGGTGACGGTGTCGGAAAACTCCGCTGCCCACAGGTTCATCGCCTGCATGCTCATCTGGATCGCCTTCGGCTCCGCCGCAAGCAGCTTCTGGCCGATCGGCGACTTGTAGAAGGTGACGAGGTTGGCGATCTCGGCGTCCGAGAACTCGTTGCAGTAGATCTGCGCCATCTTCTCGCCGATCTCCTTCTCCTTGCCGGCATAGGTCTGCGCGACCATCACGGCAACCTCGTCGAGGTCCTTCTGGTAGTTCAGGTTGGACTGCAGCAGCGCCTGCTTGGTCTGCTGCACCATCCCGGGAACGGCATTGGCGTACATCGCACCCGCGTTCTTCATCGCCAGAATCTCGCGCGCGCCCGCCATGCAGGCGGCCGAGGCCGGCTTCAGGGCCGGCGGCTGGCCCTGCGCGGCAGCGGGGCTCGCAGAGGCCAGAGCCAGCACGATTCCGGCGGCCGGCAAGATTCTGAACACGCTCTTCATTCCAAGTCTCCTGTGAGATTGCCGCCCTGAGCAGACAGTCCTGCTTCACTCAAGGCCGCTGGATAACGCGAATTCCCTGTGCGCCTGCCAGGATCGCGGTGCTGCCGAGGCCGATGAACAGCCCGTGCTCGACCACGCCTGGAATTGCGCTCAAAAGGCCCGCCAGACGCGGGGGATCCTCGATCTCCCCCAGGCGGACGTCGACAATCCAGTGGCCGCCATCGGTGACGAAAACGTGGCCATCTGCGGACTTGCGCACGCTCATTGGCCCGGACACGCCGGCCTTGGCAAAGGCTTCACTCATCTCGCGCTGGGTGGCGGCGAGGCCGAACGGAACCACCTCGACCGGCAGCGGGAAGCGGCCGAGCCGCGCGACCCATTTGGTTTCGTCGGCGATCACGATCATGCGAGCCGAGGCGCTGGCGACGATCTTCTCGCGCAGCAGCGCGCCGCCGCCGCCCTTGATCAGGTCGAGCGCCGGATTGATCTCGTCGGCGCCGTCGATGGTGATGTCGAGGCGGTCGATCTCGTCGAGCGTGGTCAGCGGCACGCCGCAGGCTTCCGCCTGCGCCCGCGTCGCCTCCGAGGTCGGCACGCCCACGACCTTCAGCCCGTCACGCACCTTTTCACCGAGCAGATCGACGAAATGCTTGGCGGTCGAGCCGGTGCCGAGGCCGAGCCTCATGCCGCTCTCGACCTCCTCCAGCGCGCGCGCCGCCGCCTGCCGTTTCAATGCGTCCATATCGACCAAGACACCCGCCCCTCGGATGGACCCCCACCGGGCGGGGGCCGAAAACCGGCGCATATCTAGCGGTGTTTTGCCGCAAGGCCTAGCTCTTGCTGGCTCCCGGCAGTCACGAAATCGGACAAAAAGCAGGCCCGGCCCTCTTGCAAGGGCGAGGGCTGCCCGGTAGCGGATACCGATGGCCATCTCCAGCACCATCGTCTTCGATCTCGACGGCACCCTGGTCGACACGGCGCCGGACCTCATCAACGCGCTGAATTACATCTTGCAGCGCGAAGGGCTGCGGCCGGTGCCGCTGGCCTCGGCCCGCAAGATGATCGGGCACGGCGCGCGCAAGCTGCTCGAGCGCGGGCTGGAGGCGGAGGGCCGCTTCGCCAGCACGGAGGACATGGACCGGCTCACCGCCGATTTCATCGATTTCTATGCCGAGAACATCGCGATCGAATCGCGCCCCTTCGACGGGCTGGAGGCAGCGCTCGACGAGCTCGCCGGCCGCGGCTGCCAGTTCGCGGTCTGCACCAACAAGCTCGAATGGCTGTCCAAGCGCCTGCTCGACCAGCTCGGCCTGTCCGCCCGCTTCGCCGCCATCTGCGGCGCCGATACGTTCGGCGTCGCCAAGCCCGACCCGACGATCCTGCGCCAGACCATCGCGCAGGCCGGCGGCGAGATCGGCGCCGCGATCATGGTCGGCGATGCCGGCACCGATGTCGGCGCGGCGCGTCGGGCCGGCGTACCGGTGATCGGCTGCACGTTCGGCTACACCGACGTCCCGATTGCGGAGCTGAATCCGGACCACCTGATCGACCACATGCGCGAGCTGCCGGCCGCAGTCACAGCGCTCGGTTCCTCGCTCAAAAACGGCTGACCAGACCGCGATATACGCGACTGCAGGCGCCGGGATCGAACTCTCCCTGATGGAGAAACGTGCTCTCGATGCAACTCCCGGCCGACCGCGCGGATCTCCGATCCGACTGCCGGATTTCGGATCAACCCCTTGTTCTGCCGACAGAAAATGGGACGACGCGGGACGTTAACGTTCTGTTGAGAATAGGGTTGACCGCAGTTGCGCCGCTGTTCTGACGCTCCTATGGTCGCCTTGGGATTGCGGCCGATGGCCGCAGGGTTGTGGGGCGGACATCATGATGCGGCGTGTCATCGCAATTGCGGTTGCGGGAGCCGGCCTTGCCGGCTGCTCGTCCTTCTCCATGGACAGCTTCAAGCTGGCGGCGCCCGAGGTCCCCGTGCAGCTCGAATCGGTGCCACCAGGCGCCGATGCCAAAACCTCGCTCGGGCCGGGCTGCAGAACGCCGTGCACAGTCCAGGTTCCGGCGCCCGATGCGGGCTTCAGCGTCACCTTCACGATGGACAGATACCTGCCGGCGACCATCCCGGTGCAGGTGATCCGCAACACCGGCGATTTCAACTCGTCGCCGCCGGTCGTGATGGATCCGAGCCCGGTGGTGGCCGAGCTGCAGCCGGCGCCGGGAGCACCGCCGAAAGCGGTCAAGCACATGCGGCCGAAGAAGCCGAAGCCGCAGAAGTCCGCCGCCGCGCCGGCGGCCGCCGCGCCGGCCACCACCGGCTCGGCCTTCCCCGCACCGGTTCCCGGCGCGGCGCGGCAGTAACGGCCGCGCTCGCGTGCGGCGCAACATCGACGATGCGGCGTTGGCGATTGTGAGGCGCGCGGATCATGATTAGATTGGCTCGTAACTGACATCGGCCACGTGCCTCACGCGGCCGCCTCGTGGCATCGCCGCCACCCGCAAGGCCATCCATGACTGCTGAGACGTTGAGCGACACCGCCCTGACGCGCCCGATGACCGACCCGTTCGGCCGTCGCATCTCCTATCTGCGCGTCTCGGTCACCGACCGCTGCGATCTGCGCTGCTTCTACTGCATGTCGGAGGACATGACCTTCCTGCCGAAGGCCGATCTCCTGACGCTCGAGGAGCTCGACCGTCTCTGCTCGGCCTTCATCCACAAGGGCGTGAAGAAGCTCAGGCTCACCGGCGGCGAGCCGCTGGTCCGGCGTAACGTCATGGGCCTGGTGCGCTCGCTGTCGCGACATCTGACGAGCGGCGCGCTCAACGAGCTGACGATGACGACCAATGCGACGCAGCTTGCGAAATATGCCGCAGAGCTCGCCGATTGCGGCGTCCGCCGCATCAACGTCTCGCTCGATACGCTCGATCCCGACAAATTCCGCACCATCACCCGCTGGGGCGATCTCGACCGCGTGCTCGCCGGCATCGAGGCCGCGCAGGCCGCCGGGATCGCGGTCAAGATCAACGCGGTCGCGCTCAAGAACATGAACGAGGACGAGATCCCCTCGCTGATCGACTGGGCGCATGGCAAGGGCATGGCGCTGACGCTCATCGAGGTGATGCCGATGGGCGAGATCGGCGAAGGCCGCATCGACCAGTATCTGCCGCTGTCGCTGCTGCGCAGCCGGCTCGCGCAGAAATACACGATGACCGATCTCGACGAGACCACGGGCGGCCCCGCGCGCTATGTCCGCGTCGCCGAGACCGGCGGCACGATCGGCTTCATCACGCCGATGACGCATAATTTCTGCGAGAGCTGCAACCGCGTGCGCGTCACCTGCACCGGCACCCTGCACACCTGCCTCGGCCACGAGGACGCCTCCGATTTGCGCAAGCCGCTGCGCGCCTCGGCCAGCGACGAGCAGCTGAGCGATGCGATCGACCGCGCCATCGGCCTGAAGCCGAAGGGCCACGACTTCATCATCGACCGCCGCCACAACCGCCCGAGCGTCAGCCGGCACATGAGCGTGACGGGCGGCTGACGACGTGCTGCCCTGGAAGCTGATCGACACCGCTGACGTGCCCGGCGGCGGCGAGCCGCTGCGGCTGATGCAGCGCGGCCGCGAGTTCACGATCAAGCTCGGCCAGAACGAGCTGATGAGCAGCCGCCTCTACGGCTCCGAGGAGGCGCTGGCGACGTTGAGCTGCGCGCGGCTCAAGGACCGCCCTGCCCCGCATCTGCTGATCGGCGGCCTCGGCATGGGCTTCACCCTGCGCGCCGCGCTGAAGGTGCTGGGACCGCAGGCGCGCGTCACCGTGGCCGAATTGGTGCCGGCGGTGATCACGTGGGCGCGCGGGCCGATGGCCGAACTGTCCGGCGACAGCCTGACCGATTCGCGCGTCGACATTCGCGAGGGCGACGTCGTGAAGCTGATCGCGGCCGCGCGCGGCACCTATGATGCGATCCTGCTCGACGTCGACAATGGCCCGCAGGGCCTGACCCGGCAGTCCAACGACGCGCTCTACGACTCCTCTGGCTTGCGCGCCGCGTTCTCGGCGCTACGTCCCGGCGGCGTGCTCGCGGTGTGGTCGTCGCATCCGGCCGACCACTTCACCCCGCAGCTGCGCAAGGCCGGCTTTGCCGCCGAGGAGATCAAGATCCGCGCCACCGGCCGCGGCGGTCGCGGCGCGCGTCACGTGATCTGGATCGCGACGCGGCCGGCGTGATGAGGCAGCACCGCCGTCGCGCTTGCACCCGTCGCAGTTGAGTTCTCACCCCCGCCTGTTAAGCTCGCAAAGTTCCTTTTGAATTGCTTTTTCGACACGCCCTCTCCGCGAGGCTCATTGGCATGACCGTCGACCTTTTGCAGGACACCAAGACCTATCCGCGGATGACGCGCTGGTTCAATCCACTGCTTCTCATCAAGCTGCTCAACAACGTCGTCACATCTGCGATGTTCGGCCAGTATGCCGACCGGCGCCTGATGGTCGCCGCGCTCGATACGGTAACGCCCGACGAGCACATGGCGCGCGCGACGGCGTTCGCGAGGAGCCTCAGCCCGACGACGCAGGGCCCCGTCTGGATCGACTTCGTCGCCGATCTCGGCGACGGCTTCGACAGCACCTATGCAGTGGCCTGCCTGCTCGCCCGCGAACAGCTGGAGCTCGGCGGCGAAACTCTGCCGCGCGGCGAGATGCTGATCATGGGCGGCGACGAGGTCTATCCGCTCGCCAACGCGCAGACCTACAGGAATCAGCTGCGAAAGCCCTATCAATGGGCCTCTCCCGACCACGACAAGACGGACGACGACGGCGTTCCGCTGTTCGCCATCCCCGGCAACCACGACTGGTACGATGGGCTGGTGCAGTTCCTCGCCTACTTCACCCGGCCGACGCCGACCCATTTCGGCTCCTGGCGCACCCAGCAGAAGCGCAGCTATTTCGCGCTCCAGCTCACCGAGAGCTGGTGGCTGTGGGGCATGGACATCCAGCTCGCCGACAACATGGACCAGCCGCAGGCGGACTACTTCAAGCTGGTTGCCCAGTCGGACCAGCTCAAGCCGGGATCGCAGATCATCCTATGCACGGCGGAGCCGGGCTGGCTCTACACCGACACCAACATGCGATCATGGGAGATCGTCGACTACGCCTTGGGCATCGCGAAGAAGGCGGACAAGGCACTGACGATTCCGCTGCTGCTGTCCGGCGACACCCATCACTACAGCCGCTATCACGCTGAAGACGGCACGCAGTTCGTCACATCCGGCGGCGGCGGCGCCTTCCTGCACCCGACCCACCAGCTCGAGAAGAACGTCAGCGTGCGCTGGACCGGCACGAAGGTGCCGCTGACCCTGGCCACCAAGGCTGGCAGCAACGAGCCTGCCGCCTACCCCTCCATGCCGACGAGCCGCCGCCTGCTCTGGCGCAATCTGTGGTTCGCCGTCACGAACTGGGATTTTTCGATTTTCATGGGGCTGGTGTATTTCGCCGTCGGCGTGCTGGTCGGGCTGCGCGACGAGATCGACATCTACATCCTGGTGACGCTGGCGCTTGGCGCCGGCATCATCGGCTACACGACGCGGCAGGAACATGTGTCGCTTGTCGACATCTTCCACAAATGGCGGCGCCGGCGCATCAAGCCGGACGATTTCGACGAGCTTGCCAATGAAAATCTCTGGCTTCAATTCCGCAAGGCGATGATCGTCACCGGCACGAGCCTGGTCCACGTCGCCGCCCATGTCGGCACGGCTCTCACAGCCGCCATTTTTTTCAACGCGTATAATGGCGATCTCTTCCCGCCCGGCCATCCGTGGTACAGCGTCTGGATATGGCTCGGCTGGCTGGCGCTCGAGATGGGCAGCGTCGGCTTCGTGCTCGGCAGCAGCTATTTCGGCCTCAACATGCTGATCACCTGCCGCTGGTTGCGCATGAACCGCAACGACGCCTTCAGCGCGCTGCGCATCGGCCACTACAACAACTTCCTCCGGCTGCGCATCGAAGGCGACGACGTCCAAGTCCACGCCGTCGGCCTCGATCGCGTGCCGCGACGGCGCGACTGGAAGGCGAACCCCGCCGCCAACGCCGGGAATTCGGCACAGCCGCAATGGATTCCAGCGATGCCCTTGCAGCCGCACCTGATCGAAAGGTTCGTGGTCTCCGGCCAGTCGGGACCGGCAAGTCGACCTGAGGCCTGATCACGTGGATGGCGCGTCGGCTGAATCCGGCGTGACGGCCGGCCGGTCCTGCTCTATGTTATGGCCGCTGCCGGTCGTAGCCGCGAGTTGCGACTTATCTGTTCCGTGCTACGGCATGGAATACCGGCGCGCCGGCAGCACTCAACTCTGCCCTGCGAGGTCGCGCCCCGACGGGGCAAAGTCGGCCATGGGACGCCGCAGCGGCAGGCGGAGCGCGGTGCGCAGTTCCGCCACGGCGTCGGGCTCAAGGGATCGGTCGGTATAGCGGCAATGCGCGAAGCCCTTCGTCACCCGGAGCTTCACATCCCTGATCCACTCGCCGAAGCATGGCCGAAGCGGGCCGGCGATGGGGTCGCCGGCGATCAGCCCCGTGTAGGGAAAGTACAGGTTCGTCCACCGCGTCAGCGCGAACAGCCCGCCATGGTGCGGCACCTGAACTGACCGCGTCCGACGTGGACTTCGCTCGTCCTCATAGGCATGGGTGAAGGTGAAGACCTTTCGCAAGATCCCGACCGCCGGGCTGGGAATCTGTTCCGTTTGCGGAGGACAGGTGGGAAAGGATCGCTCGCGAACGAGGTCCGCGAATTCAGTGGCTGCATCCAGGTTCAGAAGCCAGCGGGCATGCGCGAGCGGCGAGCCCGCCGTAACGAAATCGCTGACCCGCCAGAGAAAGCCGTTGCGCCGATATTCCAGCCACGCGGCATGCTGCATCGACTGCACCTGATCGACATCGACCGCCTTGTCGCGACCGGGGCGTGGGTTGAGCAGATTCTCCAGCGCCCGCAGCGCGCGGCTGCTGGTCTTCGGCACGGCCCCCCGGCTGCGGGCGTGCCTGGCCCATGCATGGCTGAGGATGTCGTAGGCGATCACGCTGCCGAGGCTATGACCATAGACGATGATGCGGGCATAGCGTCCGCCGTCGTGCAACGCTTCGAGCAGCTTGGTGCCGGCCTCGCGGATTTCCTGCCGGCGCGCGATGTTCTCCGCGCGGGGCTCGAGATAGCGCGCGGCGTCGCCGGCATAGCCGACGACGAACTCGTCGCGCAGCGCTTTGAGCACGAAGGAGGCGATGGCCGGCAGCGAAACCAGCGCGCCGCCGGCAATGCCCTTGAGCCAGCCGGACACGTCCAGCGTCATCAGCCACGCGAATGCGATGATCGCGGCGACCAGCACGACGCGGATTAGCCAAACGAGCCGGACCAGCGTCGGTGGAATCCGGTTGTCGCGCGACAAGATCAGTCGCAGCATCCATCCGTAGACCTGCGCAACGGTGGTGTCGCGGATCAGATGCGCCCAGTACAGCTCGTAGATGTCGGTGGTCGGTCGCGCTGCATCGCTGCGGGGCACGGTGGCGACCCGCATTTCGAACAACGGGGACACATAGTCGGGCTTCACGAAGTGAAAATCCCCGGCATCGGAGTCGAAGATGTTCGCGACGAACCCGCGCAGCAGCTGGCCGGGGCGCTGCTCGCCGATACCGTGAACGACGATCACCGCTTGCCGATCGCGACGGCGGCTCCGCTCGGCCTGAACCAGGATGCGTCCTATTCTCGTCAACGCGCCCGACCAGGCCTTCAGGCTGGCGCGCCGCTCGGCTTCGCTTTCGATCCCACTGTGCTGGATGCGCAGCCGCGACGTGCCGTTCGGTCGTGGAGACAGCCGAAAGGCCACGCGCGCTTTGGCAGGCGCATCGTCCAAAGCGACGACGATCTCGTAGCTGCGATGCTCGACCGTCAGTCCCGCAGCATCACCGTCGCCCGCTGATGCGGAGGGCCAAGTCAATGATGTGACTTGTCCACTTCCGGGCCCGCCAGAACCGATCCACTGCGAACGCCGGTGGACGGTCGCATCCGGCAGCAGGACGATCGCGCCCCGGGCGGGAAGAAGAGCGCATCCGTCACCGAGCCAATACGCGACGACATCAGGCTCGAACAGATATTCGGCGACTTCCGCCGTCGGATAAGGCAGTTCGAGCGCAACGCGAACCGACGATCGCGGCAGAGCTGTGGTGGCTGTCACGGCCGATCTCCCCGATGACGACGTCGCAGACGGCAAGGCGGCCAGCCCCCGACCAAGACCCGCGTGCAGGAGCAGCGGAGGTTTGCAGCCCGACCGACACGTCGCCGTCAGGGCGAGTTGTCGCAAACATACACCCAATGCCGGTCTGCCGGGAGATTGTCGCCGAGCTTTTTTGCTCAGGCTGCGCTATCAAAGCGACAACCGATTGCGACGCCCAGGCAGATCAACGGGAATCTCTTCCCGGCCGGCCATCCCTGGTACCGCGTCTGGCATGGCTCGGCTGTCTCGATCTCGAAATGGCCCTGGTCGGCGTCGTGCTCGGCAGCAGCTATTTCGGACTCAACATACTGATCACCTGTCGCTGGCTGCGCATGAACCGCAACGATGCCTTCAGCGCGCTGCGCATCGGCCGCTTCAACAATCTCCCTGCTGACTGCGAGCGGAGCTAGGAGGCGGTTCTCGGCAATCGAGACACGTCCACTCCGGCTGCCTCCAGTCGCTTCTGAGCCGCAGAGACGACGCTCGCGTCGAACTGATCAGCATGCCGCAGGACGATTGCCTCGCCCGTGAGCTCCGGCATTTTGCGCTCGAGCAGCATGTCGAACCCATCCGTGCTCTGGCCGGCGAGAGCCCAGTCCCTCAGCGTCGCGATCTCACCAACCCTGGACACTTTTTGCCTGGTACGCGCCAGCCGCGTTGTCCTGCCCCGCTCCGCAGTGAGGATATGTTCGAATGCATAGATCGTTCTCCAGAAATCGTGTTGCACGGTGCCCGGAGCTTCGTTGGGCAGGATTTCCACCAAGCGACGAAAGGCAGCATCTTCAACGTCCTTCTGCTCAGCCTTCCGAGCATTGGCAATCCAGCTGCGCAGCTTCTCCTCATCATGGCAGGCGGCGATCAGACCAAGCATCCTGGTGGAATCCGGCATCCGTCTCTCCCTCAGACAAGCACAACAGAGCGTACACGCCGCTCCTGATGAGTCGAGGGCTGCATCCATTCATCTCCGCAAAGGATGTGACGAAGCTCCGCGCAGTTCATATTGCCGTGCGTATATGCGCGATGCCGGCGTCATCGTCCCCTGACGCGCTCGAGCGTTCACCGCACAGCACGCTGCGGCGCGGCGATTGTCCTCAGCCATGCCCGGTCGGAACCACAGACGGCCCGGCGAGTTGCTCAGCCACGGAGAGGATCGAGCGATGCCCAGCTCGTCTGTTCATCGCCTCGGTGCTTCCCTTCGGCAAACAACTGGACAGAGAGGCGACAATGAAAGCTCCCCTTCTTCTCGCTGGCGCACTGATCGTCGGATCGCTGGCCCCGGCGCTTGCTGATGAATACTACGTCGTGCAGGGACCGAGCCACCGCTGCACGATCACCACCACCCGTCCCGCCGACCGGGAGATCGTGACGCAGATCGGGCCGATGGCGTTCACCAGCCGCGTCGAGGCCGAGGACCGCATCAGGCAGACCAAGGTCTGCGAGGACTCGGGCACCGTCGGCACCAGCACCACCACCACGATCATCAGGGAGAAGTAGTCGGCATCGATCCCTGAACTCTGGCGATGCGAAAGGTCGTGCCCATCGCGACGGGCACGTCCTTTCTGTTTCCGCGGGATCGTTCCGTCGAGGCGGTATCGTGGCCCGGTGCCTCGCCGAGCATGCGACGAAGCATCAACTCTCCTGCGATCCGGTCGCAGCAACAGACGTTGCGTTCCATCGCCGCCTTGAGTACCTCGCAACTCTCGGCCGGATCAGGACATCATGCTTTCGCAATCGCTCAAGCTCGCCATCGGCAGTCTCGTGGTCGGAGCGATCGTGCTCGGCCTGAAATTTCTCGCCTATTGGCTGACCGGCTCGGTCGCGCTCTACTCCGACGCCGTCGAGAGCATCGTCAACGTCGTCACCGCCGCGGTCGCGCTGCTCGCGGTGCGCATCGCCGCCAAGCCTCCGGACGCCAACCACCCTTTCGGTCACCACAAGGTCGAGTATTTCAGCGCGGTGATCGAAGGCGTCATGATCGTCGTCGCGGCGCTGCTGATCATCCACGAGGCCTATGGCAATTTCCGCGATCCGCAGCCGTTCGCGGCGCCGGTCGAGGGCCTCGCCGTGAACGGCTTCGCCAGCGTCGTCAATGCCGCCTGGTGCTGGCTGCTGATCACGCGCGGCAAGCGCCTGCGCTCGCCGGCGCTGGTCGCAGACGGCCGGCATCTCCTCACCGACGTCGTCTCCTCCGGCGGCGTGGTCATCGGGCTCGGCCTCGCGGTTGTGCTGAAGCTGCCCATTCTCGACCCCGCGCTGGCCTTGCTCGTCGCCGTCAACATCCTATGGTCCGGATGGCAGGTCCTGAAGGAATCGACCGGCGGGCTGATGGACGAAGCCGTCTCCGATGCCACGCTCGCGCGCATCCGGCAGATCATCAGCCAGCATGCCGACGGCGCGCTGGAGGCGCATGATGTCCGGACCCGGCATGCCGGCAAGCTGACCTTCATCGAGTTTCACCTCGTGGTCCCCGGCGAGATGTCGGTCAACCGGGCCCACGAGATCTGCGACCGGATCGAAGCCGCGCTGCGCGAGGACGACGAGCACAGCTGGATCACCATTCACGTCGAGCCGGAAAACAAGGCCAAGCACTCCGGCGTGGTCGTGCTGTAAAGCCGAAGCTTGCCGCGGCAGGGACCGGCGGCCGCTGATGCGGCTCTCGCCGGCCCGAAGATCCGGCTGGAGGATGTAGCTGCCAGGGATGGCCAGCGCGGTGTCGCGCCGGCCGGCTGCGACAAGCTGTGGCGCGGCGTCGTCACCGGTGCAACACATTGCGGCAGCGCCCCTTTTTGCCCATTTTCCGATTGACGGCAACAACGGGCGCTGAAATGGTGCCCCGGTTTTCGGAGCCTGCCGGGCCGCAAAAGGCCGCTGCGTACGCGCAGCCAGACGCGGGCCGTGAGACAATCTTGGGACAAGGGGGAGGATTGCGTTGCAAGCGTTGCTGAAATTGAGCCGTGGGATCGATGCGTTCACGACCTGGACCGGCAAGCGACTGGCCTGGCTGATCCTGCTGGCCGTCATCATCTCGACCGTCAACGCCATCATCCGCAAGACGCTCGACACCTCGTCGAACTCCTGGCTGGAGCTGCAATGGGTGCTGTTCGCGGCGGTCTTCCTGCTGTGCTCGCCCTGGACCCTGCTGGACAACGAGCACATCCGCATCGACATCGTGAACGCCATGCTGCCGAAATGGCTGCGCGACACCATCGACGTCGTCGGTCACGTCCTCTTCCTGATCCCGCTCTGCATCGTCATGATCATCACCAGCGTGCCGTTCTTCCTGCGCTCGGTGGAAATCAACGAGCAGTCCAGCAATGCCGGCGGCCTGCCGCAATGGCCGGCGAAATCGCTGATCATGATCGGGTTCGTCTTCCTGCTCGTGCAGGCCATCTCCGAGCTGATCAAGCGCATCGCGGTCATGCGCGGGCTCATTCCCGATCCCCACGCTTCGAAGCCTCACGGGATCGAGGCCGAGGTCGAGCACCTCGTCGAAGCGATCGAGAAGAAGTAAGCGACGGGCTGGGGGATTATTTCAATGGAAGCGTTTCTGATCGCCAATATGGCGCCGATCATGTTCGGCTCGCTCGTCGTCATGCTGCTGCTCGGTTATCCGGCAGCGTTCTCGCTCGGCGCCGTCGGCCTGTTCTATGCCCTCATCGGCATCGAGCTCGGTGAATTTCGGCCGGACTTCCTGCAGGCACTACCCGAACGTGTCTACGGCGTGATGAACAACGACACGCTGCTGGCGATCCCGTTCTTCACCTTCATGGGCCTGGTGCTCGAACGGTCGGGTATGGCGGAGGATCTGCTCGACACGATCGGGCAGCTGTTCGGCACCATCCGCGGCGGCCTCGCCTATGCGGTCATCTTCGTCGGCGCGCTGCTTGCGGCCACCACCGGCGTGGTCGCGGCGTCCGTGATCTCGATGGGCCTGATCTCGCTGCCGATCATGCTGCGCTACGGCTATGACCGGCGCCTGGCCTCGGGCGTCATCGCCGCCTCCGGCACGCTGGCGCAGATCATTCCGCCGTCGCTGGTGCTGATCGTGATGGCCGACCAGCTCGGCAAGTCCGTCGGCGACATGTACGAGGGCGCCTTCATCCCCGGCCTCGTGCTGTCGGCGCTCTATGCCGGCTACGCCTTCCTCGTCAGCATGATCTTCCCGAAGGCGGCGCCCGGCCTGCCGGCCGAGGCGATCGGCTTCCGTGAGGACTCCGGCGACCGCGGGCTGCGATCGCTCGGCGTGCTGTTCCTGGCGAGCTGCGTGTTCGGCTGGTACGTGATGCGCGGCTCCGAATATCATGGCGCCGACTTCGTTGTGCTCAGCATGTTCTCCGGCATCGTGTTCGCCTTCGCCGTCGCGGTGGTGAACTGGCTGCTGGAGCGCACCACCGGATACCGCTTCCTGTCGCGCATGGCACAGCAGACCACCTTCGTGATGGTGCCGCCGCTGTTCCTGATCTTCCTGGTGCTGGGCACGATCTTCATCGGCTTGGCGACCCCGACCGAAGGCGGCGCGATGGGTGCGGCCGGCGCGATCATCCTCGGCGCGATCAAGCGCCGGCTCAGCTTCGACCTGGTTCGCCAAGCCGTCGAATCCACGGCGAAGTTGTCGGCTTTCGTGGTCTTCATCCTGGTTGGCGCCCGCGTGTTCTCGCTGACCTTCTACGGCGTCAATGGCCACGTCTGGGTCGAGCACCTGCTGACCTCCCTGCCCGGCGGCCAGATCGGCTTCCTGATCTTCGTCAACGCCTTCGTGTTCGTGCTGGCCTTCTTCCTCGACTTCTTCGAGCTGGCCTTCATCATCATCCCGCTGCTCGGGCCCGCTGCCGAAAAGCTCGGCATCGACCTGATCTGGTTCGGCGTCATCCTCGGCGTCAACATGCAGACTTCGTTCATGCATCCGCCGTTCGGCTTCGCGCTGTTCTATTTGC
The DNA here is from genome assembly GCF_032381435.1 of Bradyrhizobium sp. SZCCHNR1002. Taxonomy (NCBI): domain Bacteria; kingdom Pseudomonadati; phylum Pseudomonadota; class Alphaproteobacteria; order Hyphomicrobiales; family Nitrobacteraceae; genus Bradyrhizobium; species Bradyrhizobium sp. SZCCHNR1002. The sequence continues at coordinate 1,671,679 of NZ_JAUHIS010000001.1, forward strand.
GCTCGGTGGCGCCGAAGGATTCCTATCTCGACCGCGTCACCGGGAAGCGGATGGAGCCGGTCACGACGGGACAGATCTATTGGGGCGCGGTGCCGTTCGTGGTGATCCAGCTGATCATGGTGATGCTGGTGATCCTGTTCCCCTCGATGGTGATGCACTACAAGGGCGCCGTCTCCACCGTCGATCCAAACTCGATCAAGATCGACATCCCGCAGATCGACGCGCCGCCGCTGGATTTCGGTCCGCCGAAATTCGACACCGATCCGCCGAAGCAGTGATGACCGCGGCGCTCCATCGCTCAGACAACGAAAAACCCCGGCGCATTGCGCCGGGGTTTTGTCTTGCGTGTGCGCGAGACGAAAGGCGGCGCGAGCTCAGGCGAGCGGATTGCGCGCCATGAAGGCGTCGTAGCCGATCTCGGCGACCTGGAACCAGGAGTAGCCGTTGCCGGCGAAGGCCGACAGCGATTCGTAGGTCTTCTTGAAGTCGGGGTTGGTGGCCGCGACCTCGTTGTGCAGCTCGCGGGCGGCCTTCAGGCAAGCCTGCATGATCTCCGGCGAGAACGCGTGCAGCTTGGCGCCGGCGGCGAGCAGCCGGCGCAGCGCCGCCGGATTGCTCTGGTCGTACTTGGCCATCATCCAGTTGTTGGCATAGTGGCCGGCGTGCTCGAGGATCTTCTGATAGTTCTTGGGCAGCGCATTCCAACGATCCTGATTGACGAAGGAGAGCAGTATCGGTCCGCCCTCCCACCAGCCCGGATAGTAGTAGTGGGGCGCGACCTTGACGAAGCCGAGCTTCTCGTCGTCGTAGGGTCCGACCCACTCGGCCGCATCGATCGTGCCCTTCTCCAGCGCCGGATAGATGTCGCCTCCGGCGATCTGCTGCGGCACCGCACCGAGCTTCTGCAGCACGCGGCCGGCAAAACCGCCGACGCGGAATTTCAGTCCCTTGAGATCGTTGACGCCTGTCAGCTCCTTGCGGAACCAGCCGCCCATCTGACAGCCGGTGTTGCCGGCCAGCAGCGAGACGACATTGTACTTCGCGTAGAACTCGTTGAGGATCTCACGTCCTCCGCCGAGCATGTACCAGGCCTGATTGAGGCGCATGTTTGGCCCGAACGGCACCGACGAGCCGAAGGTGAAGGTCGGGTCCTTGCCGAAGTAGTAGTACGACGCGGTGTGGCCGATCTCGACGGTGCCGTTCTGCACGGCGTCGAGGACCTGCAGGCCGGGCACGATCTCACCGGCTGCGAACGGCTGGATCTGGAATTTGTTGTCGGTGGCCTCGGCGACCACCTTGGCCATGATATCGGCGCCGCCATACAGCGTGTCGAGCGATTTCGGCCAGCTCGTCGGCATGCGCCATTTCAGCTCGGGCATCGATTGCGCGATGGCCGGCGCCGCAATGGCCGCCGCACCAGCAACGCCGAGTCCCGTGACCTTGATGAAGTCTCTCCGCTTCATAGTCTTCCTCCCTTGGGTGTGTGCGCGTTTCCTGGGCAGCCTTCTTGTGAGGCTTGTGTTCCAGTGTGGATCAAAGCGCGGCAGAGTGCCATTGCGAAACGTTGTCGCAATGCAAAAGCCCGGCCTCTTGCGAGGCCGGGCTTTATGTCGATCCGCCGATCTTGGATGCTTGCGATCAGCCGCGGGTGCGCGAGCGGATCATGAAGCTGTCGTAGGTATACTCGGCGACCTGCCACCACAGATATTCATCCGAGCGGTAGGCCTGCATCGCGTCGATCACCTTCTTGAAGTCGGCATTCTTGGCCGAGATCTCGCCCCACAGCTCATTGGTCGCCTTGAGGCAGGCTTCGAGCACCTCGTTGGTGAACGGACGCAGCTGCGTGCCGCCGGCCACCAGCCGCTTCAGCGCCGCCGGGTTCACCTGGTCGTAGCGCGCAGCCATCCAGGTGTTGGCGTTGATCGTCGCGTTGGCGAGGATCGACTGATAGTGCTTCGGCAGCTCGTTGTACTTGTCGAGGTTGGCGAAGGCGTGGACGGTCGGACCGCCCTCCCAGAAGCCCGGATAGTAGTAGTACTTGGCAACCTTCTGGAAGCCGAGCTTCTCGTCGTCATAGGGACCGACCCACTCGGCGGCGTCGATGGTGCCCTTCTCCAGCGACGGATAGATGTCGCCGCCCGCGAGCTGCTGCGGCACGACGCCGAGCTTCTGCAGCACCTGACCGGCGATGCCGCCGATGCGGAATTTCAGGCCCGAGAGGTCGGTGACGGTCTTGATCTCCTTGCGGAACCAGCCACCCATCTGGGTGCCGGTGTTGCCGCAGGGGAAGCCGATGACGTTGGCGGCCTTCTTGTAGAATTCGTTGGCGAGCTCGTTGCCGCCGCCCTGGTACAGCCAGGAGTTCTGCTGCCGGGCATTGAGGCCGAACGGGACCGAAGCGAAGATCGCGAAGGTCGGGTCCTTGCCGACGTAATAGTACGACACCGTATGGCACATCTCGACGGTGTTCTTGGAGGTGGCGTCGAGCGCCTGCAGACCCGGAACCAGCTCACCGGCCTGGAAGACCTGGATCTGGAACTTGTTGTCGGTCATCTCGGCGACCTGCTTCGCCATGTACTCGGCGCCGCCATAGATCGTGTCGAGCGACTTCGGGAAGCTCGAGGTCAACCGCCACTTGATTTCCGGCATCGACTGCGCGATCGCCGGCGAGGCCACCGCAGCCGTCGCCGCGGCACCCGCGGCCGAAACCTTCAGAAAATCACGACGCTTCATATTAAGGCATCTCCTTGTTGGGGGCGTTTCCCGTTGCAAACTTTATCCGCCGACACGATTGGCCGCGTACGGTCGAAGGCGATCCGGGCCGGGCTTTAGCACGGAACCGGTTAAGCGAAAACGCGACGTTGGGATGACAAACAGTCCAATGGTCGCACGCACTTCGCTGCAGTGCATCAAGCCGCAGCGATGGCGCCCTTGAGCTGATCCCGCACCGAGGACGCGATAGTCCGGTAGATCGCCGCATGCGGGCCGTTCGGCTCGCTCTCCACCACCGGGTTGCCGGCATCCGAGGTCGAGCGGATGTCCATGTGCAGCGGGATCTCGCCGAGGAACGGCACGCCGAGACGCTCGGCCTCGTGGCGCGCACCGCCATGGCCGAAGATGTCCGAACGCGTCCCGCATTGCGGACACTGGAAATAGCTCATGTTCTCGATGATGCCGAGCACGGGCACGTTGACCTTGCGGAACATCGCAAGCCCCCGGCGGGCGTCGATCAGCGACAGATCCTGCGGCGTCGAGACGATCACCGCACCCTTCAGCGGCACGTTCTGCGCCAGCGTGAGCTGGGCGTCGCCGGTGCCGGGCGGCATGTCCACCACCAGGACATCGAGCGTCCCCCAGGCGACGTCGCGCAGCATCTGGTTGATGGCCGACATCACCATCGGACCGCGCCACACCAGCGCCGAGTCCTCGTCGACCAGGAAGCCGATCGACATGATCGCAAGGCCGAAGCGGGACAGCGGGATCATCTTCTTTTCGGGCGTCAGCTGCGGCTTCTCCTGCAGCCCGGTGAGCCGCGGCACCGATGGGCCGTAAATGTCGGCGTCGAGCAGCCCGACCTTGAGACCGAGATCGCGCAGGCCCAGCGCGAGGTTGATCGCGGTGGTCGACTTGCCGACGCCGCCCTTGCCGGAGGCGACCGCGATGACCGCAGCGATGCCGGGAATCGCCGCCTGCTTCGACATCGGCGAATCGGCCGGATGCTGGTGCTGATGCGGCCGATGCGCCGCGACCGGCTGCACGCCGCCCTGCCGCGGCGGCGGGGCCGCAGCACCCGCCTTGCGCTCGGCGGTCAGCGCGATCATCGCCATGGTGACGCCGGGAATGGCGCGCACGGCGGCCTCGGCCTTTGCCCGGGTATCCTCCCAGGCGCGCGCCTCGCTGGCCTCGACATTGATCGAGAAGAACACCTTGCCGTCGTTTGCCGTGATCGGCGACAGCACGCCGGCTTCGGGCAGCGCCACGCCGCGCGGCGAGCGAACCTGCTTGAGTGCCTCGATGACCTGCTGCTGCGTCACGCTCACGGCGCGTCTCCTGAATAGGCTCAGAACGCGCCACATCGTCGCGCCCTATGATGTTGGCCGGACGCGATCTTCCGTCGTTGCCGAAAGGATCGCGTCAGCCCTCTGTTGCGCTGCTTCATAATGAAGCCCGGCTCAAAACGCCACCATGGTTCCGACGTCGCCGGAGTTCTCGTCAGGCGCATCCTCGGCCTGCTCCTTCGCTGCCTCGTAATTGAGCTCGATCATCACGCCGTTGGGGTCGCGGACGAAGATCTGCCACAGCTCGCCGCCGGGCACCTGCCGCGCATCGAACGGCATCCCCTTGGCTGCGAGCCGCGCCTTCATGCCGGCAAAGCCACGGCTGACGAAGGCCACGTGGTGGACGACGCCGGAGTCCGGCTTCTGCGCCTCGGAGGTCGGCGAGATGTCGACCAGATGCACGACGGGACGGCCCTCGCTGTACATCCACGCGCCGGGAAACGCGAAGTTCGGCCGGTCGCCATTCTCGAGCCCGAGCACGTCCTCATAGAAGCGCACGGTCTCCTGCAGGTTGCGGGTCCGGATGTTGAAATGATCGAGCACGCCGACGCTGACGCCCATGCGAGACACTCCCTGGTTGGTTCGTTGCTTGTCTGGATTTCGTCCGTGGAATGACGGCTTTGCAAGCCGTCCTGACCATGCCTCTTTAGCACGCCGGCGCCTTTTCGCATCCGTCACGAAGCCGTTGCCCCCGCCTCGCAAGCCGTTATGGTGCGGCGTCCAGCGCGCCGCCGGAACCCGGCCGGCTGCTGATGTTTTCCTCTCCAAGAACCGCCCGGCCATCCCAAGGCCGCCGGCAGAACCCCAAGGGCAAGGTCACTCATATGGCTAAAGTCGCTTTCATCGGTCTCGGCGTCATGGGGTTCCCCATGGCGGGACATCTCGTGAAGAAGGGTGGTCACGAGGTCACCGTCTACAACCGCACGGCAGCCAAGGCGAAGGAATGGGCCGACAAGTTCGGCGGCAAGACCGCGGCGACGCCGAAGCAGGCCGCCGAAGGCCAGGACTTCGTGATGTGCTGCGTCGGCAACGACAACGATTTGCGCTCGGTCACGATCGGCCCCGACGGCGCCTTCGCCGGCATGACCAAGGGCGCGACCTTCGTCGACCACACCACGGCATCAGCTGAAGTGGCACGTGAGCTCGACGCCGCAGCCACCAAGTCCGGCTTCAAATTCATCGACGCGCCCGTCTCGGGCGGCCAGGCGGGCGCCGAGAATGGCGTGCTGACCGTGATGTGCGGCGGCACCCAGGATGCCTTCGCGGGCGCCGAGCCGGTGATCGCGGCCTATGCCCGGATGTGCAAGCTGCTCGGACCGGCCGGCTCCGGCCAGCTGACCAAGATGGTCAACCAGATCTGCATCGCGGGTCTCGTGCAGGGCCTCGCCGAGGGCATCCATTTCGCGAAGAAGTCGGGCCTCGACGTGCCGGCGGTCATCGACACCATCTCCAAGGGCGCCGCCCAGTCCTGGCAGATGGAGAACCGCTACAAGGCCATGAACGAAGGCAAATATGACTTTGGCTTTGCAGTGGAATGGATGCGCAAGGACCTGTCGATCTGCATCAGCGAGGCGCGCCGCAACGGCGCCCATCTGCCGGTGACCGCGCTGGTCGATCAGTTCTACTCCGAGGTCGAGAAGCTCGGCGGCAAGCGCTGGGACACGTGCAGCCTGCTCGCGCGGCTGGAGAAGTGACGCGGTCGCGTCCCATCTGATCCCCTGCCGCCGCTTCCGCGCGGCGGCAGGCTTCGTCCGCGCTGGCGCTTTCTCCTCCCCGCCCTGTCCGCGGCGCGACCGGAGCACGACGTGCCCGCCCAGAGCAGCGCCCGTTGCGCGCCAAGCGACTCGCTGTTACCGATTGCAATCGCTAATCGTTCGCAGATGTCGCTCGATCGAGACACATACGAGGAGAAGGAAGCAAATGTAATGTTATAACATTACATTTGCTCCCACCTACGCTAACTCTCGTCCCCGCTACGACGAACTTTGGCTTGGAAGCGGAGCGCCGGGCAGCCGGCATCCGCGGTGGGGAATTCGGAATGAGCACGCGAAACGTCTGGGCTTCGATATCGCTGGCGGGAGTGATGCTGGCAGGCTGGTCCGCCATGCCGGCGGCCCATGCGCAGCAGGCCACGAGCGGGAGGCGGACGACGGCGGATACGCCGCTGCCGGACGTCACGGTCGATGCGCCGCGCCAGCGGCAGGTGGCCGGCCGGGCGTCATCGGCGGCGCAAGCCGCCAGGCGGATGCTGCGGCCTGCGGCGCGGCGCGCGGCTGCGCCGGCACAGGCAGCGGCGCAGGCCACTCCCTCCTCCGCCGGCTCGGCCGCGACGCCCCTCAACGGCAATGCGACGCCTGCGATCGGCAGCCGCCTCGGCCTGACGGCGCGCGAGGTGCCCGCGGCGCTCGAAGTGATCGGCGCCGAGACGCTGCGTGAACAGGGCTACCATACGACGATCGACGCGGTGAAAGGCGCGACCGGCGTCAGCGCCGGCGATGCGCCGAACGATGTCGGCTTTGCGATGCGCGGCTTCCAGGGCAACCAGGTCAACGTGCTCTACAACGGCATCAACATCGGCCCGACCGGCTTCACGGCGCTGACGATGGAGACCTTCAATCTCGACCGCGTCGAGTTTCTCAAGGGTCCCTCCTCGCTGAGTTCAGGCCAGGGCGCCGTCGGCGGCACCATCAATTTCGTCACCAAGACCCCGCACACCGGCCCTGTGCAGAACGAGGCTTTCGTCGGCTTCGACCAGCGCGGCACGTTCCGGAGCGGCTTCGGCTCGGGCGGCAGCACCACCGTCCCTGGGCTCGACTACCGCTTCGACATCAGCCGGACCAAAGAAGTCGGCTTCATCGACGACACCGAGTTCAAGAACGTCCACGTGTCCGGACAATTGAACTATCGCCTGTCCGACAGCTTCAAGACCTTCGTTGCCGCCGAATTCAAGGACTACAAGGCCAAGCCCTATGAGGGCACGCCGCTGGTGCCCTTGAGCTTCAGCGGGGCCAATGCGACCAGCGGAATCGTCTCCGGCACCAAGATCTCCGCCTACAATGGCAGCAACCTTGGCGCAGTCACCATCGACGGCCGCACGTTGTCGACCAACTATAACGTCGTCGACGGCCACAAGACGATCAAGGAATCCTGGATCCGCAGCGGGTTCGAATGGGACCTGAACAACGCGGTGAAGCTCAGGAGCCAGATCTACAACTACAATGCCAGCCGCGACTGGTACAACAACGAGGTGTCGGCGTTCAACGCCGATGCGAAGGACGGCAGGCCCATCGACCGGGAACGCTTCTTCGTCCATCACAACCATAACATCGTCGGCAACATCACCGACTTGACCTGGAATGGCAGCATCTTCGGCCTGGACAACCGCTTGGTCACCTCGGTCGAGAGCTCGCATACCGACTTCTCGCGGCCGGGTGCTGCGAACTTCTTCCATGACACGGTCCCGCTGGTCGGATTCGATAGAGGCATCTTCGGCAACTTGACGACACAGTTGCAGACAGCGACGATCGACAGTGTTGCACTCAACGTCGAGGATCGGCTGAAGCTCACCGACAGCTTCGCCCTGATCGGCGGCCTGCGCTACAATCCTTTCACGCTCGATCGCAACTGGATCAGGAACGGCGCTGAGCGGCCCGGTTTTCCTTATTCAAAGAGCTGGCGGCCGCTCACCGGCCGCATCGGCTATACCTGGGAGGCGCTGCCGGGCACCACCTTCTACAGCCAATATGCGACCGCGACCGACATCTCGGCCGACAGCATTTTCATCCTGACTCCCACGCAGAACCTGACGCTGTCGGACTCCCGCAGCTACGAGACCGGCGTCAAGCAGCTCGCCTGGAACGGCCGCGCCGAGTGGACCTTCTCGGCCTTCGACATTGAACGCAACAACGTCTACAGCGCCCAGGCCGGCCAGCAGCTCAATCTTGCCGGCAAGGTGAAGTCGCAGGGCATCGAGATCGCAGCCGCGGTGCGGCCGACGCCGGAGAGCAAGCTCTGGGGCAATGTCGCCTATGTCCGCGCGCGCTATGCCGACTACGATCTCGCCGACGGCAGCGGCTCGTTCTCCGGCAACACGCCGCCGAACATTCCCGCCGTCATCGTCAATGGCGGTGCCTCCTATCGCTTCCTCAATCCGGGCTGGTGGCCGGTCGAGCTCGGCTTCTCGGTCCGTCACGTCGGCGACCGCTGGAGCACGGACGCCAATACGGTGAAGCTGCTGGCCTACACGACCGCCGACCTGTTTGCGTTTGTCGATCTGCCGAAGGTGCCGCTGTTTGCGACCGCGACCAGCACGCGCCTCGCCTTCCGCGTCCGCAACGTCACCGACAAGCGCTATGCGGCCTGGAGCGATCCGTTCTATCCCGACCAGATCTTCTTAGGCGCGCCCCGCACCTACGAGGTCGAAGCCTCGTTCAAGTTCTGAGGCGGCATGATCCGGGCGCTGATCCTCACGCATCGCTGGCTCAGCATTCCCCTTGGCCCGCTGTTCGTGCTGTGGTTCGCCACCGGCATCGTGATGCACTTCGTGCCGTTCCCGGCACAGACGGAGAGCGAACGCTTCGCGGGACTGGCGGCGTTTGACCTCTCCGCCGGCCTGCGCAGCCCCGCGGAGGCGCTCGCCGCTGGTGGCATCGAGCGTCCCATCCGCGTCCGGCTCATGCAGCGCGTCGACGGGGCGGTCTATGTCATCTCCGCGCACGGTCGCAGCACGGCCATCCATGCCGACACGCTGGCGGCGGCCGATGTGACGGACCCCAGCCTCGCTCTGTCGATTGCCCGCACCACCGCGCAACGGCGCGGACTTGACGCCAGCGGCGCTACCATCGCCGCACGCGACGACTACGACCAATGGACGGTACCGAACCGTTTCGATCCCCATCGCCCGCTGTACCGGATCGCGCTCAACGATTCGCAGGGCAGCGAGCTCTATGTCTCGTCGCGGACCGGCGAGGTGGTGCTCGACACCACGCACTTCGAGCGTGCCTGGAACTATGTCGGCAGCGTCGTGCACTGGATCTATCCGACATTGCTGCGCAAGGACTGGGCGGCCTGGAACATCGTAGTCTGGTGGCTGTCGCTCGCGGCGGTCATGGCGGCCGTGACGGGCGCCCTGCTCGGCCCCGTCAGGCTGCGACGGCGCAAGGCGCGGCTGTCCTCGCGTTACCACGGCTGGCACTTGTGGCATCATTGGGCCGGCCTCATCTGCATGCAGTTCGTGCTCACCTGGATCGTCAGCGGCTGGCTGTCGATGGACCACGGCCGGCTGTTTGCGACCGGCCATCTCACCCCGCCCGAGGAGTCCATCCTCATTGGCGCACCCGACTGGACGGCCCTGAGCGCCACCACGCTCGCAACCGTCCATGGCGAGGTCCGTGAGATCGAGTGGTTCGCCTTCGGCGGCCAGCTTCATCAGCGTATCAGGCGCGCGCTGAGCCAGCAGCAGATGTCCGTGCTGGATGGCTCCACCTGGCGCATGGTCGGCCGATTCCTCCAGCCTGCAAACGTCAACGCCGTGACCGCCGATCTGCACGGCCGGTGCGCGCGCTCGACCGAGGTCGAGCCGGGCGACGACCATCCCTTCACGTCAGAGGTGCCGGGCGCCCCGGTCCATCGCGTGGTCTGCGGCGACACCTGGTATCATGTCGACTCCGCGTCGGGCGCTGTCCTCGAAAAGCTCGATCCGTCGCGGCGTGCCTATCGCTGGCTGTATCAGGCGCTGCATACGCTCGACTTTCCGACCTTGCTGGCTCACGCGACGCTGCGCACGCTGCTCATCGTCGGCCTGTGCGGGCTCGGCGCGGCCTTCAGCATCACGGGCATGGTGATCGGATGGCGGCGGCTGCGTCTGCTCGGCGGCGCATCCCGCCACATTGGTTAATTTTAACGCGCGGTTAACGCAAATTTTTCGTTGTCTATAATCCGTCTTAAGGATTTCGAGCCAGTTATAGACGATGCAGAAAGCAGCCCGTGCGGCCCCGGGCAGGATTTGTGTTGTTGATGAGTAAACCCGCGGAAAAGCCCGAGATCGTCGAGCTTCCGGCCGATGCGCCGGCGCTCGGACCGGCAAGCCAGCGTCGGGCCGCGCAGCAGCGGGTGCGCGAGGCGCGCGACCGGTTAACGTCGACATCGGGAACGCGGCCGGCCTTCGATCGCGAGCTGCTGCGCCAATACGCCCAGACCCGCATCTCCGCCTCCTACATCGTGATGCTGCTGGTGGTGGCGACCGGCCTGATGCTCAGCGTCTGGCTGCATGCGGTTGCCGCCGGCGCCTGGACGCTCGGCGTGCTCTGCATTCACGCCGCGATCGTCCGCAATTGCACGAACTTCCTCGCCGACCAGCCGTCGATGGCGGCGACGCGGCGCTGGCGCACGCGCTTCGTGCTGCTCGACCTGCTCTACGGCGTGTGCTGGATGGCGATCCTCATCCACCCCGCGCTCGCCGAGGTGTCGGGCACGCTGATGATGTTCCTGATGCTGCTGGTGATCGCCGTCTCCAGCATGCTCGCCGCCAATCTGCCGGTCGCGGCCGTCGCCGTCACCGCGCCGGTCACCGTAGCGATCACGCTGAGCCTCGCGCTGTCAGGCACGTTCGACAACTATCTGCTCGCCGGATTTGCCGTCGCGGCCGAAGGCTATTTCGTGCTGCTGGCGCATCAGCTGCACTCGACCACGCTCGCGACGTTGGAGGCCCGCGCCGAGAAGGACGCGCTGATCGGCGAGCTCGAACAGGCCAAGGCGATCTCCGACGAGGCGCGCTACCGCGCCGAGGCCGCCAACGTGGCGAAGTCGCGCTTCCTCGCGCAGATGAGCCACGAACTGCGCACGCCCCTGAACGCCATCCTCGGCTTCTCCGAGGTGATGAAGAGCGAGATCTTCGGCAGCCACGCCGTGCCGGTCTACAAGGAATATTCCGCCGACATCCACAATTCCGGCGTCCACCTGCTCAACCTGATCAACGAGATCCTCGACCTGTCGCGGATCGAGGCCGGCCGTTACGAGCTGAACGAGGAGGCCGTCGCGCTGGTGCATGTCATCGCCGACTGTCACCATCTCCTGAAGCTGCGCGCCTCGAGCCGTGGCATCACCATCCACGAAGTGTTCGAGCAGAGCATGCCGCGGCTGTGGGCGGATGAACGTGCGATCCGCCAGGTCGTGCTCAATCTGCTGTCCAACGCGATCAAGTTCACCCCGCAGGGCGGCGAGATCTGGCTGAAGGCGGGCTGGACCGCGTCCGGCGGCCAGTATCTCAGCGTCAGGGACACCGGCTCCGGCATCCCCGAGAACGAGATTCCGATCGTGCTCGCCTCATTCGGCCAGGGCTCGAACTCGATCAAGTCGGCGGAACAGGGCGCGGGCCTCGGCTTGCCGATCGCCAAGAACCTGATCGAGATGCATGGCGGCACGTTCACGCTGAAATCGAAGGTCCGCATCGGCACCGAGGTGATCGTCACCTTCCCGCCGGAGCGGGTGATGTCGGCGCTGGCGCCGCTGTCCGACGAGGCGCCGCCGCTGCAACCTGAACCTGCCACAGCGCCCGCCCAGGAGAAGCGGCGACTGCTGCGCAAGCCGATCATGAATGCCGGAACGGGACTGTGAGATGATGGCACTTGCAAAGCCGGACCAGAACCTTTTTGACTGGCCTCATGAGCCAGGACACGCCCTGCATCGCCGTCTGCATGATCGACCCGAAGACCAAGCTGTGCTTCGGCTGCGGCCGCACGCTGCCGGAGATCGCGCGCTGGGGCAGCATGTCACGCGACGAGCGGCTCGCCTTGATGGACGGGCTGCGCACACGCATGCACGACGCCGGCCTGCCCGCGATGGCGCCCCGGCGCGGCTGAACGCGGCCGGCCGCACCGGAGGCGCGGCATGAACAAAGTCGTGCTCGTTCTCGTCACCATGGTGCTCACCGCGGGCGCCGTCATCGTCTACAAGGACCCCGAGCAGGCCGCGCTCGCCAGCGACACCGTGTCAGAGGTGCTGCGCAGCCGCGCGCTCAGGGCGAAGGCAACGCCCAAGACCAACGCCGTCGAGATCGAGCGCACCCGAGGCGGCGAGTTCGCGCTGCGCGCCAAGATCAACGGTGTCACGGCGCCGATGGTGGTCGACACCGGCGCCACCTCCGTGGTGCTGACCTACGAGACCGCAAAGGCCGCGGGCCTGCCGCTCGAGCTGCTCGACTACGACGTCGACGTCGAGACGGCCGGCGGCCACACCAAGGCGGCGCGGCTGACGCTGGACCGGCTGGCGATCGGCAAGCTGGTCGAGCGCTCGGTGCCGGCGCTGGTGGTGCGCAACGGCCAGATGAAGACCAACCTGCTCGGCATGAGCTTTCTCGACCGGCTCGAACGCATCGAGGTGCACTCCGACCGGTTGATGCTGCACGGCTATCCCGATCGCAGCTGACGCGCGTCGCGGCGGGCGTCGTCGCCTTGCGGGAGCGGCAGGCCCCGGCCGACGCTCTCCGCCACGGCCACACCCTGCCCCAGCGCCGCTGCCGACCGCCAACGGCCGGGTCAGGCGAGCGCGGCCGCCAGGGCACGCTCCTCGACCATCGCCACCGCCTCGCGCAGCACCTCGATGCCGGCATCGGGCTTGACGCCGCGCTCGGCAAGATGGCGGCGGAAGGCGCGCGCGCCGGGCACCGCGTGATAGGCACCGACGAGGTGCCGCGTGATGGCATGCAGCCGCGCACCCTGCCCGATCTGGCGTTCGATGTACGGTTCGAGCGCCGCCAGCGCGCCCTTCATCGTCTGGTGTGGCGCGGCCTCGCTGAACAGCACGGGGTCCACATCGAGCAGCCGCCACGGCTCCTGATAGGCGGCGCGCCCGAGCATCACGCCATCGACATGCGCGAGATGACCTCGCGCCGCCGCGATGCTGGTGATGCCGCCATTGATGATGACGGGCACGTGCGGCAGCCGCGCCTTGAGCCGGTACACCCGGTCATAGTCGAGCGGCGGGACGTCGCGGTTCTCCTTCGGCGACAGACCGTTCAGCCACGCCTTGCGCGCATGCACGATGAGCGCGTCGGCGCCGCTATCGACGACCGCATCCGCCAGCGCATCGAGCGCGACTTCGGGATCCTGATCATCGATGCCGATGCGGCACTTCACGGTGACCGGAATCCTCACCACGCGCTTCATCGCGGCAACGCAGGCTGCGACCAAGGCGGGCTCGGCCATCAGGCACGCGCCGAAGCGGCCGTCCTTCACGCGATCCGACGGGCAGCCGACATTGAGATTGATTTCGTCGTAACCGAACTCCTCGCCGATCTCGGCCGAGGTCGCGAGATCGGCCGGATCGGAACCGCCGAGCTGCAGCGCCACCGGATGCTCGCTCGCATCGAAGCCGAGCAGCCGTGCGCGATCGCCGTGGATGACGGCGCCGGTGGTCACCATCTCGGTATAGAGCAGCGCACGGCGCGACAGCAGCCGATGGAACACGCGGCAATGCCGGTCCGTCCAATCCATCATAGGCGCCACGGCAAATCTATGTAATTGATTTATTTGCATTTTTCGATTAAATTCAATCCGTTAGGTCGCGTCGTGTGCACTCTATTCTACGCCATAGTGCGACGTTTTTTCCGGCTTTTCGACGCCTCAGTGCACACGGAGCGCACACGCGTGGCAACTATCACCAGACTGAAATCCGGCTCTTGGAGAGCCCAAGTCCGACGAAAGGGGAAATATGTCAACGAGACGTTTCTCCGCCGAAAGGACGCCGAAGAATGGGGCATCGATATCGAGCGACGGATCGATCGCCAAGAATCGATAACGACTGATAGGTTGTCATCCGCACCTTGGCCATCGCCTTGGGAACGTTGACCGCGAAAGCATGCGGCGGCGCATATTGGCAAGCGCAGAGGCAGGCGCCGCAGTTGTGGCAGAGATTGGCGAGGTAGTGCGTGTCGGCGGCCGAGAACTCCAGCCGCCGCGTCATCGCCGGGAACACCGCGCAGTAGCGGCAGGCGTTGCAGATCTGCAAGACGCGCGCGACCTCCTCCTCGGAGGGGGACAGCAGCGAGGTCAAACCAGATGTCGTGGCGCAGGCCGCCTCAGTCTCAGCGAGCGGCGGCATGGGCCAGTTCCTCCTTGAAGTCCGGATGGGTGAAGCCGGCCGAGGCCGCGGCATTGACGCCGGCGATGCGGGTGCAGATGCCGCCGTGATACAAGGGCGCGCGGGCATCGATGGCGACGCAATGCGCCTGGGTCGGATCGCCGATCGCGTCGGCACCGGCCTCGAGCATGAACTTCAGCAGCACACCCTGATTGAAGCGGGTGCCACGGATCAGGAAGTTATCCGCCGGCCATTCGCCGCGCGCGTTCTGGCCCCAGGCCTGGCGCTGCCATTCCAGATTGGACTCGAAGCCGCCGCAGGCGAGCACGCACGACTTGGCCGTGATGTGCTCGCCGCTTGCGGTGATCGCCGCGACGAAGCGGCCGTCCTGCAATTCCAGGCTGGCCACCGGCGTGTCGTAGCGGATGGCGACGCCGAGCTCGGCCGCGCTGCGGTAGTAGGCGTTGACCGGCGCCTTGCCGCCGCCCATGAAGAAGGCGTTGGTGCGCGCGACGTGCAGTGCGCCCGACAGCGGCGGTTGGAAATGCACGCCATGGCGGCGCATCCAGGGCCGGCAGCGCCGAGTGGCGGATCACGAGGCGCGCCAGCATCTCATTGGTCAGCCCGCCCGTGACCTTCAGCAGGTCCTGCCAGTACTCTTCTTCCGGATAGGCCTCGACCAGCACGTCCTGCGGCGCGTCGTGCATGCAGCGCAGGTTGCGCACATGCATCGAATTGCCGCCGCGCCACACTTCGGGCGCCGCTTCCAGCAGCAGCACCGAGGCGTCGGCCTCGCGCGCCATCAGCGCCGCGCACAGCGCGGCATTGCCGCCGCCGATGACGAGAACATCGGGAGAGTGCATCAGATGTTTGCCCCTGCCGCTATGCGGCCGGCCAGCCAGCCGAAGGTCAGCGCCGGCCCCAGCGTAATACCCGGGCCGGGATAGGCGCCCGCCATGATCGAAGCCATGTCATTGCCGCAGGCGAACAGGCCGGTGATCGGCGCGCCGTCGTCACGCAGCACCCGTGCCCGGTCGTCGGTGACGATGCCGGCAGACATGCCGAGATCGGCCGGATAGACGGCAACGGCATAGAACGGCGGCTCGACAATCGGCGCGACACAAGGGTTGGGACGCTGATCAGCATCGCCAAGCGAGCGCTGGTAGATGTTACTGCCGCGGCCGAACGCAGGATCCTCACCACGCTCGGCATGGCGGTTGAACTCGCTCACGGTGCGCGCAAGCTCGCCGGGCGAAGCGCCGATCGCCTGCGCGAGCGTGTCGAGGCTATCAGCGCGCTTGAGATAACCGGAAGCAACATCGCCCGCGACGGAACGGGTAAATGGCTTGACCTTGCCGAGGCCGTACGTCCACAGAAAGCGCCGGTCGCAGATCAGCCAGGCAGGAATCGCGCCGGCATGCGCCAGCTGGGCGCGCACGAATTCATGATAGGACACCGCCTCGTTGACAAAGCGCTGACCGCTTGCGTCCACCGCGATCAGACCAGGCTTGGCGCGATCGGTGACCGTGTGGGGGAAGATACCGCGGCTGCCGTCGGCGCGCGTGAAGGTCGAAGCGGGCACCCAGAACGCGCCGTCGTTGGTCGGCTGCGACAGGCGCGCGCCGAGCGCCGTCGCGAGCCGCGCGCCGCGCGGCGCCGCGCCCGGATCAACGGTGGCGGACAGCGTACCGGCCGCCTGCGGCACGTAGTGGCGGCGCAGCTCGGCATCATGCGACAGGCCGCCGGTCGCCAGCACCACGCCGCGCCGCGCCGTGATCCAGCGGCTGCCGGCGCGATCGCCGACTTCGAGCTTCGACACCCTGCCCTGCGCGTCAGCCGCGAGCTGCCGCACCGCGGCGCCGGTGCGGATGGTGACGCCGTGGTCGAGCGCCGAGCGCAGCAGCCGCGCCACCAGCGCATTGCCGAGATAGAGCGTGGTGCCGCGCCGCGCCGACAGCCGCTGCAGGCCGTAACGTGTCAGGAGCCGCGCGGCATGCAGCGTCGAGCGCAGCGAACGCCCGACCCGGCGCAGATGGGGAATGTCCGCCCGGCTGATCATCATGCCGCCGAACAGCATGAACTCCGGCAACGGATCGCGCAGCAGCGCGAAGGCTTGGCCGAGCGCGCGCGCATCGAACGGCACCGGCTCCAGCACGCGACCGCCGGCGGTGGCGCCGGGCAGATCGGGGTAATAGTCCGGATAGGTCGGCACCGGCTGCAGCCGCAGCGCAGTGCGCGCCTCCAGGTCACGCAAGGCGTGACCGCCGAAGGCGAGGAACGTCTCGAGCCTTGCGCGATCGCTGCCGGGCACCGTCTCCTGCAGATAAGCGCGTGCCGCCTCCAGCGTGTCGGGCCGGCCTTCGGCAGCCGCCTTGTGATTGGCGGGAATCCACACCATGCCGCCGGAGATCGCGGTGGTACCGCCGATCACGTCGGCCTGCTCCACGAGCAGCACAGAACAGCCGTCCGCAGCGGCGACGGTCGCGGCGGTGAGGCCGCCGACGCCCGCGCCGACCACGACGACGTCAAACGTTCCGCCGGCGTCGGCCGGCGCAGCCTCGCTCATACCATGCCGCCATTGGGCTGCACGATCTGGCCCTGCACCCAGGAGGCCTGGTCGGAGGCGAGGAAGCGCACCACCTCGGCAATCTCGTCAGGCCGGCCGATGCGGTTGAACGGGCTGAACGCGGCCATGCGCTGCTTGGCTTCCTCGGTCTTGCCGGCGTTGAACAGGTCGGTGTCGACCGGTCCCGGCGCCACCGCATTGACGCGCACGCCGCGGCCTGAGAGCTCCTTGGCCATCGACCGCACCAGGCTCTCGACCGCCGCCTTGGTCGCGGCATAGGGCCCGGTGCCCGGCACGGCATGGCGCACCAGCGAGGTCGTGATCGCAACGATGGCGCCGCCGTCGCGCACCCGCCGCGCCGCTTCCGCCAGCACGTTGAAGGCGCCGATGACGTTGACCTCCATCAGCAGGCGGAAATCGTCCGGCTTGAAGCTGGCAAGGGGCCCTGCCGGCACGTTGATGCCGGCATTGGCGATCACCGCCTGCGGCGCGCCACCGAAATCGGCGGCGGCCTGCTCGAACACGCGCGCCACCGAGGCGGCATCGCGGATGTCGACCTGATACTGCTTGCCGGGAGCGTTGTCCGACGACTTGGTGGCGTAGGTCGAAGCCACCTGCCAGCCGGCGGCGGCGAATGCCTGCACGCAAGCGGCGCCGATGCCGCGCGAGCCGCCGAACACGAGAGCGATGGGAGAGGAGCTGGTCATTGGTGATTCCTTGGGAGACGAAAACGATTAGGCGCGAACATGCGCCGGTCAGGTCGATGTCTTTGTCATCGCGGCGCGGGTGGCGGCGATGGTGGCTTCGATGCCGGCCTGCAGGTCGTAGCGCGGATGATAGCCGAGCTCGGCCTTGGCGCGGCTGATGTCGAGCGCTCCCTTGACCGCGCTCAGCAACTTGCCGCCGTGTTGATAGGGCCCGCTGTCTCCGACGGTGATCCGCGCCCCCGGAATCGCGCGATTGACCGCCTCGGCGGTGTCGCGCAGCGTCGGCGCCGCGCCGGTCGCGATGTTGTAGGCGTCGAACCGATGCTTTGGCTTGTCGAGCGCGAGCAGTACGCCGGCAACGGTGTCGTCAATATAGACTTGGTCGACCGCGAGATTGCCGCCATCGGCCTGGTGGAACGGATCGCCGCGCAAGGCCGCCTCGATGAAGGTGCGCGGCATGCGCAGACGCGGCAGATGCGCGCCGTAGACCCAGCAGGTCCGCACATTGATGCATTCGAGGCCGTGGTCGCGCGAATAGACCCGGCCGTAGTGCTCGGCCGCGAGCTTGGTCAGGCCATAGACGCTGGTCGGCCGCTGCGGATGCTCCTCGTCGATGGCGGGAGACTGGAAATCGCCATAGGTCTCCTCGGTCGAGATGTGCACCACGCGCTTGATGCCGCAGAGCCGCATCGCCTCGAACAGGTTGACCGCGCCTTCGACATTGACGCGTAGCGCCTTGAGCGGGATGTCGGCTGCCTGGATCACGCCGACCACCGCGGCGGCATGGATCACCGCATCCGGCCGATGCGTCTGCAGGTCGCGCAGCACTTGGTGCCATTCGCCGAGATCGACGGCCTCGGCGACCAGCCGCGGCTCGCCCGCGGCGCGCGCGGCCATCGCCGGCGCCACCATGAGATCGAGCGCGACGACGCGGTCGCCGCGATCGAGCAGCGCCTGCACGATCGCCGTGCCGAGCCAGCCGCAGGCGCCGGTGACCAGAACGGTCTTGGTCATGTCCCACTCCTCAGCGCGGCGCCGGCTCTTCGTCGGTCGGCGGGCTGGTGATGACCAGAAACACCAGCGGATCGTTGCCGGTGCAGTGGAATTCGTGGACGACGCCGGGCGGGATGTAGGTGACGTCGTTGGCGCGCACCAGGCGGCGCTCACCGTCGAGGATCAGGATGCCCTCGCCTGACAGCACGTGATAGATCTGTTCCTGCACCTTGTGCGAATGGCTCTCGACATGGGCGCCGGGCTCGTAGGACGAGATGCGGTGATCGAAGAAGCGGCTGCCGGTGGTGTCCGGCGTCACGATCGCCTTCGACAGCGCCTGATTGTAGTGGCCGGGATACTGCGTCCAGAAGATCTCGGCGAGATTGCGCGTCACCGCCTTCTTCTCTTTTGCGGCATTGGCGTAGGCATCCGGTCCGGGAACGACGATCGTCATTGCGATTCTCCTCAAGTGATCAGGTCAGGCCCGCGAGCAGATGCCGCTGGTCGTAATCGGCGGTGAAGCCGAGCCGCTCGGCAGCGTGACTGAGATCGTAGAGCGGCGCGAACGGCTGCCGCGCATAGAGCTCAGGGTTGCGAATTTGGATTCGCTCGCCATGCAGCCGGCGCAGCCGATCGAGCGTCGGCTCCGGCGACAGCGTCACCTGCGCCGACAGATAGAAGCGCTCGAAGGCGCCGCCGTCGAGCGGCAGTTCCAGCGCGAGGCGGAAGGCGCGCGCCAGATCGCGCGGGTCGATGTGGTGGTGCAGCGGGCCGCCGCCGGCCGACGACGGTCCGCCGACCGCCGGACCGTGATAATTGGCCGGATCCTTGGCGCGGGCCACGATCTCGCCGGCCATCTCCGGATAGGCAACGAACACCGTGCGCAGCGCCACCACGGCCATGCCGCGCAGCGCATAGGCGCGCGCCAGATCCTCGCCGAGGATCTTGCTGACCGCATAGGGATCGGTCGCCTGCAGCGGATGGTCGAGATCGAGCGGCGCGTAGAGCGGCGGCAGCATGCGTCCTTCCCGCACCGTATAGCCGGCCACCGAATCCGAGGAGCAGAACACGGCGCGGCGGATGCCCGCCGCCTCCGCCGCCTCGAACACGGTGTAGCTGCCGAGCACGTTGACGCGCATGATGGTCTGGCCGTCGCCGGACCAGATGTTGGGCACGGCGGCGATGTGTAGCACGGCGTCGCTGCCAGCGATGGCGCGCTTGACCAGCTCGGGCGAGGTGACATCGCCGACATGCCACTCGATGTCGGCGTCGCCCGCACGACGGTCGAGGCCGCGCACCTTGTAGCCGTGGGCGAGCAGCTCGCGCACGACGAGGCGCCCGAGCAGGCCGGCAGCGCCGGTGACCAGCACGGTGCTCATGAGGCGCTCCTGACGCTGCAGGGGACCACGCCGAACGGCGCGAGCGCGCGATGGCTCTCCAAGATGGCGCCTTCCGCATCGCCGCCGATGATCTCCAGCGTGCACGGACCTTCGAAGCCGATCTCGTCGAGCGCGCGCAGGAATTTTTCACAGGGCACATCACCAAGCCCGACGCGGTCATGGCGCCAGATGTCGCGCGTCGTGTCGGAGAGATGGGCAACGCGCACGAGATCGCCGAGCTGATACAAGCCCTCGGCGGGATCCTCGCCGATGAAATGGGCATTGGCGGCGTCGTAGCAAACGCCGACATGCGGCGAGTCGAAGCTGCGCACGAAGGCGCCGAGCGAGGCCGCGTCGGGAAAGCCCGCGAACGGCACGTTTTCGATCGCGAGCCCGACGCCACGCGATTGCGCGCGCGGTAGCAGCTGGCCGATCGCGTCGGTCAACCACGCGGTGCGATCGCCAACCGGCGCCGGGAACAGCGGGCTCATGCGGCCGGGCACGGTGACGAGCCAAGGGGCGCCGAGATCGGCGGCGAGGTCGATGGCATCCTGGAACATGGCAATGGAGGCGCGCCGCACCCGCGGAAACGCGCTGGCCAGATTCTGGTCGAGGCTCGGCATGTTGATCGAGCTGACGGTCGCGCCGACCTCGGCCAGCGCCGCACGCAGCACCCGGCGCTCCGCGGCGCCGAAGTTATCCAGAGGCAGATGCGGCGGATGGATCATCAGCTCGAAATGGCCATAGCCGAGCGCAGCGAGCCGGCGCACGCAGGCCTCGGCCGGCGTCGACCAGATGTAGCCATAGGTGTTGATGGCGAGCGCGCGTGTCATGGGCCGTTCACCGCGAGCTGCACCGCGTCGGCGCTCTGGGTGATGCCGAGCAGCCGGCCCTGCAGGTCATGATCGGCGGCGAGCTCGGCGGCATCGCCGACATAGGCGACGCGCCCGTTGACCAGCACATAGGCGCGGTCGGCCATCGCCAGCACGCTCTCGGCGTGGTGCTCGACGATGACGAGGCTGGCGCGCGCGCGCAGCTTGGCGACGACCTCGCGCACCTCCTGCACCACCGCCGGCGCCAGGCCCTCGAACGGCTCGTCGAGCAGGATCAGCCGGCTCGGCACCATCAGCGCGCGGGCGATCGCCACCATCTGCCGCTCGCCGCCGGAGAGATTCTCGGCTCGCGACTTCTGCAGGATGCGCAGTTTCGGGAACAGCTCGAACACCTCGTCGAGCGAGGCGCCGCCGCTGCGGGTGGCGAGCTTAAGGTTCTCCTGCACCGTGAGGTTCGGAAACAGCCGGCGGCCCTCCGGCACCAGCGAGATGCCCAATCGGTTGATCTCGTCGGGGCGCAGGCGGTTGAGCTCGGTGCCGTCGAACAGGATGCGGCCGCCGCTCGGCGGCACGGTGCCGGTGACGGCGCGCAGCGCGGTGGTCTTGCCGACGCCGTTGCGGCCCAGCAGCGCCACCACCTCGCCCGGCCGCACCGTCAGGTCGAGTCCGTCGAGCACCGTGCCGCCGCCATAGCCGGCGCGCACACCCTCGACCTTGAGCAGCGGCTCAAGCGGCGCGCTGGTCGGCAGCGGCGTGACATTGCAGGCGGGCATGGCGGGGGGTGCGACCTGGCCGTGGGCCGTGCCGAGATAGGCGGCGACGACTTCCGGATCGGCCGCCACCTCCGCCGGCTTGCCGTCGGCGATCAGTTTGCCCTGATGCAGCACGGTGATGCGGTCCGACATCGCCAGCACGCGGTCGATGTCATGCTCGATCAGCAGCACGGCATGAGATTTCGACAGCCGTTTGATCAACTCGCCCACGACCTTGCGGTCCGACTCGGCGAGTCCCGCCAGCGGCTCGTCGAGCAGCAGCAGCTTGGCCTCGATAGCAAGCGAGACCGCGATTTCGAGCAGCCGCTTCTCGCCATGGGCCAGCGCCGAGCAGAGCTCGGCGGCGCGGTCGGCGAGGCCGACGGCGTCGAGCAGCGACCACACCTTGGCGTTGGACGTCTCGTCGTGATAGGCGTCGCGCCACAGGCCGGTCCATTGCCGGTTGGCGGCCTGCACGGCGATGCGCACGTTCTCGAACGCGGTGAGGTTGGGGAACACGCTGAGGATCTGGAACGAGCGGGCGATGCCGAGCCGGGCGCGCTCGTGCGGCGGCAGTCGCATGATCGGGGCGCCCTCGAACAGAATGGTGCCGCCGTCCGGCCGCAGCACGCCCGTCAACAGGTTGAACAGCGTGGTCTTGCCGGCGCCGTTGGGGCCGATCAGGCTGTGCAGCCCGGTGCGGCTCATCTCGAAGGAAATGTCCTTCTGCGTGACGATCGAGCCGAAATGCTTCGACAGGTTGCGGATCGCCAGAATCGGCGCATCGGAGATGGCCGCCTTGGCCACGTGATCGGGCGCATAGGGGACGATGGCAGGCGGCCGCGCGAGAATGGCATTGCGCGTCAGGGTCCAGCGGTTGCGGCCGATGACGCGCTGGAAAATGCCGTGAATGCCCTCCGACGACAGCAGCGCGAAGCCGATGATGATCGGCGCGAAGATCAGCCACCAGTTCTCTGTGACCGCGCTGAGCCGGTCCTCCAGCACGATGAACACCGCGGCGCCCCACAGCGGGCCGAGGAAATGATGCACACCGCCGAGCGCGGCCATCAGCACGGGATCGCCGGCGTGCTCCCAGTTGAGGTTGTTGGCGTAGACGCCCTGCAGCAGCAGCGCCATCAGCCCGCCGGCAACGCCGATGCCGCCGCCGGCGATGACCAGCGCGACCAGCTTGGTGCGGTAGGTGTCGAAGCCGAGGCTCGCGACGCGCTGCTCGTTGTCGCGCAGCGCCTGCATCAGCCGGCCGAACGGTGCATGCGCCAGCCGCCACAGCACCCACAGCGAACCGACGACCACGGCCAGCGTGAACCAGTGAAAGGCGAGCGCGGAGGGAAACAGCGGCCGCGCCACGTTCTGCAGCCCATTCTCGCCGCCGGTCACCGACGTCCATTTGAACGCGATCTCGAATGCGATCTGCGAGCAGGCCAGCGTCAGCAGCGAGAAATACAGCCCGCGCCGACGCAGGATGACAGCGCCGACGATCAGCGCCAGTATGAGCGAGAACACGGTCGCGATCGCAAGGCCCGTGATCTCGTTGCCCGCCGACAAGAAGCCGGAGCCGATCGCCAGCGCATAGCTGGCGCAGCCGAAGAAGAACGAGGCGCCGAACGGCACCAGGCCGAGATAGCCGATCAGGAAGTTCACCTCGGCGCCGTACAGCGTATAGATCGCGATCTCGGTGACGCGATGGATCGGCATGCCGACAGCCAGCGCCGCGCCGGACGCGAGCAGCAGCATGAGCGCGGTGACCAGCACGGGATGGCCAGCGAGCCGCTGCAGGGGGTTTTTGTTGGTGGTCATTCGAAACGCTCCCAGCGCTCGCCGAACAGCCCGCGCGGCCGCAGCAGCATGATCGCGAACATCAAGGCATACATCGAGGCGGCAGCTGCCTCAGGCCAGAACTGGATCGTCACCGAGGTCACGATGCCGACCGCGAGCCCGGCGACCACCGCGCCGCGGAATGAGCCGAGGCCGCCGATCGCCACGATCACGAAGGCCGGCATCACGGCATTGGCCGCCATCGAGGGCGACACCGTCCACAGTGGCGCCGCCAGCACGCCGGCAATCGCGGCCAGCATGCAGCCGAGGCCGAACACGGCGGTCAGCACCCGCGGCAGGTTGATGCCGAGCAGTTCGACCATCTCCGGGTCGCGGCTGCCGGCGCGCAGGATGCGGCCGTACGGCGTGAACGCCAGGAAGCCCCACAGGCCGACCAGGGTCGCGATCGTGGTGCCGAGCACGGCGACGCGATATTTGGTGATCAGGAGCGGGCCTAGGTCGACGATGCCGGCGAATGCCGGCGGCGGGTTGAACGGCTTGCCGTCGGCGCCCCAGACGTAGCGGATCACCGCCTCGATCAGCAGCGCCAGCGCGAAGGTCACGATCAGGCTGAGCAGCGGCTCTTTGCCGTAGAGGCGGCGGATGATCACCACCTCCACGACCATACCGATCAGCCCGACCAGAGGGGGCGCCAGGATCACAGCGCTCCAGCCGAACAGCTGGAACAACTGCCAGGCGACATAGGCCCCCAGCGCGAAGAAGGCGCCGTGGGCGAAGTTGATGACGCCGAGCAGGCCGAACGTGATCGACAGACCCACGGCGATCAGCACGTAGATGAAGCCGAGCACAAGGCCGTTAGCGGCCTGGGACACGAGAATGTCAAGCATCGTTCGAACCTGCCGGTACTTGGCAACGCGAGACCTAGGACAATGGCGGCGGCATTACAGCGACGGCATGCTGCAGCCGATCTCCTCCTTGGTGCCGAAGGCCTTGATGGTCTCGTCCTCGGTCGCCGAAGTGTTCTTCAGCACGTCGAAATAGTCGAACTTGTCGGTGATCTGCTTCTTGACCTGGACGATCACGGCCGGACGCACCAGCTGGTGGTCCCAGTCGCGGAAGAAGAATGGGAACTCGCCCTCGGTGTTCTTCCACTGCTCCAGCTGCGTGACGATCTTGGCCGATTCGGTCGATTTCGCCGCCTCGATCGATTCCAGCAGCGCGCGCATGCCGATCCAGCCCGACCAGGTCTTGTCCGACGGCGGCTGATTGTACTTTTTCTGGAAGTCCGCGATCAGCTTCTTCTCGGCCGCGGTGTTCTTCGGATTGTTATAGTACCACGGCTTGATGTAGATGCCGGTCGAGGCCTGCGGCCCGACGTCCCAGAAATCTGTGTCGGTGACGGCGACCGCCGCGTAGGGGATCTTGTCCTTCATCCCCATCTCGTTCCACTGCTTGAGGAAGTTGGAGAAGTCGCCGCCGACCAGGCCGCCGACGATGACGTCGGGCTTGGCCTGGCGGATCTTGAGGATGTAGGAGCTGTAGTCGGCGGTGTTGATCGGCACCTCGTCGACGCCGACCTCGGTGGCGCCGACCGGCTTCAACATCGCACGCGAAGCGCGCAGGATGTCCTGGCCGAAGGCGTAGGACGCGGTGATGAAATAGACCTTCTTGCCGATCGAGGAGACGTAGGGCATCAGGCCGGCCATCTGCACCGGCACGGTGGCCTGGGTGCGGAAGGTGTATTTGCTGCAGTTCTTGCCGGTGATTTCACTCGCCGCCGCGCCGGTCAGGATCAGCGGCACCTTTTCGCGGTTGGCGACGCTCATCATGGCCAGAGCCGACGACGAGTAGTTGCCGCCGACGACGGCGACCACCTTGCTCTCATCGACCAGCCGCTGCATGTTCTGCTGCGACACCTGCGGGTTGGGCTCGTCGAGCCAGACCAGCTCGATCGGCCGGCCCAGCACCTTGTTACCGGCCTGCTCGACCGCCAGCGCGCTGCCGCGCTGCAGATATTCGCCGATCGAGGCGCCCGGCCCCTGTTTGGAATAGATCATGCCGATGCGCACCGGCCCGTCGGCCTGGGCGTGCGCCGTGCCACGGAAGCTCATCATCGATGCGGCGGCCACGCCCGCGGAGGCGCGCATGAAGGATCGCCGGCTCAGATCACGCTTCAACATAATGTCCTCCCTCGCGGTGTTGTTGTCGTTGTTTGTCAGTCTGCTTTGAATGGCTTGCCGAACACTGGCTCCTTGAATGGAATCGGCGGCAGCTCCCACGTGCCGGTCGATGGCGGCCGCACTTCGGCATCGACATGCAGGTCGATGACGCAGGGCCGCCGATTTCTGATCGCCGTCTCGACCGCGCCGCGCAGGTCGGCACTACGCGTCACGGTGACGCCGTCAGCGCCGCAGGCGCGCGCCCAGGCGGCGAAGTCCGGATTGTAGCGATCGCCGCCCGGGCCCTGATTGCTACGATAAAAGGCGGTGCCGAGCTCGCGGCCCTCGAACAGGCCGTATTGCAGGTCGCGGATGGCGCCCCAGGCAAAGTTGTTCCAGACGATCCAGATACAGGGCAGATCATATTCGACCGCGGTCGCCACGACGTAGGGCGCCATCATGAAGCCGCCATCGCCGACCACGGCGACGCAGGGCCGGTCGGGCGCAGCGAGCTGCGCGCCGAGCACGCCGCAGACGCCGAACCCCATCGACGAATAGCCCCAGCTGTTCATCATGCTCTGAGCCCGTTTCGGGTTCCAGAACTGCATGAACCAGTTGTGATGCACGCCGGAATCGAGCGACAGGATGACATCGTCCGGCAGCACGTCCTGCAACGCACCGACGACATATTCGGGCCGGATCGGCGTGGCATCGACACTGAAGTTCGGCCGCACGAAGGCCTCCCACTCCGCCTTCCATTTGCCGATCTCGTCGCGCCAGGTGGCAAAATCGTCGCGCTTGATATCCGTCCGGCGCTCCAGGCCTGCGAGCAGCTGTCCGGCAAAGGTCTTGGCGTCGGCGATGATGCCGAGCGTGGGCGGATAGTTGCGGCCGAGTTCGGCCGGATCGATGTCGACCTGCAGCAACTTCGTCGACGGGAAATTCCACGAATAGCCTTGGTGCCAGCTCGACGACGAGCGATCGTCGAAGCGGGTACCGATGCACAGCACGAGATCGGCGAAGCGGCCGGCCTGGTTGGCCGGATAGGCCCCGTTGCGCCCGATGAAGCCGAGCGTCAGCGGATCATCCGACGGCACGCAACCCATGCCGTTCGGCGAGGTGATGACCGGAATGCCGTAGCGGCTCTGCAATGCGCTGATTTCGGGGCCGGCTTCCGACAACGTCGTGCCCTGCCCGATGAAGAACACCGGTCGCTTGGCGGCCGCCAGCAGGTCGAGCGCCTTGGCTACGTCGGCCTCGCTCGCGCTTGGGCGGTGGCCGCCGTGAACATGCGAGGGCGCCGGCAGTTCGACGTCGGCCTCCTCCTGGAACACGTTGTAGGGAATGTCGAGATTGACCGGGCCCGGCCGGCCCGTGACCATGGTGTCGAACGCCTGGCGCAGCGCCAAGGGCAGCATGTCGACGCGACTCGGCTGGAACGAACGTTTTACCACCGGGCGCAGCACCTGGGCGAAATCGGCCTGGTTATGCGCGTAGAGCTCCTGGAACGGCGCGCGATTGGCCTGCGAGGTCGGCACGTTGGCGGTGATGGCGAGAAAGGTCGAGGAATCCGACAACGCGGTCGCCAGCGACATCACCAAATTGGCCGAGCCCGGGCCGGTCGAGGTGAGGGTCGCGACGGGGCTGTGCTTGACGCGGAAATAGGCGTCGGCCATGTGCCCGGCGCACTGCTCATGGCGCGGCGACACCAGCATGACCTTGTCACGCACCTGATAGAGCGCATCGAGAATGCCGACATTGCCGTGTCCGCAGATGCCGATCACGAACGGCACTTTCTGCTTGACGAGATATTCGGCGATCACCTCGCCGCCCTTCATCTTTGTCATGATCGATCCTTGTCGGCTGACGTCCACCCCTCAGGCGAGGATCGTCACCATGCGTTCCTCGCTCATTTCTCGGATTGCGTAGTGCGGCCCCTCGCGACCGAATCCCGAATCCTTGGAGCCACCATAGGGCATCATGTCGACGCGCGAGCTCGGCGTCTCATTGATGTGAACTCCGCCGACTTGCAGTTGCCGGGCGGCCTGCAAAACCGTGTCCAGCCGTTTGGTGAAGATGCCGGTGGCAAGACCATAGGGCGTGCCGTTGACGCGGGCGAGCGCGTCATCGAACTGATCGAACGGCTCGATGCACAGCACCGGTCCGAACACCTCCTGGCAGCCGAGCGGGGTCGCCTTGTCGACATGGGTGAGCAGCGTCGGAGGCACCACGGCGCCCTTGCGCGTGCCGCCGACCAAGCGCCGCGCGCCCTTCGCTTCGGCCTGCGCAATCCAGGACTCGATGCGCTGCGCGGCGGCCTCGCTGACCACCGGGCCGACCACTGTATTGTCATCGCCGGGATCGCCATAAGGCAGCTCGGCAACCAGTCTCGTCAACCGCTGCTCGACCTGCTCGACCAGCGCCCGCTGCACCAGCAGCACCTGGATGGAGGTGCAGACCTGGCCAGCCTTGCGGAAACTGGCATTGACCACCTTGGGCAGCGCCACGTCGAGATCGGCATCCGCACAGATCACGCAATGGGAGATCGAGCCGAGTTCCATCTGGGTGCGGCGCAGCCCGACCTTGCTCTGGATGATGCGGCCGATCTCGGTGCTGCCGGTGAAGGCGAAGAACTTCACGTTCGGCTCGCTCAAGAGCCAGTCGGCGACCTCGCCGTCGCCATGCAGCACCGACATCAAACCCGAGGGCAGGCCTGCAGCGACCAGGCACTCGGCCATGATGCAGGAGGTCATCGGCGTGTGCAGCGACGGCTTCAGGATCAGCGCATTGCCAGCGGCGAGCGCGGGCGCCACCTTGTGCGCCACCGTGTTCAGCGGCGCGTTGAACGGCGTGATGGCGA
The DNA here is from genome assembly GCF_032381435.1 of Bradyrhizobium sp. SZCCHNR1002. Taxonomy (NCBI): domain Bacteria; kingdom Pseudomonadati; phylum Pseudomonadota; class Alphaproteobacteria; order Hyphomicrobiales; family Nitrobacteraceae; genus Bradyrhizobium; species Bradyrhizobium sp. SZCCHNR1002. Next base: position 1,699,860 of record NZ_JAUHIS010000001.1, read on the forward strand.
CGACCACGCCGAGCGGCACGCGAATGGTGAAGCCGATGCGGCCCTTCTGGCCCGCGGCGCCTTCCATCGGCACCACCTCGCCGGCCAGCCGCCGCGCCTCCTCGGCCGACAGCCGGAACGTGGCCACGCAACGCTGCAGCTCGCCGACGGCGTCACGGCGCGGAAAACCCGCCTCCTGACGCAGCACTTCAACCAGCTCGGGGGCGCGCTTCTCGAGCTCGGCTGCGGCACGGTCGAGAATGACGCCCCGCTCGTACGGTGTCAGCGTGTTGGCCTGAAACGCCTGCTCGGCGGCGGCGACGCAGGCGCGGACCTGCTCCCGGCTCGGCAGCTGCGCAAGCATCGCCGGCTGCAGGCGGTATTTGTCGAACACGGCGGCCGTCCGCTCGCCGTCTGCCCATAGGCCATTGATGAGGAGCTGGCAGGACGGCAGATCGGCTGATGCCTGTCGTTGAGCTGCAGCGTCCGCCATCCTCAAGCTCCTCCAATGAATTTCGCGCTTCTTGACCTCCCATTAGAAGGAATTTGACATTAGCAAAAATACTGTTTTGGATTGGTCGCTATAAGCTGGAACTATGGCCAGCCCCTCCTGTCACGTCCCTGCCCCGGCGCACGCTCATGGATCTTCGTCAGTTGCGGTATTTTGCCCAGATCGTCGAGAGCGGCAGCCTGTCAAAAGCGTCGCGCTGCCTGTTCGTGGCGCAGCCGGCGCTGAGCCAGCAGATCGCCAAGCTCGAGGAGGAGGTCGGCAAGCCCCTGCTGCAACGATCTTCGCGCGGCGTGACCCCGACCGAGAACGGGCTCGCGCTCTATCACCATGCCCGCTTCATGCTGCGCCAGCTCGACCACGCGCTGTCGATCGCGAGGCAGGACACCAGCGAGATGCGCGGCATGGTCTCGGTCGGGCTGCCGGCCACCACCGTTCTGGCGATCGGCCTGCCATTGACCAAATCCATCCGCGCCAAATATCCCGGCATCCTGCTTAACGTTGTCGAGGGCATGAGCGGCCATCTTGCCCACATGATGCGGCTCGGCCAGCTCGACCTCGCCATCCTCTTCAACAACGACGTCTCGTCGAAGCTCGACGCCACCCCGCTGCTCGACGAAGAATTGTTCGTGCTGCTCCGCTCCGACAGTCCGCTGGTGTCCCGCGCGCGCAACAGCATCACGATGGCCGAAGTCGCGAAGCTACCACTGATTTTGCCAACTGGCACGCATGGCCTGCGCCGGCGCGTTGCGGCAGAATTCGAACGACGCAGCCTGACCCCGAATGTGGTGGCGGAGATCGATTCGCTGTCGTTGGTGATGAGCTGCGTCAACGAGGGCATTGGTGCCACTATCAAGCCGATGTCGGCGCTGCAGGTTGGCGGCGATCACAATGGTGCATGGCGGGCGTTGACGATCTCGGACGCACGCATCACCCGCCGCAACTACATCTATTCGATCAAGCCCGAGTTGCTCGCACCCGCCGCCTCCGCCGTCGCGAAGGAGCTTCAGGACACGGCACGGCTGCTGGTGACCTCCGGACAATGGCGCGGCGTGACCTTGACCGAGGATGCGTCTGCAGCGCCTTCAGCGGCTTGAGCCTCGTCCGATCGCGCATATCGACGGATGACGGGTATTGCACTCCGTGCAGTTGCGAGGCGCAGCCCATCGCTAACGCCGAGACCCACGGCGGCGTTTACCGTTGAGGCGCGGCGAGGCCCCGTGAACAAGGGAACTCAAAACAAGACTCCCGCGTGCTGATGTGGCGCGCGAGAGTTGCTATCATCTTGGTTGCGGGGAGGCGCAACGACCGATACCGACATTCGCTTGCAGTAGCCATCTGAGGAAGTCGATGATGACTACAGTGGCCAGTCGGGAATGGCGGAGATCCTGTCGGAAAATGCGTTGGTGACGGCTCCTGCGATCAACTGCTCGATCCCCGGAGCGGAGCCGAGCACACCGGCGAATACGACATCGTCACGTGTCAACTCCGCGACTAGCCTTGGGGCGTCTCGCGCGCCATGCAGCCCTTCGCCCGAGAACATGCCCATGACAACTGCCGAACCGGGCACTTGCTTTGCGATCTCGTCGAGATGCGGCCGCTCCTCCAAGAACGCAGAGAAGACCCCTGCGAATATGGAGCTCCGTTCGATCTTCTTTGCTATCCGCTCGGTCGCTTCACGGGATTGAGACCCTCGTCGGGAGCCATGTGCCAACAGAATGACGGCCGATTGCTTGGGGAAGAAGCCATTGCTCTCCGCAATGCGCAGTGCACATTGCGTGACGAACGCAGGCAGCCCCGGATCCAGGCCGAGCGGCGGCAGGCAGATGACCTCACGCCGGCGATCATCGTCGGCTTCGTCGAGCAGTTGGACCAAGCGGTCACGACTGAAATAGCCCGATGACATGAAGAGCGGATAGACGGCAACCCGGCGCGCCGTCAGGCGGCGCAGCGCCGCATTGATGCCTGGCTCGCCTGAGATGAATCCGACACCAATCTCCGCACAGAAACGTCGCGAGGAAAGCGCCTTCGCGATCCGCCAAACGCCAAGATTGTCAGCACCTCCCCTCCGCTCACCATGGGCAGCCAACAACAACGCGGTGTCTGCAAGCGGGACCTTAATGACTGGTTCCATCGGAGAACTTGATCTTGTTCCAGACGTTGTACTTGCCGGAGGGACGCGACATCGGCAGTCGCTTCACCTCGGTGAAGGTTTGTGCGTCGTACACAACGAGCGCTCCCTGGTCCTCCCAGATCGAAACCAATGCATGCCGGCCGCTCTTGTCGAATTCGACATGGGCGGCCGTCTTGCCCCGCTCCGGCGTGATGCTGCGGACGACCTCGAGGCTGCGCTTGTCGATGATCGACAGCGTGTCCTTCCTGGTCCCCATTATGCTGTCGGTCCAGGCGTAAGGCGTGTTCTCGTGGCTGCGCATGAAGAAGCCGGGACCGGGCGTCTCGATCACCTTCACCTGCGACCAGTCCTGCATGTCGAGCACGCTGATCTTGCCTTCCTTCAACAGCGGCGTCGCCATCACCCGCCGGCCCTCCCAGGTCCAGGAGATGCCCGAGCCGAGATGCGGGAGACCCGGCAGATCGAGCTGCTTGATGTCGCGGCCGACGGTGAGATTGACGACGATCGCCCTGCCTTCTCTCGCCGAGCCGATCAGGTTGCGATAGGGAGGATCGAAGAAAAAGTCGTCGAGCGGCTCCGGCACCTCGATCCGGCGCAGCGCAAACAGGCCTTGCGACGACGGCAGCGCTTCGATCATGCCCTTCTCATGCGAATGGACCAGGCCGGGATAGACCGGCGGCGCGTTCGGATCAGTCGCGATCTCCCAGATCTCGCCGACATCCTTGAGCGCCGCGATGAAGCTGTCGCGCGGCGGCGCTTGGTAGACGGCCGAGACGCGCGAGGACTTGCCGTGCTTGTCCTTGACGTCGAAGATCTTCTCGACCGCGAGATCGTCGGTCGACAGCATCACCAGCGTATGCGGCAGGTAGTTGGCGACCGCGATGTGCCTGCCATCGCGCGAGATCGCGATGTTGCGCGCATTGATCCCCGCGCGCACCTCCGCCAGCATGGTCAGCGTCCACAGATCGTATTTGCTGACCCAGCCGTCGCGCGACATGAAGAACACGAAGCGGCCGTCCGGCGTGAATTTCGGCCCGCCATGCAGCGCGAAGCGGGTCTGGAACCGCGTCAGCGGCTCGAACCGGTCGCCGTCGAGGATGGTGGCATGATGATCCCCGGCCTCGACCACCACGAACAGGTTCATCGGATCGGCATCGAAGCGCGGCCTGTCGCGTTTCTCCGCCTGTGCGTGCACGACACGGCTCGCCTCGATCTCCCGCTGGCCCCAGACGGGAATCTCCGCGAGCGGCGTCGAGATATAGGCGGCGAGCGCGGCGATCTCGTCCTTGGCAAGCTTGCCGGCAAAGCCCGGCATCTGCGTCGCAGCGCGGCCATCGGCGATGACGGACCCGGCCCGCGCGCCCATCATGCGGCCGAGATTTTCCGGCAGCAATGCCGGCCCAAGGCGGCCGAGACGGTCGGCTCCGTGACACTCCGCGCAATGGTCGGCGAACAGCTTTGCCGCATCGGGTTCGGCGCGCGCCGCTCCGGTCAGCGCGACAACGGTCAGCAATGCTTCAAGCAGACAGCGGAGCTTCATGACTCATTCCGCGATAGAGCGAGGTCCTGATGCGGTCGACCGGCACGGCCAGGCCGATCTCGGCATCGGTGAGATAGCAGCCGGGATCCTCGGCCCAGGCATCGCCGGTGATGCGTTGCGCGCGCACGCGCGTATTGCCATTGCAGATGTCGAAATGGGCACAGGCGCCGCAGCGGCCGCCGACCGCGCGCGGCTTGCGCTTCAGGCCGGCCATGATCGGGTCCGACAGGTCGGTCCAGATCGCCGAGAACGGCCGCTGCTTGACGTTGCCGAGATCGTGGTGCCACCACATCGTGTCCGGATGCACGTTGCCGAGATTGTCGATATTGGCGACGTTGACCCCGGAGGAATTGCCGCCCCAGCGCACGAGCTTGGCGCGCAGTGCATCGGCAGCGGACGGCACGTTGCGCGCGACCCATTGCAGCAGATAGATCGCGTCGGCGTCGTTGTTGCCGGTGACGATCTCCATCTCGCTGCCGGCCTGCGCCCATCGCCAGGACCGCGCGATCACCATGTCCATGGCGTCACGCGTCGTCTGCCACAGCGCATCGTCGCCGCGGTTCTTGTTGCCGCGCCCGGCATAGACCAGATGCGACAGATAGAATTTCGGAAAGCCTTCGCGCTCGACCAGATCGAGCAGCAGCGGCAATTCCGCCGCGTTGTCCTCCGTCATGGTGAAGCGGACGCCGACCTTGATGCCGCGGTCGCGCAGGCGCCGCAGCCCGCCGAGCGCGTCCTCATAGGCGCCCTCCTTGCGGCGGAAGCGGTCGTGGGTCGCGCCGATGCCGTCGAGCGAGATGCCGACATAGTCGTAGCCGATGTCACGGATGCGATCGGCCATCGTGTCGTCGACCAGCGTGCCGTTGCTGGACAGGCCGACATAGAAGCGCATCGCCTTGGCACGCCGCGAAATCTCGAAGATGTCACGACGCATCAGGGGCTCGCCGCCGGACAGGATCAGCACGGGAACGCGAAATGCCTTGAGATCGTCCATGACGTCGAAGACCTCGGCGGTCGACAGCTCGCCGGGGAAATCCACATCGCCCGAGATCGAATAGCAATGCTTGCAGGTGAGATTGCAGCGGCGGATCAGGTTCCAGATCACCACCGGCCCCGGCGGCTGCCGCACCGGCCCGGTGGGCGGCGGCTCATGCAGGTCACGCAGATATTGGCTCAGGCGGAACATGACCCGCTCTCCTCAGGCAGCAATGCGAAGTCCGGTCTTCTTCAGGATCCGGGTCGAGAACAACACCTCGTGCGCGCGCGCCGCAGGGCCGATCAGGCGGGCGATTTCGGCAACCTTGGCCCTCACCTCGTCGCGCGTGCGGCCATGCACCATGGCGAACAGATTGTACGGCCACAGCGGCAGATGGCGCGGGCGCTCGTAGCAATGGGTGACCGCTTCGATCGCCCCGACCATGACGCCGATCTCGGCGACCTCGTCGTCGGCGACGTCCCAGACCGACATGCCATTGGCGGTGAAGCCGAGCGCATAATGGTTCGGGATCGCGCCGATACGCCGGATCGCGCCGCGCGCCAGCAGGCCCTGCAACCGCGCGATCACCTCCGCTTCATCGAGACCGAGTCCCTCCGCCAGCACGCGATAAGGCTCGCGCACCAGGGGCAGGCCGGCTTGCGTAGCGGCAATCAGCTTGCGATCGACGGCATCCAGCATGGACTACACCTCCACCCGGAAGCCGACGAAGAACTCTTGCCGCTTCGGCATCGGGTGTACTTTCAACCCGGTCTCACGCTCGATTTCCGCCAGGACGGCCGCGATTCGCGCCGGGTTCTCGGAGGAGACCACGAACCACATGTTGAGCGCGTGACCCCGCTCGTAGTTGTGCGCGACCTCGGGATGGGCGTTGACCTGCTCGGCCACCGCATCGAACCGGTCCGGCGGCACCGCGATCGCAGCGAGGCACACGGCGCCGCCGAGCTCCTCGGCGTTCCACAGCGGGCCGAACCGACTCAACTGCCCCGCCGCGATCAGATCGCCGACGCCGGCGATCAGTTCGTCCTCAGTCAGCCCGAGCGCGGCGCCGGCCTCGCGGAATGGCCGCGGCGTCAGCGGAAAGCCGCCCTGCAGCCCATTGATGATGACGCGTCCGGTCGGGTCGACGACGCTCATCAGCTCGCCTCCTTCAGCTCGGCGAAAACAGCGCCGCGCTGCTTGAAGCAGCGGGTCGAGAACAGCACGTCGTGCGGCAGCAGCCCGGTGTCGGCCTGCAGCGCGAGATCGTCAAGCACCGCATAGGCCTCATCGCGAGACTTCGCATGCACCATGCAGAACAGATTGTAGCGCCACAGCGGCAGGCGCCGCGGCCGCTGATAGCACAGGGTCACGCGCGGATGACGCGCAAGCACGTCGGCGACGGCATCGACCATGTCGTCCGGCACATCCCACACCGCCATTGCATTGGCGCGGTAGCCGAGCTTGTCATGACGCACGACGCAGCCGAACCGGGTGACGACGCCGGCGGCGATCAGATGCTCCAGCCGGCCGATCACACAGGCTTCGTCGAGGCCGAGCGCGTCGGCGACGGCCCGATAGGGCGTCTCGACCAGCGGCAAGCCGTCCTGGATCGCGGCGAGGATCCTGCTATCGGCGGGAGCGGGAGCGTAGCCGATCGCGCCGGACTCCGGACGCGATTGCGGCGCTTCGCGGCTCAGCGAAAAGCCGAGCCCGAGATGATAGGCGCGCAGCATCGGCAGATCGAGCACGGCAATCCCGGTCTGCGCGGCGATGCTGCGCATCGCAGAGCGAACCGCATCCGCACCGGCTCCCGCCAGCACGAACCACAGGTTCAGATCGTGCGTGCGCTCGTAATTGTGCGTGACCAGCGGCTGCCGGCTTACCAGCGCGGCGACCTCCTCGAGCCGCTCCGCAGGCACCTGCATCGCCGCCAGCGTCGAGGCGCCGACCGTGTTCGGCCGCACCACGGCGCCGATCCGCGAGATCACCTCCTGCGCATGCATGGCGCGGAAGATGCCGATCGTCTCGGTCTGGTTCAGCGCCGCGCTGCGTCCGACGACCTCGAACGGCCGCTCGACCAGCGGAAAATTGTGCTGCCAGCGATCGATCAGGGCGAGCTCGGTCGGGTTCGGCATCATTGTCCAATCCTCGTTGCACGCACGGTGAAGAAAATCCCTGACGGCTTCTGCGCCGGGATCTCGGCTCTCTTCGCAAACGTCGTGGCGTCGTACACGTCGACCCGGTCGGCATCGCGCACCGAGACCCAGACCTCGTTGCCGCGTGGCGTAAATTCCATGTGCAGCACGGCCGGTCCCGGCGCGAAGCGATGCACGACCTGCAGCGACTGCGTGTCGACGATGTCGATGGTGTCGTTGCGCGGATGAGCGAAGTTGACCCAGACGTAGCGGCCGTCGGGCCGCGCCACTGCGAACACCGGCTGGCCGTGCGTGGCGATGCGGCCCACCTGCTTGAAGTCGCGCAGATCCACCGCGAGCAGTTCGTGATGGCCGATCGCCGGCAGCAGCAGCCGGTCGCCGACGGCGGCCCAGCCTTCGAGATGCGGCATCTTGTAGACCGGCAGCGGCCCCTCGCCCTTGCCGTAACCATTGAGGATGCGCTCGGCCTTGAGCGGCGTCTGCCAGGTATCGACGTGGACGACGCCGTCCTCGCCGAACAGACCGGCGAGATAGTGCCTGCCGTCCGGCGTGACGTTGCCGTCATAGGGCAGCTTGCCGATTCCGGCGAGCTTCGTGATCTGTGGCGCCTTGGCATCCGTGAGATCGGCGATCCAGATCTCGCCGGCGTCATACAGCGACCACGCGAAGCGCCGCCCCGGCAGGTCGACGAGACCGAGCGCCTTCGACGACTTGCCATCAGCGCCGGTGGCGGGAATGTCGGTGACCGGATCGAGCGTCGTCGCGTCGAACACGCGTACCCCGCCCGGCTCGTAGTTCGACACCGCGATCAGCGCACCATCGTCGGAGATGGCGCCGCCGATCGCATTGCCGGCCTGCACGACACGCCTCGCGATCGACGCTGTCAGCAGGTCGACCTTGGTCAGCCCGCCGTCGCGGCCGAACACAAAGGCATAGCGCTGGTCCGGCGAGAAGACGACCGAGGCATGCGAGAGATCGCCGAGCCCTTCGACACGGCCGATCGCCCCGCGCCGGCTGGTATCGACGACCAGCACCGAGCCGGTGGCGCGCTCGATGACGACGCCAAGATCGCCGGTGCCGCGCAACTCGGCCGCCTGCGCCAGCAGCGGCATCATGCAGAGCAGCCCAAGCCACAGCTTCATCCCGAACCTCATGGCAGATTGCCCTCCTGCAGCCGCGCGACGATCCAGCGCGCATCCGCTTCGCTGATCAGTGGGCGCCAGGGCGGCATCGGCGTGCCCGGCACGCCGTCCAATACTATGCTGACGAGCTGATCGCTGCTCCAGGCCCGCAGGTGATCCGGTGTCAGCGGCTTGCCGAGCCCTCCCCTCAAGGTGAGCCCATGACAGGAGCCGCAGTCCTGCCGCACCAGATTGGCGAGCTTGGCGGAGTCGGGCGAAGCCTCGCCCGCACAGGCGACCGTCGCCGCCGCGACCCACAGGCCGATGGCGCTAGGCCACGACCGAGATGGCGCCGACATTGGTCTCATGATTCTGCTCACTCCGCTGCAAGGCCATGCCGGCGACCCGGCCGATGATGAACAACACGGGTCCGGTGAAAGCCGCCTCCCGCATCACGGCCACGAGCGCGTCCAGGCGCGTGCTTATTCGCCGCTCCTGCGCCGTCGTTCCTTGACACACCGCGAGTACCGGCAACGATCCGGGCAGCCCGCGAGCGATCAGGTTGCGCATGATCTCCTCGACATTGGCGAGGCCCATGTAGACGACCAGCGTCGTCTCCGGATCAGCGAGGCTGTCCCAGTCGAGATCGAGTGCCTCATCCGCCTTGCGATGTCCCGTCACATAGCGGACGCCGGTGGCGAGCCCGCGATGGGTCAAGGGAACGCGCGCCGCGGCTGCGCAGCCCTGCGCTGCCGTGATGCCCGGAATCACTTCATAGGGAATGCCGGCGGCAGCGAGTTCGGCGGCTTCTTCCGAACCGCGGCCGAAGATGAAGGGATCGCCGCCCTTCAGGCGGACCACGGTGCGCCCGGCGCGACCGAGCTTGACGAGAATGTCGTTGATCTCGCCCTGCGGCACCGGATGCGAGCCGGCCTGCTTGCCGACATTGATGCGGGCGACGCCGTCGCCGATGGTGGCGAGAATGCCGTCGGGCACCAGACGGTCGTAGACAACGACATCAGCCGCGGCGATCGCGCGCACGGCCTTGACCGTCAGAAGCTCGGGATCACCAGGGCCCGCTCCGACCAGATAGACCTTCCCCATCGACATCCTGCGTGCTCCAGCGATTTCCAAAGTCCTGCCGAGGTCGATGGCGCAGCGACGTCGTCGCCGCGCCATCGGGCTTCGCATCAACGATCAGTAGACGTCGTTTCGCGTGTTGAAGACGTTGAACTTTCCGGTCGGCGTGACCAGTCGCTTGTCGCGGATCACGGTCTTCATCGTCAGCGTCTTGTCGTCGACGACGACGATCGCCGATTCCTGCGCCTTGTTGTTCCACACGGAGAACCAGATCTCGCTGCCCTCCCTGTTGAACTCGCCCTGGACCACGCGACGGGCGCCTTCGGAGATGCCCGACCATTGGCCGATGGGCAGCACCTTGTATTCAGGCTTCTCCTTGGCGAGGTCCTTGATCTTGAAGACGGCGACCGAAGAGGAGATTTCGGCGTCGGTGTTCAGCGGCGTATCGACGTAAATGTTCTCCGACTTCGGGTGTGTCTTGATGAACAGCGACCCGCCGCCCTGACCGTCGACCGTCTGCACCACCTTCCAGGCGTTGTCCTTGTGCTTCTCGGGATCGGAGCCGATGAAGGAGATGGTCTCGTTGCCGAGATGGCTGGTGGCCCAGACCGGCCCGAACTTCGGATGCTCGAAATTCGCGCCGCGACCAGGATGCGGCGTCTGCCCGCCCGACTCCAGCACCTTGACCAGCTTGTCCTCCTTGGTGTCGATGATCGCTATCCGATGCCGGGCATTCGCCGCCACGAAGAAATAGCGCCCGGTCTTGTCGAAGCCGCCATCATGCAGGAAGCGCTCGGCCTCGATCGCGGTCACCTTCAGGTTCTTGATGTCCTTGTAGTTGACCAGCAGGGTCTGCCCGGTCTCCTTGATGTTGACCACGAACTCCGGATTGTAGTGCGAGGCCACGATCGAGGCGACGCGCGGCTCCGGATGGAATTCCTGCGTGTCGTAGGTCATGCCGCGGGTCGAGACCACCTTGAGCGGCTCGAGCGTCGCACCGTCCATCAGCACATATTGCGGCGGCCAATAGGCACCGGCGATGGCGTACTTGTCCTCGTAGCCCTTGAACTTCGAGGTTTCGACCGAGCGGGCCTCGGTGCCGATCTTGAGCTCGGCGACGGTCTGCGGCGGGTTCATCCACAGATCGACCAGGTTGAGCTTGGAGTCGCGGCCGACCGTGTAGAGATAGCGGCCCGACGCCGACATGCGCGAGATGTGCACGGCGTAGCCGGTCTGCAGGATCAACTCGATCTTCTTGGTCGTGCCGTCGATCAGCGCGACCTCGCCCGCATCGCGCAGCGTCACCGCGAACAGGTTGTCGATGTCGAGCTTGTTCAGCTGCTTGGTCGGCCGCTGCGCAACCGGAACGATGACCTTCCAGCTGTCCTTCATCTCCTTGAGGCCGAATTCCGGCGGCTGCGCCGGGTCGTTGAGCAGATAGCGCGCCATCAGCGCGACCTCAGTCTCCGAAAGCTGGCCAGACGTGCCCCAATTCGGCATGCCGCCCGGCGAACCATAGGTGATGAAGTCGCGGAGATAGTCGAAGCCGAGCTTCTTGGTCAGGTCGGGCGTCAGGGCCTTGCCGGTCGCGCCCTTGCGCAGCACGCCATGGCAGCCGGCGCAGCGTTCGAAATAGATCCGGTTTGCCTGATCGAACTCCGCCTTGCTCAGCACCGGGTCGCCCGGCTTGGTGCCCGGCTGCTCGGTCGGCTGCGACCCAAGCACATCCAGGCTGGGCTGATACTGTCCGCCCGGCGACGTCTTGTGTTGTTGAACATCCGCCGGCTTCGGCGCCGTCGGTTGAGCTTGCGCGTTGGCCGCGGTCGCTCCCAGAAGTGCTCCACCAAGGACGGCTGCGCCGCCCGTCAGCATTGCATGCAGAAAAGCGCGATAGCGCATTCGATCGTCTCCCAGCACATGGATCAATCATAGCCTTATGCCAGTTGCGTGATGCGGCGCCTTAACCGTCGTCAACCGCGTGCTTGACCTACCTCAATGCGCATGCAAGCGATGCCGGCCTGATCCCGCGCATGACAAAGCTCATCGGCGCCACCGTGTCTTCTGCATTGCGACATGTCCTGACCATCATCGCCGTCGCGATCGGCGCGATGATGGGACCGGCGCGCGCTGCGGACCTTCAGATCGCGGCACAGTTCTTCCCGGCGTCGCCGCCGACGATCGTCGCCCCGGCACAGGGCACACCGCCGGCCGCGGACGTGAGAACATCGGACGGCCGCGTGCTGGGCTACGCGTTCTCGACGCTCGATGTGTCAGGCTCGGTCGGCTATGCCGGGCGTCCGCTCGACATCGTCGCGGCGGTGACCACCGACGGCATCGTGACCGGTGCACGGATCGTGGCCCATGAGGAGCCGATCCTGGTGATCGGAATTCCGAAGGATGCGCTGGCCGCCTATGTCGCCGGCTTTGCCGGCTTCGACGTGCGGCCGGGGGCTGCGCTGAAGCCGGCCGATGACCTCTCGCGCGGGCCGCATGCCGTCGCCGGCGCGACCATCACCTCGACCGTGATCCGCGACGCGATCCTGCGTTCGGCGCGCGCCGTGCTGCGCAGCCGTGCCGCGTCGCCCCACGATGCGCCGCGGCTCGACCGCGAGACGCTGCGGCGGCTGTCCTGGCAGGGCTTGCTCGCGGAAGGCGCCGTGCAGCGACGGCTCGTGTCGCGCGGCGAAGCCGCAACGATGCTCCACACCCAGGACGCCGAGCCGGACAAGCCGTTCATCGACCTGTGGCTCGCGCTGGCCACGCCGCCCCCGATCGGCGAGAGCCTGCTCGGACAGCGCGGCTATGAGGGCGAGATGGCCAGGATCGGCGCCGAGGACGACCTGATCCTGCTCGGTGCATCGGGCCTGTATTCCTTCAAGGGCACGGCATGGCGCCAGACCGGAACGTTCGAGCGGGTCGAGCTGGTCCAGGGCAGCCGCACGTTCGCCCTCAGGGCCGCCGATCATTCCGCCGTGGAGTCGCTGCATGCGGCGGGCGCGCCCGAGCTGCGCGAGATCGCGGTGTTCCGGATCGCGCACGGCAGCGGCCTCGATCCGACGCGGCCCTTCCGCCTCGATCTCGACCTCGGCGCGTCGGCATCGAGCGGCCCCGCGGTCGTGTCGGTCGACTATCGCATCCCAGCGCGCTACCTGATCGCGCCCCCCTCTCCTCCTCCAGCGACGTCGGCGGCCCCATCGGCGCACGCGTCGACCGCCGTGTGGCAAGACATCTGGTGGAGCCGCCGCTACGAGATCGGCATCCTGAGCGCCATGTTGCTCGCACTGGCCGCAATCCTGGTCTTCCAGGATACGGTCACCGCTCACGGCCAATTCTACTATCGTCTGCGCGCCGGCTTTCTCCTGCTCACCTTCGTCTTCCTCGGCCTGATCGCCAACGCGCAGCTCTCGGTGGTGAACGTACTCACTTTCGTTCACGCCCTGCTGTCGGGCTTCCGCTGGGAACTGTTCCTGCTCGATCCGCTGGTGTTCCTGCTGTGGAGCTTCGTCGCCATCAGCATACTGTTCTGGGGACGCGGCGTGTTCTGCGGCTGGCTGTGCCCATTCGGCTCGCTGCAGGAGCTCTCGAACCATCTCGCCCGCCGCATCGGCGTCAAGCAGATCGAGCTGCCGTTCGGACTGCACGAACGGATGTGGATGATCAAATATATCGGCTTCGTCGCCATCCTCGCCATTTCCTTCCGGTCGATCCTGGCCGCGTTCACGGTCGCCGAGATCGAGCCGTTCAAGACCACGATCACGATGAAGCTGATGCGCGAATGGCCGTTCGTGGTCTATGCGCTCAGCCTGCTCGGCGCCGGGCTTTTCATCGAACGCTTCTACTGCCGCTATTTGTGCCCGCTCGGCGCGGCGCTGGCGATTCCTGCGCGTATCCGCATGTTCGAGTGGTTGAAGCGCTACCGCGAATGCGGCGGCGAATGCCACGTCTGCGCCCGGCGCTGCACGGTCCAGGCGATTCATCCGCTGGGGCAGATCAACCCCAACGAGTGCATCTACTGCCTCAAATGCCAAGCCAACTACTTCGATCAGGACATCTGCCTGCATCTGAAGAAGCGCGCGCAGCGCCGTCAGCTGCTGCCGCAGGCCAAGCCGGCGACAGCAGCGCAGCCGAGCCAGGGAGCAACGTCGTGACGGAAGCTCGACCCACCCGACGGCGCGCCATCAGGATCCTTGCAGCCTCCGCCTGCGTTGCGATCGCGGGACCGGTCGCGCGGTCCGCCCGCGCTGATTTTGCATGGCACGGCGTTGCCATGGGCGCCGACGCGACGATCCTGTTCAGCGACGTCGCCGAGCGCGAGGCGCGCAGCACCTGCCGTCTCGTCGAGTCCGAGATCGACCGGCTCGAAGGAGCCCTCAGCCTGTTTCGATCGGATTCGGAGCTCAGCGTCCTCAACCGCGCCGGGGTTCTAGCTACGCCGAGCGGCGATCTGCGGCGCGCGATCGGACTTGCGCTGCAGGTCGCCGCCGCGACGCGCGGTCTGTTCGATCCGACCGTGCAGCCATTGTGGGAGGCCCATGTCGACTGGTTCACGCGCTACCCCGACGCCGGTCTGCCTCCGGAGGAGATCATCGCTCAGGCCCGCAGCGCGGTCGACTGGAGACGGGTAAGCCAGGACGACGGCATCATCCGGCTTGGAGACGGTCAGCGCCTGACGTTGAACGGGCTCGGCCAGGGCTACGTCACCGACCGGATCGCCCAGCTGCTCATGGCGCGCGGCTTCGGTCATGTGCTCGTCGATCTCGGCGAGCAGCGAGCGCTGGGGCCGCAACGCGACGGATCGCCGTGGCTGGTCAGCCGAAGCCCATTCGCGCCGCTCGCGCTCGGCGGCGGCGCTCTGGCGACATCGGAGGGCATCGGCTGCGTGCTCGGCGCGCACGGCGCCGCGCACCACCTGTTCGACCCCCGCACCGGTCGCAGCGCGGCGCGTTGGCGACGCATGACCGTGCACCATCCCTCGGCCGCGATTGCCGACGCCCTCTCGACCGCGTTCTTCATTGCGGCGTCGTACGAAGAACTCGTGGCCGCCTCGCAAGCATTTCCGGACGCGTCGATCTGGGCGCTGGATGCCCCGGGCCAGGAACATCACTGGCCGCGCGCGACCAGCGGCGCGGGGCCGCCGGCGCGCATCTAGAAGCACGGCCCTCGGCAGCGCTACGCTATTTCGTCTTGCCGTCAGCGTCGTACTGCTGAAGATAGGCCCAGAGCGCCTTGGCCTCGACCTCGTTCTTGATGCCGGCGAAGGTCATCTTCGTGCCCGGCATCTTGGCCTTGGGATCCTTGATGTAGTCGAGGAAACTCTCCTCGTTCCAGGTCACGCCGGACGCCTTGTTGGCATCGGAATAGTTATAGCCCGCCACGGTCCCCGACTTGCGGCCATCGAGGCCATTGAGCACCGGACCGACCTTGTTCTTTCCGGTCGGCCCGACATCGTGGCAGGGCCCGCACTTCTTGAACGACGTCGCGCCTGCTGCAAGGTCCTGCGCATGTGCAGGGCCTGCGATGCTCGCGGCGCAGGCCAGACCGATCATGATCACTCGCTTCATCATCTTTTCGTCTCCAGGGTGAATGCAATCAACAACTTCTTGTTCGGTATCAGTGCGGACCGAACGCGTGGTGCAGTCGCGCGTCGTGGGTCTCGAAATGGCGCGAGAACCAAGCATCGAGCCGCCTGGCCAACTCGGCAGCATCGAAGCGATCTCCGCCTTCGACATCGTCCATGATGTCCCTGATCTCGTCGAGCAGCCGCTCATGGTCGGCCTTGTGCTGCGCCAGATGATCGTAGTTGCGCTCGCGCATCAGCCGCTCCTCCAGCGCGAAATGGCTGGAGATCGCCCTGAACAGATCGCCGAAGAAGCCGATCATCGCCTGCCTGTCGTCCTGCGCGACCGCGGCGTCGTAGAGGCGATTGATCAGCGCGATCAGGTCCTGGTGTTCGTGGTCGACCGCGTCGATGCCGACACTGTAGCGCGCTTCCCAGTGCAACAGGCTCATGGTCCCCTCCTCACCGGAACACGAAGCCACCGGCCTCGGGCCGGTAGTCCACGACGAGCAGTTGTCCCGGGGCCATCGCGACGGTCTCGTGACGCTCATGATCGAAGCCGCCCGACCGCGCCGTATCGCGCATGCGCACCGCGACATCATGACTCCCCGACGCCAAGACGAAGCGCTGGTAGACACGAGACGGGCCGTCCCCGGCAATCCCGGTCGGGGCGAGCTCGGCCCGGTAGACGGCGCGGCCATCGACATCGAGTTCGACCTGAACCGGTCGGCGCCCGCGCGGGCAATCCTGTACCCGGCGCATGTTCGGCGGCAGCCTGGCGATCTCCTCCGCGGTCAGGCGCCGACACTCGCCGCTTCGATCGGCGCCATGCACGAAGGTCAGGAGCAGCACGGCCGAACCGGCCGGCAGCGTTCGCCACGCCGGCGCAGTGGACAGCCACGCCGCCCCAGCCATCACCGCCAGCACCACCAGGAATCGGGCAACATGGCGCATAGCCGCACTCATGTGCCGCTCCCGTGCACGACGTCCTTCCGAGCCTCGGCGCGCGACGGCGCACTCACCGGCAACGGCGACCGTAGCGGTTTCGGCGGCAGCACCCGCAGCCGATCTGCGAAGGCCTCGAGGTCGACCGCGACCTGCGCCACTGAGGCCGACGAGGCCCAGATCGTCGCGACGCGCTCACGCGGAACGCGGGCGCGCAGATAGGGATCGCGCTGTGCAGCGAACCGCTGCTCGGTCCATCGGACTCCGAGCCGATTGTAACAGGCGCTCTCGGCACAGCCCGCAACCAGCACGCCGTCGGCGAGATCCCGGCTCAGGATGAAATCGATCAGCGAGGGCGGGGCCATTGCGACGCAGGGCAGGACGACAGCGCCATCACGATCGCCTGCACCGCCATGCTCGCAGGCGAGAACCACGACGCGCGCGGGACCATGAAGGCTGCGCACGACATCGAGCACGCGCTCGCGCAACATTTTCAGGGAATAGTCCGGCAGATCGATCCCGGTCACCAACTCCTCGGAGCGGCGGAACGGCGTCGACGAGGGGCATGCGCCCATGCAGATCCCGCAGGCGACGCACAGCGACGGATCGACCCGCGCCTCCGTCGGGAACGGCAGACCGTCGCTGCGGCCGACCATCCTGATCGCCTCATACGGACAGTCTTCGGCACAGCGCGCGCAACCATTGCAATGGGCGAGATCGACCTGCGCCGCGCGTGCCCGGCGCAGCGGCGGCAGCCAGGGCATCAGCGCGACCATCAGCGAGAACGCGCCGAGGAGGGCCCAGACCGCCCCATAGCTCCAGACATTGCTCAGGGGATAGAGCGGCAGGTACAACCAGTCGATTCCGATTCCGTCGGGGACCGTGCCGAGATCGGCCTGGCCCTGCGACGTGGCCGGTTTGGCGATGGCGACGATGAGCAGCGCGATCAGCGACATCAGGGCCAACGCCCGCGGCGGGTTCACCTTCGGCCGTGAGATGCGCAGGATGTGCACCCACATGATGAACAGCAGGAACAGCGGCACCGCCACGTGCATGAACACCATCAGCGAGAAGAAGCGGCTCGTCAGCGTTCCCGTCGACACGAAATTGCGGGCGATCGGCTCGCCGAAGATCGGCAGCCAGTCCAACAGCTCCGACGACACGATCGCGACATATTGCGCCAGCCGGTCCCACACCAGCCAGTAGCCGGTGATCCCCGACGCATACAGCAGCCAGATGATCGGCAGCCCGGTGAACCAGGAGAACCAGCGGACGCCGCGATAGCGGTCATAGGCGAACTCACGCAGCAGGTGCATGACCGCCGTCACCACCATGAGGTCGGACGCGTAGCGATGAAAACTGCGCATCACCCCGGCGTGCAGCCAATGATCCCGGGTGATGCCCTCGACCGACTGATACGCGCGCTCGATGCCGGTGTCGAAGAAGATGAAAAGATAGATGCCGCTGATTGCTACGATCCAGAAGAAGAAGAACCCGAGCGCGCCAAGCTGCGCCAGCGGATTGAGTGCGGCCCCGAACAGGCGCTCGAACGGCAATTCGACCGTCGCAAAGGATCGTTGAAGAATTCTGCGGAGCAGACTGTTCACGACGCTCCTCGCGGTCCCTTTCCGGCGTCGCTCAGCCGCGCCGAGCGCAGCCACTCGCGCGCGATCAGTCCCGCCATGACGACGAGAGACAGCGCGCCCATCGTGCCGCCCAGCACGAGCCCGTAATCGATCCGGTACCGCCGCAGACCGGGATCGTAGGCCGTACAGATGAACCTGATCCGGTCGGCGATGCCGGCGAACGAGAACGACGTCGCCGTACCGAACACCACGTCCTTCATCGGCTCCATGAACATCTGTAGCGGAAACTCGTCGCCATAGACGTGACGGTACACCTTGCCGTCGCGATCGAGGATGGTGGCCTGCGCCGGATGATCGAAGCCTCCGGCGGCGGCGCGAAAGCTGAATCCGAGATCGTCCAGCAAGGCCGCAATCGTCGGGGCGCTGCCGGAGGCCAGCCGCCAGTTCGGCAGCTTGATTCCCTGTGTCGCCGCGAATTGCGCGAGACGCGCCGGCGTGTCATTGCGCGCATCGAAGCCGACCGTGAGCACGGCGAAGCGATCGGGTCCGAACACCCGCCCTGCTTCAGTGACCGCATCGATCATGTGCTGCGTCGTCGCCGGACAGACCGAGCTGCAGGACGTATAGACGAGGCTGATCACCAGCGGCTTGCCACGATAGTCGCGCAAGGCGAGCGGCTTGCCGGCGACATCGATCAGAACATGGTCGCCGACGGTCCGGCCGATCGCCTGCCGGCCCTGCGCCATCACGCTGGCCGGGTCCAGCACGTCACGCTCCGCCGCCGACGCCGGCGGCACCAGGAATGCCAGCGCGACCGCGAGCAGCGCTGCGGTGCCGGACCATCGCCTCATGTCAGCATCCCGGCGACGCTCGAGAGCAGCGCTCCGCCGACCAGCAACGACAACTGGAGCAGTGAGGCCAGGAAATTCCTGATGGCGTTGGCCTTGGACGGCTCGCGGTAGAGCCTGACACTGCACCAAACGAAATAGCCGCCACCGGATGCGGCGCCGGCGCTGTAGATGAGGCCAGCACCGAACCACGCCGGAATTAGGGACGCTACCGCCAGCAGAACGGCGTAGCCCAGGATCGCCCGCGTCCATGCGCGGGCCGGAACCACGACCGGCAGCATCGGCACGGAGGCCCGCGCGTAGTCGTCGCCCTTGGCGGCCGCGAGGCTCCAGAAATGCGGTGGCGTCCACAGGAACAGCACCACCGCCAGCACCGTCGGAATCACCTGCGGCGCGGGATCGACGGCGGCGGCCCCCGCCAGCACCGCGAAGCTGCCGGCGAGTCCGCCGACGACGATGTTCCAGGTCGAGCGCCGCTTCAGCCACACCGTATAGATGATGCCGTAGGTGAACGCGCCGAGGAACACATAGCCGGCGGCGACATGGCCCGCGGACAAGGATGCCAGCGCAAGAGACACCGCGAGCAGCGCCAGGAATCCGACCGGCCACCAGGCACTGGCCTTGAAGAGGCCGCTGGCGAACGGCCGCGCCCGGGTCCGCTGCATCAGGCGGTCGAGATCGCGCTCGTAGTAATGGTTGAACGCCCCGGCCGCGCCCGATGCGCCCAGGACGGCTATGATCAGGCCCACGATCTGCCACCCGCCAGGCGCAGGACCATGAGCAACCGCGGCGCCCGCGATCGCGCTCGCGGCAATCGCGACACCGATCCTCAACTTCAGCAGCGAGATCGCCATGGTGACCGCGCGCATCGCGTCTCTCCTCCGCGTCGTGGCCGTCAGCGGAACAGCCAGAGCTCCGACAGATATTTCCAGTTGATGAAGTAGTAGAGGACGAACGAGACGAAGAAGATCGCGACCAGGATCACGGTGCCGGTCAGCTTGGGCGCCCGCTCGCTGCCGTAGTGCGAGGCCACCGCGCCGCCGCCGGCGAACAGCGGGAATGTCAGCTTGTGGCCGCCGACGATCTTCTCACCGAGCAGCACCGTCCCGACGACGATGAGCACGAACAGGGCGCCGCCGAGCGCGGCGATGACCGCGAAGATGCCGTTGAGGCCCATCATCAGGAACGCGCCTGCGGAATACGCGAACGACAGGTTGGCGTCGCTGAAGGTGATGTCCCAGTGCCGCCGCGCCACGCCGAGCGTGCCGGCGCCCATCATGAACAGCGAGATGCCGGCCGCCCCGATGCCGAACAGATAGGGCTGCAGGCGGGCCAGCTTCGGCCAGATGATCTCGCGCTGGAAGATCAACGGCAGCACCAGATAGGTCGCGGCCATGAAGGCGAGCGTGGTACCGGCAACGACCGTGCCGTGGAAATGGCCCGGGACATAGATCGTATTGTGCATGAGCACGTTGAGCTGCTCGGTGCCGAGCACGACGCCGGAGATGCCGCCGATGAAGCCGAAGAACACCAGCGACAGGAACATGCCGGAGAACCCCGGATGGCCCCACGGCGCCTTGCGCAGCCACTCGAACGCGCCATGATCATAGCCGTTGCGGCGCTGTGCCGCCTCGATCGCACCGGGCACGGTCAGTCCGTGCACCATCGAGCCCATCACCGCCAGATACATCATGTAGCTGGTATTGACGATCTTCCAGCTCGCATCGAGTCCCGGCTCCGCCAGCAGATGGTGCGCCGAAGCGAGCTGGAGGAACAGGATGTACATCAGGAAGGCGGTGCGGCTGACCTTCTCGCTCAGCGGCTTGGCGCCGACCAGCAGCGCCGCCGTCAGGTACCACAGCGAGACATGGGCCGAGACGTTGATCTGCTGCGAAGAGTGACCCATCGCCCACCACACCACCTTGTACATCAGGGGATCGATGTCGGAGATCAGCCCGAGCGACCACAGCCAGGTCGGGATCAGGATGATCGCGCCGGAGGCGATCGTGAACACGGCGATGATCGCGGCCGTGAGCGCCCCGAAGGTCACCAGCGGGATCGAGCCTTCATAGGTGCGCTCCTCGCGCGCGATCACCAGCGTCGCAAAGAAGATGCCGCAGCCGATCAGCGCGCCGACCGCGAACAGGATGATGCCGAGGTAGAAGTGCGGCTTGGCCTGCATCGGCGGATAAGAGGTGAACATCACGCTGGAGTCGCCCTGTAGCACAGCGACATTGGTCGCCAGCGCGCCGACCACCATCAGGATGAAGCCGAGCCAGGCGAGCTTCGGGGTCGCCAGCCGGCAATTGAGCAGGATCGCGGAGGCGAAATACAGGATGGCCATCTCGAAGAAGATGATCCAGAACAGCAGCACGTTGGCGCCGTGTCCGGTCAGAATCAGGTAGAACCAGTCTGCTGGCAGCAGGTGCACGGCCGGCCAGCGCGTCAGCGCCACCAGGAGGCCCATGATGCCCCCGATGGCCAGAAACACCACGGCCGCCACGGCGTTCGCCTTGATGAGAGCTTGCGCGGCGGTATCGACCTTCAACCCGGTATACTGGCAGGTGCGGAATTCGGCCCTGGCGGGCACCGCGCCGATGACGGTTTCAGCGGTCATGATTCATCTCTCCTGAGCCGGCCGCGATCCCGCATCCTTGGATCCGGTTTCCGCCTTCTTCTGATCGACGACGTAGATCTTGCCGGTCATGGTATGGTGGCCGATGCCGCAGAATTCGTTGCAGACAATGCCGAACTGGCCGCTGTCGGTCGGCGTCAGCGACAAGACGTGCTCGTATCCGGGATGAACCTGGATGTTGATGTTGGTCGGCTGCAACGAGAAGCCGTGCTGCCAGTCGAGCGACGACAGATGGATGCGATAGCTGACGCCGCGCTCCAGCTCGAGGACCGGCCACCATTGCCAGAGCCGCCCGAGCAGATAGACGTCGCCGCCCGGCGGCGGCTTGGCCACCGGAATGCCCTGCTCCTCGCGCACCTGGTACTTCCTGGCGAATGTCTCGACTTTTTCCTCGTAGGCCGACGGCGCGATGCGATAGGCCTCCTTGCTGAGGTTCTGCTGGCCGATGAAGTGCCAGGCGATCATGAATACGAACATGAACAGCCCCCACAGGAAGGCGACGACGATCCAGGCCAGCTCGACCTTTTCGATCGGCTCGTTCCACCAAATGCGTCGTTCGGGCGGTGTCACAGCCATTGCGGTTCTCCTTGCATGCGTGCGCCTGCCTCCGGACGGGCCGGACGCAGGTGGCTGCGTCATTTCGCGAGGGGGATCGAGGCGACTTCCATCACGCCCCAGATGACGTAGAGGACGGCAGGCAGCGTCACGCCGAGAAACAACAACAAGAATGGATTGTCGAGAATGCGCTGCATTGCCGGCACGCGCATGCCCTGATCGTCATGCTGCGCGCCGTCGCCGGTGCTTGTTGCCATCGGACGATTCCTTGTCGTGAGCGTTCAGCGAAAATGCCTCGTCGTTCAGCTCACATCCTTGACCACGGTTAAGGCAGTGCACCGCAACGAGCGAAATAATCGCGGTCATGATGACGGGTCCTTCAGGCGACGCGCCAGTGCCGTCGCGCGCACCGCAGCGCGCGGCGCTGCTGGCGCTGGCCGGTGCGGTGCTGTTCGGCTTCGTGACCATGGCGCCGCGTCCGCCGACGCCGCGGCAGCAGGTGACGTTGCTCTATGTCGGCGCCGACGACTGTGCCCCCTGCCGCACTTGGCGCAGCAGTAAGGATGCCGCCTCGATCGGCTCCGGGGCATTCACGGGTCTCACATACCGAGAGGTGCGGCCTGCGCATCTCGCCGAGATTCTGAGCGACGACAACTGGTCGGAGGACCTGCGGCCCTATCGGGACCGGCTCAAGCGCAGCGACGGCGTGCCGCTGTGGCTCGTGATCGCCGACCGCCAAGTGCTCGCACAGGGCTTCGGCGACACCGCGTGGCGCACCCAGATCATGCCGCTGCTGCGCGCCCTGCTCACACCCTGATCGACCTGCTGCTCGAACTGCCCACCGGTTTGGCCTCGAGGCTTTGCCGCAGCGGCGATTCGGGCAATCGCGCCTCGCTGTCACGCGGTCCGATACGATCGCAGAGTATCAGCCGCCGTAGCCGCGCGATATCCTCGATCCGCACCTTGGACGCTTGCACGTCGACACCGATGCGGCGCAGCTTGGCGAACACCCGCGACAACGACTCCGGCTTGAGCCCGAGATAGCCGGCGATCAGCGACTTATCATAAGGCAGCGCGATGGTGCAGGCGCCATTGACGCAGGGCGCAAGGGTGGCGAGGAAATCGGCGACACGCTGTGTCGCGCTGAACACCGTGAGCTGTTCGACGCGCTGCGAGAGGCTCTGCAGTTGCTGCGCCGAGGCCGTCATCATCGCTACGGCCAATGCCGGCGTCTGGCGGACGCAGTGCAAGACGTGGTCGGCGGGTACGAACAGGATGCGCGCCGCCGAGACGACGCCGGCCGATGCCGCATGGATGCCGCCGGCGAAGGTCACAGCATCGGCCAGACACTCGTCGCTAGTCAGCACGTTGAGCACCGCCTCGTCGCCGGTCGGCGTCACCCGGTACAGCTTCACCCAGCCACTCAAGATCGCAAACACGGCGATGGCCCGTTCGCCCTGCCTGAACAGCGTCTTGCCGTGACGGAAATTCAGGACGCTCGCCTCCGCGAGCAGCGTCCGCAGGATGTCCGGTGCGAGCGCGCGGAAGACCGGCATTTTCGCCACGATCTCCAGATCGGCCTGTGACGGCATCGTCATGCTACGTTCCCCCCTCGCATCGCGGCCACCCCTTTTTGGGCTTGCCGCATGTCTCGACGGCGATACTCACCTCGGCACGTGGCCTTCGCCGACGGCGCCCTTCAGCGCCGCCATGAACCGGTGGGGATCGACGCCGTGCTCGCGGCATGCATCCTCCACGCTGTGGAAGCAGGCGATGGGACATCCCACGCAACGCATGTTAAAGGCCAGGAATGCGCCGATCGTCTGCGGGGACGACCGCATCACGTCGTCTACCAAGTCCGCGAATTCGATTGCCATCGCAAGCCCGTCCTCAGTTGGGCAAACGTTACCATTCTCGGCCATCCGCTTGTTTGTCGGAGCGCAACTTCGGCGCGCTTGTCGGACGCGGCCGCGAACGTTGCAGCGCAGCGGAGGCGCCAGTCCCTATCTCTTGGTTGCTATCTTCGCGTCGGATGATCCGGACAACCGCAAAGCTTCCCTGCTTTCACGCCTTGGGCTGTCGGGATCTCGGCACGCCCCGAGGGACTAGCATGGCGCAAAAGATGCTGCAGAACGCGGTCGCCGCCGAACCCGACGATGTCGACCTCGCCACCGAGCTGGCGGCGCTGCAGATGCGCGGCATCCAGATGGCCTGCCTAGTACGGCCGGGACGAGGCAATCGCGGCCGAGCCGGTACGGCATTGGAGCGCACGCTTCGGATCAAGCCGGACTCCATCCACGGATGGCCTCGCTCTCTATCTCATCGACCTCAGACAGATTCACCTCGGCCGTTTGGAGGATACGCTCACGACATTCCGGCAGACCGGCAGACCGGCCAGTTCGACACACCGCAAGTGCGGCGCTTGAGATGGCTGCTCGGCGGGGCATACGCGAACATGCTCATGGAGCGGCGGTGCCCTGGCTGCAGCGGTCGATCGCAATTGCGGCGGCCTCGGGCCGACCGCACATGAATCTGGCCGCGACCACGCTGTATTCGCTCGATCCTGTTTCCGTACCCCCCGCTTAACAGGATCTTTTTGTTTTACCCCAATGAGATAGCCGCATCCGGCTCGCGAAGCGTCAGCACCACAGGTGCATAGGGTGTGAGAAAACCCTTGCTTCATTCTTCTGGCCTTCGGCTGCCAGTTTGCGCGGAAGCAGGTTTGCTGGTCACCGATTTGGCCAAGACCCGTACCGCGCAATGAGCTTGCTTAGAGACGAAACGGCAAAGTCAGAATGAACCAGCGCGCCTGCTGTGAACTCCGGCAGCGAGCAGCAGCGCCACAGCCATCGGATCAAGGACGGCAACGAGCACCAGCGTGAGCAGCTGGACCGCTCTCTCGAAGTCCGTGGCGGGTATGCCAATCAGCTCGGCGAGATATCGTATCGCTCCGACCTCGGCCTCGGCACGCCTGCGTTGCGCGTCAATCTTGGCTTTTTCGATCTGTAGATTAGCGAGAGCCCGAGACTCACGTTGGCGTTCCGCCGCGATGTCGGCGCGTTCGCGACGCCTCTGGTCAGCAATCGTCATCGCACCGACCGGCCGGCCAAGGCGCGTCGCCTCGTCGATGGCCGCGTCGATCTGGGCAATGCGCCGGTCAATGTCGGTGACCACTCGGCTCTGCATCCCGAGGCGGGCCTCGACGTCTGCGGTTTTGTCGGCAAGAGCGAGATCTATGGATGCCATATGGTCGGGGTGAGCGCGGGTGAGAAAGCCGAATACGCCAACGGCGTTCAGGCCCATCAACACGCCAATCATCAGGACCAGGACGAACCTCAGGAAGGACGGCGCAGACGTCCAATGCTCAGTCAGCCAGGCCGCCGCCACGAGCTTTCCGGCCTCCAGCACGGCGCCCATGATAATGACAGGCCAGAAGGCTCCGGCAAAGATCGCGGTCAAGCCGTCGATGGAAAAGGCAGCCGATACACAAGCCAACGCCAGAGCGACAATCAAAGCAGCGAGCTTGACGCGTGTCGGAGAACCATGGGCTTTCTCCGTTACGGACATTCCTGCGACGCCGGCCGCGTCCGTAACGCTGGCGGTACCATCCGTAACGGTCGGTGTTACGGTCCCCGTTACAATGATCGCTTCAGCGTTACGGCTGATCAGGCCCGCGCGCTCCCAGGCTTTCAGGCGACGACTGGTCCGCATCCTATTCCAGCCCCATTGGCGTCCGAGCTCAGCGGCGCTGACCGTCACGTGTCCCTCGGGCTGGGAGCGCAGCCAAGCCAGCGCCTCCCTATCATCAAATGGATGGGGCGGAACGGACTCGGTCATGATCAGATGTTGCTCCTTGCGTCTCGGCCCCGCGAGATCGGAGGCGCGCGAAAGGCCGGCTGCTCCAGAACGATGACGCTGACCTCCTTGGCCGGAACGGGGAGCTGCCGGCCCAGACCGGGATCGGTCACCCCTCCTGCTCGCCCCGTGGAGAGAATACGGAGGGGCCCTGCGCGTAGCGGTGCGGATGGCGGGCGATTTTCTGCCGCCGCTTGGCGAAAGCGGATCAAGCCTCGCGAGCCCTGCCCTGCGTGCAGGTGTCCCGCAAAGGTGGCATTTTCGAAGTCAGAGCGGAACGGCCGAATTGCGCGACGTCGCACGCTATGGCCCTCCGCTTAACGGCCACTATGCGCGGTTGCTGCCGAACTGCCGCCGATCGACACCCGATCTGAGCCATCCGTATTGGCGACTTGCGCGCGGCTTTAACACCGATCTTCCTCGACGTTGGACCGGTCCGTGTCGAATTGATGCCGGCGGGCAGTCCGACTTTCCATCTCGGATCTCCAGACGAATAGCATCGCCGATGCAGTTCGATCACTCTGGTTTCTGTCGATAGATCGCTAAGACCCTGCGCTCAGATGCCAATGGTCTGACCGGAGCCGCGGCAAAGATACTGTCTGAGACTCACTACTCGTGTAGCTACCGCGCGGTGTCTGAGCGCAGTTCAGGCTGGGATTGGAAAGGAGCGAGCAGAGGGCGGGTTCGACGGCAAGATAAGAGCGCCTCTCCGCGGCGAAGAATCGGCGGTCGTATGTCTTTGCGTTCACTCAGAGCAGCATGGCACCAAAGTAGACCTCGTAGAGTTGCTCGAAGATGAAGGGCGAGGAAAATCAACGTCCCGAACGGCACCATTCGCAGCCTGGCGAACTGGTTCGCAGATTGGGACAGTCCTAGCCATGAGCGCTCGGAAGGCCGCTGCCGGACCGACGGAGCTTCGTCCAGGCTCGCGCTGCGCGCGGCCCTCGGAGCCGGCTCACGGCCTTTGACTGGGCTTCGGTGGCCCGGCTCTTGGCCTCCATGCGCTTATTGATTCTTGTGAGCACAGGCGCTCGACTGACGAAGAGGCGGAGCTCCCTTGGAGTCAGCCTTCTAGTTGATGATCGGAAATGATCTGAGGCACCGAACTTAACGCGAGTGCCCCATTGCGAACCGTCGCGATCATGTGACCGACGTCCGCAATCAGCCCATTACGGACGTCTAAGGTTGCTGGTACTCAAGATCGAGCCAGGCTGGATCACTATGTCCGGGTTACCTCCGGTCGCGACCGTTAGCGCGGACATCCTGGCACGGCAGCCATGGGCCAGTAGGAGAAGAGGCTTCGCTGGTCGCGGCGCATGAGACAGGCTATCATCGCCTCGGTATGAACCGCTCTGTTTGCAGCATCCGCTCCGGACTTGTGATCGTCGAAGGGATCATGGGGTCCGGAAAGACAACGAGCGTACGGCGAATCGCCGATCGATTGAATCGATCCGGCATCGCCGCCCTCGGCCTTACCGAGGGCGTCAGTCCACATCCGATCCGCTTCGATTGGGATGTGCCGTGGGCGGACATGCCGGCGATGCAGCTGGCGAAATCAGCCGCCGCACGCTGGCGGGCGTACGTCAATTCGGCTCAAGTGTCAGAGCGCATCACGGTTGTCGACGGACAACTTTTTCATGGCAATCTGACGTCTCTGTTCCTGCTTGATGCCGATACAGCCCTGATTCGTGCCTACATTCATGAGGTGGCGGCTGCCATTAAGCCATTACGACCCTTCCTGATCTACTTTAATCAGGATGACGTTGACCGGGCGATCAGAACGGTTGCTGCCGAGCGTGGAGATGCATGGCTGACATATCAGGTCGACTGGAAGCTGACCTCGCCCTATGCCGTCAGGCACGACCTTGGTGGCCTTGACGGGCTCATCGAGTTGTACCGTCACTATCGCAAGCTCACTGACCGCCTTTACGCAGAGCTGGATATCCCGAAGATCAGCATCGAAAACTCGGGAAGGGAATGGTCGAAATACGAAGCGACCATCGATGCCATTCTGATGAACCAACCCGGGACTGCCGAGGGTCCGAATTTGGATTGATCACGCATTCTGCGGAAAACGCGCTGGGACAGCCAGGTCCGTCTTGGGTCAAAGACTGAAATTCTCATGCCGAGCAAATCTCTTCTGCACAACCTCGAATAACCGACATGGCATCGCCTTGACGGCCTTTCTCTGTCGGGCCATGGGCTGTCCTCCGAAATGGGGTGGCGCTATGGCCGGTGTACCCCAGATAACAGGCGACTTGCCGCAGCGCCGCAAGTCGGCAGCCATGGGCCAGAAGCTGACGTTTCTCACTCTGGGAGGCGGACGAACAAGTACAATACCGTACGCGACCACCGGCCATTTGCCGAACTTTCCGATAAACGGCGCTTGCTGCGACCCACGCGCAAATTCCAATATCGCCGGTCGAAATAGAATGTGTGGCACGGCGGGGATTGAGTTGATTTCGCTACTAATGCTTGTTGGTCTGGCTCTGATTGTGACCTTGCTCTTTGTCGCCGCAGGCGCGGCGACATCGCTCCTTGTAGCTAATGGCGCTGAAGAGATCGCTGGATCTGAGCCGTATTGCATCCAGATTTCTGACGGGGCCTCCGACTACCGGCCCGCACGCGTATGGTTCGACCTGTCGATCTTTAGAATGAGGGCCAAGCACGATGGTCCGCTCTACATGCAGCACCACGCGATCCTCGTTGTCGGCGAACCCGCCAAAGCGCGCCTATATCACTGGTCGTATCTCCGCCGCACCTTCGAGCCGGGCGTATTAAACGGGCAGATTGAGGGTCGGGGGCCGGCGATTACATGCCTGCAGGTGCGTGACTTCGTGGGTAAGCGGCTGGCACTGATCCCCGTGTCGCCGGACAGCTATTACATCAGGTATTCTGGAGATGAGACATATCTCATCCCAACCGTCTGGCAAGCAGAGTGGAGCGGCGGGTCACGCCCGAGCTTGCTGCTTGCGACGACCGCTCCCGACTTCCGACCACTCAACCGCCGTCTGATGCCGGCGGAATTTGACAGCAACTCGGTCTTCGTCACGTGGGACCCCGAATGGATGCTAAGTCTAATGAAAGATCCGCCCGGCGGAGAAATTGTCGAGCAAAGTAGCGAGTTTGGTCTCGTGAAGACCAAAACCATCACGCATGGCAAGGACGGCAAGGAGTACGTCGGAAATGGCTATCTTGCTTATGATGACGGTCATGGCGTCAACACCACGATAATAGGCTGCGGCACGCCGTCCGAGGCTGTTCCGAAGTCCTGTCAGCACCGCTTCATCAACAAGGGCCGACACTTCTATTTCCGTCATCGGCCCGAGGACGTGCCCAATTGGCAGAGGATGCAGCAGCGTATCCTTGACTTGATGGCGTCGTTCGAGGTTCACCGCCGCTCGTAGCGAGATCAACCGAGCGGGTTGTCAGGGGAGTCCAAGTTGGCGTCGAGGTCAGCTTCGGGTCTTGGCCGTGTCACACAGCCAGGGTCACAAGCTGCCGTCCCGAACGAGCTAGCGTCACGGCCGGTGTACCTCGGATAGTTACCGACTTGATGCAGCGCCGCACGTCGGCAGGCTCCAGGCCATTCACGGCCCGGTCGCGCGGCCCTGTCACGTCCGTAATTCGCCCGCATCGGACCTTCTCGGTCGGGTGCATCGACGGCAGCTTACGGCCCGGCCCCAGACAACAAGACTCGCCGGAGCGAGTGTCACTGTCGGATGCATAGCCGACGTCAGCGGCGCCGACCTAATGCACGCCTATTCGCCGCCGTTCACCGTCCCTCGCACTACCCATAATTCATCCGGGTTTTATGTCTGACCGGGATCATAAATGCTCGATCGGGCCCATCGTGATCTGGAGTGACAGCATGGGAGATCGAAAGTATCTGACTGCGGAGGAAGTCTCGGAACGCTATCGCGGAGCAGTAAGCGTAGGGACGCTGCGGAATTGGCGAGCGATGCGTGTCGGGCCGGCCTTCGTCAAAATCGGAAAAGCGGTCCTCTATCCGATTGATCAACTCGATGCCTGGGAGAAGCGAAACATGGTGGCGTGTCGTGCGTCTCGACGACTGATCGTGACCGAGTCTGATCAAGGCTGATGATCAGGTTTCGTCACGCCCTACCGTCCCCACTCCCCGTCCCCACTAGGTCGACGATTTTCGAAGATCGACACTACATCAACTAGATAGCTGCGGCGCTACGCTCATGCACAACAACCCCTCCGGCGACCCTCGCCGTCGCAAACGGATGTGCAAGACGGACAAGGCGTTCGTCCACACCGCCAGCCACTCGGCATTCCCGTGACACCATGACGGCCAAGAGCAGCATCCCGACAAAGCTTCAATGCAGGACGGGAAAGTTTTCGGCGAGCGTCGGCGGCAATGTCGTGAGAACGAAAGCGAAAGAATAGTAGAACATGCGTGCACAGGATTTGCACACGCCCTCCACTTAACTATTTGATTTCAAAAATCTCTCTGTCCAATCCATCATCGGCGCCACGGAGAAGCGCCAAGCCGCCATCCCTGTTTTTTCTGTAATTTCAGATCATTTAGGTGCCGCACCGAAGGCATCCGATCTCCGCCTGTGTTCGCCGATTTCCATCCCCCGCCTGTACCACAATGTCGTGACGCGGGGACCGCTTG
Source organism: Bradyrhizobium sp. SZCCHNR1002 (assembly GCF_032381435.1). Lineage (NCBI taxonomy): Bacteria > Pseudomonadati > Pseudomonadota > Alphaproteobacteria > Hyphomicrobiales > Nitrobacteraceae > Bradyrhizobium > Bradyrhizobium sp. SZCCHNR1002. The sequence continues at coordinate 1,729,980 of NZ_JAUHIS010000001.1, forward strand.
GAGCGGAAACCGGCAACCCTGGAGGCACCTAGTGGGAATGATCTCCGCTCGCAAGCGCAAAGTCGGCACCATGCCCCTCCGGCCCAGTCCGCCCTCATCAAGCGCGGCGCGGAGATCCGATCAAGGCCGGCCTTGCAATACCCTCACGCCAATGGCTTCCGATCATACGCCAGTCTGCGAGATGAACTTGGTATTGAAGTAACCTTCCATCGCCTCGGTGCCGCCTTCCGAGCCGTAGCCGGAATCCTTGATCCCGCCGAACGGGACTTCAGGCAGCGCGAGACCGAAGCTGTTGATCGACATCATGCCGGCTTCGACGGCCGCGCCGATCGCAGTTGCGGTCTTCGTCGAGCCGGTGAAGGCATAGGAGGCGAGACCAAACGGCAGGCGGTTGGCCTCCTCGACCACTTCATCGAAGGTGGAGAAGCGCGAGATCAGCGCCAGGGGTCCGAACGGTTCCTCGTTCATGGCGCGCGCCTCCTTCGGCACGTCGCTGACCACGGTGGGGGCATAGAAATAGCCCTTGTTGCCGATCCGGTGGCCGCCGGTCTCCAGCCTGGCTCCCTTGCCAACCGCGTCCTGCACCATACCCTCGATCGCAGCAACACGGCGCGGGTTGGCGAGCGAACCCATTTTGGACTCCGGATCGAGGCCGTTGCCGACCTTGAACGCCTTGGCGCTGTCCACGAATGTGTCGACGAACTCACTGAATACCTCGTCCTGCACCAGCATGCGCGTCGGCGAGATGCAGACCTGGCCGGCATTGCGATACTTCGCCGCCGCCAGGATCTTTGCAGCCGAGGCGACATCGGCGTCCTTGAACACGATTGCCGGCGCGTGACCGCCGAGCTCCATGGTGGCACGCTTCATGTGCAGGCCGGCGAGCGCGTTGAGCTGCTTGCCGACATGAGTGGAGCCGGTGAAGGAGATCTTCCGGATCACCGGGTGCGGGATCAGATATTCGGAGATCTCCGACGGCACGCCGTAGACGAGATTGACGACGCCATCGGGCACGCCCGCGTCCGCGAACGCCCGGATGAGTTGCGCCGGCGAGGCCGGCGTCTCCTCCGGCGCCTTGACGATGATCGAGCAGCCTGCGGCGAGCGCGGCCGACAGCTTGCGCACGACCTGGTTGATCGGGAAATTCCAGGGCGTGAACGCCGCGACTGGACCGACCGGCTCCTTCATCGCAAGCTGGTAGATGCCGGGACCGCGCGCCGGGATCAGGCGGCCATAGGCGCGCTTGGCTTCTTCGGCAAACCATTCGATGACATCGGCGGCGGCCATCGCCTCCATCTTGGCCTCGGCTAACGTCTTGCCTTGCTCCATCGTCAGCAGCGGCGCGATCTCGTCATTGCGCTCGCGCATGATCGCGGCGGCCTTGCGCATGATGCGGCAGCGCTCGAACGGCGCGACGCTGCGCCAGAGCTTGAAGCCCGCGGCCGCGGCGGCCAGCGCCTCGTCGAGGTCGGCCTTGCCAGCGTGGGCGACGGTGCCGATAACCTCTTCGGTTGCTGGATTTCTGACATCGAGGACGTTGCCCGATTGGGCGGGCCGCCATCGGCCGCCGATGAAGAGCTGCGTGTTCGAATAGGCCAATGGACTCTCCCTGTCGTTCCGTGTTGCCGGCTTCAAGCGGCGCCATGACAGATCGTATCCGCCGCCTGCGTCATCTCCGGTCCGAGGTAGAGGCGGAAGCGCGGTTCGGCGACGAGCGAGCGGAAGTCCGCCACCGGGGTGACACCACCGCCGGCCACGAACAGAAAACGGCCGGCGATCTCGGCGAGAATGTCGAGATGCCAGGAGGCCGTCGGATGCATGCAGAGGATCACCAGCCGGCCCTCGCCCGCGAGCTTGCGGAAGAAGTCGAGCATGAAGCCGATATAGCCGTCCTGGAGATTGAACTGCGGCTCGTCGAACAGATGCACGAGCGGAGTCGCCGTGGGCGACCGCGCCAGGAGCACCGACGGAACCCGCTTGCGAAAGCGCCTGACTTGATAGGACTGGTGATAGTGGATCGCGAGCCGGTCGCGCTCGCGATATTTGACGGCATGGATATCGGTGCCCCCGACCAGCACGCGGCCCGAGGTCGGCGCGTTCGAGCCCGTCATCATCTCGAATAAGGTGGTCTTGCCTGCCCCGTTCGGGCCGACGACACCGACGATGCCCGGCTCGTTCAGCGACAGATCGGCGTCGAGCGTGAAGGTCGGGCGACGGACAACGCGTCCGCTGGTGTAGACCTTGCGGACGCGATCGAGGACGAGCAGAGGCGCGGACATTCAATGCACTCCCAGCAGGCGCTGACGAAGCAAGCGGTCCTCGCGCAGCGCTGCGGCCTCGCCGGTCCAGACGATCCGGCCGCGGTCGAGCACGGCGGCATGGTCGGCGACCGACAGCGCGATCTCCGCGTTCTGCTCGACCACCAGCGAGGCGATGCCTTCCTGCTTCATGCGGGTGATGGTCGCGAGCACATCACCGACGATCTTTGGCGCAAGCCCCTGGCTCGGCTCGTCGAACAGCACCAGCCCGGGCGAGCCGACCAGCGCACGCGCGATCGCCACCATCTGCATCTCGCCGCCCGACAGGTTTTCGCAGTCGCGCTCCATCAGATAGGCGAGCGGCGAGAAGATCTCGCTCGCTTCCTTCACGGTCCAGCGCCGGAAGCGCGTGCGCTTCTGCGCAATCGCGAGGTTGCGCGCCACCGAGAGGGTTGGACATAGCCGCCGGTCGTCGGGCACCCAGCCGATGCCCGCGCGAGCGATCTCATGGGTCGGCTCGCGCGTCACCTCACGGCCGTCGAACCGGACTGCGCCGCGCCGCGGTCGCGTCAGCCCGAGGATCGAGCGGAGCATAGTGGTCTTGCCGGCGCCGTTCGGCCCGAGCAGCGCAAAGACCTTTGCGTGCGCGATCGCGAGCGAGGCGCCGAACAGCGCCTGGGTCTCGCCATAGTAGGTATCGATCGCGTCCACCTCGAGGATCATGCGAATTTTCCCAGGTTCGAACGGCGGACCCATTCGTTCCGCTGCAACTCCTGCGGCGTACCGCGCGCCACCACCTGCCCCCAATGGATGACCGAGATGCGGTCGGCGAGCGAGAACAGGAATTCCATGTCATGCTCGATGGCGACGATCGTGAGCTTGCCCTTCAGCTGCGCGACCAGGGCGGCAAGCCGCTGCACGCCGTCGGAGCCGAGGCCGGAGGTCGGCTCGTCCAGGCAGAGCACCCGCGGCGCCTGGGCCAGCGCGACCGCGATCTCCAGCGCGCGACGATCGCCATAGGAGAGATCCTTGGCGCGAACGTCCCCTTTGTCGGCAAGCCCGACCGCTGCAAGCGCTCCGGACGCCTGGTCGAGGAGGCTGCGGTCGCCCGCCGCCGCGCGGATCATGTCGAGGCCGCGCGCGCGAAACGCGGGCAGGCCCATCATGACATTGTCGCGGGCGGAGAACTCGTCGAACAGCGTCATGATCTGGAACGAGCGGGCAATGCCCTTGGCGGCGATGCGATGCGGGCTCAGGCCGGTGACGTCCTCGCCGTCGAGCCGGATCGATCCGCGGTCAGGCTTCACGCGTCCCGTCAGGACGTTGAAGAAGGTGGTCTTGCCGGCGCCGTTCGGTCCCATCACGCCGTGGAATTCGCCTTCGGCAACGGCAAGGTCGACGCTTTCCAGCACCACGCGATCGCCGAAGCGGACATGCACGCCAGCGGCCTCGATCATGCTCATCGGCCGCCTCCGAACAACAGACGCATGGCGGAGCTGCCGCGTCGGCGCAGCGCATTCAACGAATGCTGCTGCATGGCGGCTGCGATCGCCCCCGCGATGCCCTCGGGGCGGAACAGCACGATCGCCATGAACAACAGCCCGAAATAGAGCATCCAGGCATTGGTGAACGCGCCGATCACGTCGCGTGCGGTGAGAAACAGCAGCACGCCGATCACCGGGCCCCAGAAACTGACGAGGCCGCCGCCGACCAGCGTCATCATCACGACGTAGCCGGACTGATGAAGGCTCATGACATCCGGGAATGCGGCAAGCTGCGCCATCGCGAACAGTCCGCCGGCAAAGCCGGACAGCGCGGCCGACAGCGTGAAGACCGAGGCCTTGTAGAGCCAGACGTTGTATCCGAGATGGGCGGCGCGGACCTCGTTCTGCTTGATCGCCGCGATCACGCGGCCGTAGGGCGAGTGCACCAGGCGCCACAGCACGACGATGCCGACCGCGAAGACGGCGAGCACGAAATAGTAGAACGCGACATTGTCGGTGAGATCGAACGACACCACGCCGAAATCGGCCGGCAGCCGCCTGATCTTCAGCAGGCCGTCCTCGCCGCCGGTGATGCGGTGCGACTTGATCGACAGCGTCCAGAAGATCTGACCGAAAGCGATCGTCATGAAGGCGTAGTAGATACCGCGGCGATGGGAGATGAACAGCGCGACGATCGCTCCGGCGACCCCTGCGGCGAGCGCGGCGCCGGCGAGGCAGATCCAGAGATTGGCGACGATATCGAACTGGCACATCCCGAACGCGTAGGCGCCGATGCCGAAATACGCGCCGTGCCCGAACGACGGCAATCCGGCGGTGCCCAGCACCAGATTGAAGGCCAGCGCATAGAGCGCCCAGATCAGGATCTCGATCCCGAGATAGGGATACAACCCGATCCGCGCAATCCAGAGCGGCACCGTTGCAAGCACGAGCCAGAGCAGCAGCATCGTCGGCGTGACGAGGCGCACCGCATCGGACGAGGTGGTCGAACCCACGGTCATGTCCTACACCTCAAGAACACTTTTCTTGCCCCAGAGGCCGCGCGCACGGAACGTCACGACGGCAACGAGCAGAATGTACATTGACAGCAGCGACCATTCGGACGCGTAGGCTCCGGCAAGACCGACGCACAGCCCAACCAGCAGGCCGGCCACGACGGCGCCCCAGAAGCTTCCGACGCCGCCGAGCACGATCACGAGGAACGCCGGGATGACGGCATCGACGCCCATATGCGGGCGAATGCCCCAGATCGGCGCGACGATGATGCCCGCCACCGCAGCGAGCATGGTGCCGAACACGAAGACCAGCAACCTGAGCCGCGCCAGATTGATGCCGAGCGCGCGCACGATCTCGCTGTCATGGGCGCCGGCCTTCACGGTCGCGCCGAACGAGGTCTTCTCGATCAGCAGCCAGACCAGACCGATGATCCCCGCCGCAATGCCGGCCGCGTAGAACCGATAGCTCGACCAGATCAGGTCGCCGAACAGGAAGCCGCCGTTGACGGCGGACGGCACCTGCAGGACATAGTCGCGCGTGCCCCAGACGAGGCGGATGAGCTCCTCGATCACCATCGCCGCGCCGAACGTCAACAGCAGGCCATAGAGCGGGTCCTTGCCGTAGGTGCGCCGCATGCAGACTTCGATGACCATACCAACGAGGCTGACGACGAGCGGCGCGACGAGCAGCGCCGCCGCGTAGCGCCAGCCGAGCGGCAGCGCGAGCCACACTTTGGCGACATCAGCCGGCAGCGGCGGACGCGGCCCGGTGAGCTGCATGGCGACATACGCTCCCAGAGCAAACAGCGAGCCGTGCGCCAGATTGATCTGCTCCATCAGCCCGACGATGAGCATGAATCCGAGCGCGATCAGCGCGAACAACAGGCCGAGCGTCAGCCCGTTGACGAGATGCGGAAGAAGGTCGAACACGGGTTGTGGTCTCGCAACTTGGCATGGTCCCCGCCCGGTGCGCTTGGCCCCGGGCCGGCGGCGCGAGCGGCGCGCCGCCCTTCTGCGACCTGACGAACCGCCGTCAGGAGTCGACCGTCGGCACCTGCTCATAGGGCATCAGCTTGCATTTGGCAGGCGCCGCATCGTCGGCCGCCGATTTCGGCTCCGTCCAGCTGATGATCTCGTACAGATCGGTGGCGTCGGCAGGTTTGGCATTGCGCCGTGCGAGATAGATCGTCTGCTGCATCTGGTGGGTCGCCGGGTCCATGTAGGCGTCGAAATGCTGCATGCGGTCGGTCGCGGAGACCTTGAGGGTCTCCAGCTCCTTGATGATCTTGACGTTGTTGGTCGAACCGGCGCGTTCGATGGCGCGCAGCAATTCGCGCGTCGCCATGTAGCCGTTGTAGGACACATTGCCGGGCACCGGAATCGGGCCGTCCTTGTTGACGGCCTGCCACTTCTTGACGAACTCGGCGACGCCCGGTAGCGGAAGCTTGTGATACCAAGTCGTTCCGAACACGCCAAACAAGCTGTCCGGCGCGCCCCAGACGTCCGGCCAGTCCTGCTGATTGTTGATCCAGGCCGGCTTGCCGTCGAGCTTGAGCTGCGCCACCTGCTCGCGCAGCGCCTTGATGTCGTCGCCCCCGATCGCGGTCGCGACGACGTCCGGCTTGGCCTGCTGGATCTTCAGCAGATAGGCCGTGAAGTCACGCGTATTCTGCGGCACCAGCAGATTGTCGATGATCTTTCCGCCGGCCCCCTCGACCTGCGCCTTGGTGGCGGCCGACGTCGTATGGCCCCAGACATAGTCGTTGGTCAGCAGCATCCAGTTCTTGCCGATGGACTCGACCGCGTTCTTGACCGACGCCTTGGAGAAATTGGTGCCGTTGCCGTCCCAGACGAACTTGACGCGCGAGCAGTTCTCGCCGGCCTCGCTTGGCGCCGAGGAGTTGGTGTTGAGGTAGATCACGCCGTATTTGCTGGCGACCTGGGTGATCGCGTTGGCGACACCGGAATGCAGCGCGCCAATGAGGATCGTGCAGTCCTCGCGGGTGATGAAGCGTTCGGCAACACGGCTGCCGGTCGCCGGGGTGGTCTCGGTATCGGCGGTGATGTAGGTGACCGGACGACCGAGCACGCCGCCTTTGGCGTTGAACTCGTCGATGGCCATCTTGATGCCGCGGAAATCATCCTGCCCGCTGTTGCCGTACTGGCCGCTGGCATCGCAGGTCAGGCCGAGCTTGATCGGCTTCGCGCCCTGCGCCCAGGCATGGTTCGCCTGCCATGGGCCAAAGAAACTGCCGGTGCCGCCAATGACGGCCGTCATCAGGCTGCCCTTCAGAACGCCTCGACGTGAAATCTGACGCCTCTTCATCGTTCCCTCCCGACCGTGAAGTGTCTTGTTGTTGGCGGTCAGAATATTCATTTCATTTTATGTGTAAAGTGGAATATTTGATCCACGCGACAAAATGTCGTTAGAGAGCGGACCGACCTGGAGATTCGATTGATGAACAAGGCATCCGGCCCCACGAACTATGACGAGTTGCGCGGCGCGATCGCGCAGCGCCATAGAACTCTCTCCGGCCGCCTCCAGCAGATCGCGGAGTTCGTGCTCGACCACCCGACGGACGTCGCACTCGGGACCGTCGCAGAGGTGGCCCAGCGCTCGGGCGTGCCGCCGTCTGCCATCGTGCGCTTCGCGCACGCCCTGGGCTTTGGCGGCTTCACCGAGATGCAGCAGGTGTTCCGCTCGCGCCTCGTCGCCGGGGTGGCGCCAAGCTACAAGGCGCGGCTTGCGCGGATGAAGAGCGAGGAGAAGTCAGTGCTCGGCCGACAGCCGGCCGCGGTGCTGTCGCGCTTCGTCTCGGAAGCGCAATCGGCGCTGGCGGCGCTGAGCCAGTCCGTGCACGCGCGCGAGCTCGACGCCGCGACCGCGATCCTCGCCAAAGCGCGCGACATCTACCTGGTCGGCCTCGGCGGCTCGTTTCCGGTCGCAACCCACCTCGCCTACGTGCTGCGCAAGCTGGGACGGCGCGTGGTCCTGCTCGACGGCACCGGCGGCAGCATTCACGAGCAGTCGCACGCTGCGACGCGCGACGATGCGCTGGTCGCGATCAGCTTCCGCAACTACTATACCGATACGGCCCGGCTGTTTGCTGAGCTCGTCGGGCGCGGCGTGCCGACCATTTCCATCACCGACAGCCTTCTGAGCCCCATCGCCGAAGGCGCGAGCGTCGTGTTCGAGATCCAGGATATGCCCGAACCTGCGCTGCGCACGCTGGTGGCGCCGATGTGCCTGGTGCAGGCCCTGGCGATCGGCCTCGATCTCGCGGTCGACTGACATTCGTGAATGGAGAAGATCATGGCATCGCATGAGGCGACGAAGATTCTGACTGGCCGGGTTGCGCTGGTGACGGGCGCGGGACGCGGACTGGGCCGCGCCTTTGCGGAGAAGCTGGCCGTACTCGGCGCCGACGTCGCCATCCATGGCATGCGCGAGAACGGCCCGGCGGAATACGGCGAGGGCACCACGCTGACCGCCGTCGCCGCGGAGATCGGCAACACCTTCGGCACCCGCACCGTACGCGCGCTGGGCGACCTCACCCAGGCCGCCGACATTTCAAGAGTGGTCGCGGAAACCGAGGCGGCCCTCGGTCCGATCGACATTCTCGTCCACAATGCCGGGGGCGACATCGCGGCCGGCGGCGGCAAACCCGACCCGAACGACGCCGCCAACATCAAGGAGGCCGACGTGCGCGCGGTGCTGGACCGCAACCTGCTTTCGACGATCCTGACCTGCCAGGCCGTCGCGCGCGGCATGATGGAGCGTCGGCGCGGCCGCATCGTCACGCTGGGCTCGGTCGCCGCGTTCAAGGGCCGCACCAACAGCGCGATCTATGCGGTGGCGAAGGCGGGCGTGACGCACTACACGCGCTGCCTCGCCGATCAACTCCGTCCTTACGACATCACGGTCAACTGCATCGCGCCCGGCGATACCCGCACCGGCCGCTTCCTCGGCACCCGCGCCGTCGACGCGAACCGTCTGGTCGAGAACGGCACGCTCGACCGCATCGCCACTGTCGACGAGGTCGCGCGCGTCGTCGAATTTTTCGCCGGTCCGATGGGAGCATTCGTTTCGGGTCAAGTGCTGCGCATCGATGGCGGCACTCAGTGCTGGCCGGCCTGATAGGACCGAGGCACGCCTACCCTAACCTACGATGGCGTCCCGTTGGATTCGACATCCGCGGGCAATGTCGATGTCGACTACGACAAATCGTGAGGCTTCTCGGATTTCTTAAGCCCGGCCAACGAATGAGCCAGGCGTTGCTCGAGGCCAACCGCCACGGCACTCCGTGGCGGCCCTTGCCTGCTTACGCAGAATGGGACCGCGGAAAGGCTAGGACCCCGCCCGAGCCTTGCTCGCGGCGATCTGATGCAGTGCCCATCGCGCGTTCTTGCGCACGTCGGGATCGAGATCGTTGGCGACCAGCGCAAGGAATGGCTCGCCATCGGGCGCGGCGATCTCGCCGAGCGCGGCCGCCGCCTCCTTGCGCAGATTGGCCTGCTCGTGGGTAATGCAATGACCGATCGGACGCACGGCCTGCGCGATCTTCATGCGCCCGAGGCTGCGGATCGCCTTCAGGCGCACCTGCCAGAATTCATCCGCCAGGCATGCCATCAACGGATCGGCCGCGACCGCGCCATTGGCGTTGAGGCCGAGCGTCTCGGCCGCCATCTCGCGCACCATCCAGTCGGAATCCGCGAGCGCCCTGGTGATGGTCTCGGCCGCGATCCTCATGTGCGAGAACGCGAGCGCACTGACCGCGGCGCGCCGGACATGCGCGTCGGGATCGCCGATCAGCGCCGTCAGCGCCGGAATTGACTCTTCCAGCTTGAGGAAGCCGATGACGCCGATCGCCTGCACGCGGACCGCGGCATCCGGATCCTGCAATGCCTCCAGCGCCGGCTTGAGCGTATCCTTGCGCCGCAGCTCCTTCAGCGCGCGCAGCGCGCCCGTGCGAACGAAGGCATGGGCATGCTTCACGAGCGGCAGGATGGCATCGGCCGACGCGGGATCCTTGAACTCGGCCAGGCTGTCGGCAGCGGCCGCGGCGACGATCCGCTCGGGATCGACGAGCAGTTGAACCAGCGCCTCCGCCGCCTCCGGTCCATCGAACTCGCCGAGCGCCATCGCGACCTGCTGGCGCACGCCGGCGTCGGGATCGGCGACCATCTTCGCCAGATGCGCCACGGCGGCCGGATCGCCGGAATGTCCCAACGCGATGATCGCAACCCGCCGCTCCGCCGGATCGGCGGCGCCGAGCCGCTCGTCGGCGTCGTCGAGATCGTCATAGGATTCGAACGGGCTCGACATGATCACCTCAGCAGATAGGGAATGTTGACGGTGACGGCGCCGGTCGGGCAATCCGCCTCGCAGGGCATGCAGTACCAGCACTCGTCATAGGCCATGAAGGCCTTGCCGGTCATGTCGCTGATCCTGAGCACGTCGAGCGGGCAGACGTCGACGCACACCGTGCAGCCCTTGTCGGCGATGCATTTGGCGTCGTCGACGACGACCGGAACCGACGTCTGATAGGTGGCAAGAGGCATGTCTCGTTCTCCGTCTGATCGTCAGGCGCTGGCGCGGATGCGCTGCTTGTCGTAGAGGTCCTTCTCGTCGTCCGCGATCGGCACGACATAGGGCTGCACCGCGCGCTTCTCGCTGGTCATGCGACCGTCCCGCTTGCTCAGCAGCGTGTGGCAGAACCAGTTCTCGTTGTCCTTCTCCGGAAAGTCGGTGCGCCAGTGATAGAGTCCCCAGCGGCTCTCCTCGCGGAACAGCGAGGCATGGGCGGCCATGTCCGCACAATCCATGATCGACTGCACCTCCAGCGCACGCAGCAGCTCATGCGCGTTGCGCGCGATCATGCGCTCCTGCATGTCCTCGCGGACCTCGGCGAGCCGGCGCATGCCGAGCTCGTACTTCCGCGTCACCTTCGGCGGCTGCAGATAGTCGTTGACCAGTCTGCGCGTCTTGTACTCGATCTGGTTCGGCGGAATGCCGTCCTCGCGCCTGGTCGGCGCCATCACGCGCTCGCGCTCCAGCGTGATCTCGCCGGCATCGACCGCGCCGAAATCATGATTGTCGGCGAACTCCATCGCATCGAGCCCGGCGAACGAGCCGTTGGTGAACGCACCGAGCATGTAGTTGTGCGGCACGCTGGCCATGTCGCCGGCCGCGTAGAGGCCGGGAACGGTCGTGCGGGCATTGTCGTCGACGAACACGCCCGACGCGCTATGGCCGGAGCAGAAGCCGATCTCGGAGATGTGCATCTCGATCGACTCCTTGCGGTAGTCGACGCCACGTCCCTCCTGGAACAGTCCGCGCGTGGGCCGCTCGACCTTGTGCAGGGTGTGCTCGATCTCCTCGATGGTCTTGTCGTGCAGGTGCTTGAGCTGCAGGAACACCGGCCCTTTGCCCGACAGAAGCTCGTTGTAGAACTCCAGCATCATCTGGCCCGACCAATAGTCGCATTCGATGAAGCGGCGATCCTCGTTGTTGGCGGTGTAGGCGCCGAACGGACCGGCGACATAGGCGCAGGCCGGACCGTTGTAGTCCTTGATCAGCGGATTGATCTGGAAGCATTCGAGATTGGCGAGCGCCGCACCCGCGTGATAGGCCATCGCGTAGCCGTCGCCGGAATTGGCGGCGTTCTCATAGGTGCCGAACATGTAGCCCGAGGTCGGCAGCCCGAGCCGGCCGGCCGCGCCCATGCACAGGATCACGGCCTTGGCCTTGATCACCAGGATCTCGGCTGTGCGCGTGTTGACGCTGACGACGCCGGCGACGCGGCCGTCGCTCGATTTCAGCAGGCGCGTCGCCATGTAGCGGTTGGAGATCAGGATGCGCGCCCGGCGCAACTGACGGTACAGCGCCTTCTTCACGGTCTCGCCGTTCGGCATCGGCAGCACATAGGTGCCGATGTGGTGCACCTTCTTGACGGCATAGTCGCCGTTCTCGTTCTTGAGGAAGCGGATGCCGAAGCTGTCCAGCTCCTCGATGATGCCGTAGCAGCTCTGGGCGTATTTATAGACGGCCTTCTGGTCGACGATGCCGTCATTGGCGATCGTGATTTCCTTGGTGTACTGCTCCGGGGTCGCATAGCCGGGGATGACGGCGTTGTTCAGGCCGTCCATGCCCATCGAGATCGCGCCGGAGCGCTTGACGTTCGCCTTCTCCAGCAGAACGACGTTCGCCTTGGGATTCTTCATCTTGGCCTTCAGGGCGGCCATCGGGCCGGCCGTGCCGCCGCCGATCACCAGCACGTCGCAGGACACCTCCGAGAGGCCGTCGACGATCTCATCCATTGCCATTCTAAGCTCCTGCTTGGCCGGCGTCACACCGGTCCGGATCAGACTTGTTCAGCGGGGGCACCCGGCGATAGCAATTAGTTGTCGCCTGAGCGCGTTTCTTCACGCCGGCCGGTCAACGCTCGACGAACGCCTTCTCGACCACGAAATGGCCCGGCGTGCTGTGGTTGCCCTCGGTGAAGCCGCGCTCCTCCAGCATCGCCTGAAGTTCGGCCAGCATCGCCGGGCTGCCGCACAGCATGACGCGATCGGTCCCGAGATCGAGATCGGGCCCGTCGATGTCGGCGAACATCTGCCCCGATGCGATCAGGTCGGTGATGCGGCCGCGGTTGCGGAACGGCTCACGCGTGACGGTCGGATAATAAAGCAGCCGGTCCCGGACCAGCGGGCCGAAGAATTCATGGCCGCGCAGGCCCTCGACGAGCTGCTCGCCATAGGCGAGCTCCGAGACCTGGCGGCAGCCATGAGCGAGCACGATGGTCTCATAGGTGTCGTAGATGTCGGGATCCTTGATCAGGCTGGCGAACGGCGCCAGCCCCGTTCCGGTCGACAGCAGCAGCAGCCGCCTGCCGGGAATGAGGTTGCCCGCGATCAGGGTTCCCGTCGCCTTGCGCCCGACCAGGATACGGTCACCTTCCTTGATCTTCTGCAGCCGCGATGTCAGCGGTCCATCCGCCACCTTGATGCTGAAGAATTCCAGCGCCTCCTCATGATTGGCGCTCGCCATGCTGTAGGCGCGCATCAGCGGCCGGCCGTCGACCTCGAGCCCGATCATCGCGAACTGCCCGTTCTGGAAGCGGAAGCCGGGATCCCGCGTGGCGGTGAAGCTGAACAGCGACTCGGTCCAATGCCGGACCGACAACACCGTCTCGCTCTGAAAAGCGCTCATCCTCGTCTCCTGCGGCGCGACACGCGCCTTGTCTCCGGTTGCTGAGCACGATCTCGCGGAAACGGCGCGGTCCGGCAATTTCGAACGCGCGACGCCGGTGGATTAGTTGCAAACTTTCTCCGCCCCACCGCTCGATCGTCCGGCGGCGACGCATCCGGCCGGGGAATCGAACCACCGAGGCAATTAGTTGCTGGGTGGGTTCGCTCCGTTTGCCTAGCCTCTCGGCAGCGGCCACGACACAACCAGGAGGCAACATGACGGATGTTGAAATCGCGGACAGCGAGGTCAGCGCGGACCTTTCGTCGTTGCTGCTGCGGAGCACGAGCGGCGCTGGTCCTGCCGTGATATCGGCCGAACGGCTGCGCCTGTCCTGCATGTGCGCGCATTGCAAGCGCGCCCGCTTCGACGGCCGCTTCCCGGCGCAGTTCCCCGGCATCGCCATCGTGGCGGTCGGAGATCTCGGCTACGGGCTGAACATCGCGTTTTCCGACGGCCACAATCGCGGCATCTATCCGACATCATACCTCCGGGAGCTGGCCGCGGCCTGAACGGCAGCGCCGCGCCGGATGGCACGAACATTGCTCCGCTTCTGATCAGCGTGATCAATGCGGAGGCAAGACATGTTGCTGCAGGCGGCCAAATCAGCTGCGGACGCCGTGCCCACGCCCCTGCCACCCGCGCGCGCGGTGACCAGCTCGTCGCTTCTGCTCACCGAGAGCCAGCAATCCATCGGCGGCCCACCGTCGCTGATCGAAAGGCTCAGCCTGCGCGAGCGTGAGCAGGTGCTCAAACAGGGCCGCCGCAAGGTGCTCAACCGCGGCCAGACGCTGTTCAGCCAGGGCGCAAAGCACGACGGCATCTTCCTGGTCGAGAGCGGCCGCATCCGGGTGTTCTACACCTCGCCGCAGGGCCGTGAGATCACGCTCGCCTATTGGCATGTCGGGAACTTCGTCGGGGGCCCCGAGGTGTTCGACACCGGCGTGCATCAATGGTCGGGCGTCGCCGCCAGCAATGCCAGCGTGATTCAGCTGCCAGGCAAGGAGCTGCGAACGCTGGTCGCCGAGATCCCCAATCTCGCAATCGGGCTGATCGAGGGATTGAGCTTCAAGGGGAAGTGCTACTCCGCGCTGGCGCAAATGCTGGGAACACGTTCGATCACCGAGCGGCTCGCGCATCTTCTGCTGCATCTGGTCGACCTCTACGGTGTCGACGATCCCGAAGGCAAGGTCATCGCCGCGGCCTTCACCCATGCCGACATCGCTCACATGGTCGGCGCGACGCGGCAGTGGGTGACGATCAGCCTCAAGCGGATGCAGGAGAAGCGCATCGTCCAGACCCGGCGCTCGCAGATCGTGGTCTGCCGGCCCGATCTCCTGGAAGAGATGCGCGGTCAGGCCGCCGATTAGCCGGCCTGCTCATGCAAGCGGCTGTCATGTGCGAAATTGCCCAAGGAGTACGCAACCGGGATTTGACGGCAACTAATCCACCCGCTGCCGAAGTCCGGATTTGCGCTCGCGGACGCCGCCTTCATCATGGCGCCATCAACCATCCAACCGAACGGGGATGAGAATGGTCCGCTGCCATCACGCGCTCTTACTGTCCGTCACCTGTCTGTCCCTGATCGCGGCGCAGCCTGTCGCAGCAGAGACCGTCACGATCGGAATCGGGACCCAGGATACGACGACCAACACGGTCACCGCCGGCACCATCGTACGGCAGCTCAAGCTGCTGGAGAAGTATCTCCCCAAGGACGGCAAATACGCCAACATCAAGTTCGAGATCGAGTGGCAGAACTTCACCTCCGGTCCGCCCGTCACCAACGGCATGATGGCAAACAAGCTGCAGTTCGGCATGATGGGCGACTATCCGCTGATCGTGAACGGCTTCACCTTCGAGAACAATCCCGAAAGCAAGAGCCGGCTGATCGCGGTCGCCGCGTACAATCTCGCCGGCTCCGGCAACGGCATCGTCGTTCACAAGGACTCGCCGTACTACGAGCTCTCCGATCTCAAGGGCAAGCTCGTCAGTGTCCCCTTCGGCTCGGCCGCGCACGGCATGGTCCTCAAGGCGCTTCAGGACGGCGGCTATCCGGCGGACTTCTTCCAGCTGGTGAGCCAGACGCCCGAGGTCGGATCGACCAACCTGCAGGAGAAGAAGATCGACGCCCACGCCGACTTCGTGCCGTTCGCCGAGCTGCTCCCGTTCCGCGGTTTCGCCCGGAAGATCTACGACGGCGTCCAGACCAACCTGCCGACCTTCCACGGCGTCGTCGTCCGCACCGACTTCGCCGAGAAATACCCCGAGGTCGTCGTCGCCTATATCAAGGCGGTGATCGCCGCCAACCAGTGGCTGCGCCAGGATCCGAAGGCGGCGGCTGAAAAAATCCAGGAATGGACCGGGATCAACAAGGAGGTCGTCTACATCTTCCTCGGCCCCGGCGGCAACATGACCACGGATCCGACGATCAAGCCGGCGCTGGTCGATGCCGCGGCGACCGACGTCAAGGTGCTGCAGAGCCTCGGCCGCATGAAGGAGTTCGATCCGAAGAAATGGGTCGACGACAGCTACATCCGCAAGGCCTATGCCGAGCTCAAGCTCGACTACGACAAGGAGCTCGCCAGCACCGCGAACTATGAGGTCTCCGGCGAGGACAAGTTCTGCAACAAGCCGATCACCGAGCCGCGCAAGTCCGGCGAAGTCTGGGTCGACGGCGAGGGCATCACAGCCTTCAGCAGCGCGGCCTGCACGCTGGGCGCCTATGCCGACCTCAAGGCCAAGGGCAAGAAGATCAACGTCGCCTATGTGTTCGACACCGCGCGCGGCATCAAGCTGTTCGCCGACCAGGCCTTCTTCGCCGCCGCCAATGGCGAGATCGCGCCGTTCCTGCTGAAGAAGGACGCCGAGGCCTACGCCGCGAAGATCGGCGGCAAGGTGATGGGACTGGACGAGGCCGTGAAGCTGGCAGTGGCGGGAGGCAAGACTTGAGCAGCCCCGCCCTTATGACCTCGCCCGACCGGGCTGCGGCGGTCACCGCGCCTGGCGCCGCCATCCCGCCGAGCCGGCCGGAGTTTTCCGCCCGCGCAGCGCGCTGGTTCCGGCTCAATCAGGACCGGCTGCGGGCCTTGCTGATCGGCACCGCCTCGCTGATCGCGTTCCTGATCGCCTGGCATCTGCTGACGACCTACCGCGTCGTCTTCTTCGTGAAGTTCACCAACGTGCCGGCGCCGCTGGCGGTCTATGCGAGCTTCACCAAGGCGATCCACGATCCGAAATTCCTGATGCACATCCTGCTCAGCTGCCGCCGGATCTTCATCGGGTTCTCGCTGGCTGCACTGGTCGGCGTTCCGCTCGGTCTGATCATGGGCCGCTTCAAGCTGGTGCACGAGATCGTCTTTCCGGTCGCGGAGGTGCTGCGCCCGATCCCCGCCATCGCCTGGGTGCCGATGGCGATCATGCTGTGGCCGACCAACGAGCAGAGCATCGTCTTCATCACCTTCCTCGGCTCGTTCTTCCCGATCCTGGTCAATACCCTGCACGGCATGACGCTCGTCGATCCCGTGCTCGTGCGCGCCGCCAAATGCCTCGGCGCGCGCGAGACCTCGATCTTTCGCGAGGTCTACTTCCCGGCGTCGCTGCCGCACATCTTCACCGGCCTCACCGTCGGCATGGGCGTCGCATGGGTGTCGCTGATCGCGGCCGAGATGATCTCGGGACAGTTCGGCATCGGCTACTTCACCTGGGAGGCGTACTCGCTGGTTCAATATGCCGACATCGCGCTCGGCATGATCGCGATCGGGGTGCTCGGGCTCGGCTCGAGCCTCGTGATCCGCGCCGCCGGACAATTGGTGATGCCCTGGAGGTCACGATGAGCCAGGCCGCATTGGAGACCCGACAAGGCCATATCGAGGTCCGCAACTTCGCCTTGAGCTATGAGACCATCGATGGCGCCGTCGAGGCCGTCACCGACACGCAGATCCATGTCGCACCCGGCGAGTTCGTCTCGATCGTCGGTCCCTCGGGCTGCGGCAAGTCGACACTGCTCAATGCCGTGGCGGGCTTCCTGAAGCCGACCTGCGGCATCGTCACGGTGGACGGCAACGCCGTCACCGGACCGAGCGCCGAACGCGGCATGGTGTTCCAGCAGTACTCGCTATTTCCGTGGAAGACGGTGCGCGAGAACGTCGAGTTCGGGTTGAAGATGCGCGGCATGCCGAAATTCGAGCGCGCACGCGCGGCGCGCACCTTGCTGGGGCTCGCGGGCCTCGAGGCGTTCGAGAACCACTATCCCGAGCGGCTTTCCGGCGGCATGAAGCAGCGTGTCGGCATCGTGCGCGCCCTCGCCACCGGCCCCAAGGTGCTGCTGCTCGACGAGCCGTTCGGCGCGCTCGATGCGCAGACGCGCATCATCATGCAGCAGATCCTCACCAACATGTGGCAGCGGCTGAAGATCTCGGTGCTGTTCGTCACCCACGACATCGACGAGGCGATTTTCCTGTCGGACCGCGTCTACTGCATGACCGCGCGCCCCGGCTCGATCAAGGCCGAGATCCAGATTCCGCTGGAGCGGCCGCGACAGCAGGCCATGATGATGTCGTCCGAGTTCCTGGCGCTGCGCCGTGGCCTGATGTCGCTGATCCGCGAGGAAAGCCTGAAGGCGATGGGCGGCGAGATCACCGATCTGGGCATGCAGGGCCTCAGCATCGAGCTGCAGGGCCATTCCATCGCCGACATTCTCTGAGGCAGCGCCTCATTCTCTGAGGCGGCGCCTGACCGGCCCGTTCAGGAGTCGCGCCGATCAATATGAATCTTGCCCGCCTTCATCACCAGCGGGATGTGATCGCCCTGGCCGAGCAGGCAAGACACGTCGCGCAGCGGATTGCCGTCGACGACGAGAAGATCCGCAATCGCGCCCGGCGCGATGCGGCCGAGCTTGCCTTCCATGCCCAGCACCTCGGCGCCGATCACGGTGGCGCTGGCGATCGCCTCGCGGGGACCGAGAATCTCGGCGCGGATGCGAAACTCGTCGCTCTGCAGCCGCTGCGACGGGCCCAGCAGGTCGCTGCCGAAGCCCATCTTCACGCCGGCTTCGCGATAGATCTCGAGCGAGCGCAACCCGGCGTCGCGCACGTCCGCGATCTTCGCGACGCTCTCCGGCGGCAGGCCGTACTGCGCGCCCTCATTGGCAAGCGCCTCATAGGTGACGAGCGTCGGAATCACGTAGACGCCGTGCTCGGCCATCAGGCGGGCGGTCGGCAGGTCGACGAGGTTGCCATGCTCGATGGTGCGCACACCGCAGCGCACCGCGCGCGCGATCGCCTCGGCCGTGTAGGCGTGCGCCAGCACATAGGTGCCGCGTCCCCTCGCCTCGGCAACGATGGCGCGGATCTCGTCCTCGGAATAGCCGAACGCGCCGACCGGATCGGTCGGCGACGCCACCCCGCCTGACGCCATGATCTTGATCTGGTCGGCGCCCATCTGCAACTCCTCGCGCACCGCCTTGCGCACGCCGTCGACGCCGTCGGCCACCCTCGCCAGCGCGCCGACGCGCACGCAGCAGGGACAGGGCGCGTTGTCGGAGAGGAAATCGGTGCGCGCCCGCATGTCGCCATGGCCGCCGGTCTGGCTGAGCGCACGGCCGGAGACGAACAGCCGCGGGCCTTCGGTGAGTCCGGTGTCGACCGCCTGCTTCAGCGGATAGCCGGCGCCGCCGGCGTCGCGCACCGTGGTGAAGCCGCGGCGCAGCATGCCCTTCAGCAAAATCGCCGAGCGCAGGGTCACCAGCACGTTCGGCATCTGCACCTGCTGGGCGAGGTTGAGCTCGACCGCGATCGCATGGACGTGCAGGTCGATCAGGCCGGGCATCAGGGTCTTGCCCTGGAGATCGATGGTCTGGTCGGCGCTCGCCTGTAGTGGCTTGTCCGAGACCTCCTTGATCAGGTTGCCTTCGACCAGGACGTGCCGCCCTTCGAGCAGGTCGGGCTGCAGCGGGTCGAGCAGAGCGGCGTTCTTGAACAGGATGGTCGACATCAAGGTGTCCTCGATCGGAGCGAAGCGTGCGTCAGCGGGCGAAGCGGGCCAACGATGACGGTGTTCTCCCCTATCCTGTCCTGCGGCTTCGAGCCAGCCCGGGACGGCATACCTGTCTTCTCAGCCGATCGACATCAGGCTGGCATTGCCGCCGGCAGCTGCGGTGTTGGTGGAGAGACTGACCTCGGTGACCAGCCGGTCGAGATCGTAGCAGCCGTCGCTGGTGCGCGGCGTGACGAGCGGGATGATCGGCCCGGGGCGCGCGGCGAGGTCGCGGCCGAGCGCAATCAATTCATCCGTTTCGCCTTCGGCGAGCACAGCCTGCAGATCGCGGAGAGCCCGCCAGCTGTCGACGATCCGCAGGCGGCCGCGCAACTGGCTGCTGAGCGGTCCCAACACGGCACAAGCAGGGTTGGTGCGTTCGACGAATGCGTCGTTGCCGGTCATCAGAATGACGCCGATCTGGATCAGCAGCGCCTGCTCGCTTCGCGCCAGTGCAGCGACGGCGCCGCGCGAGGTGATGCGATAGATGTTCTGCTCGCCGACGGGACCTGGCAGCTCGATCTCGAAGCCGGCCAACACCTGGGGCCCATGCGCCTCGCACGCCAGCGCGGCCTCGGCATGTCCGCTGGCGCGCAACCCGTCGAGGTAAGAGCGCGTGACTGCGTCGGGCTGCGACGTCATGAGCCGCTGGCGCGGCGGCGTCGCGAACAGCCGGCGCAGATACAGCGGGCCGCCGGCCTTCGGCCCCGTTCCGGACAGGCCGGAGCCGCCGAACGGCTGCACGCCGACGACGGCGCCGATGACGTTGCGGTTGACGTAGATGTTGCCGGCCGCGCTGCGGCTCGACGCACGCGCGATGGTCTCCGTGATCCGCGAATGGATGCCGAAGGTCAGGCCATAGCCGGTGAGGTTGATCGCTTCGATGAGATCAGCGAGTTGCTCGCGACGGTAGCGCAGAACGTGGAGCACAGGGCCGAACACCTCGCGCTCGACATCGAAGATGCTGGCGATCTCGATGATTGTCGGCGCGACGAACGTGCCATGCGCCGCCGGCGGCGGCAGCGGCAGCCGCTCCACGGCATGACCGCGCGCCTGCATCGTCGCGACATGCGCATCGAGCGTGTCGCGGGCCTCGCCGCTGATCACAGGGCCGACATCGACCGACAGCGACGCGGGATTGCCGAGTTCCAGCTCGCGCATCGCGCCGCGCAGCATCGACAGGATGCGATCGGCGACATCCTCCTGCAGGCACAGGATGCGCAGCGCCGAGCAGCGCTGGCCGGCGGAGTCGAACGCCGAGGCGATGACGTCGCCGACGACCTGCTCGGCGAGCGCCGAGGAATCCACGACCAGCGCGTTCTGGCCGCCGGTCTCCGCGATCAGCGGCACCGGCTGTCCATGGATGGTGAGGCGCTCGGCGAGCTGCTTCTGGATCAGCCGCGCGACGTCGCTCGATCCCGTGAACATCACGCCCTGCACGCGGTGATCGCCGACCAGCGCCGCGCCGACGCGGCCGTCGCCCGGCAGCAATTGCAGGACATCCGTGGGCACACCGGCCTCATGGAGGATGCGGACCGCCGCGGCGGCGATCAGCGGCGTCTCCTCGGCCGGCTTCGCCGGCACCGGATTGCCGGCCGCGAGCGCCGCCGCGATCTGGCCGGTGAAGATCGCGAGCGGAAAATTCCACGGGCTGATGCAGACGATGGGCCCGAGCGCGTTGCAAGCGTCGTCCCCCGCGACGTTCTCGATCTCGTTCGCATAGTAGCGCAGGAAATCGACGGCCTCTCGGACTTCGCCGATCGCGTTGGCATAGGTCTTGCCGGCTTCGCGCACGATGAGACCGATGAGAACGGCGCTGCGCGCCTCCATGGCGTCGGCGGCGGCACGCAGAGATCCCGCGCGCGCACGCGCGGGCGTCGCCGCCCAGGCAGAGGCCGCGTCGGCTGCCCGCGCCAGCGCGGCCGCGATGTCGGATGGACTCGCGTCCCTGACCTCGCCGACGATGTCCTCGTGGTCGGCAGGATTGCGAACAAGGCGATGGCATTTGTGCTCTTCCGCCATCGACGGCAGGGCTTGCCATGCGAGGCGCCCGCTCTCGGCGAGCGCTTCGCCGAGCCGCGCGAGTTCGCCTTCGTCGGACAGATCGAGGCCAGCCGAGTTCAGTCGCCTGGCGCCGAACAGCCGTCGCGGATGACGGATCTTGTCATGGGGTGCACCCGGAGCCTGCGAGGAGCGCACGAGCGCCACCGGGTCCGCGATCAGTTCGTCGACGGACACCGCCGGATCGGCGATGCGATTGACGAAGGAGGTGTTCGCGCCATTCTCCAGCAGCCGGCGCACCAGATAGGCCAGCAGTGTTTCATGCGATCCCACCGGCGCGTAGATGCGACACGGACGGTCGAGGCGGTCAGAACCGACAACCTCTTCGTAGAGCGGCTCGCCCATGCCGTGGAGACATTGAAACTCGTATTGGCCACGATAGAAATTCGGCCCCGCCATTTCGACGATCGACGCCAGGGTTCGTGCATTGTGGGTGGCAAACTGCGGAAACACCGCGTCGGGTGCCGCCAGCAGCTTGCGCGCGCAGGCGAGATAGGACACGTCGGTGTGGCTCTTCCGCGTGAACACCGGGAAGTCCTCCAGGCCGTCGACCTGCGCACGCTTGATCTCGCTGTCCCAATAGGCGCCCTTGACCAGCCGCACCATCAATCGACGTTGCGAGCGGCGGGCAAGATCGACGAGCCAGTCGATGACGAAGGCGCAGCGCTTCTGATAGGCCTGGACGACGAAGCCGATGCCGTTCCAGCCGGCAAGGTCGCGATCGAGGCAGAGCGCTTCGAGCAGATCGAGGGACAGATCGAGACGGTCGGCCTCTTCGGCGTCGATGTTGAGACCGATGTCATACCGCCTGGCGAGCCCTACCAGTTGCTTCAGGCGCGGCAGCAGTTCCGCCATCACCCGGTCGCGCTTGATGCGGCTGTAGCGCGGATGCAGCGCCGACAGCTTGATCGAGATGCCGGGCCCTTCATAGATGCCGCGCCCGGCCGAATGCCGTCCGATCGCATGGATCGCGGTCTCGTAGGCGGCGAAGTAGCGCGCAGCGTCGTCCGCCGTGGTCGCCGCCTCGCCCAGCATGTCGTAGGAGTAGCGGAAGCCGTGTCCCTCCCAGCGCTGGCCGTTCGACAGCGCCTCCGCGATCGTCTGGCCCGCGACGAACTGCTCGCCCATCAGCCGCATGGCGAGCGTCACACCCTTGCGAATGATCGGCTCGCCACCGCGGGCGATCAGCCGCGTCACCGCAGACGCCAGACTTTCCTCGCTGGCGGCAGCCGTCAGCCTGCCGGTCACGATCAGACCCCAGGTCGCCGCGTTCACCAGCAGAGACGGGCTGTGCCCGATGTGAGCGCGCCAGTCGCCGGTGGCGATCTTGTCGCGGATCAGCGCGTCGCGGGTCGCCGCGTCGGGGATCCGCAGCAAGGCCTCGGCCAGGCACATGAGCCCGACGCCCTCCTGGCTCGACAACGAATATTCCTGGATGAGGCCTTCGATCCCACCCGACCGCGTCCTGCCGCGCAGCCGCTGAACGAGATCACGCGCCAGGGCGGCAGCCCGCTGCGATGGGGCCTCGGCAAGGGCCGCTAGCTCAAGCAACGGCCCGAGGCACTCCGGTTCGGCGCGACGATAGGCCGAGGTGATCGCGGCACGCAGCCCGCTCTGCACCCGGAGCTGCGCACCGAACTGCGCAAACGGCATGGGGACGTTCTCCAGTGAATCGATCGTCTTCATTCTACCGGATACTGCCCCGTCGGTGCTCCTCTAATCCCGTCGCCCCTCGAGCATAGCGACCTTGCTCTGGACGATCGGAGCGTCCTCTTGATGAAACCCTTGCCGCGGCGGCAGGCTCGTCCAGGTGGCCCGACACGCCGGAGTTCCATTGCGAAGGTGGTGACGCTGACCTGACGGCGGACGCGCGAGCCACAGCGATCGGCAGTGTGCGCCATCGCCGACTGGGTCAGGTCGGAGCTACGCGACGCGCGCCGACGAACCCGCCATTCAGAATCGCGAGGCCAGCTCGACGAGTTGCCGATGTGCCCTGTCTCGCGCCGCGCCCGTGTGCTCGGACGGCCCGCTGGTCGGCCCAAGGGCGACGAACCTGACATCGCGGAGGCCCATGAAACGCAGCGCCTCGCGCAGATAGGGCGTGGCAAGATCCGATCGCCCGCGGCTCATGCCCGTCGTGAAGTCGCCGCCGCTCGCGAGGATCACGAGGGTCGGACGGTCCTTCAACAGCGGCAGATAGCCGCGCGCAGGATCGAAGCGAAAGGTGAGACCGGGCTGGTTGATGATGTCGAGCCAGTGCTTGAGCTTGTAGGGGATGCCGAAATTCCACATCGGCGTCGAGATCACGACGCGTTCGGCCAGATCGAGCCGCACCGCCATGCGCTCGGCGATCGCGAAAGCCTCGCGTTGGCTGACGGTGAAGGCACGCCCGCCCATGCGCGCATATTTCGCCTGCAGGATTTCGCCATCGAATTCGGGCAGGCTCTCGCGCCACAAATGCATCTCGTCGACGTCCCAACCCGGCCGTGCCTGCCTGAAACGGTCGAGAAAGACGCGCGCGCCAGCGCCGGATTCGGAGTCCGTACGCGGCGAGGCGACGAGATGAAGCAGCTTGGGCATGCCCTACCCCAGCGCTTTGATCACGGCATCGGCCCGGGTGACGACGGAGACGTTCTGCAGGGCGAAGTTGATCGAGGCGTTGTGCCAGTCGGCATTCATGGTCGAGCAGCAATCCTCCGGCACCACCATGAAATAGCCCTTGTCGGCGCCGGTGCGCGCGGTGTGCTCGACCGACATGTTGGTCCAGGCGCCGGTGTTGATGATGACGTCTCGTCCGGTGGCTTTGAGGATCGTCTCCAGCCGCGTGCCTTCCCACGCGCTCATCCGCATCTTCTCGACGACGAAGTCGCCGCTGCGCGGCTCGAGCCCCGCAACGGGCGCCGCGCCCCAGCTGCCGCGGACCATCGCCTTGCTGTCGACCAGCCCCTCGAACAGCGGGGCGTTGAGCGTCACCCCGGGCGCGCCGGGCTCGACCACGAACCAGACATGGATGATCACGACGCCGCGCGCCCGGGCGGCCTCGGCCAGCCGACGGACGTTGTCGACCACGCGCTGCTGCTTGGCATGACCGGGCGCTCCGGACTCGGCAAAAGCGCCGCCATCCATGATGACGTCGTTCTGGAGGTCCTGGATGATCATCGCACAGCGGCGCGGATCGAGCTGCATGTCGCCCGTTGCCAGTTGCGGCGCCTGCGGAGAGGACGACGTGGTGGCGCCGCCGGGCCGCGCACTCATGTACGGCTCGTGGCGCGGACCGACCTTGGTCGCGATCGCGTAGACCGAATGGGTGGCGGTGAGATAGAGCGTGCGAAACTCAGGCCCGCCCCAAGCCAGGTTGGCGACCAGCTCCGGCACGCGCACCTTGCCGAGCAATTCGCCACCGGGCGCATAGACCCAGACGCCGCCCGGCGCGGTGACCCAGACATTGCCGCGCTGATCGCATTTCATGCCGTCGGGCACACCCGGCTCGAGCTCCGAGCGGATGCCGCTGGCGAAGACGCGGCCATTCGACAACGTACCGTCGCTGCCGACGTCGAACACGCGGATCACGGCCTGCACGGTGTCGTTGACGTAGAGCAGCTTCTCGTCCGGCGAGAAGCACAGCCCGTTGGGCTGATCGAACATGTAACGGTCGACCAGCAGAAGCGGCGCTCCGCCCCCCGGCGGCACGCGGTAGACGCCCTGGAAGCCGAGCTGCCGCGGCCGCTCGACGCCATAGACCGGCATGCGGCCATACCAGGGGTCCGAGAAATAGATCGCGCCGCTGGAGTGGACGCACACATCATTCGGGCTGTTGAGCTCCTGGTTCTGAAAATGCGACGCCAGGATCTCGCGCCGCCCGTCGGGCCGCTCGCGCACCAGCGACGACGTCGCGTGCTCGCAGACGATGAGATTGAGCTCGGCATCATAGGTCATGCCGTTGCACTTGTTCGAGGGCCGCCGCATGTCGACGACGCCTCGCTTCGCATCCCAGCGGCGCCGCACGTCAGCCGGCATGTCCGAGAACAGCAGGAACTGCTCGGCCGGGTGCCAGATCGGTCCCTCGGTGAATTCGAATCCGGTCGCGACCTGCGCCACCGGCGCGTAGGGATCGATCAGGCTCTCGAATTCAGGGCGCAAGGTGACGTGGGTCATGACGCGTCCTCACGCCGGAAACCAGTGCCGCTGCGGCAGCGACTGCACGACGGGGCCCGGCACCTGGTCGTGCAGTCGCCCGACCACCATCCCGCCCTCGATCTTGGCGGGGCGATCGTGCACCGGCAGCAGGTAGCGCGAGCTCGACAGCAGCTTCTTGATCGCCGCCTTCTCGGCGCGCTTGCTGGTGCCATGGTTGCCGGTGGTGCGCGGCTCGGCGTCCTGGATCTCGTTGAACGGCGTCACGATCTGGTCGTTGAAGTCGTAGATCACGTCGCCGCAGATCGTGGCGATGCCGTCAGCCGTGTGGACATGAACGTTCATCGATCCCTCGGTGTGGGCGTTGGCGGCGTCGCAATAGACGCCGGGCATCAGCTCCACCGGGCCAGTCAGCTCCAGATCGAGGAAACGCAGCGCGCTCTTGGTGTGCAGCCTGTCGATCAAATGCTTGATGTCCGGCGCCGGATATTGCGGATGCATCAGGCCGGAGACGGAGTATTCGAGCTCGCGGCGATTCAGCACGACCGTCGTGTTCATCGGAAACAAATCGTCCTTGCCGGCATGATCGATGTGCAGATGGGTGTGGCAGACATAGCGGACGTCGCCCATGCGCACGCCGTGGCGCGCCAACTGGTTCTCGATCATGTTCTCATGGTACTGCAGGCCGCGCATGCCCAGCGTCTCCATGATCTGGTTCGAGCGGTAGCCGGTGTCGACCACGACCGGATAGGGCCCGCCCAGGATCAGGAATCCGAGCGTCAGCACCCGGCGAGTACGGCCGCAGTCGCGGCCGAGCACGAGGAAGCTGGATTCCAGCTCGATATCACCATAGTCGAGAATCTTGATTTCCAGCGCCATGAGCGTTCCCTGTTGCTTTTGTTGTCGTTGCGAGCGGCGTCAGCCGAGCCGATAGACGCGCCGCGCGGTCTCTCCCATGATTTGCGTGCGTGCGCGCTCATCGAGATCCTCGATCGCTGCCTCGTAGGCCGCAACGAGCGCGCGATAATCCGTCCAGAGCTTTTCGATCGGAAAGTTCGAGCCGAACAGGCAGCGCTCGGCACCGAACATGGCGGTCGTCTCGCGAACGACGTCGGCGACGTGCGCGGGATCGTTGCGGCGGACGAAGGTACCGAGGCCCGAGAGCTTGCTGACGACATTGCGGCAGGCGGCGAGCCGCTGCATGCCCGCGCGCCATTGCTCGCGTCCTTCAGGCGAAAGATCCTCCAGCATCCCGGCGTGCTGCAGGATGAAGGTGACGGACGGACAGCTCTCGGCCAGGGCCGCCGCGCCCGCCATCTGCGGCGCGAACACCTGCAGATCGAACGACCAGTCGTAGTCGGCGAGCCGTGCGATGTTGGAACGGATATTCGGATCGCTGCAGAGATCGGACGACGCCGCGAAGCGATACAGCGGGTTCTCATGCCAATGCAGCTGCATCCGCACGCCGCGCACCAGCGGGTAGCGCGCGAGCCGGTCGAACTGCGGTCGTGCATCCCCGACCGAGAGGTCCGCGTAAGCGACGATCGCGTGCGGGAAGCCGTGTGC
Source organism: Bradyrhizobium sp. SZCCHNR1002 (assembly GCF_032381435.1). Taxonomy (NCBI): domain Bacteria; kingdom Pseudomonadati; phylum Pseudomonadota; class Alphaproteobacteria; order Hyphomicrobiales; family Nitrobacteraceae; genus Bradyrhizobium; species Bradyrhizobium sp. SZCCHNR1002. The sequence goes on from NZ_JAUHIS010000001.1 coordinate 1,756,777, forward strand.
ATCGGACGTTCGCTGCACCCAAGCGGCTTCGTCCTCGAAGCCGTCCTTGGCCCAATTGGTCTGGACGTAGACCGACTGCGTCACGCCGCTCGCGGCGATGTCGCCGAGAAATTCTTCGATCGGATAGTCGCGCCGGATCGGCTCATAGGGGCCGAAGATGCGCGGCTGCATCGGACCGACGAGCCAAGGCAGGTCGGCCTGGCGCCAGATGTGATGATGCGCATCGACATATCCGCTCATGCCGCCCTCCTCTGCGCCAGCGACAGCACGTGCGCGACGATCGCCTCGTCCGATCCGCCGGGAACGATGTCGTCGACGTAAGGCGCAATCGCCTGCAGCGCTTCCGTCTGTGGCTTGAATCCCGGCGCGGTCGCCAGTGGCGTCAGCCAGCTCAGCCGCCAGGCGCGCAACGACAGCTTCCAGACGGCATCGCGGAGCGCCTGATGATCGCCGCGCTCCAGCCCGTCCGAGATCACCAGCACCGCGGCGCCGCGCGCATAGGTCGAGAACCGCGGCACCGCGAGGAACGCCTGCAGTGCCTCGCCGATGCGCGTGCCGCCGTCCCAGTCGCTGACGAGATGCGAGGCCGCGAGCAGCGCCTGCTCGCGCCGCTTCAGGCGCAACGGGCGCGTCACGCGGGTCAACCGCGTCCCGAGTGTGAACACCTCGGCCTGGGGCACCGCCTGCACCAGCACATGCGCCAGCCGCATGTTGTCCTCGGTGCGAGCCTTCATCGAGCCGGAGACGTCGATCAGCAGCAGCAGGCGGCGCAGCCGCGGCCGGCGCTTCAAGCGCCGCAGCGACAACACCTCGCCGTCACGCCGCACGCTCTCCCGCAAGGTCCTGCGCAGGTCGACGAAGCCGCCGCGCCGCGCCCGCATGCGGCGGTGTCCGCGCCGCTTCGGCAACCTTGCCCGGGCCTGACGCGCGAGGCGCTGCAGGGCAGTGCCGCCGGTGGCCGCAGCAAGGCGGCGCGCGACCAGCGCCTCGGTCCGCGTGGCGGCCAACCCGGATTCGTTCTGCTCCTGGGCGCTGTCGGGATCGACGCCCTCGTCGCCCTCCTCCTGCAGCCGCACGACGTCGTCCTGCTGGTCGGTGTCGCTAAGGGCTGCCGCGTCAGTGACCCCAAAATGAATGTCGAACAGCAGATGATAGGTCGCGAGCCGCTCGGGCGGCGGCGCCAGGGTTGCGGCTCCAGCGCGGCGAATGTCGTCGAGACTGGACGGGCCCAGCAATTCGATCGCAGCGAGAAACGCCGTGGTCTGCTCGGGCGCGATCGCGAATCCGTTCCGCCGCAGCAGCGCGGCGAAGGTGACGAAAATCTCGGTCGCTCGTGGCAGTCGCGGCTCGCTCATGTCATCGCCTCCGCGAGCAGCGCATCGAGCCGGGGAGCGACGAAGGACAAATCCTCCTCGTCCTTCAGCGCCACGCCAATCGAGCGCTTGAAGGCATCGGGCCAGCGCGCGCCGGTCTGGTTCAGGAGCGTTGCAGCTTCGGCCCAGTCGACCGCCTCCGCAATTCCCGGCGCCTTGCTCAAGGGCTCGCGCCTGAGCTTCGCGACCGCCGCCACCACGGCGCGCGCAGTCGCCTCGGCAACGCTGGAGGCCCGCATCATCACGATCCGGGCTTCGCGTTCGGCCCCCGGATAGTCGATCCAATGGTAGACGCAGCGGCGACGCAACGCCTCATGAAGATCGCGGGTCCGGTTCGAGGTCAGCACGACGATCGGCCGCTCGGCGGCGCGCACCGTGCCGCGCTCGGGGATCGAGATCTGGAAGTCCGAGAGGAATTCGAGCAGGAACGCCTCGAACTCCTGGTCGGCGCGATCGATCTCGTCGATCAGAAGGACGGTCGAGTCCGGCGCGCGCAGACAGGCCAGCATCGGCCGCTCGATCAGGAAGCTCTCGCCATAGATGTCGATGCTCTCCTCGCCGGCCTGGCGGATCGCCAGCATCTGGCGCGGATAGTTCCACTCGTAGAGCGCAGCCGCAGCGTCGATGCCCTCATAGCATTGCAGTCGGATCAGCTTGCGGCCGAGCACGGCGGCGATCGCCTTCGCCGCCTCCGTCTTGCCGACGCCCGGCGCGCCTTCGAGCAGCAGCGGCTTGCCGAGCGCAAGCGCGAGATATGCGGCAGTGGAGAGCCCGTCGTCGGCCAGATAATAGGCTGCGCGCAACGCCTTCTCCAGCGCCTGCGGCGAGTCGATGCCGACGATGTTGCTGCGGACCACCATCGCGCCTCACCGCCGCGTCTGCGGCCGGGCGCCGCCCTGGGCCTTGATCGCACGCAGCACTCTTTCGGGCGTGATCGGCAGTTCGTCGATGCGAACCCCGACTGCGCTGAAGATCGCATTCGCGATGGCCGGCAATACCGGGTTCGCGCACATCTCGCCCGGCCCCTTGCCGCCGAACGGGCCGTCCGGCGCCGGCCGCTCCAGCACCGCGATGTCGTGCGGACAGATGTCGCCGGGTCCGGGCATCAGATATTCGACGAAGTCACGGGGCCCCTGCTTCGGATCAGGATAGTAAGGCTCCGTCGTCTCATAGAGCGCGTGGCTCATCCCCATCCAGGCGCCGCCGACCAGTTGCTGCTCGACCAGACGCGGATTGAGCGCGCGACCCAGCTCGTAGGCAGAGTCCATCCGGATCACGCCGACCTCGCCGGTCTCGTCGTCGACCTCCACCTCGGCGACGAGGCAGGCATGCGCATAGCAGGTGGCCGGCGACATCTCGCCGGTCTCGGGATCGACGTCCGACAGCGGCACCAGGAAGATGCCGCGTCCCGAGATCGTCTTGCCCTGGCGAAACTGCGCGGCGATGGCGACGTCCTTCACTGAGATCGAGCGATGCGGCGCGCCCTTGACGTGGATGTTGCCGCGACCGTCGGTCTCGAGATCCCCAGCGTTGACTTCCAGCTCCTCCGCCGCCGCCTCCATCATCACGCCGCGCGCCTCCCTGGCCGCGGCCATCACCGCATTGCCGACGCGATGGGTGCCACGCGAAGCGAACGAGCCCATGCAATGCGGCCCGGTGTCAGAGTCCGCCGTGTCGACATAGACGTCCTCGACCGGCACGCCGAGCGTCTCGGCGCAGATCTGACGCGTCACCGACTTCATGCCCTGGCCGAGATCGATCGATGACAGCGCCACCGTGAACTTGCCGCTGGGGTTGGAATGCACCAGCGCCTGGCTCGGATCGCCGCCGAGATTCATGCCGATGGGATAGTTGATCGCCGCCATGCCGCGGCCGCGGTGCCTCGTCATCTCAGCGCCTCCTCGTTCCGAACACCGACGAGAACCGCGTCGCGCCATGTGCGGGAGCCGGTGCCGGGCTCTGTGGTGGTGGCGGCTCCGAAGACGGAGAGATCGGAAGCCCGCGGTCATAGCTCGTGCGCTGCTGCGCCGGCGCAGGCCGCGCGCTCGCCGGCTCACGTGGCGTGGACGGCACCGCGGCGCGGGCACCGCCACCGTCCTTGCGCGACGACATCCGCCGGAACTCCTCACGGATCGGCCACTTCGCCTTCTCGGCCGCGACCTGCACGCATTCGATCAGCGCGGTGTTCTTGGCCTCGCGGCGATGCGCCTTCATGTCGCCGTCGCGATACGCATTGAGGATGCGGAACTCCATCGGATCCATGCCGATGAGATGCGCGAGCTTGTCCATCTGGCATTCGAGCGCGAAGTCCATTCCGGTGATGCCGAAACCGCGCATCGCGGTGGCCGGCGTGCGGTTGGTGTAGACGCAGTAGATGTCGCCATGCACGTTCGGGATCGTGTAGGGACCCGGCAGATGCGCCGCACATTTCACCACCGCGTAGCTCGACAGCCGCGTATAGGCGCCGGAGTCGAAATAGCCGCGAATCTGGCGGGCGACGATCCGGCCGTCGCGCATGACGCCATCCTTGATGTAGATGCGCTCGGCGCCGCGCGGCGGTCCGAACTGCATCTCCTCCTCGCGCCCGAGCACGTATCGCACCGGGCGACCGGTCAGCATCGCGGCGAGGATGGCGAGCGGCTCGGTCAGCGTATCGACCTTGCCGCCGAAGCCGCCACCCACCGTGCCGCCGATGAAGTGGAACGTGTTCGACGGCAGATCGAGGATCTTGGCGCAGGTGTCGAGCGAGAAGAACAGCGCCTGGGTCGAGGTGTAGACGACATAGCGGCCGTTGGTGTCGGGCGCCGCGATCGAGCCGTTGGTCTCGACCGGCGCATGCTCGATCGGCGACATCTGGTAGCGCTGTTCGAGGACGTGATCGGCTTGGGCAAGGCCACGCTCGACGTCGCCGAAGCGCAGCTTCTGATGATCGTAGCGCTCGTGATAGGTGAACGTATTCTTCGGATAGGTCTCGTTCACCGTGGGCGCCCCGGGCTTCAGCGCCTCCTCGACGTCGAACACGGCCGGCAAGGTCTCGTAGTCGACGCGCACCTTGGCGGCCGCCTCGGCCGCCGCGCGCGGCGTCTCGGCAACGACGGCGACGATCGGCTCACCGCGATAACGCACCTTGTCGACGGCCAGCGTCGGCTCATCATCCTTGCCGAAATTGATCAGGCTGAGCAGCGTGTTCAGGTTGCGCGGCACATCGCTGCCCCTGATGATCCGCCGCACGCCCTCGCTCCGCTCGGCCTCGCTGGTGTCGATGCGGCGCAGCCGCGCATGTGGCTGTGTGGATCTCACGACGCGCAGATGCAGCATGCCCTGCAGCTTGTGATCATTGAAATAGGTCGACGTGCCCGTGACGTGGCCGAGCATGTCCTGGCGCTGGGTGCCCTTGCCGACCTCGTTGAGATTGTCGTCACGCTCGTCGGCGAAGATGTCCTTGCGCAATTCCAGCATGGCGTTCTCCTCAGGCGCTGGGACGCAGCGACGCGGCCGCCGCCAGCACCGCATTGATGATCGGCTCGTAGCCGGTGCAACGGCAGATGTTGCCGGAGATCGCTTCCACCACCTGCTCACGGCTCGGCTGCGGGGTCCGGTCGAGCAGCGCCTTGGCCGCCATCAGCATGCCCGGCGTGCAATAGCCGCATTGCGCGGCGAAGCCGTCGGCGAACGCGCGCTGCAAAGGATGCAGGTTCGGCCCGCTCTTGATGCCGTCGAGCGTCTCCACCGCCCGGCCCTCGACGGCTTCGGCCAGTGTCAGGCAGGAGAGATGCGCGTCGCCATCGATGAGGACCGTGCAGGCGCCACAGCCCCCCTGCCCGCAGCCGAACTTCGGCGTCACATCGCCCAGCATCTCGCGCAGCACCACCAGCAGATTGGTGCCGCCATCGACGAACAGCGCGACGTCGCGACCATTGTGCCGGAACTGCAACGGTGTCTTCGCCATGGCCTAGCTCTCCTGTCCCGACAGCAAACGCCGCAGATGCACGCCGACGACTTCGCGGCGATACCAGGCGCTCGCGAGCGAATTGTCGGTGGGCGCCGTGCCTTCGGCCGCGGCGGCGGCCGCCGCGTTGATCGTGCCCGCATCGAGCGGACGGCCCTCGAGCGCGCGCTCGGCCGCCTTGGCGCGAACAGCGGTCGGCGCCATCGATCCCAGCGCGATGCGGGCGCCGGTGACGCGGCCGCCGCTCTGCGGAAGATGCGCGGCGAGCGTGATGACCGATCCGCCCTTCGGCTTGATGCGGGCGATCTTGCGGTAGCGGAAGGCATCGGCCGACGCCGGCCGGAGACAGGACACGGCGACGACCAGCGCACCGGCTTGACGATCGCGGGACTGCAGGAACTCCTCGAGCGGCATGTCCCGCAGACCGAAGCCGCCCTGCATCGAGACCATGCCGTCGAGCGCCAGCAGCGCCACCGTGAAGTCGCCGAACGGCGCGGGCGCGAACAGATTGCCGCCCACGGTCCCCATGTTGCGCACCGCAGGCCCGCCGATCGAACGTGCTGCCGGATGCAGGAAGGTGAGATCGCGTTCGGCAAGCACGCGGGAAAAGGTGACACCGGCGCCGATCCGGATGCGTGCACCCGCTGCATCGATGCTTTGCAGAGCGCGGTCGGTCGCGCGGATGACCGTCGCGACCGAGACGTCGCCTTCGTTCAGATCGCGCATCACCAGCGTGCCGCCGCCGAGATAGCGGGTGGCGCGATCGGACGACAGCGCGGATGCCGCCTCGCTCAACGCCTGGAACGTCTTGACCGTCACCGGCATCGATTCACCCTCGCTCATGCCGCCTGCTTCAGATGCGATCGAATCGCCTCGAAGCCGGCCTGATAGATGTCCTCGGCGACCATGCGCGTGAGCGCCTCTGACTGCTCGGGCCGCGTCGTGAAACGGCTTTCCCAGTGCCAGAATGTCCGATCACCATCGGTGACCGGCAGCAGCCGGACGTGGGCGACGTAATTGAAGAGCTGGATCGGCGTGTCGAGCAGGCAGTAGCTGAAGCTCTGCTCCAGATCGGACAGCGCCAGCAGCTGCTCACGCAGCTCGGAGCCGTCCTTGAGGCGGAAGCGCCTGATACATCCGATCTTGTCGGACGTCTGCGAGCGTTCGATTGCGGACGTCGCGACCGCCGGATGCCAGCGGTCATGGCCGTTGAAGTCGCGCAGCACATCCCACACCGCCGTGGTGGGCGCGTCGATGATGGTGCTCTTGACGACGTGCGGCACGGTTCAGCCTCCGAACGCGCGCTTCAGCGCATCGAAGCCGCCCTGGAACACGCCACCGCCGATCGAGGCCACCAGATCGGCCTCGCGCTCCGGCGCGCAGTCGAACTCGGCGGTCCATTCCAGGAACGTCCTGTCACCGTCGGTGACGGGCGTCAGCCGCAAGGTCGCGACGTAGTTCGACACGCCCATCGGCGATTCCAGGATCGAATAGGTGCAGAACATGTCGTAGTCGGACAGGCCGAGCAGCTTCTCGCGGATGCGGTCGCCATTGCGCAGCCGAAAATCCCTGACGCAGCCGATCTTGTCAGCGGGTTCACCGCCCTCGATGCGGCTCTCGGCGATCGCCGGATGCCAGTTCGGCAGGCCATTGAAGTCGCGGACGCGTGCCCATACCCGGTCATTGCGGGCACTCACCACTGTGGAGACGTAGACCCTTGCCATGGCGCCTCAGCCCTTCTTGCGCGGACCGCGGTCGGCCGGCGGCTCTGGCGGGCTCCCGTCGCCCGCGCCGGCTCCGCCGCCTGCATCCTTGCGCGCCGCGGTGTCCTTGCGGATGCCCTGCATGTCCCTGGCCTCACGGATCAGGCCGGGCATCTTGGCGAGGCTGCCACCTTCGACACCGATGTCCGACAGAATGGAGTCGATCAGCGGCGCCTGCACGCGGTAGCGCAGCGCCGAGTCGATCACCTCGTCGGTGGCGCTGCGACCGCCATTGCCGTTGCCACCATTCCCGTTCAGGCCGTCGACCTGGAGAATGCGGATGCCCTCGATCTTCTCCATCGGCTTGACGCTTTCGCGCACGATGCCCTCGATGCGGTCGAGCAGCTTGCGCCGGAACAGCGAGTAGCGCGCCTGGTCGGTCAGAACGTTCTCGGCCTCGTTGAGCAGCCGCTGTGCCTCGGCCTCGACCGCCGCGCGGACCCGCTCGGCCTCGGCCGCGATCCGCGTCTCCTCGGCCTGCTTCTCGGCGAGCAGCACCTCGACCGTCTTGCGGCGGCGGGCGATCTCGCTCTCGCGCGCGGTGATCACCTTCTCCGCCGCCTCGGTCGCGCGCGTGCGCGCCTCCTCGGCCGAGACCTTGGCCGCGGATTCCTCCAGCGACTTCTGGTACAGCGCGATGGCCTTCTCCATCAGCGCCGTCTCGACATCCTTTTCGCGGTTCACTTCGAGCTTGCGCAGCTCGCGCTCCCGCCCGATACGCGCCTCGTCGAGACCTCGATCGGACGCGATGCGCGCGCGCTCCACCTCCTCGCGCGCAGCGATCTCGGCTTCCTGCAGCGACTGCACGCGGGCGACCTCGAGCTGCTCGATCGACCGGCGGCGTTCCAGCCTGACCGCCTCCAGCGCCTGCTCGCGCGAGACGTCGGCGGTCTCGACCTGCTTGCGGGCGACGATCTCGGCTTCCTTGACCAGGCGATCCGCATCGATGCGCTCGGCGCGCTTGGCGGCGAGTTCGATCACCCTGAGCTCGTCGGCAAGCTCGATCGCCTTCTTCTGGTCGATGTTGAGCACCTCGCGGGTACGCGACGAGGCGATGCGCTCGGCCTCCAGCGCCAGCTCGACCTCGATGCGGCGCCGCTCGACCGCCTCGCGCCGCTTGAGATCGGCCGCCTCGACAGCTTCCGTGCGCGCGATCTCGAGGCTGCGCGTCTCCTTCTCCGAGAGGATTCGCTTCTCGGCCACCGCCTGCTCCTGGGCGATCCGCGCCGCCTCGATCGCCTCCCGCGAGGCGATGTCGGCCTCCTCGATCGTCCTGACCCGCGCGATCTCGAGCGCGCGAACCCGCTCCTCCTGCGCGATGCGGCTGGCTTCCGTCGCCTCGCGCGCGGCGATGCCGGCGATCTCGATGCCCTGATTGCGCTCGATCTCCAGCCTGCGCGTGGCATGCTCGGCGGCGATGCGCTCCGCCGACAGCGCCTGCTCGCGCGCAATGCGCGCGGCTTCGACCGCCTTCTGCGCCTCGATCTCAGCTTCCTGAATATTGCGCACCTGTGCGATCTCGGTCGCACGCGTCCGCTCATCGGAGCTGATACGCTCGAGGTTGACGATCATGGTCTGCGCGATCCGCGCCTTCTCGGTCGCCTCGCGCGCCGCGATCTCCGCCTGCTCGATGGCGCGGGTGCGCTCGATCTCGCGCCGTCGCGTCTCCTCGTCGTTGGCGATGCGCGCATCGGAGACGGCGCGGTCCTGCTGGATCCTGGCCTTCTCCACCGCCTCGCGCGCGGCGATCTCGGCTTCCTCGATGGTCCGGGTGCGCTCGATGTCGCGTTGGCGCACCTCGCGCTCCGACTCGATGCGCGCAGCATCGATGGCGCGCTGGTTGGCGATGCGGGCCTTCTCGATGTCCTCGCGCGCCAGCAGTTCGCGCTCCTCGACTGCCCTGGTGCGCTCGATCTCGCGCTGGCGCGTGTCGCGCTCGGCCGCGATCCGAGCTTCCGCGATCGAAAGTTCGTTGGCGATGCGCGCCTTCTCGATGGCCTCGCGCGCCGCAATCTGTGCCTGCTCGGCCTCGGTCTCGCGCAGTGCCCGCTCGCGCGCCACCTCCGTTCGCTGCAGGGCGCGGCGCATCTCGATGTCGCGCTCCTGATCCAACCGCGCCGTCTCGCTCTCCCGCTCGATCTCGAGCGCCTCGCGCTCGGCCTCCAGATTGCGGGTACGGATCTTGATCATCGAGTCCTGCTCGATGTCATTGCGCAGCTTGCGCTTGCTCTCGATGTCCTCCATCAGCCGGGTCAGGCCTTCGGCGTCGAACCGGTTCGACGGGTTGAAGAATTCGAGATCGGTCTGGTCGAGATCGGTGATCGCGACCGATTCCAGCTCCAGGCCGTTCTGCGCCAGCGCCTCGGCGGCGGCCGCCTTGACGCGTCCGACATAATCGCCGCGCTGCTCGTGCATCTGCTCCATCGTCATCTCGGCTGCGACGGAGCGCAAGGCGGAGACGAACTTGCCCGACAACAGCGCATGCAGCTTCTCCGGTTCGAGGGTGCGCCGGCCGAGTGTCGCGGCCGCGATCGATACCGCTTCCCGGGTCGGCTGCACGCGGACGTAGAAATCCGCCTCGATGTCGATGCGCATCCGGTCGCGCGTGATCACGGCGTCCTGCTTGGAGCGCGTGATGCCCATCGGCAGCACGTTCATGTTGACCGGGGTGTAGTCGTGGATGAAAGGCATCACGAAGGCGCCGCCATTGATCACGACGCGCTCGCCGAGGAAGCCGGTCCGGACGAAGGAGACCTCCTTCGAGGAGCGATGATACAGCCAGTTGACGATGTAGACGGCGACCACGATGACGATGATCGCGATGATCAGCCAAAGGATCAGCTCACCGATCAGAACCCCGGACATCCCATTCCTCCCTCAGTCTCCCGTCCGGCAGACGTGGCGCAAGGCGCCGTTGCTGCCGGACTTCGTGTTGCCGTCTCAGACGCGGCGCGGCCGCGAGCTGATCGCCTTGAAATGCCTCACCTGCTCCGTCAGCGCCCGCTCCACCGGCAGCCGCTCCATCGAGGATGCGCCGTAGAAGCCGTGACAGTTCTTCGCATGCTTCATGATGAAGTCGGCATCGGCGGGCTCGGCGATCGGGCCGCCATGCGCCAGCACGAGAATCTCGGGATTGACGCTGAGCGCGGCGGACGCCCAGCTGTCGATCAGCCCGGGACAGTCCTCGAGCTTCGGCGCCGTCTGCGCGCCGATCGAGCCGCCCGTGGTGAGGCCGAGATGGCAGACGATGATGTCGGCGCCCGCGATCGCCATGCCCGCGGCCTGGGCTTCATTGAAGACGTAAGGCGTCGTCAGCAGGTCCTTGTCATGCGCGCGCCCGATCATGTCGATTTCCAACGCGTAGGAAATCCCCGTCTCCTCGAGGTTCGCACGGAAGGTGCCGTCGATCAGGCCGACCGTCGGGAAGTTCTGCACGCCGGAGAAGCCGAGCGTCTTGAGCTGATCGAGGAACACATCCATGTCGCGGAACGGATCGGTGCCGTTGACGCCGGCGAGCACCGGCGTGCTCTTGACCACCGGCAGCACCTCGCTGGCCATCTCGACCACGATCGCATTGGCATCGCCATAGGCCATCAGCCCGGCCAGCGAGCCACGCCCGGCCATGCGATAGCGGCCGGAGTTGTAGATCACGATCAGGTCGATGCCGCCGGCTTCCTCGCACTTCGCCGAGAGACCGGTGCCGGCGCCGCCGCCGATGATCGGCACGCCCCGACGCACCATGTCGCGGAACTTCTTCAACAGCGGTGCGCGCTCGTATCTCGGCATCACTCACCTCGCCTGTCTGCGCCGCGCCGGCAGTCGCCCCAGCATGGGCCTGATGGCGCCGACGATGGTCGCGACGAACTCGTTGTCGTTGATATGATGCGGCACGCGGATCAGACGCCGGTTCGACGTCTGCCGCACGGTCTGTTCGAGGCTGCGGAACAGGGCCTCGTCCGCCTCGCGGTCGAAGAACGGCTGGCCCGGCGCATCGAGCGCGGAGACGCCCTTCTCCGGCAGGAAGAAGCGAACCGGCCCGTCCATGCGGTTGAGACGCTCGCCGATCCAGCGTCCCATCTGCGCATTCTCCGCAGCCGTGGTGCGCATCAAGGTGACCTGCGGATTGTGGACGTGAAACTTGCGCCCGCGATAGCGCTCGGGAATGGTGTCCGGCGCGCCGAAATTCACCATGTCGAGCGCGCCGACCGAGCCGACATAGGGCACACGGCTGCGGATGATGGCGCCGAAGCGATCCTCGGTCGCCGGAAAGACACCGCCCATCAAGAGGTCGCAGACCTCGGTCGTGGTCAGGTCGACCACGCCGGCGAGCATGCCGGAATCGACCAGCTTCTCCATCGACCGGCCACCGACGCCGGTGGCGTGGAACACCAGGCACTCATAGTCGTCGCGCAGCGCGGCCGTCATCTTCTGCACGGCCGGCGTGGTGACGCCGAACATGGTGATGCCGATGGCGGGGCGCTGCTGCCTGGCGCGGTCGACGGCTGTCGATTGCTGCTGGCGGGCCGACACCATGCCGGCGAGCGCGTTGGCACCGTTGCTCAGCACCGCGCGCGAGATCGAATTGAGGCCTTGCACGTCGGTGACCGAATACATCATCGCAATGTCGGCCGGCCCGACATAGCCGCCGACATCGCCCGAGGCGACAGAGGAGATGATCAGCTTCGGCACGCCCACGGCAAGCTCGCGCATGCCCGGAGCGACCAGCGATGTGCCTCCGGAGCCTCCGGCCGAGATGATGCCGACGACATTGTCCTGCCGTCGCAGCCAGCGTGAGAAGGCTTCCGCCATCGCGGTGACGGACGCGCCGCGGTCCGGCCCGAACACGGCCGAGCCGCCGCGGGGGTGATTGAGCGCAACCTCCTGCGCCGAGACATCGCAGCCCGTGTGGCGGCCGCTGGTGGAGACATCGACCAGGCGGGTGCGGAGTCCATGGCCAGCAATGATGTCGCGGATGAAGCGCAGCTCGTCGCCCTTGGTGTCGAGCGTGCCGACCACGATCACGGCCGGCGGCCCCGACGCGACCGGCATGATGCGCTCGCGGCCCGGGCGCGCCGCATCGTCGAGCCGCGGCACGCTGGTGGAGAGCGTGCGCGCCTTGGCCTCGATCAGCGCGATGGGGGCCGGCTGCGACCAGCGCGTCGGCAGCACGGGATTGGAGACGTAGACCCTGACCGGCGCGGACCTCGGCGCCGCTGGCACTGCGGGCCGGGCGACGGGCTCATCCCTGACCTGCTCCGTTCCGAGATCGGTCTCGTCGCCGGCATGCTGGCCGACACCGAGCAGACGCTGCTGCAGCTCGCGGTCGGCGGCGAGCCGCGCAGAGTCGATGATGCGGTTGATGCGGCCGTTAACCATGATCGCCACGCGCGGCGAGATCGCGGTGGCGACGCCGATATTCTGCTCGATCACGAGCACCGCCATGTCGCCGTCCTGGCCGAGACGGATCAGCATCTCCTCGACCTGGGCGACGATCACCGGCGCCAGCCCCTCCGTCGGCTCGTCCATGATCAGCAGCTGCGGATTGGTCAGCAATGCGCGGGAGATCGCGAGCATCTGCTGCTCGCCGCCCGACAGCTGACCGCCGCCATTGTTGCGCCGCTCGGCGAGCCGCGGAAACGTCTCGTAGACGCGATCGACGGTCCAGGCACCGCGGCGCAGGCCCGCCGCCAGCCGCAGATGCTCGTCGACGCTCAGGGAGCGCCACAGACGCCGTCCCTGCGGCACATAGCCGACACCGAGCCGTGCGATGCGCGCCGGGTTGAGCCCGGTGATATCATTGCCGCGCAGCCGCACGGAGCCTCCGGACGGGCGCAGCAGACCCATGATGGCCTTGCACAGCGTGGTCTTGCCCATGCCGTTGCGGCCGACCAGCGAGAACACACCGCTGTCGAGCCGGAGATCGACGCCCTGCAGCGCATGCGAATGGCCGTAGTAGACGTCGAGCCCGCGGACCTCGAGCGCTGGTGCGGAGCGGCTGCGATCATTCATGACCGCCTCCCAGATACAGCTCCTGCACCTCCGGGTCGGACTCGATCTCGTGCGGCGCGCCCTCCTTGAAGATGCGGCCGTTGTGCATCATCGTCACGCTCTCGACGACGCGCAGCGCCACGTCCATGTCGTGCTCGATGATGATGTAGCCGATGTGCGGCGGCAGCGATGTCAGGATCTCGACCAGCTCGCGCCGCTCGGTCGGCGACAGGCCCGCCGCCGGCTCGTCGAACAGGATGAAGCGCGGCGCGCCCGCGAGCGCCAGCGCAATCTCGAGCTGACGCTGCTGGCCATGGGCGAGCTCGGACACCAGCTGGTCGCGCACGGCTGTGAGATGCACCGCCTCGATCAGGCGCTCGGCCGCCTGCATCAGCGCGTCGTTGGCACTCGGACGTAGCATCGAGAAGCGCGCGCGCGACACGCCGCGGCAGGCCAGATAGACGTTGTCGCGCACCGTCAGGCCGAGAAACAGGGCGGAGATCTGGTAGGTCCGGCGCAGACCGCGGCGGATGCGCTCATACGGCGGAAATGCGGTGATGTCCTCGCCGAAGAAGCGGATCGTGCCCGATGTCGGCAGGAAGTCGCCGGTGACGCAGTTGAACAGCGTCGTCTTGCCGGCACCGTTCGAGCCGAGCACCGCGCGCCGCTCGCCGGGCCGCACGGTGATCGTGATGTCGGTGAGCGCAGCCAGGGCGCCGAACATCCGCGTCACGCCGCGGAGCTCGAGCGCTGCAGCCGAGCCGAGCGCCGAGATACGGTCCGCGACCCTATCCATGGCCGTGCCCTCCCGGACGCGCTCGCGCCTCCCCACCTTCGCCGCGCTCGCGCCAGCGCTCATACAGGCCGATGACGCCGTCGGACGACCAGAAGACGATGGCCAGGAAGCCGAGCCCGATCAGCAGACGGAAGCGGTTGCCGTCGAGCCCGACCTTGACCAGGAAATCCAGCGCAAAGGTGCGCAGGATGACGAAGATGAAGGCGCCGATATAGGGGCCGACCGGACGGGTGATGCCACCGACGACCGCGACGATCAGAATGTCGATGCAGCGCTCGACCGCGACCGAGCCCGGCGAGATCTGCCGGTAGTTCCAGACCTGCAGCACACCTCCCATTCCCGCGATCAGCGCGGCGAAGGCATAGGCAGCGATGCGGTGGGCGTTGACGTTGAAGCCCAGCGCCGCCATGCGCCTGGGATTGTCGCGCACGCCCTGCAGCGCCAGGCCGAACGGCGCGCGAGACAGATAGAGCACCGCGAAATAACACAGCGCGGCCACCGCCAGCGTCAGGTAATAGAAGGCGACATCCATGCGCCAATCGATGCCGAGGAAGTGCGGCGTCGCGATCGTGTTGATGCCGGTATGGCCGTTGAAGATCGCCCAGTTCTGGTTCGTGAAATAGTAGAAGGCCGCGCCGATCGCGAGCGTGATCATGATGGTGTAGATGCCTTCGGTGCGCACCGCGAGCGCGCCGCCAAGCGTGCCGAACAGCACCGCGAGCACCAGCGCCATCGGCGTCGCCAGCCACCACGGCCAGCCCAGGCTGATGTTGGCGTTGCCGCTGACGCCGAACACGGCGACCATGTAGCCGGCAAAGCCCGCGATGGTCAGCTGCATCAGACTGACCATGCCGCCATAGCCAGCGAGGAACATCAGGCTCAGCGCGATCGTCCCGAGGATCAGGGTCGTGCCGAAGATCTCGATCAGGAAGAAGCCGTTGGCGATGATCGGCATGATCAGCAGCAAGACGGCGACAGCCCAGGCCCACGGCTGCTCGGTCACCGACCATGCCGCCGGCCGCGCTGCTGCTCCCCCTGATGTGAGCCCCCCGTCCCGCGCCCGCGCCTCCTGGATCAGCGACATCTCATCGCCTCGCCAGCAGGCCCTGGGGCCGCAGCGCCAGCACCAGAACCATGATCAGGAAGGTCACGACGATCGCATAGGTCGGGATGTAGACCGAGCCAAGCTGCTCGGCGAGGCCGATGATCAGCGCGCCGAGCGCCGCGCCAGGGATCGATCCCATGCCTCCGACGATGACGACGACGAGCGAGGCCAGCAGAAATCGTGTGTCCTCGCCGGGCGAGATCGACTGGAACGTACCGCCGACCACCCCCGCAATGCCCGCGAGACCGGCGCCGAGCGCAAACACCAGCACGAACACGAGCTGGATCTGGACGCCGGTCGCCGCCAGGATCTCGCGATCGTCGACGCCGGCGCGGACGATCATGCCGACGCGGGTGCGGTTGAGCGCAAGCCACATCGCGATGCCGATGACGACCGAGCCGCAGAAGATCACCAGCCGAACCAGCGGATATTGCAGGAACACCGCCTCGCCCGACGATTTCATCGCAGTCATCAGGGGCAGCTGGATCGGCCCGATCAGCCAGGCCGGTGTCTGGATCTGATAGAAGTCGCCGCCGAATGCCCACAGCATCAGGTCGGCGAAGACGATGGAGAGCCCGATCGTCACCATGGTCTGGCGCAGGTCCTGCCCCTCCATGCGGCGAAACACCAGCAGCTGAAGCAGGACACCGATGACGGCAACGACGATGAAGGCGGCGATGAAGGCGAGGATCCAGGAGCCGGTCGCCGACGAGATGCCGTAGCCGACATAGCCGCCGAACAGATAGAGTGAGCCGTGTGCGAGATTGACGTTCCGCATCAGCCCGAAGATCAGCGTGAAGCCGCTCGCCACCAGGAAATAGAGGCCGCCCAATGTGATGCCGTTGAAGACTGCGCTCAGGAAGACCTTCTTGCGCCCAATCGCCTCTTCCAGGCCGGGCGGCCAGACCGCAAAGATCAGCCAGGCCGCGAGCGCGATCCCGAGAAGAATGATGAGGGACCAGATCGGGTGGCGCTCGATGAAGCGGCTCATCGATCCTCCCTCACGACCGGGAGGGCAGCTCCGTCGTCACAGTGGCCGGGCGAACCCAGCCGAAGATCGCCGGGTGTGCCGGCCATCGCTCGTCCTCCCTCGTCGGATCCTTGTCCGGATCACGTTCCGTCGAGTGTAGCGGGGGACGCGCGCGCGTATTTGATCGACAGTCTCTTTTCGCAAGGTGCGAAGCAGCACGTCAGGAGCGCAGCACCTTCGCAGCGCGGCGATAGTCGGTCGGCGCCATGCCGACATTGCCGGCGAAGAAGCGGGTGAAGCCGCTCTGCGAGGAGAAGCCGAGGTCGAAGCCGATATCGGCGATCGGCGATTCCGTCGCCACAATGGCGTCGAGCGCCCGCTCCATCAGCAGCGTGTTGAGATAGAGGTTCGGCGTCACGCCCGTCTGGCTGCGGAACAACCGATAGAAATGCGGCCGCGACAGCCCGGACTCGCGCGCGATATGATCGAGCTCGATCTCGGCGCAGGGACTGTCCGACATCAGCTTGATGCACTTGCGAACGCGGAAATCCGTCACTTCGGCACACGGCCGGTCCGGCAGGTCGTCCGAGATCCGCCAGCTCTCTTCGTAGCAGCTGTCGATCAGCTGCCGCAACTCGCCGTCGAGGCAGCCCAGGGATGGCGCGCCACATACCAGCGCTGCAGTGCGGCGAATGCAGCGATCAAGCGCCGCCGTGCGGCGAAAGCAGGTTCGGCCGAACCGCAGGCCCTGCTCGCGCGCGGCCGGCGGCGAGAACCACTCCGAGTTCACGTAGAGCACGAAGAAGATTGCGCCATTTTCCATGTCATTGGGAACGAAATTGTGCGGCTCCCACGGATTGACCGCGACGATGGACTCCTCGCCCATGAGATGGCGCTGGTCGCAGACGTCGATATGGGCCGGCGTTCCACCGACGTGAAAGATCAGATGCCCCTCGCGGTGCGCGTGCACGTTGAACGGTCGATTGAGCTGATAGACCGTCGCGCGGCCGAAGCGAGCATGAAAGACGGCGAGCGCCCTACTCATCACTTCCTCACCGAAATGTCTTGTTGTTTGTCCTTCAGCGTCGATCATTGCCCCGGAGAATGCAAGAGACGCGACGACGCGGCCGGAGCGGGCTCCGGCCGCGTTGGCTGCTGACCATAATTGGTCAGTACTTCTTACATTCAGGCACGGTCCGGCTCGGCAGGCCGATCTTGGCGAAGGTCGCCGCGTCATAGCCCAGCGTCTGGTTGACGTCGGGGATCACCTTCACGACCTTGCTGAACAGGGCGCCCTTGCCGTCATCCACCACCTCGGTCACGAAGTTGGTACCGATCGCCTGGCGGTTGGAGTCGAGCTTGATCTTGCCGTTGGGCGCATCGATCTCGATCTTGGCCAGCGCCGCCTTCAGTTTGGCCTGGTTGTTCGACAGATCGCCATTGACCTCACGCAGCGCCAGGATCAGGGCCATCGTCGAGCCGTAGTAGTTGGTGGCGAGCAGCGATGGGCTCGGGAAGCGCTTCTCCGGCGGGAACGAGTCCTGATAGGCCTTGACGAATTTCTGCCAGCGCGGATCCTCCCACGTATCGGCCTGGCCCGACGCCGCGATAGTGCCGACGAGCGCGTTCTTGGCATTGCCTTTCGACGACAGGATGGTCTGGTCGATCATGATCGAGCCGCCCATCAGATGCGCCTTGCCGCCGGCCTGCTGGTACTGGTTGAGGAAATTGACGGCGTCGGCGCCGCCCAGGCCGAGATAGATCGCGTCGACGTCATCGGGCAGCGCCGCGATCACGGACGCGAAGTCCTTGGTGCCGAGCGGCACCCATTGCCGGCTGGAAATCTTGCCGCCGAGGCCGCAGAACTCCAAGGCCAGGCCGAACACCTGGGTATAGATGAAGGAGTAGTCCTCGCCGACGGTTGCGATCTTGCGGTACCCCTTGGTCTCGTAGGCGTATTTGCCAAGGCCGACCTGCCACTGCGCGCCATCCATGTTGAAGCGGAAGAAGTTCGGCGCCGGGTCGACGTAGGTCGTCTCCTGCGCGCCGGAGGCGGCATTGACGAAGGTCAGCTCGGGATGCGTCTTGGCGAAGTTCTTGACCGCGATGCCCTCGTCACCCGAGAGCGGCGACAGCAGGATCTGCACCTTGTCCTGCTCGATCAGCTTGCGCACGGCGCGTACGGCCGAGTCGGGCGTGGCATCGGTCGATGCGACGACGAATTCCAGCTCCTTGTCGCCGATCTTCTTGCCGAGCACGTTGAGCGCGGTGACATGGCCGCGCATACCGTCCTCGCCGAGCACCGTATAGGTGCCCTCGAGCGTCGCAGTGACGCCGACCTTGATCTTGTCCTGAGCGTACGCCGTACTGGACAGCAAAAGCGCCGTGACCACGGCGAACCCTACGCGTCGCATGTGCATCGAACTCCCTCCCTTGTTGCCCATTGCTGGAGCACACGAATGTGCCGGCCAGTCGTTGCTGGCCGTGTTGGCAGCAGGTCTCACCAAGTTCTGGCAGGAAGCGGTGAGCCCCCATCACCTGCGGAGGCTAGCTGACGGCGCGTGGCCTCGGATGGGGTGCCGAGCGGCCACCTTGACGGGCAGTCTCATTTTCCTTGGTGCGACGCAGAAATCGCGGCGTCCTGCTGATAGCGCTGCCATTCGTCATGCCGCAACACGGCCGTCGTTCAGCGCAGTCGACACATTGTATATAGTGCGATTGTGCAGTGCGCTCCGAACCCGGCAGCGTTTCAGAAGCCGGCGGGCGCTAATTGACAGCGCTGTCATTGGTCAGTAACGCTGCGCTCGTCGAGATGACGAGCGAAGCTCGAACAACCTCCGCACACAAGTGAGGCGTCTCGCAAATGCGTCGATGATTGGCGCTGCAAAACAGGGGAGGTCACGAATGTCGTCCAAGTCGATCAGGGCGCGATGCCTTGCCACGTGTGCATCACTGGTGCTGCTGTCGGCGTTCGCCGGCAAGGCGCTGGCAGAGCCGGAGATGGTCAAGGGTCCGGCGGCCGAGCCCGAATGCATGGTGCCCTGGACCGCGGATACCAAGTTCTTCAAATTCCCGGCCAAGAAAGGCCCCTATCGCATCGCGCTTGCGAATGGCTACATCGCCAACACCTGGCGCATCCAGATGATCCAGACCGCGAAGGCCTATGCGGCGCAGCCCGAGGTCAAGGCGAAGCTGAAGGAATTCAAGGTCGTCTCGACGGGCGAGGACGTGCCGGCGCAGATCTCGGCGATCAACAACTTCATCGATTCCGGCTATGACGCCATCGTCGTCAACGCGCAGAACCCGACCGCCTTCGGCCCGGTGATCAAGCGCGCCAAGCAGGCCGGCGTGATCCTGGTCGCGTTCGACAACATCCTGGCGACGGAGGACGCGATCAACGTCAATGTCGATCAGAAGGGCCTCGGCGAGCTCTGGGCGCGATGGCTGGTCAAGAACGTGCCCGATGGCGGCAAGGTGCTCGAGGTGCGTGGTGTCGCCGGCACGTCGGTCGACACCGACCGGCACAACGGCTTGCACTCCGTACTCAATAGCTCCGGCAAGAAGTGGCAGATCACCGAGGTCGTCGGCAAATGGGATGACGGCGTCGCGCAGAAGGCCACGGCAGATGCGATCGCAACCAACGGCCCGTTCGACGCGATCTCCGGCCAGGGCGGCGATACCGGCATCGTGCAGGCGATGCTCGACGCCAAGCACAAGATGGTGCCGTTCGGCGGCGAGACCGAGAACGGCTTCCGCAAGTTCTGCGCAGCCAAGGCGTCGGAAGGCCTGAAATGCTCGTCCGCCGGCACCGGGCCTGCGCAGGTCGCGGTCGCCATCAAGGTCGCGCTCGCCGCACTGGAAGGCAAGGTCGTGCCGCAGTCGGTCAAGCTGCCGCTCGCCGTCGTCGAGGATCCGAACTTCAAGAAGGACGTCGACTACTTCCCGTCGCAGTCCGACAATTTCTTCGTCGGCAACTCCTTCCCGACCTGCGGCATCAACTTCACGGCGCAGGAGATCATGGGCCAGTCGAAGGACAATCAATAGCCCCGGATGTGATCGCTGGTCGCGAGCCCGCTTGCGGCCAGCCCGTCTTTATTGCCGAGGATCGAGGAAAGCGAGCATGAGCGCGGCCGAGCCGCTGTTTCGCGCGGAAGGATTGTCCAAGCGCTATGGCGGCGTCATTGCTCTCGACCGGGCGGACCTCGAGGTTCACCCCGGCCGCATCCACGCCATCCTCGGCGAGAACGGCGCCGGCAAGTCGACGCTGATTAAGCTCATGGTCGGCGTCGTCGCGCCGGATGAAGGCCGCATGATGCTTGGGGGACGCGAGGTCGCGTTCAGCAATCCGTCTGCCGCGAACGATGCCGGCGTGGTGTGCATCTTCCAGGAGCTGTCGCTGATCCCTGATCTGTCGGTGGCCGACAACATCATGATCTCCCGTCCGCCGACGCGGCTCGGCCTGATCGACCGGCAGGCCCAGCGCCGCATCGCCGAAGAAGCGCTGGAGCGAGCCGGCGCCGGCGACATTCATCCGCGCGCACTGGTGAAGGACCTGCCGCTGTCGCGCCGGCAGATGGTCGAGATCGCCAAGGCGCTGTCGCGCCGGCCGAAGATCCTGATCCTCGACGAGGCGACGTCGGCGCTGACGGCCTCCGACGTCACCAAGGTGTTCGAGGTGCTGAAGCGCCTGCGCAGCGAGGGACTGGCCCTGCTCTACATCTCCCATCGCATGCACGAGATCGCCGAGCTGGCCGACGACTGCAGCGTGTTCCGCAATGGCCGGAGGATCTCGACCTTTGCTGCCGGCACCAGGACGGATGCCGAAGTGATCGAGCTGATGATCGGCCGTGAATACAAGCATGCCTTTCCCGACAAGCCGGTCCGCGCGCCCGACGGCCGGCCGCCGCCCCTGCAATGCAGGAAGCTCGGCTGGGGCGATCGGCTGAGGGACATCTCATTCTCGCTGCATGCCCGCGAAATCATTGGGCTCGGCGGACTCGACGGCCAGGGCCAGCGCGAGCTGCTGCTGGCGCTGTTCGGCGTGCTCAGCGATGTCAGTGGCGACATTCTCATCGATGGCGACAAGGTCGTGATCGACAGCCCCGTCGCCGCCAAGTCCGATCGCATCGGCCTCGCTCTGATCCCGGAGGATCGCAAGACCGAGGGATTGATGCTACCGATGTCGGTGCGCGACAATCTGTCGGCCGCCGCGTTCGACCGCTTCGCGCAGTTCGGCATCATCGACCGGCAGCAGCAATCCGCGCTGATCGACGAGATGATCCGCCTCATCGAGATCAAGACCGCCTCCCCCGATCTTCCCGTCAGTGCGCTGTCGGGCGGCAACCAGCAGAAGGTCGTGATCGCGAAATGGCTGATGAACAAGCCGCGCATCATCCTGCTCAACGATCCGACGCGCGGCATCGACGTCGGCACCAAGCAGGAGATCTACCGGCTGCTGCGCCGCCTCGCCGACGAAGGCGCCGCGATCCTGCTCTATTCGACCGACTATGACGAGCTGATCGGCTGCTGCGACCGCGTTCTCGTGATGTATGATGGCGCCATCAGGCGCGAGCTCGCAGGCGCCGAGATCACCGAGCGCGCGCTGGTCAGCAGCGCGCTCAACGTCGACGACGGCGAACGAGCGGAAGCGAGCGCGCAATGACCGAGTGGCGGTACTGGCTCGCCGAGCAGCGCGGCACCTTGCTGGCGATCGGCATCTTCGTCGCGATGTTCCTGATCTATGCCACCAACCATCCAGCCGGCTTCAGTGCCAACATGGTGCAAACCGCGTCCAACAAGGCGACCTTGCTGGCCTTCGTCGCCATGGCCCAGGCGATCGTGGTGATCACCGCCGGCATCGATCTGTCCGTTGGCATGATCCTGACGCTCACCAACTGCCTCGCGTCCTGGATCGTGGTCGGCACCGCCACCGAGACGGCGCTCGGCGTCGCCGGCGTGCTCGGCACGGGCCTCCTCTGCGGCATGATCAACGGCGCGATCGTGATCTTCGGCCGGCTGCAGCCGATCGTCACCACGATCGCGACAGGCGCGATGTATTACGGCGTCGCGCTGATGCTGCGGCCCAATCCCGGCGGCTCAGTCAACGAGACGCTGGCCGATGCGCTGACGGGACGCCTGTTCGGCGTCCTGCCGACCAGCCTCGTCGCGCTGGCCGCGGCGGCGCTGCTGATCTGGGTGCCCTACAGCCGCTCGGTCATCGGCCGCGCCGCATTCGCGACCGGCTCCTCGGAGGTCGCCGCCTACATGTCCGGCGCGCCGATCCGCGCCGCCAAGTTCGCCGCCTACAGCCTGGCCGGCCTGCTGTCGGCGATCGGCGGCCTGTTCCTCACCTTCTTCTCCTATACGGGCGAGGCCGCCTATGCGAGCGGCAACGCCTATACGCTGTTCTCGATCGCGGCCGTGGTGCTCGGCGGCGTCTCGCTGATGGGCGGACGCGGCAGCGCGATCGGCGCGATCTTCGGCGCACTTGCATTCCGCACCATCGGCGATCTCCTGTTCGTGTTCGATTTCGATCCGCTGTGGCAGCCGCTGTTCCAGGGGATCGTGCTGATGCTTGCGGTCTCGATCGGGGCGTTCGGCCTGCTTCGCGTGCGCAACCGGCTGGAGTGGTTCGGATGAGCGAGGCGACGGCGTCACAACCGGCCCAACGCGGGGTTGCCATGCTGCGCCGGATCGATCCGGCGGTGGCGGCCTCGTTCGGCTGCATCCTGCTGTTGCTGCTGGTGGGCAGTCTGTATTCGCGCAGCTTCCTGTCGCCGGACTATCTGCTGCAGCAGCTGAAGGTCGCGAGCTTCCTGGGCGTGATCGCGACCGGCATGATGCTGGTCATCCTGCTCGGCCAGATCGACCTGTCGGTGCCGTGGGTGGTGACGTCAGGCGCAATGATGGCCTGTGCGGCGGCCGCGCACGGGACCACCGGCGCCATTCTTGCAATCCCCTGCGGCATTCTCTGTGGCGCCGCGATCGGTCTCTTGAACGGCATCGGGGTCGCCTACCTGCGCATTCCCTCGATGATCATCACGCTCGCGACCAACGCGGTCGCGCAGGGCCTGATGGTCGCCTACACCGGCGGCTTCGCGCCGCAGGATTCCGCCTCCAAGGCGATGCGCTATCTGGCGACCGGCAATGTCGTCCCCGGGCTTCCCAACGCGGTGCTGGTCTGGGCGATCATCGGCGGCGCGGCGATCTGGCTGCTGTCGCGCACGACCTTCGGCCGTGCGATCTACGCCATCGGCAATCGCGAGCGCGCCGCCTATCTCTCCGGCATCGACACGCGCCGCGTCACGATGCTGGCCTTCGCTCTGTCGGGCGCCCTGTCCGCCTTCGGCGGCGTGCTGCTCGCGGGCTACGCCTCCAAGGCGGCGCAGTCGATGGGCGACGCCTATCTGCTGCCGTCGATCGCCGCCGTCGTGCTCGGCGGCACCCACATCCTCGGCGGCCGCGGCAGCTATCTCGGGACGATCGCCGGCGTCATCCTGATCACGCTGTTGCAGTCCATCCTCTCGGTGATGCAGATCAGCGAAGCCGGCCGTCAGCTGATCTATGGCGCGGTCATCATCCTGATGCTGCTGATCTACGGCCGCCAGAAGGTGTGACCCCGCCGCCAGGACCCAGCTCACGCGCCGCAGGGTCCGGCCGCCTGCCGCCCTTGCGTCATCTGAATGAAAATCGCTTTTGACACGCACGGCAGCGACGGCAGGCGACTACATCGACTGGCCCATCTCGCCCGCGGCCGTCATATGCAACGTTGCGCCGCGACCTGCGGCTAACGCCTTCGCACAAGGGCGTTTCATGGCCGAACGAAATCGCCGGACCGACCAGGCTGAATGGGCCACCCGGGACACGGGGGTCAGCCTCGAATCGCCCTATTGGTCGCGACACCCGACTTCGACGCGAAAGTCTCCCGCGATCGGTACGAATGGCTCGACGACAGGTCGCTATCATGACCCAAGGCAGACTTTGCGAACAAGTTTGCAGCGCCTGCATTCAGCCCAGAGGCGACATCATAGCGAGGCGTGATATGAACAGGGGAATAGCCCGTTAATTCGTCTGACTTACGGCGATCCGGTAGGGGAAGCATGCATGTACAAGTCGCAGGACGGCCTCACAATCATTGAAGGACTCGAACCGATTCAGAGGAGGCCGACGATGTACATCGGAGCGACGTCCGGCCGATCGCCTTCCTGTCGTTTACTGGAAGTGCTCGTCGATGCCATCGCAAATGACGCGCCCGCCCCCCAAGAAATCCGCGTCCTATTATGGAGCGGGTCCGTAATCACCGTTGCCTGGGACGGAGTCCCGCTCCCTATCGAACCCTTGAGCGACGAAGGCGTCTCGCATCCAGCTCTCTATTACCTCTTTATGAATGTTGCCGCTGGTGCGCCGCCGCTCGGCCGCTTCTTCTTCGGTGCGATTCTGAATGCCTTATCGGAGCGGCTGGTCGTCTCAACCATGCACGACGATCGCCGATATCGCATCGTGTTCTCGAGGGGCACAGTGGTTGCGCTTCTCAAAGCTACGACCTGCTGCCAGCCGCTCGGGACGACTTGGATCACATTTCGGCCCGACACAGCGATCATTGGCGGTGATGCGGTGACATGGGCCGATATGCAGCACATCGTCGCCTCCACTGAAAGGCAGGGTAGCCCGCGTTTTTGTATCGAGGACCATTCGAGCGAAGAGGCGCATTGGTATTGAGGGAGACCCGCAACCTCACTGCATGAAAGTCGGCTCGGATCATTCGTGGCTTGATCGGGCTGCTTCGTCACGTCCGCGATTCGCCCTACTCGGACCTTTCAGTCGGCGCCAAAGACGTTCGTTTGCTGGGCTTGACCGGACATACGCATCGAGACAAGCGCAGGCCAGGCGCGCGGCTGACGACAAGACGTCCGGCCCCCCTACGCCAAAAATCTGATTTCTCTCACCGCCTCAAGCCCATCACCCCTGTCCAGTCCTCTCGCAAAAAATATTCCTCTTTCGTTTTTTCGAAAGTCATGGTTGTCTAGGTGCATCCCGTCCCGCAGAGGGGCGCTTCGCGGTCGTCACGAAACGTGGGTGCGGGATGCGGTGGGTGCATTGGATCGCAGCGTGACCTGTCATGCGGACGAACGAGCCCGATGCGCCGGCGAAATCGTAGGGTCCTGGCCTCCCGACGCTGAGGCCAAGCACGCGGCAACGCTTCGGCGTTGCGCGGGTGACGGGGGCAAGACAGCCGGTCCCCGGGGAGAGGACGTATAAGCCGCTAAAACCATCGCGCGGGGAATGCCGGGATGTCTCGGCTGAACCTGTGGTACCTGCCGCCAGCATTTTCTTTCGCTGGCGGGCCATGGGTGCGGCCAGCGCCCGGCATTCCCTGCGCCCTCTGTTCGCAGAGGGTGGAACGATCGCACAGCTCGGACGCATCAGGCGTCGCGAGGCCGGACCATCATGGCCTGACGGATGGCATTTTGACCGATGTCCAAACAGATCTCGGCAATGCGAGCGTGTCGGCGAATTCGAGAAGCGATGGACGTCGCGTATGGGCCCTCAGAAATCCGCGACCTTCGTTGCCCCGGGACGCGCGAAGCGCTCGGGTGCATAAGGCTTGGGATCGACGATCGGCGTGGCGGCGGTGACGAGATCGGCGATGAGATGGCCGGCGCCGGGGCCGATGCCAAAGCCGTGTCCGCTGAAGCCGGCGGCGACGATCAGGCCGGGCAGCGCGGCGAGTTCGCCGATGACGGGCACGCCGTCCGGCGTGGAGTCGATGTAGCCCGCCCACGTCGCCGTGACCAGGCTCTGCTTCAATGCCGGCAGCAGCTCCAGCGCGCGCGCATGCGTGAGGCGGATGGTCGCCTGATCCGGCGCGGGATCGAGGATGCGCATGTGCTCCATCGGCGTCGGCTCATCGAGCCGCCAGCGGCCGAGCGTCTCATGGCCGGAGCGCAGGCCTTCGAGGCCGCCGGGGAGAAGGTTGCGCCAGCGCTTGGCGAACATCGGCAGGAAATGCGGCGCGAAGCGCAGCTGCTGCAGGGTCGGATCGACGCGGCCACGGCCGCTGATGGCGAGCGTATGCCCGCCGTCGCCGCGTCGCGTGATCGAGACCGCGGCGGTGTGCAGCGCCGGCGGCAGCTGCTCTGCGGATGGCGACAGCGCGAGCGCCGAGGAGCGGATGGAGGCGATCGGGAGGGCGACTCCGAGCTGATGGCAGAACGACGATGTCCAGGCGCCAGCCGAGAGCACAGCAAGCGACGTGCGAACGGTGCCTCGCTCGGTGACGACGGCGGAGAGCCGGCCGCCGCGGCTCTCGACACCGCGCACGGCGCACATCTGATGCACCGTGCCGCCCTGCTTCAGGATCGCGCGCGCCACCGCAGGCGCCGCATCGGCGGGGCTGGCGGTGCCGTCGGTCGGCGAGAATACGCCGCCCTTCCAGCGTCGCCCGGTGGCCGCGCCGCGCTCGCTGGCCTGACGGCCGTCCAGCATGTGCGTGGTCACGCCGGCCGTCTTGGCAAACTCGCCCCAGCGCGCCCAGCCGGCGAGCTCGGCCTCGTCATTGCTGAGATAGAACAGCCCGCAGCGCGAGAAGCCCGTCGCCTCGCCGCTGTCGCCGGCAAAGCGCTCCCACAGATCGAGGCTCAGCGTCGCCATCGGCAGCTCACGGGCATCGCGGTTCTGCTGCCGGCACCAGCCCCAGTTGCGGCTGGACTGCTCGGCACCGATCCGTCCCTTCTCGATCAACGCCACCGCAAGCCCGCGCCGCGCCAGATAGTAGGCCGCGAACACGCCGACGATGCCGCCGCCGATGACCACAGCATCTGCACGCTCGGGCAGCGTTGGCGACGTTTCGACGTGCACCAGGGGTGCGGGCATGGTGTCTCTCCGGCTTTCAGCCGCATCAAATTAAAGCGGTATCCGGCACGGGAGAATCCGGATTCGACAGCCGGACGGCATTTGATTCTGCTGCCGCCCACGCCAGCGGCGTATTGTTTTGCATCGTATAATCCGGACGACGCGGCCTCATTCTTGCTTTACGAAACTTCCGATGGCCCAAGCACAGAATTTTCTGCTGTAATGGACCAGGACGCGTCATCACACGGACCTTCGCTGCATGAAGCTCGATCGCATCGACATCAAGATCCTGCACGAGTTGCAGAAGAACGGCCGGGTCACCAATGTCGAGCTCGCCGAGCTGGTCAACCTGTCGCCGAGCCCGTGCCTGATGCGGGTGAAGAAGCTACAGGCCGAGGGCTATATCGAGGGCTATTCGGCGCAGATCTGCGTCTCCAAGCTCGGCCAGACGCTCACCGTGTTCACCGAGGTCACGCTGAAGAACCACCGCCAGATCGACTTCGCCCGCTTCCTCGCCGCGGTCGAGAAGATCGACCAGGTGATCGAGTGCCATCTCGTCTCCGGCGGCTACGACTACATGATGAAGTTCGTCACCGCCGGGATCGGCGAGTACCAGACCATCATGGAGCGGCTGACCGACATGGACATCGGCATCGAGAAATATTTCAGCTTCGTCGTTCTGAAGTCGCCGATCGTCAAGCCCTATTTGCCGCTCACCAGCCTGTTTCAGGTGTAGCGCGCACTGCGCGCTCAGCGCTGGCAATATTCGCGGACCTGCTCGGGATCCTGGCGCAGATTGTCGAGCCACGCCGGATCGAGCTTCGGCACCGACGACAGCAGCAGCTGCGTGTAGGGATGGCCCGGCCTCGCCATGGCTTCAGGCGTGATCTGCTCGATCTTGCGGCCGCGATACATCACGACGATGTCGTCGCAGATTGCCTCGACCACCGACAGATCGTGGCTGATGAAGACGTAAGCGAGATCCAGCTCGCGCTGCAGCTCCTTCAGGAGATCGATGACCGCCGCGGCCACCACGGTGTCGAGCGCCGAGGTGATCTCGTCGCAGACGATCAGCTTGGGATCGGCGGCAAGCGCCCGCGCGAAGTTGACGCGCTGCTTCTGTCCGCCGGAGAGCTCGGCCGGACGGCGCAGCCGCAGGGCGCGCGGCAGCTTCACCATGTCGAGCAGCTGATCGATGCGCGCGCTGCGCTGCTTGCCCGCCATGCCGTGATAGAACCTCAACGGACGGCCCAGAATGTCCTCGACCGTCTGCGCCGGATTGAGCGCGGTGTCGGCATGCTGGAACACGATCTGGACCTGGCGCAACTGGTCCGGGCTGCGGCTTCGCGCGCTACGCCCGAGCTCGCGCCCGTCGAACACGACCCCGCCGGCGAACGGAGGCAGAATGCCGGCAATGGCCCGCGCGAGCGTCGACTTGCCGCAGCCGGATTCGCCGATGATGCCGAGATTGCGTCCGCGCACGACCCGCAGGCTGACATTCTCGACCGCCAAGATCGCGGGCCTGCCATCCGAGCGCAGCGGACCGTAGCCGACCGACACCTCGTGGACCTCGAGCAGCGCCTCGGCCGTCGTGGCGGATGTTTCGGGTCGAGATCCATGATGTGGCGCCACGGCGGCCAGCAGTTGCTGCGTGTAGGGATGTTGCGCGCGCGCGAGAATGTCGGCGGTCGTGCCGGTCTCCTGCACCTCGCCGTTTCTCAGCACCACGATGCGGTCGGCGATCTGGGCGACGACCGCGAGATCATGCGACACGTAGATGCCGGCGATGCGGTTCGCCGAGATGACCGACTTGAACGCGCGGAGCACCTCGACCTGAGTGGTGACGTCGAGCGCCGTCGTCGGCTCGTCGAAGATCAGCACCTTCGGGCTGGCGATCAGCGCCATGGCGGCGGCGAGCCGCTGCAACTGGCCGCCGGACACCTGGTGCGGATAACGATCGCCGATGCTGTCCGGGCTGGGCAGCGACAGCGCGCGGAACAGCGAGACCGCCTTGGCGCGCGCCTCCTCGATCGGCATCACGCCGTGGATACGCACGACCTCGATGACCTGGTCCATGATCCGGATCGCCGGATTGAACGCCGCGGCAGCGCTCTGCGGCACATAGGCGATCGTGGCGCCGCGTACCGCGGCCCTGCCCTTCTCCGGAAGCGTCACCATGTCGACGCCGTCGACCACGACCGAGCCGCCGACGATCTTGCAACCGGCGCGCGCATAGCCCATCAGGGTCATCGCAATCGTGGTCTTGCCGGAGCCGCTCTCGCCGATCAGCGCGACGATCTCGCCCTCGGCAATGTCGAGACCGACGCCCTTGATGATCTCGATGGTGCGGCCGGAATCGGTGGTCGCCTCCACGACGAGATCGCGGATCTGTACGAGGCTCCCCATCTAGGACGCCTCCCGGTCGCGGATCTTGGTCGGGAGATTGTCGATCAGCAGATTGACCGCGATGGTCAGGCTCGCAATCGCGAGCGACGGGACGATCACGGCCGGCGCGGCATAGGGAAGACCGCCGATGTTCTCGCGCACCAGTGCGCCCCAATCGGCATAGGGCGGCTTCACCCCCAGGCCGAGGAAGGACAGCCCCGACAGCAGCAGCACGATGAAGACGAAACGCAAGCCCAGATCGACCATGACGGGCCCGATGATGTTGGGCAGGATCTCCGCGCGGATCAGATAGAACAGGCTCTCGCCGCGGATGCGGGCCACGACGACGAAATCCATGGTGTTGATGTTGACCGCAAGGGCACGCGCGAAGCGGTAGGCGCCGGGAATGTAGATCACCGCCATCGTCACGATCAGGACGGGAATCGACGAGCCCACGGCGGCGACGACGACGAGGCTGAACAGCTTGCTCGGGATCGAGTTCAGCGCATCGAGGAAGCGGCTCAGCACCATATCGACGGCGCCGCCGGTGATCGCGGCGATCATCCCGAGCGTCACGCCCGACACACCGGCGATGATCACCGCCGCAACGGAGATGCCGAGCGTATAGCGGGCCCCCATCAGGATGCGCGAGGTCATGTCGCGCCCGAGATAATCGGAGCCGAGCCACAGCTCCCGGCTCATGGGGCCGAAATAGTCGGTGTCGACGATGTCGCCGATCGGGTGCGGGATGATCGCAGGCGCCGCGAACGCCACCACGATCCAGAATGCCACGATCAGCGCCCCGGCGACGCCGACCGCATTGATGCGGTAGCCGAAACGCGGCCTGCGCGGGGTGGATGTCACGGCGCTCGTCATCGCAGCCTCGGATTGGACAGGATGGCGATGATGTCGGCCGTGGTGGTCAGGAGGAGATAACCGAAGCAGAAGATGATGGCGCAGCTCTGGATCAGCGGCAAATCGCGCGTCGAGACCGCGTCGACCATCAGCTTGGCGATGCCGGGATAGTTGAAGATGGTCTCGACGATGATGACTCCACCCAGGAGATAGGACAATGACAGTGCCACCGCATTCACGATCGGCCCGAGCGCATTGGGCAGGGCGTGGTGCAGCACGAGCCGGCCGCGCGAGGCGCCCTTCAGCAGCGCCATCTCGACATAGGGCGTATTCAGGGTCTCGATCACCGCCGCCCGGCTCATCCGGATCATCTGTGCCGAGATCACCACGGTGAGCGTCACGACCGGCATCGCATAGGCGCGCGCGAAATCATAGGCGGTGCGGATCTCGCTGGTGAACGACACCGCCGGCAGCCAGTTGAGATAGACCGCAAACAGCAGCACGGCGAGCGTCGCGATCATGAACTCCGGAACCGAGACCACGCCGATGACAGCGATAGTGAGGCAGCGATCATACAGCGTGTCACGCAGCATCGCCGCGGTGATGCCGAGCGTCAGCGCGAGCGGCACCGAAATGACGGCGGTGAGGCCGGCCAGCTTGAGGGTGTTGACGAGCCGCCCAGAGATCAGCTTCGCGACCGGCATGTTGTTGGCATAGGAGACGCCGAGATCCCCATGCACCACGCCGGCGAGCCAGCGCAGGAAGCGGAAGATCGCGGGATCGTCGAGATGCATCGCCTTGCGCAGGCCCTCGACCGCTTCCGGGGTCGCGGCCTGGCCGAGCAGGATGGTCGCGGTGTCGCCCGGCAGCATCGCGGTGGCGAAGAACACGGCAAATGAAACAATGATCGCAGTGACCAGCGCGATGGCCAGCCGGGCAAGGACGAGTGAGCCGATCCGATGTTTCACACTGGGCGTCCGTGAGCCTGATCAGACAATAGCCATCGCACGGACGCCGGTCGGAGTGACCGACGTCCAGTGTCTGAGGCCGCATTCACGAATCGAGCCAGACATACTCCGCGAAGGCATAGCCCATCATGCCGCCGAGCGGGCTCGGCTCCAAGCCCTTCAGCTTGGACGAGGTGGCGTCGATGTTGGAGATGTAGGCCGGAATGATGGTGCCCGCCTCCTCCGCGATCATGGCCTGCATCTCGGCATACATCTGCTTGCGCTTGGCCTGGTCGAGCAGGCCGCGAGCCTCCATCATCATCTTGTCGAACTTCTCAGACTTGTAGCGGCTCTCGTTCCACGGCGCCTCCGAGGCGTACAACAGCGAGAACAGGATGTCCGGCGTCGGCCGCGGATTGATGTTGCCGAAATGGACCGGCGCCTTCAGCCAATAATTGTCCCAATAGCCGTCGGACGGGACGCGCTGCACGTCGAGCGTCAGGCCGATTGCCGCAGCGGAGGCCTGGATCACCATCGCCATCTCGATCGCGGAGTTCGCGGCCTCCGAGGCAACGACCGGGATCGAGGTGCCGAGCACGCCAGCCTTCTGGAACAGCGCTTTCGCCTTGTCCGGATCGAACGGCTTCGGCTTGAGGTCCGGATTATGAAAGAAGTTGGCGGGAGAGACCGGCTGGTCGTTGCCGACGACCCCGAAGCCGCGCAGCACAGATTTGACGATCTGCTCGCGGTTCACGAGGTGCTTCACGCCATCGATGAAGTCCTTCTTGTTGCCCGGCGCCATGTCGAGGCGAATGTTGAGGTCGGTGTAGTTGCCTGTCGTCGACTTCGACAGCGCAATCCCTTCCTTGCCCTCGATCAGCCGGAGCGAGCGCGGATTGATGCTGGCCGCGAGCTGAATGTCGCCGGACAGCAGCGCGTTGACGCGTGCATTCTCTTCCGTGATCGCGATGAACTCGATCTGGTCGAGATACGGGCCGTCCTTGAAATAGTTCTTGTTGCGCACGCCGATGGAGCGCACGCCGGGCTCGAAGGCCTCGCGAACGAAGGCGCCGGTGCCGTTGCCCCTGGAGAAATCGGTGGTGCCGTCGGCCACGATCATGAAGTGATGCAGCGCCAGGATCATCGGCAAATCGGCGTTCGGGCTCGCCAGGGTGATCTCGACCGTGGTCTTGTCGACCGCCCTGAAGCCGGTCATCTGCGCCGCGATCTTCGCCACCTTGGAGCCGGTGGCCTTGTCGAGGTGCCGCTTCAGCGAGAACACGACGTCGTCGGCCGTCAGCGGCTTGCCGTCGTGGAAGGTGACGCCCTTCTTGAGCTTCACGGTCCAGGTCTGCGCGTCCGTCGACTCCACGGAGTCGGCGAGCTCCATCTGCGCCGCGCCGTTCTTGTCGAGCGTGGTCAGCCGATTGTAGAACGAGCAGCAGCGGACATAATCGGTCGAGAACGAGGCCTTGGCCGGATCGAGCGTGTCGGCCGTCGAGGTCGACCAGCCCGCCGCCTTGATCGAGCCTCCCTTCTTCGGCGTCGCCGCGAAGGCGCGCTCGGCGTGGCCCAGGATGGTGCTGCCGGCAGCGAGCGCGACGCCGTTCGCGAACATCATCTTCAGGAGATCGCGGCGCGACGCGCCACGCCGGATCGCCGCCTCGATCAGCCCATCGTCACTCGCCGTCCAGTTGGTGATCCCGTTGCTCATGTCATCCGTCCCCTGTTTGCGATCCGGCAGAATGCAGTCGTCAGCAGCGCGTCATGTCGCAGGCACGTGGTCCACCGCGTCAGCCAGCTCGGCCATCGAGTGGAAGTGGAAATCTGGCTTGATGAAAGAGGCAGGCGCGATCGTGCCGCCATAGCCCTGCTTGTCGTGGCGCCGCTCGATCCAGCAATTGGCGATGCCGAGCTGCCGGGAGATGCCGATGTCGTGATACTGGCTCTGCGCGACGTGCAGAATCTGCGACTTGGCACCGCCGTCGCGTTCGATGTAATCGAACACTTGCGTAAAGAAGACCGGGTCCGGCTTCTCGGTGCCGGTGTCGTCGACCGTGAACGTCGCGTAGAACGGCGCCCCCAGCTCGCGCTCGAAATGATCCAGCGCCCAGCGCCGCGCATTGGTCATCGCGATCAGCCTGTAACGCTTGGCCAGACGCGCCATCGCAGCAGCGCTATCGGGAAACGCCTGCCAATGCTTGGCGGACTCGCGGAAGCGCTCGCCAAGTGCCGCCTGCCTGGGCAAGCCCAGCTGCGGCGCAATGACGTCGTAGACACGCACGAGGTCATCGGGAAAACGATCGGCATCCGCGGCATAGCGTGCAGCGCGGTACAGCCCGAGCGCCTGCTCGCCATCGATCTGCGTCCCGAATTCAGCCGCAATCTCGCCCAGGCTGGCAACGATCCCGCCTTCGAAATCGATCAAGGTGCCGACCACGTCGAAGGTCAGATACCTGAATTGGGCGAGATCCATCCTGCACATCCTGCTCTGCGACGACTGCTATCTGCTGGTCTAGTGTGGAGCCGGGTTCCGGCGAAAACTTCCGAATTGCAGGGACCCGACGGCACAAAATTGCGAAGTGGAGCACGCGCCGACATATCGGCGCTGCTGCACAGGCGGCGATCTGCCCGTGCCCGCTTTCACGGCATGGCCTGCCGCACGTCCGGATCGGCCAGGGTCTGGTCGAGCGTCCGTGCGGTCCGCTCGATGATGGCATCGATATCGGCGTCGCTGCAGCACAGCGGCGGCGCGTAGCCGAGCACGCCGGTCGGGAAGGCGCGAATGACGAGCCCGTTGGCCCAGGCCCGATCGAAGATGCGTCGCGACGGCTCGGCTATGGCCGGCAGCGGCGTCTTCTTCTCCTTGTCGACCACGAGCTCGATGGCGGCCAGCAGGCCGCGGCCGCGAACCTCGCCGACCAGCGGATGATCCTGCAGCGCACGCAGCCCCGCCATCAGCCGCGCGCCGGCGCGCCGGCCATTCTCCAACAATCCGTTCTCATACAGATCGAGTACGGCAAGACCGACGGCCGCGCTCACCGGATGCGCCGAATAGGTATAGCCATGTCCCACGGCCGCCGCCCCTGCCCCGTCAGCGATCACGCCGTAGACATGATCGGACATCAGCACCGCACCCATCGGCACGTAGCCGGAGGTCAGCCCCTTGGCCACGGTCATGAAGTCCGGGACGATGTCGTCGTCGGTGCAGGCGAACAGCGGCCCGGTGCGGCCGAAGCCGGTGATCACCTCGTCGGCGACGAACAGGATGCCGTGGTGCCGGCAGCGCTCGCGCATCGCCTTCGTCCAGCCGTCGGGCGGCACCAGCACGCCGCCGGAGCCCTGAATCGGCTCGGCGTAGAATGCGGCCACCCGCTCCGGCCCGCCGATTTCGGCGATCTTGGTCTCGAGCGCGGCCAGCGATGCCGCGATGACAGCCGCAGGATCGCTGCCCACCGGATTGCGGTACGCGTAGTGGGAGGGGATCTTGTGCTGCCAGTTGAGCGGCACGCCGAAATTGGCATGGAAGGCGGGCAGCGCCGTCAGGCCGGCGCCGACCGTCGACGAGCCGTGATAGCCCTGCTGCAGCGTGATGAACTGGTCGCGCTGCGGCTGGCCCTTCACGTGCCAATAGTTGTGAATGAAGCGCACGGTGCTATCGACGGCATCAGAGCCGCCGAGCGTGAAGTAGACGTGGTTGAGATCGCCCGGCGCGCGCTCGGCGAGCGCGGCTGCCAGCCGGATGGCCGGCTCGGAGGCGAGACTGAAGTAGCCGGTGGCGTAAGGCAGCTCGCGCATCTGCTTGGCGGCCGCCTCCACGATGCTCTCATGACCGTAGCCGGCATTGACGCACCACAGCCCCGCGAAGCCATCGACGAGCTGATGACCGGAGGCATCGGTGACGACAGCCCCCTTGGCCGAGGCCAGCACGCGCGCGCCGGATGCCTCGTGTCCACGATAGGACGCGACCGGATGCACCAGATGGGCGCGGTCGAGCTCGATGAGCGAGTTGCTGAGCATGATGATCTCCGGTTCAGCCGAATGCCTGGCTGGCCAATGCAAATGACATCGCTGTCGGCGGGATCGCGGCGCCGATGGCCGGGCGGCGCATGACGATGCCGCCGCCGACATCAGCCAGGCCGAGGCCGGCCAGCCACGGCGCGAGCCCGGTCTCGGTCCCCGTGTCGAGCCGGATGAAGTCCCCCTCGCGCCCGGCGAGAAAATGCGCAATCAGCGCCTGCGCGTCATCGAGCGCGGGCGCGACCACAGGACCGATCACGAAGCCACGGCCGAAGCGGCGCAGCATGGCGAAGCCCGCGATGCGGCCGTCTCGTTCGAGCACCGCGACCTCGCCGATCCCGGCGAGACGCACAACCAGATCCCTGCGATCCGCCCCGAACGCCGCCGCATCGAGTGCAGTGAGTGCGCCGAGATCGTCGTGCACGGCCGCGCGGACGCGCTCCGTTCGTGCGATCGGCAGTCGGAGATGTCCCTGATGCTGGACGATCTCGCCGGTCCGGCGGAAGCCGAGCTTCTCGTACAGCGGCAGGCCGTCCGCGGTGGCGACGAGTTGCAGCCGCCGGTCACCGGCAAGCGTCAGCGCCTCCAGCATCAAGCGCCGTCCGAGCCCCTGCCCACGCTCGCCTTCATCGACGATGACCATGTTGACGGTCCCGGCGTCGCCACCGTAGGGCGTCATCAGCACGGTGCCGATCACGCGCCCATCCGCGGCAACGGCAACGCACCCCTTGCTGACGGTGAGCGCGACCTGCCAATCCTCCCGGCGATGCGGCCAGCCGGCCTGCTGCGACAGCCGCGTCGCAGCCTCGAGATGCTCCGGGCTGAAAGCGGTGAGCGTTGCAGCGGCGGAAATCATGTCTGCACTCCTGTTCGGCATGGAGTCTGGGCGAGGCACACCCGGCAGATCATCTGAAGGCGCCGACGCCCACGACATCTTCCGCCGCAAAATCAGGGCAAAGCCGCATCTTATGCTGGCGCCCCCGCCTATCATCAGGGCCGAGATCATGACCGGCATGAGGATCCATGAGCCGCTTTCGCCCGAAATATGTGACCTTCGACTGCTACGGCACGCTGATCAATTTCGAGATGGCGAAGGCCGCGCGCGATCTCTACGGCGCAATCCTGTCCGAGCCGGCCATGACCGAGTTCGTCAACGTCTTCTCGGCCTATCGCCTCGACGAGATCCTCGGCGCGTGGAAGCCCTATGCCGAGGTGGTCGGCAATGCGCTGGCGCGCAGCTGCCGCAGGATCGGGATTCCCTACAAGCCCGCGGACGGCGAGATGGTGTATCAGCGCGTGCCGACCTGGGGGCCGCACCCGGACGTGCCGGCGGGCCTCGCCAAGGTGGCCAGGGACATCCCCCTCGTCATTCTCTCCAACGCCATGACGGCGCAGATCCCGTCCAACGTCGCCAGGCTCGGCGCACCGTTCCATGCCGTGTTCACCGCCGAGCAGGCGCAGGCCTACAAGCCGCGGATGCGCGCCTTCGAATACATGTTCGACATGCTCGGCTGCGGTCCGGAGGACATCACGCACTGCTCGTCCTCGTTCCGCTACGACCTGATGACGGCGCACGATCTGGGCATCAAGAGCAAGGTCTGGGTCAATCGCGGCCACGAGCCGGCCAATCCCTATTACGGCTACACCGAGATCAGGGACGTCTCCGAACTGCCCGGCGTGTTCGGTCTCTAAGCAGAGTGCCTGCGATGAAATATGTCTCCTACTGGCGCGACACCGCGACC
The DNA here is from genome assembly GCF_032381435.1 of Bradyrhizobium sp. SZCCHNR1002. NCBI lineage: Bacteria > Pseudomonadati > Pseudomonadota > Alphaproteobacteria > Hyphomicrobiales > Nitrobacteraceae > Bradyrhizobium > Bradyrhizobium sp. SZCCHNR1002. The sequence continues at coordinate 1,793,521 of NZ_JAUHIS010000001.1, forward strand.
GCTTTTGCCGGCGGTCACACCGGGCCCGTGGAGGGGCACTACGACGTTGCCGTCATCGGCGGCGGCTTCACCGGACTCGGTGCCGCACGGCAGCTCGCCAAGGCCGGCGCCAAGGTGATCGTGATCGAGGCTGATCAAGTCGGCTCCGGCGCATCGGGGCGCAATGGCGGCCATCTCAACAACGGGCTGGCGCACAGTTATCTCGCCGCGAAAGCCGAGCTCGGGACCGAGCGCGCGATCGCCCTCTACAAGGCGTTCGACGACTCGATCGACACGCTGGAGCGCCTGATCGCGGAGGAGAACATCGCCTGCGATTTCCGTCGCTGCGGCAAGCTCAAGCTCGCCTCGAAGCCGGGGCATCTCGATGGGATTGCGCGGAACTTCGAAGCGATCAACCGCGAGGTCGATGCGGATACGGCACTACTCACGGCGGAAGACCTGACATCCGAGATCAGCTCGCCGTTCCATGGCGGCATGCTGTTCAAGAAGAGCGCGATGATGCATATGGGCCGCTTCGCAGCCGGCCTGGCCTCGGCTGCAACCCGCCATGGCGCCGTCATCGTCGAGCAGGCCGCCGTCACCGAGCAGGTGCAGGAGGCCAAGGGTTTTCGCCTGACCACGGCCAAGGGAACGGTGCGCGCCGAGCAGGTGCTGCTCGCCACAGGCGCCACCACGCCGTCGGCCTTCAGCTATTTCCGCCGGCGGATCATCGCCGTCGGCAGCTTCATCATCGCCACCCGGCCCCTGACGGAGGCCGAGGCGTCGTCGGTGCTGCCGGGCAACCGCACCTATGTCAACTCGATGAACATCGGCAACTACTTCCGCCTGTCGCCGGACAATCGCCTGATCTTCGGTGGCCGCGCGCGCTTCTCGGCGACATCGGATCAGCAGTCCGACGCCAAGAGCGGCGCCATCCTGCAGGCGGCGATGCTGAGAATGTTCCCGCAGCTCGCGGGCGTCGCGATCGACTATTGCTGGGGCGGCCTCGTCGACATGACCGCCGACCGGTATCCGCGCGCAGGCCGCCAGGACGGGCTATGGTACGCGATGGGCTATTCGGGCCATGGCGCGCAGCTCTCGACCCATCTCGGCATGATCATGGCCGACGCGATGCTCGGCCGCGCCGATAAGAACCCGATGAAGGACGCCGGCTGGCCGGTCGTGCCCGGCCATTTCGGCAAGCCTTGGTTCCTGCCGCTCGTCGGAGCCTACTACAAGACGCTGGACTGGATTCGCTGAGCCGTGGCGGTGCGCCGGTCATCAGTAGCCGCGTCGGCGGTCGACGAGACCGACCGGCGCAAGACCCGCGCGGTGCCGCTTGATGTTCTCGGCCACCGCGAGCGCTGCCGATTCCGGCTGCGTGACGCTGGCGACATGCGGGGTGATCAGGACACGCGGATGCCGCCACAGCGGATGATCTGCGGGCAGCGGCTCCGGATCGGTCACGTCGAGCACCGCGCCGGACAAATGGCCGGTGTGGAGCGCGGTGAGCAACGCCGCCTGATCGAGCTGGGCGCCCCGCCCGGCCTGCACCAGCGCGGCGCCGCGCGGCAGCTTCGCGAGCAGCCCGGCATTCAGCAGACCGCGCGTCTCGTCCGTCAAAGGCAGAAGACAGATCAGGATGTCGGTCGTCGCCAGCATTTGACCGAGCCCGTCGGCGCCGTGATAGGTGGTCACCCCGTCGACCGTACGCGGGCTGCGACTCCATCCGGACAAGGGAAATCCGAACGGTTCAAGCCGTTGCAGCACGGCCTGCCCGAGCATGCCCAGGCCGAGCACGCCGATGCGCCGCTGCTGCGCCTGAGGCTGCGCCATGGCCCGCCACTGCTGCTGTCGCTGCTGATCGAGATAGACCGGCCAGCTCCGATGCAACGCCAGCACGGCCAGCGTGACGTATTCCTGCATCATCCTGACGATGCCGTCCTCCACCATGCGGACGATCTTGACCTGTTCGGGCACCGCCGCGGCGTTGAACTGGTCGATGCCGGCGCCGATCGAGAACAGGATCTCGAGATTGCGATAGATGCCGAGATCCGGCGGCACCAGCCAGCTGATCATGTAGCGGACGTCGTCAGGATCGGCTTTGGCCGGGTCGATTTCGAACGGGAGGTCCGGCAGCTCGCGCGCAAGGACCTCGCGAAAGATCGCGCCGCGCCGGGCATCCGAGTTGAACAGGAAGGTCATGGCCGTCATTCCGAGCGGGCCGGCCGGACCGATCCGGCCTCGCCCACATCCGTCATGCTAGCGGCGCGGAGCATGTATTCCATGCCGAATACGGACGAGGATTGAGTGGAATGTTGCGCGGATCTGTCCGAAAAACATCGATGCGGCCGCCTGAGGCCGGCATCAACGGCGCGGAAGCGACCGACAGGGAAGACGGACATGGATGATCCCAGCGTCGAATCTCGCGCCGTCGACGTCTTCGAGATGCGCCTGGCCGATATCGAAACGGTCGACGTCGCGCAACTGCTGGCGTTGTCGATCGCGGTCCGCTGGCCTCACCGCGCGGCGGACTGGCAGTTCATGCGCGGTCAGGGACGCGGCCTCGTCGCGCTCGACGAGATCGGCCGCGTCTGCGGCTCGGCGATGTGGTTTCCCTACACCGAGACGTTTGCCGCCGTCGGCATGGTCATCACCTCGCCTCGCCTCCAGGCGCTCGGCACCGGCAGCTGGCTGATGGCGCGCGTGATCGCGGAATGCGGCGGACGCGCGCTTCGGCTCAATGCCACCAACGCGGCGTATCGGTTGTACAGCTCGCTTGGCTTCCAGCGCGAGCGCACCTTGTACCAATGTCAGGGCAAGGCGAACGGCGCAGCCGCGAGCCCGGTCGCGACCGAGGGCGTCCGGCTGCTGGCGGAGGCCGAGCTGCCATCGGTGATCGAGAATGATGCCCAGGCCTATGGCGTGGCGCGAGCGAAGCTGATCACCGCTCTGTTCCAGCGTTCGCAGGGCTATGGCCTGTTTCGAGCCGGCCGGCTCGCGGCGTTTGCGCTGTGCCGGCCACTCGGACGTGGGCACGTGATCGGGCCCGTCGTGGCGTCGTGCGACACGGACGCGATCGCCGTCATCGCTCCGCATGTCGCAGCCCATAGCCGCCAGTTCCTGCGCCTCGACACGCACAGCGAGGGCGACGAATTCCGCGCCTTCATCGCCGGCGCCGGCCTCGCGCTCCACGATACGGTGACGACGATGTCGTTGCGGCCCCACGGAGCCGAACCGCCGACTGGCGGGTCGACCTGCTATGCGGTCGTGAGCCAGGCATTCGGCTGAGGGACGGCAGGCCCGTCGCTGTCGGCTCCAGATTCGCCGGATGGATCAGAGCCCCGCCTCGAACGCCTCGCGCTCGGCACGGCTCAGGTGCAGGCCGTGCTTGGTGCGTCGATCCAGGATATCGGCTGCCGTGACTGCCCATTCCCGCTCGCGCAGATAGGTCAGCTCGCGCTCGTAGAAGGTGCCGCCGAAATGGCGGCCGAGATCGTCGGCACAGCGCGCCGAACCGAGCAGGTCGCGCGCGCACGTGCCGTAGAGCCGCGCGTAATGCGCGACGGCCTTCCGCGGCAATCCCTGATACTGCGCGGCGAGATCTTCGAGGAACTGCTCGAACGATGCGCCGATGTCGCCGCCGGGAAGGCAGGCGCCCGCCGTCCATGCCGGTCGCATCTGCGGAAACCATGGCGCAAGGCGCTCGAGCGCCTGCTCCGCGAGCCGGCGGAAGGTCGTGATCTTGCCGCCGAAGATCGACAGCAGCGGCGGCTGGTCGGAGCCGCCATGCACCTCGAACACGTAGTCTCGGGTGACCGCGGACGGATTGTCAGCGTTGTCGTCGTACAGCGGCCGCACGCCTGAAAACGCGTGAATGATGTCGGCCTTGCCAGGGGCAGCGCGGAAGTAGCGGTCGAGCACGGCCAGAAGATAGTCGATCTCGCCGCCCTCGATCGCGACGTCCTCGGCACGGCCATCATGCACGATGTCCGTGGTGCCGATCAGCGCGAGATCGGTCTCATATGGGTTGACGAAGATCACGCGGCGGTCGGTGTTCTGCAACAGATAGGCCTGCGAGCCGCTCCAGAACTTCGGCACGACGAGATGGCTGCCCTTCACGAGCCGCACATGATGGGCAGAGTTGAGGCCGGCGACGCCCTGCACCACGTCCTGCACCCAGGGACCGGCCGCATTGACCAGGGCCCGCGCGCGGGCGATCTGCACCTCGCCGCGCTCGGAGCGCATCTCCAGCCGCCAGCAATCAGCTTCGCGTCGCGCGCTGACCGCGCGGGTGCGCGGAAGGATCGTCGCGCCGTTCCGCGCGGCATCGACGAGATTGAGGATGACGAGCCTGGAATCGTCGACCCAGCAGTCCGAATATTCGAACCCGCGCCGGAATTCAGGACGCAGCGGCGCGCCCTCCGGCTCATGCGCGAGATCGACGTTGCGGCTCGCCGGCAGCTGCTTGCGGCCGCCGAGATGGTCGTAGAGAAACAGCCCGGTGCGCACCAGCCAGGCCGGGCGCTGCTCCGGCGAGTGCGGAAGCACGAAGCGCATCGGCCAGATGATGTGCGGTGCCGACGCCAGCAGCACCTCGCGCTCGATCAGCGCCTCGCGCACCAGCCGAAACTCGTAGTATTCGAGATAGCGCAGGCCGCCATGGATCAGCTTGCCGGAGCGTGACGAGGTGCCTTGCGCGAAATCGTCCTTCTCGCACAGCAGCACCTTCAGGCCGCGGCCGGCGGCATCACGGGCGATACCAGCGCCATTGATGCCGCCGCCGATCACGGCGAGGTCCAACAGACCGTGATCGGTTCCGCTGCGTGAGACCGTCCCGTTCATCGCGCGCTGCTGTGCTTCTTCTCAGGTCTGCGACCAACAGCAGCGGCGCGCGTCTTCGGTGCCGGCTTCGCTGGGGTCTTGGCGGACTTCGCCGCTTTGACCTTGGGCTCCTGCAGCCCATAGGTGGAAAAGCCCTGCGCCGTCTCGGCGATCTCGGCGTCGCCGAGGATGTGCGGCTGGCCGAGCGCGAGCGACAGGTAATACTGCTTCGCAATGGTCTCGAGCTCGACCGCAAGCCACATCGCCTTGTCGAGGTTGGCACCGACCGCGATCATGCCGTGATTGGCGAGCAGGCAGCCGTTGCGTCCCTCCAACGCTTCCAGCGCCAGCTCCGAGAGCTCGGCCGTGCCGAAGCGCGCATAGCCGGCGCAGCGGATATCCGTGCCGCCGAACGCCGCCATCATGTAGTGGCAGGCCGGGATCGACTTGCGCGCGATGGCGAGCACCGTGGCGTAGGTCGAATGGGTGTGCACGACGCCGCCGACATCGGGGCGCCCCCGCATGATGTCCAGATGAAACCGCCATTCCGTCGACGGCTTCAGCGGGCCGTCCCAGGAGCCGTACTCGCCGTCGAGCGGCATCGATGCGATCATCTCGGGCTTCATCGAGTCATAGGGCGTGGCCGACGGCGTGATCAGCATGCGATCCTTGTAGCGGGCGGAGATGTTGCCCGAGGTGCCCTGATTGAGACCCGACGCGTTCATCCACCGGCACTTGGCGATGATGCTCTCGCGTAGCTGTCGTTCCTCGCGATTCATTTGAAAGACCTTTCGTCAGCAGGGATTGAGCGGCGGCTCGCCGGCGAGATAGCGGCGAACCTCTTCGGCCGCCTGGTCGGCGGCAAAGGTGACGGTGCGCACCGAGGCGCCGGCGATATGCGGCGTCAGCGTGACGTTGGGGAGCTGCAGCAGCGGCCAGTCCGGCGGCGCGGGTTCGACCGCGAAGGTGTCGAGCATCGCGCCGGCAAGCCGCTGCGAGCTGAGCGCGTCATAGAGCGCGTCGTAATCGACCAGCGGGCCGCGCGCCGTATTGATCAGGATCGCGCCCGGCTTGATCTTCGCCAGCGCCTCGCGATCGATGAAGCCGGTGGTCTCCGCGGTCACCCGGGCGTGCAGGCTGATGACGTCGGCCCGCGCCAGCAGCTCGGAAAGCGCGACATGCTCGACGCCGTCGCTGCGGTCCTGCGCGCTGAGCTGGACGTAGGGGTCGGTCACCAGGATCCTGCAGCCGAACGCCTTCAAGAGCTTCACCACGCGGGTGCCGATCGCGCCATAGCCGACGATGCCCACCGTCATCTCGCCGAGCTCGCGCCCCGTCCGGTCGGCGCGGTAGAGATCACCGCGCCAGTCGCCGCCACGCATCGATTCATGGCCGCTGCGAATGAGCCTGGTCTCCGCGAGCATCGCGCCGATGGTGAACTCGGCCACCGCGCTGGCGTTGCGTCCGGGTGTGTTGACCACGAGCACGCCGTGATCGCGCGCCGCCTGCATGTCGACATTGACCGGGCCGCCGCGCGAGACCGCGATGAATCTGAGGCTCGGCAGCCGCTGCAGCATCGCGCGCGAGATCGGCGCGAGATGCGTCACCAGCAGAGGCGCTTCGCCGATGAATGCGGCGAGCTCATCCGGATCGCCCATGAACTCCTTCAGGCCGTCGAGCTTGGAGCCGGCATAGCCGTGCTCCATCGGCTCGTCCGGCCAGGGCTGCTCGAGCATGCGGATGTCGATGGCATCGCCGCAGATGGCGGTGATGCGCTCGGCGAACACCGAGGGCAGCATGAAGCGGTCGCCGATGATGGCGATGGAGCTAGACATGATTGGCTCCTGCACGCTGGGCGGCGAGTTGCCTCCACACCGGTCGCGCGGCAAGACGCGCTTCGACATAGGCCGGAAACAGCCGCGCATAGCGTTCCGCGAGCACCGCATCCGGCGGCTGCGGCTCATCGAGATACGGTCCCACCCATTCCTCCGCGCAATCCATCATGTCCGGATAGAGCCCCGTCGCGACGGCGGCGATCATCGCGGCGCCCGAGGCGCCGGCTTCCTCGCGACGGCAGACCCGGATGGTGCTGCCGAGCACGGCCCCCAGAATCGTTCCGAGCGCACGGCTGCGGGCGGCGCCTCCCGTCAACCGGATCTCCGTCGGCAGTGATCCCATCGCCGCGTAGCAGTCGCGTGCCGCGAAGGCCAGTCCTTCCATCACGGCGCGCATCAGATCCCAGTAGCCATGACGGGTGCGCAGGCCGATCAGCTGCGCCGAAGCCTCGTGGGACACGAACGGCCCGCGCTCGCCGGCGTCGGAGATGAACGGATGATAGAGCAGCTCGCCGGCCTTGGCCGCGAGCACGCGCTCATCGAGGCGCCGGATCAGATCGTTGCGCGACCGCGCGATGCCTTCCATCGCGAGCACGCCGCGCGCGACATCGAGCAGCCAGTCGATGTTCAGGGTCGCCGCCATCGTCGACTGCATCTGCGCGTAGTGACCCGGCGCGGGGAACGGCATGGTGTAGCCGGTTGCCTCGGCATTCAGCTTGACGTCATCGGCCGATATTGCAAGCCGCATATGCATCCCGGTCGAGCCGATGATGGTGCAGCCGACATCCGGCGAGGGATCGTAGAGTCCGCCGCCCAGCGCGTTGCAGATGACGTCGACATAGCCGAGCGACACCGGCACGCCCTCGGGCAAGCCCGTCTCCGCCGCCGCAGACGCGGTCAGCGCATGCGTCGTCACCACGCCATCGACGACGTCGGGAAACAGGCGCGTCGACTCCGAGATGCCGATCAGTCGCGCCGCTTCATCGTCGAAGCAGCGCCCGCGGAAATCGCCGCAGGAGAACGCGGCCTCGGACGGATCGGTGGCGCGCGCGCCGGTGAGCTTGAAATAGAGCCAGTCCTTGCAATGGAAGACGGTGCTGGCGCGCACCAGCGTCTCGGCATCGTGCGCCTGAAGCCAGGCCAGCTGCGGCCCCTGCTGGCAGGCATTGAGCCCCGACCCGGTGCGCCGATAATGCGCCGTGTTGTGCTCACTGCCGCGGAAGGACTCGACGAAGCCGGCCGCGCGGGAATCGAGCCACAACAGAGCGGGCGCGACGGGACGGCCGTCGGCGTCGATCAGCCAGGTGCCGTCGCCCTGCCCGGTCACGGCGATCGCTGCGACCCGGCGGGAGATGTCCGGCAACGCGGCCGCAATCCCGCGCAGGGCCGCGACCGTGTCGCTCCAGGTCCGGTTCATGTCCTGCTCGACGCGGCCACCGGGCGACGTCGTGTAGCTGTTGGGAATCGCGAAGTCGCCCAGCTGGCGGCCGTCCCGCGCGAATGCGACTGCCTTGATCACCGACGTCCCGGCGTCGATGCCGATGATCACGTCGCGGGTCGCCGAGGACGCCATGTTCAGCGTGCCTCCGCGTGGCGAACGCAGACGCCGTCAGCGCCGAAGATGTGGAGATGGCGCGACTCCAGCGCGCACGGCACGATGTCACCGGGCCGCGCGGCGACCTTGCCCGACGTCACGGCGACCAGCAGATGCCCGGCGCATTCGCCCGCGATGTGCGACTGATCGCCGAGCCACTGGTTGGAGACCACGCGCAGCCGCGCCTCGCCGCTGCCGATCGCGATCCGCTGCGGCCGGATGCCGACCTTGATCCGGTCGCTTTGCACCAGTGCCTGCTGGGCGGCAACGTCCAGCGTCTGCCGGGGAACATCGAAGGCAAGATCGGCGCCCACCGCCAGCCGAAAGCCGCTGTCCTCCTGCGTCACGGCCGTGTCGAGCAGGTTCATCGGCGGCTCGCCGATGAAGCTCGCGACGAACAGATTGGCCGGGCGGTCCTTCAACTCGCGCTCCCCGGCGAACTGCTGCAGCACGCCATCCTCCATCACGGCGATGCGGTCGGCGAGTGCGCTCGCCTCGGTCTGGTCGTGGGTGACGAAGATCGCGGTCATGCCGCGCTCGGCCAGAAGGCCCTTGATGCGGCCGCGCAGCACGGCGCGGAGCTGCGGCTCGAGCTGCCCCATCGGCTCGTCGAGCAGATAGAGGTCGGCATCGCGCACCAGCGCGCGCGCCAGCGAGACCCGCTGCTGCTGGCCTCCAGAGAGCGCGCGGGGATGATGATCGAGAATGTCCTCGATCTCGACCAGACGGGCGATGCTGTCGACGCGCTGCGCGATCTCGGCACGCGACAGCTGCTGGGCCTTCAGCGCGAACGCAATGTTCTCGCGCACCGTGAGCGGCGGATACAGCGAATAGCCTTCGAACGCCATCGCCACCTTGCGCTTGGCCGGCGGCAGATCATGGATCGGTCGCTGCGCCAGCGCGATGGAGCCCGCGCTCACGCTCTCGAAGCCCGCGATCATGCGAAGCGTGGACGTCTTGCCGCATCCGGACGAGCCGAGCAGCGCGACGATCTCGCCCGACCTGACGTCCATGTCGAGCGCGCGCACGGCGTGGACCGGCGGCTTGCCGCGGCTGTGATAGATCTTGTCGACGTTGCTGATCTCGAGCATGCCCATGTCAAACCCTCACGCGGCCTGCCGGCGCGGCGGTTGGCCGATGCGCTCGCCGCTGGCATGGTCGAACAGCAGCGCCGCCTCCGGCGCGAACCGCACGAATACGTCATCGTCGGCACCGGCCTGCAACGCCTCGGGAGCCATTGCGGCCAGCCATTCCGAGCCGTCGGCGAAGCGCAGCAGCACCACTGCCCGCTCGTGGATCGGCGTGACCGCCACGATGCGTGCGGGGATCGCGCCCTCGCCGCCTTGGCGCGCCACCATGACATCGTCAGGCCGCACCCCGAGCCAGCAGCGCGCTCGTGCGTCGGATGGCAGGCCGTTGGCATCGAGCCGGATCTGGGTTCCGGCCACGGTCGCCGTCAGCCGACCCTGCTCGGCGACCGGCGCGACCTCCAAGAGATTGATGCTGGGATCGCCGAACAGCCGCGCCACCGCGACCGATGCCGGCCGGGCATAGATCTCCTCCGGGCGCGCCACCTGCACGAGCCGGCCATTGATCAGCACCGCGATCCGGTCGGCGATCGCCATCGCCTCGCGATAGTCCTGCGTGACGTAGAGCACCGCGGCAGAGCCTCGGCGCAGCAGGCTCGGCAGCTCCAGCCGCATCTCGTAGCGCAGCTTGGCGTCGACGTTGCGCAGAGGATCGTCGAGCAGCAGCACCTCGGGATTGCCGATCAGCGCGCGGGCGAGCGCCGTGCGCTGCTTCTGGCCGTTGGACAGTTCGCGCGGCCTGTGGCCGAGCACATGATCGATCTTCAACAACCGGCTCATCGATGCAATCTTGGCCGCGATGTCGCTCGCCCCGGTCGCGCGCAGGCCGCTCGCGATATTGTCGCGCGCGCTCATGTGCGGAAACAGCGCGAAGTTCTGGAACGCCATGCCGATGCCACGCTGCTCCGGCGGCGCGTCGACGATCGAACGGCCGCCGACCAGGATATCCCCCGCATCAGGCTCGAACATGCCCGCGATCATGCGCAGCAGCACGGTCTTACCGCTGCCCGACGGGCCGAACACCGCAACGATCTCGCCGGGCTCGACCGTCAGCGACACGCCCTTGGCGCAGCTGACGGCGCCGAAGCTCTTGTCGACGGATTTGAGTTCGAGACGCGCCATGGATGCTCAACCCTTCACTGCACCGAGCGAGAGACCTTCGACCAGATAGCGCTGCGCGTAGAGCGCGAGCAGCAGGGTCGGCGTCACCGACAGCACGATCGCCGCGGCGATCTGGCCGTATTGGATACCCGACGCCGTGACGAAGGCCAGCGCGCCGACCGTCACCGGCTGCTTGTCAGCGGAGGCCAGGATCAGCGCGAAGACGAAATTGTTCCAGCAGAAGATGAACGACAGCAGCCCTGCCGCAGCAATGCCGGGCCCCGCGAGCGGCACGGCGATGCGCGTGAACGCCTCGCGCCAGGAATGCCCGGCCAACCGGTAGGCGTGCTCGATATCAGGGCTGATGTCCTCGAAATAGCCGCGCACGATCCACAGGATCAGCGGCAAGGCGATCAGCTGATAGACCCAGACGATGCCAAAATAGGTGTCGTTGAGCCCGAGCTGCTGGTAGTAGAGCGACAACGGCAGCAGCACCAGGAGCGGCGGCGCGAAGCGGAACGACAAGAGCGTGAACGCGATGGTCTCGCCGAGCCGGAACTTGAAGCGAGCGAAGGCGTACGCCGCGGGCACGCCGAGCAGCAGCGCCAGGATGACGGACGCGCTCGACAGCACGAAGCTGTTCATCAGATTGCGCATGAACGAGATCTGCAGATTGCCGGCGGCAGTCTTGAGCTGCCCCGAGATCAGCGCCTCGTAATTGGCGAGCGTCGGCTCGAACAGGATGCGCGGCGGAATGCGCAGGATCTGCTCGTTGGTCTGGAACGACATCAGGAGGATCCAGGCGATCGGGAACATGAAGAACACGAGCACCATCGCCAGCGCAATGCCGCGGAAGATGCGTCCGGCGAGACTGGAGTGATCCATCGGCGACCTCCCTCAGGCGTGACCATGGGCGCGAGCGCGCAGCCGCAGCCAGTTCTTGATGAAGATGTTCGACAGGATATTGGTGATCAGCCACAGGATCATCAGCAGCGCCGCCGAACGTCCGACATTGGTGTACTGAAAGAACTCCAGATAGGCCTGGACCTGGAACACCATCAGCCGGTCCCCTGGACCGCCCTGTGTCATCGCATAGACGATGTCGAACTGCTGGATCGAGTCGAGCAGCCGGAACAGCGACGCCGTGATGATATAGGGCGCGAGCATCGGCAGGGTGATGCGGAAGAACACGAAGCTCGCCGGCACGCCGTCGAGCGCCGCCGCCTCGAACGGCTGCCGCGGCAGCGAGCGCAGGCCGGCCAGCAGCAGGATCATGATGAAGGGCGTGTAGACCCAGACGTCGACCAGCACGACCGTGAACAGCGCGGTCGACGGATCGGACGCCCATTTGAAGTCGTGGGCGCCGAGCAGCCCCACGAGATAGGACAGGATGCCGAAGCTCGGATTGGTCATCAGCTTCCACATCAAGGCGGCGATCGCCGGCGCCGTCATCAGCGGCAGCAGCAGCATGATCGAGACGGCGTTGTGGAAGCGCGTCGGCCGCCGCAGCAGCAGCGCGATGCCCAGGCCGAGCAGCAGCTCGGCGATGACGGTCACCGCGGTGTAGACGAGCGAGATGCGCAGCGTGTTCCAGAACGCAGGATCGGACAGGAAGTCGATGTAATTGTCGACGCCGATGAAGCCGCGCAGATACGGCAGATTGAGCCGGTAGCGCTGCAGCGAATAGATGGCGGCGGTGATGAACGGCACCAGGATGGCGATGCACACCAAGAGCGCCGGCAAGCTCAGGAGATACGGCAGCAGCCGCCCGCGCCAGCGTTTGGTGCGGCGCGGCGCCGCCTCGGTCTCGACAAGTTGGGCCATGCTCATGACAGGTGTGATCGCATCGTCGCGGGTATGGAGCCGGTCCGGACGCTTGTGGGGAGCGTCCGGACCGGTGGGCGGTCAGGGAGGTGCCGACGCAGCCTCAGCCGAGGCCGGCCTGCTTCAGCTGACGGTTGATGCTCTCGGCAAGCTTGTCGAGGCCCTCGTCGACGCTGATCTCCTTGGCCACCATCTTCTGCAGCGACGCCGCCCACTCCGTGGTGAGATCGAAGAACAGCGGCTGCGCCGTGAAGTAGATCTTCGCTCCGGGCGCCGAGAGATCGTGCTGCTCGAGATAGCCCGGATATGACTTGGCGATGCGGTCGCGGAACTCGCTGTCCTTCCATACGGAGGTGCGGACCGGATTGACGAAGTCCATCTTGCGCGCGCCGAACAAATCGTGCTCGACGGAGGCCGCCCATTGCATGAAGGTCCAGGCCGCGTCCTTCTGCTTGGAGAAGCTCGACATCGCCAGCGACCAGATCCAGACGTTCGGCGTCGGCGCCTTGGCGGCCGGATTGGCCGCGAACGGGGCGTAGCCGAGATTGCCGCGCTCCTTGTTCTCACCGCCGTTCATGAAGTAGCCGAGAATGTCGGCGTCGAAGATCATGCCGGAGGCGCCGGCGCCGAGATCGGTGCCGACCTGGTACCAGGTGTAGGTCGACCAGTTCTTCGGACCCGAGCCCTGGATCATCTTGACCCACTTCTCGTGGAAGTCCTTCGAGGCCTTGGTGTTCATCGCGGCCTTGAGCTTGCCGCCCTCCATCACGAAATCCTTCTGGCCGAAATTCGCGTAGGCCGACAGGAAGCCCGGATGGATGGTCGCCCAGGAGCGCGAGCCGCGCACGCCGACGCCGTAGGGACCGCCGGCATCCTTGGTGATCTTGGCGGCGACCTCCAGCATCTCGTCGAGATTGCTCGGCGGCTTGACGCCGACCTTGCTGAAGATGTTGCGGTTATAGGTGACGTTGTTGAGCTCGTAGCCCCACGGGATGCACCACTGCTTGGCCTTGCCGGAGCCGAGCTCGGAGCCGGCGACGCCGTCCCAGGCGGTCGAGGAGCGCAGGCCCGGCAGCACGTCATCCCAGGCAAACGCCGGATTGGTCTTGGCCGGATCCTTGATGTAGGCGTTGAGGTCCTCGATCCAGCCCGCCGGACCGTAGGTCCAAGTCATGTAGGCGCCGGTCATGAAGGCGTCGTACTGATCCGACTTCGACGACAGCGCCGCGGTCACCTTGTCGAAATAGACGTCCTCGGGGAAGATGTCGTAGGTGACGTTCATGCCGCTCAGGCTCTTGAACGCCTCGATGTCGCCGATCATCGCATCGACGTACGGATGCTTGTTCAGCAGCAGCTTGACGGTCTTGCCGCTGTGGGCCTTCCAGTTGAAGTCGGCGGCCATCGCCTTCGACATTGCCGAGGCGAAGGCGGCATTGGCGGCGGCGCCGGCGATGCCGAGCTTGGCGGCGCCGTCGAGCAGATCACGCCGGCTGATGCGTTTGCCGGCGTAGGACGCAAAGAGATTCTTCTCACGATCGTGCATGTTACCCTCCCTTTGTTTTTGTAGAGATTGATCGCGTTACCTGCCCTTCCGACTTTTGTTTTTGGAGTGACCGGATGTCTTCTCCGGCTTGTCGGTAGATAGTGCCTGAGCGGTCACCTCATCGATGATGAGGCCGTTCAGGAAGCCGCTGCGCAGCACCGCGCGCAGCGCCGTGATCTTCGCCCCGCCGCCGCCGATGGCGACGATGCGGTGTTTCTTCAGCTCGCTCGCCGCCATCGAGGTCGCGCGTGCGGAGAGATCCAGATCGAGCAGTTCGCCGTCGGCATTGAAGAAATGCCCGAGCAGATCGGCGCAGGCGCCGGCGCGCTTCAGCTCGACGACCTCGTCCGGCTTGATCATGCCGCTCGACACCAGGAAGCCGTCGGCGTGGATCTGCCCGATGCCGACGAACAGCAGCGAGGCCTGCTGCGCCAGCGCGAACACGTCGGCGATACCGAACTGCTGCATCAGGACGCGGCGGTCGGCCACCGAGTTGGCGAACACGGGAACGGGCAGCAGATAGGCCTCGGCGCCGGTGCGCTCGGCGAGACGGTGGATGACGTCGAACGGATTGGCCGCGAATTTGCGCGTGAGCCCACCGAGCAGCGAAACGAACTGCACGCCGCGCGCGGGCGTCTGCGGCAATTGCGCGACGACGGCCGCGAGCGTGCGGCCATGGCCGACGCCGATGATCTTGTCGTCGCCACGCTCCAGCACCTGGCGCAGGAAGCTCGCGCCCTCCAGCGCCAGCGCCTTCAGCGGCAGATCGCCCTCGCCGAGGTCCGGCGCGACGCGGCAGAAATCGAGGCCGTAGCGGTCGGCGAGTGCATTCTCCAGCGCGACGCATTCGGCGACCGGCCCTTCCACGAAGACGCGGATCATGCCCTCGCGGCTGGCGCGCGCGATCAGCCGGTGCGCCTTGGTGCTCTGGATGTTGAGCCGGTCGGCGACCTCCGACTGTGTCAGCCCGGCCGCGAAATACAGCCACGCCGCGCGCGTTGCGAGGGAGGCCTCGCCGTCCACCATGGGCGCCCTGTCGGAAGCTGTCGTCACGCGCGATTGCCTGCTTGCAAATTTCTTCACGTCTTGCAAAAAATTGCAGACACCGATCCGGCCGTCAATCCCCCAAACGTGCTGCAGCGCGTCAGGGACTGAAGGGATCGCGCGGGCAGGCGTGCTCGCCTGGTCACAACGAGAAGAGGTCGCATGAGGGAGTTGTTTGTCGGCATCGATGTCGGAACGAGCGGCGTGCGCGCCTGCGCGATCGATGCCAGTGGCGCGATCCAGGGCGCAGCTTCCGTGCCGCTGGCGCCGCCGCGTCAGGATGGCGCAGCCATCGATCAGGATCCCGAGCTGTGGTGGCGGGCGACCACATCAGCGCTCGGCAAGCTCGGCGAAGCCGTCGATCTGCGCGCCGCCGCGCGCATCGCGGTCGACGGCACGTCGGGCACGCTGCTGCTGATCGACGGCGACGGACGTCCCCGCTCCCTCGGGCTGATGTACAACGATGCACGCGCCGTCGATGAAGCCAGGCGGATCGCCGCGGTCGCACCGCCGGAGAGCGGTGCGCATGGCACCAGTAGTCCGCTCGCGAAACTGATGCATCTGCTGGCGTCGACCGGCGGCGCTGTCCGCGTCGCGCACCAGGCCGACTGGATCGCGGGCCGGCTCGCCGGCCGCCACGGCCTCAGCGACGAGAACAACGCGCTCAAGCTCGGCTATGATCCGGTGCAGCGCCGCTTTCCCGATTGGTTCGATCAGCTCGGCGTGCCGCGCGAGGTGCTGCCGACCATCCTGGTGCCCGGCACGCCGTTCGCCGAGATCGATCCCGCGATCGCGCGCGCGCTCGGCATCGGGTCCTCCGCGCGCATCGTCGCCGGCACCACCGATGGCGTGGCCGCCTTCATCGCCACCGGTGCCGACGCGCCGGGCGATGCCGTCACCTCGCTCGGCACCACGCTGGTGGTCAAGCTGATCGCGACCCAGCCGATCTTTGCCGCCGATCAGGGCGTCTACTCGCACCGGCTCGGCGACAAATGGCTCGCCGGCGGCGCGTCGAACTCCGGTGGCGCCGCGCTGCTCGCGCATTTCTCCGCCGACGACATGGACCGCATGACACCCTTACTGCGCCCCGACGAGCCCACCGGGCTCGGCTATTATCCGCTGCGGAAACCCGGTGAGCGTTTCCCGATCGCCGATCCCGCGCTGGCGCCGCGGATTACGCCGCGGCCGGCGGAGGATCACCGCTTCTTCCAGGCGCTGCTCGAGGGCATCGCCGATGTCGAGGCGCTGGCCTATCAGCGCCTGCAGGCACTCGGCGCGCCGACATTGCGGCGGGTCATCAGCATCGGCGGCGGCGCCAGGAACCACGCCTGGATGCGGATGCGCGAGCGCGTCATCGGCGTGCCCGTCAGCGTCGCGGCGCAGACGGAAGCCAGCTACGGCACCGCCCTGCTCGCCTTGCAGGGGCCGCCGCAATGACCGCCGCGGCGTGTGAGATCAGCGGCCTTTCCGCGATTGCCGACCGGTTCGATCACGTGCTGCTCGATCAATGGGGCACGCTGCACGATGGGCGCACCGTGTTTCCCGCGGCGCTGGAGTGCCTCGCCAGGCTGAAGCGGGCGCACAAGCCGACCCTGGTGCTGTCCAACTCCGGCAAACGGGCGCGCTCGAATGCCGAGCGACTGGCGCGGCTCGGTGTCAACACCGCGGCCTATGACGGCATTCTGACCTCGGGCGAAGTCACCTGGGCCGGATTGCGCGACCGGACGCGCGCGCCCTTCACCGATTGCGGCGACACCTGCTTCCTGATCAGCCGCGGCGGCGACCGCTCCCTGATCGAGGACCTGGACATCGTGACCGTCGACGACATGCGCGAGGCCGATTTCATCCTGCTCGGCGGGCTCGACGATGATCTGGCCGAGCCCGATCTCTGGCGGGACCAGTTCGCGCGAGCGGCGGCGCGCCGCGTGCCGATGATCTGCGCCAATCCCGACCTGATGATGTTCGGTGCGAGCGGCCTCGTCCCCGCCCCCGGCACGCTGGCGCGCGCCTATGAGTGGCTCGGCGGCGCGGTGACCTTCGTCGGCAAGCCGCATGCGCCGATTTTCGAGGCGGCGCTGGAGCAGCTCGGGCGTCCCGATCCGCGGCGCGTCCTGATGATCGGCGACTCGCTCGACCACGACGTCGCCGGCGCGCGTGCCATGGGCTTGCAGACCCTGCTGCTGGCCGATGGCGTGCATCGCACCGCGCTGGCGGGCGCGCCTGACCTCGCCGCGGCGACGCGAAAGCTCGCGGCGTCCGCGCGCCGCATGCCGAACTGGGCGATGCAGCAGTTGAGCTGGTGAAGGAGACGAGCCATGCGCGAACCCGCCGAGCTTGATGCGTTGCGCCGGATGTCGGCGCGCGTCGGCTGCAACATGCTGCTCGTGCAGGGCGCTGGCGGCAATTCCTCCGTGAAGGATGACGATGTCCTCTGGGTCAAGGCCTCCGGCACGTGGCTGTCCGACGCCAATGACAAGGACATCTTCGTGCCGGTGCTGCTGACGGCGGCGCGCGAGGCGCTGGCCCGCGACGACGAACGCATCCCGCTGGCCGCGCCCGGTGCCTTGCGCGCGTCGATCGAGACCTCGCTGCATGCGCTGATGCCGCACCGCGTCGTGCTGCACGTGCATGCCGTCAACACCATCGCCTGGGCCGCGCGTCGCGATGCGCGCGATGAATTTGCCGCGCGGCTCGACGGACTCGCCTGGCGTCATGTCGACTATGTCCATCCGGGGCTGCCGCTGGCGCGCGCGGTCAGCGCGATCGTCGCAAGCGAGAGCGTCGACGTGCTCATCCTCGGCAATCACGGCCTGGTCGTCGGCGCCGAGACCTGCGAGGACGCCGAGGCGCTGGTGCGTGACGTCGAGACGCGGCTGGCATTGCCGGTGCGCGCGACACAAGCGGCAGACGACGCCGCCTTGCGCCGGCTCTGCGCCGGCACCGAGTATCGGCTGCCGGCCGACGCAGGCTGTCATGGCATCGCCACCGATCCCTTCAGCCGCGCGGTCGCGACCGGCGGCTCGCTGTATCCGGACCATGTGGTGTTTCTCGGCCCGGGCCTGCCGACGATCGAAGGCGCCGACGGTCTCGCCACGCTGCTTGCGCGCGCGGGCGCAGCCGGCCTCGCCGCGCCCGTTGCGGCCTTGGCGCCGGGTCTCGGCGCCATCATCCGCAACGATGCCAGTCCCGGCGCGGAGGCCATGCTGAGCTGCCTCGCGCTGGTGACAAGCCGCCTGCCGCTGTCGGCCGAGATCAGCTATCTCTCGTCACAGCATGAGCAGATGCTGCTCAACTGGGACGCCGAACGCTACCGGCAGCAGCTGACGGCGAGCCGCGGGTAGTCGGCTGCATCAGCTGCTCGGATCAGCCGACGCGATCCGTGGCTTCATTCGGCTGCATAGGCATCCGGATCGGGACTGCTGCTGGGCTTCTTGAACGCAGCGCGCAACGCAGCCGGCATCGGATAGTTGAAATTGGTCCCGGTCGGCGGCACCGGCGATTCGAACCAGGTCTTGTAGAGCTTTTCGATCTCCGGGCTCTGATACAGCTCGGCCGTGACGCGGTCGGCGATAGCCTTGAACGGGGCATCATCCTTGCGCAGCATGATGCCGAACGGCTCGGCCTTGGAGAACGCATCCTCGCTGATGACATAGGCGGCCGGCTCCTTGGAGCGCGCGATCGCGACCGCAAGCTGGACGTCGTCGAGCACATAGGCCTGCGCACGGTCGGTCTCGAGCATCAGGAACGCCTCGGCCTGGTCCTTGGCCGGAACGATCGTGATGCCGAGCTTGCGCTCGACATTGACCTTGTTCAGTTGCGCGATGTTGGTCGACCCGGCGATCGCAACGGCCGTTTTGCCCTTCAGATCGTCGATCCGCCGCAGCGAGCTCGACGCCTTGGCGGCAAAGCGCGTTGCGCTGAGAAAATGCGTGTTGGTGAAGGTGACGAGCTTCTGGCGCTCCGCGTTGTTGGTGGTGGAGGCGCACAGAAGGTCAATGGTGCCGTTGGTCATCAGCGGAATGCGGGTGGACGAGGTGACCGGAACGGTCTCGACCACGAGGTTGGGCAGCTTGAGCTCCCGCTTCACGGCGTCGGCGATCCGCGCACAGATGTCGAGCGCGTAGCCCACCGGCTTCTGGTTGCCGTCGAGATAGCTGAAGGGCACCGCCGCTTCCTGGAAGGCGACCGTGATCTTGCCGGTTTCCTTGATCTTCTGCAGCGTGCCGCTCAACTCCTCGGCGCCGGCGGCATGTGCCGCCAGAACCAGTGCCAGTACGCATCCCCATCGGCGCATCGAAGCCTCTCCTCGTCGTCATTCCCTGCATGGTGCAGCGGGCCGCAGCCTCGCTTCGGCCGACCGCGATGAAAAGGGATAAAAACGCTTCTCCGCCCATTCCAAAAAGTGATGTCTATCTCGGACCTCTAGCCCTGGAGCTGGCGGCTGAAGTCACAGGTCCTGCGCGCCAGCTCGGCCACGACGGCCGTCAGCGCCGACGGCCTGTCGTTGCGATACATCGCCGAATACGGCACGGCGGGGAGCGCCGGCCTGACCGGCACGACGGACAACTTTCCCTCGGCAAAGAGCGGCCGGAAGCAGCGTTGCGGAAGATAGCTGATGCCGAGGCCGGCTACGGCGAGACCGACGAGAGCGGTGAGATTGTCGACGGTAATCGCACGCTTGAAGGCGACGCCGTTCGCCGTCAGCCACCGATTGATGTAGAGCCCCTGCCCGGAGCGGCGGCCCTGCATCAGGAGAGTATATTCCCCGAGCTCCTCGAATCCGAGCGGGCGGCGCGACCGAACCAGACCAGGGCGTGCGGTCCAGACGTTCTGCACCTCGGCGAGCCTGACAGAGGTCACATCCGGGTCGGAAAACACCTCGGGAACCACGATCAGGTCGATGCTGCCTTCCATCAGGCGATCGTAGAGCGTGCGGGTGGTCTCCACCTCGGGCTCGATCACCACGGCAGGATGCTGCTCCCGAATCGCCGAGACGAGGCGCGGCAACCAGGTCAGCGCCGACAGCTCCGTGGCACCGAGGCGCAGCCGGCGGGCCGGGGACTGCCGTCCGTCCCTCAGCGCCATGATCTGCTCCTGCAGCGTCAGCATCTGGCGGCCCAGAGCGAGGATCTCCTCGCCCCGCTCGGTCAGCCGCGCACCGCGCTGGCGGCGGTCGAACAGTGGCACGCGCGCGGACGCTTCGAGCTCCTGGACGCGCTTGGAGATCGCCGACTGCGTCGTGTTGAGCTTCGCCGCGGCGCGCTCGAACGTACCGAGCTCCGCGATCCAATGCAGCGCCTCGAGCTGCTTCAGCGTGATCATGAGACATTCTCAAAAGCGATGATATGACATCATCATTTATCTGTTTTCTGAATTTGGCGCGAGTCCTACACCCGAGCCTGCGCAGCCATCCGACGGCACGCATCGAGGAGAACGACAATGAGTGACACCGAACCGCCGCCGGTTGCGACAGTCGATCCCGGCCTGATTGCAGCCTTCAGGCAGATCCCGACCGCCGTGATCAGCGACAATCTCGAGCGTTTGCCGGGCGCGATCGGCCTCAAGCCGTTCTACAAGGGACCGCCGATGGCCGGGATCGCGCTCACGGTCGACACCGCGCCCGGAGACAATCTGTTCGTCCATCGCGCGCTCGATCTGATCAAGCCCGGCGATGTGCTCGTGATCAATGGCGGCGGCGACGAGACGCGCGCCCTCGTCGGCGAGATCATCGCCGCGATCGCCGAGCAACGCGGCGCGGCCGGAATCGTGCTCGACGGCGCCATCCGCGATTCCGCCGTGCTGATGTCGTCGCCGTTTCCGGTGTTCGCGCGCGCCGCCAACCATCGCGGCCCCTACAAGAACGGGCCGGGCACTATCAACCAGCCGGTCTCGATCGGCGGCATGGTGGTGGCGCCCGGCGACGTCGTGGTGGGCGATGCCGACGGCGTCGTTGCCTTCGCGCCGCAACGCGCTGCGCTGCTGTTGGAGATGACGCGGGCGCAGGAGCAGCGCGAGGCGGACATCCTGGCGAGCATCCGTGCCGGCCGCTATACGGGAGCCTACGGAAAATAGCCGCGGGCGGCGGCGCCGCGTCAGGACGGCGTCGCTGCAAGACCATCGACCGCACACCTGCCCGACGGGCGACTCATGCCCTCGCGCAGACTCTCACCTGTCCCCGCCGGGCAAGCCAAAGCGGTGCGCCGGAAAACCGATTTCGCCCGTCGTCTCAGTCAGATGACCTCTGTCCAGTCGTTCCACGAAAAATAAATCGATTTCGTTTTCAGCGAAAACGTGTTTGGGTGCCCTCGTCCCGCCTCGCCAAGAGGGGCGCATCGCGATCGTCACGACGCGCGGGGTGGGATGCGGTGGGTGTGTCGGCTCGCAGCGTGGCCATGGGTCATGCGGACGAACGGGCCCGATGCGCCGGCGAAATCGTAAGGTCCTGGCCTCCCGACGCTGAGGCCACGCTGGTGGTGATGATCCGCCGGTTATGGGGGCAAGACAGCCGGTCCCCGGGGAGAGGACGTATAAGCCGCCCAACCATCGCGCGGGGAATGCCGGGATGTCTCGGCTGAACCTGTGGTTCCTGCCGCCTGCATTTTTTTCGCAGGCGGGCCATGGGTGCGGCCAGCGACCGGCATTCCCTGCGCCCTCTGTTTCGACGAGGGCGAAACGGCCCTGACAACTCGGACGCCATGCGCCGCGAGGCCGCAGCGTCACGTCGCCCGTGCAACGTGTCCGCCGCGACACCGCCTTTGCCCTCGCCGCGCGCCAGCGAGGTGACGATGAGCTCAGAACGGATAGTGCCGCTCGCCGGTCTGCACCGTGATCCAGCGCAGCTCGGTGAACTCGTCGATCGCGGCCTTGCCGCCGAACCGGCCATAGCCCGAGGCCTTGACGCCGCCGAACGGCATCTGCGGCTCGTCATGCACGGTCGGCGCATTGACGTGGCAGATGCCGGACTCGATGCGCTTGGCGACGCCGATCGCGCGGGCGATGTCGCGGCCGAACACCGCCGACGACAGTCCGTACTCGGTGTCGTTGGCAACGCGCACCGCCTCGTCGACGCCGCCGACGCGCACGACGGTGACCACGGGGCCAAAGCTCTCCTCGCAATAGATGCGCATCGCCGGCGTCACGTGGTCGACGATGGTCGCCGGCATGATCGTGCCGGTGCCGCGGCCGCCGGCGGCGAGCACCGCGCCCTTGGCCACGGCGTCCTCGATCAGGGTGCCGACGCGGTCGCAGGCGGCGGCGCTGACCAGCGAGCCCAGCACGACATTGCCCTTGCGCGGATCGCCATACGGCAGACCCTTCGCCTTGGCAGCGAACTTCGCGACGAATTCGTCGGCGACCTTGTCGTCGACCACGATGCGCTCGGTCGACATGCAGATCTGGCCCTGGTTCATGAAGGCGCCGAACGCGGCTGCATTCACCGCAGCGTCGAGATCGGCATCGTCGAGGATGACCAGCGGCGCCTTGCCGCCGAGCTCGAGCAGCGCGCGCTTGAGATGCTTGGCGCAGGCCATCGCGATGAGACGGCCGACGCGGGTCGAGCCGGTGAAGTTGACGCGGCGGATCGCAGGATGCGCGATCAGCGCCTCGACCACGGCCTGCGCATCCTCGGGCGCATTGGTGACGACGTTGACGACACCGTCACCCAGTCCCGCCTCATGGAGACAGGCGCCGATCAGCCGGTGCACGCCCGGGCTCATCTCCGAAGCCTTGAGCACGACGGTGTTGCCGCAGGCGAGCGGCATCGCCACCGCGCGCACGCCGAGAATGACCGGCGCGTTCCACGGCGCGATGCCGAGCACGACGCCGGCCGGCTGGCGATAGGCGAGCGCGAGATTGTCGGGCACGTCGGTGGGAATGACCTCGCCGGAAATCTGCGTCGTCATCGCCGCAGCCTCGCGCAGCATGCCCTCGGCGAGATGCACGTTGAAGCCAGCCCAGCCGGCCGTGGCGCCGGTCTCGGCCATCATCAGCGCGGTGAACTCGGCGGCGTTGCGCGCCAGCGCGTCTGCCGCCGCACTGAGCCGCTTGCGGCGCTCGCCGGGGCTGAGCCGGGACCACGCGGGAAACGCCGCCGCGGCGGCATCGGCGGCGCGCAGCGCGTCGTCGATCGAGGCGGCCGCAACGATGCTCGCGATCTCGCCGCTGATCGGATTGAGGCGCTGGAAGGTGCGCTGGTTGGCGGCGGACTGGTCCTTGCCGCCAATCAGGAGATTGATTGCGTTCATGGGGCTCTCCTACTTGGACTTGGATGTAGCTGGTTCGCGCGACTGGCCGAGATAGGCGCGCTGGATGTCGGCGTTGCTCTTCATTTCGGACGCCACGCCATCGCCGGCATTGCGTCCCTGCTCGATCAGATAGACACGGTCGGCGATATCCAGGCTGGCGCGGGCGTTCTGCTCGACCATCAGGATGCCGACGCCGTCGCCGCGGATGGTCTTGAGCGCGCGAAACACCTCGCGGCTGAGCAGCGGCGACAGGCCGAGCGAGGGCTCGTCGAGCATCAGCAGCTGCGGCCGCGACATCAGCGCGCGGCCGATCGCCACCATCTGCTGCTCGCCGCCGCTCATGGTGCGCACCGCCTGGC
Organism: Bradyrhizobium sp. SZCCHNR1002; assembly: GCF_032381435.1. Lineage (NCBI taxonomy): Bacteria > Pseudomonadati > Pseudomonadota > Alphaproteobacteria > Hyphomicrobiales > Nitrobacteraceae > Bradyrhizobium > Bradyrhizobium sp. SZCCHNR1002. Next base: position 1,816,955 of record NZ_JAUHIS010000001.1, read on the forward strand.
CCATGCGCTCGGTCAGCCGCGGAAACAGCGCCAGCACATGCGCGAGCCGCGCGTCCTCGCCGTCGCGGGCGCGCGCCGGATAGGCGCCGAGTTGCAGGTTCTCCGCCACGGTGAGGTCGCCGAACACCCCGCGCCCCTCCGGCACCAGCGCGATGCCGCGCTCGACGATCTGATGCGGCAGGAGCTGCGCGATGTCTGAGCCGTCGAAGCGGATCACGGCGCCCGCCCGCGGCCGGATCAGGCCGGCGATCGCCTTCAGCAAGGTCGACTTGCCGGCACCGTTGGCGCCGAGGATCGCGATGATCTCGCGCGGCGCGACGTTCAGGGTGACGTCGGCAAGCGCCTGGTGCTTGCCATATGCGTGCGACAGGCCGGAGATCTCAAGCATCGGGCTCTCCGAGATAGGCTGTTATCACTGTGGGATCGGCGAGCACCTCGTCCGGCGTGCCGCGCGCGATCACGACGCCCGCGCTCATCACGACGCAGCGGTCGCAGAGCGCACGGATCGCATCCATGACATGCTCGACCATCACGATGGTGATGCCGCGAGCGCGCAAGGAGGCGATCAGGGCGATGCCGGTCTCGAGCTCGGTCGGATTGAGCCCGGCCAGCCACTCGTCGAGCAGCACCAGCCGCGGATGCAGCGCCAGCGCGCGCGCCAGCTCCAGCCGTTTCTGGTCGATATAGGTGAGATCGCCCGCCGGGCTGTCGGCCATGTCGCCGAGCCCCACCATTACCAGCAGCTCGTGGATGGATTCTTGCGCCGCGCTGCTGCGGCTGCCGCGGAACAACGCCGCGGTGGCGACGTTCTCGGCGACCGTGAGATCGGGCATCACGCGCACCAGCTGGAAGGTGCGGGCGAGCCCGAGCCGCGCGATCCTGTGGGCGGCCATGCCGTTGATGACGGCGCCGTCGAAGCGGATGGTGCCGTCCGACGGCACCAGCGCTCCGGAGAGCATGTTGAGCAGCGTGGTCTTGCCGGAGCCGTTGGGCCCGATGACGCCGAGGATCTCGCCGGCGCGGACGTCCAGGCTGACCTTGTCGACGGCGCGCAGGCCACCGAAAGACTTGCCGACAGTCTCGGCCGCGAGCAGCGTTCCGCCGCCCGACAGCGGCTTGACCGCGGCGACCTTGCTGCGCTCGCGGCGCCAGACCTGATCGACCAGCCCGACCACCCCCTTCGGCAGCGCCAGGACGATGCCGATGAAGATCAGGCCGAGCACGATGCTGAAATGGTTGGGCAGCGCCGCGGTCAGCACCTCGAACAGCAGCACCAGCGGGATCACGCCGAGCACCGGCCCGATCAGCGCGCCGGCGCCGCCGAGCAGCGCCATGATCACGACCTGGAACGAGATCATCGGGTTGAAGGCGATGGCGGGATCGATATAGGTCCAGCGCGGCGCCATGATCGCGCCGGTCACCGACATGAACACGGCGCTGACGATGAAGACGCCAAGCTTCACCGCCGTGGCGTCGATGCCGGAATGGCGCGCGGCGGTCTCGTCGGCGCCGATCGCGCGCAGCGCAAGGCCAAAGCGCGAGCGCGTCAGCACGAAGCCGGTCAGGAACACCAGCGCGGTCAGCGCGCAGAGCTGCCAGTACAGCATCTCCTGGGTGATGTCGCTGAACAGATAGCGGCCGACCGATTTGTGGATGTTGACCTCGTACCAGATCACGAGCTGGCGGATCAGCTCGGCGAGGCCGAACGAGAAGATGATGAAGTAGATGCCGGACAGCCGCAGCGTCGACAGCCCGGTGATTGCCGCAACAACGGCGCCGACGCCCGCGGCGGTCAGCAGCTGCAGCGGCCAGCTCAGCGTTTCACCGGTGACGGCAGCCGTGTAGGCGCCGATGCCGAAGAACGCCGCCGTCGCCAGCGACACGTAGCGGGTCGGGCCGGAGAACATCGCCCAGGCGGTCGCCAGCACCGTGAAATAGAGAATGCTGATGCCGAGCGCGAGATAATAGCCGTTGGCATAAAGCGGCAGCGTGATCGCAGCCGCAGCAACTGCGAGCCCGATACACCAGGCGAGAATTTTTCCGGGCGAGGTCACGACGCCGCCTTTCCGAACAGTCCGGTCGGCCGGATCAGCAGCACAGCGAGGAACAGCGCGAAGGTCGCCGCCAGGGTCAGCCCGGGATCGACCAGCCGCGCCACCGCGGTCTCGACCACGCCGAGCAGCAGGCCAGCGACCAGCGCGCCCATGACGTTGCCGACGCCGCCCATGATGACCACGACCAGCGCCTTCATCGTGAAGACCACGCCCATCGAGGCGTTGAAGGTGAGGAACATGCTGACCAGCACGCCGCCGGCGGCGACGAGCCCGCCGCCGAACGCGAAGGCAAGGCCGGCAAGCTGGCCGACATCGATGCCGACGAGCTGCGCGGCGTTGGGATCGACGGCGACCGCACGCACGGCGGTGCCGAGCCGCGTCCGCGTCAGTGCGAGATACACCGCAGTGCCGATCAGCGCGGCGAAAGCGAGCGCGACCAGGCGATTCACGGCCAGGGTCGAGCCGAGCACCGTCACCGGAATGGAGAGATAGCTATAGCTGTAGTATTGACCACCGAACGCGACCAGCATGACGCCCTGGATCACGAACAGCACGCCGAACGTCACCAGGATGCTGTCGACCTCCTGCGCGCCCCGATCCTTGCTGCGGCGGATCAGGCGCTGCAGCAGCAGGCGATAGAGCAGCCAGTTGAGCAGTGCGGCCGCGGGGATCGCGAGCACGAGCGCCAGCAGCGGGCTGAGCTTGAGGCCCGAATACAGCGACAGCGTGCCGAAGGCGGCCGCGACCAGCGACTCGCCGTAGGACAGGTTCATGATCCGCGCGACGCCATATTGCAGCGTCAGGCCGAGCGCGATCAGGGCATACATGCCGCCCAGCACGAGGCCGGGCAACAGGATGTCGAACAGCAGCATGGGATGGGTGCCTCTTGCGCGAGGCCCGCGGGCGCGCATGACATCACGCGCGCCCGCAAGCTCACGGTCTCGTCTCGGCTATTTCCACTCGGGCTTCGGCACGACCGCCGCGCGGGCGCCCGGCAGCGAGGCCGGCGACAGCGCGTAGAACTCGCCGTTCTGCCACTGGCCGACGCTCCAGACCTCCTGCAGCAGGCCGTCCTTCAGCTTGACCTTGCCGATGATGGTGTCGAAGGAGCCCTCGCGGATCTCCTTGGCGACCGCGGCGCGATCGACCTTGCCGACCTTCTCGATCGCCTGCTGCAGCACCTGCAGGCTGGCATAGGTGATCGAGCTCGCCCAGCGATCCGGCTCCTGCCCGGTCGCCGCCTTGTGGCGGGCAAGATAGTCCTTCAGCGGCGGAGAATCGGCATTCCAGCCGCCGATCCCCATCACGCCGTCGCTGTTGGCGGCGAACTTGCCCTTGAACAGCGGGAACGCGGTGCCGACGCCGACATAGAACACCTTCGGATTGTACTTCAGCAGCTGCGCCTGCTCGGTCAGCCCGATCGTATCCGGCGGATAGCTGAAGGCGATGAAGGCATCGGCATTGGCCGCGATCGCATCCTTCAGCAGCGGCTGCAGGTCCTGCGAGCCCATCGGATAGGTCTTGTCATAGGCGATCGTCAGCCCGGCCTTCTTGAACGCCTCGCGTCCGGCCGCGGCGAGCTCGATGCCGAACTGGTCGGCGACGCTGACCATCGCCACGGTGCCGCCGATCTTGCCCTCGCTCTTGAGCTTGCCGAGCAGCTCGGCGAGGCCGTTGGAGATCTGCGCCGAGGTGCCGAGCCAGAAGGTGGCGTTGGCCCAGCGCTTGGCAAGCTCCGGCGCCTTGTCGGTCACCGAGGTGACCGCGAGATGCGGATAGCCAAGCTTGTTGAGGGTCGGACCAACCGCGAGGTTGAGGCCGGTGCCCCAGGGCGACAGGATGAAATCGACCTTGTCCTGGTTGGCGAGGCGCTCGATCGCCTTCACCGCCTCCTCCGAGGAGCTGCGGTCGTCATATTCGACGATCTCGACCGGCAGCTTCTTGTCACCGAGCTTGATGCCGCCCGCCGCGTTCACGTCCTTCACCCACAGCTGGTAGTTGGGCAGCGTGGTGATGCCGGCGCCGCCGGCATAGGGGCCGGTCTTCGAAATGGCGTAACCGATGCGGATCTTGTCGGTTTCGGCCTGCGCGGCCGTGGCGCCAAGGCCGGCCGCGATCGCCGCGGCCCCCGCGATGCGCAACAACTGACGACGGTTCGTCGAAGTCATCCGTTTGTCCTCCTCCGGTGTTCACGCGCGCGCTGCGCGGGTGAAGCATTGACGTTCCTCTGCTCCCCGCCTCGGTCCGCGGTTTTTGTTTGCGGTCGTTGGGGGCTTGACGAGGGAAACACCGCGGGCTTGGGTGGCGCAATGGACGGTTCCGGCAAAAGAGTGTACTTTTCTGGCCCGGTGGCCGCGCACAATGACGCGGCCCTGGCCCTGCGCCCGCCGCGCGGCAACCCCGCCACGGTCGGCGCCGAGGCCATTTCCTCGCATTTCGAGCCGAGGCGGTGGTCGCTACGCTCCGACGCCGCCCGGCCCTTCATTCACCTGCTCTGCCTGTCGACGGGACAGGCCTCGGTGCGCTTCACAGCCGAGGAGATGCCGATCTGGAGCGGTCCTTCGCTGGTCTGGCTGCCGGCAGGATGCGCCGAGCAGCTCGACATCGCGGCCGGCGCGGCCGGTCACCTGCTTCGGCTGCGCTCCGGCCTCTGGCACCGCCATCTGCCGTCCTCGGCCGAGCCGGCCTATCTCGACCTCGCAGGCACCGAAGCCGTTCTGGCGTTCGCCGTCTCAGCCGAGCTTGCAGCAGTGATGGCGCGCTCGATCGCGGCCATCGCCGCGGAGCTCGAAAATCCGGCCAGGCGCGGCGCCGTCTCGATCCTGTCGGCGGAGCTGACCCTGTGCGTGCTGCGCTTCTGGAGGCTGTTCGCCGACGAGAGCGCCGGCGAGGCGCAAGGCTCGAGCGCCGAGATCCTGAGCCGCTTCCGCCGGCTGGTCGAGGAACGCTTTCATCAGCAATTGCGCGTGGCCGACTACGCAGCCCTGCTCGGCGTCACGCCGGACCGCCTGCATGCGCTGTGCACCGGCGCGCTGAAGCGCTCGCCGAGCGCGCTGATCCAGCAGCGCGTCGTCCAGGAGGCTGCGACCCGCCTGGAGACCACCACCGCGACGATCAAGCAGATCGCGTTCGCACTGGGCTTCAAGGACAGCGCCTATTTCAACCGCTTCTTCGTCAAGCACACCGGACAGGCACCGGGGGCGTGGCGCAAGGGGGTCTCGTCGCAACGAACCGCCGGACAAGCCCGCGCCGTTCTCGATTTCGCGGATTGGCCGTGACGCGCCCGGCCCGAGCAAGATCAGGTCCGTCCCCGACAACCTCATGCCGGCATCCCGCGGCGCCACATGCTTTTGCCACAGAAATTATTTAATTTTAAAAGGCCACTTGCTGGGCAAAATTATATTTAATATAAATTAAATCAAGCGCCCCCTCTGATAATTTAATGACCCAACACATCAAATCCTTGTCTTGGCAGGCATCCGGACGGCTCCGACGTCCGCAGCGCAACTGATGAAGCTTCAAAAACATGCTGCACAATCCCAACGCAAGCGCAGTTGCCTACAATCCTCAACAGGACCATGGCTGGGAGCGGGCCGGCCCCGGACCATTTGATCTGGCGCTGGGATTCCTGCGCCGGCACTACCTCGTGATCGCGATCACCGCCACAGTCTCGCTCGCTGCGAGCTTCGCCGTTCTCAAGATCGTGCCGCCGACCTATTCGGCGGACGTGAAGATCATGCTGGGCGGCGCCAAGCCCCCCGTCCTGCAGCCTCAGCCGGCGCAGGACGATCCGCCGCTCGACATGGAATCCCAGATCGAGATCCTGAAATCCAAGTCGATCGCGACGGCCGTCATCACCAAGCTGAACCTGGCCGATGATCCCGACTTCAGCGGCAAAGCGAGCCCCCTGCATGGCGCCGTGGATGCCATCCGCCGGCTGGTGAGCGCCACGCCGGAGCCGACGACGCCATCCATGGACGATCTGCTCGACGAGTTTCAGCGTCGCATGAACGCCTTCAGGATCGGCACCAGCACCGTCGTCGAAGTCGACTTCAGCGCCAGCGATCCGAAGCGGGCCGCAATGATCGCCAATGCGATCGTCAAGGAATATTTCGACCAGCAGCTGAAGGCGGAGGCCAACGAGCACCGCACCGTCACGGCATGGCTGCACGATCGTCTGCAGGACCTCGGCAACGACGCCACCGCGGCCGAGCGCGCCGTGAACGATCTGAAGAGCCGGCACAACATCGTCACGGCCGACGGCAAGTTCATCGATCAGCAGCAGGTCACCGAACTGACCAACCGCCTGGTCGCCGCCCGGACGCATACGGCCTCGCTGATGACCCGGCTCAACCGGTTCGACGAGATGCTGGCCGCGACCAATGCCGACACGCCGATCGAGAGCTTTGCTGCGGTCTCTGACTTCTCCCCGGCCGAGCTGAGCGGCAATCTCAATCCGCCCGACGGGCTGTCGCTCAGCAATTCAAACAGCACGCTGATCATCAACAGCCTGCGTCAGCAATATCTCGACAATGCGAAGCGGGAATACGAGTACGCCGCCAAATACGGCAAGGACCATCTGGCCGTCGTCAATATCCGCGCCGCGATGAAGAGCATCCGCCAGGCGATCTTCGACGAGGTGCGACGCCTTGCCGACGTCGCCAGGCACGACTATGCGGAAGCCAAGCAGCAGCAGCAGGAGGTCGAAAAGCAGCTGGCGCAGGCCGTGGCCCGGTCGCAGGACACCCGGGCCGCCGAGGTCAGCATCCGCGAGCTCGAGACCAGCGCCAAGGGATACCGCGCCCTGTACGATACCTTCCTGCAGCGCTACATGGGCTCGGTCCAGCAGGGCTCGTTTCCGATCACGAAGGCCCGCGTCATCTCCGCCGCGACGCCCCCGAAGAAGAAGAGCAAGCCGAAGTCGATCATGCTGCTGGCGATCGGGCTGTTCGGCGGCCTTGCGCTCGGCGGCGGCCTGGGGCTGCTGAGAGAAATGCGGGATCGCAGCTTCCGAACCACGCATCAGGTCGAAGATCGTCTGCGTCTGCCCTGTCTCTCGGTCGTGCCCCTGCTGAAGCAGGACGAGGTCAACAGGATCACCAAGGAGGCCGCGCCGGGCTCGGTCGACAGGGCGGACGCGGATTGCAGCCAGCGCCTGGTCGCAAGAGGTGCGGGAACGTGCTGGGCCGCATCAGCCATGCCCTCCTCTCGGTTCGCGGAATCGATCCGCTCGCTGAAGGTCGCGATCGATCAGGATCCGAGCCGGACGTCGCGGAAGGTGTTCGGGCTCACCTCCGCGCTGCCAAACGAGGGCAAATCGATCATCGCTGCCTCGCTCGCGCAGTCGATTGCCAGCTCGGGAAAGCGGGTGATCGTGGTCGATTGCGATCTCAGAAACCCGTCCCTCTCCGGCATGCTCGCTCCCGACGCCGGAATGGGCATCGCCGACGTCGTCTCGGGCGCACAGCGGCTCGAAGACACCGTCTGGACCGATCCAGTGACGCGGCTGCAGTTCCTGCCCGGCAAGGGCGCGGCACATCGCGACACCAGTGACATCCTGGCCAACGAGCAGATGCGCAAGCTGTTCGAGCGGCTGCGTGAGAGCTACGACTACGTCATCGTCGATCTTCCGCCGCTCGCGCCGGTTGCCGATGCGCGCGCCGTCTCGGGGCTGCTCGACAGCTTCGTCCTCGTCGTCGAATGGGGGCGGACACCGGCCGAGGTGGTCGAGCATGCACTGAACACGGCGCCGAATGTCTATGACGCGCTGCTCGGGGTCGTGCTCAACAAGACCGACATGAAGGCGCTGAAGCTCTATGCAAACCACTTCGGCGACTACTACAACCATGAATATTACGCCCGCTACGGGCGCGTCATGGCCGAATGAACGGGCGCATCAGCGCTGATGCTCGGGCCGGATGGAGGGATGGGCGAGGCCGGCACGCTCGAGGACGCTGCGGAGATAGATGCCGACGAGATAGCCGACCTGGACGGCAACCAGACCGCCGGCCGACAGAAGCGCAGTCGACAGGCCGCTCGCGGCCGCAACCGCGATGCACTCCACGGCGACGAGGGCGACGAGCACAATCAGCGTGCGAACGTTGAAGATCGCTCCCGCAACTGCCCCGGCCCCGAAATGAAGCGCGATCACCCACATCAATCTTCATGCCTCCTCGGCCGTGTCGAGAGGCTAGCGGCGAATGGTTAGCGATGAGCTAAGCCGCTCGGGCGGATTCGGGCAAGCGCATGGCGGCAACACTGCACCGCGGAAAAACTGTTCGCGGCCATCGGCGAGAGCTCAGAACGGCAGCGGCCTCAGGAAAGATCCAGGCCGCCGAAGCGGAATATTCTCGCCATCAGCGGCGAGACTCCGACGAAGGATGCAACGCAGCCCTGAGCCTCCAGCTGCTTCCTCAGCATCAGCAGCAGCCCAAGGAAGCGCGCATCGATGGCGCAGACATTGGAGAAATCGACCGTCACCCGCTTGCGGGCCGCAGCTGCGGCACGAAATACCGGAATGGCCCGGTCGACGTGACGTGCATCTGCTGGCCCGGAGAGGCTCAAGGTCACCACCCGCGCGCCATGGTCCTGCGTGATCGTCAGCGCCTCCCCGCGCTCATGCGTACGCCGCATCCACCAGGTGCAGAGCACGAAGGGCATCACGTGAGTGAACAGCAGCCCCAGCATCGCCGTCCCGTCGTTCCAGTAGCGTCGCCAGAGATAAGGCTCCTCCTTGATGCGCCACATCCACTCCAGGCCCAGGCTGCGCAGGACCGACGGCGCCCGCCGGACCGTACCGGCCTGGAAGTTGAGCGCGGCGCCCAGATGGGCGCGTATCGGAATCGCGAGCCGGTCGTGGTTGCGCAGCAGCCAGGATTGCCCCTTCTGACTGCTCAAGGACGCAACCAGGAAGTCCGCACCACTGGCGTTGATCTCCTCGATGATGTGATCCCGGCTCATCTCCTCGGCAGAGCAGTAGCCCGGGTTCGACCAGCCGACACAGCGAAGCCCGCCCGGCTCGCCGTTCAGCGTCCGCGCAGCACGTTCTGCGGCACCCTGCGGTCCGCCAAACAGAAACAGCTTGAGAGCGTTTGCAGACCCGGCGTCCGACTTCAGCGCATCGAAGATGTCGGCACCGGCGGTGCGGCTCTTGATCGGAATGCCGATGAGCCGGGCGATCCACACCACCGGCATGCCATCGACTGTGCAGAGGTCGCTCAGGATCAGCGACTGCCTGAAGCTCCGGTCCCACTGGCTCGCGACCAGGAAATTGAGATTGGGAGTGGAGATCAACAAACGGGTCTTGCAGCGGGCCGCGTCGCGAATGCGACCGAGCACACCGCGCATGCCGATGGCGTCGATCGGCACTCCGAGGATGCAATAGACGTCGCGCGACAAGTCGTCGTGGACCGCCGGATCGAGCGTCACCGCGTCGACTTCGGGCCGTCCGCGGCCCGTGCTCTGACCGCCCACGCGATAGGAGGATCGCCCGACCTCCTGCAACTCCTGCGTGGTGAGCATCGACCGAACTCCCTCAATCTGTCCGCTGCACGAGGATGGCCGCCTTATGGATCCCGACGGCGGCGCCGGCCCCCGAAGAGCGGGACAGCCCCCAAAATCGATCATTTAATTTTAAATCATTTGATTTATTTAATGTGGTTTATCTGTGAAAGAAAGAGCATATTTCCGGCAGCCACTCGGCAATGCGTAGAGGCTTCGACGAAACGTCTTTATTTAAAACCGCATCGGGATAATGTTCACAGGACCTGCCGCGGGGCGGCCCGCCGGATGGTCCATTCGGACAGTTTGGAAGCAGAACTCGGATGCCCAGATTTCAGGTGACGACATCCTCAACGGCCGCGGCGCCGCGCTCCTCTGCGGGCGCGTTCGACATCTGCGCGGTGATCCCGGTCCTGGCCTTCGCCTATTCGTCGCTCATTCAGCCGCTGATCTATTTCAGCTTTCCGCCGTCGCCCGGGCTTCAAGGCCTGCTGGAAAGCCGCACGGAGAACCGGATCTTCTGGCCCGCTTTGGCCGCGGTCGCCATCATCGTCGCCGCGCAGCGCCTGGCGCGCGGGACCCGTCTGGCCGCGCCGCCCAACATCGTCAGCCTCTGCGTATACTTTGGCCTGGCCGGCGCCAGCGTCGCCTGGGCCTTCAAGCCGGAGTTCGCCTTCGTCCGTTTCGTTCAGGAAGCGATGGTGCTGACCGCCGTGGTGCTGCCGGCCCTGTTGTCGAATCCGAGAGCGGACCTTCTGCGCGGCATGTTCGCCTGCTTTGCGATCGGGGCGATCCTGAACGTGCTGCTGATCCCCGGCGGCTACGCCACCTACGCGCAATACGGCACGGCTCTGGTCGACATCGGCTATCAGGGCTATTTCTCGGGGAAGAACCTGCTGGGCGAGTTTGCCGCCATCGCCTTTCTACTGTCGGTCCATGAGCTGCTCTATCCCGGCCATCGTCGTGTGCTCGGGCTCCTGGTTGCCGTCGGAGCGGTCGTCCTGATCTTCCTGTCCAGCTCCAAGACGGCGCTTGGTCTTGCGCTCCTCGCTCCCGTCCTGGCAATGCTGACGCTCGTGACGGCGCGCGCGCTGCGGCTTGCGCCCGTCCTGGTGCTCGCAGTCATCGTTCTGAGCTACTTCGTGATCGGCCAGCTCGCCGGCTTCAACACCGGCCGGATCGCCTATCTGTTGACGGGCGATTCCAGTTTCACGGGCCGAACGACCATTTGGGCCTTCTCCGAAACGCAGATCGCGCAGAGGCCGTTGCTCGGATGGGGCTATCAGAGCTTCTGGCTGGTCGGAGCGGACGCGCCGAGCATCACCGAGGCCCCTGGCTGGGTGAAAGCCATGCCGAACTCGCACAATGGCTACTACGATGCGATGCTGGAGCTCGGCTACGTCGGCCTCACGTTCCTGCTCGTCTTTCTCGTGACCACTGTGCACGTCATCGGACGCGTCATGAAACATGACGCCAAGCGAGCATGGATCCTGCTGTCGGTCGCCTTGTTCGTGATGTTCTACAATTTCCTGGAGACCTTGTGGCTCCGCGCCTTCGACGTCTCCTGGGTCGTGTTCGTGCTCGTCACGGTCGAAGCCGCGCGATACTGGCGCCGGTTGCCGCTGAGCATGCCCTCCCGTCAATCAGCGTCCAGGCAATCGATTGGCTCCGTCCGTGCGCGACTCGCGTGGCGGCCTCGGCTCGGCATCCGCACATGACGGACGCCGCCGCGCCCTCGTAGCGAGCATCGGGACGGTCTATTGCGTTGCTCCTGGCGCCGCGGCGAAGGGCGCCCCGGCATCGAGCCTGGCCTTTGCCGGAAGCACGTGAAGCTTGGTCTCGGCAACCGGATCGACCCAGGGCCAGCGATGGTCGCCGAAGAAGCCGGGCTTGGCCCGCAGATAGAGCGAGGCCGGTAGCGGCTGCGCGGGCAGGCCATCGGTCCAAACCACGTGATTGGTGAGATAATCGAAATTGCCGCCGCGGATCACCGTCGCCAACGTCTTCGGATCCGGAGCCATCGTCCATCGTTCCGGATCATAGCCGAGCATCCAGATGTTGCCTGCCCCGCCCTGCCCCCAACGGGCAACGTTTGCCCGCATCGACGGATCGTCATAGACCCAGCCGCCCATGCGCCCCGGGCGTCCGAGCACGTTGCCGACGAAGGAGTCCCACCACGATCCATAGGCGAGGCCAACAGTGCGAATTCCGGATCGGTCGACGAAACGCTGACGCTGCCCGGTCAGATGGTTGCGGAAGAAGGTCAGATAGATGGCGTTGCCATGCGTGTAGTCGCTGTCGGCGTTGTGAGACAGGTTGCCCTCGAACAGCACGTGATGCGAGCCGGCCATGTGTGACGCATTGATGCCGACCTCGACCCAACCGGGATTGTCGAAATCGAACGAATCGTCAGCGTAGTTGTAGCCGACGACGGTGCCTGCACCTGCGGAGCGAAACACCATGTTCTTGCAGACATCGACAAGAATGTTGTTCTCGACCAGCACCTCCGACGAGCCCAGAGCGAGACTGATGGCGTATCCGGCACCACCCGGTTGAGGCCACGACCCGGCGTGAATATAGGAATCGCGCAGCTCGATCCGGAACGAGTTGTTGATCGCGACGCCTTCACCGAGCCACTGCGTCACTTCGATGGATTTGGCCCATGAATAGGCGGCGGCCTCGAACCGCAGGGCGCCATCCGCACCACCCAAGATGCTCAAATGCTCGACGCCCGCATTGGCGATGTGGATGTCGCGATTGTTGGCAGCGTGACCCCCACTGTTCGGGTCGGTGCTGTAGGGCGTGAGCTGCGCCTGATGGCTGACGCGGTAGCTGATCGTCAGGGGTGAGGTGAACGTGACCGTGGTGGGCGACACGGCTGCGATCTGCTTGATCTCGGCGGTCGCCCGGTCGGTCCGCGCGAACCACGACATCGACTTCGGGAGCACGCCGGGCGTCTGGTCATACGGTCCTGCCGCATTGGAGCCGCCATTGTCGTCGCCCGGTTGGACCGGGTGATGCATGTTCCAGGCGACGCGATCGCCCTGCCAGACTTTCGCTGTCCCCGGGAAGCCTGCCGGCGTCGCCTGCCATGATGCGCCCGACGTCTCATCGAGCAGCACGACGTCGCCGACCTTGAAATTCGCTGTGCCGGCCACCGTGATCGTCGTCGCGCCCTGCGCGCCGTCAGCCGCCAGGTTCTGCGAGGCCGTGCTGTCGGGTCCGTTGTTCCAACGCGAGGGTCCGACGATGATGACCGGCTTCGGATCATAGCCGTACGAGCCGGGGTCGACAGGTGTGAGGATTCCCTGGGTACCGGCCATAACCGCTGACGTCCTGGCGCGGGCCCCGTTCGGCTTTAGCAGCCGAGTCGTGCCTGCACCGGAGCCGCGCAACGTCACCGGGCGGCTGATCAGCAACGGTTCGCTGACGATGAATGTGCCGGGTCCAAGCATCACCACCTGCCCGGCCGGCGCAGCGCCGAGCGCCGCCTGGATCGCACCGGTGTCATCTGCGCCGCTTGGAGACAGCGTCCGGTAGATGGTGGTGCGGTTCGGAATGCCTCCCGACGACATCAGGCCCGGATTCCACGCGACCCAGCGATCCGCCGGCAACAGACTGCGGTCCGATGCTGGCGGCAACCCAGGCGGCTCGGCGGCTTCGGCAACGCCGCCAAGGCTGAGCACCGCGAGCGCGGCCGCGCGGAAGATCCAGCCGCGTGGAAGACGGCTCGACGCGAACGGCAAGGCCCACCCCTGGGCCTTCCCAGCGGCCTCGCCGCATGCCGCCTCCATCCGCCTCGTCCGGGTCCGCCGCCACCCGCCAAGATTTAAAATCACCATGATTTTGACACGCCGCATGTCATAATATTAAATCAGGATTTAAATTATTGAAAGTCGTGAGCGACGCGGCTCGACGGGCCTCACATTCGACCAGCCGCCTTCTGCAAGGGATTTTGACCGTGACGCCATCGCGCCGCTATTTGCTGATCTCGCCGTGCCGGGACGAGGCTGAGTATCTGCGCCGTACGCTCGACAGCGTGGCGGCCCAGACGGTGCCGCCGACGCTGTGGATCGTGGTCGACGACGGCTCGACCGACCAGACCCCCGCCATTCTCGAGGAGTATGCGAGGCGCCTGCCCTATCTGCGCGTCGTGCGCCGCGCCGACCGCGGCGGACGCAAGGTCGGCCCCGGCGTGATCGAGGCGTTCTATGCGGGCCTCGAGACCGTCCGGCTCGAGGACTACGACTATCTGTGCAAGCTCGACATGGACCTCGACCTGCCCCCGCGCTACTTCGAGCTGCTGATGGCGCGCATGGAGGCCGATCCGCGCGTCGGAACCACATCGGGCAAGCCATGGTTCGTCCACCCGCAAACCGGCGCCCTCGAGCCGGAGGTCTGCGGCGACGAGATGTCGGTCGGCATGACCAAGTTCTACCGCGTGGCCTGCTTCCAGGAGATCGGCGGCTTCGTGCGCCAGGTGATGTGGGACGGCATCGACTGCCACCGCTGCCGCATGCTCGGCTGGATTGCCGAAAGCGTCGACACCGAGCCGCTGCGCTTCATTCATCTGCGTCCGCAGGGCGCAAGCCACAAGGGCATCTGGACGGGACGTCTGCGCAAGGGTTTCGGCCAGTATTTCATGGGCACATCACCGCTCTATCACCTGGCGGTCGCCGTCTATCATCTGCCCGCCTATCCTGCACTGATCGGCAGCACCGCCATGTTGTGGGGCTATTTCCGGAGCTGGCTGAAGGGCCTGCCGCGCTACGACGATCCGGAGTTTCGACGCTTCCTCCGTACCTATCAGCGCGCCTGTCTGCGGCTGGGCAAGCGTGCCGCGACAGCACGGATCAATGCCGAGCGGGCCCGGCTCTGGCAAGCCAGTCACCCCCTCGCCGACACGAGATGATCGGCCCGCGGACCGCGGCGATGAAGCGACCTTTTGCGAAGCAATTCATTCTCGGGCTCGTCCGGATATCATGGCCATGAATTTCGCGTTCAGTCGTCTTCGCGCCGCCTCCTTGTCCGCTCCGCTCGGAGATCCGGGTGACGGCGTCTCATCTGCAGAGACGGCCGCCGCAACGAATGGGCAAGCCGGCCCTTCTCCGGTCATTCCCTCCCTGGACGGCATACGCGCGCTCTCGGTCCTGATCGTCGTTCTCGGCCATTCCGGGCTTCAGACGGTGATTCCAGGCGGCTTTGGAGTCACGATCTTCTTCTTCCTGAGCGGATTTCTGATCTCGACGCTCATGCTGTCGGAGCACGAGCGCACCTCGACCATCAACGTCCCAAGCTTCTACGCACGGCGCGTGTTCCGGCTGATGCCGCCCTTGCTGCTCACATTGGCGATCGCCTATGGGCTCACCTTTACCGGCCTGCTGGATGGCGGGATCACCGCCAAGGGGCTGGCGGCGCAGCTCCTCTATTTCGCCAACTACTATGGCCTGTTCTTCGATCCCGGCAATACGGTCCCGGACGGCACCGGCATTCTCTGGTCACTTGCGGTCGAGGAGCATTTCTATATCGCCTATCCCTTGCTGATGATCGTGCTGCTCGGGTCTGCACTGCGCCCCCGCACCATCGGCGTGCTGCTCGGGCTCGTCTGTCTCGGCGTGCTCGCCTGGCGCATCCATCTGGTGCACGCGCCCGGCTTCTTCTCCGACCGCACCTATTACGGGTCGGATACGCGCATCGACTCGATCGCCTATGGCTGCATCCTGGCGCTCATGACGAATCCGATGCGGCAACGGAGGGAACACGGCGCGATGTCGGCAGCGCACTGGGCGCTGCTGCTGGGCGCCGCGGCCGTGCTGCTGCTCTCCCTGCTCTACCGCGACCCGACCTTTCGGGAGACGGCCCGCTACAGCATTCAGGGACTGGCCTTGATGCCGCTATTTTACCTCGCCGTCCGTTTCGCCGACGCGCCGCTGTTCCGTGAACTCAACCGCTCCTATATGATGACGCTCGGCACCTACTCCTATGCGATCTATCTGATCCACAATGTCGTGATCCGAACCATCGACAAGAATGTCCCAGCGATCGCAGCCAAGCCCTATCTGCTCTTTCCGCTGACGCTCCTGATCGCGGTGGTCTATGCGGCTGCGATCGAACGCTTCGTCGAGCCGTATTTCAGGCAGCTCAGGCACAGGTTCAGGCCTGCGCCAGCCGGCGCCCCGGTCACCGAGCAGGCCCAGGACTCGAGCCGCAAAAGCTGGCAGCTTCGCGATCGTCTCGTCGAGAGCCCGACGACGCACGCGTCCTGATCACTCCGGCGGAATCAGAACACGACATCGCAGCACGCGGCACGAGCAGCGCCGGGCATCCGCCAATCTGCCGAGCCATCGTCAGGTATAATGCGGCAAATTGTGTAATTTAATTCGTGCGCCGGGCATTTAATGTCGTTCCGTTGACATTGAATGATGGTTGGAGGCCGGCGTATGCGGATCGCGAGCGCTGTTGCACGACGAATTCGACGAAATACGCTGGGCCCACTGCCGGACGACCCGGCGCTGAAGCCCCTGAGGTCGCCGCTGCAGATCGATTTGTCGGGCAGGGTCGCGCTCGTCACCGGTGCGGCGGGAGAAATCGGCCGGCCGATCGCACGAACCTTGGCGGCCTGCGGCGCGAAGGTCGCCATCCATTACCTGACGGCACGCGATACCGCCGAGCGACTGCGCGACGAGTTGAACGAACTCGCCCCACAGCGCGCCTGCACGGTCGCGGGTGACGTTGCAAAGCTCGAGGATGTCGAGGCAATGCGCGGGATCGCGGAGAGCCAACTCGGCCCGGTCGACATCGTCGTGAACAATGCGGTGACCTGGTTCGATGAGCGCCCCGTCGTCGATCAGACGGCCGACCAGTTCGATCGGGTGTTTCGCTCCTCCGTCCTGCAGGCCTGGGCGACCGCACGGGTGTTTTCCGGCCCGATGATCGAGCGCAGATGGGGGCGCCTGATTTCGCTCGGCACGGAAATGACGAGTCTGGCGCTGCCGAACCGCGCGCCCTACACCGCAGCCAAATGCGCGATGGACGGCATGCTGCGCTCGCTGGCGAAAGAACTCGGAGAACACGGCATCACGGTCAATCAGGTTGCGCCGGGCTGGGTCATCTCCGACAAGGACCGCCGCGACCGCGACGAGGTGCAGCCGCTCTATGAGCGCTCCGTGCCGCTCGGACGCCGTGGCTACGACCAGGACGTCGCCAACATGATCGCCTTTCTGGCCTCCGACCTCGCAAGCTTCGTCACGGGGGTGCGCGTGCCGGTGTGCGGCGGAATCGTCATGCCGGAGGCCTGAGCGGTCCGGCGTCGATGCCGGCGCCTCGCTCGTCTTCCGTCAGCGGAAGACGCGGTGGCGGTGGCACCAGCGGACGAACACGTAGATCGACCAGACGCGGGACCAATAGATTCCCGGGGCGCCATCGAGAAAGGCGCGCCAGAGCCGTTCCACCGCCGCGGGCGCAAGACCCACTGCCGCGATCGCCTGCGGATCGCGCAAGGTCTCGTCCATCGCATCCTGCAAGCCGCGCCGGATCCAGCGATCCAGCGGCAGCACGAAGCCGCTCTTGGGGCGATCGAACAGCGAGAGGTCGAGGCCCCGCAGGCCGATGCGCCGGAGCATCGCCTTGCTGCGCAGCGGCTCGTAGCGCGTCGGCTCGGGCAGCCGGTCGACGCTTTCGAACAGCACCTGATCGACCAGCGGTACGCGCTGCTCCAACGAGGCTGCCATGCTCGCCACGTCATTGTCGCGCAGCAGGCGCTCGCCAAGAAACAGGCGCTGCTCCATCACGCTGATCGCCGATAGCGGCGTACGCGCGCGGGTCTCCGCGCTGATCTTCGCCTTCATCGCCGCCGGCAGACCGTCGTTCAACGTCGCGACGAGGTCGGACGCGAGCAGCTCGCGCTGGAAGCCGGGAAGGAACAGCGCATAGGCCATCTGATAAAGCGCCAGGAGATCGTCGCTACGCCGAACCATGTCCGGCAGCTTGGCCCAGCGCGTCTGCGGCGCGACGGCGCCGCCGGACGACGACAGCATGCGCGAGGCCAGCGCCGCTGCGGCGACCTTCAGAGTGTCGGGCAACCACGCCGTGCGCCGCGACCATTGCTGCAGAACCGGCAAGTCGCGGAAGGACGTGTAGCCGCCGAACAACTCGTCGCCGCCCGTGCCCGACAAGGCCACGGTGAAGCCGGCGCCGCGGATCGCGTGCGACATGTAGTAGGCGTTCAGACCATCGAAGGTCGGCTGGTCGAGGCTGTCGAGCGCTGCATCGAGATTGTCGACGAAGTGCTGCTCGGTCAGCACCACCTCATGGTGCTCGGTGCCGATGGCCCCTGCAATGCGGCGCGCGATCGGCCCCTCGTTCAGCTCCTGCTCTTCGAAGGCGAGCGTGAAGGTGTGGATCGGGCTCTTGGCCGCACGCTGAGCCAGATTGGCCATGACGGAGGAATCGACGCCGCCGGAGAGGAACACCGCGAGCGGCACGTCGCTGGCCAAATGCAGGCCCAGCGTGTCCTGGAGAATGGCGGCAAGCTGCTCTTCGTCCATGCCTTGCTGTGGCGCATGGCCGGGGATGGTCCAGAAATCCTCGTCGCGAACCGTGTGGCCGGCCCCGTCGAAAGCGGTGAGATGACCGGGAGCCAACAACTCGACGCCCTTGACCGCCGTTCCCGGCCCGACCACGAAGCCGTTCCAAACGCCGCTGGCAACGGCCTGCGGATCGAGTTGCGGCTTGCCGAGAAGGCCCGACGCCAGCAGCGCGCGCAGCTCCGACGCGAACGCCAGCGACCAGCCGGCGTCGGGACTCGCCGCACGGGCCACGTAGAGCGGCTTGATGCCGAGCGGATCGCGCGCCAGCAGCAGCCGGCGCTGCTTCGGATCCCAGCAGGCGAACGCGAACATGCCGCGCAGCCAGGCCACGGCCTCAGGGCCGTGCAGGCCGAGCGCGCGCAGCATCACCGCGGTATCGCCCGTCGAGTTGAACGTCTGCCCCTCCGCGGCCAGGCGCTGCCGCAGATCGGCGAAGTTGTAGATCTCACCGTTGAAGACGATGACATGTCCGGTGACCGGATCTGTCATGGGCTGCACACCGGCCGGCGAGAGATCGAGAATGGCAAGGCGACGGTGGCCGAGCAGCGCACCCCAGCCTCGCTCATCCGGCTCGGAGACCCACGTCCCTCCGGCATCGGGACCCCGGTGGAGCATGGCGTCGTTCATGCGCTGCAGCGCTGCGCGATTGTCGTCGTCGACCCGGCCAATGATCCCAGCAATGCCACACATCAGGGAAGTCCGTCTGCAATGCGCGAGGTCAAGACGAGAGATGGGCAACGACGTCGAGCCTGCTGGGCTCGACGATCCCAGTCCGGGGTCGCGCGCGCGGCCCTCAAATCGAAGCCGCCGTTCCGGACGACCACGACGCCGGCGCTTCAGTGGGCACCCGCACAGGGCCGTAGGTGCGTGCCAGGCATTGCTGATAGCTCAGCGGCGGCGTCCAGCCGAGCGTCTCCCTCAGCCTGCGATTGTCAAAACGCAGCGGCTTGAGCATTGCATCGAACTTCTTCGGCGTCAGGATTGCCGGCACTTTGGTCGCTTGCCTGAACAAGGTGACGAACGCCAGCCGTATCACGGCGCTGGCGAGCCAGTGCGGAACGGGCAGCCGCCAGCCGCGTTCGCCCGTGCCGCGCATGTAGTCGGACAGATACGACCAGACGTGCTCACCGGGGCCATCGACGATGTTGAGCGTCTGCCCCCGGGCACGCTGATCCACGGCGGCGAGCGCGAAAACGTCGGCGCAGTTCTCGACATGGGTCATCGGGATGCGCGTCAGCGGCCCGATCACCACGTGATGTCGTCCGATCTGCTGTCCCAGCGCCGCGACATAGCCGTGGTCGCGTCCCCAGATGAAGCCGGGGCGAAGCACGGTAAGATCCCAGCCATGCTGCTCGACAGAGCGGCGCGTCACCCGCTCCTGCCACCATTTCGCGACCGTGTAGCCGCCACGCGTGTAGACATCGGGCGTCTGCTGCAGCGGCGAGCTCTCGTCGAGGACACCGCGTGCGGCCGTGTAGTCGTAGACCGAGAAGCTGCTGCACAGGACGAGCCGGCGGCAGTTGCTGCCGGCCATCGCGTCGAGCAGCCGCTCGGTGCCGCCGACGGTGCCGGCGAATTGCGCGTCCTCGCCGCCGGAGACCACGGCCGCCAGATGAATCAGCACATCGACGTTCTCGAAAGCATCCACGAGATCGCGCGAGGTGCGCAGGTCGGCCCTGACGACGTCGACCGACGCCGGCCAGCCGAGAGCTTCGACCCGGGTCGCCGGACGCACCATGGCCCGGACCTCGACGCCGCGGGCGAGCAGCGCATCGACGACATGCCGTCCGAGAAAACCATTGGCGCCCGTGACGAGAGCCTTCATATTCCCTGCTCCGTCGGCTTCATGGCCTCGACCATCCGATTGACTGCGAGAACGTCCTCGACCGTGATCGGCAGGACGGCTCGGGCCGCGAGTGCCTGATAGGTACGCGCCAGGCACTCCCACAGCCCTTCATAGGCGCCGGGTCCCTTGAACTTGCGCAGCAATGTCGATAGCGCCGCACGCCGGATGTCGCTGCCCTCCTCCAGGCCGCTGAAGAACGGCCGCAGCGGCTTCGGCACGTTGCGCGGTCCATCGAAGGTGAGCCGCGTCTCGAACAGATTGGCCGTCGCCTGCATCCGTTCGCCATAGACGCGCAGCCAGAACGCGTCCGGCTGGGCGCTGGCGCTGAAGCTGAGCGTGGCCGTGCCACGCTCAGCCTCCACCACGCTGCGGAACTCGTCGAACGGTAGCGGCGACGGCTTGCGCTTGCTCCAGACCGTCTGCGCGCTGCGGTGCGGCCCGACGAACGCATGGGACAGCGAAGCGAGGTGCGGCAGGAAATCGGCGATCGCGCCGCCGGCGAGCTTAAGCGCCGGATGCGGCGAGTTGGGATCGGCAAAGCCGCCGGGGCCGAGGATGTCGAGACAGATTAGCACGTCGACATGGGTGACCGCGCCGAACTCGCCGCTCTCGATGCGGCGCAGGATCTCCTGCGGGGCCCGGTTGAAGACGTAGTTGTAGTCCTCGACGACATGGCGGCCGGTCTGCTTGGCGCGCAGGATCAACGTCTGCAGCTCCTCGAAGGTCGAGGTCGCCGGCTTCTCAACGATCACATGCGCACCCGCCTCGAGCGCATCCATCGCCAGGCGAAAATGCGAGGTCGGTGGCGTCGTCACGTGCACGACGTCGGGTCGAACGGTCTCGAGCATCGCGCGGTAATCGGTGAACCAGGATGGAATGGCGTAGCGTTCGGCCGCGGCTTCCGCGGTGGCCGGCGAGAGGTCGCAGATGGCAGCCAGTTGAACGCCGGGCAGCGTATTGAGGCAGGCCAGATGCTGGCGGGCGATCTGCCCGGCTCCGATGAGCGCGGCCTTCATGACGGAGTGGTCTCCAGGATGTCGTAGTAGAAGCTCTCCAGCGCCCGAGCCGCCGCGCTCCAGGCATATTTTTCCACGGCGAGATCGCGCGCGGCGCCACCGATGCGCGCCGCCAGATCCGGCTCCGCGAGCAATCGGCTGACGGCCCTGGCGAAGCCGCGCGGATCATCTTCGATGAGAATGTCGCGGCCGGGCTTCGCGTCGATTCCCTCTGCGCCGAGACTGGTCGAGACGATCGCCTTGCCCATGGCCATCGCTTCCACGATCTTCAGCCGCGTGCCGCCGCCGAGCCGCAATGGCACGACCACGGCCGCCGCAGCCGCCAGATGCGGCCGAAGGTCGGGCACGAAGCCGGTCAGTTCGACGCGCGGTCCGGCCAGCGCCAGCAGCGATGCCGGCGGCCGGCCGCCGATGATCTTGCAGCGCGCGTCGGGATGCCGCTCGGCGACACCAGGCCAGATGTCCTGGACGAAGTGCATGACGGCATCGATGTTCGGCACCGTCGACAGCAGCCCGAAATAGACCAGCGTGCGTCCGTCCGGCGCTGGATCGGTGCCGCGCGGCTGATAGAACGCGATGTCGGCGGCGTTGGGGATCACCGCCGTGCGGGTGCGCGGAAGGTCCTCGTGGAGACGCTTCTCGTCGTCGGTGCTGCAGAGATAGACGCCGTCGGCGCCGCCATAGGCGGCGAGCTCCTCGCGCCGCAGCTTGCGCCAGTTCGCTCCGGCATAGAGACGGCGGCCGAGGCTCGCACCCGTTTCCGCAAACTGCCGGGCCAGATCATACGCAATCTCATGCGAGTCCACGATCAGCCGCGGAGGAGGCTCTCCGGCCGGAGCCTGCCGCAGGTCGCAATGACCCAGATAGGGAAATTCGAGATTGACGACGTCGAAGCGGGTCGCACGCAACACCCGGTCCAGCACCCGCTGCAAGTCGGGCAGCGCGACCCGCAGCCGGTCGAAGCTCCGGGCCGACACCATCGATCGCAGTTGCAGAAGCCGCTTGGCAAGACCGTCGCGACCGTAGGGATTGCGGACGAGAACCACGTCGCGGCAATAGGCCTGCATCGCCTGGCGGCACTCGTCGATGTCGAAGGCATCGTCGACCAGCATCACCGCCGTGAGATCGTGGCGGCGCGCGAGCTGCGTCATCAGCCCATGCATGCGCGCCTGCGCCCCGAAGCGCGGCGGGCTTGCCGGCATGTGCGAGACGCAGAGGATGCTGAGACGGCGCCGATCGGGCCCGCGCCCACGCAACCTCCATGCATCGCCGGTCGGCGGCGCAGGCATGGGGTCGATGACGTCAGGGCTCGAGGTGCGGTGGTCCATGGCCGTTTAAATATTGAATTACAACGATATTATATAGACGATTTAATAAAGGGCGAGAAATAATCTCGCCGCTCCGGCTTCGGCCCGGCCCCGGCTCACCGCTTCCTGATGAAATCCTGGATGATCGTACCAGCTATCCTCAGCGGCTCGCCGTGCCGGAACACGCCGACGACGATTGCGAGGTAGAGGCAGCCGCAGAAGCACCCGGAGAGCATCATGCGCAGCAGAGCGGGAGTGGCCGTGAGGAGCTCGGATTGCAGCCACCAGCCGGCCGCAGCCGCGGCAACGGCGCCGACCGTCTGCGGACCCGCAGCCCGGGCCACGAGCGCCGCACCGATGCCGATCGGCTGGCCCGCATAGATGACCGATGGCAAGGCGATCAGCGAATATCCGATGACCACTGCCCAGGCGACGCCGACCGGGCCGAAAGGCAGGCCCGCGAGCACGGCCGCGACCTGCACCACCAGCGAAATGATCCCCCATGTCTGCCAGCGATCCGCCCTTCCGAGCGACAGATGCAGCCAGCCCTGCGAGCCCTCGACCACGTGCGAAATGCCGCGCAAGGCGATGATGCTGAGCAGCCCGCCGGCCGCCTGCCACTTCTGGCCGAGCAGAACGACGGTCAGATCCTCGGCCGTGACGGAAAGGATCGCCGCCGCCGGCATCAGGAAGAAAGCCAGCATCGACAGCGCCGCCTCGTATTTCTGTCGAAGGGCAGCCGGATTCGACTGCAGCTTGCTGAGCGCCGAGCTGCCGACGGCATGCGTCTGATTGAGCGCCGCATAGATCGAGTTGTCGTACAGGTTCATGGCATTCTGGTAGTACCCGACCTGATCGGGGCGGTACATCAGGCCGAGCGCGATCCGGTCTGCCGCCCGCGACAGCGTGTAGGCGACGGTAAAGCCGACCACGTGGAGCCCGAACCGGACCATCGACTTGACCTCATCGTCGAACACCGGAGCCCCTGGGCGCCAAGCGCATGCCGACCAGGCCGCGATCACCACGCAAACCGAGCTCGTCACCGGCCGGAGCACCAAGGCCCAATAGCCGTAGCCCGCGATGGCGGCGGCGATGGCGACGATGGTCCCGGCCAGCGTGCCGAACAGTTGGATCCGACCGATGCGACCGAACTGCATCGTGCGCCGTAGCAGCGCCATGTGCTGATTGGTTAGTCCCGACAGCACGAAGGTGATTGCCACGCACAGCGAGATCGGCTGCAGCCGCGCATCACCGTAGATCCAGGCGATCAGCGGACTGGACGCGGCGACGATCACCGCGACCGCCACCCCGATGCCGGTGCTGACCCAGAACAGACCGCTGACCTGGGCCGGCGTCACCCTGCTTCTCTGCGCGGTCGCGTCGAGCAATCCGAAATCGATCAGGAGCGGAGCGAAGCTCGTCAGAACGGTGACGATGGCGACGAGCCCGAAATCTTCCGGCGCGAGCAGCCGGGCCAGCACGATGGCCGCCACGATCTGGAGCGCAGCATTGCCATATTGGATGACGATGGAAATGATCCCGCCGCGCAACGCGCGGCGTCCGAGATCCTTCGATTCCCTGTGCTCTTCGAAATAGGCGGAGAGGGCTTCCGACATGTCAATCGCCTGCCTGGGTCGATGCCGACCGTCGAACGTCTCGCTGCGAGCCAGTCAAGTTCGTCGGGGGCATGAAAACCCATCGTTCAAAATGGAAAGACGTCGCGAAAAACCCCTGCGTCCGATCATGTGCGGGGCAGACGAGCGATGAACTCACTTTGTGGCGGAGAAAAGGATTTAAAATCACGACCTCGCCAATATCGGCGCGCGATTTAATTTGGCCTGTCTTGCCGGGCCTTGGCCTGAAGCCATCTCGGCGAGCGCCTTGAGACGATCCTTGCGCACCGCAAGTGCCGGCAGCGGTTGGAGGCCTACGGCATCGAGGATCGTTTCCCACCGATAGACCCAATCGTGCCGCAGCAGGGTCTGCGCCATGCCGGTCCGCCGCATCGTCTCCTGCCGGTCGAGATCCCGGTCCAACTCCCGGATGACCCGATCGATGTCACCGGAGGTGTGAGGCACGTGGACCATGGCATCCGGCCAATCGAACAATCTGGGGAACAGCTCATTGTCGGGACGCTCGCCAAGCATGATCGCGCCCGCGGCAGCGCCTTCGAAATACCGGTATCCGAACTCGACCTGGCGTCCCGTTTCGCCCGGTTCGTCGAACTTGCCGGGGTTGACGAGAAAATACCTGCTCCTCTTGGCGAGGTTCGCGACCTGCGTCCGGTGCTCGCCGAGATCGATGGCCTGGCTGCCGCCGATCGTATCGTGCAGATAGAAGAAGTCGCCACCCTGCGCCATCGCGCGCAGCGTCTGATGAATCACCGGCGAGCGACGTCCCATGCTGTAGACGTCGATGACCCGCTCCGGCGGGTCGGGATAGGGACAGAACCGCATCGTGTCGATGGCGAGCGGCAGATGCACGCAAGCCTGCCCGATCTCCTCGCTGAGCGGCTTCACCGTGTTGATCTGGAACGGCATGACGATGTCGAACTTGGCGAGCACCTTGAGGAAGTGGCGATGCTTGGCAATCTCCTTGATCCAGAGCTCGTCCAGCAGACATACCGAGGTCTTGCAGGCCGCTCTGAGATCCTCGATCGCATCGAACATGATGAGATCCTGCGGAAAGCCGCAGATGGCGAACAGAACGTCGTATTGCTGCTTCGGCGGCACGCGCGGCAGGCCGGGATTGAGCAGCACGGGCGCATGATACGCCAGCCGCGTGGCGAAGCTCGCCCGCCGGCTCGACGGGTCGAGCATGGGCGCGAGCAGCTCGGCGGAATCGACCTCGCAGATGATGTCTTCGAGCTCGACATGAGGGCCGCGATTGAGGGCGCGTCCGAAAATGTTTCGGAGCGAAAAGACCAGAACGCGAGGATCGTCGGGCTGCGAATTCATGGTGCCTCACTGCGTCCCGTGCCGTCGCCGACGTTTTCGAGGGAAGCCGCCAGCCTGATCAGACTGGCATCCAGTGCGAGCCGCGCCGCCGCCTCGATCCGGGCGAACGGCACATTGGCGCGGATCGCCATGTCGAGCAGGCTGTGCTTTCCGTCGGCCAGGTTGAGGACCCACAACAGATCCATTTGCGTTGCGCCGCCAGCCTCGCGCTGTCCGGCGATTGCGCGGTAGAGGCCGCGCCGTCCAAGCTGAGGCTCGCCTCGCCCGTCGACGCGTTCATAGACGCAATCACGATCGAGCAGATCGAGCACCTCCTCGATCACCGCGTAGGACTGGTCGAGGCATTCAGGCCTCACGAACTCCAGATTGTCTGCCGAGGTGTGATATTCCGGAAACGTGCCGTGCACCCCGCGCATCAGGCAGCCCACCGGCAGATCGAAGCCCGGCGAGCAGAACTGCCGCTCGTCATAGCCATAGGGACTGAACGGCATGATTTCGTGGGAATGACCGGAGTGCTTCAAGACATGCGCGACGGCGCGGTCGATCGGCGCGCTCTTGCGGCTCTGCTTGTAGTGGAATCCGCTCGGATCCCCGAGACATGTCAGGACGAGGCCGTGCTCCACCCGATCCAATTGGCTTTGATTCCGATCGAGCCAGGCCAGCGCACCGATCGTCGCCGGCAGGAACAAAAACCGATAGCTGAGCCGACGCGTCTGACGGGCCTGCCGCATGGCGAGCGCGGTCATCACCGCGATGCCCGACAGATTGTCGTTCGCCAGACTCGGGTGACAGATGTGGCAGGTGATCAGCACTTCCCGGCTCGTCGACCCCGGGACGAACAGCTCACCATAGGTCAGCGCACCCTGGGTGAGATCGCTATCGATGTCGATGCGGTAGCTGTCGTCCGTCATCTTGCGCCAGAGACGATCCGGCAGGCAGAAGCCCCAATCATCGGCATAGTAGCCGGTCCGGTATGGAATGAGGTCCGGCTGCTCCGGCAGCGTATGAATGTGCTTCGCCAGTTCGGCCCGGCTGATCACCGCCTGCACCGGCCGGCTGTATCCCATCACATGGAGATTGTGATCGGCGAAGTCGACCACACGACGCCCCGCCATGTCGGAGATCGTCGCGCGGCGGATGTTCCACTCCGCCGGGACGTGCCAGTCGAGGATCGGCGTGCCGCTCGGGACCTCGTGGATGGCAAGATCGACATGCCGGGCGACGACCGCGAGCGTCTGCCTGACACCCGCGCCGGTGAGGCTGCGATTGATCGGAAACAGCTCCGTCACCAGATCGTGGAGATCGATCGCCGGCGTTCGCGCTCCCGTCGGTGATTTCAGCCTGTCCAGCATTGCGCACGCGTCCCCTTCAGCCGTCAGACCGATTCCTGCGCCGCATCGGCGGCGAGATCGCCGGTCGCCCGCGGCACGATGGTCGGCTGGTAGATCAGATGGTCCTGCGGTACGGAGCCCTGATCATAGGGCGCGACTATCTCTTCCGGCAGCCGCGCGAGATCCGAGACGCGCAGGAAGTCGCGCAGATTGGTGCCCGTCGACTCCGAGTCGAGATTGACGGCCCCGCGCCTGCCACCGACATCGGCGACGTGGACCGTGCGGAAATCGATGCTGAACCGGGTGAGCCCGGACGTGTTCGGCACAGAGGAATGGAGGTGCGCCGCCGAGAATATCGTGACACCGCCGCTCGGCGCCACGAAGCGGAGCTGTGGATCGAGGGCAATGTCCTGCTCGGGCTTCGGCTGCACGCGCGTATCGGTCTTGATGTGTTGCGCGGCCGACGCACGCGACGTCCGGTTCCACTCGTAATAGTCATAGTTTCTCGAGCCGTTCTTGATGGCCTCGTCGAAATAACGCGGATGGAAGGCGAGGCCGTTATCGGGCGTGATGTCATAGACCGGCAGCCACCAATTCAGCTGGCACGGTGGCGCGGAGTACCAGGTGTCGCGGTGCGGATGGAATGCGAACGCGATGCCCGTCGTCAAATAATCGTTGCTCGTGGCCGAGCGCAGCCGCGGCACGTCGAAATAGGTCAACTCGGGGTCGCAGCCGAGCTCGCGCAGAATTCCTCCCACCAGCTCTTTCGACCGGGGGTGATGAATGAAGAACGGCTTGAGCTTGGCGAGAATGTCGACGTAGCGCTCGACGGGCAGCTCGAACTGGGCGGTGCGCGGATCGTAGGGACGAAAGGCCTCCTCGATCAGCTGCCTTGCGAACGCCACCAGCGCCTGGACGGACGGCGTCGGCGAATACAGGAACAGCGCGCCGTCATACAAGCTCTGGCGCCGCTGGTCGTCCGGCATCGTGGCATCAACGAAAATATTCGTCATTCCGTAGCCCTCCTGGCTCGTCGTCATACCTTGGGCGACCTGGCGGCTTCTGCCGCTCGTTCATTCGTCCGTGCGCCGACCGACCGCAGCAATCGCGAAGCCGCATCACCAAAGCCCCCGCTCGGCCAGCAAGGGCCATGCGGCATCCTTCGCCGACAACACCGTGACCGGCTGCGGCCATCGGATGCCGATCATTGGATCGTCGTGTCGAAAGCCGTCCGACAGCCCCTCGACATAGTCGATGCCCATCAGGTACTCGACCGTCACGTCGTCCGTCAGCGCCTGGAAACCATGAGCAAAGCCGGCCGGGATATAGAGCATCCGTGACGTCGACGGCCCGAGCTCGCAGGCATGGACCTCGCCTCGCGTCGGAGACTCCGGCCTGACATCGACGATGACGTCATGGATCAGGCCTGCCGAGCACCGGACGATCTTGGCGTCGGCCTTCGGCGCGCGCTGGAAATGCATGCCACGCACGGTGCCGCGCAGACGCGTCACCGAACTGTTGCCCTGCACCGGCTGGAAGGCGATGCCCTCCCGGGCGAACGTGTCCGCGCACCAGGTTCGGGTGAAGCTGCCACGCTCATCGGCACGAACCGTGAGCTCGATCAGCCGCGCATCCGATCGCCCCAGCTGGACAAACCTCATCGCTGCCGCCCTACTCCTCGATGCTGGCCTTGGGCACCGGCACGATGAAGCGGCCGCCCCAATTTCGGATCTCGGCCATCTGCGCCTTGATCTCGTTCTTGATGTTCCACGGCAGGATCAGCACGTAGTCGGGCCTTGCTTCGAAAATCGCCTCCGGCGGCAGGATCGGAATGCGGACACCCGGCATGTAGCGTCCCTGCTTCGAGGGCGCGCGATCGACGGTGAAGTCGAGGAAGTCGGTCCGGACCCCGCAATAATTGAGCAGCGTGACGCCCTTGGCCGGTGCGCCGTAGGCGACGATCTTCTTGCCGTCGCGCTTCAGCGACGTCAGCAGTTCGAGCAGCGCCCGCTTGGTCTCCTTGACCTGCTCGTTCCAGGCCGTGTAGATCGCGTCCTCGTGCAGGCCATAGGCCCGCTCGCGCGCCAGCACGTCGGCCACGTTCGGGCTCTCTGCATGCGCCGCGCCCTCATGGCAGACGAAGAACCTGATCGAGCCGCCGTGAGTCTCCGGCAGCTCGACATCGAACACCCGCAGGCCGGCCCGGGCGAAGATGCGCAAGCCGGCGATCAGGGACAGATACGAGAAATGCTCGTGATAGATCGTGTCGAACTGATGCCGCTGCATCAGCGTCAGCAGGTGCTGGACCTCGAAGGTCGCGACGCCCTGCGGAGCCAGCAGGATCTTGACCCCGCCGACGAAGTCGTTGATGTCCGGAACGTGCGCCAGAACGTTGTTCGCGGTGAGCAGGTCGGCTGACCAGCCCTCGTCCGCAAGAACCTTCGCATAGGCGCGGCCGAAGAATTCGACACGGGTCTCGATGCCCTTGGCGCGCGCGGCCAGCGCGACGCTCTCGCAAGGCTCGACGCCCAGGCAGCTGATCCCCTTCTGCAGCGAATACTGCAGCAGATAGCCGTCGTTCGATGCGATCTCGACATGACGCGAGGACGGGCCGAGCGCGAAGCGCTCCGTCATCGCCTCGACATAGCCGCGCGCGTGCTCCAGCCACGACGTCGAGTGCGAGGAGAAATACGCATAGTCCGCGCGAAAAATCTCGGAGGCCGCCAAGAGATCCCGCGTCTGCGCCAGACGGCACTCGCGGCAGACGAACGTCTCCAGCGGATAGAACGGCTCGGCCCTCATGTAGTTGGCGGGGTCGACGTAGTCGTTGGCGACCGGTGAGGCGCCGAGGTCGATCAGCTTGAGCGTGAGGTCATCGCCGCAATGCCGGCACTTGGGCGCGACACCTACGGCCGTGGGAAGGCTCAGTTCCATGGTTTCTCCGTCACTGTCCTGTCTGGCGACGCGGTGGCCTGCTGCACGGGCCGTGCGGCGTCAGGTCCATTGCAGCCTGTCGTTGATCCTGGCGGTCTCCATGTGGTCCTGCAGGACCTTGAGACGGATCAGGTCGGATGAGCGGAACTCGGCATCCTTGAAGTTCATCCGCTTCAGGCCATTGACCAGGTTGGTGATCGACTGATCCAGCGTGACGCGCGGCTGGTGATCGGGCGCGAGCGCCCGGTACAGGCCGAAATCGACCTTGTAGGAGCGGCTGTCCACCGGCGCGGAGGTATTGATGGACACCGCGGTCCCCGGGACCCTCGCGGCCACCGCGTCGGCGAGATCCTTGACCTGGTAGTTGCGATCGTCCGAGCCGGCGTTGACGGTGAGGAAGCGGCCGCCGGTCGCCGCCGGCCTGTCGATGGC
Organism: Bradyrhizobium sp. SZCCHNR1002; assembly: GCF_032381435.1. Classification (NCBI taxonomy): domain Bacteria; kingdom Pseudomonadati; phylum Pseudomonadota; class Alphaproteobacteria; order Hyphomicrobiales; family Nitrobacteraceae; genus Bradyrhizobium; species Bradyrhizobium sp. SZCCHNR1002. The sequence goes on from NZ_JAUHIS010000001.1 coordinate 1,846,920, forward strand.
CCAGTCGATCGCCCGCGCCATGTCGGCGACGTCGATCAGGGGACGCCACGGCGTGCCGTCGGAGAGCACGCTGATCTGCCGGCGCGTGAGCGCGCAGGCGACGAAATCATTGAGAACCAGATCGAGCCGCAGCCGATCCGACATGCCGCACGCCGTCGCGAAGCGCAGGCAGGTGATGGTCATGCCGGTATCGATCGCAGCCAGCTCCTGCTCCGAGCCGATCTTCGACTTGGCATAGGCGGTGATGGGGTTGAGCGGATCGCCCTCCTTGCGCGGCGGGCCGTCAGCGATGCCATAGACACTGCAGCTCGACGCGAACACGAAGTTCTTCACCCCCGCCGCAGCGGCCGCCCTGGCCAGCGACACGGTGGTCGTCTGGTTGATGTCGAGCGTCACGTCCTGGAAGCGATTGCCCATCGGGTCGTTCGAGATCGCCGCCAGCTGGATCACGGCATCGTAGCCGCGCAGGTCCAGCGACATCTCGCGAACGTCGCCATGGAACTGCTCGTCGAGATATCGCTCGGGCAGAACCGGAGCGCCGGTCAGGCAGTGCGCGAAATAGGCGTTGTCGAAGCCGTGCAGCACCGCATCCGGCCGCTGCGCGCGCAGATGCTTTGCCACCTCCGGCCCGACATAGCCCATGTTTCCAGTGATGAGCACCTTCAACATCGTCACCTCTTACGCCACCAACCAAAGCACGATTTAAAATGATCCAAAATGCATTATAATATATAATGCACTTCCGTCCAGTAAATCCATCGCCGCCTCGTCCAGAGGCCGAGGGAGGAGCAAGCGAGACGATGAACACGGGCAGGACTGCACTTTTCCACGACATTCGGCGGCCGGAAGCCCCCCGCACCGGCATGCCGATCCGGCCACCACCCATTTAATTTTAATCCAGCCAAATTAAATAAATGCCTTGAATCGGACAAACCGGAACCGCAAATCTGGGCAGCTTTATTCGAGCGCTTTCATTGAAGATTTGAGAGACAGAGCATGACGCTATCCGCCGGCGACTGGGTTGTGGTGCGCAGCAAGGAAGAGATCCTGGCCACGCTCGACGCGAATGGGCGCCTCGAAGGGCTGCCGTTCATGCCGCAGATGTTCAAATGGTGCGGCCAGCGTCTCCAGGTTCACAAGCGCGCCCACAAGACCTGCGATACGGTGACCGGATACAACACCGGCGAATGGCTCGGAAGACGCCTGCCCCATGCGGTGCATCTCGACCTGCGCTGCGACGGCGAGGCCTATGGCGGCTGCCAGGCAGCGTGCCTGATCTTCTGGAAGGAGGCCTGGCTGTCTCCGGTCGACCCGGCGCAAGCCACCGCGGCCGATCGCGATCACGCCGCCGCGCGCCAGCCTTCCGGCGGATGCACGGCGCGCGCGGTGTGGGACGCGACCAAGTCGCCCGACCAGATCGCGGGAAAAGGCCCCAGATATTCCTGTCAGGCCACCGAGCTGCCGAGCTACACCCAACCGCTCAAATGGTGGGACGCGAGGCAATATGCCGAGGACATCGCGTCCGGCAACGTCTCGGTCGGCAAGATGCTCCGCGGCCTGCTCTACTTTGCCTATGTCGGCGCGACGATGGCACGACGCCCGCGGCTCGGCCGTCCGGCCCGCTGGGTCTATGACCGCGTCCAGTCGCTATGGGGCGGCGTGCCGTTTCCGCGGCGGCGTGGCGACCTCTTGACCGACAAGGACGCCCCGATTGCCGATCTCGGGCTGCAGCCGGGCGACCTCGTCCGCGTCCGGCCGCACAAGGAGATCCTCGCGACCATCGACAAGCAGACCAACAACCGCGGCATGGGCTTCGATGCCGAGATGGTGCCATATTGCGGCAAGGTCTTCCGGGTCCGGACCCGGGTCGAGAAATTCATCGACGAGCGGACCGGCTTCATCCGGCGCATGAAGACGCCAGCGGTCATCCTGGACGGCGTCTACTGCCAGTCGCGCTATAGCGAGAACCGCCTGTTCTGCCCGCGCGGCATCTTTGCATGGTGGCGCGAGGTCTGGCTGGAGAAGGTGCCGGCCACCGCGATCGAGCGTCCGCCGGTGGCTGAGACCGTCGACGTTCCCAGACGGGCGACGGGCTGACGGCCAGACACATCGTCGGCCGCGATCGAAGGGATCGCGAGGTTTCCGCCGGCTCCGCAGGACCCTGCCGCCTCTGTGTACGCACCAGACAGCGCGGCAAGATCACCGCAGTGCCGTGCTCCGACGCTTGAGAGTCGCGCGGACTTTGCGTCCGCGCCAAGCGCAGCGGCTGCGGCTCACCCCAGCGACAGCTTGCGCGCGACGAAGGCCTCGGCGTAGCGCTCGGGCGCGCGGCATTCCATGCCGCGCAGCCGCGCCAGGCCCATGAACGTCTCCGGATCGAACCATTGCTTGGAGCGCTGGCTGCCGAAATGCGACATCAGCAGCGCGACCTTGCGCTTCATGACGATCTCCGGCACCGGCATGTAGACGTTCGGCCGACCGAGATCGCCGTCCCACTTCGGGATCTCGTATTCGAGGACGAGATGATCGCGAAACGTGTTCCAGACGAGCCGATTGACCTGGCGATGGTCCTGATGCGCATCGTCGCGGCGGTGGGCGAGAATGACGTCCGGTTCGATCCGGCCCTTCAGCGCCTCGAACCAGGCCTTGATCTCCTCGCCCTGCTCCGGAAAGAAGCCGTCGCGGAAATTCATGATCTCGAGGCTGCGCCCCGCCGCCTCGGCGAGAAAGTCGTCGGCCGATGCCTTCGCCTCGGTGCTGCGCTCGCCATTGCCGCTCAGCACGCACCAGTGGACGTCGAGGCGAACCCCCTGGTCGAGCCAGGTCAGAAGCGTGCCCCCCGCGCCGATCTCGATGTCATCGGAATGCGCGCCGAGACAGAGGACCGAAAGCCGGTCGCCGCGACCGGCGAGCTTGAGGGCTCTCATCCGTTCACCACGGCCGGAAGGTTTCCGCCGAAATGCCAGGGCGTGTCGCCGCGCTCGATCATCTCCTCGAGCACCTGACGGTCCCTGAGCGTGTCCATGGCCCGCCAGAACCCTTCGTAGCGATAGGCCATCAGCAGGCCGCGATCGATCAGCCGCTTGAACGGCTGGACGACAAGCTCGTCGCCTTCCTCGATGTAATCGAAGATCTCCTTGCGGAAGATGAAGTATCCGCCGTTGATCCAGATGTCGGAATCATTGCTCGCCGCCATGCGGCCGACCTTGCCGCCGGCATCGAACTCGGCGAGGTGAAAGCTGATCGGCGGATGAATCGCGATAAAGCAGCCGATCATGCCGCTTCGCTTGAAGCGATCGATCATGTCCGGCAGCGGTGCATCGGTCAGACCGTCGCTGTAATTGGCGAGGAAGATCTCTTCATCCTGCACCATGTGCCGGACGGCCCGCAGGCGCTGGCCGATGTTGCGCCAGATGCCGGTGTCGACGAGCGAGACGCGCCAATCCGCCGGGCGCTCGCCCAGCAGTTCGACCTTCTTGCCGAATTGCGAGATGGTGCAGTCGGTCGTGGCGGCCTGATTGTAGTTCAGGAAATAATCCTTCACCACATTGGCCTTGTAACCGAGGCAGAGAACGAAGTCGCGATGCCCGTACTGGCTGTAGTACTGCATCACGTGCCAGAGGATCGGCTGGTGGCCGATCGGAATCATCGGCTTCGGGATGCTCTCGGAATATTCCCTGATCCGGGTGCCAAGTCCTCCACAGAACAACACGACCTTCATGGCTCGACGTCCTTCGGATTCGTAATCTCGGAAATGAGCAACATTATCTTTCAACCTCGCCGGCCAGCCTCGGCGACGGCTCGCCGCCTCCTCCGGTCGGGGAGCGCCCTTGCGACGATTCCGTCCGGCAGCGGAATTCAACCTGTCGCAAAGCAGCGCCCCGCCCGCAATTAATAATCCTGTTGTATTTTATTTTAAACGATATTTTTGGCGGCCAGCATTGAAATATCCGCTTCGCCGACATTAATCCGCCACACGCATCGGCCGATCGCCCGTTACGCGGCATCCCATAGCAAAAACAGGAGCTCCGGAGCGCTGGACGGCGCGTCGGCATTGTTCATTCCCATGCCAGTCCCGGTATTTCGGGACCATTCGACAGCGTCCGCAAAAACGGCCGTCGATTTTATTTGTTTAAATTAAATGCCAGATTATATAGTGCCGGCCGAGCCGCTATTTTAACCGAGTTTCGAACACCGATATCCCATGCATTACGTGGATCAGCCCGAGACTCTCGATCGGAACGGCATGCCGGCCGCCATCATGGCGGAGCGGCAAGTCCAGGGGCGCAAATGGCCCGTCCACTACGCCGCGGTGGAGCCTTTCGCGATCGCGGCGGACATCGCGACGATTACCGCATCCAGTGTGCTGTCCGGCTTTCTCTATCATCTGCAGGACGCCGTCGGCGCCAACGACGTCAGCAAATCGGTTGGCCTGGCGATCCTGGTGTCGGCGCTGTTCGTGTCGCTGATGAAGGTCCGCGGCATGTACCGCCCGGCCGAGCTGCTGATCCTGCGACACCAGATCCGCGCGGCCTGCCTGACCTGGATCACCGCCTTTCTCGTGCTGGCCGGCGCGCTGTTTGCGCTGAAGATCGGCAGCGAGTTTTCGCGCGGCACCAGCATCGTGTTCGCGACGCTCGGGCTGATGGCGCTGATCCTCAACCGCCGGATCACCGAATATCTGCTGGCGAAGGGCCTCGCCGAGAAACGGTTCTCAGGCCGCAACATCGTTCTCATCACCGACGAGGCGGGCAAGGACAATGCCGGCCTGACCCAGGCGCTCACGGACACCGGCTTTCGCGTCAAGCGACACTTCCTGCTTCCCGCCCCGGGATCCGATTCCGATGAGCGACGGCGGATTGTTGCGGGCGTGATCGATTTCGTGCGCGGCTCCGACATCGAGGAGATCGTGGTCGGCGCTGGTCCCGCTCCATGGTCCGAACTGCGCACCCTGGGCGCCGAATTGCGCGTGCTGCCATTTCCGGTGAGCTTCGTGCCGGTAGGCACCGCCTCCGAGATCTTCAAGCGTCCCCGCCACGAGCTTGGCAGCGCCGTCTGCATCGAGCTGCAGCGCGGCCTGATGAGCCCGCTCGAGCACGCGACGAAACGGCTCATGGACCTGGCGCTGTCGGCAGCTGCGCTGACGCTGCTTTCGCCGCTGCTGCTGCTGGTCGCGCTCGCCATCAAGCTCGACTCGCCGGGACCGGTGCTGTTCCGGCAACAGCGCTGCGGATTCAACGGCCGATCCTTCCAGATCTACAAATTTCGCACGATGTCCGTGCTCGAGGACGGCCCCTCCATCGTGCAGGCGCAAATCGGCGACAGCAGGTTCACGCGCCTCGGGGCGTGGCTCCGACGAACCAGCATCGATGAGCTGCCGCAGCTTCTGAACGTCTTGAACGGCAGCATGTCCCTGGTCGGCCCGCGTCCGCACGCCTTGGCCCACGACAACGAGTTCGACAAGCTTGTCCGCAACTACGCGTTTCGCCGCCGGGTCAAGCCGGGATTGACCGGGTGGGCGCAGGTGCACGGTTGCCGAGGGCCGACGCCGACGCGTGCCTCCATCGAACAGCGCGTCGAGTTCGACCTGTGGTACATCGACAATTGGAGCCTGTCGCTGGACATCGCCATCCTGCTCCGGACGCCGATCGAACTGATTCGCGGCAACAACGCCTATTAGGCCAGATGCGGAGAATGAAGCTGCGGACCAATCCGGTGAATTCGCCCGCCGGAACCAGGACCATGCCGCGGCGCTCGACCGCCTGTCTGCGCAAGGCGCGCTAGCGAATCGGCCAATCGGGTTCGCGGATCCCGCGAGTTCAAAACAGCCGCACGTCCGAGAAGCGACTTCGCAACGCAGCACAGCTTTTTAGCAGACCGGCCTGGCACCTGACGCCGTTCAAGCCCGCTGACGGCGCCCCTTCGGGACACCGGTGCCGTTGATCGCGAATTCCTCGATCCGATGTCCGGTCTTGATCGCCGCGACCAGCCAACGCGGCTGCTTGCCGCGGCCGGACCACGTCTCCGACGTCTGCGGATTGCGATATTTCGGCAGGACCCGGGGATATTTACGTCGCGCCTTGCCGTTGCCGTTGTAGGGCTGCGCGCCCTCGCTGCCAGCCCCCTCGATGGCGCCGCGACTGCGGTTGAGAACCGCCAGGCGACGTTCGAGCTCGCGCTTCTCTGACGTGATCCTCACGGCGAGGATCTGACTGATCTGCTCGTGGAGAGACCAGAGGTCATCGAAAGACATCGCCTCGAAATCGATCTTCTTGGTGGACATGCAGCGACCTTTATCTGTGATCTCTATCCTGCCGGATTAATGTCATATAATTCGGTATTTCGATCCGCAAGAGGCCCGCTGTCGGAAAAACTGAATATTTGAGATATATCCACTTGCCGACGCATTTGGTTGTAACTCAACAAATAATCAACCCGCAACCCCATTTCGGGGAAATGTGTCTTTCAATCACCCTGCGCCGGCCAACGACCTGCTCGACCGAGTCAAAAAACGCCGAATAGCCGCGATCTGCAAGGAATTTCGATGTCGTATGGCAAAAGCGCGCCAGAATGACGCGATTTTGAATGACGAAAACGGACACGTTTCGGCAGCCGAGCGGGTCCGGTGAGGACGCACGCGCGAAGTGCGCAACAACCTACACAACCTATTCTGGCGAAGCAGCCAATAACCCGGATCGAGATATTTATGCATCTGCACAAAATGCCAGAAGCAGGTTTAATTACGCACAACATCTGGAATATGCCGCAGAGCTGCCGAAATGCGTTCATCGGCACGGACGGTCGCGCCGGCGGGACCGCGAGATGTTCAGGGCACAGGCCCGCGAATCACAGCCCGCGGAGCCCGACGCCCGATGCGACGCCAGCAAGAGACTTCCTGCAGGAAACGACTTGGCTGTCGTTAGTCGCATCTTCGGTTTGGAAGACTACTCGGTCTCCGCGCGGCGACGCGTTCTCTCGCCGGCAGCGTCATCCCGCCTCTGCCGCGGGTTCTGCCTCGCGTTCCGGTTGCTCGCGATCGGAGCCGAGCCGGCAGGCCTCCACACACGCGGCTTCACCGCTGCGCCATCAGCGCCGAGCGCACGCGGTCGCCACCTGGACCCCGATGGCACTGCTCGGGAAGGCAAACATCTGATGCCGGCGCGGGAAGTTCTTCAAGGAAGTGACAGATCGGCGGCGTCCCCCAACAGCGCTACAAGGACCTCGGCGAGATGAACCCGGAGCAGCTCTGGGAGCCACGCTCGACACCGAGGCGCGCACGCCGCTGCCGGTGAAGATCGTCCTCGGCTTGGCGGCCCTGGTCGAGGACCGGACGCTGGCGCGGCAGCTTCTCGACCGGCGGAGACGCGGCGGCAGCGCCTGCCATCGACAGACGCCGTGCAAGCGCCGAGGTCTGCCGTCCTATTTCCGTTGTTTGGTCCGGCCGGGCACGGTGCGCTGCGGCGCAACCAGGTGAGCCGTGCCACGCCGATACCGGTTCGTCACGGCACGACGACTGGGCGTACTGGATGGCTCGGCGCGCTTCTCGACGCTGCAGCTGATGGACTGGAGTTCGTCGAGGAGAAGGTCGCAGAGCTCGATCTGCGAGATCAAGACTGCTGGCGTCGACGGTTCCGACGACAGCACTTGCAGGCGTGATCTGGCGGCCCGTATCGTCTTCAATGATTTCTGCACGGCACTCGAAGCGCCGCCGCCAATATCCAACTCGTCTTCGATCAACGCGGTACTCAACTCGTCACACAAGGACGGACCCCACTCGTTGGCGAGATTTGAGGGATTTTTTCTCGAACGCCCGCGAACTGCCGTCGCGGCGACGTACGGCTCCGATGACCGGAATTAAATTAACCACTCGCGACAAGTTAATTTACCATCTGAACGGCAAGATAATTAAATACTTCCGGCGCAAGCCGCGGTTGGGAGTAATTTTTTACCGCGTCCCCGAAAGGACTTATTAACCACCCTTGGTCGATGATAATTGAAGCTTTAGTTTGTTCTCATTACAATTTTTTGTGTCGCAACGGTATTCGAGGGCGCGGAAGAAATTATTTAATTTTAGATTGCATAAACCAAATAACGCAACCACTCGATTTAATACGCCGGACTGAGCGCACAAGCGATCGGTCAGGACGTGGCGCCTCGAGCCCGCCGTTTCGAAAGGCCCGCCCGTCGCCAGATCCGACGCCCGGGCGCGAGGAGCGATACCGACGCCCGGGATTCGGCTTAGTCACCAATGCAAGCGGCTGCTTCACCAGATCATCGGCCGTTCCGGCGCTCCGCAGACCACGGCATGTCGATACCGGAGCCCCCGAGGCGTCATCACCGCCACGCGCCGGAGGCATCCCGGATAGATCGCGAGATTGTAGTGAAACGGAGTGGCCTCGAAGGCGCCATGCAGCCGGCATAGCCGGCTGAGATCCGGGCCGCACTCCGTCAGCGGATAAAGCCGGCCCGCCAGCGCCGGGGCGGACGTGCCGGTCATGAGAATGACGACCGCGGCAGCAGCGATCCTGATGGCGTTCGACAAGGCATGCTCCTTCGAACCAATGACCTGCCGAGCAGCATAGACTTGGATGGCGGCCGGCGACAACCGATCGTCCGGGCGGCACGAGCACGCGGGCCGGCGGCTTCGGGAAACGCCGCCGCGACTCGGATAACCGTTGCTCAACTGCTTTCTGCTTAGATTTTCAGGCGTTTCGTCGGGTCTGATGACGCGCGGCGGCACCTATGCACAGCCGTTGCGATGTCGGCCCGGCAAGAGGTAATTTGGTGAGGTCTGACTGTGACCTAATTAGCACGTCACGGCAAAAGCGGGCTGGGACGAACAGTGGTCCGCTTTCGCCAGGGGGGACCGCCGGGTAGGTTGGGAACTAGTGGGATGGCGTTGTCCCTCCGTGGGGGAGGGAATGGCGTGGGGACGTATTTTTGTCGTATCCGGGAATGCGTTTGAAGATCTTGATCAAGCCGCCTGGATCGACCGGCGGTGCAGGGTCTGTCGTCGGCAAGGGTGCAGCGAGCCCGATGGGTCTACGCCGCCTTGGTCGTGCCTCGCGTGGTCTCGCGATGGCAGCGATGCTGGCGCTGCTGCCGGCCTGCTCTTTGCTGCCCGGGACCGGCCCGACCAGCGACGCGGTGAACGACAACGCCACGTCCAGCGTCCGGTCCAATACCGCCCTTCCCTATGCCCTTGTCGACGTCAGCTCGGAGACGATCGCCTTCCTGTCCCAGCCCAATCTGGTGACCTTCCAGGGCGTATTTCCCGACAAGCGGCCGAAGCCGGTGCAGGTCGCCGGTGTCGGGGACGTCCTGAACGTGTCCATCTTCGAAGCGGCCCCAGGCGGATTGTTCACGCCGCCGACCGCGGCCGGAGCCCGTCCGGGCAACTTCGTGGATCTGCCGGCGCAGGCGGTGGATCAGCAGGGCAACATCCGCGTTCCCTATGCCGGCGAGATCGCGGCCGCCGGCCGGACGCTTCCTCAGATCGAGCAGGAGATCGTCTTCCGCCTGCAGAAACGCGCGCTCGAGCCGCAGGTCGTCGTCAGCCTGAACCAGCAGCATTCGAGCGTGGTCAGCGTTCTCGGCGACGTCAACACGCCCGGCGTGTTGCCGCTGAACAGCGTGGGCGAACGGCTGCTGGCGGTGATTGCGCGCGCCGGCGGACCGAAGCACGAGGCGATCGAAAGCTATGTGACCCTGCAGCGCGACGGCAAGCGCGTGCGCGTGCTGCTCAGCCGCGTGGTGCAGGATCCGCGCGAGAACATCTTCATCCGTCCGAACGACGTCGTCTACATCACGCGGGAATCCCCGACCTTCACGGCGCTCGGCGCGCTCAATCAGAACGTCTTCGGCTTCAATTCCGAGATCACGTTCGACACCGAGACGCTGACGCTGGCTCAGGCGATCGGCAAGGCCGGCGGCTTGAACGATCAGCAGTCGGACCCGGCCGAGGTCTTCCTGTATCGCTATGAAGAGCGCCCGCTGCTGCAGAAGCTCGGCATCGATACCAGCCGGTTCGTCTACGACCGCATTCCGACCATCTATCACCTCAACCTGCGCGATCCCTCCGGCATGCTGCTGGCGTCGGGCTTCCAGATGCGCAGCAAGGACGTGATGTATGTCGCCAATGCCAAGGTCGTCGACTACTACAAGCTGCTGGCGCTGATCAACAATACGGCAGCCGCCACGTCCGGGACCGCCACGGCCGTGACCAACGTCAACACCGCCGTCAAGACCAGGTGGTGACGGCCGCAGGCTGGCTTTCCTGCGGAGCTCGTTTGCGCGCCGAAGCGCCTGCCCGCGCCAGAATTTCTGCCGGCCGCCCCCCGATCTGCGTGGGTATCGGCGTCAAATGCCGAAATGGCGCCGCTCCACGGTGAAGGCGGTCGCGCCCCTGGGCAGCCGAGCCCGGCTCCTGCTCGGCGGCAATATCGACGTCGAGAATGCCGAGCTGATTCTCGGCGTCGTCGATCTCACCCCAGCGCCGTCCAGTTCGATTCATGCACGTGACGGCGCGAGCGACGCAGCGATCGAAGATCGAGGCAGCCGTTGGTTCAGGCCGGCAGGCTC